>JBNKKH010000022.1:0-96022 GCA_050291725.1 Sedimenticolaceae bacterium
TATATCATATTAGATAGATATGTACGATAAATCGCAATTACATCATGTGTTGTGGGCAGTATAAATTTTTTAAAGTTACACATTGGGGATTATTAAATTCCCCGTTTAACAGTCAAAGTGTATTTCCCTCTCCCCCTTGGGGGAGAGGGCTAGGGTGAGGGGGAGAAGCTGCTATCTTCACCCCAATATTTTTCTCACACGCCAATATCTTTCCCCTCACCCCAACCCCTCTCCCCAGGGGGGCGAGGGGCTATAGATACGGAACTCTTTATTCCCTCTCCCCGGAGGGGCGAGGGGCTATAGATGTGGCGCTCTTAGTTCCCTCTCCCTTGGGGGAGAGGGTCAGGGTGAGGGGGCAAAGGTAAGGAACAGGGCAAAAGAGAAATCCTAAAAACCCACCTAAACCTACTGTGCAACACCAGCAGCTACATTCCCCAACTTAACAAACTCCTCCACCTCAAGCTGTTCTGCTCGCAGGCCAGGATCAATCCCTAGCTTCTGCATAGTCTCGGCAGTAATCAGCTCGCGCAGACTATTACGCAGAGTCTTGCGCCGTTGGGAAAAAGCCTGGGCTACAACCTGGGAAAATATCTTTTGATCATCAATATGAAAGCGGGGAGTAGAGTGGGGGACCAGCCGCACAAAGGCCGAGTCTACCTTAGGGGCAGGCTTGAAAGCGCCGGGGCCTATATCGAACAGATAAGAGACATCGCACTGAGCCTGCAACATCACCGACAGGCGTCCATACTGCTTGTTGCCAGATTCGGCACCCATACGCAGCACCACCTCCTTTTGCAGCATGAAGTGCATATCCTGAATGCAGTGAGAGCGCTCCAGTAGATGAAACAGGATGGGGGTAGAGATGTTATATGGCAGGTTGCCCACCACCCGTAGCTGCTCTCCTTCCGGCACCAAGCCACACAGATCAAACTTCAGAATATCAGCGCTATGGATGCGCAGCTCACCAATATCACCACACATCTTAGCTAGGGGTTCGATCAAATCCCGGTCCAGCTCAACAGCATCCATACTCCCAGCGGCCCGTAACAGCTCTTTGGTAATAGCCCCCTGACCAGGGCCAATCTCCACCAGATGCTCATCCGGTTTAGGCGAGATGCTATTAACGATCTTCTGGATAACAGAGGGATCATGCAGGAAATTTTGGCCGAAGCGTTTTCTGGCCCTATGTGCTGATGGGTTATTCATGGGGTAATGATATCACTATATGTAGGGTGCAATAAGCAACCACATTGCGCCGTATGTATTGCACGCGCTGCCCTAAAAACTAAGTGTGGTCCACAGTCGACTCTGATGTATGCGCTTAAATACTATCTGACTCTGCCAGCAGCTCAGATATCTCCTCATGAGATATTGGTTTGCTAAATAGATATCCCTGGGCGAAATCACAACCCTGGGCAGAGAGGTATTCTCGCTGCTTCTCGGTCTCTACCCCTTCGGCAATTACTTTTAGTCCCAGGCCGTGCGCCATCATAATAGTGGCATTTACCAACTCGCGGTCTCCAGGATCGTCGCAAAGATCTTGAATAAATTCCCGGTCTATTTTCAGCACATCAAATGGATAGTTGCGCAGATAGCTGAGAGATGAGTAGCCGGTACCAAAATCGTCCATAGCTATACTTACGCCCAAGTTATGCAAAGCGACCAATGTATGATCAATATAGGCATGGCCGCTCAACAGAACGCCTTCGGTAATTTCCAGTTCTAGGCAACTGGACGGCATCTCCGATTGCTCAATAGTCTTCTGAACAAAGTCCGCTAGATTTGGGTCACGGAACTGGCGTGGCGAGAGGTTAACCGCTAGGGTGAATTGCGGCCCGACTATTTTTTGCCAGACGGCAGCTTTACTCAGGGCCTCGCTAAGTACAAATTTCCCTAAGTCCACAATTAGCCCGGTCTGCTCAGCAATGGGGATAAACTCTAAGGGTGACACTTTCCCCAGGGCAGGGTTATCCCACCGCAGCAGAGCCTCAACACCTACGATTTTACCGTTAGTCAGCTCCACTTGCGGTTGATAGCAGAGTTTAAACTCCCCTCGGTCGAGCGCCCCATGCATCTGCTCTTCAAACAGCAGACGCTTAGAAACCGCTTCATTCATCTGTTCCGTGAAATAGGAGTAGGTATTACGCCCTTGCTCCTTGGAGTGATACATGGCGGAGTCAGCATTACGTAATAACTCCGACATGTTATCGCCATCATCCGGATAGATGGATATGCCGATACTAGCCGTAAGCATCAGCTCCCGGTTGTCGATCTTGAAGGTGTCAGTGAATTTTTTCAGCAATGATTCTGTCACTGGTTGTGCATCAGAGGCCTGCGTTATACCGCTAAGTAGAATAATAAACTCATCGCCACCCAGGCGCCCAACCGTATCGCAACTACGCACTGCTGATTGCAGACGGGTTGCAGTCTCCATCAAAAGCTTGTCTCCAGTATCATGGCCCAGGGTGTCGTTGATCTTTTTGAAATCATCCAGATCCAGAAACAGCACTGCAATCATCTCTTGTTTGCGTTGAGCTTCGCTGAGTAGCTGAGAGAGTCTATCCAGCGCCAGAAACCGATTGGGTAGTTCAGTGAGTGAATCGAAGTGGGCCTTATGCACAATTTGATTCTCATGATTCTTGCGTTCTGAGATATCCTGATGGGTTCCGCATAGCCGCAGTGGCTCGTTAGTTTTTTGATCAACAGTTACCACTGCCCCCGCACCCTGAATCCAGACCCAGTGTCCGTCTTGGTGACGCATGCGACACTCCACCACATAACTTTCCTGGTTCTTAATGTGCCGCTCTACAGCCTGAAATACCTTTTCTTTATCATCGGGATGGATGCGATCAGACCAATCGCTAGCATCATTCTTTAGGTCGCTGCGCTGCAGACCCAGTATCTCCATCCAACGATCATTTACCCAATGCTCTCCAGTTTGGTAGTTCCAGTCCCAAAACCCCAGGTTGGCACCATCCAGTACTAGGCGTAGCTGAGTTTCAGTGTCTCGACGTTGCAGAACCTCAGAGCGCAGCTCTGCTGTTCGTCTGTTCACCTCATCTTCCACATGCAAGGTACGGCCAGTCAAAATTAGCAATCCTGTACCCATTAGTGCCGTGATTAATAGTCCCCCGGTCAATACCAGCCAGACTGCCCAGTTGGTGTTCTTAGCCAAAAACCCAGGCGTAGATACATACTCCAGTCTCCAGCTACGCCCGCCCATATCGAAAGTTTGGGTCTCTATCAAGGCATGGGGTGGGTTGTTGGTGATCTCTGGATGACTGTTGTACAGCAACTGAGGGCTGCTTGCGTCGGTGTTATCGAACAGGCGTACCAAGGCCTCACCATTGGCGATGCTTGGTGTTTCAGTGTCAATCATACTGCGCATACGCAGCACCACGGCCACAGCGCCAGCGATCAACTCCCTACGCTGTTCCAGATCGGCAGGTGTGGTAGGAGTGCTGTATACCGGCTTATACAGCACAATGCCCACATCATCTGCGGTCTCTTGCACTAGCCGCAGGGGGCCTGTTGCCACTGTTTTACCACTGTCCCTGGCCCGGAATAGTGCCTCAGCAGCAATCGGGTTACTGGTGATATCAAAGCCTAAGGCCGGCATGTTTGTTTTCTGCGGCACAATGAACTGAATGGCGTAATACTCTTCCCTAATCTCTGCTGGTTTTGAAACTCCTGCAGTATTAAATCTTCGTATCGTCCTGCCTTGAGGGAGGGTGCGCTCAAACTCGCCACGCTGCTCCTGTTTTACCCGCTTGATCCACTCCAGAGCCTGAATGCCGCTATGCTTCTGCAGAGTCGCTGCGTTGACAATCCTAAATCCATTCTCAGTGACATGAGAGCTCGCATCGAAATAGTTCTTCAGCGAGTCTAGTATTTCCAGGTGACGCTGAAATTCACTCGTTAGATCGTGATGGGTAGAGCGGACCACCTCCTGGAACTTAAGCTGTTTGCGCTCACTCTCTTTAAAATCAGCATAAGAGTAAAAAGCGATAGTGATGATAAACAGCAGCAACATGGGGAAGGCTACGGTAGCCTTGCGCCCCAGCCATAGCGGATCGGTATGATCAAAAAAGATAATTACCAGTGGGGCAAAAATAACCACACCAATAACGTCCCCCACCCACCAGGTTAACCACCCCACCTGCATATTCTCTGGGGTAACTACGCCAAGTGATAGCAAGGTAACCATGCCGATGCTGGCAGAGACCAAGCAGGCAGCAGGCCCCCCCAGCAGTTGAAAACGTAGAATATCGCCATCATGAGTCAGACTAGGCAGTGGGCCTAGAGCATGGCGAATCAGCTTTGCCCCAACCAGCGCTTGAGCGCAGGCACCAACCCCCAGCCCCACGGACAATATCAGCGCTTTGCTGATGTTGTGATCCCCCAGGGTTTGAGAGAAGAGTTGAAACTCAAACGCCACAGCCCCAATGAATATCCCAATCAGAGCACGGGGGCCGTACAGAACAGTCAAAGCCAAGGCAATGCCAGCCACAGGCCATACAGGTGCAGCATTGCTGGGAGGAACCGTGAGATGCTTGCTGAGCATAGCCACCACAAAAATGGCAAGCGCAATAAGCACCGTACAAACCACCCACCCAAGGGTAGATTTATTGCTGCAGTACGATTGCAGTGTCTTTGAATCGCCAGATTGTAGAATAGATTTGCTCAACTAGGGCAGTAACCTCAACATGTTTGAAAAATCGACGTTTAAATTTCAGCATCCATAACATCATTCGCGCGGCAACCTACAAACATCATCTTGATTACTGCACCTAAACAACCACTAACACAACAGTTATCGTCCAATGCAGCAAATTATTTAGGCCTTATTGAATAATAGTTACCCCGCAAAACCCTTGTAGATCAAGGTTTTTTGTTATCTATCCCCTCCCAATTTCTTATCCTCTCTCCCAAATCTTTTACCCCCTCTCCTATTTTTTATCCACTCTCCTATTTTTTTGTCCCCTCTCCCAAATTTTATGTCCCCTCTCCCCCCAGGGGAGAGGGCTAGGGTGAGGGGAAAAGGCCGAGGGGAAAATCTGAGGAGGACGTGCGAGGGGAAAAAGCGCGAGGGCAAAAAGCGTGAGGAGGAAACCTGAGAAAGACACGCAAGAAAGAAACCTGAGAAGAAAATGTAAGGCCGAAAAAGCAAGCCGCAAAAGACGCAAATAACCGCAAATCTGCGCAAATATAGCAACCACACTACCTCCATCCCGCAACTTGACCGCAAAACCCTGCCCCCAGGGCAAAAGAAAAAACCATCGCTCAGGGGGCTGAGCACCTACACATCAAACCGATCACTGCCATTCCTGCCACCACCCATCATCCCGCGCAGGCGTGGGTCTACATGGAAATAATCCTAGAATTCTGGGAGAATCAGAGCATTACACGGAAGGAAAATAATAATGGTTCCAGACAAAGACACTTTCAGAAGCCGAAACCTGCAAGGTGATAGACCAGAAGCTTGGCGCTGCTGGGTGGGTTATTCAGGATAAAACCGTCTCAACCTCAGTCAGGTGCTATAAGAGTGTTATATGGCTAATTTTTGTGGGAATTTCGTTTATTGCCGAGAAAAACAGCCATTTGGCGGCAATAAATGACGCGCTAGCAAATACAGTAAATGCTACCATGTTAATTGACATAAGATGCGTAACATTACAGATCCTATGTGATAGGGCTTAAGCATTAACATATTGTTTTGATTGTGTTTTATGTGTATGCGGAATGGTGGCTGTATTGTTATAGAGATCAAGCCGGAGCTGCACACGGTTCTCTGTTTGGGAAGTGCAAATCTAAAAGCATGGTCTTAACTCATGCGGAAGAACTGCTGGCCGTAAAAGAGCAGGAATCACTGTCTCTTAGAAACAGTCAACAAGCTAAAGAGGCTCATCAATGAAGTTCAATCCAAACAAAATGGCCTTTGGTCGCCATGAAACCTTTGCGTTACGCTATGGATGGTTGTCCAAGGGCTTTCAGGCAATAAATGAGAAAGGTAGTAGCAGCATTTTTGAATCTGATGAGGCGA
Source organism: Sedimenticolaceae bacterium (assembly GCA_050291725.1). Classification (GTDB taxonomy): domain Bacteria; phylum Pseudomonadota; class Gammaproteobacteria; order Chromatiales; family Chromatiaceae; genus JAAGZL01. Next base: position 6,044 of record JBNKKH010000022.1, read on the forward strand.
CTGTTAAGCTTGGTGTCGGAAGAAATATGGTTACGGCAATTAGGTACTGGCTACGTGCCTGCCGTATGATTGATCCTGTAGAGAACCTTCCAACTGAACTAGGTAACGCTCTTCTTTCTGAAGAAGGACTTGATCCATATCTTGAAGACGAAGCAACCATCTGGTTACTGCACTGGTTGCTCGCTACTAACGCTGAATTAGCAACATCCTGGTATTGGTTTTTCAATCGTTTTCATAAATCAGAATTTACAGGGCAAGAATTGTCGACTGCGCTGTTAGATTTCGTGAACGATCAAATTACGAGCAGAAAAAAGCCTTCCGCAAGCACCCTAAAAAACGATGCGGCACTACTTCCCAGAATGTACACGCAATCCAAAGGCAATATTCGTACACCATTTGAAGAAGCGCTGGATTCTCCTTTTGCGTTGTTAAAACTGGTAACGCAGTCTTCTGCAGGAAGAGGCTATCAGTCACGTCCTGGCTCAAGACCGGGTTTACCTCTGGGTGTTCTTGGTTTCGCAGTGTGTGAGATGTTTGAGATGAAAAACACGTCCGCCATTCCAGTAGAAGACTTTATGTACAGCAAAGATAACTATCCTGCAATTGGTTCAGTGTTTCGTTTGTCGGAAAATGACCTTGTTGCAAAATTAGAAAGGCTCATCGATTTTAAACCCGGAGTATTTGATATCAGTGATACCGCAGGCCAACATCAGATATATTTATCAGGAAAAATAAACGCAATTGACTTTGTGAAAAAGCATTATGGCAACTCAAGGAAAGGAATTGCTGCATGAGTATAACAAACAAAGTGCACGTTAATACTTATTACACAAGATCAATTAACCTTGAGCGTGATGCTGATTCACTGGATGTTATTAATGCATATATACCTACTTCTAGAGCGTTAAAGCTGTTTTCGCGTGTTAGTGAAGGTTTTGACAGTAAGCAGGTTCCGCGAGCATGGTCTTTAATTGGGCCATATGGTTCAGGAAAGTCTTCTAACTCTGTATTTCTTTCGCATTTGCTTTCTTCGCCTGATCTTGAAACTACAAATGCAGCATTTGAAAACCTGAAAAAAGCTGATACCAAAATTGCTCGATCTTTTAACCAGGAAATAGCAGACAGTCACGGGTATTTGAAAGTTTTGATAACAGGATCTCCCGAAGCGATGGGAAAAAAGATCGTGGAGGGACTACGCGAATCATCAAGTTTATTTTTTGGGGAATTTCCGGGTCCTAAGCACAAAATACTCGCTAGGCTAAATACGCTTTCAAAGAAAGAATCCGTTTCTACCAGTGAGCTTCTTAATCACGTCAGAGAGCTACAGTCCGCACTGCTTGATAAGGGCTGTAGAGGCATCTATCTGGTCATTGATGAACTTGGTAAATTTCTCGAATTTGAAGCCCGCCATTACGGTGCTAATGATATTTACATGTTGCAGGCATTAGCAGAACACGCTTGCAGCGGAAGTGACTGCAATCTATTTCTATTCGTATTACTTCACCAATCGTTTGAGCAGTATGCCAAGGGGCTTGGTGAAAGCCTTAAAAATGAATGGTCTAAGGTACAGGGGCGATTCGAGGATGTTCCATTTCTGGAATCTGCCGAACAGATACTTCGAGTTGTCAGTGCTGCCTTTGAATACAATTTTACAACGGCAGAAAACCGGAAACGCCGGTCAAACACTAAAAGTATTGTTGAGGTTCTTAAAGGCAATGATGCCCTGCCGGGAGTTATGAATAAAACTTCCGCTGTGGATCTTATGTGTAATTGCTATCCACTACATCCAGTAAGTGCGATCTTGCTTCCCGCTCTGTGTCAGAAAGTTGCACAGAATGAACGTACTCTATTCAGTTACCTTGGGAGCCATGAAGATTTTGGTCTTCAGGACTTGCTTGAAAAAATGGACTCTGTGGAAGAATGTGTTTACCCGCATCACGTCTATGACTACTTTATTACAAATCAGCCGGCTGCTCTGGGAGATTACCGTACACATCGAAGATGGGCTGAAGTTGTTGCCGCTGTTGAACGTTTGGGGGATGCACCGAAAGAACAGATTGAGTTGCTAAAAACTATTGGTCTTCTTAACATTATTGGAACGAAAGGCGGATTCAAGGCATCCAAAGCTATTCTGGAAATCTGTGGTAGTAACAAAACATCAGTGACGCGCACTCTTAAGGCTCTATCTGATAAATCGATCATCACTTTCAGAAAATTCAGTGGTGAATATCGTGTCTGGCAAGGAAGCGATTTTGATCTTGAAGAGGCACTCGATGAAGAGTTGAGTAATCTTGGTGAATTCTCCCTCGCATCTGAATTAAATAGTTCTGATATGATAATGCCAATAGTAGCTCGAAGATATACCATCAAGAGTGGAACACTTCGTTATTTTATTCCAGAATTCGTGGACGCTACAACCTACTCATCTTCTCTTGTCCGTTTTAGCGAGCCAAGAATCATTTTTTTTCTGGCATCATCTAAGGATGATGAGAAGATTTTTCATGGCCCTATTATCCAGCATTTCTCTGAGGTGGATGTTGTAGCGCTGTGCTTAAATGGCACACAGTTAAGAGAAGCTACAGCAGAAGTAATAGCATTGCGTCAGATCCAGAATACAAGGCAGGAACTTAATAGTGATCCTGTAGCCAAGCGGGAATTTGAGGACCGATTGACAGCTGCTGAACATTCTCAGACTTTATTGTTGCAAAGGCTTTTGGAACAACCGCAGGAATACCTCTGGTTTAATGATGCAAAAATGCTATCCGTTTCCAATAAGCGGAGTTTTCAGGAAGATCTTTCAGGCGTGCTCGAACGTGTTTATCATAAAGCTCCCATTTTGCATAACGAGCTTATTAATCGTGACCGGCCATCATCGCAGGCTAATGCCGCAAGAAATAAACTTCTTGAGGCAATGATAGAATGTCCAAATGAGAAGGATCTGGGGATTGATAAATTCCCTCCGGAAAAAGCGATTTATCGATCGATTCTTAGAGAAACCAGTATCCATAACAAGGATACTTTAGAGTTCCAGGAACCCAATAAACGGTCAACGCTTTACCATGTCTGGAAAGAAATAAATCGGTTCCTTGATAGTACTGAAAAAGATGCGAAGTCATTCGTCGAATTAAATCCTATATTGATGGCTCCACCCTATGGAGTCAAAGCCGGTGTATTGCCTATACTCTACATTGCTGCTTACGTGGTTTACCGGCATGAACTGGCATTGTATGAAGAACAGAAATATAAGCCATTCATGACAAAGGTTATGCTTGACAGGTTCGTAAAGCGACCAGATGAATTTACCTTTCAGCGCTTTAAAATCACTGGGCTGCGCTCGACCATCTATGAAGAATACTGCAAGATCATCAACGCCGGATCTGAACAAACGGTGGTTCAGCTGGTTGCTCCACTTGCGCAATTTATAGGTGGATTACCCTTATATACGTTGAAAACCAAGTCTTCTGATATTTCTGAAAAGGCCAGGAAAGTACGCAATGCGTTTGAATACTCCAAGTCACCTGAACATCTGCTGTTTAACGATATTCCTCACGCATTAGGGTATGAGGAAGAGCTGGAGAAGGAAAACCCCAATCTCGAAGGGTTGGCTAGTTCACTTCAAAGTTGTCTGAAAGAGCTGCAAGATGCATATCAGAATATGCTTGAGCAACAAGTGAGGATGTTGCTTGAAGCTTTTCATATGAGCGTGAATACATCACTTGCCGATTTGAGAAGCAACGCAATTGGAAGGTATGCGGGCCTCGATCAATACACAGTAGATGTAGACGGCCTGAGGGCATTTATTAAACGTATTACAAAAAAGCAAGGCAGTGATGAAGAATGGCTCGAAAATATTCTCATGTTCCTTGGTCAAAAGCCTTCTGTAAACTGGTCTGATGTAGACCGCGCTGAAGCGGATGTCAAATTGAGTGATTTTGGTAAGCGAATTCTGGATCTTGAATCGTTGAGGCTGCATTACGATAAATCGAAGGAATACATGGATGGTGAGTTTGATGTTATCTTGCTGAAATCTCTCAAAAAAGGTGGTGAACCTGTTGATGAAGTTGTTGCAATTGATCGCAAGAGAAAAGAAGCTATTCAGGACTGTAAAGTCGAGTTAAAAAAGGCGTTGTCTGAATATTCAAATGAATTACAGCTAGCCGCACTTGCAGAAGTAGTTGATGAGTTTCTGATAGAAAGAAGAAATTTAGGTATGAAGAAACCGCTCTCTTCTAAAGCAAGAAATAAGATCAAAGAGGTTAATAATGGCAAACAATAAAATTTCCATGAAAGAAATTTCTAGGTTAGAAGGTGCGCGCCACGTGCTTGGTTTGTCAGGCGGAAAAGATAGCGCTGCATTAGCCATATATATAAAGGACCATTACCCTGAGATACATGAAAATGTGGAGTATTTCTTTAGTGATACAGGCGCTGAATTAAAGGAGGTCTATGATTTTCTCGATAAACTTGAGGCTTATCTTGGTAAAGAAATAATTCGCTTAAGTAGTGGTAAAGACTTCGATCACTGGCTCAAGGTATACAATGATTATCTGCCTTCTTCACAACAACGCTGGTGCACAAGGGCTATGAAAATCCAACCATTTGAGGAGTTTGTAGGTAACGACCTAGTTGTGAGCTATATTGGAATTCGTGCTGATGAAAACAGGAATGGGTATATAAGCCACAAAGACAATATAAAAGCCGTATTTCCTTTCATTGAAGACGGCCTAGTACGAGAAGATATTTTTCAGATGCTAGAAGATACAGTAGGTATTCCTGAATACTATCAGTGGCGTTCGAGATCCGGATGTTATTTTTGTTTTTTCCAAAGGCAGGACGAATGGCTTGGTTTAAAACGGAATCACCCAGAATTATTTGAAAAAGCCAGACAATATGAACAACGCGTCCGAACTAAGTATGACTGGAAAGATGGTGAGATACCTATAAAAGGTCACGGCTATACATGGTCTTCTCGAGGGACAATTGATGAGATGGTGGAGCGTGCTGAAAAAAGAGAAAAAGAATCAGGGGTTATTGCTAGTAAAAATAATGATTCGGAAAAATGGCAGGAAACCTTAAAACGGATGATGGACGATGATCCTGAAGACCAGGCATGTCTTATATGTAGCTTATGACCTTGAGTGTTTGATTAGTTGTCCATGACAACATTTGTCCGGCATTAAAATCCAGTAAATACACATGCGTTACATGTGGTTTGTGTGTTTTGCGTAGAATGCCTCTATATTATACGGTATATATCGTATATATTCGATATCTACGATATGTTGTTGTGTGTTACGAGTATGAAAGAAACTGACAGAGACAAATTTATACGACTGGCAAATAAGCGCGTGAATAATGCGATTAAAGCGATAGAGCTTATTGGCAATTTATCCAATCGCTCAAACTATGACTACACGCTGGAAGATGCAGAGCTTATTTTCATCGCACTCAATAAAGAGTTAAAAGCATGCCGTGAACGGTTTCTAAATACTAAAAGTAAAAGCAAAGCCAAATTTGAACTCAAATAATTAACCGCGAGACAAGTTTTATAAAATGGGGATCTCTGATGGATATTGAGGATTTATTTACGCAATTGTATGAAGCAGCAACTGAAAAGGAAGTAGATAAAGTTGTCCATGATATATCAGGAAATAGCCGCGTTTCTTGGATCCCCTACGGAGACAACGAGAGTTTTTTTGGTGTAATCGAAAACCAGCAGGCTTCACCAATTCCAGCCTTAGTAGAAAAAATTACAAATTCAATTGATGCCATATTGATGCGCCGCTGCTATGAGGAGGGGATAGAACCAAAAGGTAAGACCTCCCCAAAATCTGTTAGCGAAGCGATCGATCAGTTCTTTATTTCATCTGGCAGCTGGGACTTACCAGGAAAAAGAGCAATTCAAGCTGAATCTATACAAATTTTAGCGGATGGTCCTAGAAAGGATACTTCTTTAGTAATTTACGATGATGGAGAAGGCCAGCACCCAGCAGATTTTAGTACAACTTTTTTGTCTTTACTACGCGGAAATAAAAACGAAATTTCTTTTGTTCAGGGAAAATATAACATGGGTGGAGCGGGGGCTGTTGTGTTTTGCGGAAAGAAACGGTACCAACTCGTCGCATCGAAGAGGCATGATGGATCTGGCAACTTTGGTTTTACGATACTACGTAAACACCCCTTGACGAAAGAAGAAGAAACAACCAGGAAAAACACATGGTATGAGTATTTGCTAATTGATAATAATATTCCCAACTTTGCAATTGATACGCTTGATTTAGGTCTCCATAACCGACTTTTCACAACAGGCACAATTATTAAATTATATTCATATAACTTGCCTTCGGGATCACGGTCAGTAATTTCACGAGATCTAAATCAAAGTATCAATGAATTTTTATTCGAACCTGCTTTACCAGTATACACAATAGATAATAAAAAACGTTTTCCACAAGATAGAAATCTAGAGCGCCATCTTTACGGGCTAAAACGGAGGCTTGAAGAGGACGGAAGTAAATATATCAAGACTTTCTTTTCTGAATTTCATCAGGATAGTAATATTGGATCATTAAAAATAACTGTATACCTTTTTAACTCTAGGATTGATGGAAAATCGGCCAAAGAAACGAAAGATACTATCAGAAGGGAATTTTTTAAAAATGATATGTCGGTTATGTTCTCTTTGAATGGGCAAGTACACGGCAGCTTCACTTCAGAGTTTGTTACTAGATCACTTAAATATAATTTTTTAAAAGATTATTTACTTATTCATGTTGACTGCACAAATTTAAAAAACGAATTTCGTACAGAGCTTTTCATGGGATCACGAGATAGGCTTAAAAACGGTGAGGAATGCGCACATCTAAGAAAGCTTGTTTCAGGAATTCTGACAAAAGGTAGATTAAAGGATATCTACAAGGAGTGGAAGGATTCCATAACTACCCAGTCAGATAGTGCTGAAGACTTATTAAAGGATTTTAGTAACCACCTACCAATGAACAAAGATTTAATGCGTTTGTTAAGTAATACATTTACTTTGGATATCAAAAATAAAAAGAACAAAAAAAACAAAAAAGAGGAAAGAAAACCAACAGAAAATACAAAAAATGAATTGCCTTTTAGTCCGAAAAGATTTCCCTCGACTTTTACCATAGACTTAAAAAGTAAAGATCAGGATCAGATACCATTGACCAAAATCCCTCTTGGTGGTGATAAAACCATAAGTTTTTCCACCGATGTGGAAGATCAGTATTTTGACAGAATAGATGAACCAGGTGAGCTGAAAATAGCTGTTTTGGCACCGTCATCAAATGAAGCAAATGGTGGTGATAATGTAGGCGAACCAAAGAGACAAGAAACCTATATTGATGTTTCTGTTTCCAGCCCAAGCAAAGGTAAAATTAGAGTAAATATTAATCCAACAAAAGAAATTAAAGTTGGTAATGTGATAAAAATAAAAGCCACGTTAACTTCACCTGAGGGGGATATTGAGCAAGTTTTTTTAGTGCAAATTACCGATAAAGAAAGCAAACCCAACCGAAGCCACGAGCAAGATCAAAAGGAAGACAATATAGGGCTTCCTAGACTACAAGAAGTTTTTGAGTGCTCTAAGGAAGGTTTTAAATGCTGGGGAGATTTGGATTTTGTTGTAATGGATTATTATACAGTTATGCACCCTCTAGTTGAAGGGGACAAGTTAGATGCGATTATCGTAAATATGGATAGCACGGTATTAAAATCTTACAAATCAAAACTTCGATCAGAAGAGCAATTACTTGCGGCAGACAAAAGGTACGTATCTGCAGTGTACTTTCATACTCTATTTTTGTACATGATAAGCAAAAATAGGAAATATCAAATAATGAGGCCCAGGGAAGAGGATAGTGAACAATCAGAAGACGTTGATTTGACAGAATACCTAAAGGATATTTTTGATAGTTATTATTCGGAATTTCTACTGAATTTTGAAATGAGTACTTTGATGGAAAGTTTGTCCGATTAGATTGTGTAAACAAATTTACTGCTGTTCTAACTAATAAAAATCAATATAGGAATATATAGTCATGGCACAGTGGAGTTCAAGCCCTCATCCAATTTCCGATATTCGGGACTGGAAACAATTAAATAGACTTGAATTACAGCCAGATTTTCAACGAAAGTCTGTTTGGGGCGAAGCGGCTAAGATAATGCTGATTGACTCTATTTTGAGTGATATTCCCATGCCAAAAATATTTCTCTCTGCTGTCCTTAGAAATCAAAATACTCATAGAATAATTATCGATGGACAACAAAGAATTTCTACTATATTGGAGTTCTTAAATGATAAGTTCGTGCTTGCACCACCATATGATGGACCTTATGTAGGAAAAGTATTTAGCGAGCTACCTGAATCAACGCAATCAAAAATCCTAGAATATAAAGTAGACTTTAGTGAAATACGATACGCTGATGATAGCGAATTGAGAGAGATATATTCACGTGTGAACAAGTATACTGTTGCGCTTAATAAACAGGAATTAAGAGCAGCGGACTATCCAGGAGACTTCTTGAAGTTATCAAGGCGACTATCCACCCAACACTTTTTCGATGACAAGAGAATATTTACTGTTGCACACAGAAGAAGAAGTTTAGATGTGGAGTATGTATCAGAACTAATTATAGCTGTATTATCTGGGGCTGCAGACAAAAAAAATAGTTTAGATAACTATTATATGAACTTACAAACTTGGGTTAAATCTCACCGAAATGAAACGGAAGAATTATTTACCAAAACATTAGGAGAGCTAGATATTATCGAGAGTGATAGTTTTTCAATTGCTCGCACTCGTTTTAAACAAAAATCAGATTTTTATTCGCTTTTTCTTGCTGTAAACGAGTTTATCAAGGTCGGAGCTTCATTTGAAGGATTGGATTTGTCATTGTTGCATCAGGATTTTCTATTTTTGGATCAACATGTGGCTCCGGAATCTTCAATTACAGATTTAAAAAACTACGCTATCAAATGTGTGTCAGCGGCGAATTCATCATCAAGCAGAACTTGGCGTAAGAATTTCCTTAAGACATTTTTGAACGGAACTTTGAAAAAATACACACCAAAAAGCCATGAATTGTCTTGCCTGTCAAGGATGAAAATTGAACTTTTGAATCAGCAAAAGTTGCCACTTAAATGTGGTGCATGCTCTGCAGAACTGGGTAAAAACTTTTCAACTATTGGTGTATATTGGCCGGACGAAGAGGCAAGACAGTTTTCTAACATGCATATAATTTGCGATTCTTGCTCGAAGAATAAGCAGGTTTTTAATGTTTCATTAGATGTGAATATGAATGACAATTTTAGCGATGAATTTTATCAAGGAACGTTAAACTTTAATGACGATTAAGTTTAAAGTGCGTAGTGAGACACTTGAAATTACTGACTCCGTTATTAGCGACAGTGAAGTTGAATATACTATCGAAGAGATGCGCGGAAGAGGTGGTAATGCAGTGGTTTATAGGTGCATTTCGAATGAAGACGGTATTGAGTATGCGCTTAAGATATTGACTAATCCCTCTAAGAAAAAATTGAAAAGGTTTGCTAAAGAGCTTGATATCTTCGAAAAGCTTAATCATCCGCATATTATTAAATTTGTAGATTCTGGAAATGTGGATGTTTCAAGTGTCACTACCGGTAAGCAAAAAAAAACTCCTTTTATCATTATGGAACTGGCTGATATAGACCTCCATACATTTCTAAAAGAACGCCACTTTGTAATAGCCCCAGAGATATATATAGCACAAATAAGAGGATTATCCGATGCGCTGTCTGAATTGCATAATTATGCAATTCACCGGGATATAAAGCCCGCAAACATATTGGTTTCAGGCGAGAGATGGCTGTTGAGTGATTTTGGATTGTGCTACTTTGACGAAGATGAGTGGGATATAACAGCAGCTGGAGAAGTTATTGGTCCAAGATACTGGATGTCTCCGGAGTCAAATAATATGGGGTTAGGGATTAAAGGAGAAAAATCACAGATCATAAAATCGTCGGATGTTTTCCAGCTTGCTTCGGTATTCTGGTTGATTGCAAATGGTTCTCATCCAACCGGAGTGGTCAACAGCTCTGATTGGCGTGGTCCTGAATATCTATTTGATCCAATATTCAATGCTCTTCAACTATCACAAGAACGGAGACCAGAATCCGGTTTTCAGCTACTTAATCAAATTAAAAGTGCTATCGAAAAATAACTGTAACTTTGAATCATTCGATTAGTAACAATCAGGTACAGACCACGATTAGTAATCTAAGTGAAAAGGGGGCGCATTTATTTTAGCGGGTTAGCTTTGAATGATTGGGGACAAGCCCCAATTATCTAAAAAGAAGAGTAGGTAAAATGGATTTTTCACCAATAATTAATCAGGCGATAGGCACTCTTTGGTATTTTATACCATTGGCAATTCTTGTAGGGCTTCTAAAGTCGCCATGGTTTAAAGGAGTTGTGGGTGAGTTTGTCGTAAACTTGTCAGCACGCTTGATGCTGGATAAAGAAACATACCATCTAATAAAAAATGTAACTCTACCAACAGAGAACGGAAGCACTCAAATTGATCATGTTATTGTTTCGATCTATGGAATATTTGTAGTCGAAACTAAGAATATGAAGGGTTGGATATTTGGTAGCCCTAATCAGAAAACATGGACGCAAAAAATATATAAGCATTCCAGTAAGTTTCAAAATCCTCTGCATCAAAATTATAAGCATGTTAAAGAATTGCAATCATTGCTGAACATAACTGACGAACAAATATTTTCTTTAGTGGTGTTTGTTGGTGATAGTACGTTCAAAACAGAAATGCCTGATAATGTTACTTACGGTGGCGGGTATATTAGATTTATAAAATCGAAAACACAGCCGGTCCTATCTGTGGCGGAAGTAGACGATATAGCAAGCAAAATAGAAACAGGTAGGCTGGTGCCATCATTCAAAACAAACAGAGATCACGTGAAACATGTAAAAGAGATTGTGCGAGAGAAAGAAAATAGTAATACCCAATCTTGTCCTAAGTGTGGAAGCAGTATGGTGTTAAGAGAAGCTAAGAAAGGAGCAAATGTTGGAAAGAAGTTCTGGGGTTGCTCAAATTATCCAAAATGTAGATGCGTGGTAGATATAAAGTAGGGCAAAGCAAAATAATCGAGGCTAAATCCATGTCATCTAGGTAAGGATAAGTGGGGTCAGTTGAAACATAATTTAGGGTTCTTGCTAGTACATGCCTGTCCAAATAATCAAACCAGACAGAGTATTTCCGAACATCACGACACTTTTTCGGAACCTGACTTAAGAAATAATCAAACTCGGCCTAGTTTTTTGGGACTTCATGGCCAAAATAGACCAACTGGCGAGACTATTTTTCCAACCATTGGGACTATTTCCCTCATTTATGAGGCTAAAACCCTCGTGAGTGGCTAAATTTTGCTCAATCACGCACCAAATAGGGTCATGGGTTCTATTCTGAGGGTCGTCAGGTCTATTAATAATGGAAAGAAGTCAAAAAATAGCTTCGTGAGTTCTATTATTGTTTCCTACAGGTCTATTCTACGAGCCGTGCAGTCTATTATTTGCAGAAATGAGTCCCCAATGAGTGCCACTGGTTGGATTTAAAGCCCAACCAGTGGCGTTTGCTATCAGGCGTCAGCTGCCACTTCAGTGGTCTTGCGGTTGCCATTTTTCCTAAAGCGATCGCCCATTGCTGCGCGTAGGTCTTCCAATCCGGTGACACCATTGGAGATCTTGGCAAAGGCGTAGACATCTAGGGCGGCGGTGTAGGCGTCGCTGCCTACCGCCATTAGGGTGCCGTCAACCAATTCACTGAGTTTGCTTATGGCGGTGTTGATGGGATAGAGCGCATTGTAGAGCGCTACATCGCGTTCAAACTCTTCTAGGTCAAACCGGTTGGGCAGTATGTCGATGTTCTGCTTGGCGATGTTGAGTGCTTGATCAACAAAGCTACGGCTTTTGTCGCCCATTTTGGTTAGCTTCTGTTTGTCTCTATTGCTGAGACCAATTAGAAAAGGGAGGGATTGGATCTGTTGAATGGCGGCTAGGGCCGCTGCTTGGTCTTCTGCGGTTAATTCTGCAGATATTAGATTTTGTGACATTGTATTTCTCCTTGTTTCATTCCTGAAAATTTCCATTGCCGCAGGCTATTGGTTTATCCGTTGTCTTCATGACTGCCTGCGTGCGGATGTAGCATAGCTTTTTTGGTTTGGGTTGTAAAAAATTGGGTTGTGGGGTTTTCTTTCGCCTTAACCTTTCTCCACGGCATGTTTCACCTCACCCCGACCACTCTCCCCAGGGGGCGTTTCCCCTCACCCCAACCCCTCTCCCCAGGGGGGCGTTTCCCCTCACCCCAACCCCGGCTGTTTCCCCTCACCCCAACCCCTCTCCCCAGGGGGGCGAGGGGCTTTTGAATCCCGCGATCAAGTCGCGGGATGATGAGATGATTTGGGCGAGGGGCTTTTGATTCCGCGATCAAGTCGCGGGATGATGGGATGATTCGGGTGAGGGGCTTTTGTATGTTGTGGGATTGGGCTGTAGGAGCTCAGCCCTCTGAGCGATGGTTGGTTTTGCTATGGTGAGGGCAGGGCTCCTACAATAGTCATGCTTCTACCGTATGAATTACACATGCAAGGGAGAGATAGGGAAAGGTGGTGTATTATTTGTTGGTGCAAGAAGAAGAAAAGGGAAATGTCTAAATGAAAACAGCCAGATTCAGCAGTTCTAAAAACGACAGCATCAAAAAGTATCAGGTCAGGTTTAATCGCAAGTTTCTGAAGTATGTGGTTGCCGTTGTGGTTTTGGTTGCGGCTGTTGTGGGTTATAGGGCGTTTTTTCTACCTGCGGAAAGGGTAGAGCTTGATTCGCGTTTGGTTATGCTGGGTGATCTGAACGGTGACAGGAAATGGAGTAAAGAAGATCTGCCACTGCTGAGGGAGTATCTCTCTGAGCCGTTCTCGTTTCAGGCTGAGATGGCCTTTCTGATAGATATTAATCGAGATGGTGTGGTTGATGGTCAGGATGAGCAGATTCTGGGGTATCTATATGCTGTTGGCGATCCCTATGCGGCCAAGGCTAAGGCCGCGACGGATGGGGTAACTCTGCCGATGCCGCGCGAGATGTTTGCCTATATTCCTGAATCGCAGTATCTGGTTCGCCCGGTGTTTAGTTATCAGCATCCGCTATTGCAGAGTGGTGTGCTGTCGTTTCTCTCTCCAACATTCAGCAGCAGAGGGGAGAGCAGCTATCTCAATCAGCTTATGCGCGAGATATCAGACGAGGCCCTTAGGTTCTCTATAATATATGAGCAGCGCAAGGATGAGCTGAATGCCGTTGAGAAGGCGTTTGTGGCGGAAGAGTTGGATTTGATTCGGCAGTTGAATGCAAAGGGTGATTACTTTGGTCTGCTGTTAGAGCTTATATTGCTCTCGGAAGCGGGCGAGACTTTGAGTACCGATGGCGTTTCGCCGTTTGTGTTAAAGGTGCGCGGTTTTGGGCTGGCCTTGCGAGAGTATCTGGTCTCTCCCGATTACACTGCGTTTCTGGCCGGGAAGCGAGATCATCTGGCTGTGTTTAGTGATCTAGAAAAGATTTACCAACAGAGTATTGGTCAGCCGCTTAAGATTGCCGAGCTTCCGCCATCTAGGGATTTAACCAAGCTGGAGAACTATGTCGATCGCGCTATCTGGCAGGTCTATAAGAGCAAAACTGGGGAGAGCGATTTTCGCCAGCTGATTAACTTTGCGCAAAATAACCGGCGCTATCTGCGGGCTGTGTCTCGAACCACGCCCAGGCATAATGACATAGAGGTGAAGAACCATAACTTGCCGATGATGCTGCTGTTTCGCGAGGCACTCAGAATTAGTGGTGGCGATAAGAAATCGGCAGTGGGCCTGTTGGATGAGGCAATCAGAATTCCCTACGCCTGGATAAAGAGCATTCCACGTAAGCTGTTGCCTAGCTCGGTGGCGCTGGAGTCATTTCTGCTTCCAGGGAATATGGAGGATGGTTCAGATAAGTCGCGCCACTGGAATGTGTTTGGTGGTGTTGCGCTACACAAGAGCCCAGAGGAGTCTCTCGACCTAGCTCTGCGGCGTGAGATTAAGGATGCCAAAGAGGGCGACTATAGCCCTGAGGTGATGACAGAGTTTATTCGCGATACCATCGCCAACTGCTTCGGCATTTATCATGTGGTGTCTATGGAGCAGATAGAGGCGCGTTAGGCTTTTCCCCCTCACCCTAGCCCTCTCCCCGGAGGGGAGAGGGGATAAGAGCGGGGTGATGGGCTTAAAAAATATCGGGATACTCATCACTTATATGTTCGACTCAATTCGCAATTGGCTTAACCGCCGCATCATCAACAGATCAACCGTAACCGCGGAAGAGTGGCAGCAGGCCTTTGCTGCGCTGCCACTGTTGCAGGGTTTAACGGAGGATGAGCTACAGCGGCTCAAGGAGCTGGCGATTTTGTTGATGCATGAAAAGTCGTTTGAGGGGGCGCAGGGATTGGAGCTGACCCGTCCGATGATTTTGCATATTGCATTGCAGGCCTGCTTGCCGATTCTCCATCTTGGTCTTAATGCCTATGCTGGTTGGACTTCGGTGATTGTCTATCCTGCTGCCTTTATTCCGCGGCGCAGTTATACTGACGAGGTGGGGATAGTGCATGAGGGTAACTCTGTGCTTGCTGGTGAGGCTTGGCAGCGTGGGCCGGTGGTGTTGGGTTGGCACGAGGCGGAGTTGGCCGGTGAGATGGATGGAGACAATGTGGTTATCCATGAGTTTGCCCATAAACTGGATATGCAGAATGGTACGGCTAATGGTTTTCCGCCGCTGCACTCTGGGATGGAGATTGAGGGATGGGAGGAGGCCTTTACTGAAGCCTTTGCAGATTTTCAGCAACACTGTAATAAACTGAATTATCATCAGATTGATTGTTACGCAGCTACCTCGCCGTCGGAGTTTTTTGCTGTGTTCAGTGAGGTATTTTTTGAGCAGCCGGATCTGATGCAGCAGCACTATCCAGATGTTTATCAGCAGTTGCGTAGTTATTATCGACAAGATCCAGCAACCAGATTGGTTGGATAAGAAAAAATAAAGGGAAGGAGGAGTAGGGATGTGGTGCGTTTTTATTGGGGGGGTTCCCGATTTGCCTATTCGGCAAAATTTCTCGATTATTTGCTACATAATGATGACGAAGATCTTTAAATTCCCCGCTGCTGTGGCCTTCGTGCTTCTGGCTGCATGGACGGCTGGGGCCGCGGCGAGAGAGGTGAACTACGAGACTGCGCCGCGTGAGGCTGGTGAGCCGATCATGGCGGTGGTCTCGATCGAGTCGCAAAATGTTACCTTCTATGATGCCAAGGGCTGGATTCTGCGCGCGCCGGTGTCAACTGGCACCCATGGCCGTGAAACGCCGGCAGGTATCTTCGCTGTTATCGAGAAGAACAGAGAGCACCGCTCCAACATGTATGACGATGCCAAAATGCCAAACATGCAGCGCATCACTTGGAATGGCATAGCGCTGCACGGCGGTCCACTGCCTGGATATGCAGCTTCGCACGGTTGTGTGCGCATGCCATATGGCTTTGCCAGGAGCGTGTTTAATAAGACCCGTATCGGAATGCGGGTGATCATCTCGCCACATGATGCGGTCCCGCTTGAGTTTTCTCATCCAACGCTGTTCTCGCCCGATGTTGAGGTTGTGGCGGCTGCCCCTGCGCGCGCGGTTAGACTCAAGCAAGAGGCAGCAGATGCTGTTAAGGGCTATAAAGAGGCCAGGAAAACCGCCAGATCCACGGCGCGTAAGGTGGTGCTACAGAAGCGGTCGCTACGTCGGCTGGAGCAGCGCAAGAGAAGAGCCGACAGCAGTATGAAACGTGCCGACAAGGCGCTCGTTGCTGCGGATAAAGTTAAGGCACGGGCCTATGACCGGCTACTAACTGCTACCGCTGAAGCAACAGAAGCGGCGACGCAGCTTAATGCCGCCAAATCAGAGTTGGAAGAGAAGGTTGCTGCCGCTGCGACTGCAGTTGCGACGGCAAAAGATGCCACCCAGAAGAACGATGCGGCCAAGCAAGCGGAGAAGAGTGCGGAGCGCGCGGTGGCGTTACAGAAAGAGGCTCTAGCAAAACTGGAAACTCTCAAGCAGAGTGCCGATGCAGAACGCAAACTTGCTGACGAAGCGCTCGCCGCCGCAGATGCGGCCAAGCTGCAGGCCGAGGAGCGACTGCGCAAAGCCACTGCCGAGAACGCAGAGCTGACAACACAGATTGAGACGACCGAATCAGAGTTGCCGGCCAAACTGGCTGCTGCTGAAGCTGCGGCTAAAGCTTTAGATGCAGCCATCCAGAAGAGGGATGCAGCTAAGCAAGTGAGTAGTGGGGCGGCGCGCTTGGTGGAGTCACGCCAGGCGACCCTGGACGAACTGAAAAGTCGTAAGGAGACAGCTGCAGCAGAACTCACGCGTAGCGACAAGGAGCTATCAGCTACGGATAAGGCCAAGGCTAGCGCCGAGATCACAAAGCTGGCAACGCAGATCGCGAGCCTCGAATCAGACCTGAAGACCAGGGTGATTAACGCGGACGTGGTAGCCAAAATGGCAAATGATGCCGCCCAGAAGAGCGATGCAGTCAAGCAAGTAGAGAGGGGCATGGCACACGAGGCAGCGTTACACAGGGAGACTATAGCTAAACTAAAAGCTCTCAAGCAGAGTGCCGAGGCAGAACTCAAACTTGCTGACGAAGCGCTCGCCGCCGCCGATGCGGCCAAGCTGCAGGCCGAGGAGCGACTGCGCAAGGCTAAAGCTGAGAGCGCAGAGTTGGCAAGTCAGATTGAGAAGTCCGCATCAGATTTAAAGAGCAAGCTGGCTGCTGCTGAGTCTGCAACAGCAGCCACAAATGACGCCACCCAGGCGCGGGATGCAGCCAAGCAAGTTGAGAAGAGTGCAGCGCAAGCAGTGAAGTTAAGCAAGGCGGCGGTGCGCAAGCTGGAAAGTCATAGGAAGAGGCTCGACACCCAACTCAAACGCGCCGACAACAAGTTCTCCGCCGCGGGTAAGTCTAAGCTGCGGGCCGAGGAGAAGTTGCGCAAGGCGAGCGCTGAAGCTAAGGATATGGCGGATCAAGTTGCTAGCGCTAAATCAGAGTTGCAGGCAATGATTGCTGCTGCAGCTACTGCAAAGGAGGGCGTCACCACGGCCAAGATCAGGAAGGCAGAGAGCGCCCAAGCTGCAGTGGAGGCCAAGCTTGCACTCGAGCCGGTCTCTGTCTACATCAGTCGCGCAACGCAGAAGCTTTACGTGCGGCGTAACACCCATAAGCCAGCCCGGGATGGCGGCGGTGAGGAGTTCGATTCTAGCATTGAGGTTCCGGTCAGCATTATCGATCCTGATACACCGATCGGCACGCATATATTTACCGCCATGGAACAGAACGATGCAGGTCTGCGCTGGAGTGTGGTCACCATCGATAATGGAGACGATGCGCAAAGGGCGCTCGACCGCGTTACTATTCCGCAGGAGGTGCTAGAGCGTATCGCCCCCACTGCATTGCCGCGATCCTCAATCATTATCTCCGACGAGCCTTTGAGCAGGGAGACCAACTATCGCACCGAGTTTGTTACAGTGCTCAGCAATCAGCCGCAGGGTGGTTTCATTACGCGCAAACGGACTCAGGTATCGGTCCCTGATGCAGAGGATGACGCTGCAGATGAGAACGCTGGTGACGCAGAGCAGAGCGGATACGTTTCGCGAACCCCTAGATTTTTAGGGTTCTGATCCCCTCATTATTCACCGCGTAATACCGCCAACCACATCTGCACAACCAGGGCAGTTAATCCCATCACCAGAAAGCCAGTGGCAAGCGGGGTTAATGTCATGTTGTAGGCCTGACCGACGAGGCCACCAACAACGGTTGAGATGGCTGAGGTGAGTGCTCCGATTACCGATGAAGCCATGCCGGCTTGATGGCCCATGGGCTCCATTGCCATGGCGTTTAGGTTGCCAAACAGTAGGCCGAGGGTGAAGAAAGATAGAACCGCAAACAGCATAAAATAGAGCAACGGAATCTGTGTTGTGTAGAGTAGATTGATTGTAAGAAACAGCGCAGATACGCCTATTAATGAGATCAGTCCAATACGGCTGATTTTATGCATGCCCAGGCGGCGGACTATGGCGGAATTTAGCAGTGAGGCTACCCCAACCGATATCGCTGATAGTGCGAAGTAGAATGCAAAGAGCTGGCCGGTGTCGTAGTAGTCCTGATAGATCTGTCTGGCGCAACTTAGATAGGCGATTAGGCAGCTAAAAATTAGCCCGGCGCTGATGGTATGCCCCAGGGTCTGTTTGTTGGTGAGTACGGTTATGAAGCTGCTCGCAATATCTTTGAAGTTAAATGGATGGTGATCTTCCGGCTTGAGGGTTTCGGGTAGACGCAGACTGGTCCAGGCGGCGATAAACACCGCTATAACCGCAAATAGTACAAACACCATGCGCCAGTGGCTAAGGGACATGACGATCTCTCCCAGCGCGGGAGCGATGACCGGGACAAAAATAAACACCGCCATGACAAAGGACATGACACGAGCCATCTCGCGCCCGGAGAATCTGTCGCGCACAATTGCCACGCTGGCCACCCGAGGCGCGGCAGCTCCAAACCCTTGTAGAAAACGTCCAATAAGCATCACGGAAAAGCTATTGGCGGAAAGACTCAAAACGCATCCGCCTATAAATATCAGCAGGCCTAGATAGACGCTTGGTTTGCGCCCGTAGCTGTCTGCCATTGGTCCGTATAGTAGTTGCCCCAGGGTGAGTCCAATCAGCAGCGAGCTAACAATGTATTGAGTCTGGTTGTCGTCATTAACCGCGAGATCATGGCCGGCAACCGACAGAATGGGGAGAACTGCATCCAGGGAGAGCGCGGTGATAGAGACCATTGTTGCCATCAAAGTGATGAACTCACGAAACGACATGGGGAAGCTGGATGCTGCAGTGTTATCGGTTGTTTTTGAGTTGTTCAAGGGTGTTCGAGACCAGACTGTTTGTAGGTGGGTATAGTGAATTCTATGGGGGGTGAGGTCAAGTGGTGGGTGAAGGTTGAGGTGTGTTAGATATGTGGTGTTAAGGATTGTTGTCTTGATGAACGTGGCCTATTACTCATATTGCATAGTTTGATTATGTATTCTCCATTCTTTGCATGGGGTGCGGTGTTGAGAGATAAATCTGTCACAGTAACGATATCTTAGCTTGTCAGTATGTTAATAGGCATGTTAAATAGCCGTAACAGGTAATAAAAATACGGAGTCTGATTAGTTAGGGAAGGCCATAATTGCTTGTGGATTTCTTCATACACCATTCATAACTCCAGTGTTTATTACTGATGCAGCCAGTTGCAGTGTCGCACTATTAACTGGTTGTTGGATGTAATTCTGGGTCGGGTTCTTAAGTGTGGGATATGTAATAACCCGTAGCTATACAATGACATGATTGTATCAATAAATTAACTAGGTACTAATGGAGAAGGTAATGAGTAAAAAGATCGGTGTTTCAACAATTTTAATCATTATGTTGGTCGTGTGTGGTTCTGCCCATGCTGTGACAATTGATTTTGGCCCTGGTTTTGGTGCGCCTGCTTCAGGTCACGTTGTATTAACTGACCAACTGTCTTCCTATGGCGTGACTTTTTCCACTACCGATCCTGAAGGTGTTTTTTGGTTTGGTGGGGATTATTATTGGGAGCCTGCGCGATATTCTATTGCGTCCGGAGATCTTGAGGGTTCGCAATTTTTTGTTGAGCCTATTCGTGTCGACTTTTCTACACTAGTTACCTCTGCCAGTATTCGTGGGTTTGATGGGGGTGGAGATATCGATACACTAATTCTCAACGCCTACGATGGTTCGGATAATTTGGTAGATTCTATGATCATAGAAGATCCGTTTTCAGCTTCTGGTCTAGTAGCATCTGTATTTGGTAGTAATATTTCATATATTACCTTTAGTGTTTCTGTTCTAGGTGGTCACGGCCTGTTCTTTGATGATCTTACTTTTACGCCGGTGCCAGTGCCTGGTGCAGTCTGGCTCTTGGGTTCTGGTTTGGTTGCTATGTTTGGCTTTAAAAAGAAACGTCAGGCGTAAACTGTTTTCTATCATTGCGGCGCAATGATAGTTGGTTATTGTGCCCCTTATAGTTATTGCCTGTTGTTCTAACATTCCCTCCCCCTCACCCCAACCCCTCTCCCCGGAGGGGCGAGGGGCTTATGGATGAAACCCCTCTCCCCGGAGGTGCGAGGGCTTACGGATGAAACCCCTCTCCCTTGAGGGAGAGGGGAAGGGGTGAGGGTGAAGGCTTGATGTAAGCCTCAGGCGTTCGGTGCAATGCCCGTTGGTTGTTGTGTTCTAAGGTTCTGGCTTTGCCTGTTGTTCTAACATTTCCCCCTCATCCCCGGCCCTTCTCCCCCGAGGGGAGAAGGGAGAGGTCTAGTGTGAAGAAGAAAAACTGTGGTGAGGATTACGCTGCATAAGAAGAGGTGCACAATAAACCCCTCTCCCCGGAGGTGCGAGGGGCTTACGGATGAAACCCCTCTCCCTTGAGGGAGAGGGGAAGGGGTGAGGGTGGAGTCCTGATGTAAGCCTCAGACATTCGGTGCAGTGCCCGTTGGTTGTTGTGTTCTAAGGTTCGGGCTTTGTCTGTTGTTCTAACATTTCCCCCTCATCCCCGGCCCTTCTCCCCGAGGGGAGAAGGGAGAGGTCTAATGTGAAGAAGAAAAACTGTGGTGAGGATTACGCTGCATAAGAAGAGGTGCACAACAAACCCCTCTCCCCGGAGGTGCTAGGGGCTTACGGATGAAACCCCTCTCCCTTGAGGGAGAGGGGAAGGGGTGAGGGTGAAGGCTTGATCTAACCACCAAACGTTCAGTGCAATGTGCGAACTAAGGTTATTCCCCTCAACCCAACTCATCCACCGCAACACGATAGTGTGGATCTTCGATTACATTTACCTCTACCAGATCACCCGCCTTTCTTAGTAGCTGGCGGCACTCTTCACTCACGTGGCGCAGGTGTAGGCGTTTGCCAGCATGCAGGTAACGTTCAGCCAGGGTGTCGATAGCCTCAATGGCGGAGTGGTCCATTACCCGTGAATGTTGAAACTCTACAACCACATCATCTGGGTCTTCTTTCGGATTGAACAGATCTTGAAAGTTGTTGACCGAGGCAAAGAACAGCGGGCCGTGTAGCTCATACACTTTGGAGTCCATCTTGCCTTTGTAGGTGCGTACATTGATGTGCTTGGCATGTTCCCAGGCAAACACCAGGGCGGATACGATAATGCCTACTATCACAGCAATGGCCAGGTCGGTGGCTACGGTTACGGCAGACACCAGAATCAGCACAAAGGCGTCAGCAGCCGGGATCTTTCCCATGATGCGCAGGCTGGACCATTCGAAGGTGCCGATTACTACCATGAACATGACGCCGGTTAGGGCGGCCAGCGGGATCATCTCGATCAGGCCGGAGGCGAACAGAATGAAAGCGAGAAGGAATAGGGCGGCAGATATGCCTGAGAGGCGACCCCGTCCACCAGAGTTCACGTTAATCATGCTCTGGCCGATCATGGCACAGCCACCCATGCCGCCAAAAAATCCGGTGACGGTATTGGCAACGCCCTGGCCAACACACTCTCTGTTGCCGCTGCCGCGGGTGTCGGTTATCTCGTCGATCAGGTTGAGGGTTAGCAGGGATTCAATCAGGCCAATGGCGGCCAGAATCACAGCGTAGGGGAAGATGATAGTAAGAGTTTCCCAGTTATATGGCACCGTGGGGATGTGAAACTCAGGCAGGCCGCCAGCAATGGAGGCCAGATCACCCACGGTGCGGCTCTCCATATCCAGGCCAATCACCGCAAGGGAGACAGCCACAATGGCCGCCAGGGAGGAGGGGATAGCCTTGGTTAGTTTTGGCAGAAAGTGGATGATAGCCATGGTCATGGCTACTAGCCCCAGCATAATCCAGAGGGCATCTCCTTGTAGCCACTGCATGTTGCCGGCGGCGTCTTTAATTTTGAAGCTGTTGAGTTGCGCTAGGAAGATAACAATGGCCAGACCGTTTACGAAGCCGAGCATTACGGGGTGGGGCACCATACGAATAAATTTGCCGAGGCGCAGCACTCCTACCAGGATCTGGATCATCCCCATCAGCACTACGGTAGCAAACAGGTACTCCACACCGTGTTTGGCTACCAGGGCCACCATGACTACAGCTAGGGCACCGGTGGCTCCGGAGATCATGCCTGGGCGTCCGCCCACTACAGCAGTTATCAGTCCAACCAAGAAGGCTGCATACAGACCTACCAGGGGCTCTACTCCGGCTACAAAGGCGAAGGCTACCGCCTCGGGTACCAACGCTAGGGCTACGGTAAGTCCGGAGAGGATGTCGTTCTTAGGACAGCCTTGGTCAGTACACTCAAAATTAAAAAACATCGGTTCCTCGATAGGTTGGTTTGGCAAAGGGGCGGAATATTAGCAAATTAGGAAACATTAATAAATGATAAATATCAGGCTGTTTAATTGGAAAGCTGTTTCAGTCATTCGGGGCAGTGCCATCTTGTTATTGCTCTCCAGTATCCTTCGTTGCTATTGATTCCGACCTCTTATAGCAGGCTGTTTATTGGGTCATAAGTAGAAAATTCTTATATAGATATTTGATTTATGTCACAATAAATGCGTGAGCGGCTTGGATGGCTGTGATTTGAATAGATTTTGTGTCTAATTTTGTAATTAGTTTTTGAGGTGTCGAACAATGATGGAAGGTAAATACGCGCTGTTTGTTGGTGTTATGGGTTTTGTTATTAGTGCAGGACTTGCGTTCGTATTGTAATCAGCGCGAAAATCGTACAATTAAAACCGGCGGTTAGCCGGTTTTTTTTGCTCAAAATTCAGTGTTGTTGCTCACTTGGCCTCTGATAAATTGTCCCGAATAAACTGAATCAGCTCGTCAGCATGCTGTTTAAAGTGTTCCACAGAGTCGTGCTTTGCACCCTCAACCGCTATAACCTGCACCGGTCTATCGGTTGTGGCGCTGGCCTCAATAAGATGCATATCTTCTATAGGTACAGTTGTGTCGGCAGTACCATGGGCTAGTAGTACCGGGCAGCGTACATGGAGTATGCGATTCATGGGCGCAATATCATCAAAGCGGAAGCCTATTATCCACTGGATGTAGTTCAGGATCAGGGGGCGCAGGAAACTTGGCAGCCAGGGTCGATCTAGATGGCGGTTCATCATCAACCTGGGATGGGCAAAACCGGAAACGCTAATTACAAGATCAATATCCGTACCGCGCGATGCGGTTAGGATTGATGCGGCAGCGCCAACCGAATGGCCCAGAGCCACTACCTTATGTTCTGGGCTGCGCTGTTGCAGCCACTGCAAAACATTAGCCAAATCTTCCGCAAAACGGGGTAGGGAAGAGAAGCTGTCGCTATCGCTCTGTCCATGATTGCGAGCATCATATATAAGTACATCCATACCAGCTGCATGAAATGGTTGGGCTAGAGGCAGCATCATTTCGGCATTGGCCCCCCAACCATGTACTATCACTAGGGTGCAGCAGCTATTTTTTGCTGGGATGAACCAGGCAAACAGTTGTTTGTTTTTGGCGGTTGGAATCTGATGCTGACTATAGAGTAGTCCATACTTTTCTGGTGTGGCGCTCTCCTTGATTCTGGGAGCGCGATAGGCAAGGTGCAATATTACTGGGAATAACAGAACAACTGCGACGAGAACTAATAGGGTGGTTAGGATCAAATTCATGGGTTGCGTAGTATAAAGGGGAAGAAATAATTTTGCTCCCTATTTACATCTTTTTCCCTCTTTCTCTATGCGCTCTTCTCAGTGGACACTATTTCATTCAGCTACTGTTCAGTTAAACTGATTGATTATGTGATTTCTGTTTTAGATGCATACACTCTATAGTACTAGGCTGTCGGCGGATCTGTTAATGCGGCAAATAAATTGGCTTTTAAGCAGCGCTTTATCGTGAGAAGATTTATATCTACAGTGATATACCAATCAATTGCCCACTGCTCTATATATGAAGGAAACACCAATGAATAGAAAGAATTTGATAACTGCTACTCTAGTTGCGTCACTGCTTGGTGGATGCCAAACACTTGATCCATATACTGGTGAGCAGAAAACCTCAAATACCGCGAAAGGTGCAGGGATCGGTGCTGTAGCAGGTGGTGTTGCCGGTGCCCTTCTTAATAAAAAAGATCGGGGCAAAGGCGCGGCTATAGGTGCATTGTTGGGCGCTGGTGTGGGTGGTGGTATTGGCTACTATATGGATCAGCAGGAGGCAGAGCTTCGACGTATCCTGGCGGGATCAGGGGTTAGTGTCACCCGTGTGGGAGATACCATTATCCTCAATATGCCTAGTAATATAACTTTTGATTCTGACCGTTCTGAAATCAAAACAAGTTTCTATCGTGTTCTGAATGCTGTTGGGTTGGTTCTGCAGAAATTTGATAAGACTGCTGTTCGTGTCGCAGGACATACCGATAGCACTGGTAGTAGAGAGCACAATCAGGAGCTATCAGAGCGGCGCGCATACTCTGTAACCAGCTATCTACAAGGCCGTGGAACTTTACCAGGACGGATTCAGAGTGTTGGTTACGGTGAAGACAACCCTATAGCGGATAATGGCACCAGTTATGGGCGTAGCCAAAATCGCCGAGTGGAAATTGAGATTCTTCCTCCAGCAAGAGGTTAGTCTATGGCCTGTTAACAGGCCCTAGGAAGATAGCTGGCGACTCCTTTCATATTTGACAGTGCGGTTTCTGCCATCTTTCTTTGCAGTATAGAGGGCTAAATCGGCGCAGTGCAGCAGTTCGTCCAGTGCAATGCCATGGATTGATTGGGCTACTCCGAAACTAGCGGTGATCTTATCGATCTCTTCAAACTCTGACTCCTCGATAATTTTGCGCATTTTCTCGGCGTGGTGGTAGGCACCTTCCAGATTAGTGCTGAGGTAAATGATCATGAACTCCTCTCCGCCCCAGCGACCTATGACATCATTCGAGCGTGAGTGCTGCACCAGAAGGTTGGCGAACTGTTGCAGAACGATATCCCCTACTTGATGCCCATGTTGGTCGTTAATGTTCTTGAAGTGGTCAATATCAATCATCACCAAGCCAAATGGCTGACCTGTATTGTGAAAGTTGTTCATGGCCGCTTTCAGTTCATTGTCCAGCTTGAGTCGGTTGCCTATCTTAGTTAGAGCATCGGTTACTGAACGCTCTGACTGGTCAAGATACAGCTTGTGGACCTGCTGATACTCCCGGCGTTTTCTGCGTACGACTTTTACATAGGAGTAGATGATTGGCAGGATAGCCATAGTTAGTAAGGCAAATGCCAATAGGTTCTGCATGAGGTTTTGTTGCAGTAAGCTAGTGACGTGTGTGATATCTATGTCAGCACAGGCAAAATAGCGACGACCACCAGGAGACTGTAGAGGGATAAATACCGAACGATAGGTTCCCCAGCGGTCGGTATAGTCCGATGCATAGATAGGGAAGTACTTTTGTGCGCGAGCGCTGAAAATGGTTTTATCGTTTTTGAAGCTTGCAATGATTAGTTTGCTTACATCGGGATAGGGGGTGAAGTAGTGCACTTCCTTCTCTTGTTCCAACTCTTTTTTCGTTGCCCCTGAACTGCTTAAACGATATTTTCCATCACGGTCCTGAATGACGGTATAGAGGAATTTCATTCCCAGTTTATTGCCGAGAGCGGATAGTGATTGAATGTTTTGTTGATCCTCGTTGGGCGAGATGCTGTTTGCAGTGGTGGCGCGGTCGTGGAAGTCATCTTTTAGAACATAAGGGATGGTCGAGGCTGCAGCTAGGAGCTGATTGTCAATTTGGGCGAAAAGACGTTGCTCTTCCTGCAGATAGCTCCAGGTACAGAAAAGTGCTACTACTAGTAAGGTAAAGCCTATCGCGGCGGATAGCTTGGCTATATCTTGTCTCATTAATTATGCATTTTTATTAGTTGTTGTTTCTGCGTACAGCACCCAGCCTGTTGTTTCTTATCACAGGAGTTCAATATCTTTGAGTAAAGCTGGGGTTCATTGTTAGATAATAGTAGATGATTTTATACATTATCCAAATCTAATCTCATTAAAGAAGGATTATGGATAATAATTATTCAAAACAACATGGTTGATGATGTTTTGCTTGATCGACATCAATGTGCCATATTCAGTGTATTGACGGTCTAGGGCATCTAAATGACAGCAGATAGCAGTTCCCCCGAACAGTGGCTGGATGACCATGGAGATGTTCTCTATCGCTATGCTCTACTGCAGTTTCGAGATGAGCATAGGGCAGAGGAGGCGGTGCAGGAGACCTTGGTAGCTGCACTGCAGTCCATAGACCGTTTTCAAGGCGGCTCGTCGGTGCGTACCTGGCTCATTGGCATTCTCAAGCATAAGGTGTTGGACCAGTTTCGCCGGGAGTCCCGGGAGGCTCCGTTAGATGAGGAGGCGTTGGACAGCAATGCCGAAGGGGCTGCAATGGTGGAGCAGAGCTTCAAGGAGGATGGCCACTGGAGCTCTGATCTGGGAGATTGGGATCATCCAGAAAAGGCCCTGGCCAGCGGCCAGTTTTGGGATATTCTGCAGCGCTGTATCGATGCGCTACCCCGGCGCCAGGCCCGTCTTTTCACCCTGCGTGAGCTTTTTGAAGAAAAAACTGAAAAAATTTGTAAGGAATTGGCTGTTACTCCGACCAACCTATGGACGATGCTGTATCGCACCCGAATGGCGTTGCGAAAATGTCTCGATAGGAACTGGGTTGGAGAGGCCTGGAAGTAGATAAAGATGATGACATGTAAAGAAGCCAGTCGCTTGATTTCAGAAGGCCAGGAACGGCCAATGAGTTTAATGGAGCGCTGGGGACTAAAGATTCATCTCTGGATGTGTGACAACTGCCGTAAGTTTGAGCGGCAGGTGGAGTTTCTACGCAAGGCCCTGCGTTTGATGGGGGAACAGCTGGAAACCGGGTCGCAAGGTCCTGATCTTCCTTCCGAAGCTAAAGAGCGTATCCGTCAGGTATTACGAGGTAAGCACTACTCGTAACAACTGACTCCATCCCGGTTCTCCGAGGGCATTGTCTGAGAAGTTAATACTTTAGACAACCATCGAGGAGAATCGACATGAACATTTCTAAAACAACTCTTACCCTAGCCATGACTGTTGCTTTGGGCGCAAGCGGCGCTGCCAGTGCTGATCTATCCAATCCTTTTGGTATGCAGCAGCTGGATAGCGGCTATGTACAGTTGGCAGAGGCCAAGGCCAAAGATGGCAAGTGTGGTGAAGGCAAGTGCGGTGCAAATAAGGCCGCTGCTGAAGAGACTAAGGCTAAAGATGGTAACTGTGGTGCTGGCAAGGCCAAAGCCGGCGATGGCAACTGTGGGGCGAACAAGACCAAGGAAGATGAGAAGGTAAAACAGGCCAGTTGCGGCGACAACAAGGGCTGAACGCCAGGGAGCCGCTCATGTTTACACAACCATTGCATGGTGCGGGCCTAGGCCTGAGGCGGGAGCATCTTCCCGACCTCAGGTCCGGGATACCGGACAACATCGACTTTTTTGAATTAGCCCCGGAGAACTGGATGGAGATGGGGGGAAGTTGGCGCAAGGATCTACAGCTGATCTCTGAGCAGCGTCCCATCATAGCCCACGGACTATCCCTGTCGCTGGGTGGACCGGCAGCGCTGGATGAGCAGTTTCTGCGGCGCGAAAAGCGTTTTCTGGATGAGCACCAGATCGAGCTGTTTACCGAACATCTCTCCTGGTGCAGCGATAGCGGCCAGCTCTATGATTTGCTGCCCATCCCCAGCACCTCTGAGGCGGTAACCCATGTAGCGCAGCGCATCCGTCGCTCCCAGGAGATTTTGGAGCGACGTATCGCGGTGGAGAATCCATCCTACTATGTAGCTCCGCCCAACGCTGAGATGAGCGAGACCGAGTTCATCCACGCCGTGTTGGAGGAGGCCGATTGTGACCTGCATCTGGACGTGAATAACGTCTATGTCAACAGCGTCAATTTCGGTTTCGATCCCTGGGAGTTTATCCAAGCACTGCCGGCGGAGCGGGTGGTGTATATCCATGTGGCCGGACACTTCACGGAACCGGACGGTCTACTGATAGACACCCACGGCGCAGATGTGATCGATCCGGTGTGGCAATTGCTGGATCAGACCTATGCCCATCTGGGAACTCCACCTACTCTGTTGGAGCGCGATTTCAACATCCCGCCTCTGGGTGAGCTGCTGCAGGAGGTAGAGGTGGTGCGCCGGCTGCAACGCCAGAATGGACGTGAGGAGGGCCGCTATGAACAGGTTGCATAACACCGCCGACTTTAGGAGTTTTCAAGCCGGCTTTGCCGCCCGTATCCGTGATCCTCAAGGTGCGCCCCTGCCGGCACAGGTGCCGGAGCGGCGCATGCGGGCCTACGAAGAGCTGGTGTTTAACAACATAGAGGGCTTTCTGCTCTCCTGCTATCCCATCACCCGTAAGCTGTTGGATGATACGAAGTGGCATGAAATTGTGCGGCGTTTTGTTATTGAACATCGTTGTGCCTCTCCTCTGTTTCGGGAGATCCCCAAGGAGTTTCTGGACTGGCTGGATGGTAAGTTTGAAGAGCTCTTCCCTTCTATGCCATTTCTGCAGGAGTTCATGCACTACGAGTGGTTAGAGTTGGCGGTGACTGTCATATCAGATGAGGTGGATTGTAAACAGATAGATGCTGCGGGCGACTGTTTAGATGGTGTTCCATTGTTGAATCCTGCAGCGCAACTAGCCTGTTACCACTTTCCGGTACATCAGATCGGACCTGATTTTCAACCGCAACAGAGAGACGAGCAGATTTCTTGCTATCTGCTCTATCGCGATGTGGCGGATCAGGTTCAGTTTATTCAACTCAATCCAGTTACGGCTCGACTGCTGGAGCTGTTGCAGCAACAAGAGATAAGCGGGCGGGAAGCGCTACTGCAGATTGCCCATGAAATTAATAGCCCAGAACCAGAGGCGCTGATTGCCGCAGGTGGCGAGCAGATAGAACAGTTGCGCCAGGCCGGTGTGATTCTGGGGACTAGGCCTTAGGAGGATGTTATGAATATTTTAGTATCAGCAACCCAATGGAGTTTTGCACGTCTCAATCAGGGCGGTGAGTATCTTTCCATGTTGGGATTGCGCCTACTCCTGGCCTATGAGTATTGGGAGTCCGGCGTGGCCAAATTTAATGGTGGAAACTGGTTTGCTGAGATTCAGAGCCAGTTTCCATTTCCTTTCAGCGTAATACCGCCGGAGATCAGCTGGTTTATTGCTACCTGGAGCGAACTGTTAGGTGCTGTGGCTTTGGTGATCGGATTGGGGACAAGATTTTTTAGTGCCTCCCTAATTATTTTGACCATTGTGGCTTGGGCCAGTGTCCATGCCGGTCATGGTTACAACGTATGCAGCAACGGCTTCAAGCTGCCACTAATTTATCTGGTGATGTTTATTCCATTGCTGTTTAGCGGTCCGGGAAAACTTAGTCTGGATCATCTAATAGCCAAACGGTTTCGCAATGCATGATCCAGATAATATTGTTAAATGAGGAGCAACGTTATGATCCGCAACTACAAAGTCACTCTGTTTATTGTTGCATTGCTGGTTCCGCTCAGTGTTGCGGGAGGAGTAGAGATGAATAAATCTGGTTCAGGAAATAGTGAATCTATCGTGCTGGGTATGGGTTGTTTCTGGGGCGCAGAAAAACGTATGTCCGCTCTACCCGGAGTGGTTGATGTTATTAGTGGTTACGCTGGAGGTAGCTACTCAGACCCCACCTATCAAAAGGTACTCAGGAGCGAGGGTAGTAGAGATGTTACTAACCACGCTGAGGTGGTGAAGGTGATCTTCGACCCCACAAAGACCTCTGTGGAAAAGGTGTTGATCGGGTTTTGGGAGAATCATAATCCGACCCAGGGCAACCGCCAGGGCAATGATGTAGGCTCCAACTATCGCAGCGCCATATTCTACAGCTCAGAGAGTCAACGCAGTGCTGCAGTGAAGACCAAAGAAATCTATCAGAGGGCATTAACCCAAGCGGGGTTTGGTGAGATTACCACTGAGATTGCACCTCTTAAGGTGTTCAATAAAGCTGAGGAGTATCATCAAGACTATCTAAAGAAAAATCCCAGGGGTTATTGCGGCATTGGTGGTACCCAGGTTCGTTTTCCTTCAGGTATGAGCGGTGTTGACGAGACAGTAGCTGTTAAGCCGCTTGATCCATCCGAGCTCTCACGTAAGGAACAGTTGATTGTGTTCGAAGCGGAAGAGTGTCCCTTCTGTAAGCTATTCAAACAGCAGGTGTTGAGTAAATGGAAATCTGATCTACCTATAGCTACCACGCTCTCTACTCTGCCGCCTGCTGGCTGGAAACTGGAAGAAGAGCTATGGGCGACGCCAACTATTGTGCTGTTTCGCAATGGTAAAGAGGTGAAGCGCTATACTGGCTACAACGGTGAAGATAAACGTTTCTGGAAGTGGCTGGGTTACAGCACCTTGAGTGAAGAGGAGATAAGGATTGCGTTTAAGAATGGAACCGAGCCCGCATTTACTGGATCGTTGTTGGATAATCACAAGCCTGGAACCTATGTTGATCCGGTAACTGGCGAGCCACTATTTCGCAGCGACAGCAAGTTTAAAAGCGGCACCGGTTGGCCCAGTTTTTTTCAACCTATTCAGGGCGCAGTCACCCTGCATGAAGATAACGGTTTTTTCTCGCGCAGAGTGGAGGTGCGTAGTGCTAGTTCGGGGATACATTTGGGACATGTCTTTGATGATGGCCCACGCCCAACTGGTAAACGCTACTGCATCAATAGCAAGGTGCTGCGTTTTGTCCCAGATAAAAATGAATAGGGTTCAAGCCACTTCTGTCCTGTTAACTCCCTCTCCCCTCTGGGGAGAGGGTTGGGGTGAGGGGTGATTGTGAGATAACTCATTAAGATTTTTGCTGTGTAAATAGCTGTGCCTGCCTGATAAATAGTGTCTCATCGTTTTCGTATGGATAAGGCATGGTAATGCCTCAGGGTATAGTTACCGGAATCTGTTCTAGTCCCATTTTAAAACTGTAGTTGGGCTACCGCAGTGATACTTTATTCTGGATTAAATGCTTAGCCAGTCGGTTTGATATCTAAGTTGAAGAAATAATTGGTATTTCTGTGGTTGCCTGCGTGGCTGTCTGGAATAAAAGGCTCATTTTATTCTGCAAAATTAAAGTTGCTCGCAATATTGACGCTGTAATAGAAGATGGTTTAGCGCTGTAGCTGAGTTGAGATGCTAAGCTTTTTTTTAGCGCTGCTTAAAGAGGCTCCTTATACTGTGCAGAATAGTATTAATTGGGTTCGTGTTTATGATTAAGAGGGATTTAACCTGTTGGGGTAGATTCCATATACATGGACGTGACAATGCTGGATGAAGTTAAACAGATGCATACAACAGATCATCTGCAGCGTGTTGGAGTGAAAAGCCTGGCTACTCGGATCGCATTCTGGTTTTCTATTTTAGTGGCATTAGCCTTCAGTTTGGTCATTTACTATACGGTCTACGAGGATCGTAGTCAGCTGCTTGACTACAAAATGGATGATGTAGAGTTCGAGGCTAAGGAGAAAATCAGACAATTTTCCACAGAAATAGTGCATGCAGAGAATGATGTGCTGTTCTTGGCTAAAACTCCTCCAATTGCAGGAATTATCAGCTCTTTTAAAGCAGAGGGGATTGATAATCAGGCCGACAGCAGTTTGGCTGAGTGGCGTAGTCAACTGGAGCAGATCTTCTCAAATTTTCTGTCACAGCATGAATACTATATGCAGATTCGGTTTCTTGGGGGTGCCAACAGGGGTACTGAACTGGTTCGGGTAGATAGACTTGCCGACGGCTCTATCAGTACGGTTCCTATCGACCAACTTCAGGATAAGAGCAAAAGGGATTATGTTCGAGATTCCCTGCTTCTGCCTCCTGGTGGTGTGTACTATTCCCGGATTAATCTAAACCGGGAAAACGGGAAGATCTCGCTCCCACATACACCGACCATTCGTGTTTCATCTCCCATCTATCATGGAGCAGAGCTGTTTGGCATATTGGTTATCAATATAGATCTGCGCGCAGCACTTAAGGAGTTTATTTCCCAGTTTCCATGGGGCGCTGACGTGTCTCTGATTGATGATCATGGCGTGTTCCTGGCCCATAAGAATTCGGGTCTAACCTTTGGGGAAGATCTTGGAACAAAATATCGTGTTGCTACTGAGTATCCAATATCATGGGAAACTCTTTCCAAGTTGTCCCCCACCATGGAAAAAAGGTTTGTTAGCGATTTAAGCATCCAACCAGACTCACTCTGTTACGTTGCCTGGTTTTATCTAGGCGAGCATAAAAACATCCCGTTGTTAGGTGCGGTATTTGAGATCCCAAAGGCTAGTATCTTTGAGGGGATAAACAACAAAGTACGCAAAACAATATTGCTGGTGTTGTTAGTTATGGCGCTGAGTATGCTTGTGGTGTGGCTGCTGTCGCGCAAAGCGGTAAAGCCGTTAATCATCCTTGCAAATGAGGTGAGGGCATTTGGCCGTGGAGAAGATAATGCATTCCTATCTCTGAACAGGAATGATGAGGTTGGTGACTTAGCTAAAGCCTTTCAGGGGATGCGGGAGCAAATTACGAGTCGATCGTACCAACTAGTACAACAGAGTCAACGGTTACGCTCTATTGTAGATAATGCGGCAGACGGCATTATTCTCACCGATCAAGCTGGGGTCATATTGGATGGTAATCCTGCAGCTGAGTTCCTGTTTGGCTACGATGCCGGGGAATTAGTTGGAGTGAATATGCAACAGTTGCTGTCACCCCAGTTTCGAGAGATGTACCAAGAGTGCGTTGCCAAGCATGTTCGTGATTTTGACAGGAATGATTTTAGTGCTGGCCATGAGATTGAGGGGCAACGTCGCGATGGAGTATTGATAGATATTCGCATGACTATGAGCGCCTATGAGATTGATGGCGAAAAATATTTAACCGTACTGGTCTACGACATCCGTGAGCGTAAACACCTGGAACTGGAGCTGCGTAAATCTAATGAGTTACTGGAGGAGCGCGTCAGTAAGCGTACTAAGGAGTTGGAGAGAATCAACAAAGAGTTGTTGTCTGAGGCAGAACGTCACCGTATTACCCGAGCACGTCTATTTATTGTCAATACAATATTCGAAAAAACTCCACAGGCGATTGTTATTTGTGATGGGAATAATGTTATCCGCGATGTTAACCCGGCTTACACCTGTATGACAGGATACACTCACGAAGAAGCTGTTGGTCGCACCCCTGCTATAACTAAGTCTGGGCGTCATGATGCAGATTATTATCACCTTATGTGGAAGGATATTATTGAGCAGAATCATTGGGAGGGTGAGATTTGGGATCGACGCAAGAATGGTGAGATATTCCCTAAGTATCTGACTGTTGACCGTATACTGGGTGATGATGGCCAAGTACTTAACTACGTGGCGACCTTCTACGATATTAGCGACCAGAAGGCAACAGAAGCTGAGTTAGAGCAGCGGGCTAATTACGATCCTCTTACCAAGCTGCCAAACAGTGATATGTTCCTAGATCGTCTAGAACTGGAGTGTGATCTAGCAAAACGCTTTAACAAAAAGCTTGGGCTATTCTTCCTGAATATCGACCGCTTCAAGCAGATCAACGACTCATTCGGCTACCATAATGGCGACCGCTTGCTTTGTGAGATAGGTGATCGTCTGCAGGAATGGCTGCAGCAGATGGATATGTTTGTGCAGGGCGATGAAAACGAGGAATTTAGTGGATGTAGATTGTCCAGGATAGGCGGTGATAACTTTGCTTTTATTATTCCCAATCTAGACAAAGGCGCCAATGCGGCCATTGCAGCTCAGCGCATTATTACTCACATGGAGCAGCCATTTAAAGTTGATGGCCAGGAAGTTTTTCTTACTTGCAGTATCGGTATTTCTATTTTTCCTGATAATGCCGGCAAGCTTGATGCTCAGATGTTATGTGCTGAACGGGCACTACATAAGGCGCGCGAAGTGGGAGGAGGTCAATATAGATACTATTCCGATGAGATGGAGCGCGGTAGCCTGAAGCAAGTACAGATGGAAGCCGATCTTCGTAAAGCAGTATTGGGTGATAATCTTTGTCTGCACTACCAGCCTAAGCTCTATATACCAAGTGGTGAGATTGTTGGCATGGAGGCGTTAGTGCGTTGGCCAACTTCGGATGGTTCTCAGATCTATCCAGATGAGTTTATTCCCTTGGCAGAGAGTACCGGTTTAATTATTCCTATGGGTAGATGGATCCTGCGACAGGCCTGTATGGATACTAAGATGCTGAACGATCGTAAAGGTTTGAACCTAAAAGTGGCGGTTAATCTTTCCATGCGTCAATTCCAACAGCTGGATCTGATTGAAATGGTTAAAGATGTGTTAGCTGAGACCGGTATTGCGCCCACCAATGTGGAGTTAGAGATTACCGAAAGTATGGTAATGATTGATCACAAGAAGGCATTAAATATGATGAGTGGCTTAAAGAAGCTGGGTGTAATGCTTTCCATTGATGATTTTGGAACAGGCTATTCGTCGCTTGCATATATGCGTCGTTTCCCGGTTGATGCCTTAAAGATTGATCGTTCATTTGTAAGTGACCTGGAGAATGACTATGAAGACGCATCCATAGTTTCTGCTGTCTGCTCCATGGCTAGAAGTTTAGGGCTGCTGGTAATCGCCGAGGGGGTTGAGACGGAAGCTCAATTGCAATTTCTTAAAGAGAACTTTTGTGACATGGCGCAGGGCTATCACATTAGCAGGCCCGTTCCCATAGATGTACTTGAAGAGTATATTCAACTCCATTCAGACGCGTAAAACATGCAAACTACCTGATAATTAATAATAAAATAGAAATGGGAGACTGGCTTTGTTATTAGATGGCATTGTGGTTGCCAAGGTGTTGTCGTGCAAGGGCGATTTTACTTCGGTCTGTGCAAATAGATGAATGTAAATTAAAGAATTCTAATTGTTATCCGCTAACTATAGAGTAAGGGGCACCAGCTTTTTGGCGTCAGTGAAAACCTAAGATATGGACGCGGGAGAGACGGAATGAGGAAAAATGAGCCAGTAACAGGCCGAGAAGTAACCTATGGTGATGATAAGGTAATTATCTCAACCACCGATCTTAAAGGCATAATAACCTATGCTAATGATGATTTTATTGAGATTAGTGGTTTCTCGCTCGAGGAGTTGCTTGGTAAAAATCACAACATTGTCCGCCATCCTGATATGCCGCCAGAGGCGTTTAAGGATTTGTGGGACACCATACAGAGTGGTAACCCATGGCGTGGCATTGTAAAAAACCGCTGTAAGAGTGGAGATCACTACTGGGTAGATGCTTTCGTTACGCCAGTATACGAGGGCGACACTCTAGTTGGATATCAGTCGGTGCGTACGTCTCCAGCCAAGTCCGACGTTGAGGCGGCAGAAAATCTGTATCAGAAGTTGAATGATAAAAAGATTAGCAAATTGCCCAAGAAGC
Organism: Sedimenticolaceae bacterium; assembly: GCA_050291725.1. Classification (GTDB taxonomy): domain Bacteria; phylum Pseudomonadota; class Gammaproteobacteria; order Chromatiales; family Chromatiaceae; genus JAAGZL01. The sequence goes on from JBNKKH010000022.1 coordinate 41,725, forward strand.
GAAGCGTACACAACCTCAGCATTAAGGCGCGACTGTTTTCCGCTTTGCTGTTTTTGGCCCTGATGTTAATAGCGGTAGGGGTTGCCACTTTATTGCAGGCCGATAGCACCGTTATTCTGGCGATTTGCGCTATTAGTATTATTGTCATTGCTGTTACAGGGTATCTGATAGTTACGACGCTGGTTACGCCGCTAGCTCGAATTAAAAATCTGCTGCATGGTTTGGCTGGCGGTAAGCTTCATCAGCCTATTGATATTTCCCATAATGACGATATGGGGCAGGTATTGCAGACAGTTAAATTGTTGCAGGCGCGCTTGAATACCGTGTTTGGGAATTTCACTGAGGCATCAATGTCCTTGGCTGCTTCAGCTGACCAGCTTTCGTCCAACGGTAATGAGGCATTGCAGGATATGGAGCGCCAGCAGGAAGAGACATCTCAGGTAGCTACGGCCATGAATGAGATGACGGCCACAGTGCATGAGGTGGCAAAAAACACCAATGAGGCGGCGCATGCTGCAGAGATGTCGGATGAGAGAACTCAGGCAGGCAAAGAGTTAGTAATTAAGACGCGCACTACTATCCATAACCTGGCTGGAGAGGTGGAACGTTCAGCCCAGGTAATAGAACAGTTGAAAGGGGATAGTGAAAAGATCAGCAGTATCATGGAAGTTATTGGTAGCATAGCCGAGCAGACAAATCTGCTTGCTCTGAACGCAGCCATTGAGGCCGCCCGGGCTGGGGAGCAAGGACGTGGGTTTGCAGTGGTGGCCGATGAGGTGCGCACCCTGGCCCAGCGTACCCAAGAATCTACCACCGATATTCGTGACATGATAGAGAACCTGCAGTCCGGTATTGGAGATGCTGTCGAGGTGATGGCGCGGGGCAGAGATCAAGCAGGTACTGCTGTTACCCAGGCAGATGAAACTGGAGTGGCCCTAGATGCGATATCAGATGCAGTAGCCACTATCCACCAGATGAATATCCAGATCGCAACTGCCGCTGAGGAGCAGAATGCGGTAGCTGAAGAGATGAATCGAAATGTGGTTTCTATTAACGATCTCTCTGAACACTCTACTAAAGCCGCTCGTGATGTTGCAGATTCAGGGTCAAATCTAGCTGAGATGGCAAAGAAGCTGAAAATGTTGGTTACTCAATTTAGTAATTAGAAATTAGTTGGGTGTAACAGATTGACGCATCTATTGAACTAACAATAGATGCGTTATTTTTTGCAATAGAGTTTGGGTTAAAGTTGGATATCTATAGTCTTGGTATTCCCATCACGCCAGATAGTGATGCTGGTTTTGTCGCCCGTGTTGAAATCATCCAGGCGCGATAACAGTTCACTTACGCTGGTTATATTTGAGCCACCCAGTTTGGTTATCACATCTCCTGGTAGAACTCCGCCGCCTTTCTGCATCTTGGTACCCCTAAGCCCTGCCGCTTCAGCGATGGAGCCTGGAGCAACCCTGAGGACAAGCACACCTTCAACTCCAATTTGCTTCATCAAGACCTGGTTTATATCTTCATTGCTCTCTATTCCAAGCTGCGGTCTTTCATAGTGGCCCTTAGCGATCAACTCAGGTACCACTCGGTTTACTGTATCCACGGGTACTGCAAAGCCGATTCCGGCGTAGGCCCCGGATGGACTGAAGATGGCGGTGTTGATGCCTACTATGCGTCCGGCACTATCTAACAGGGGACCGCCGGAGTTGCCGGGATTGATAGCAGCATCGGTCTGGATTAGATGATCAATGGTGCTGTTGCCATTGCCTGGCAGGCTGCGATCCAGTGCGGATATCACGCCGGATGTGAGGGTGTAATCCAGGCCAAATGGGTTGCCTATGGCGAACACCTTCTGTCCTACCTTAAGGTCGGCGCTGGTGCCGATGGGTACGGTGGGTGGGCTGTTGATTGGTACGCGGATACGCAGTACTGCCAGGTCATGGTCCGGGCTGGTCCCTACCAGAGATGCCATGTAGGTGCGGCCGTCGTTAAGCCTGATCTGGGCCTCAGATGCCTGAGCAATGACGTGGTTGTTAGTTACTACATGCCCCAGTTCATCCCACACGAACCCTGATCCGGTACCACGTGGGACATTGAGTACATTTCTGGTCCATGGATTTCTAACCAGTTGGGAGGTGGAGATGTATACCACTGCCGGACTGGCCTGCTCAAAGATCTCTATGGTGTTCTTCTCATCTTCGGCCAACTCACCACGGGCGGTGACTGAGCGTGGCGTTGCGCTTAGGCCGATGATGCCGTACTCAATTGCCGGCAGCAGATAGAGGCCGACAGCGGCCAGGAGGAGAAAAATGGCAAGAAATTTGATTATGGATACATGTCTGTCATTCATTATGGTTACATAATATCTGCAAGCGATATCTCTGTTGTGTGTTGCGCTGCTAATCTAATTTTTTGACGAACACTTTAGAGTTGCGTTGATAGTTATATAGTTCACGCCGTTTAATGGGCAGAGACTTAACCGGCATCGATTGAAAGCCCCGTTCCCGGAACCAGTGGGCGGTTTGGGTGGTGAGGACAAATATCTTATTCATGCCGTAGCTCATGGCTTGCTGTTCCATCAGCTTGAGTAGGGCATCACCCCGCCCACCATCACGGTAGTCATCGTGTACTGCCACACAGGCAAGCTCCGCCATCTGCTCCTTTTCGTAGCAGTAGAGAGCGACGCAGCCTATGATCATGCCGTCCCGCTCCATTACGGTAAAGCGGTCGATCTCGGTCTCCATCAGCTCTCGGGAACGCCGCACTAAAACTCCCGACTCCTCCATAGGAGCGAGCAGCTCAAGTATTCCGCCTACATCATCGATTCGGGCGGTGCGGGTCTGCTCATAGGGCTCGGCTGAGACCAGGGTGCCAGCACCATCTCTAGTAAACAGCTCCTTGAGCAGAGCTCCATCCAAAGAACGCTTCAGTAGATGAGTGCGATCAACACCTACGCGACATGCGTTGATGGTATTGCGTAGTACCTGGGCTAACTCCTCTGGCATGGTTTTACGCCGCTGAATTATCTTTTCCAAATCTCTTGGCATCAGGTGGGTCAGCAGTTTGCCTTTGGAGTCGGTGAGGCCTTTGCCTTCCAGCATATAGATTAGCTTGTCTGCTCCCAGTGCTACTGCAACCGAGCTGCCAACATCCGAGGCGCTAAGGTTAAACACCTCTCCTGTTGGCGAGTAGCCTAGGGGTGGTATTAGGGCGATGGAGCCAGTTTCTAGTACACCATGGATGGCACTGGCATCTACTCGCCGTACCCGTCCGGTGTGACCAAAATCGACTCCGTTGTGTACCCCAAATGGTTTTGCAATTACGTAGTTACCGGAACTGACCCTAATGCGTGCTCCTGCCATGGGAGAGTTGGCTAGCCCCATGGAGAGCAGGGCCTCAATCTCTACCCGCACCATTCCTGCGGCCTCTTTTACACAGGCCAGGGCCGCATCGTCAGTGACTCTTAGGCCGTCGATATATTGCATCTCGGCTTTGCGCAGGCCCAGCCGCTCCTCCACTTGAGGACGGGCGCCATGCACCAATACCAGTTGGATGCCTAGGCCGTGTAATAGGGCGATGTCGTGAATTAGGTTAGGGAAGTCAGTATCAGCAACTGCCTCGCCGCCGATGACGATAACAAAAGTACGTCCCCGGTGGGCGTGAATATAGGGTGAAGAGTTACGAAACCAATCCACGAACTGCTCAGTCTGATTGTTCTTTTTGCTTGCCACGCTATTTTTCCTTTAGGCTGCTCTACCTTATTAAAGCTTTAAAACTCTATTAAGTCCATGTTTTCATGGTCTATTTAAGCCAAACAAAAGCGTTGAATCACTCCCCGAAGTACTTCAATCATGGGTTTGATTCGCTCTTCACTCAAATACTCATCTGGCTGATGGGCCTGATCTATATCTCCTGGACCAAGTATTATCGTCTCCATCCCCAGCTCCTGGAAATATGGCCCTTCAGTTGCGTAAGATGCAGATATGGATTTTTCTCCGGTTAGCTCTTCAGCTACACGAACGATAGCAGCATCATGCGGGGTCTCCATGGCAGGTGTGCCGGCAAAGCCCGATTCCATTTCCAGCTTGAGTTCGCTACCTTGCAGCAGGTCACTTAGGCGCGAGGAGAGTTCCCCCCGCAGCTGATCTAGATCCATTCCCGGCAGGGGGCGCAGGTCAATCTGCAGTTCACACTGGGCGCAGATACGGTTGGGACTGTCACCCCCTTGAATGCGTCCCAGATTCAGGGTGGGTACCTCCACTTTGAACTCAGGATTGCGATTATTGCGCTGCAACTCATCCCGCCACTGTAATATCTCACCGATGACTCGGTGCATGCCTTCCAATGCGCTGACGCCGAAGCTGGGGTCGCTGGAGTGTCCAGACCTGCCCAGCAGGCGTATGGTCTCCATGGCGATACCCTTATGCATGCGGATCGGCTTCAGTCCGGTGGGCTCGCCAATTAGCGCGTGGCGGCCTAGCTTTCGCTTCTCTTCCACTAGGGCTTTGGCGCCACTCATGGAACTCTCTTCGTCAGCGGTGGCCAGGATGGTCAGGGGTTGGTTTAGCCTGTTCAGATCAAGGTCGCGCACTGCCTCTATTACCAGGGCGAAAAAACCTTTCATATCCGATACACCCAGGCCGTAGAGTTTACCATCCCGTCTGGTTAGCTTGAATGGGTCCTGACTCCAGCGCCCCTCATCAAAGGGAACAGTGTCGGTGTGACCAGACAGCAGCAGCCCCTCATCTCCTTTTCCTGCAGTAGCGATGAGGTTGTATTTGCCTGGGTTGTTAGCCAGTTGGGTAATTTCAACCTGGAAGCCAAGTGGCCGCAGCCACCCTGCGAGAAGCTGTATAACACCCTGGTTGGACATGTCCAGTTCGGGATTAATGCTGCTCACCGAGGGGATAGCGACAAGCTGTTCAATCATCTCTATGCAGTCAGGTGTTTTCATAATGGAGCTCAACTGTTTAGTTACCGCATAATAAACACCCTCCCGCCACAGGTTGCAAGGTGACATGCTTCAAATGAGCGGATAGGATGCTATTTTTAAACTTACTCATAAATTTAATGTAGATGAGGTTTTATGTCGGGTCTGGAAAGAGTATTTAAAAACAACCACGCATGGGCACAGGGAATCAAAGAGGGGGACCCTAGATTTTTTAGCAAGCTATCAGAGCAGCAGTCACCTGACTATCTCTGGATAGGGTGTTCTGATAGCCGGGTTCCGGCCAACGAGATTATCGGAATGATGCCTGGTGAGGTGTTCGTGCACAGAAATGTGGCCAATTTGGTTATTCATACCGACCTTAACTGTCTCTCTGCCGTGCAGTACGCCATTGATGTGTTGAAGGTAAAACACATAATCGTGTGTGGACACTATGGCTGTGGTGGGGTCACGGCAGCAGTGCGTGGCGCGCGCTATGGTCTGGTGGATAACTGGCTGCAGCACGTTAAGGATATCTACAATCGAAATGAAGATAAGTTTGCCTCATGTGAAGATGAAGAGGAGAAGATAGATATCCTGTGTGAGATAAATGTAATTGAGCAGGTGCTGAATCTATGTCACACCACCGTAGTGCAGGATGCCTGGAAAAGTGGCCAGAAGTTTGAGCTACATGGATTGATTTACAGCGTTCATGATGGAGTATTAAGAGACCTTGGAGTTAGTTTTGATTCTACAAAGGAGATCCCATTGCCGATGCATAGTCAGGATCTGACCAATAGGCTCAAATAGTTATATTTTTATAATTCCGCTGTAACTGATCTATATAAAGTTGGATAATCCTTTTTTATACATGATTGATTAGACTGTTTTTGGAGATAGAGATGCCCCAATACCGTTCCCGTACCACAACTCATGGCCGCAATATGGCAGGTGCACGTGCTCTGTGGCGTGCCACTGGCATGAAAGATGGTGATTTTGAGAAGCCGATTATTGCTGTGGTTAACTCTTTCACCCAATTCGTTCCTGGGCATGTGCATCTTAAAGATCTGGGACAGATGGTAGCGCGCGAGATCGAAGCAGCGGGTGGCGTAGCCAAGGAGTTCAATACCATCGCCGTAGATGATGGTATCGCAATGGGGCATGGAGGCATGCTCTATTCTCTACCTTCTCGAGACATTATTGCCGACTCTGTAGAGTACATGGTCAATGCGCACTGCGCAGATGCCATGGTCTGTATCTCCAACTGTGACAAGATCACCCCCGGAATGTTGATGGCATCCATGCGCTTGAATATCCCTACGGTATTCGTTTCCGGCGGCCCTATGGAGGCCGGCAAGGTACAGTGGCACGGTGCAGAACGCGCCGTGGATCTGGTGGATGCTATGGTGGAGGCGGCTGATGCAAAGAATTCAGACGATGATGTAAGCGCTATGGAACGCTCAGCCTGTCCTACCTGTGGTTCCTGTTCTGGTATGTTTACCGCTAACTCCATGAACTGCCTCACTGAGGCCCTGGGCCTGAGTTTGCCGGGGAATGGTTCTCTTGTAGCTACCCATGCTGAGCGCAAGGAGCTGTTTCTGGAAGCGGGAAGGTTGGTGGTAGAGTTGGCCAAACGTTGGTATGAGCAGGATGATGCCTCTGTGCTGCCGCGCAGCATTGCTACCTTTGAGGCGTTTGAAAATGCCATGTGTCTGGATATAGCCATGGGCGGTTCCACCAACACCGTACTGCATCTTCTTGCTACAGCTCAGGAGGCAGAGGTGGATTTCACCATGTCTCATATCGACCAGCTTTCGCGCAAGGTGCCCAATCTGTGCAAGGTGGCTCCAGCTACTCAGGAGTTTCATCTGGAGGATGTACATAGGGCTGGTGGCGTCATCGGTATTCTTGGTGAGTTAGAGAAGGCTGGTCTGATCCATCGAGATGTACCCACCGTACATAGCAGTAGCCTAGGCAGCGCTATTGACCAGTGGGATATTAATCGCAGCTCTGATGCAACAGCTAAGTCTCGTTATCTGGCTGCACCGGGTGGTGTCCCTTCCCTGGTGGCGTTCAGTCAGGATCGACAGTGGCCAGATCTGGATCTGGACCGGACTGCTGGCTGTATCCGCGACAAGGCTAACGCCTACAGTCAGGATGGCGGACTGGCGGTGCTGTACGGCAATCTGGCTGAGGCCGGGTGTATAGTGAAAACTGCCGGTGTGGATGAATCCATTCTGAAATTTAGTGGGCCAGCCCGTATCTTCGAAAGTCAGGATGAGGCGGTTGCGGCTATATTGGCTGATGCTATCCAGCCAGGTGATATTGTGCTTATTCGCTACGAAGGCCCCAAGGGTGGCCCCGGTATGCAGGAGATGCTCTATCCTACCAGCTATCTTAAATCCAAGGGGTTGGGTAAGAGCTGTGCCTTGATTACCGATGGGCGTTTCTCTGGAGGCACTTCCGGACTCTCTATCGGTCACTGTTCCCCTGAGGCGGCGGAGGGGGGAGCTATAGGTCTGGTACAGGAGGGGGATACTATTGAAATTGATATCCCATCCAGGAGCATTAATCTAGCAGTCAGCGATGCTGAGCTGGAGCAGCGCCGTAAAGAGATGGAGGCGCAAGGCAGCGATGCCTGGAAGCCAGTGGGTAGAGAGCGTCAGGTATCCAAAGCGCTCCAGGCCTATGCGGCTTTAACTACCAGTGCAGCTCGTGGTGCGGTGAGGGATTTGTCGCAGCTGAAGTGAGGTTGATTACTAGTCCGGCTACCCCTGGCCGGACTAGCAACTACCAAGTCTGTTTGTTTGTGCTACTTTGCAGGCGCGGCAAAATCATACCAATGATGATTCCAATCAGGGCTACCCCTCCGCCTACCAGAAACCAGTATTGTGAACGGTCGTTCTTGTACTCCTGGTACTCCTGCTTCAGGTTCTCCATCTCCCAGGTCTGGTTAGCCAACTTTTTGCGCAGCTCTTTCCGCTCTTCAGAGATTCGCGCCATCTGATCTGAGTTTAGGGTTCTCTCATGCAGTTGTGAGTCTAGGTTGTCATTCGAGGATTTGAGCTTTTCATATGCCTCAGCCAGTTCCTGATATTTTTGTTCCAGCTCTCTATAGGGTTTGCTGCTCTTCTTTATTTTCTGTTTTAGGACCTTATATCTCTTTTCGACATCGGCCAGTTTTTCTCTAGCACCGGGTTGTTTCATCAACTGAGTAGTCAGAACAAATCCGATGTGTTTTTTTTTGTCACGGATCTTGGAGTAGCCGGTTTCTCTGTTACTGGATATTAGATCAACCTTCTCTCCAGCTGGAATCATGCGCAGTATCTGCTCCGCAGGTCCCTCTCCAGCCCGCATGGTTATGTGGGTCTGGTCAGTTATATAGCGCGGAGCCGCTTGGATAACACCAAAGGCGCACAACAGCAGTAATAGAACTATTTTTTTCACTATGTCTGGTTCAGATTAATAAACATTGAGGAGTTTGGCGTATTCTTCCAAAACCGGTTGCATAAGTCCAAACTGTTTTTTCAACCTGCCCCAGGGTTTGTTGTTGATATATATCAAAATAAAACTATTAGTTATGCACACACCCTCACTGTTTGTCTGAATGGAGTGACAAGTTATGCATAGGAGTTGATTTGGATTGTGCGTTAAGTTTGTAACTGTATGAAAAATCAGTATATTATGTAATTGTGCATTTTTTTTACAATTTGACTACAAGAGCTTAACAGTGTGGATTTAGTCCATATTCCATATATTTTGTTCACAGAGTTATCCACAGTATTTGTGGATAAACCAATAATCCTTTATGCAACATATAGATAGCATGTTTGCTGACTGTTTTGCTTAAATAATCTCTCTTAAAGTCTAAAGTGGAAATGTGCTTGTTAAGCTCCATAATTTAAGAGCTATTCTGATTTCTTTAATTAATTCCGCTATAATCCCCCGCTTTTTGCTAGGGCATGATTTGCCAAGGCCTGGGGAAACCAAACACTGTGATTACTAAACTACGCAACATTGCCATCATCGCCCATGTAGATCATGGCAAAACCACTTTGGTGGATCAGCTGTTACAGCAGTCAGGTACCCTGGGGGAGCGCTTCGGTGAGGTGGAACGAGTGATGGATTCCAACGATCTGGAGAAGGAGCGGGGTATTACCATCCTTTCCAAGAATACCGCCATCCACTGGAATGATTACAACATCAACATTGTTGACACCCCAGGACATGCAGATTTTGGTGGAGAGGTGGAGCGAGTGTTGTCTATGGTGGATTCTGTCCTGCTGCTGGTGGATGCGGTGGATGGACCAATGCCTCAGACCCGCTTTGTTACCCAGAAGGCTTTCAAGCACGGGCTGAGACCTATCGTCGTGGTAAATAAGATCGACCGCGAAGGAGCTCGACCAGACTGGGTTGTTGATCAGACCTTTGAGCTGTTTGATCAGCTTGGCGCTAGTGATGAGCAGTTGGATTTCCCCATTGTCTACGCTTCAGCCATTAACGGCTTTGCTGGATTGGAGTCCGATGTTGCATCGGGCGATATGACCCCGCTGTTTGAGACCATAGTAGAGAACTGTCCAGCTCCGGATGTGGATGTGGATGGTCCTTTTCAAATGCAGGTAAGTACCTTGGCCTACAACAGCTATGTGGGTGCTATCGCCGTTGGCCGTATTTCCCGCGGTTCTGTGAAGAAGAATATGCAGGTAACTCTGGTTAAGCCCAATGGGAGTGAGCGTAAGGAGAAAATTGGTCAGGTTCTAGGGTTTCTTGGATTGGAGCGGGTGGAGGTAGAGTCCGCTAGTGCTGGGGATATTGTGGCCCTTTCCGGCATAGCTGCACCTAACGTATCAGATACCCTGTGTGATCCCGAGCATGTAGAGAATATGCCGCGTCTCACTGTTGATGAACCTACAGTAAGTATGACTTTCCAGGTGAACACTTCTCCCTTCGCCGGCAAGTCTGGTAAGTATCTAACCTCTCGTCAGCTCAAGGACCGGTTGGAGCGGGAGTTAATTCACAACGTGGCCCTGCGGGTGGAAGAGGGTACAGATCCTGAGAAGTTCCGGGTCTCCGGGCGAGGGGAGCTGCATTTATCAATCCTGTTGGAGAATATGCGACGTGAAGGCTATGAGTTAGCGGTCTCACGTCCAGAGGTGATTTTCCGTGAAGTGGATGGAGAGGTATGTGAACCCTATGAGCAGCTCACCGTTGATGTGGAAGAGGCGCATCAGGGAGGAATTATGGAAGCCCTGGGAGGGCGTAAAGGAGAGCTGAAGGATATGGCTCCTGATGGCAAGGGCAGAGTGCGTCTGGACTATATGATCCCTTCCCGTGGCCTTATCGGTTTTCAGACTGAGTTTATGACTCTTACCTCCGGTTCCGGACTTATCTATCATGTGTTTGATCACTATGGATCAACTCAGAAGGGCGGAATAGCTCCGCGCAAGAATGGGGTGCTTATCTCCAACTCCACCGGCAAGGCCTTGGGTTATGCCCTATATAACTTGCAGGAGCGGGGCAGGCTGTTTTCCAGTCCGGGTGATCAGGTGTATGAAGGGCAGATAGTAGGTATTAACTCACGGTCCAACGATTTGACGGTGAACCCGTTGAAGGCCAAGCAGCTGACCAATATTCGAGCCTCTGGTAGTGATGAAAATATTCTGTTGACTCCACCGGTTAAATTCTCTCTGGAACAGGCTTTGGAGTTTATCGAAGATGATGAGTTGGTTGAGATAACGCCAACCGATATTCGTATACGCAAGCGCTACCTCAAGGAGCATGAGCGCAAGAAGGCGTCGCGGGAAGATCCTAATAAATAGCCCTACAAAAGGTTAACCCCGAAGCATTCCATGCATTCGGGCCTACCACCAGAAAAGGTTAACCCCGAAGCATTCCATGCATTCGGGCCTACCACCAGAAAAGGTTAACCCCGAAGCATTCCATGCATTCGGGGTTATGTCGCCTAGCTTGGTTGGCAATTTTGTCCTATCCGTAAGACTCTTCCATGATGTTGTTGTCCGTCCCTGATTGGCGACATAGATAGAGTGCCACAAACCTACTATATTTTTTGTACAAAATATCTCTATTGCTTGTAGGATAATTCCTACAAACTCTTAGATGACCAGAGGTTCTTGCCTAGGTACACTCTACACAGTATGGCTGGCACATATCCTGAAATTAAGCCTTATGCTACTCACCAGTTGAGGGTCGATGCTATTCACACCCTATATATTGAGGAGAGTGGCGAACCTGAAGGCATTCCTATCCTGTTTCTGCATGGAGGTCCTGGGGCTGGATGTGAACCAAATCATCGGCGGTTTTTTGATCCTAACAAATACCGGATAATTCTGTTTGACCAGAGAGGATGTGGCCGCTCCACGCCTCATGCTGAACTGGAGGCTAATAACACCCAGAATCTCATATCTGACATAGAGGCAATCCGCGATTTTTTGAGGGTAAGTGGCTGGGTGGTATTTGGCGGCTCCTGGGGCTCTACACTAGCCCTGGCTTATGCTGAGACCCACCCAAATCGTGTTTTGGGTCTGGTGCTGCGTGGGATTTTTCTGTGCAGAGATAGGGAGATCCAGTGGTTCTATCAACAGGGAGCTAGTCGCATATTCCCCGACTATTGGCAGGAGTATCAATCGATAATTCCAGAGGGGGAACGGGATGATATGGTGCAGGCCTATTATCTACGTCTTACCGGCAATGACGAGCTGGCGCGCATGTCGGCGGCCAAGGCTTGGTCCTTGTGGGAGGCCAGGACAGCAACCCTGTTACCCAACAGTGAGCTGCTAAAACATTTCAGTGTTCCGCATGTGGCCTTAAGCCTGGCCCGTATTGAGAGCCACTATTTCAGCAATAAAGCTTTCCTGCAACCTAATCAGTTGTTGGAGAATGCGCACAAGCTTTCCGATATACCGGGCATTATCGTGCAAGGACGATATGATCTCATATGTCCGATGGAGTCTGCTTGGGAGCTGCAACAAGCTTGGCCCGAGGGAGATCTGATGATAGTTGATAATGCAGGGCACGCAGCTACTGAGCCTGGAATTACTAAGGCACTGATTAATGCAACAGACTATTTTGCGGAGTTGATATCATGATCGGCTTACTTCAGCGTACATCCCAGGCTCAGGTAGTAGTGGAAAATGAGGTGGTGGGGGATATTGGAACCGGGTTGCTGGTTCTGGTCGGGGTCGAGCGCGGAGATAATGCAAGCAAGGCAGATCGTCTGCTAGAGAGGTTGTTAAATTATAGGGTGTTTCCAGATGCAGAAGATCGCATGAACCTCAGCCTACAGGATGTAGGCGGAGGGCTGCTGCTGGTTCCACAGTTCACCCTCGCTGCCGATACCAAAAAGGGCAATCGCCCCGGATTTTCTAATGCGGCAAAACCGGATGATGGTCAGTATCTTTTTAACTACCTATATGCCCAAGCCAAGCAGAGCTATCCCAAAGTAGAAAAAGGCATATTTGGCGCTGATATGCAGGTTTCTCTAATCAACGATGGGCCGGTCACCTTCTGGCTACAGTGCTGATTAAAATAACCAACTACACAGCTAGATTATATCCTATAAGGAAGTAAAGTTTTTTCCATCCCTGCCGCTTAATGTCCCAGAACAGTGCGTTTTTGGCTTGTTGTAAGAATATTTAATAAAAAAGATGTCACGAAGGACAATAAAATGCTAACAAAAGCAGTGTCTTATCTGCGAGATATGAACCTGGCGCGAAAGGTAGTTCTGTTTATCGTGCTTATAGTGATCGCCTTCGCCTTTATCGTTCAACAATACCAATTCAGCCTCTCAAAGGTGGATGAGCTGTATCAAGAGAACGAGAGGATTAATGAGATTGGCAGTCTCATTCAGAAGGCAGGAGCAGACATCACCGCCAGCCGGTTGCCGGAAAAAGAGTTTTTGTTGGTAGGGGACATGAAGAGCGTGCAAGACCACGAGAGATTGCTGCGCTCTGCCTATGGTCATCTGGATAAGCTTGAGCCAATGCTGAAGGATGAGCAAAAAGAGATGATTCACTCTTTGAAAAAGACCTTGGATGGATACATAAAGAATTTCTCCGTGCTTGTCTCTCTGAAGATAAGGTTAGGAACAACTAACACTAGAGGACTGTATGGAAAGCTGCGGAAATCAGTGGCTGCAGTGGAGAAGGAGGTAGAAGGCAGCAGTGATATTGGTTTGGCCTATCAGGTTGGGGTAATGCGTGGCTACGAGAGAGATTTCCTCATGTTCAAGGATGAGAAGTTCTTCAAGAGTATGCAGGATGAGAAGATGAAACTTGAGGAACATCTGAAAAATAGTGATTTAACTGAGGAGAAGAGAAAGAGAATTACCGAGAAGCTGCAGAAGTATCAAAAAAGTTTCCTCAAGATTCACGAATATGCCAACAAGATTAACGCCATGGTTGATGGTTTCCGTAAGTCTGCTGATGCAGTAGAGCCTGTTCTCGCAATGTTGCAGAGCAATGGTGAGCAGATGTTGATTAAGAATTATAAAATTTTGGTGCAGACAAGGGATGCGGTTCAGCAGCGTTTTCTTCTTACTATTATCTTGGTGGCCCTAGTGGTAAGTGTGGTGTTGCTGTTTGCCGCTCGTGGAATTGTCAATGGTGTGCGCAAAGCGGTTGAGATTGGCTCAAATGTGGCTGAAGGGGATCTCTCCAACGTGATAGTACCTAGAGCCAATGATGAGATTGGTACTCTATTGGCGACGCTAGATCGTATGCAGATGCAGCTCAAGGAGAGCATTGAGCGAGATCGAAAAATCACTGAGGAGGCACTGCGTATTCAAAAGGCGTTGGATAAAACCTCAACCAGCGTACTAGTACTGGATAAAGACTACTCCATTATCTATCAGAACAAGAGTGCTCAGGAGCTGTTCGCCCATACAGAAGAGGAGATTAAGAAAGAGATCCCTGAATTCTGCGCTGACGCTCTACAGAATGGAGCTATTGAGGATTTGCACTGCGCCTCTCTGTTATCGCGTGAAATGTTGGATGAGTTAGAGGGGACCCACAAAGCCAGAATCACCATGGGGGGATACACTTTTGATGTTGCCACCAATACTGTACATAACAAGAAGCAGGAGCGGGTTGGTACCACTATGGAGTGGAACGACGTAACCGATCAAGTACGGGTTGAAGAGGAGATAGATAGCGTTGTCTCTGCTGTATCGAAAGGGGATTTCGAACGACTGATCAGCATGAGTGACAAGTCCGGTTTCTTCCGTACTCTGGCTTCGGACATAAACCTACTCACAAACACGGTTTCGGATAGCATCTCTGAGATGGAAGAGGTTCTGGAGGGGTTGGCTGATGGTCATCTATCGCATAGGGTAGGTGGCGGCAAACAGGGTGCTTTTGGACGTTTGGCCGGTAGCACCAATATGACAATTTCTCGACTGGATGAGATTGTTACCGATATTCGGGCGGCTGCCGGTATTATTGCCACCATGGCCAATGAGATATCCAATGGTAATGAGGATATGTCGCGTCGCACTGAGGCCCAGGCCTCCAGCCTGGAAGAGACTGCATCCACCATGGAGGAGTTTACTAGCTCTGTGAAGCAGAATGCTGATAGCGCGCAACAGGCCAACAAGCTGTCTGAAAATGCCAAAGAGTTGGCAGAGAAAGGTGGAGTAGTCGTGGATCAGGCCATAGGGGCCATGCAGGAGATCATTGCATCCAGTGAGAAGATATCCAATATTATCGGTGTGATAAATGATATTGCCTTCCAGACTAATCTTCTGGCCCTGAACGCCTCTGTTGAGGCGGCTCGCGCTGGAGAGCAGGGACGGGGCTTTGCTGTGGTGGCAACAGAGGTGCGCAATCTTGCTGGTCGTAGCGCTCAGGCCGCTAAAGAGATCAAAGAGCTGATTCAAAATAGCAGCGAGAAGGTGGAGTATGGAACCGAGCTGGTGAACCAGTCCGGAGATAACCTCAAAGGAATCGTTCTGGCTTCTCAGAAGGTGAACGATATAGTCTCTGAGATAGCAGTGGCCAGTAGAGAGCAGTCGGTAGGGGTTGAGCAGGTAAATCGAGCCATCACAGATATGGATGGCGTTACCCAGCAGAATGCAGCTTTGGCTGAGGAGACATCGGCGGTGAGTCACTCCCTGAC
Source organism: Sedimenticolaceae bacterium (assembly GCA_050291725.1). Taxonomy (GTDB): domain Bacteria; phylum Pseudomonadota; class Gammaproteobacteria; order Chromatiales; family Chromatiaceae; genus JAAGZL01. The sequence continues at coordinate 56,786 of JBNKKH010000022.1, forward strand.
CGAGCAGGCGTACAAGCTGGAAGAGGCTGTTGGCTTTTTCAATAAGGATAAGAAAAAGTAGGGGGGCGACGATAGTCCTAACTTTAAGGCGGTCTAGGCCACGTTTTTATCTGCCGGGGTATTCAAGACACCTGCAATTATCAACCGTTTAGCTTAAAATGCTTATTTTGGCCAAATAGAGCATTAGCATGCAACGAAGTGCAGAGATTGAGCGCAATACCCTTGAGACCAAGATCAAAGTAAGCATTGATCTAGATGGCAGGGGTGACTCCTCGTTTACAACCGGCATTCCCTTTCTGGAACACATGCTGGATCAGGTAGCCCGGCACGGCATGATGGATATATCCATCCAAGCCGAGGGTGATCTGCACATTGATGCCCACCACACTGCGGAAGATATCGGCATTAGCCTAGGTCAGGCTATGGCACAGGCTGTAGGCGATAAGAAGGGTATCCGTAGATACGGCCATGCCTATGTGCCGCTGGATGAGGCGCTGTCTCGAGTGGTGGTGGATTTCTCCGGTCGTCCTGGCCTTGAGTTCGAGGTGGATTTCCCCCGGGCTAAGGTGGGTGAGTTCGATACCGAGCTGTTCTACGAATTCTTTCAGGGGTTTATTAACCACGCTGGGGTAACCCTGCACGTGGACTGTCTGCGTGGGCGCAACGCGCACCACATAGCCGAGACAGTATTTAAGGCCTTTGGCCGTGCTCTGCGCATGGCGTTGGAGGCAGACCCACGCATGGCCGGAATAACACCCTCCACCAAGGGTTCTCTCTGATCACTGTTTATATTTAAGTTGGATAGTTAACTGATGGCGAAATCTATTGTAGTCATAGACTATGGCATGGGTAATCTGCGTTCTGTCTCTAAGGCCATTGAGCATGTGGCAGATGCGGATGACAAGGTGTATGTCACTGATGATCCTGAGTTGATTAAATCAGCAGACCGGGTGGTATTCCCTGGCCAGGGGGCAGCTCGCGACTGCATGGCTGCTATCTCAGAACATCATCTGAACCAGGCGGTGCTGGAAGCCGCCCATAATAAACCCTTTTTGGGAATATGCATGGGACTGCAGGTGCTTATGGAGTTCAGCGAAGAGAATGACGGGACCAAGCTGCTGGGGCTGTTTCCTGGTAAGGTACGCCACTTCCCGGAAGGGGTGGATGAGCATGGTCAGCGCATGAAAATTCCCCACATGGGTTGGAACCGGGTGCAACAACTTAATCCGCATCCGCTGTGGGAAGGGATTGAGCAGAATAGCCGCTTCTACTTTGTGCATAGCTACTATGTAGACCCGGAAAACAGTGGACTGACCGCCGGCACTACGGACTATAGCGCTACTTTTGCCAGCGTGATCGCTCGGGACAATCTGTTCGCAACCCAATTCCATCCGGAGAAGAGTGCGGATGCTGGCCTGCGCCTGCTACAAAATTTTATTAACTGGGATATTTGAGGTTAAAACGTGTTATTGATACCTGCCATTGATCTGAAGGATGGACGCTGCGTAAGGCTGCGTCAGGGCCGTATGGATGATGAGACTATCTTCTCCGATGAGCCAGTGGATGTGGCCAAGCGCTGGGTAGATGCTGGTGGTCGCCGTCTGCATCTGGTGGATCTGAACGGGGCTTTTGCCGGAGAGCCGGTAAACGGCGGAGTAATTCAGGATATATGTAAAGCCTATCCTGATCTCCCTATCCAGGTGGGTGGCGGTATTCGTGATGAAAAGACCATCGAGGCCTACCTCAAGGCCGGGGTAGATTTCGCCATCATCGGCACCCAGGCGGTTAAACAGCCTGAGTTTGTCGGACGGGCCTGCAAGGAGTTTCCTGGTCACGTCATTGTGGGGCTGGACGCTAAAGATGGCATGGTGGCTATCGACGGGTGGGCTACCATTACCGAGCATAAGGTGACAGAGCTGGCCAAAAAATTTGAAGACGATGGGGTGTCTGCCATTGTTTACACAGATATTGGGCGGGATGGCATGTTGAGCGGTCCCAATGTTGAGGCAACGGCAGATCTAGCCAATGCCATCAGCATCCCGGTTGTTGCATCTGGGGGTATTACCGATATCAATGATATCCGCGCCCTGTGTCAGGCTGAGACCGATAATATAACTGGCGCCATAACCGGACGCGCCATTTACGAGGGCACTCTGGATTTTGCTGAGGGCCAAAAACTTGCGGATGAATTGTCTGGATTATGATTTTTTTATCCGCTAATTAACGCAAATGAACGCTAATATTATTTACTCAGTATGGCTGATAGCAATAGCACTATGTAATTGAGATACTCTCAACTGCGTAATGCCTCGAGCAATATTCACCATTTGCGTTCATTTGCGGACTTAAATATCAAAGAGTTAACTATGCTAGCGAAACGAATCATTCCCTGTCTTGATGTTGACGCCGGTCGGGTGGTCAAAGGGGTAAAGTTTGTAGATATCCGTGATGCCGGTGATCCGGTAGAGGTGGCGCGTCGCTATAATGAAGAAGGCGCAGATGAGATCACCTTTCTGGATATCACAGCAAGTTCAGACGACCGGGACACCATAGTCCATGTAGTGGAGCAGGTGGCCAGCGAGGTGTTCATTCCTCTGACTGTGGGTGGCGGCATCCGTACCTGCGACGATATACGCCGCATGCTCAACGCCGGTGCCGACAAGGTGGGGATCAATACTGCCGCGGTATTCAATCCTGAGTTTGTAAAAGAGGCTACAACCAGATTTGGCTCTCAATGTATTGTAGTGGCCATTGATGCCAAGAAGGTTAGCGGGGAAGGAGAGCCGCTGAAATGGGAGATTTTTACCCATGGTGGACGCAAGCCCACCGGGCTGGATGCTGTCGAATGGGCGCAAAAAATGGTGGAGTACGGAGCAGGGGAGATACTGCTCACCAGCATGGATCGAGACGGAACCAAGATCGGATTTGATCTGGATCTTACCCGCGCCATAAGCGATGCAGTCCCTATCCCGGTTATTGCCTCTGGTGGAGTAGGGGATCTACAGCATCTGGTGGATGGGGTTGATCAAGGTGGAGCTGATGCGGTACTGGCAGCCAGCATCTTTCACTTTGCCGAGTACAGCGTTGGAGAAGCCAAGCAGTATATGGCGGAACGCGGAATTGAGGTGAGGCTTTGAGGGCGCTATGAGCGATATACTAACCCAACTTACTGAGGTGCTGGAGCAGCGTAAGAGCGCTGATCCTGACTCATCATATGTCTCGGGTCTATACCACAAAGGTCTGGACGCTATATTAAAGAAGATTGGCGAAGAGGCAACAGAGACAGTAATGGCGGCCAAGGATGGAGATAAAGATAAAATAGTCTACGAAGTAGCCGATCTTTGGTTTCACACCATGGTTCTGCTGGCCAAGGAAGGGCTGAGCGCAGAGGATGTGTTGCAAGAGCTAGATAGCCGTTTTGGTCTCTCTGGTCTGGATGAGAAGCGACAACGCAGCTCTGATTAACCATTTATATTGAATTTAAGCTCGCTGGCGCTGTCCAACTAAATCCTGCGTCAGGGGGGAATTTCGGTTATTATCGTTTAAATTACTAATAATAGGTGGCCCGAAAGGGCTGTAGATTATAGGTCTGGATGCCTTATATTATCTGGGCAAGTTCAAAGAGCGGAGATGAATATGGGTTTTGGTGGAATAGGTGTATGGCAGTTATTGATTATCCTGGTAATAGTGTTGTTGCTGTTTGGCACCAAGCGGTTGAAGAATATCGGTTCTGACCTGGGTGGTGCGCTTAAGGGCTTCAAGAAAGCCATTAACGAGAATGAGAATGAGGCCGATAAGGAAAAGCTGGTAAAGGATGAGTCGGAGAGTGTTATCGACGGAGAGGTAACCGAGAAACAGGTCTCTGGATCCTCAGAAGAGAAAAACAATTCTTAAGCCTGCATTAGCTGGTATGCTCTTTCACTCAGGTTTATTGCCACGCCATGTTTGATATCGGTTTCCTGGAATTAATAATTGTCTGCCTGGTGGCTTTATTGGTGGTGGGGCCGGAGCGCCTGCCCAAACTGGCTTACACCGCAGGCAAGTGGATAGGTAAGGGACGCGCGATGATCGGTTCTGTTAAAGCAGAGATTGATCGCGAGATGAAAGTGGATGAGTTGAACAGAATCTTGGAAGAGCAGAAGAAGCTGATAAACCCTCTGGAAGAGGTTATTGAAGAGACCGAAGATAGTTTAAAGCGGGCAACAGAAGAAGAACCGGACTCTGATCCGGAAACCAGCGAAACATCAAAGTAAGTGCCTCTCTTAGCATGACAGAAGACTTAGATCAGAAAAACGCCAAGCTAAAGGAGCAACCGTTTATCTCCCATCTGGTGGAACTGCGGGACCGCCTGATACGTGTCGTGATTGTAGTGCTGCTCATCTTTTTTGGGCTATTCCCTTTTGCTAATGATATCTATGTCATGGTGGCTGATCCTCTGATGGTGCATCTACCGGAGGGCACCAGCATGATAGCCACTGAGGTGGCGTCACCATTTTTGACCCCTTTTAAGCTCTGCCTGGTATTGGCAATTATTGTCTCCATGCCGTTTTCTCTTTATCAGCTCTGGTCCTTTATCGCGCCCGGTCTGTATAAGCATGAGAAGAGGATGATTGTGCCCCTAGTGGTCTCCAGTACCATTCTGTTTTACGCGGGCATGATCTTTGCCTACTACGTGGTATTCCCTCTGATCTTTGGTTTTCTTACATCCGCTGCACCTGAGGGCATTACAGTAGCTACAGACATTGGTAAGTATCTAGATTTTGTATTGACCCTGTTCTTTGCCTTTGGCTTGGCGTTTGAGGTGCCAATTGCCACAATCATTCTAGTCTCAATGGGGATCACTACCCCCGATAGTCTGGTGGAAAAGCGTCCCTATATTGTGGTTGGGGCCTTTGTTGTTGGCATGTTTTTGACGCCTCCTGATGTCGTCTCTCAAACTTTGCTTGCCCTGCCTATGTTGATTCTGTTTGAGCTGGGTGTATTTTTTTCCCGGCTTATGGGTAAGCGAGATGCTGTTGAAGATGAGTGTGATGATGAGTCCCTAGATGTTGCGGATGGGGATGAGTCAGAGTCAGAGGAAGATGAGCTGGACGATGACATGCTATCCCTGGAAGGGGAAGAGGTCTTCGATAAAGCCAGATATTCTGAGATGAGCGAAGAGGAGCTAGACGAAGAGTACGGCAATACAGAAGATGAGTCTGACAAGGATAATCAACGATAACGCATTCTGGTGCCGTGGAGCAGAGATAGATTTATCTCCTCTGCGCTCAACTCATTCGGAAACAGGGCCCCGGATATCTTGGCCCCGCTGATACTAACTCCCTCCAATTTGGTTGCAGAGAGATCAATTCCCCGTAAGTCGGTTTGACGCAGATATCCATTAGATATATCCAGGCCTTTTGCATCTAACTCCCTAAGATCAAGGCCGCGCAGGTCGGCATTCTGTAAATTGCACTTTCGCCCTTCCGCCTTAAGCTGATTAAATCTCTCAATATTGCCGCTGCGCAGTAGTTGATACATCTCATCTTGTTTGATTTCAGGGGCATTCATGGCATATGTTCCAGAATTGGTATGTTTTGTTGCTTTAAATTTATTATAGCTAAAGTTTACCAGGTCGTTATTTCTCGCTGGTATTGCGTAACTCTTGGCATTTTTAAAAAGTTAAGCTACTGAGTGATGCCGGGAGATAAAGGCTATGGTAGGATAAATTGCAGATCAGGCAATAATTCGAGTCTTAAATTGAGAGAGAAAGAGCACGAGCTAGACAAGACGGTTGAGGCACAGTTTGTGCTGGACTTGAACGGAGTTATTACATCAGTTAACTCAGATGCTTGCCGCATGTTGGATGAAGAAGCTGATAGCTTGATAGGAATGAAGATAGGAGATGTGTTCGAAGAGGAGGATGCCAAGCAGGCCCAGGCGTTTCTTGGGACCTGGCTGGAGGCGCTGATCATGGCTGGTGCCCTGAAACAGATTGAAGCTAGCTATGTGACAAAGGATGGGAGACGTATGCCGGTCGTTTTTACCCGCTCTACATTGCGCAACGAACAGAATGAAGTTTGCGGTATCGTATGTGTAACTAAGGGCGCCTGACATACTAAGAGAAGATTCGAACAGAACCGTTGATAATAATTAGAGACATGGAGCTTTAATATCATGCAAAACGAAGAGGCCTCTGCAGTGCCAGAGGAAGATGTAACACTTACCGCCAATGTGCTCAAAGCCATGGCGCATCCACTACGTTGGAATATTTTATGTACCCTGGGAGATCAAGAGCTCTCCGTGGGTGAGATCGTTGAGCGGGTTGGAACGTCTCAGAGTAATATCTCCCAACATCTGGAGCAGCTGCGTAATAAGAATATTGTGGTTTCCAGGCGTGACGCCAATAGAATTTTCTACAGCGTACGGAACGATGAGGTGCGTAAGTTGATTGAGACAATGCGCAAAGTTTTGTGTAAGGCAAATCTTGAAGACCATTATGGTTGATTGTTCTGAGTTGGCATAATCGCTTCCTGGGCTTTTACAGGGATATCCTTGTATATCTATACTCTCCATAGTTGTTGCTACTATTTTCTTAGCTGGGGTTGGAGATATGAAAAATATCGAATGGGATGATTCTCTTCTGATCGGTAATGAACTGATTGATATACAGCATAAGAGGCTGATTGGATTGATAGGCGCCATACCCGAAGAGAAATCCCCTGGAGATGAACTGGCCCTGGAGGAAGCTATTGTGTATGCAGAAACACACTTCGCTGATGAAGAGGAGCTTCTGGAGCTGATCGGATATCCAGCAGCGTCTGAACATACACATATGCATGAAAAAATGACGGCTATACTAGAGTCATACAAGAGAGATTATGATGAGGGTAGGAGTGATCTCTCTGCATTTAAACAGCTTATGTATGATTGGATAAAGGGTCATATCATGACAGAAGATAAGAAGATATGTGTCTTCTTGCGTTCATCCCAGGCAGAAGTCAGACCTTAGGAAGTAGATATGGCGAAGGCTAGTTTTACGATATCTGATGGCACTAAGGTAACAACTGTTACTGAAACTGAAGAGATTAAGAGCCCAGATGATTTCTCTATCAAGAAGTTCGTCGATGAACTTAAGCAGGACTTAAAACACAATAGGTTAACTCTTCCAACTATGCCAACTATTGCCATAGAGGCATTGATGGTAATAAACGATGCTGATAGCTCTGCTGCTGACCTAGTTAAGGTTATCTCCAAAGATGCTTCCATTACTGCCAGACTCATAAGATACGCTAATAGCCCTTTCTATGGCATGGTGCATCCAATATCAGCTATAAAGCCAGCCATAACATGTATCGGTTTTAAGCAGGTTAAGCACGCCATCTACGCTGTTTGTATGAAAGATGTTTTTAAAACATCTGTTACTGACATTCAAAAACGCATGGAAGAGCTATGGGCGCACTCGGTAAAAGTAGGGTCAAAGGCAGTAGAGCTGGCAGAGTCGCGTCGTGAATTTGATCCTGAAGTGGCGCTGGTTGCGGGGCTGATCCATGACATTGGAAAAATCCCTTTGTTGATAAAGCTGTGTAATTATGAGGCTTTGGTTGGGTACGATAAATTTCTGGATAAGCTACTACACAAACTGCACCCCAGTATGGGGAAAGCGATACTGAAGAAATGGGAGTTCGATCCTGACCTGATTGCCGTTGCAGCAGAACATGAAAATGTCAATCGCCAACCAAAGGACTCAGTACCCGACTACGCAGATCTGATTCAGGTAGCTAATATCCTCTCATATGACGGGACAGGCCATCCTCTGGCAGGTTTAGATAAAAATAAGATTGGAGCGTTTAAGCGCTTGAAAATAACTTCTGAAGAGGATGCAGTGGACAGTCTCAAAAGTGGGGCAGGATCTATCCACGACGCAATTTATTGATCTTACAAGACGCTTAAGGTCCGGTTAGTATAGTCCATTCCCTGTTTGCAACATTGCAGACAGTGTGTTTATATCGCATGGCTACATAGTTACCAGAAGCCGGTCTTCGGCAAATGGAACAGGTTTACGCGCAATGCCAGCACTCTATATGCGCTTGATGACATGTTTATTAACGTTCTACGTCTAGTGCAGTAGGCAATGTCACTATGAGGAGAAGATGATGATAGGCGGCAGAAAGCAAGAAGCTCCACGCGAAACTGCATCCCGGAATAATTTGAGTGATGCAAAATATACCCTGGGAGAGGGCAGCGAATTTGAAGGTAAGCTTAAGTTTGAAGGAACAGTTGTAATCGATGGTAAGTTCAAAGGAGAGATTATCTCAACTGGTACTCTGATCATTGGGGCAAAAGCCAGGGTTGAGGCCGAAGTTGAAGTTGGTTCATGTGTAATCATCGGCAAATATGCAGGCAATATCACTGCCACTAATAAGCTGGAGATGCAAACACCAGCAGTTGTCAAAGGTAATGTTGCTTCTCCGATCCTTATGATACAAGAGGGTGTTAGTTTTGATGGCAATTGCCGAACCTCAGGCAATAGCGCAAAGATGGCAGACAGCACGAAAGCCCAAAGAAGCGCGCCTAAAAAGCCGGCAGCGCCAGGGCAGTCGGAGCTTATTAACTAGTAACTTAGATAAATGCTGCGGGTTGGTTCATTAAATCGATCTAACCTTTATATTCCCCCTACAAGCAAACACCGCACTTATAGTGCGGTGTTGGTTCCTTTGGTGCCTCCATGCGGCACATACTGTGCAATCTAGGTTCCATCTGCCTCGGGCGCCTTCAATGGCTTGCTGTAATAGAAATATTAGTATCGTCAGCGAAGTTTGAGTATCAAATATTTCCCATGTTTTTGTAGGATAAATCCCAATTATTTGTAGGATTTTGACTTTGAACTGACCACTAGCGTTTTATGTATAATCTCTTATTGAGCCAGTAGTGTAGGGGTGGGGGATTTTTCTAATCATCGCATATAATAAATAACAGGAATTTAGTTCCTATGTAGTTATATGATCTAAACCATAGGTTCTGTTCACTCTAAAAGCGTTTAATTCAATGTTTCAGAACGGCACAAAACTGATGGCGTGTAGGCTTGAAAACAGTCTCAAGATGGTGGATTCTATAGCTAGATTGAACCGGTCCAGAGAAAATGGATTGGGGCAATAAACAGGGGTATGGTAAACAGGCGACTACTGGTATCTTGAGTCTGCTGATGGCGCGCAGCGCTGTGCATCTGCTGAAAGCAAATTACTATCCTATTCACTAACCACCGGCAAACGGATTTTCCGGGGACATTTCGCATGCAACTTGCTCAACAAATTCTCACTAAAACCTTTGGTTATGCCAATTTTCGGCACCACCAGGCCGAAATTATTTCATCGATAATTGCCGGTCAGGACGCCCTGGTATTGATGCCGACTGGCGGAGGCAAATCTCTCTGTTATCAGATACCAGCATTGGTTCGTGCCGGGGTTGGTATTGTTATCTCCCCGCTTATTGCGTTGATGCAGGATCAGGTGGATGCCCTGAGCCAATTGGGTATCCGTGCCGCTTATCTCAACTCGACCCAGGATCGGGCCACGCAGCGGCTGGTGGAGCAAGCCTTAAGCAGTGGAGAGTTAGATCTACTCTATGTGGCTCCTGAGCGCCTGTTGACCGAAAGAACCCTGCAGTTGCTGGAGAGTACAACAATTGCGTTGTTTGCCATTGATGAGGCGCACTGTGTCTCTCAGTGGGGGCATGATTTCCGTAAGGAGTATCAGCAGTTATCGGTGCTGCATACCCGCTTCCCCCAAGTGCCGCGTATTGCATTGACAGCAACGGCGGATGGTCGAACCCAACGAGAGATAGTTGAGCAACTAGCGCTGCATCAGGCGCAACTATTTATCAATAGTTTTGATCGCTCCAATATCCGCTATGCCATTACCGAGGGGCAAAATAGTAAAGAGCAGCTATGGCGTTTTTTACAGCAAGAGCATCCGGGGGATGCGGGCATCATCTACTGTTTGTCGCGCAAGCGAGTGGAAGAGATAGCGGCCTGGTTATGTGATCAGGGTCGTACCGCATTGCCCTATCATGCGGGTTTAGATGCTGCGACTCGGCAGCTGCACCAGCAGCGTTTCTTGCGTGAAGATGGGCTTATTATTGTAGCCACAATAGCCTTTGGTATGGGTATAGATAAACCCGATGTGCGTTTTGTTGCGCACCTGAATCTACCGAAAAGTATTGAAGCATATTACCAAGAGACAGGACGTGCCGGGCGTGATGGCGAGCCTGCTAATGCATGGATGGCGTTTGGTTTGCAAGATGTCATTACCCTGCGGCAATTTACCCAGGAATCAGATGCCCAGGAGCAGTTTAAACGCATTGCCCATCATAAGCTGGAAGCGATGCTGGGGTTGTGTGATCTTACCGGGTGTCGGCGGCAGGTACTTCTTGGCTACTTCGATGAAGAGTTACCTGAGCCCTGCGGAAATTGCGACAACTGTTTGAACCCACCGGAAACCTGGGATGCTACAGAGTCAGCCCGCAAGGCGCTCTCCTGTGCCTATCGCACCGAACAGCGTTTTGGAGTGAACTACCTGATTGATGTTTTGCTCGGCAAAAGCAATGAACGCATTCAGCGCTTTGGTCACGATCAGGTGACCACCTTTGGCATTGGAACAGAGCTTAATGCCAGCGAGTGGCGCGCGCTTTTTCGCCAGCTTATATTTCGTGGTTACCTGGATACCGATCTGGAGGGGCATGGTGGATTACGCCTGACAGAAAAAAGCCGCCCTCTGCTTAAGGGCGAGACACGACTGGAGTTGCGCAAACAGAAGAAGAGTTCAAAAAAGGAGAAGAAACGTAGCGAGAAACTGCAGGATATCCAGCAGTGGAATGAACCGCTGTTTGAATCCCTACGGGAGCTGCGGCTATCCATAGCACAAGAACAGGGTGTACCACCCTACTTTATTTTTCACGACAGTACTTTGATGGAGATGTGTAACAAAAGGCCCACCTCAAGAAGTGAGATGCAATATATCAGTGGAGTGGGGGAGCGCAAATTAGAACTCTATGGTGATCGGTTTCTGACCTGTATCGCCGAGCAAGCGTTACCGGAACTATTGAACAACCGCCTCAGCGATACAATAAATGAAACACTCTATCTCTATGCTACAGGTAAAGATGCTGAATCAATCGCGCAACAGAGAGGTTTGAAACTGGCTACTGTGTACGGCCATTTTTCCGAAGCGATTGAGTCTGGTCTGCTGGACGTGCGTGCTGTGCTGCCCCTGAGTGATGCTCAGTACAACGAAATTGTTTCGGCTATTGAGATGCTTGCGGTATGTGAAGAGGGGTCACTAAAGCCTTTGCATGAAGCCCTTGAGGGTGAATACGATTACGCTACGCTGAAGTGTGTGGTGGTTGCCAGCTGTGCCTGAGTTGTTGGAATAGTTGAGGATCATACTTTCGTTTTAGCTCTGAGTCAGCTAGATGTATGTTTGGTGGTAGTTATGGTTATGCCAATAGCTGTATACAAATTACCAACAAGAAAATAGTGAAAGTTGACTTGTTTAGTGGTTGTTGGTAGTTTTCGAAAACAGGATGTAGTTGCAGAGTAGTTAGGCACAAGGAGGTGAGTGTGTATTCAGGTCTTTGTAATACGAAACCACAAGTATTTCCCTCCCTTGATATCCCAAGAAGCGTTCGGTCTGCATGTTTTAGTACATGTATGGTCGCTGCTTACGCATTAACCAATATGGAACGTTTAGTGCCTACTGAGATATAGAATATTGCATACAACTAGATGGCATACGGAACTTTCTGTATGCATGGTTGTGTTTCTTCAAGTGTAATTATAAAAGGAGTTAAGTCATGAAGAGATATTTACACACAATAATGGGTGTTGTGATCAGCGCCGCTATCTTGATGCCATTGTCTGCATCTGCTGTACCGCTTAGCGGTGCAGGTACAACAGATTTTCCAATATCAGGTACAACTGTCGCTACTAGGCCAGAACTAGCTGGAACAGTATTGGAAGATAAAATCACCGAATTTACTATAACCGGTGCAGGAGAAACGCTAAGTGGCACAATTCAGAACAGGGTTGTTCGGAGTATAGATGGTACTCTGGATTTTTATTGGCGCATTTTGCCAACAAGCGGAAATGGTGATCTTTCAGCATTTCGTGTGACTGGTTTCGAAGGGTTTTCTCTTGACGCCGACTGGCGTATAGATGGCTTGGGTGATGTTGCACCAGATACAGCAAGATATTTTGGTGATGGCACAGGAGATGTTAATTTTCTTTTTAATAGGAATGAGGTTGGCTTTAGCCGGGGGTTATACGAAACATCAATGTTTTTCTTCCTGGATACAGATGCAACTAACTACGATGAGAGTGGTAGTTTTGACTTGTTGTGTGCCGATTCTGGCTGTGTGTCACAATCTTACAGTACCTTTGCGCCAACCTCGGTACCCGTCCCGGCAGCTGTATGGCTGTTTGGTTCCGGTCTAGCCGGTTTTATCGGTTTTTCCAGAAGAAAGGATGGATAACTATAAAACAGTAATTCAGCACGGTCCCTTTAAAGGCCGTCAGGTAACTAATAAACCCAGGTAGTATTACTGGGTTTTATTGTATGTATGGTTGGCTCTGTTTGCGCTCAAGCTAGACAGTGCAACTGCCCGAAATTCAGAAGAATTCAATCCTGTTTTAGAACAGTTGGCACGATACAGAGAGAGCGGTGGGGTACTATTTGTTAAGAACAATGGGATTAGTCTCTATTGTTCTTAACTAACTGCGGGATGCAGATTGTATCTGCTTTGCTCCCGTTACATTTTTTTACCACACAAGCGAACACCGCCCTGATACTATCAGAGCGGTGCTGGTTCCCTTCGGTGCCTCCATGCTGCCCTTCTTTGGGCTATCTTGGGTCCGTCTGCCTCTGGCGCCTTCAATGGCTTTCTGTACTATAAATAGTAGTATCGGTAGCGGAAGTTGGGTATCAGATAGATCTATTATATTTGTAGGAAAAATCCTAATTTTATTGGGCAAGCGCCTTTGGGTTGGCGTAACCCTTTGTTTCTTGTGCGTGCATAATGATTTTTCCAAATATGTTTGTAGCAATAGGTGAGCCTATGACGCATGTTAGGAATAAAGAGCAGGAGTTTATTTCCTATGTGGTGGATATGATGCAAAGCATAGGTCCTGTGTATTCCAAAAAAATGTTTGGTGGTCACGGTATCTTCCTGGAAGGGATGATGTTTGCTCTTGTTGCCGATAGTACGCTCTATCTTAAGGCTGACAAAGACAACGCAGATGATTTTATTGCAAAGGGCTTGGAGGCATTCTCCTACAGCAAAAATGGGAAAGTCGTGAAGATGTCATATTACCAGGCACCGGAAGAGGCGCTTGAGGATAGTGAGGTTATGAATGAGTGGGGGAATATGGCTTATGGTGCAGCTTTGAGGGTTGCTTCGAAGAAAAAGTGAAATCAAATGCAATTGATTGAAGGGGAAGGGTATGCGGTCCCTGAGTTGTTAATGTAGGGTGAGTTGGCGTAATCAGCCAAATATCTATGGTGGCTGTTGCAGTTTCCAATATTATTTTGATGATAATCTATGAAATAGATAGGATGACTCCATAGAAATTTGCAATAAAAATAAAAGGTGATTTGATGTCTGAACGTTCCTTGCCCAACGGGGTTATGTTTAACGCTTACCCGGACAGCATTGGTACTAAACTAAGTGATACCATCGAGCTGTTGCAGCGTCCCGAGTTGGATAACGTCTTCTCCCTTTTCTATATCTTACCCACCTTCTTTAAGAGTGATCTGGATCGTGGTTTCTCCATCAACTGCTATGAGCTGAATGAGGAGTTGGTTACAGAGGCGGATCTAAATAGCTTAAAGCAGCTGGATATCGTTCTTAAATTCGATCTGGTATTAAACCACTTGTCGGTGCGATCTCCCCAGTTTCTGGACATGCTGGAAAAGGGGGATCAATCGCGCTATCGCGATTTTTTCATCGATTGGAATAAGTTTTGGGAAGGTGAAGGTGAGATGTGCGAGGAGGGCAACATTATTCCGAATGAGGCTCATCTCAATAAACTGTTTATGCGCAAGCCAGGGCTCCCCATTCTGTTTGTGCGCTTTCCCGATGGTTCAGAGCGGCCCTACTGGAACACTTTTTATCAACAGGTCAACTATCGTGGCCTGGAAGCTGATGATCTCAAACATCTGCGCATCCTCTCGTCCGAGGCCGTGCAAATGATCATCACGCAGGTCAATGCCAAAATCGCTGCTGGCGAAGATTTTCGCGCAGCAGATTTAGGCCCCTATCAAGATCACCTGAGCAACGTTATCGATATTGTCGAATCCAAACGCCGCTACCTGGGACAGATGGACCTCAATGCCGAGTCGGAAGTGGTGTGGGAGTTTTATGCAGAGACCCTCAAACGGTTATCTGATTTCGGTGCCAAGTTGGTTCGCCTTGATGCTTTTGCCTATCTGCACAAAAAGCCGGGACTGACCAATTTTTTCAATGTGCCCGGGACCTGGGACTATCTCGATCGACTCAAGTACATAGCCGAAGAGAATCAGTTGACCCTGTTACCCGAGATCCACGCCCAATATGGAAAACAGTTGCACACCGCTGTTGCACAAGCCGGCTACCCCATTTACGACTTTTTCCTTCCCGGTCTACTGCTGGATGCGCTGGATCAAGGACGCAATACCTATCTATTGAGGTGGATCGACGAGATCCAGACGCAGGAGATTCAAACGATAAATATGCTGGGTTGTCATGACGGTATCCCCGTGTTGGATTTAGATGGTTTTACGATCAAGGATGGGTATCAGGCAGGGCTTATGGAAACGGAAGAGATCAATGCCATCATCGAACGTGTGCTTGAGCGCGGCGGACGGGTGAAAAATCTGTTTGGGGCAGACGGCAAAAAGATCGCCTATTACCAGATAAATGCCACCTATTTCAGTGCATTGGGCGAGGATGAACAGAAACTACGCTTGGCGCGTGCCATACAGCTATTCATGCCCGGCATCCCCCAAGTCTGGTATCTGGATCTTTTCGCCGGCAAGAACGATTATACGGCTGCTGACCAGGGTGGCACCGCAGGCCACAAAGAGATCAACCGCACCACCCTAAGCAACGAAATGGTAGCCGCGGGACTGCAAAGCGCAGTGGTGCTAGACCAACTGGAGATGATGCGTATTCGAAATACCGCAGCGGCCTTCAATGGCACCCTGCAGATCGCCTCTACCCCGACAAACGAATTGGAGATGTGCTGGTCACAACAAGAGGACAGCGTCACCCTAAAAGCCAATCTCAAGAGCATGGAGTTCACCGTTAGTCACAGTCCAGCCGGGGGCGAGACACAACGCTACAGCTACCCCAAATCTTGACTGCGATTAGCATGCGAAACTTGTTCTGTTTCTTTGCCGATAGCTGCTAATGATGCTCTGTTACAGGATGGGAAAACCAGGGTCAGAGAGCAATAATACTCTCAAATATTAGAAACAATTGCTCTCTGACCAGCATTTTCTATTATCTAGTGGCTCTATCCCTCCTAGACAATCCGATTAAGCCAAGGAGGCCAGAACAAAACAACCAGACAGCGGCTGGTACTGGGACTGGGGTATTGTGGACAACAGTAAAACCAACAAACTCATCAGAAAATCCCAGGGAGCTGGCATGTGCTGAATCTAAAATATAATCTACAGCTAATTGACTAAAATAGCTGTTTGTTGTGCATCCAGATATGGTACAGGTCGATACTTTCTGGAACTCTCCACTAATCTCATCCCACACCTTAATGGAACTTAGGATTCCTTTATCAGCTGTAAAGTCATCAGTTTTATCTCCAAATAAAAATAGTGCTCCACCATCAAGCTCCAGCCAGGAGTTGCCATAGCTCCAGTGGTTATACAACTGAAAACCACCTTCTCCATCTTTATCACTATCTGCGACTGCAATACCGCCGTTGCTCAAGCTTAAAATATTATCTATTGCATTGTAGCCTGAGCTGAAATCGATACTACCAGTTGCTGACAGAACAGCGCCGCTACCAGATACGTTGATACGGTTATATTTACTGTAATACATAATAGAACCTGTACCACCATATACATCACCATACACGCTTACCTTGCTACCTGCTCGAACATCTAACAGGTTATATTGTGAATTTGATGGTCCTACAGTTAGATTATCCGTGACTGTAAAGGAGTAGTTGTTATCAACAGTTAAGTAGTTGTAGTGCTTTCCACCAGAGCCAATTGTAAAGGTTGAACTGGTCGTGTAATCGCTATCCAGATACCACTGGGCTGGAGTAGTCACAGAGCCGGAATCACCCAACACGGTTGCCCCTGGTAGTATCACCCCTGCCGCATATATCTGTAGTGGGCAGATAATAGTAAACAGTAGTGTTGAAAATAGAATATTTATTTTATTGGATTTGGCCATTTCCATTCCCCTTTTATTGACCTCATTGATTAACCACGCTAGTAAAAGAGCTCCACACTCCAAACTACCTAGCTAGGCAGCAATATAACAAGGCCATAAATCTATCGCATGACTCATATTGGCTATTGCAGAGAATTATCTGTTTAGGTGACCAGCTGTTCTGAATTGAAATGAATTAACTGCGGCCAAAAACTATATCGTGGCCAACATTTCGTTTAGGCAGATATTAAACCCACCTGTGAGTTGTCCGGACACCCTTGGTTATCTACGCTGTTCTTTTGGGTTGCCCGGTAGTAGCTCTCTGGGCCCATGGTTTTTAGCAGGGCCAGGGTGAGCAGTTCCTCGTTGACGTCACCGTCGGCCGAGAACAGGTGCTGTACCCGGCCAAGCGTACCGCCAGCGTGTTGAATCGCAGGGGTAAGCATCTCACCCATGGAGGAGACCATACAGCCGTTGGGCGCGATGTTGAGCACGATGTCGGCACCATGGCGCAGTTCTGTAATAACTTCACCTATGTAGGGGCCGATTTCACCCAGAGGGCGCAGTGTAGGCAAAACCTCTTTCGCCTTATGCGCGGCGGTGATCGCTGATAGCGGCAACGACACCCCGGCTGCGCGGTACAGCGGTCGCGCCACAAGGTTGCGCATGGAGAACTGCAACATGCGCATAGTGCGGATTCTGGCACGAATCCTGGCAAGTTGTGTGGAATCGTGACCGGGCGCAGCAGCTAAGTGTTTCAGCTTGTCGCTCTGCACCTGTGCCTCTTCCTCGCACAGCCACTCCATGTAGCTCCAAGTTGGAGAAAAGGCAAGATTGAAGCGGCGAAACCCGAGATTGGCGAGCAGCAAACGGAAAACGTCCTCGCATTGAGCAATGCGCATGTAAGCCTCGCCGGTCATCGCTACGTTCAGCTCTTGCCCATGCGGCGACCTGCCGTGAATCCAAGTCTTGGCGAAGCGGCGTAACGGCTTGGCGATATCGCGCCCGTGCATACGATAGGCGAAATATTTCAGCGCCGAACCGAGGTAGCGCACCCCTCCAAAACGGCGGAGTAATCTTTGCGTTATTTGTCCAGGTCCTTTAAAGGTTTCCAATGTCACAAACAGTTCGCGCTTCAGCAGTCGGTAATCGGCAAGAAAACGTTTGTACTCCTCAAAGTCACGGCATGCGGTGCCACCACTGAACAGTAGGCTGTGCAGTACACCCTCCAGTACCAGCCCCTGGTGGGCACGCGCCAGCACCCACTCATCAACGCCGATGTCAAAGCCCTCACTCTCCTGGCCAACCAGGAACTTAAGTACCCCCTGTCCTGGTAGAGAGTTGCATGACGCATTATTGGTATGCTTGCCGTAATAGAGAAGCTGATGTACATGTGTATACTGCCCCTGGCGGCAAGGTCCGGTGCCCTTGTTATCGAAATAGAGCAGCCGTTTTTTACCCGCGAATTGGGGATCGCCAGAGGCGCGGCGTTGATGAAACGCCTCCACCGCACGTTCCAGATCGGCATAGACGCCCGCCAGCGGTGCGCAGATAGCGTCACCGGCCGTACGGCGTCCCTGTTTTATCAGCTGTTCAAGATCGTGACCCTCGTGGTAAGTCTCCAGACAGGTATAACCAGCTCCGCGCAACACTGCGGTGAGCATGCGGTTGTCTGACATGGTTGGGAAGCAGATCACGTCGGTGTCGCGCTCGATCGGTCCGGATTGACTGATATCGTCCAGGGTACGAATGTCGAACGGTTCATCACCATTGATCTGCAGCCTTTCATGCAATCCGAGGTCGAGCTGTTTGACGTAGGTATTTACCCGGTTCTCAAGATGCGCAAGTTCCTTAATTACCGCATCCGACTGAATTAGTAGGAACGGACGCTGCTTCATGATCTCAGCGATTAACGGTTGAATAGCACTGTCTGGACCGCAACTGAAAGTTGAGATCTGCACCACCGGTAACAGGTCTGTCCCAGTTTCGATACGCCGGAATAGCTTGCTCAAACGTGGATGGCGCAGACGCTGGTGCAGCGTACGGCGTGATACCGCATCCAGAATGGTCACGATACCATGTGGATTGCGCCAGTAGAGGTGGTTGTACTTTGCGTTCAGTTCGATATCCAGCAGATAAGAGGGTATCACCATCATCTGTTTGTCGCGCAATAGTCTGCGCACATGGCTGTCGTAGATGCCAGGATTTAGGATGTACTCCCGTCCAACTACAAGCGCCACAGGAATCTCATTTTCTAGCGCCTCCTCTATCAGGTCTGCGGCAAAATCCGCTGTCTGGGTACGTAGTTCCAGATGATCGTCAATCGCTCCTGAGATTGCCGCGTGTAGCGCATCGCTGTTTGGTTGGATGCCATAATGGCGGAATACCGGTTCCAGGTTTCCATGTAGCTGGCTGCGGATGGCCTCGGCATCTAGGACGCTGAGATCAATGTTAAAGAGATGAAACTGAGCCTCTGGTCGGTTCAAACGTGCCAGATTCATCGCCACCGCGACGCCGCCCTGATTTAGCGTACAGGTGCGCCCAAGACTCTTGCCGTCGGTCGGCAGAAACTCGATCTGCGGTGCCAGGATCATGCCGTGCGGTTGCGCGGCAATGCGGCGAAACTGACCTACGGCCCCCATGTGGGGTGCGCATGAATCCACGTTGAATTGTGGCTGTGCGTCCGTAAGATCACTCTCCTGTACATTGTCCACGTGCACCGGCAGGCCGAGGCGTTCAAACAACCGTGCGAAAAGAAAGGACCATTCAGAGACGGAGAAACTGCGCGGAATCACTAGCCGGTTTGGCGCTTCGCTATGCGGCTGCCGTTGATCGATGAAGTCCCATATCTCCTTATAGCTGTCGCGAACCGCTTTGGTGGAGCTACTCTTGTTTCTCTTTTTGGCCACCAATTCGTTGATGGCGCTGCACCCACCGAGGGTGAACGACAGCGGTTTTCCATCATCACTACTCTGCTTGCGGCAGGTCAGCTTGGTGCGATTGCAGACTGCAGCATCGTCACCGCAGGCGACGCCGCGGCACTGGATGATGCGCTTATCGAAACTTGATTCGAGAAACTTTGAGGTTGCGATCTCCGTCACTTCACTTGGGGCAGTCTGCTCTAGGGTGCGGACCAGTCCGAAGCAGGCACGGTGCCCTGGGTTCGGCGGTACCAGGGCGTAGCTCGGCGCGTCCAGGAAGGTCTGCAACCGGTGCGTTACCGCTACCGGCAGCGGCTCCGAAAGCATGGTCTGGCCGTGCAACAGCACCACGGCATTGCGTGGCAGTTCCACCTGCGACCACAGAGTACGCGACATATTCTCGACCACCGCCCAGTTGGCCGAGGCCAGGATCTCACTCTGTGGAACCCCCTGTGCCTGGAGCTTACTTGCGTTTTCCATCAGAAATACGGCACAGGTTGCGTTGATCGCATGCCCTTGCGGCGCTTGGTATGCGTCGGCGCAGGCCTCAGCCACGCTGGGCATGCCAAACATCGTCGCCAGCGTGTCCATGAGACTGCCAGTGCCGGCCGAGCATTTCAGGTTCATGGCGTTGTTGAACAGTTCCGCCTCGCGTAGCGCGATGGTGGATATCTTGGTGTCTTCGCCGCCGATATCTACCAATACGCAGAACTCTTCGTTGACATCCTTCACCCCCTGCGCCAGCAATCGCTGCACATGTTCGCGCGCGAGTGCAATTGAGCCGCGCGCATGGGCATAGTTCTCCACCAATACCGAAATACGCCCCTCTAGTTCTGGGTAGATGCGCTCCAGGGCCTGCTGCACCTGATAACGTGCAGAACCGGTGATGCCGATACCGTGCACCGCAAGCGACTCAATGCCGGCTTCATGCAGATCGGAAAACAGTTTCTTAATGGTCTCAATGGTATCGCCTGCGTTGCTGTAGGCGCGTACCGCGAGAACCTCATGGGTTTCGGCGTCGGTTACCAGTGCCTTGGCCATGGTCGAGCCGACGTCGAGACCAAGATTTACGCCTCGACCGACAAGCGAGCCGAGTTCATTAGTAATAACATCGTCATCCATACGCATATAGCAACCATCCGATTGGTAACGCTCCTTCAACTCCTTGAACGCGGGATAGGTCTGGGCATCATTTCTGCGCATCAAGCGTGCGTCGGGTTGTACGATGCCGTCGTCCCCAAGGCGTATAACCATTCCGCGCAACGCCTTCAGTACCATGGTGTTGTCTGGGTCGCACACCACCTCTTCTACACCGAGGGTACTCAAATAGTCCTCGGCGCATTCGCGCGCAAAACGCCAGTTAAATACACGACCGGTGAGGCAGACCTTGTCGAAGCCTGGCGTCACCTTGCGACAGGCCTTGAGCACTTCGGACTTGAGGGTGGTGGCGAGCGCCATCTCCAGCGGAATGCCCTGGTTTTTATCTGATATGGTGGCAGACGAACTGAAGACGCCGCAACGGTCGGCGCGTTCACTGATTTTTTCTCGCGCCTCGCGACCAGCCTCGCCGGCATACTGCTCCAATATCTGGTCAACCTCTTCACGCGCAATACCAAGCTTCTGCAGTACGCGGTCGAGATTTACACCAGAACCGGCGCCGCAACGCGGATTTACCACCAGCAGATCGTCTTTGAGACCGCCGGAACGATCGACGCCGACCACGAGGTAACCTGAGGCGGATAGCTCGACAATGGCTAGTGACTGCGCGCCATCATTTTCGTGCCGCATCAGGAGGTCGTGTGCTGCAAGCCAGGATGCGGCGCTTGATAGAAAAACCTTGCCACAACCGAGGGCTTCTCGCACCAGAGGACCAAGCTTGCCGCTGATATAAATCGGCGCAGCGGAATTTATGCCGAAGCGTTCGTGCACCCGCTGGCGTGAGAGCAGATCTGGTAGATCGGTGTTGCTGGGAAAAGTCGCATCGGCAACCACTGCACCGTCATGATCAAAGGTAAGAAATCGGATATGACCGATGCCAGCATCAATGAACAGGCTTAAGCCTTTGTGCGTAGTGTTATTAAACCGGGTATCCAGCAGGGTGGTTCGGCCTGACCTAGTGTGGTCTCTAGTGACGAACTCATCTCTGGTATATATGTACGGCTTTGTCATTTTTTTACTCCCTGTTTGGCGGGTCGCTTCAATTTCCAGACCCGCAGTGCTTTTTGCTTGCACTGAGATATAGCCGCTTGCTAGCATATTTTGCAACCCTTGTTGTAAAGGTTGATCAATAATGTCCGATAGGTAGCGTATTATGATACTGAAATGGCTTTTTAGAGCGGTATATCGATTTCCATAAATTGTGAGGGCGCGAGTGGCAGCTAAAGCGGCCGTTCTCAGCAGATGGTTAGCATTTGCTGCTAACTTTTTATTATGTGTTCTTCAGGATTTTATCAAATTGACTAAACAAACCAACCTTCCATGGACGCATAGCCAATACCACCGTCGTACCATTACGCTGATCAAAAGGCAGGCCTGCGTCATCGCTTGATAGTTCATCGAACTCTTTTGCCAAATGTTCCATTTTTCTATTGAATACAGACATTGAGCTAGGTGCGAGCATTCCGTTTATAACGATTAGTTTCTCTTGTTTTTTATTAAAGCCTGAATTAAAGAAATCAGATTGCAGTTTTCTAAGGAAAAACTGTTGAATGGGGCCGTTTTCTCTCCACTGGAAATTTGGTGCAACTAACAGCTTGATACGGTTCTTTGGGAGGAGCTCGATCATTTTCAGTCGATCGAGATGCGCCAAATGTTTAATGCACTGGATCTCTGACATGCCGGAATGGGAAACAATTTGTTCAAAGGTCCAACGATTCAGCACATAGATGGAGACGAGTAACAGCTCTAAGTCACTTACAATCTCCAGCTCTTGCTCATGTGTAAGTCCAGAGATTGTGGCAGCAGCACTGTCTTTCAGCATCTGCAGGAGATCGGTAAGTTCGATATCAATCATCTGACATATTTCATCAAGCCGCTGCAGGGTAAAATTCTTTTGAGAGAATGCCCTCTTTACACTGGCCTCAGAGATGCGTAGATGTTTCGCTGTATCCGCATAGGTTTTCCCGTGGGCCTTGAGTGCCTTCTTTAGTATGTTGATTAACGATGCAGTTTGGGCCATGCTATTAACTCCCTTAAGGTCTTAAATAATAATACCAATTGGGTAATATAATTCAACAATGTCTAATATAGTGGTACGACAGGGTGAGTCATACTAACCTAGCCCCATCACCAATAACAGTAAAGGGCACGATGCATGGATAAGCTATTAAAACTGACTGGTTTCATACCGTTTCTTCTGATCATCTTCTTGAACGCTTTCATAGATCTTGGCCACAAGATACTGATCCAAAATACCATATTCAAAATCTACGATAGCCAGGCACAGATCATCTTGTCAGCCATGGTAAACGGACTAATCCTGCTTCCGTTTGTATTACTGTTTAGTCCCGCCGGATTTTTTGCAGATAAATATCGCAAACCACGGGTTATGCAGTTCAGCGCTGCAGTAGCTGTTGCCATTACCCTTCTGATCACGTTTTCTTACTATATGGGATGGTTTCAGTTTGCCTTCGGCATGACCTTTCTTCTGGCCGTGCAAAGCGCCTTCTACTCACCGGCTAAATACGGCTATATAAAGGAGCTGACCGGGAAGGAGCAGTTGACCCGGGCCAACGCTGCGGTACAGGCGATAACTATAGTTGCAATCTTGTCCGGCATTTTTGTTTTCTCCGTGCTGTTTGAGCACTGGTTAGTGGGTGTTAACTTCAGTAGTGAGAAAGAGATATTACAGACAATCTCTCCGTTGGGTTGGGTGTTGGTGGTATGCGCAACGCTGGAGTTACTATTGACCTTCAAACTCTATCCCACCAAGGCCGAAGCGCCAGAACTTATTTTTGATTGGAACAGCTATGGCACTGGCCGCTATCTGAAGAGCAACCTGGGGAAGATATGGAGTGACAGTACCATCTGGCTATCCATAGTCGGCCTGGCCGTTTTCTGGGGCATCTCTCAGGTAGTGTTGGCTGCATTTCCTGCATTTGCCAAACAGACGATGGCTTTAACTAACACGGTGGTAATTCAAGGTGTGATGGCCTGTTCAGGCATTGGTATCATCATCGGTTCAGTTATAGCAGGCAGGTCTTCCAAGGCCTATATCGAAACCGGTCTGATTCCGCTTGGTGCTCTTGGTATTGTCGTGGCACTGTTCTTCATGCCGCAACTACAATCTACATCTCTATTGGCCGCAGACTTCCTGCTGCTGGGTATTTCCGGAGGTGTCTTCATCGTTCCTCTAAACGCCCTTATCCAGTTCAATGCTAAAGATAGCGAGCTTGGTATTGTGCTGGCTGGAAATAACTGGATTCAAAACATTGTGATGCTTGGTTTTCTCGGGCTGGCCGTACTGTTCGCAGTCAATGGAATGGAGAGCATAGGCCTGTTCCATCTGCTGACCGTTGCTGCTCTGATTGGTGCCATCTACACAGTATATCAACTCCCACAATCGCTGGTGCGCTATGTCATAGCCCGAGTGTTTTCCAGCACCTATCGCATTGAGGTTACAGGCTTTGATAATCTTCCGGCACATGGTGGTGTACTGATGCTGGGTAATCATATCAGTTTCCTGGACTGGGCGATGATTCAAATAGCCTGCCCACGACCAGTGCGCTTTGTTATGCATAGAGGAATTTACCAGCGTTGGTACCTGAAGTGGTTTCTAGATTTCTTTGGTGTCATCCCTATTGCTAGCGGACATAGCAAGGAGGCGTTGGAGAAGATAAACGGGTTGCTCAAGGCGGGCGAAGTGGTCTGTCTTTTCCCCGAGGGTGCGATTAGCCGCAATGGCCAGCTGGGAGAGTTTCGGCGCGGATATGAACGGGCCGTGGATGGAGTTGATGGTGTAATTTTGCCCTTCTATCTGAGGGGGCTATGGGGCAGCAGGTTCTCCCGTTCTAGCGAAAATCTACAGCGCATTCGCAATACCACCATGCGCAGTGAGGTGATCGTAGCATTTGGAGCTACCTTACCTATCGCTACCCCGGCCCACGAGGTAAAGCAGAAGGTGTTCGATCTATCTATCGATACCTGGGAGCAACATACCGGCCACCTCGATCCTATTCCATTGGCATGGTTGCGAGGTGCCAAGCGCGTGGGTGCGGAGTTGAGCTTGGCAGATGTCCGGGGCGATGTCTCTCTGTCCGGTTATAGGGTGACCGCTGCAGTACTAGCATTTTCCCGCCTGATACGCAGACGCAGCCAGGAGAGCAATATCGGTCTGCTTCTACCAACCAGCAGTGCGGGCGTTATCACCAACATCTCATGTCTGTTGCTGGGTAAGACTGTGGTAAATCTGAACTACACCGCCAGTCTGCAGGCGTTACAAGCAGCGGTAAAGAAGGCAGAGATACGCAGTATTTATACCTCGCGCCGTTTTCTCGCCAAGCTATCTCAGAAGGGTGTGGAAATCGAGCCACTATTGGATGGGATGCAGGTGAGCTACCTGGAAGATATGAAGGAGGAAATTAGCAAGGCACAGCAGATCTGGCTTCTGGCTGCCGCCGTCCTGTTGCCAGCCAGATTGCTTTATGCGCTCTTCGGTAAGCGGGTGGGGATTGAACAACCTGCTGCCATACTATTTTCCAGCGGCAGTGAAGGTGAACCCAAGGGGGTGGTGTTAAGCCATCGCAACATCATGGGCAACATCCGTCAGGTCTCAGATGTACTCGACACCCGGGAGGATGATGTAATCATGGCTACCCTGCCGCTGTTCCATGCCTTCGGTTTGACGGTGACCGGGTTGCTACCCATGGTGGAGGGGATGCCGGCCATCTGTCATCCTGATCCAACCGATGTCCTAAATATCGCTCAGGCTATAGGGAAATACCAGGCGACCGTTTTCTGTGCCACCTCCACCTTTTTACGGCTGTTTACTCGTAACCGGCGCGTACATCCACTGATGCTGGATTCGCTGCGGATTGTGGTGGCCGGGGCTGAGCGACTTAGTCCAGAGGTGCGCGACAACTTCAAACTAAAGTTTAACAAAGAGATCTACGAGGGCTATGGCACCACCGAGACCACGCCGGTGGCCAGCGTTAACATCCCTGACCGTATCGATCCACGGGACTGGCAGGTACAGGAGGGGAGTAGGATTGGAAGTGTGGGTATGCCACTGCCTGGCAGTAGCTTCCGTATTGTCGACCCGGATAGCCTTGAAACCTTGCCATCTGGTGAGGACGGACTGATCCTGATTGGCGGCACCCAGGTGATGTTGGGGTATCTGGACGATCCGTCAAAGACCGCAGAGGTTATGGTCGAGCTGGATGGTAAGCGTTGGTATAAGAGTGGCGACAAGGGTCACCTGGATGCGGATGGCTTCCTCACTATCGTTGATCGCTACTCCCGCTTTGCCAAAATCGGCGGTGAGATGATAAGTCTCGGCGCAATAGAAGGTGCCATCGGTAAGCAGTTGCCAGAGGAGGTTGAGATCCTCGCCACTGCAGTGCCTGACGGCAAGAAGGGAGAGAAGGTGGTCATGTTGCTTGCTGGCGACATAATGATTAATGAACTCCAGCAACTTATCGATCAGTCTGGACTTAACCCCCTAATGCGTCCGGCTGAGATCATGCCGGTGGATGCCATTCCCAAGCTCGGCAGTGGCAAGAGCGACTTCAAGCGTGCCAAGGAGATCGCCCTGGAAGGAGTAGCGGCATGAATACTGTTGATATTCATACTCACCTGATGAATCCTGAAGTTAGTTTTGATCGTCTCTTCGACAAGATCACCATCCGCTTCTTCGCTCAGGCTTTAGGGGTTGATCCGATAGCCTTGATGGGCGCCCCATACGAAGTGTATGTGGCATCTATGGCCAAGTCGATCCGTGAATCTAAATACCTGGATAAGGCCTGTCTGTTTGGAGTTGATTGCCGTCTGGATGAACATGGTAGGGAGATAGATCGGGACCGGACCGTGTGTGCTTCCACCGAAGATACCCTTGCTGTGACCCAACGTTATCCGGATGCGTTCATCCCCTTCTTCTCAGTCAATCCACGCCGGTTGAATGCGTTAGAGCTAATAGACGAATATGTGGAGAGAGGCTGTCGTGGCGCCAAGTTCCTGCAGAACTATTGGGGCGTGGATCTCAATGATGAACGATTTATACCCTACTATGAAAAACTGGTATCCCACGGACTGCCTTTGATCATCCACATTGGTAGCGAATACAGCATCGACTCGGATGCCAGATATGAACGCATCGGAATGCTTGATCTACCCCTGGAGTGCGGAGTAACTGTTATAGCTGCCCACATAGGGTTGGGTCGTATCAACTATAAACTCCGTTTCTGGCGCAACCTCTCCAAACAACCTCAGTATTTCGACGATGACTATTTCTGCATGCTGGAAAAACTGGGTCGGCACGACAACCTCTATGCTGACATCTCCGCCATCCTGGCACCCATGCGTGCCCGCGCCCTGCGCCATCTGGCAACCCAGACTGATGTGCATCACAAGATCCTGTTCGGCACTGACCATCCAGTACCATTTCCCATTCGCTTCAATAGCTATGATCTACCGGTTGCGAAACGCAAAGAGATCACCCAAATTATGAATCCATTCGATCGCAACCTTGCGGTCATGCTGGAATACTTTCCAAAGGAAAATCCTATTTACCACAATTATCGGAAGGTGCTGGAGTAGGGAGCTATGACCAGCGGGTATTGCGCCGCATGATTCAATCCTCATTTTGGGTATATGGAGAAATGGCCCGGGAATCAGGTTTCCCTTAGAAGTGATCTGAAGGGCTGGTAATTTCTGTCAGGAAGAAACCCCTGTTTTTAATTGTTCTAACGACTTCATCTAGGCACTCCTCAGGTCTTCTTTGCTACTTTGATATGTTGGCCATTAATTGTAAGGTGACAAATAGTTTCATTATGCCTGGTGGGTTACGCAAACACGCCCTGCCGGAGATGGTCTTCATTCACGGGTAAACCAGTGGAGTTCTGCTGCTACGCAGTCGCTTTAATAAAGCATGTCTGGGCGGAAATCAGATGCTGGAACTGGATAAATTGGTGTTAATTTATCCTATACTCCTTTAGTACGTATAATAAAATTTAAGTGGGGAGTAGTTGATTTTGCGCTTTTCTTTGAAATACCTGTTTCTAGTGCTTGTATTCCAATCATTTTCCGCACTGGCTGACGATATTGAGCGCGAACCATATCGTGTCGGTGTGCTGTACTGGTCAATGAATATTCAAGGCCAGGTTGTGATGCGCAAGGGGCTCGAGGCGGAAGCAAAACAGATCAATGCCGCAGCGCGACAGCAAGGTAAGCGTGGTGTCGAATTGACCGCCGAGGTAGCGGGTGACGGAGACGAGGGGGTTGAGCGTCAGATAAGTCAGATGCGGGCTATGATCGCTTCCAAGCCAGATGTCATCATAGTTCAGCCGACTGATAATGCAGCCCTTGCCGCACCGCTGCGCGAGGCCAATACGGCAGGCATTCCGGTGGTTGCCTATGACCAATATATTAGTGGCGGCCGCCTAGCTGCCTACGTTACTTCCAACAACTACCAAGCCGGTTATCTGGATGGCGAATATCTGGCAGCAAGATTTCCCGGCCCGCAACCGCTGCGGCTGGTGCTGGTGGAGTATCCCCTGGTGTCGTCTACCGTCGAGCGCGTAAACGGCCTGCTCGACGCTCTGCGTGACCAGGGCAAGAGCTTCAATATTCTCAAGACCTACCAGGCTGTCGAGCCGATCGCTGGCCGCAAGGCCGGCGAGGCTATACTGCGCGACTTCCCAGAGCGCAACAGCATTGATGCAATCTTTACTGTCAATGACGGTGGCGGACTTGCCGTTGTTGATGTGCTGGCCAAGGCGGGGCGTGATGAGATAGCCGTTGCCACCATCGATGGCGACCCACGCTCGGTCGAAAATATTCGCGCCCGTCGTCTGACCGTCATCGACTCAGCTCAGTTCTGCGGCCCGCTGGGAGCAGCGGCAATGAAAGCGGCCTACGCAGTGGCGCAACACCAGCCAGTCGCACAGCAGATCCTTGTCCCTGCATTTCCTATCACGCTGGAAACCCTCGATCGTTACCCGGGCTGGATGGGTCCGATCTCGGCCCCCTTTAAAAAACCGTGGGCGGCCAAGCAGCCCATGTGGTTGGGTGACGAGGAGCCAGCCAAGAGATGAAGCCGTTTTTAGGAGAGGACAGCAGATCTTTACCCGACCTAGCTGATGTGGGTCGGCGTCTGGCCTTGGTCTTTGGCGCCTTGATCCTTGTACTGATGCTGGCGGTGTTGCTGGTGGGTGGGCTGTACTTGCACGGCGTAATGAAGCACGAAGAAGATCGTCTGGCAGCCTTGACGACTCAGGTGTTGGCCAATGCGGTCAGTAGGGTCAGCTTCTCCGGCAAGTACCACGCCCGTCTCATGCTGGAGGAGATCGCGCAGGCCCAGCCCAGCATTCTCTATCTGCGAGTCGTAGATTCCCGCGGACAGATCTATGCCCATAGTGACCCTGCCCATAACGACAAGATGATTGATCCAGATGCACTGGCCGGGGTGCGCTCGGTGCTGATGGGAGATGTTCCACAAGTGGTGAGGCAGGTTGTCGTGGGGGATACGCCGGTCCGTGAAGTAAGTCTTGCCTATCGCGGGGGCTATGACAACGCCATCATCGGTATCCTCCAGGTAGGCATCTCCGATCTAGATCGGCAGCGCGCGCTTAAATACGGTCTCATCTACATGGGTCTGCTCGTCGTCGGTTTGCTAGCCCTGGGGATCTACCTTACCCTGAAGATCAGTGCTTATTTCGGTAATCCCGTACGGCAGGTTGCGGTCGCCCTGGAGCATGAGCGCTCCCTCCTGCGCACATTGATATCTACTATTCCAGATCTGATCTGGATGAAAGATGCCGACGGTACCTATCTCACTTGCAATATAGCCTTCGAGCGGTTTTTCGGAGCACGCGAAGCTGAAATTATCGGCCGGACCGACTACGACTTTGTCGACAAGGAGTTGGCTGATTTTTTTCGGCAAAAGGACATAGAAGCGATTGCCGTCCGGAAGCCCAGTGTCAACGAGGAGTGGATAACCTATGCGGACGACGGACACCAGGCCCTACTAGAAACTACCAAAACGCCCATATATGCCGCAGACGGTTCGATAATCGGGGTGCTAGGCATTGGTCATGACATTACCGAAAGCCGCAACATCCAGCAGGAACTCACGGAGCATCGTGACCATCTGGAAGAGGTGGTGCGGATTCGCACCGCAGAGCTCACCGAAGCAATGCATGCTGCCGAGTCCGCGAATCGTGCCAAGAGTGTGTTCCTGGCCAATATGAGCCACGAGTTGCGCACGCCGCTCAATGCCATCCTAGGCTTCTCCCAGCTCATGGGGCAGGACGCCGAGTTGCCTGGGGACAAGCGCGCCAATTTGGGTATTATCAACAGGAGCGGTAAGCATCTTCTTTCGCTCATCAACGATGTGCTCGAGATTTCAAAAATAGAGGCCGGACGCCTGCAAGTACAGGAAAGCGTAATTGCTTTGCCAGGCATGTTGAACGGTCTTGTAGATTCCCTCAGCATACGTGCCCACGATAATGGCACCACGCTGAAGATGGAAGTTGCCACAGACTTGCCAAAGTACATCAAGAGCGATGCTGCCAAGCTGCGGCAGATCTTGCTCAATCTGCTTTCCAATGCAGTTAAGTTCACCAAGGGCGGAGAAGTGACCATTGTGGCCCGCATCGTTGAGCGAAAGGCCCCAGGCGTAACTATTGAGTTCGTGGTCCGTGATACCGGTATCGGCATAGATGCTGCCGATCTCAAGCAGATATTCTCCAGCTTCTACCAGACCGAAGATGGTATTCGTCAGGGCGAAGGCACTGGTCTGGGCCTAGCGATCAGCCGCCAGTATGCTCAGCTACTTGGAGGTAAAATCACGACCGAAAGTACCCGAGGCAAGGGCTCAACGTTCTGTCTTAGACTCCCGGTACAGATTGCCTCTGCCGCCCCTACACAGCTGTCGATTGGACGGGTCACAGGTTTATGCCCAGGACAGCCTGAGCGCCGCATTCTTGTCGTCGAGGACGATCCAGCAAGTCGTGAACTGCTGCAGGCATGGCTTAAACAGGTAGGATTTGTGGTCAAGAGTGCGGTCAATGGAAAGGAGGCAGTTGAGATATTTCAGTCTTGGCAGCCGCATTTTATCTGGATGGACATGCGTATGCCGGTAATGGACGGCTATGCCGCCACCCGGGCGATTCGCGCACTACCAGAGGGAAAGACGCTTCCTATCATCGCTTTCACTGCCTCGGTCTTTGATGAAGACCGTCAGATCATTTTATCGGCCGGCTGTAATGATATTATGACCAAGCCTCTGGAGGAAGAACGGCTTTTCGGGTTGTTAGGAAAATATCTGGACGTTAAGTTCGAATACGCTGAAGACCAGGAGGAGCCTTCACCTCCCTCCCCAGTAGATCTTGCTATCCTGTCGAAAGATATGCGAATGCGGCTGCTCACAGCAGTGGAACAGCTTGATTCTGATGCAGCTAGCACTCTCGTGAAAGAGATGCAGCCAGAGTTTCCTGCAGCAGCGGAGTATCTTCAGAATCTCATCAACTCTTTTCGGTTCGATGTGATCATAGAAGGGCTTAAAGAGGTGAA
This sequence comes from Sedimenticolaceae bacterium, assembly GCA_050291725.1. GTDB lineage: Bacteria > Pseudomonadota > Gammaproteobacteria > Chromatiales > Chromatiaceae > JAAGZL01. Next base: position 87,844 of record JBNKKH010000022.1, read on the forward strand.
AGAGTAACAGAGGTTAAATTATAGGAAATCAATCGAGTCTGACGCACTACTGTCCCATAAACTGTGAATCTACTAGCTGTATGGCTATGACTGTTATGTGTAAAACGATATTCTGCAATCTTTATAGACATAAAAATCCAATATAGAGGTTCCTTCTACCCTCTGGGAAGAAGGGCAGGATGAGGGGAGATATAAATCAATAAGTTATTTTTTTAATATACCCTCACCCCAACCCTCTCCCAGAGGGAGAGGGAGCTTATGGGGTAGTCGTGCATCTCCCAGAGGGAGATGGAGTTTACGGGACAGCAGTGAGTATGACTCAGTTGATATACTGCTATAGCAACACCCTACTTCAGAGCACCCAAGGAGCAGAGATGAATGATCATATCTTGTTGGCCTACGAGTTAGATGGCCGCGGTGGTGGTACAGCCTTGCCCAAAGAAGATGTTATAGAACATACGAAAGGAGATAAGCTGACTTGGGTGCATCTGGATGCCAGCCACCCAGAAACCAAGCAGTGGCTGGAAAAGAAGATATCATTTCTTGACCCGTTTATTGCGCAAACACTACTAGCAGATGAAAACCAACCCCGCATGACCCAGATCGACAATGGTGTACTGCTTATCCTGCGCGGAGTTAATCTCAACGAAAATGCCGATCCTGAGGATATGGTTTCGATACGCATGTGGATAGAGAAACATCGTATTATCAGTGTGCGTAGACGCAAACTAAAAGCGGTGGCAGACATCGCAGACAAGATTAATGTCGGCAAGGGTCCCAAAGACGCAGGGCAGTTCCTCTGCATGCTCTCTGCGCGGCTATTTGAACGTATGGAGCCGGTACTCGCAGCACTGGATGAGAAGACAGACGAGATTGAAGAGCATGTGTTGGAGAGTGCGGATGTCTCCCAAAGAGAAGCCATTATTGACGTGCGCATTCAGGCTATCATGTTTCGCCGCTACATGACCCCGCAACGCGATGCTATCGGGAAGATGCGTACTGCTGATTTGGAATGGCTAGACGATATACACAGACGTCATTTGCAAGAGATATACAACCATGTTGCACGCTATGTGGAAGATCTTGATGCCATTAGAGAGCGTGCGCAGATCGTTAAGGATGAGCTGGCAAATATCTTAACGGACAGATTGAATAAGAATATGTATGTGCTATCTGTTATTGCGGCTATATTTCTTCCGCTCGGCTTTCTCACCGGACTGCTCGGTATCAATGTTGGGGGTATCCCTGGGGCAGAAAACGCCAATGCCTTCATGATATTTTGCGGGATACTAACTGTTATTGTGGTGATGCAGGTAATTATATTTAAGAAATTTAAATGGTTCTAACACTAGAGAGATATATGAGCGAATAAACTGGGGGAGGTTCAGTTAGGAATCGTTCATGAATTCACTCTATAAACTTTCTAATTACACTGTGTTTTTGTTTAATATCAGCGATAAAGTTATCGTAATGTTTCATTCGTATTATTGAGCTGATAATCAGGTAAGCACCTAAAACAATTAAAAAAAGATTAAGCACTCCCAATGGGATCATAAAATGTAACACTTCGAGGACATTGTAATATTTAGAAGTAGCTATTAGAAAACTGACAACCGATAGCGGTAAAACCAAAACCGCAATACCAGTCCGCATAACAGATAAAGATGTGCGTTTCTCAGCTAAGATTAGTTGAACTTCATTGATTGCTATTGAATCAGTATTGTTGGTGTCGTCACTCAATTTTTATCCTTTTTCGCTATGCACCTTGTTTTAATCCTAACAGAAAATAAAGATAAGACATCCACTATTCATTGCTTCCGCTGGAACGTGATCTGCGCTCAAGATTTTGCTTTATTAAATACCGCTATTTAATAAACAGGGATAGCCGCCGCCCAGTGGATGCCTGCTTGTAGTTGTAGTATATAAAATACTAAATATTGGGTGTCCCGTTTTTTACTACAAGTTTGGGGTGGGTGTCTGGACAAATCTACTCAACGTTCGGAAAACCAGGGCCAGAGAGCAATACTCTCTAATATTAGAAATGATTGCTCTCTGGCCTGGTTTTTCAAAGCCGATTTAAAAACTTCCTATGGTAATTGGGGCAGTGTGAAAATTTCTTAACGGCTGAAATATTTTGCTGCGTATTTTTACACTGATCCCAATTCTCCCTTATTCTAACATTGTCAGTGTCAGCTCTACCTAAATCACCACATATATGATAACCTTCATAAAAATACGGAATATCCTCTTGATGGGATGCGTAAAGCTTTGTATCCGATATCTGCCTAGTTGGATATTCCCTGTAAATAGCAAAACAATTTATCCACCGGTTAGGGAGTTAAGACTGCCCACTACCTAGCTTACATGAATCACAGGGCATAGAGGCTTGATCAATGAAAACAGTAACCATTAGCACGCTATTCATTTTATTGTTGTCCTTTGCGAATGCTGATGCTGCGATCGTAAATATTAATTCGAAAACCAATGGAACAAATAACCCAATCATACTTACTCTGTCTGCTGGTATTTATGATGTTACTCCTATCGGTATAGCTGATGGAGGTGATTATAATGCCTGGAATGCTTGGGGAAATACTTCTGGTTGTGACGGGGATGGCGCAAACTGCTCAACGGGATGGCTCAATACATACTCCATAAATTCAGACCAATTTGCTGAAATTACTCTTTCTGATGGAGTTAGGTATGCCGATTCAACATTGGCGTTGGCTAATGCGCTTAAGACATCATTTACACTTACTGCTGAAACGTCTGTTAGTTTCTATATCCGAGATAGCGTCTATACAGATAATATTGGTGGGATATCATTAGAGGTAACATCAGTTCCAGTTCCAGCAGCAATATGGCTATTTGGGTCTGGTCTTCTTGGTCTAATCGGATATACCAAACGAAAAGCAGCATAAAACGGAATAGCAATCACAATAGACCCCGCTACGGTTTTCCCTGGCGGGGTTTATTGTGTGCTTAGAAAAATCAATGGGGTCATACTTAAGCTTAACGCTGCCTAGAAGGTGGCGTTTTGTGTGTGTGGTTTCAATGCAGCCAGAAGCTGGCTTTTTCAATCAATGTACTTGCTCAATCAGATACAGGTGTCTATTGTGTATCTGTGGAACTTAGTGCGATGTCATATCGTATCGTGTCATGGAATCCACCTTACTTAAACAAACCGCAATCAAGGAGAGATATATGGGCACATTAAAAGTAATGGCATATCGAACCACGTTGTTCGCTAAATTGGCGGATCACACCTACGTGGAGTGTGGTACTGGTCGCAAGGGCTGGAGCTGCTGGGGAGGGAAGAAGGGCGGTCGAAAATTACGCCAGGGTACCGGCAGCACCAAGCGTGCCGATTCTATCGCAGCAAAGGATGAGAAGGCTGGCATTAAGTGCTACTTGGTTAACGGTGTTTGTCACCAGGCAGCTAACCGCATCCTGCTTCCGGCAGGGATCACCGTACGCGGGGCACGCGGCTATAGTATTTCAGAATCTTTGTTCGGTACATATGGTCGGGTGGGGATTTGGCCATGTAAATCCCCTTTTAACAAATATCCCAGTGTGACTGGAGATCTTAGGGCGTGCACAGAGGCCAAGCGCACAAAGTATAGCGCCAAGGTGCTTGAGACACTTTCGCTGGGTGCGGATGACAAACTCGACTGGCAATATATCAAGGGTGTCATGAGTATATACAATGAGGCGAATACGATGATCAAAGCCAAAAGCGTAACAGCTGCGCAGGCCAAGTCATTTCACCTTAAACTTTTTATGCATATGGCTGAATTTAACTTAGGTTCGATGCTTGATAAAACGCTAGCTAAGCGTCTAAAGCAGGTGCGTGGAGAAACGGAGAAGTCACAGTTGAAGATGGAGGGTCCATTTGCTGCAGCTGAGGCAGATGCGGACGAATTCGTAGCGGAATTTAACCGGCTTACTCTTAAATTTCAGGATGAGATGGCTAATGCTATGACGCCGGAGCAATATTATACCCTGTTTGATCTTAAGCCGTCGGAGCGAGTCATATTGGCTGATCCAAACATCGTTTCTAAAGTGTACAAGGGAAAGTAGGGTAGAACGGGGTAAGTATGGCGAGGCATGGTGAACTGGGCTATGGACAACGCATCAGTGATGAGGAGTACGACCGGTCAATTGTTGCGCTGTATAGTGAGTTGCCGCCTGTTCCCTCAAAGAAGCAGCGGCGCGAGGTTAGACGCCAGGAACTGAATCTTGCCATTGATCATCGCCTGGGGTGCGACTTTCCGCGCTCCAGGCGTGATGCCCTCTGGGCCGTGCAGCAGAAGGTGGAGCGGCGGCGTATCAGATTGATGTTCAAATATCTGTTGCGGCGCTTTTTTACAAAAAGTTTTAGTAAAGACGCACAGGGACTCGCCGGTTATCTAGTTGAGGCCTACGGGACCGTGCTAAATCAAACCGAACTTGAATATTTTTTCGGTGAAGAAGAGGTTCGCAGCCCAGCTTTGCCAATTGATGCTGAACAGTTGAAAAAATAGGCTCACAAAGATGAATAGAGTAGGGGCAGGCTACTATATTAGCAAATCCCTAAGGACCGCTTTGGTCGCCCTGCGATTATAAAAGCAACATGATTAGATTAATAAAAGATAAAAAGGGACGCATCTATTTTGGGAGATTAGCTTTAAGCTAATGTATCCTTCGGGCCAAAGGGGACGGTGTTGCAGTGTTTTATCGGTGTTATCTAGTCTAATTTTTTGTAGAAAGTAGGGTATGAATATAAGACAGGATATGTTCTCACAAATAGATTCATTTTTTTGCCGGAATAGTTCGCTGCGCTCACTCTCCTGTGAGCCCGTACGTTAGAACAAGAAGGATTCGAAGTTGAATATTCGCTCAGCCACAAATCTGGACAGTGATGGAATAAAGATTGTCGTGTTTGGTGCATTGATGGAGTATGGCTTAAGGCCCGACCCATGCAGCACTGATGAGGATCTCGATTCCATCGAATCACACTATTCGGAGAATGGTGGCTATTTTGGTGTCGTGGAAGAGGGCGATTGTATAGTGGCCACGATCGGTCTATATCGAGTTGATGATGCAACATGTGAATTGAGAAAGATGTACGTGTTACCCGATTATCGAGGCAAGGGCTTAGGGAAATGCTTGATGGAGTTCGCGCTAAAGAAAGCGAAAGAAATGGGTTTCAAGCGAGTAGTTCTGGAAACGGCGTCGCCGTTGAAAGAAGCTATCGGCTTATACAAACGGTTTGGGTTTCAGAAATTTGAGCCTGAGCATATGGCGCCTCGCTGCGATCAAGCAATGGAGCTATACATTTGAAAGCCCTGAAAATATATAACGAGACAACAGGTATCGTTATATAACTGTTAGACACACAAAAATGGAGAGAAAAATGAATAAGATAAGTTCAATGCTGTTAGGAGTATGTTGTCTTCTTTTTGCTACTAATGTATTTGCTGGGTTTAATGAAAAAAGCTATGAGCTGCCAGGGCATGGCGTGCTATTAATGAATGTGCCAAATACATGGGCAGATCAAATTATACAACCACCTGGAGGCCTTCCACCAACTATTCAGCTTAGTCAAATATCAGGTGAGGATTTTGTAATATTGGTTACTCCCATATGGAAAACGCCAAACGCACCAGCTAATTATGGATCTGCAGAGGGTATAAAACAGATGGTTGAAGGAGCTGCTTTGAATGCATCTTCTCAAGCAGTAGAAACTAATATCGTAGTTAAAGAAGTTAATGGTTCGAACGTAGGATTTTATTTTACAGCAACGGATAAAGCCCCAAAGCCTGGGGAATATGAATTTCTGTGTCAAGGTGTGGTAGGAATAAATGAAATAATGGTTACATTCACTATTCTTACCCACAGCTCTGATTCACCCGCGATAGAGCAAGCTATGAAAATGGTTAGTAGCTTGCAGCACTCTCGATGAAGGGGGTGTAATATACATAAAAAATCAAGAGGGCAGAGCGCTTTTATTGCTGTTCTATCCAGCCACGTTGTGACTGGATAGAGTCACGATTTGGTCACGGTTAACAAATCAGTGGTTAAAAACTGTTCGCGACAGGTTAGTGACCAGGGCGGACATTATCTCAAGGGTAACTTGCTAAAATAAATGCTTCTCCTTTTCCTCAGGGATAGACTTCAGTATTGGACTGAGATGAGCATAACGCGTGAGAGAGTTCCATGAAGCTTGTTTTAAATACAGCATCTATTTTGATGATTACTATCCTGCCTGTCATTACAGGCTACTCGGCACCAAAGGCGCCAGAAACAGTCCATAGCACTCTTTGCGAGCCAATAGGCCTCAGTGGTAAGCAGCTTGACCTCTGTGTTGAGAATCGCGCTGGAACTCCTGAATATTCTCAATCGAGTGTTTATTACCTAAAAACCGCTACTGATACACATCCTCTAGCTCTTAGCGGTCTATCAACCTACAGCCTGCTGGTATCACCAGATCGAAACTATGTTGTCATAGAAGAAAATGCCGGGGAGGGTCACATTATATTCTCCATCGCCAATCTTGATGATATTCGCGCAAAGAAGGATAAACCTGCGATCTGTAGAGGTTGGGACGACTTGGTCGGTTATGATGAACTGGAGTGGCGAGGGGAGCAGCTCTACTTCAGCGCAACTCAAAACCTGCTGGCTAACATCTCACCTGCAACCAAAGATGAGACCATCTACCATTACCGTCTCACTCCAGCTGATAACTGTCGTCTTGAGCTTGTGACAGCCAATGATGCTGATTCCAAGTTGTAAACTAGAAACTACGAAGACACCCACCCATAAATCTTTGGGTGGTAAAGCCAGTTTGATAAAACCACCAAGTATTGGCAAGTTTGGGGCGGGTGTCTGGATATGTTTAGGTGTTCATCTTATCGAAGCTGAGCACTGCAAGGACCAGGACTATTACAAAGCGCAGGTATTAGCCAGTGGTGAAGGTTCAGGTATTTGGGAAAAGCATGGGCTACAGCAATCTCTTTGGAAATGGAGAAAGTTACATTAGGAATTGCTTTAAATTTTCTAAAGATATAAATCTTTTAAAAAGTATCATGTTAGAAAATAGTGCTTACCTGTTGTTTAGTAAGTAAATTCCTATTATTATTCCCTACTGGCTATGGGATAGCCTAGTAGGCATGGATACAAACTGGCTCCAGAAGGGGCGCGTATTTATGGAGGAAAACGTATGAGTTCGAAGTTTAAGCCCGAAGGTTTGGTGAACAAGAATGACCAACTACGGGATATCTCGATTATCGCAGGACGCAACATAAAAGGATTGTTGGGAATCGCGGAATGGATCGAAGAGGCAGGCCAGCCACGCAAGGCAGATGCCGTTCGCGTTATGGCATACCAGCTGGACGAAGTGGCCGGTGAGATCGGCGCTATGGTGGCGGAGCACGGATAGCGAGTGTTGGTCTGCCCGTCTGTCACTCGCCTTGCATGATGAGTTTGGTATGAATCCAAATAAACGCAAAGCAACCCTCGGGCCAGCCGGGCAGGATTGATTCATATCTCCCCCCCGATCCCCCTCAAGGGGGAGCCATCTTTTAACTACCGTGTAGAGTTCAAACACGCCACCCGCCAGGGCAGGCTATGCTGGTTCGTGCCTCACCACTTCGCCAACCTGGCGCGTGGCTTGCACTCCGTTGCTGGCACCTTACCCTCCGTTCCCGCCACCGCTTCGCCACGGCGCCCGAAAAGCCATGCTCGTTCCTCGCTGGCTTATCGGGCTTGCGGCTTGCAGGTGGCTACTTATGTTACAGTTCGGCCAAAAGCGGACTGTTTAGTAAGTGCTTTATCAAATGCAGTTGGGGTGATATTCTGCATAAATAGTATGGTAAAGCGATAAGGCAGGATGCTGTTCTTATAAAAGAACTCACTCTTAATTAGTTTAAGTAGAAATTATTATGTACCCAGCGTAACACGATATTTACAAATTATTGACTGCTCTCTGTTGTTCATAGCCAAAAGGAGATTTGATTATGAAAAAGTTACTGTTAATTTTCTTGTTATTGTGTGTAACAAACACAAATGCAGCTACCCTGGATAGCGAATTACTTATAAATGGCGGTGCTGAAACTGGAGATACGACTGGGTGGGTTAGTACAGGGATAAGTGCTGTTGTCCCTGACATTTATTCCCAAGGATTTGGGTCATATGTTTT
>JBNKKH010000023.1:0-14857 GCA_050291725.1 Sedimenticolaceae bacterium
GATGCTGCTATATATATTACGAAAGATTCAACCATCATCAAGGATATGGGCACCACCCACAGGAGTGATATTCGGTTTCATATGCTTCATGCATAACGTTACATTCAAATTGTTTTACTTAGGAGATAGACATGAAAAAGATTCAACAAGGTTTCACATTGATCGAACTCATGATCGTGGTAGCGATCATCGGTATCCTGGCGGCCATCGCACTCCCTGCATACCAGGATTATGTAGCACGTGCCCAGGTATCAGAGGGATTCACCCTGGCAAGTGGGTTGAAAACCGTTGTCGTTGAGTACTATCACAACGAGGGTGATTTTGATAGTGCTGATAATGGTGCAGCTGGAATTGCCGCAGACACCGAGATCGTGGGTAAATACGTTGATCAGGTTGACGTTACAAATGGTCAAATCCAAGCATCACTTAACACCAGTGAAGTATCAGCCCTGATCGCAGGCACTACAATAACGCTTTCACCAGTGACCCATGGTGGTAGTGTTTCGTGGGTATGCACCGGTACTATGGAAAACCAGTATCTGCCTACCGCATGTAGAACTACTCCATAACATCATCCAATAGAAAGCCCTCCAAGCGGAGGGCTTTTTTTATGCGCGACATGATCATAATGAGGATCTTTACCCTCTGCGTACTTATACTGATCTGTTATATCCCCGGCCTGTCCGGGGGATTTCTGTTTGACGATTTCGCCAATCTGGATGCCCTGGGCAAATACGGCGGAATCAATAATCTAGGCGACCTATGGTCCTACCTGACCAAGGGGATCGCAGGCCCGGGAGGCCGCCCCCTCTCACTCCTAAGTTTCCTGGCAAACTCAACAGAGTGGCCAACCCACCCATGGCCATTCAAGGTCACCAATCTAGGCCTGCATGTTGCTGTGGCCATGATACTCTATGGGCTGATCTATCGGCTTATGCTCCTGCTTGATGGAGCAAAAGGACAGAAACGGGCAATGGATATCGCCTGGCTGGCCACCGCCTTATGGGCATTGCATCCATATTTCGTGTCCACCACCCTCTATGTGGTACAGCGCATGACCATCCTGGCGACCCTATTCGTCATCATTGGCCTGTTTACCTATATCCATGGCCGCAGCCTGCTCCCCAACAGACCCAGAGCGGCATATATCTGGATGACCCTGGGGCTCGGCATCAACACCATCCTGGCCGTACTGAGCAAGGAGAACGGGATACTACTCCCATTGCTGGCACTGGTTGTGGAGTACAGCATCTTGCGGCACCAACGCTGTCTGCTGCCAAGGCCATCCAAGATCTGGGAGGCGGCTATTCTATGGATCCCTGCCTCATCTATTTTTATATATATTCTTGTCAAATGGCCCGGGATCCTACATGGATACAACATCAGGCCATTTGACCTTTCAGAGCGCCTGCTAACAGAAGGCAAGATCATTGCGGAATATCTGTATCACCTGGCTATCCCCAAGATGCAGACCAGGGGTCTCTTCAATGATAATTATCCTGTTATCTCGTCTATCACAGACCTACAGGCCATAATCTCAATCTCGTTCCTGTCACTCTTGCTTGTTACAGCTATTGCACTACGCAAGACCCATCCATTCGTAACTCTCAGCATCCTGTTCTTCTTGGCGGGACATATTATTGAGTCGACGGTAATCCCACTGGAGCTGTATTTCGAACACCGCAATTATATGCCCGCCACACTGTTTTTTATCCCCCTTGCCGTATGGGTTTACAAGTTGGCTGAGAAAGATAAAAGGCTCTTTTATACCGCATCTGCATCCATCATATTATTGCTCACATCCTTGACTACAGCCAGAAGCGATCTATGGGGAGACTCAGACACCCAGATGTTAGTCTGGGCCGAGCAGAACCCGACATCACAACGGGCACAGCGATCTGCTGCCATAGCACTCTATAACAAGGGAAACCACATTCAGGCGATCAGACTGCTGGAACATGCGGAAAAGCAGATCCCGGATAGCCTCCCTATTCGTCTGCACCTGTTTATATATAAATGCCATGAAGTCACTACTGATAGCGATATCTATCAACGCTGGATTGAAGAACTGAAACCGCTACCGTACGATTTTCGCACCTACAACCTACTTGAAGGGTTCATCACGCTCATAGCAACAAACCAATGCAAGGGGCTTAGCAAGAAAGAAGGACATACCTTTCTAGACATGCTAAGCAAAAAACCTGAACTAGAAAGATTTCCAAGTGCAATAAATCAGCTCAGCCATTTAAGAGGGTTGCTATATAGTTATGAGCACAAACCTGCTGAGGCCTTGACCTCATTTAAACAATCGCTCAAGACTGCGCCCAATAATATTGAATCTGGATTTATGGGGACGGCAATCCTCGCCACCAATGGACACACAGCCCAAGCCCTGGATCTCCTAAAGTATACTGAAGACACTCTAGGCACTTTAGGCGAAAGCGGTCTCAAAAGATCAAAAGCCGCATACAATAAGGAGATCGTCATACTGAGGAACACACTGCTTAAAGAGTTAGCGCAAAAAAGGCCTTAAGACATATAGCAATTACCCAAATGACAAAGAGATTATCTACTCAATAACTGATATATATAATCTACAACCACATCTAAAGCGCTTGACATATTGTGCTGCTTAGAAGCGGATACTGCTATAATCACAAGCTACCATATCGAACCAATCAACATGATTGTCACGGAATAAAACAACACACTAGTGCGGCCCATGGACACAAAAAAGAAAATTCTTTTTGTAAGCTCATCTTATCCAGCCAATGCTGAAGATTGGAAGGGACGCTTTATCTCTGATATGGCGCAGGCATTGAGCCAAATTCCAAATGTGGATCTCTCCATCTGGGCGCCACCAGGAGAGTACCCACAAAACACCAATGATGCTGCCACACCATCTGATCAAAAATGGCTGGAAGCATTGATGGCACGCGGAGGTATTGCAAATCAATTACGCAATAAAAATATCGTAAGTTTAAAATTAGCCGTAGAGTTATTGTCACACCTATATCGCGTATATAGGCGCGAATCTCCTGATCTGGTCCATGTCAATTGGTTACAAAACGCCATCCCACTATGGGGAACGCATATACCAGCCCTTATAACCGTATTAGGCAGTGACTATGGATTATTAAACAAACCAGGCATGGTGCCATTGCTTCGCGCGGTATTTCGACAACGGCGCACCATATTGGCCCCGAATGCCGATTGGATGAAGCAGGGATTGGAGGATGCGTTCGGAGACCTGGCAGAAATATCACCAGTTCCTTTTGGTGTAGATAAACGCTGGTTTTCAATCGATCGAAAAGACCCGGAATCCGACTGTTGGCTTGCAGTAACCAGGATAACCCGCAAAAAGATCGGGGATCTGTTCACATGGGGAGACGGCCTGTTTGAAAAGCGCAAACTACACCTGTTTGGCCCCATGCAGGAACAGCTTATTCTACCCCCCTGGGTACACTGGCATGGTCCTACCCATCCGGCAGAATTAGCGAACATCTGGTTCCCACGGGCCAGTGGACTTATAACCCTAAGTCATCATGACGAAGGGCGGCCTCAGGTGATGCTGGAAGCCATGGCTGCCGGCATACCGATTATCGCATCTAACCTGCCCGCTCATAGAGACTTCATACAGCACAAGGAAACCGGATGGCTGGTGAATAATCGTAACGAGCTGACTCAAGCATTAGACTGTTTGGACGATATTGATACTAACAAAATTATTGGCAAGGCCGCGCGCCTCTGGATCAAACAAACTATTGGCGATTGGGATGACTGCGCCGCTCGCTATGTGAACCTGTATCAGGAACTTTATCAGACATCATCATGAAAGACGCTATTCTCATCCTAGGTGGTGGTTTTATTGGCCAGGCGCTGGCTAAACGCCTAGTTGAAAGCGGCAAGTCTGTAACCATAGTCTGCCGTAACAAGCCGGAGCATCCAGAAGAAAACATCAGCTGGCAACAGGGCAATCTAGACGACCCGGACTCACTCGGCGAACTATCTACATATCAAGCGATAGTTCATGCAGCCAGCACATCCATGCCTGGACATCACATCCAAAACCCAAGCATTGAAGCGGAGGAAAATCTTTTACCTCTGCTACGACTCCTGGAAATACTTAGAGCCTACCCAGACATTCCACTCCTCTTCTTTAGTTCCGGTGGCGCTATCTATGGCAATCCGATCACTACACCAGTTCCAGAAACACACCCTCTGTCACCACTATCCAATCACGCAGCCTGCAAAGCTGCCGCGGAGCACTTTCTCCGTATCTTTGCCAATCAGGGACACACGGTGACCATACTCAGGGCATCAAACATCTATGGCCCGATGCAGCCTCTAAGAACTGGCTTCGGCATAATCAGAACACTTTTGGAGCATGCCAAACTTGGTACGCCAGCAACGATATGGGGTGATGGCAAGACAGTACGGGATTATTTATATATTGGCGACTTGATTGACGCCTGTATGGCAGTACTGAAAAACCCATCGTCTGATACCTTCAATATCGGTAGTGGAACAGGTTATTCCATAAACGAACTATGCTCATTTATAGAACAGATTACCGGCAAGGCACTGGATTTAACATATCAACCCGCGCGTAGCGTAGATGTCCAAAGAATCGTATTGGACAACACCGCTATCAGCGAACGTTATTCCTGGTCTCCTCTGATTACGATCGAGCAAGGCATACGCTCCACATGGGAATGGATGCAGAATCATCCATGAAACAGCAACCACTCATATCAATTTGTATCGCCAACTACAACGGTAAAGATGTAATAGATGACTGCATCCAATCCATTCTTCAGCAAACAGGCGACCTAAATATTGAGATCATCGTTCATGACGACGCATCAACGGATGGATCGGCCGCCCACATCAAGAACACATATCCTGATATTCATACAATAGAATGTGTTCAAAATGTTGGATTCTGCATAGCCAACAACAGAATGGCTTCCCGAGCCCAGGGCAAATATCTGCTGCTGCTAAATAATGACGCATCTTTGTTTAAAGATGCCCTTATCACCTTGTATCAGGCCGCTATTGAAATCAAGCAGCCAGCGATCCTAAGCCTACCGCAATATAATTCCAGTACTGGCGAGCTTATCGACACCGGATGCCTCCTTGACCCATTTCTAAACCCTGTACCGAACCTTGACCAGCAACGAAGCGATGTCGCTATGGTGATAGGTGCCTGCATGTGGGTTCCTATGGAGTTGTGGAATGACCTGGGTGGCTTCCCGGAATGGTTCGGTTCAATTGGCGAAGATCTATATCTATGCTGTCTGGCTCGACTTACAGGATATCCGGTCAAAGTAGTTGGCAGCTCCGGCTACTATCACCATGTTGGCCAGAGCTTTGGCGGAGGCAAAACAGAGCAAGGTAAGCTAATAACCACATTCAGGAGGAGAGCGCTGTCGGAGACAAATAAAACCTTCGTAATGGTGATCGTATATCCATCTCCAATCATCCAGCTGATATTACCCATACATCTTCTTTTATTACTTGCCGAGGGATTACTTCTCACCGCGACTCGGATTGATAGGCGCTACCTTACACAAATATATCTCCCCGTATTCCAGAGACTCTTTCATAATCGAGCTAAGCTGATGGAAAAACGAAGAACTACAATATGCAGGCGTGCCAAAAGCATTTCCAGTTTTTTCTCCGTTTTCAGCATGAACCCATACAAGCTTAAGATGTTGCTCAAGCATGGATTCCCTTACGTGAAATAAACCCGCATTACACAAGCTCAGTAGTTGATAATCCGCTTAAGAACGTTTCTGACACGAGGAAATCTTTTGAGCAGGACAGCAAGCTGCCCAATAAAACGCAGAGAATGGAATGCAAATAAAATACGCAGATCTCCAAAAAAGGTACGTCTGGGCGCATCATCTGTTAATTCCGTCCGCTCAGCAAACCCAACAGGAACAGCGTAACCTTCCTTCGCCTGTAAAGTAGCTTCAAGAAATCCATGCTGAAATTTACGATCCGGTTCTAAATGACATCCCTCTGCCCATTCGTTCCACGCATTTATAAAGACAAACCGATCCTGGCCAGGAAATTCTTCCATCGTCTTCCGAATAGACTCAGCAAGCCAGTGCCGATAATTTTGAGGAGATGCATTAAGCACTATGAACGCACGATCACCAGTACGGGCGGCATTATCCCACGAAGGAAATACTCCTCGGAAAATATTTCCATGTCGATATTTTCGATCCAGGTAGCTCTCCGCCACCGTTTGATAACCTACAACATATCCTTTAAAAGGCTCATAGAATGGGACCGTGCCTGCGATACTTTTACATTTTATATTGTGCGGTGGAAATTCAACGCCACTGTCAAAATCAAACCGCCTATAATCCACATTACCGTGAGTAAGGGCAGCACAGATGTGTATTTCACCAATACCGGCCGTACGGCAATAGTCCCGCCAAATCTGGGACGATTTCCTGGCATTCGGTAAATGCTGAGCTCGATATACAATCAGAAACGGGGCACCATTGACACGGATGTATCTTGGGTCAGAGAAGAAAGGTATCAGGCTCTTTATAAAGTTTAGATCGTCCTCAGGGGCATATTTTTGCGCGATGAGGACTTCATGCTCCGCAGCGTCCCAACGCCGCGTCCAATTCTCATTTGCCCAGCACAGACAGAAAGGCATGTCACTTCCGGGGTCGGCGAGCATATCATCAAGCGGCTGATTAAGCAGCCTTTTACCGGAAAACCAATAATAGTGATAACAGAAACCATCTATGCCATACTGTTTCGCCGTACGTATCTGCTCATGGCGTGTCTCCCGAACACGAAGGTCGTAGAAACCAAAATCTGCAGGCAGATGAGGTTGGTAGTGTCCATCGAAAAGTGGCGCAGACTTAGTTACATTGGTCCACTCTGTGAACCCCTTTCCCCACCATTCGTCATTTTCCGGGATAGGGTGATACTGAGTTAAATAGAAGGCAATCAGGCGCGGGAGACCGGTTGGAACAGCACCATCTGTTTCAATACTATTCATACTATCAGTCTTCTTAATGCCAAAACCCTAAATTATCGATCAATTCCGAGAGCCTCTTACGCGCACCTAAACTTAAACAAGATATCAAAAATCTCACAATACGGTTCTCCCTTAAACCATACCCAGGCAAATTACGCAAAGGCTTTGGTACTACTTGAGAGAGGATATCAATCCCCACCGCGGAAGATGACTTTGACTTTGACTTCGCCTTAATAACCACCTGATAAACCGTACCAAACTTATTGCATTTTAGAGCTTCTCTTGTTTCTGCTGATAGTTTACGCCACTGCCTGGCAAATTCTGTCTGTTCTGGAGATCTAACCACAAAATCAACTTCCACAATCTTAAAACCAGCATCAGTAAATAGACGTTGAATATTCTGCATGGCAAAAAAACGGATATGCGTTCTATCGAGCATGCCACAGGATTGATATTCGAAATCTCCGTTCAGAAGACAAGCAATAACTGCATTGTGGGCCAAGTGAGGAAGAGAGACGACCACATATCCATCTTCCTCGAGTAGCCCATGCAAAGACTCCAACATCGACCATGGATTATTCAGGTGTTCTAAAACATCACCAGCAACGATCACATCGTATTTGTCCTGCTCAAAAAGAACAGAATGCCAATTATGGTTATTCAAATCACATGGAACCACACGCTCACAATACTGAGCAACTATCCTTATAGCATCTGGATCAAGCTCAAGCGCAGTAACGCGGCATCTATTCTCGGCAAATAATCGAGTCATTGAGCCAGGGCCTGACCCAAGCTCAAGAACACTTTTATCCACCCCAACCATTTGCGCCACCTTCGTTGCGGCGTGGCTAGGAGTAACTTTATAGTCGTATACATGCCGTTTTTTCATGACCATCACTCTGTTAAATACTACCCATACGGACAAGCCAATAGTCAGTTATCTTCATATGAAGACACAGATATCACTTCCATCTGCGAACCAAATTGGCAATGAATCGCAACGGTTTTGTTATTTGCCATGAAACAGTATGTTTAACACGACAAATCTCCTTCATCATTTGGTAGCAACCCTCGCCATTGAATGGATCGATCCTTCCAGATATGGCTATTAAATCAATATAACCAAAGTCATATTTTTCCATAACTTCAGCAACGAGACATTCATCGGCAAAAAGCTCATAAAGCAGATTAAGACCAAACGATACTCTAAACTCATCCTGTGTTTCTGCAGCCACAAGTGCCAGCAAAAAAGGCAGCACATTCCCTGAAGGAACGGCTCGTCTACGCATGTCTGGAAATACTAAAAAAAAGTCCTCTTCATCCTTAAGCAACAACAGACGTCCCAACACGACACTCCATTCATTTCTTACCCTGATATGCGTTTCCTGCTTGTCACCACTTTGATTCGCATCTCTATCCAGAATACGAAAACAAGTCAGAACGTCATCTAGAATATGTATTTCATAGCGCAAACACATCCTCACCCAAAGATCAAAATCTGTAATCTGTCCAAGCCGTCTATCATAAAGACCTGCCTCTATCATCGCCTGCCTCCTAGCTAATACACTAGGGTGACAAAGACAGTTACCATCGAGAAAGAAATATCGCAACCATTCAAAGCGACTTCTATTTGGTTGCCCAAATGCGGAATAATAGAAATGAGCATGATCTAAGAATGGCCTGCCATGCTCATTGATTAAACCCACCCGAGTAAAAACAGCCCCTACATCAGGATGCGCCTCAATAAACTCTATCTGCCTCTCAAGCTTTTCTGGCAGCCATACATCATCTGAGTGGTGAATAGCGATATATTCGCCTTTGGCTTGATGGCGTATGGTTTCATTGAAACCATACGCCGCGCGCATACGCACTGGGTTACGTATAGCCGTTATACGCTGATCATCGAAGCCTTGAATAATATCCCAGGAGTCATCATCTGAATTATCATCGATAATAAAAAGCTCAAAGTCTGTAAATGTTTGAGCAAGAACACTGCGAATGGACTCATCCAAGAATCTACCGTGATTCAAGGAAGACAAAATAACTGTAACGCGAGGACTATTCAAAGAAATATCTCCAAGTCACTACCGACCAGATCAGCAAAGATCTCATCTTGTATAAAGGCTGGCAATTCTTTTTTCCAACGACTTACAACATCCTTTGATCTAAATACGCTATCAGGATCATCCACTTCGTGCTGTTGCGACTCATCCAAAAAACGCAATACCTGGGCGTGCATATCCAATCCGCAAAATCCGAACAACTCTCGAACTCTTTCGTGAGGATGCGCAACAAGTTCCTCGTAGCGTATTAGTCTGAATGCATCTGGATAAGTGCTCTCTAATCTCAGAAAGAGACGAGCTAGCTCCTTCCATTTACTAAAGCCGTAATACTCTTCCCGCCGATCTTGATTCTTGCTCGGCGCATTACGCCACTCAGACACAACGTCCCATTCCGGTAGAAATTCCCGCGGAGTCTTAAGCCATGAATTTATTGCGCCACAGGGGTGACGAACGATCCCAATTATCTTGATCTCCGGAACAGTTCTCAGCAACAAATCAATTACATAGTGGTATCGCACCTCCTTCATCACCAACACCCTTGGATGTTGCACCTTCTCGACAAAGCTTGGCTGAACCTTCCTGGCAATCTGCTGCTGCTGAAGAATAAACTCATCACCGTTTTCATCATAAAGTTGCCGCAAAAACTGCATGACCGTATCCTGACGACTATTGTCATCTATAGCGCCTTTAAATCGATATGAAAAAAGAGGCTGAAAACGATATGCGACATCAGGATGACTATCAAAGATCTTTCCGAGCCATGTTGTACCTGAGCGTGGAGCGCCATGCAGAGATATAGTATTGAACGAATGCATAATCAAACATCCATCGTGTAAGCCTGCAACATTTCTTGAATCACTTTCCGGTCATTGAACATAAGAACATCCAAAATAGATAAGTTTGGCACGAATTCACAACGAAACTGTGGGTAAGGCACAATATTAGGCCGAAGAAAATATAGCTCCATACCTCTACTGGCAAAATCTTCCTGCCTATAAAGTTCACGACCACCGGGTAAATTGATGTAGATGTCCGCCCTCTCCTGCCCACATATATCAAGGATACGGTCCTGTCCTTTTAGAGTAGCATTGTCATATATCCTTGAGGTAGGGCGTAATGATGTATCCATATTAAGGTAACTCATAACTGTCGTCAGACTCTCAAGGGCCAGGTCTGAGATGGACTCTTGCTGCTTCATTACCACTGATTCGACCAATGCGTAAATACGAGTAAAATTAGGAGCTTTCAAGTATGCCTGTCTAAGACTTTTGAGTAGTTTCACCCTCCATTGCCCATTTGCAATCGCAGTCTGATCAATAGTTTTATATGAACTTACATTGGAAATAGGTATCGTAAAGCGCTGCGCACAACAACCCATTAATAGAAAATTACGGTTAATCCACCCTTGTTTTATAAACATAACATCATCGTAGACAACGAATCTATCTACGGCGGCAATGAGCTGAAAATAACCCAGATAAGGAAAGAAATATGGTTGCATAATCGCCAACTTCATTGAGAAAGTGACTCAGCAATGATACCCACAACGTTATCCTGAATCTCTGTAGTCACCTCATGTGAAAGTGGAAGACACAGCGTCCGCGTCGCAATATCCTCTGCAATCGGACAGGATTCTCCCTCACGGTATGGCAAACGGCTTAATGCTGGATAAAAATAGCGACGAGGCATAATACCGGCGCTCTCAAGCGCCATCTTGGCTGTGAAAAGTTCTTCTTCCGTTCGAAAAAGGATGGGATAATAGGCGTGATTATACTCGAGCCCGCCGACTGTCGGCATCGGTCGCACAATCGGGAGGCCCTCAATCAGCGCGTCATATCTCTGAGAAACTGTTTTCCGCAATTCCAACAATTCAGGTATACGTGGAAACAAACACAAACCCATTGCAGCATGGAATTCTGAGTTCTTTGCATTAGTCCCTAAGGTAAAATAGTCGTCTCTGATATGACCAAAGGCGCGATGCAGACGTATTTTTCTAGCCACTTCATCATCGTTGGTAATAACCGCCCCGCCCTCAATAGTGTGAAACAACTTTGTGGAATGAAAACTAAGCACCGAGACATCACCATAGGCGGCTAACGCCTTCCCATTGAGCCTAGACCCGAAAGTATGCGCCGCATCGTAAATGATCTTGAGACGATGCCTACGCGCAATATCTTCTAAAGCGGCCACATCACACGCATACCCATACACATGCACCGCCATTATGGCCTCAGTATCCGCATCGACCAACGCATCCACCTTGCCAGGATCTATGCAGTAATCATGTGAATTTATATCCGCAAAAACAGGGGTTGCCTTCTCCCAAAGAATCGCATCTGTAGTGGCAACATATGAGAATGGAGTAGTAATCACCTTGCGGGTAATCCCAGTCGCCTTCAATGCGATCTGCAGCCCCAGTGTTCCATTAGCCACCATAAAAAGGTGCTTTACGCCAAAATAATCCCTGAGTTTATCCTCCAACTCTCTTAGTAACGGGCCATTGTTTGTAAGCTGACCGCTTTCCCAAATTTTTTCCAACTGGGAAATATATTCATCCAATGGCGGCAAAAATGTCTTGGTAACGTTAATCATGTCCGACCACATATAGCGTGCTGCTCGGTGTAATACCGCATTGACTAAAAGTATCGCTGCCGAAATAATCCACACCATACCGCCTCACGGAAAACCCGGACCGCGCAATCCGTCTTAAAAAATCCTGTTTGGCATATAATCGGACATGATCGCCCTGACCAAACAAGCGCCACCGGTCAGCATCTGTGGTAGCGCATGGGTCTTCAATCGATTCATCAAACTGAGTCATAAGAGGCACCATCAAAATTCCCCACCCCCCAGGCTTGAGAATACGTCGTAATTCACACATAGCGGCATGGTCATCTTGCACATGCTCCAACACATGAGAACAGATAAATGCATCGAATGTTGCATCGTCATAAAGCGACATAGACGTAATATCAACCTTATCATTTACCCCGTCCATGGCGATATCTGCGGTACGATACTCGAACTTATCCAAGCTCCGAATAAATCTAGACAAGGCAACCTCGGGAGCAAAATGCAGAAGACTCGCGCCATGGATAAAATCCGGATCATTTACAATCTCATCCAAGAACAGGGCATATAGCCTCTCCCTGTCAGAGGCCCCACAATGTGGGCAACTATACTCATCGACATTGATTGTCTCGCCCTCTCCAAAAAAGCGGTATCCATGTTTTATTGCTTGATCGTGATAATCACTGGGTAACGGATTGAATGACGCCGCCCTACGCCTGCATACCGGGCATCGCCTTTTCCGGATATTAATAAGCGACATTGCAGTTGCTAGCCAATCAATCATGACCCCATGAATAACCTCATAGTAACAATATTCACACAAACAAAAATGCAGACATTTTGTGTTAACGACATCATTTACTTATCGCCGTAACAGCCTGCGATTTCCACACCCCCTTGATAACGATAGGGGTCCATCTTTTCCGCGAGCCACCGACCCTCAGTAACATTGCATTTTCACGCTTAAACAAAATGCGATTCATCTTCTCGTTTAAAATTGCCACTCGCACATAATACAACCCAGGATTAAAATAGATCTCTCCCATATCAAGAGTCACTCTAATCGGATTTGATATATTATTGATACTAGCTTCATCATAATCTGTTGAACAAGATGCAATTTCATTCATATCCTCTGTAGCGATATTAATGGTTATATTAAATCTTTCGATCTGACTGCTTACAGACAGATAGATATGAAGCTTCATGTTATCCAAATAATTGATGCTTTCCGGGTTTACCACACCGTTTACCTCTGCCTCAATACCTTCTAACTTAGCCAATCCTGTTGCAAAATCAGAACTAGATAATATATTAGTGTTTAGACTATAGTAATGCTCTACCGCGACTCCTATATCACCTCCAATATATCTAGCATTTCCCTCATCCAGCACTAATGACTTTGTTGCTATTCTCGACACTTGCGCAATAGAATGCGAAACAAAGACTACCGCAGTCGTCTTTAACAGCTCTAAAATCCTGTTCAAGCATTTCAAACGGAAATTCATATCTCCGACAGCGAGCACCTCATCTAAAAGTAATATATCCGGATCCATTTGAGCAGCAACGGCAAATCCAAGCCGCACCTGCATCCCGGAGCTATAATGCTGTACGGGTGTATCCATAAACTCTTCAAGCTCAGCGAATTCAACAATATCAGAATATTTTTCCTTGATTTTCTTGGTACTCAACCCCAAAACAGCGCCCGCAGCATAGACGTTTTCTGTTCCTGTCAAAATGGGATTAAATCCAGCACCCAGGGCAATCAATGCTCCTACACGACCACACATCGTAATCCTGCCTTTATCTGGCTTGATTAATCCGTTAAGCATACGCAGCATAGTCGTCTTCCCTGAGCCGTTAGGACCGATAAGTCCGAGACATTCCCCGCGTTTCACCTCAAAGCTAACGCCGTCTACCGCCCAAAATTCATCATCTCGCAAATCGTTCCCCATACAGCTTCTGCGGCCAATGAGTTCACTACCCAGGTCTTGCATACCATATAAGAGTGATTTTTTGAGGCTACGGCAGAACTTCTTCGAGACACCTTCAACCTTGATAAGAGTATCAGTCATAGCTTAGGCGCTCATACGCTCTATGAGTATTGGCATAGCTGCCCGATAGACCACCCACATCAAACCAACAAGGATCATCATACCTAGATTGACACTGATGAATGAGCCTAGATATTCAGGAGCAACACCTGTCAGAAAGTCCCGAGCCGTTAGTATTAATGGCGTAATGGGATTAAGCTGAAAAAGAGATGCCGCCAGGTCATTCTTTGGCATTGGGTAAACAACCGGAGTAAGATACATCAAGAACTGCATAAGCAGAGGCAGTCCTTTGCCTATATCTGTATAAAGCACCCCAATCGGCGTCAACACCAATCCCAACGCTGTTCCGGCAAGAATCAACGCCACAACCGCCAGGGGGAAGAGCAGTATCTGCCAGCCTGGATTTATTCCAAGAAATAGGAGAACCACAATTAAAACCGCTATCTTGATAACGCCATTAAAAAGAGTCTGATAGATGCCTGAAACCACCAGCGCCTCATATGGAAAATTTATCTTTGCCAGCATTGGCTTGGCTGATATGGTCTGCTGCAATGGGGCATTGACCGCATCCATGAATATTGCCCAGAGGATAGTTCCTGTAAAGACGTAAACCGAATAAGGTAGGGTCGTAGCTTGTATGGAAACAATACCGGCGCGTTGGATAAACAACCATACAGCTGTATTGGCTAATGGCATTATGAATGCCCAAATAAAGCCCAAAGCAGCTTGTCGATACTGAGCGTTAATATCACGGATCGCCAACTGCCAACTCAACTCGCGTGCCGCATTCAAATCGCGCAGCATACTCAATAGCATCGCTTTGGGATTACGCAGGACACTCTCTGGAGTATAGATCTTTACTTCCATTTAACTATATACCTGAAGTCTGTTTAGTTTGTGAAAAAAGCAATTATTGTCTCCACATTTTACTTCGACTAGTGGCGCTCACTTTTCTCGACTCCACAGGAGCAATCTGGGTTTCAGCGCATCCATATTCTCATGGCTACCAAACTCTTCTATAGACATTACCAACGTACGAATCCTTCGCTCGATATAACGTTCCGTTTTTCTGGTCAAATCGTCGAGATTACCCTGGTCGATATCCCCCAATAGCACAATATCGATGATCCCAGTATCCTTGCCAGCAGCATAATCACCAA
>JBNKKH010000024.1:0-66677 GCA_050291725.1 Sedimenticolaceae bacterium
GTACAACTTTGTCCGAATGTAGAGAATGACTGTAAAAAGAATGCTGCCGATACCGAAAGCCCTTATAAATATATCGCTTGTATTAGTAAGCTCAGATGCAAGCCAAATTAAAACCAGGACAGTGGTCATTATCCACCAAGGTTTGGGCTGCGCACTCAAAAAAGCAGATACAGATATATTTTCTTTATCTTTGATTCTTTTCCAGCTCTCAAGCTGCATTTTTTGTGTTTTGTTTATTTTCATCTTTTACACATAACGTTCAGTTAAGGGGCGCGACAATAGGAGCGTCCCAGCGAGCAAAGCGAGCGGTTTGAACTGCTGGTTATGCATGTTTTTCTATATATTTTGATGCACGCCTGTTGTATCTAAGCTGTTGAAAGAAGTTAACCAAGCCGAGAATCTTTGTAAAGATATTGCCGAATGCTGATTCGATACCATTTGCATGCATAAGCGTGGTAACGTTGGTATTATCTTCCAGCTCCTTAAAAGAGACAATGCATGTCATTGTTTTCCACGGCACAAATGAGCAACCATCCTTAATCTCTCCTTTTTCATCCTTTGTTTCGTAAGTATAAGTTAACGTATAGCTATATGGTCTGTTGATCTCTGCTAGCGTTAATATACAGCGGACAGCAAAGTTGCCATGATTATTAACGACACTATAAGCTTTTCCAATTTCGTCTATTTCTAACTCATTGGTTGTTACGTAAGCTTTACCAAACAAACCTATACTATTATGCAGCTCTGATATATCTAGTGATTTATCAAAGACTATATTGATCGGTTTTCTTACTATATAGTTGGTTTCAAAATATTTCATCGGTATATATTATTTTAAATGCATAACGCGTTGTTAATGGGAGTTGAGCCGCAACGCGGCGGAGCGTCCCAGTGAGCAAAGCGAACGACTTGAACAAATTGTTAGGCATTGAGTAGCCTCGCCCATTTACCATTTTGTCTCTGGTATAAGCAATCGCTCAGCTGATGATCTGCGTCATCAAATACGCGGCCTATAAGTTGCTTTAGCTCTGAGATCCCGTCTTTAGAATTACTGTCACAGAATGCAATGACATCTCTACAAGGGGCGGCAACAACAAAACCGTTAGGAGCATACTCAGTCAAGTGTAGTTCCCACAGCTCGTCAAGCATAAGAAGGCTGGCTTCAAAATTACCATCAAGAAATAACGCATAAACATTTTCGTACGGATTTATCCTTACTGCACCCAAAGCTAGATCGGACAAATTACGAAGCGCAAAAGAATGCAGTTCTTCCATCGACATCCGCTCATCAAATAGATGACGGTTTTGTATGTACGAAAAGTGATCTCCCTCATCAACCAAATACGTGACCAAAAATCCATTCCCTAAATCTCGAACGACAAGGCTGTCTTTTTCAGAGAGTTTAACTACTGGTGAATCGCACTCTTTAGGTAAGTATTCTTTAATATATGCAATCGCCTTGCCGCAATATGACATGATCATTTCCATTGCCTAACAGTTATATTAACGAGTCCTGTCGTCTCGTTATACATTTTTATGCCTTATAGTGGAATCTATTAATTGCTGTTTTGAGTAAAAGCTCATATACCTTTTTGCCTTCGTCTTTTTTTCTTTCTTTAGCCAGATCTAATGCAGTAAGTTGCATCCATCCAGGTATTGTAGGATTAGCTCCATGACTAATTAAAAATTCGGCCATTTCGTATGTACAATTAGCCGCAACTTGACCTAGTGGGGTTTCCCCAATTTTCTCTTCTTCGTTTGCATTTATATTTGCACCTACCTCGATAAGATACTTTGCCACATTGTAATGTTCATTAACTATGGCGTAATGAAGAGGTGTAAATGACATGCTGTCATCAAAGGCATTAAAGTCATAGCCATTCTCAATTAGTCTTCTAACCTCCTCTAGATTTCCTTCATCGGCAGCAAAATGAAGCCTCTCTTTTTCGTACCAGTCGTCCATTTCATTTGGTGGCATAACGTTTTAAATAAGGGGCAGATGGCGAAGCCAGACGTCCCAGCAGCCGCAGGCTGCGTCTTGATTTACTTGTTGTGTGGCTCATTGCTTTTCTTTGTGTATTTTTCTTCAAAATCTCTTTCATGCCTTGTTTGGTACCATGCAATAAACCAAATAACTAGCGCAAATAACGGCAAAACAACCAGTAAAATTAGTACACCTAGGTAATTAAGCTCATATCCTTTGCCGCTAATATAGTAATCAAGGCCATGCCCACTAGATACTTTACTGATAATGGTTATAACAAATGATGCAAGCGCAATAAATATTAAGACAATCCCTGCGGTAAAGGCTTTGTTAATAAACCTATTAAGAAATCCATCTTTTATTTCTTTTTTACACATAACGTTTGAAATAAGAGGCTGATCTAGCACCGATTTTCGGATGCACCGAAAAGCTGATATGGGTCTCCTTCCGTGAGGAGGCTCCAATCGCCAAAGATATTTACACTTGCAAAGAACTCATGCGCTTTTTCTACATCGACATTGTTTTTTTCAAGCCACGAGTCTGTTAACTTGAAATCATTCTTGTGGCCATTTTCAGCTATTACTGCACCTACACTTGATACAAGTGATAGCATCTGCTGACGATCAATTGGAGAGCGCAAAGCCCTATCCGTCTCTCTTCTGGCGACTTCAGCCTTTATAGCAGACTGTCCTTCTGCCTTTTTGTTCCGTTTACTCATAGGGCTTTAGTTTTTCGGCATAACGCCCGGCTATGGCGCCGGAGTGCAGTTGGCCTTTTTTGTGGTATCTTTGACCACAAAAAAGGCCAACGGAACGAAGGTCGCACATGAGCCGTTTGTTATGTCACTTCCTTGCTTGTTCATATCTTTCTAAAACTTCCACACCAAAGCATTTAAATTCTAAATGAAAACCAAAAGACTCTTTAAGTTTAACTACTATGTAAGGTGGCAAAGATTCTCCACTACTGAAAAAGCCTCTTTCCTCATACTCCATTTCTAAGTCAACCATCATATTATCTGGGTTGTCAGCTGACATTTTTACGGCAGAACAACTTACAAATCTGAGCTTTACAAAGAACGGGCTTTCTAGAGCACACAATTCAAGGTCTAAAACAATGTCAGGCCCTTCCCATACATCTTCATCTGGCCGCATATCCCCCTTCCAATAGTTGAAATAATGGACTTCTGCATCGTGAAAATTGGGCCATCGCCCGTCTACAACGATTAATTCTGAATTTTCAACTATTTCTAATGGATTAAATTCGCTCATTGCTTATCCGACATAACGCCGAGCTCAGCCGAGGAAGGCCGCATCGCGGCCTGACGTCGGCTGGAGCGCCGTGTTATGCATTTTTGTCCACCAACCGCTTCAAGTCCTTCATTTTAAACCAAGGCCGCTTTCTGTGAAGCATGCGATGACAGTTCGCACAAACCAAAGCAATATCACGCGCCTTGGTTTTCACTTCCCCTGCTAGGTCGCTAATAGGAATAGTATGGTGACCTTCAATAAATCCTCGTCCTGCCTCGCCGTACTTGTCCTGGAAGTCAAATCCGCACACTTGGCAAAACAGCTTCCCATGCTTTTTTACAAACGCGTCCTTGGCGGCTCTTATTGCTGCTTGATTGCGCTCACGGGACCTGTGCTTTCGCTCAAGCTCTCTACCCTCTGGAAATTCGCTTTCATCGCCGTAGTCTTCGTCTGACATGTCAGATTGAGCGAGATCGTAAAGGGATTGAAAAACTGTCGCATCTATCGAAGTGGGCTTAACAATGCGATAGTTTCTGGTGTTGAACATCTCGCTCGGTATTGCTATCGGTTGCGCCATTCTGACAGCGTTATCCGGCGATACCCGCCATTTCAGCGACTGAGCTTCGTCTTCTAGTTTTTCAACAAACTTCTTGTCTGACAAGCGCAGCCAAGAACCACCCAAGCTATTCCCGAGCTGCTTTAGGTCCTTCATTTTCTTGTCGAGAACTCGCCTTTGCACTGGCGGCTCGTCTACAAACTCGCAGTTCAAGTAAAAACCAACTAAGTACCACTGCTTATTTGTGTAGGTGGCGAAAGCTATACTGAAGGGCTCACCGCGTTTTTGTTCGCTTGGACGGTAATAGCAGTAACCGTATATTGATCTCTCAATTAAAAGGTTTTTGTTGAAGTTCCAGTCTTCATGGCCAAAGCCATTCTCTTGGACATATTCTCCTTCGCCTGATGCCCCTAGCCTCCCCGGCGATGGCCTTGTCCATTGGAAGTGATTTTGAATTATCCGTTGAAAGAGATATTCCACTTCGTTTCTCCGTGCATTCCTACTGCATAACTATAAGTAGACACCCTAAAAGTCCCTTTAAAATTGCGACATTTAGGGTGCATAAAAAACCAGGTTGTTTGAAAACAATGCGTTAGCTTCTGAATAGGGAGCCTAAAAGGATTTACAAACGGAGCAAGGAAGTTCCTATGAATAAGCCCCGCCTGTTGGATGATGTGCGCAACGTTCTGCTTGTGAAACACTATAGTATTCGCACAGAAGAAGCCTATACCCAGTGGATTAAGCGTTTTATTTATTTCCATAATAAGAAGCATCCTGCTGATATGGGTGAAGCGGAAATATCCGCCTTCCTTACCCATCTTGCTGTTAAGAATAATGTTATATCTCCCACCCAAAATCAAGCGCTGTCTGCATTGCTATTTCTTTATAAACAAGTACTTGGTATTGAATTGGAGCAAACTATCCAGACCCCCACCCCAAACTTACCATTTTCTAAATAGAAGGATTAGGCAATTCACCATCAACCAAAAATTGATCTAGATTGAATCGAAAAATATTACCTTCAAGTTTAAAAACAACCTCATCTGGGGCAGTTTGACATAGACATGGTCTTTGATTGTAAGGTTCACTGTTAACTAATGGAGTTGCATCAAACAACGCTATACTAATACCCCCATCTGGGTCCCTTGCCGACTTATATTCCACACCCTTTACCCCATCATCTCTCATTACCCTACCCAACTCTTGAGTTGCGTTATAGTCTACAGGGTTACGTAACTCACTCTCATATTTATCAAAAGTGGAGTGTTGCAGCTGAACACCCAAATCAGTTTGGTAGTCATATGAAAACATAGTGTGTTGAGTTTGCAATATTTGACTGCGCGGTGGTTGTTCCATGTCAGAATAGAAAAAAAGTCTGTAATAGGAGCTTTCACATAACGTCACCTGCTCACTACTTCCGCCATAGAGTATGCTGGGTTCTGATCGACTACCAAAACGACTGCCATGCTTTAATGGTGGGTATCTAAAGGATGTATAAAGCAGATAGTGTAGATGTTCAGTGCCAGGGAGGAAGGCAGGCTTAGAGAATTCATCTATCATCTCTTCAAGAATGGATTGTTTTTTTAGATCAGAGACAATCTCTGTAGTTGCAACCTGTTCTTGGCTCTCAACTAAACGAAATCCATTTCCACTGATAGGTCGAACTGTTTTTATTCCACCTACCGCTCTCCAAATTTCACTCAAGATTTCCCTCGCATAGCATCGATATATTCCACAACATGTACCAGTCCGGTTATATCCTTAATCATTTCTACTGGAACACCCCTAAGTGAAAGAATCCTGGTATTCATCCAATGCTGCATATCCTCTTCCTTGCCCCCGACTAAAGCATATAAACCCCGGTACACCCTAACCAGCAAAAGAGCGATCTTTCCGCTTGGGGTGTCTGGTTCTATGCCACTCCTGGAGATAGTAGTGCGATCACGTCCCACAATCTTTCCAACTTGGCTTTGGCTTAGACCAAGCTTGGCACCTGCATTTAACACAGCCTCGCCTAGCACATAGGCCCTATCGGTCTGTGTACATACCATGCGCATAAGCAACCTCCGTTTACGTATGATGTATATACACATTATAGGCTATTTTTGTGCGTACGCAACTACTATATAGCCTCTGCTACTATGCACCAAGTACAAATTAAGGGCCAGTGCGCAAACCGATATTCCACTTTTCCTTCCTAGCCTGTCGAATTCAATAGCTTAAATGAGATATTCCCCTACCCTGTCCCATGGTCTATCGAATCACTGTAATTGGGAGTTTTTTGAGGTTGTGTGAGGGCACGCAATCACCGCTACAAGCTGTAGGCAGCCAGATATGAGCATCTGTCACATATTCCGGCAAATGCTGTCGTTCAACTAGGTGGCATTTTCACTTTATTTGTTTTCTGTCCATAAATTGTAATCATTCCAGCTTTACATTTTGCTAGGATATGAACAGAGCATCCAAATATTTAGCTACTAACCTACGCGATCAATTCATGGAAAAAGTGCAAAGAACCATTGCAAGATACTCATCCTATTACTATGGGTGGTGTCTCGCGTTTGGGGAACATGATATCCGCTATGATGACAGCCTGACCATAAATTGGGTCGAGGGAGAATCACAAATGGGATTTGTGGTTTCTACGGATAAAACAAAGCCACTCTATAAGGAACTGCTTAGACATAGAGATGAAATACCAATAGTTGAAATTTCTGAACGCGGAACGAAAATAAATGAATTAGAGTATGAATTCTCAAAAAAAGAGCTATATGGGGCAAACAGATTCATCGAATATGTGCAAAAACATAGGGTTTTGCACATGTACCTCACCAGCCATTTTTGTTATCCACCACGCACCAGGATTGTCACCTTCTCCCCCAAGAAGCCTCCGATAATTTTATACAAAGAGATTTCACCCATTAAGTTGGTTATCTCTTAGACACTCCTGAGGCTCACTTCTATAAAAGTCTACTGCTGAGTGCAGGATGTTATTCCCCTTAGAGAGATCGAGTTTGGTAGTAATATAGGCTACCGCATTGAAGGCGTGGAGAACCCACGCTTATTACTCGCCATTGCAAGTGGCTTTGCTACTATGGCAGTAACTTTATTAGTGACCGCATTTTGTTATTGCAGCCCTACGGTCTGGTAATAAACTCAAGAACATTTTTCATCAAGCTATTAATGGAGCGATAGCTCTCTGCATCGGTCGAAAGTATCTCCTCTTCCGTCTGTACATACTTTGAAGGTATCAACTCATCGCGGCAGTTATTTACCAACTTAGTTGCCGACTCTGGCGTAGTCTCCAGATGAAACTGTAGACCGATGACAGAATCGCCCAACTGAAACGCCTGATTCACACAGCCTGCACTGCTCGCCAATAGAGCCGCACTAGGAGGCAGATCAAAAGTCTCGCCATGCCAGTGGAATACTTTTGAAGAAACAGGAAAACTAAATATCGAATCAGTTGCAGTAGCAACCCCATTTACCGGAAACCAACCGATCTCTGTTTCTGCATTCTTGTATACCGTTGCACCCATAGCGTTGGCAATAAGTTGCGCCCCCAAACATATCCCCAACACTGGTTTACCCTGATTTATAGCGTTACGAACAAACTCCTTCTCTTGAACAAGCCAGGGATACTCATCTTCATCATTCACACTCATAGGGCCGCCCATGATTATGAGGAGATCAACATTATCAAGATCAGGCAGCTCCGCTGTTTCATACAGTCTGGTACAGGTAATAGAGTAGCCGGCAGATTCAAGCCAGGACTCGATACTGCCAAGGCCTTCAAAGGGGACGTGTTGTAGGTAGTGGGCTTGCATTATGTTTATATTACTGTCGTTAGTCGTTAGTCAAATGCTAAATAATCTCAATTATGAGGTACAGCATTTTGTTTGAACTTACTCTTTATTAGAGCCGTCTTGATTATTAATCTCTTCAAACTTGGCTGCCATTGTAGGATTGCTCCGAGTCAATTTCTTTACCGTAACATCCTGTGCCTTATCGTTTGCCAGACGCAGATTCCTATCTGTACCCAGCAGCGCTTCCTTCGTCTTCTGCAGATGATTTATTGACTTATCTATCTCATCAATCGCGGTTTTAAATTTCCTCGAGGCAAGATCGTAGTTTTTTGCGAATGCCGTTTTAAATTTATCTAGATCACTCTCGAAATTTGTCACGTCAACATTCTGGGCCTTAACCAGAGCAAGCTCTGATTTGTACTCCAGTGAGTTCATTGCTGCGTTGCGCAGCAGTGTGATAATAGGAAGAAAGAACTGCGGTCGAACGACATACATCTTTGGATAGCGGTGAAATACATCAACAATTCCGGTGTTGTAGAGTTCACTGTCTGGCTCGAGCATAGATACTAGTACTGCGTACTCACACCCCTTCTCGGTACGATCTTTATCCAGTTCCTTAAGGAAATCTTCGTTCTTTTTCTTCGTCGCAGTGGTATCACTTTCGTTCTTCATTTCAAACATAATTGAAATGATCTCAGTACCTTCTTCGTCAGCATCACGAAAGATGTAGTCACCCTTGCTGCCACTGCTTGCGTCATTATCCTTCTCGAAATAGGCCCGGGGAAAGGCTGTCGCCCGAATACGGTTAAATTCAGTCTCGCAGTGCTGCTCCAGGGTTTCTCCAACCATCTTGGTTGAAAGACGGACCTTCATATCCCGCAGGCGCTCTATAGCGTCGTCACGATCCTTAATCTGTGTTTCGTACTTCTCCTTGAGTGACTGTTCAGCAAGCTGCTTTTCCAGCTCAACTCGTTCCAGGCTGTTCCTAAGTTTATCCCGCTCCTTTTCAACAGCAGTTACTGCCTCTGTGATTGCTAGCTTGGATTCAGATTTATTATTTTGCTTGATCTGCTCTAGCTCGTTGGCAAGTCTGTCGCGCTCTTTTTCCACAGAGCTTAGGGCCTGGGTCACTGCAAGCTTACGCTCGACCTCTCCGGAATCCAGTTTCGCCTTCAACTCTTGAATTTCAGCATCCTTGGCTGCAGCAGCCTGCTGCATTTCGTTACCGATCCGCTCCTTAGCGAGTTCTACCGCATTACGCTTATCCTGCTCAGCTAGCTCCAACCTCTCATGCAACTGCCGTTCGAACTCTTTATCGTGAACCTGTTTCAGTATGTCAGCATACCCAGCCTCATCAATCTTGAATGCCTTCCCGCAGCTTGGACAGATGATTTCATGCATGTCTAATTCTTCTCCTCATCTTGGCTAGTGCTTCACCCATTTTAACTGCTAAATCGCATTTGGAGCATTTAATATGACCCAGCTTTATAAATTCCTCTCTCTTGGAAATCTATAAACTTCCTGTCATTGTATACAATTTCACTGCTGTCCTGTTAACTCCCTCTCCCCTCTGGGGAGAGGGTTGGGGTGAGGGGGGGGGGGGGTTGTGAGATAACTCATTGTTTTGTATCTTCCCCTCATCCTGTCCTTCTCCCCAAAGGGGAGAAGGGACGCAAATTTAAGTTTCTATGTTTATCAAATTACTTTGTGTTGTTTTGCGTATAACAATCATAACGTTACAACTAGTATATTCACAGTTAACAGGACAGCAGTGATACAATTCACTAGGATCAATCTGGGATGGATATGGATATAAAGCGCTGTAGCTGGGTGGAGAACGGTTCCGCTCTTGAGCTGGAGTATCATGATAACGAATGGGGAGTGCCCTCCTACGATGATGAGCACCTGTTTGAGATGCTTATATTGGAGGGCGCACAAGCGGGACTCTCCTGGTCTTGCGTGCTAAACAAACGCGCAGGTTATCGTGAAGTATTCGACAGTTTTGATCCCAATAAGATAGCTAATTACAGTGAGCATAAACTGGAAAAGCTAAAACGGGATGAGCGCATTATTCGCAACAAATTGAAGATTGCAGCGGCTCGCACTAACGCCAGAGCATTCCTGGAGATTCAGGGTCAGTTTTCCAGCTTTGCCGACTATATCTGGCAATTTGTTGGAGGCAGCCAGATTCATAACCGCTGGAAATCAAGCAAGCAGGTTCCAGCTTCTACCCCTGAATCTGAAGCCATGAGCAAAGAACTATCTAAACGTGGATTTAAATTTGTCGGACCGACAATCTGCTATGCCTATATGCAGGCGGTTGGTATGGTAAATGACCACACTACTGACTGTTATAGATTTAGTGAAATTGAGAAACATGCTAACAAATAACAGCCATAATCAACCAAAGCCAAATTTTATTCGAGAACGATATGCAATATAGAACCCTAGGAAACAGCAATCTTAAAGTAAGCCTAATCTGCCTGGGCAGCATGACCTGGGGAGAACAGAATACAGAGGATGAAGGCCACGAGCAGTTGGATTTTGCCCTGGGGTTTGGGGTAAATTTCATAGATACCGCAGAGCTATATGCCATTCCCGCCAGGGCTGAGACCTATGGCCGCACTGAAGAGATAATCGGCACCTGGTTAAAAGCCAGACGCAACCGAGACAAGGTAATCATAGCCAGCAAGATAGCCGGGCCTGGAAAAGGCTGGGTTGATCATATACGCAACGGGGAGAGCCGCTTTGATCGCAAGAATATTGAGACTGCGCTACACAACAGCCTAAAACGGTTACAAACAGATTATATCGATCTCTATCAGCTGCACTGGCCGGAGCGCAGCACAAACTTTTTTGGACGACTAGGCTATACCCATAGCGATGACGATTTCACCCCCATACAAGAGACCCTAACTGTACTGTCTGAGTTTGTTCGGGAGGGCAAGATACGCCATATCGGACTATCCAATGAAACTCCCTGGGGTGTAATGAAGTTTCTGCAAATAGCGGAGAAAATGGGTCTAACCCGTATCGTGTCTGTTCAAAACCCCTATAGCCTACTCAATCGCAGCTTTGAAGTGGGGCTGGCCGAAATCGCGCATAGGGAACAGGTTGGGCTTTTGGCTTACTCCCCCCTCGGATTTGGAGTGCTTTCAGGTAAATACCTAGATGGGGGTGGCGGAGCGAAAGATCGACTCAACAGATTTCCTGAATACGACAGATATAGCAATAGTGAAGCGGTTGCCGCCACTCAGGAGTATGTAGCTCTGGCTCGCGAGATAAACTTAAGCCCAGCTCAGATGGCACTAGCCTACGTAAACAGCAGACCGTTCCTAACCAGCACTATCATCGGTGCTACCAACATGCAGCAGCTACAGGAGAATCTCACCAGCGTCGATCTACAACTGGGTGAAGATATATTGGAACGAATTGAGGCCATCCACAAACGATTCCCCATCCCATCTCCATAAAAAAACAGGGAGCCCGAAGGCTCCCTGTTTTTATACTGTAACAGTGAAGAAATATTTAAGCTTCTTCTTGCACTGCCTTCATGCTGAGACGAACACGACCCTGCTTGTCCACCTCCAGCACCTTGACCTTCACAACATCACCTTCAGACAGCTTATCGCTGACCTTCTCAACCCGCTCTTCACAGATCTGAGAGATGTGTACCAGGCCATCTTTTCCAGGCAGGATGGTTACGAAAGCACCAAAATCCATCAGGCGTGCTACCTTACCCTCATAGATGTGGCCTACTTCAACATCGGCAGTGATCAGCTCAATACGCTTCTTGGCGTCTTCGCCGGCTGCTTTGTCTACTGAGAAGATCTTAACTATGCCATCGTCAGTTACATCTACGGTGGCGCCAGTCTCTTCAGTAATGGAACGGATGGTTACACCACCTTTGCCGATTACGTCACGAATCTTATCAGGATCAATCTTAATAGAGATGATGCGTGGAGCATGCTCTGACATCTCTTGACGATGTGAAGAGATAACCTTGTTCATCTCGCCCAGGATAAACATACGTCCTTCTTTGGCCTGATCTAGAGCAATCTCCATGATCTGCTTAGTGATACCATTGATCTTGATATCCATCTGCAGGGCATTGATGCCGTTCTCGGTACCAGCTACCTTGAAGTCCATATCGCCTAGATGATCCTCATCACCCAGAATATCGGTCAGAACAGCGAACTTGTCTTCATCCTTAATCAGACCCATGGCAACGCCGGCAACCGGGCTTTTCAGCGGAACGCCTGCATCCATCAGCGCCAAACTGGTACCACATACTGAAGCCATAGAGCTGGAACCGTTAGACTCGGTAATCTCAGAAACCACACGAATAGAGTATGGAAACTCCTCTATGGTTGGCATAGAAGCTAGAACACCACGCTTGGCTAGACGGCCATGTCCAATCTCACGACGCTTAGGTGTGCCTACACGTCCAGTCTCACCTACACAGAATGGAGGGAAGTTGTAGTGCAGCATGAATGGTTCGCGATAGGTGCCGCCTAGGGCATCGATGATCTGAGAATCACGCTCGGTACCTAGAGTGGTAACAACCAAAGCCTGGGTCTCGCCACGGGTAAACAGGGCTGAACCGTGGGTGCGTGGCAGAACGCCGGTACGTACATTAATAGGACGTACTGTTCTGGTATCACGGCCATCGATACGTGGCTCTCCAGCCAATACCCGTCCGCGTACAACTTTTTTCTTCAGACTATCAACTGCGCCTTTAACCTCAGCTTCACTCCACTTAGGCTCATCACCAGCACACAGTTTTTCAACAGTCTCAGCAGTTACCGCATCAACACTGCTGTAACGCTCCATCTTATCGGCAATGGAGTAAGCATTGGTAAGACCATCGGTAGCTGCTGCAGCAACAGCATCAACCAGTTCGGTATCAACCGCTGGTGGAACAAACTCAGCAACCTCTTTACCAACTTCAGCCGCCAGCTCTTTAATGGCCTGAATCGCTACCTGCATCTGTTCATGACCAAACATTACTGCACCAAGCATTACCTCTTCGGACAGCTGGTTAGCTTCTGATTCAACCATCAACACAGCTTCTTCAGTACCGGCAACTACCAGGTCAAGTTCACTATCTTCATTCAGACCGGTCTGATCCTGGTTCAGCAGATACTTTCCATCTTTATAACCAACGCGAGCAGCACCGATCGGACCCTGAAACGGCAGACCAGAGATGGAGAGAGCGGCAGAGGTACCAATCAAAGCTGGAATCTCTGGATCAACTGCAGGGTTAAGGGACATAACGGTACAGATAATCTGTACTTCGTTGGTGTATCCCTTAGGGAACAGTGGACGAACTGGACGATCGATCAGACGACAGGTGAGAGTCTCTTTCTCACTTGGACGTCCTTCACGACGAAAAAAACCGCCGGGGATTACGCCGGCGGAATAGGTTTTCTCTTGATAGTCTACGGTGAGAGGGAAAAAATCACGCCCTTCCATAGCTCTCTTGGAACCGACCACAGTACACTGCACTACTGTGTCGGACATATTGATCATTATGGCGCCATCAGCCTGACGGGCAATCTCGCCTGTCTCTAGTACGACCTTGTGGTCACCATATTGGAACTCTTTGGTTATCGAACTCACTTTTATCTCCTCGTATTCTTTGAGATGAGCGACTTAGCGGCGCAGACCAAGACTGGAAATCAGGGCGCGGTAGCGCTCCACGTCTTTGCCTTTCAGGTAGTCCAGAAGCTTGCGGCGGGAATTTACCATCCGCACCAAACCCTGGCGGGAGTGGTGGTCTTGCTTGTGTTCTGCGAAATGCTCAGTGAGCTTTTTGATATTAGCGGTTAACAGGGCCACCTGTACTTCAGGGGATCCGGTATCGCCTTTGGAACGAGCATACTGCTCAACGATCGCATTCTTCTCTTCTGCATTCATTGCCATATTCATTTCTCCTCATTGATGATTAATTGATGGGACTATTCCCATCAAAAATCCGCACTCCGACAATGGGTTCAGTGTGCGAACCTCGACCTCAAAAAAGGTCTATCAAAGATACCTGATCAGCTGGCAAAGCCGTTCAGGATCCGCTGTTACTTAACTGAGCCGCGAATTATGCTAGGTTTATCCAAACCAAGCAAATAATAAGTGGCAAATTGTGGGAATTTTAAATCCAACCATTTATTGGCTGATAATCATCCTTCCCCCTCTCCTCTTGGGGCGAGGGCTGGGGTGAGGGGAAATTCATGGTACTACTCATAAACCATCACCCTCCACCCATCAAGGTGGTACCCAGGTTCCACTCTTGAGAGAGTAAATATTCCCTATATTTACATCATACGACGCGGCGCTACTCTGCCATCGTCCAATATTTCACCAGCTCCCATAAATAAACCATCGGCATCATATATCCTTACCATGCCATCAGTGGGTGCATTAGGCACCAGCACCGGCTGGCCCTGCTTCAGATAGAAGGTACTGTCTGGAGTCAGTTTCACCTCTGGCCATGAGCCAAGGGCACTGTCAATTGGCAACAGCAGATCATCCAGCGCAGAAAAACCCTCATCAGCCAGCTGCTTTATCTGCTCCATGCTAACCATATTGTCCGCCCCATAAGGTCCGACGCCGATACGCCGCAGAGCAGTAACATGGGCGCCACAACCGAGTTTCTTACCGATGTCCTCAGCTAAGGTACGAACATAGGTTCCTTTCGAGCAGCGTACATCCAGGTCGAACTCCGGTTCTGAATAACCCTGCATGGTGATATCGTGAATTGTTACCTGACGCGGTTCCCGCTCAACTTCAATGCCATCACGGGCCAGTTTGTATAGCCTCTCTCCCTTGTGTTTAAGGGCAGAATACATTGGTGGGATCTGTTCTATATCGCCTTTAAATTCAGCCACAACCTGCTGAATATCGGATTCGGAGATACCATCAACAGGCTTAGTCTCAAGTACTTCACCCTCGGCATCGGCAGTTGCGGTGGTTACACCCAGTTTGACTCGCACCAGATAGTGCTTATCGGCATCTAACAGAAATGCAGAAACCTTGGTGGCTGCTCCAAAACAGATAGGCAGCAGACCATCAGCTAGGGGGTCCAGACTACCGGTGTGACCAGCCTTTTGTGCTTTAAATAGACGTTTCACATCCTGCAGGGCACTGTTGGAGGTAATACCTAGTGGTTTATCTAACAATAGAATGCCGCGCACATTGCGACCGCTTTTACGCCGCCTGCCCATTTTTACTGCTTACTCCTCATCATGGTGTTTCTTCTTGTCGCTCTCCACTGCCTGATCGATCAGAGCAGATAGATGAGTCCCTTTCTCTATGGACTCATCATAAACAAAGTGGAGTTGCGGCAGACTTCGAATATTCAGGCGATGACCCAACTCATGCCGGAAGAATGATGCTGTATTTTTCAATACCTTGGTGGTCTCTGCCTCATCCATATCACCACCGATGAAGGTAAAGTAGACCTTGGCATGTGAGAAGTCACGCACCACTTTTACCGCTTGGATGGTAATCATCCCCAGGCGCGGATCCCTTAGTTCGTCCCGTACCAGTTGTGCCAGCTCACGCTGAATCTGGGAACCAACTCGATCGGTTCTGCTGAATTCTCTTGCCATTAACTAAGGTTCGCTCGTTAGATTTCACGCGCTACTTCAGTGCGTTCAAACACCTCAATATTGTCACCATCTTTGACATCGTTGTAGTTCTTCACAGCGATACCACATTCAGTACCGGCTTTAACCTCATTGACATCATCCTTATGGCGACGCAGTGATTCCAGCTCACCTTCATAGATAACTACATTATCCCGCAGTACGCGAATAGGGTTGTTACGCTTGACCACTCCCTCAATTACCATACAACCGGCAACGGCACCGAATTTGGAGGAACGGAACACATCTCTAACCTCAGCCAGACCAACGATCTCTTCACGAATCTCTGGTGTTAGCAGACCGGAGATAGCTTTCTTAACATCATCAATGATTTCGTAGATGATGCTGTAGTAACGAATATCCACACCCTTATCTTCCGCACCCCTGCGCGCTGTAGCATCGGCACGAACATTAAAGCCGATGATAAAGGCACCTGAGGTGAGAGCCAGGTTTACATCAGATTCATTGATACCGCCAACGCCAGATGCGACGATCTTGACCTTGATGTTATCGGCCTCAATCTTGAGCAACGACTCTTTCAAGGCCTCAACACTGCCTTGAACATCGGCCTTAATAATAAGGTTAACGTAGTTGGTTTCGCCCTCTGCCATATGCGAGAAGAACTCATCCATCTTGGCTGCCTTCTGGTCTGCCATACGGCTATCGCGGTTCTTCTCCTTACGCATATCAGAAAGTTCACGCGCTTTGCGTTCTGAGCCGACTACAAGGACATCGTCACCTGCATTGGGAACACCAGAAAGACCAAGCACCTCAACCGGCATGGAAGGTCCAGCCGACTTAATGTTTTTACGATTCTCATCCAGCAAGGCACGTACCCTACCGAACTCTTGACCACTGACCAGGATATCGCCAGCATTCAGGGTACCAGTTTGCACCAGAACTGTGGCCACAGGACCACGTCCCTTGTCCAAACTAGACTCCACAATAATGCCTCGAGCCGGGGCATCTTCCACAGCCTTCAGCTCCAAAACCTCAGCCTGCAGCAGGATAGCATCAAGCAGATCATCAATGCCCTGCCCGCTCTTGGCTGATACCTGCACAAACATGGTATCGCCGCCCCACTCTTCAGGAACAATTTCATGCTGAGTGAGTTCCTGAGTAACCTTATCTGGCTGAGCCTCTGGCTTATCCATCTTGTTGATGGCAATAATGATTGGCACTTCAGCCGCCTTGGCGTGCTGTATAGCCTCTACGGTCTGAGGTTTTACCCCATCGTCTGCTGCCACTACCAGGATAACAATATCGGTCACCTTGGCACCACGAGCACGCATTGCTGAGAATGCCGCGTGTCCCGGCGTATCCAGAAAAGAGATCATCCCTTTTTCTGTATCCACATGATAAGCACCGATGTGCTGGGTAATACCACCAGCTTCACCAGCAGCAACTCTGGTTGCACGGATATGATCCAGCAACGAAGTCTTACCATGATCAACATGGCCCATAATGGTTACAACTGGAGCACGGCTAACCTGTTCGCCTTCGACCTCTTCCAATGAACTTATGAGTTCGGTCTCAATATCATCGTCCTTCTGTATAACCGGGTTGTGACCCATCTCTTCAACCACCAGAGTAGAGGTATCACGATCCAATGGCTGATTAATGGTTACCATCATGCCCATTTTCATCAGCTCTTTGATCACCTCAGCCGCCTTGACTGACATCTTTTGCGCCAGATCGGCAACGGTGATGCTTTCAGGTAGCTCGACATCGTGTACCACTGGGGCAGTAGGTTTAACAAAGCCATGCTGGGTATCTTGTTGTACATGAACTGGACGCCGTTTATTCGACTTACCTTTACGCCGCCCACTCTTATCTTTTGCTACATGCAGTTCTTCACGTCCGTGACGAGTTTTCTTTTCCTTAGCACGACCGCGAGCAGGTTCATCTTTACGCTGCACACCCTTTTTGCCGCTCTTCTCTGCAGCTACGCGCTTAGCCTCAGCCTCTAACGCCTTCTTCTTCGCCTCTTCTAGGAGTTCCTCTTTAGTAGGCTCCTTTTTCTCAGGCGCTTTTGTCTCCTTGCTTGCTGGTTCTACAGCCTTTTGCTCTTGCTCTTCCTTCGCTTTGAGAGCCTCTTCCTCTTCCTTAAGTTTTTGCTCCTCAGCCTGCTGTTTATCTTTTAATTCACTATCTCGCCTTGCCTGTTCTGCCTTGCGTCTGGCTTCATCCTCTTCAGCTCTTTTCTTTTTCAGCTCTTCCTGTTCCGCCAACGCCTTTCTGGCTGCTTCTGCCTCTGCAAGTCTCTTCTCTTTTTCTGAAGACGACTCTGTTTTTGAAATAACCCGCTTACGCCGCACCTCAACGCTTACCGTCTTACCACCACGCGCTGTGCCTCTTACAGGAGTACGTCCAGCAGCCGCTGGTTGGCGCAACTCGCTTACACTTTTGCGTTTTAGGGTTATCTTCTTAACAGAACCGGAGCCATCTGCACTATTCTTGCCATGGCTTTCCCGCAGATGGGTCAACAGTTTGGCCTTTTCAGCCTCTGTTACCGTGTCATTTCCACTCTTCTTCTTAACTCCGGCCTTCTCCAGCTGGGAGAGCAGAGTTTCGACCGGTATGCCAACGTCTCCGGCTAGTTGTTCTACTTTTACTTCACTCATGCTTGGGCCTCCAGGACAGCCTAAATTAGGCTTAGCCTTCCTCATCCGCGAACCATGGAGCACGTGCAGTCATAATCAACTCAGCAGCACGCTTTTCATCCATATCATCAATAACCATCAACTCATCAACCGACTGCTCAGCCAAATCCTCCATGCTTGTGACGCCAATCTGGACCAAGTCGTAGGCCAGCTTGCGCTCCATTCCATCCATATTAAGCAGATCCTCTTCCGGCTCAACGTCTGAGAGCTTCTCCTCTTTGGCAATAGCCAGGGTCAACAGCACATCTTTGGCCCGTTCTCTCAGCTCATCCACAATATCCTGATCAAACTCTTCGATTGCCAGCATCTCGTCGATGTCGATGTAGGCAACCTCGTCCAGATTTGAGAACCCTTCCTGAACCAGGATTATTGCTACTTCTTCATCTACATCCAGCCAGTCCATAAACTTCTCGACCAGCTCTCGTGCCTCAGCATCGCTCTTTTCGGCTGCCTCAGCCTCGTTCATAACATTTAGTTCCCACCCAGTTAAATCACTGGCCAGGCGTACATTCTGTCCACCACGACCGATGGCCTGGGAGAGGTTCTCCTCCTCCACTGCAACCATCATGCTGCCTTTATCTTCATCCACAACGATGGAAGAGACATCTGCTGGAGACATGGCATTAATCACAAACTGAGCAGGGGTCTCATCCCACAGGATAATGTCCACGCGCTCGCCATTCAGCTCATTGGAGACTGCCTGTACTCTGGAACCACGCATACCAACACATGCGCCCACCGGATCAATGCGTTTATCATGGGCCTTGACCGCAATCTTAGCTCGTAGGCCAGGATCACGCGAAGCACCGATGATTTCGATCATGCCGTCGTTTACTTCAGGAACTTCCAGCTTGAACAGCTCGATCAGCAACTCTGGACGGGTACGGCTAACAAATAGCTGGGGGCCGCGGTTTTCTGGACGTATATCGTATAGGTATCCACGTATCCTATCACCGCTACGTACCGACTCACGAGGTATCATATCTTCTCTAGGAATAATTGCCTCGGCATTTGCACCCAGATCCAGGGTAACGTTACCCCGCTCTACTCTCTTAACCACACCGGTAAGAAGCTCACCCACGCGATCCTTATAGGCCTCTACCACCTTGGCGCGCTCAGCTTCCCTTACCTTCTGTACAATTACCTGTTTTGCTGTCTGGGCAGCAATGCGGCCAAAGGCTATGGACTCCATAGGCTCTTCGACATAATCGCCAACCTGGAGCTCTGGATTATCTTTCTGGGCATCCTCCAGCATGATCTGGGTCTTCTCGTCAAACCCTTCCTCATCTGGCTCTGCAATCACAACCCAACGCCGAAAACTGGAGTAATCTCCAGTATCGCGGTCGATTTCAACCCGCACATCTATGTCGCCACCATGCTTTTTGCGTGTAGCTGACGCCAATGCTGCTTCGATTGCATCGAAGATAATCTCTTTCTCTACTTCCTTCTCGTTAGAAACCACGTCAACGACAAGCAAAATTTCTTTATTCATCATTCAAATTCCTAAATCAGAATTCCGGTACCAGCCGCGCTGTATCTATCTGATCCAACGGCAACTGTTCCATCTCACCATCCATCTCCAGTATCACATCTTCTTCCTGGACGCCCTTTAGAACCCCTTCATACTTTCGTCTTCCATTCAGCTTCATTCGTAGCTTGATACGTACCTTATTGCCTGCAAAGCGCTCAAAATGCTCCTTTACAAACAGTGGTCTATCCATGCCAGGAGAAGAGACCTCTAGCTGATACGCCTCTGTCAGCGGATCCTCAACATCCAGCATGGCACTTAGTTGGCGACTTACGGCAACACAGTCATCCACCAAAATGCCGCTATCCTGGTCTATGTAGACGCGCAACAGGCCTGAGTCCTTACCTCTACGGTATTCGACCCCAACCAGCTCATAGCCCATTGGCTCTACTACCTGCTCAATGAGCTGATTCAATCTATCTGGCGCGCTTTGCATATCCACCACAACAAAAAAATGGGCCAGAGGCCCACTTCTCAATAAAACCGTAATAACCGTTGCGGCATTATACCGCCGATATTGGCTAACACCAAAACCCGGTCTCCAAAAAAAACCCCGAATTCGGGGTTCTTCAAAAATCTTAAGTTGGCGGAGTTAAGGGCATCAACCACTTAAAAACCGCTACTCTTCCGTAAGTGGCGGGAATGATACTCCATTTATATAGTTTTTCCAATATTTTAGGTAATTTACTCTTATTTACTTCTAAGAACCGAGCACAGCCAAAGCCCCACGATAGATCGGCTCATCAATAAAGCCGTACTGCTCATGGACAAAACCGGTAGTCCCCTCTGCCGCCGCCTGCTCAAAACAGTGCACAATGGCTTTGGCCCGCTCTATCTCTTCAGGGTTGGGGGCAAACACCTGATTGGCTAGCTCTACCTGTCCTGGTGAAATACACCCTTTAGATGAAAAACCCATTTTTCGCTCCAGTAGGCACCACTGTTCGAAGCCCTCCAGATCTTTATACTCCTGATAGACAAAAGATACTGGATGCAAGCCTGCTATATGAGCATCCACCAGGAAACGGGAAAGTAGATGGCGGGCGGTAGGGCTATCTGGAGTCATCACCGATTGTGGCAGTCTAAGATCAGCACAAAGATCCAGGATACCCAGATATACTGTATCTACCCGTGCCTCAACCCTAAGATCGGTAATGCTGTTTAGGGCAGCGCCGGTCTCTATGGATAGATGGATGCGAATGGCAGGGTCAACCAGGCTACATACCTGCTCTACCTCTTGTCTGGTTCTGACCTTGGGAATGCGAATGGCGTCTGGCTGCACTCTGTTAATTAACTCAATATCCTCTTCACCCCCCTCGCCTATGGGGTTCACCCGCACCACCAGTTCCGGCTTCGCCTCCCGGGCATTGGCCACGAACAGGGCAGCCAGGGCACGGGCACGGGGCTTCTGCTCTGGCGCCACCCCATCCTCCAGGTTGATAATGGCCATATCTGCAGCCAGTTCATCTAGCTTATTCAGATGCTTTACCCGATGGGCGGAAACCATGAGAGCGCTACGGCGTAGAGTCCGATTCAGGGGGCGTGGGGCCACAGCGCCGGGCAGTTGTTGCTCTATCTCTTCTATACTGGCTTTTTCTAGCCAGGCGATGTCTTGGAAAATCATACTGAACCTAGATTTTATGTGAAAAATTTGCTCCATCTCTTATGCAAAGAGAGTTCGTCATTCCGGACGTAGCGTAGCGAAGATCCGGAATCTAGAAAAGGAATACAACTCACATATTTAGTACGACCTGGATCCCGGCCTACGCCGGGATGACAAAAACAGATCAGAACAGCTAATCTAGGCTTTTTTCTTCAACCCGGCCAACCACTCCTTCTGTCTACCACGCCTATTTCGCTCCTCCAGTGAGCTGCGAATTTTAGGTTCCGCCTCGGCAAAGGAGATATGTTTGCCTGGTCTAATCTTTTCGCATAAGAGAATATGAAACCCCATCTCCGACTCGATGATCTCACTCATCTCTCCCTCCTGCATGGAGAATAGAGCGGCATCTAGTTCAGGATAGAGCTGTCCCTGTTTCAGCTCTCCCAATTCGCCCCCCTCCATGGCAGTTGGGCACTCTGAATGGCACTTGGCCAGCTCAGCAAAATCCTCTGAGGTACCATTTAGTTTCTCTGCCAGTTGGTGCATGCGCCCCAGGGCTGCATCTTTAGTGTTCTCTGCAAACTCTGGATTTACCGTGATCAGGATATGCCTGGCACTGCGCAGTTCCGGCTGCTCAAAGCCTTCAGGATGTGCTTCATAAAACTGCTGCACCTCAGCATCGCTCACTGCCGCACTACCAGATGCAACTAACTGCATTACGGCATCAAACATTAATTCACGATAGAGAGAGTGTCTCAGACCTATTTCATCCAGGCCGTTAGCCTCTAGGTCTCGTAGATACTCTTCACGGCTATCATACCGTGCTGCTATGTT
The DNA here is from genome assembly GCA_050291725.1 of Sedimenticolaceae bacterium. GTDB lineage: Bacteria > Pseudomonadota > Gammaproteobacteria > Chromatiales > Chromatiaceae > JAAGZL01. Next base: position 21,862 of record JBNKKH010000024.1, read on the forward strand.
GGCTACAGACCAACTCAACTGCTCATCCGGTATCACTATATCTTTGGTTTCTGGCGCAGCTATTACTAAAGACTCCAGTTCATAGCTTTGGGTCGCCTTTTGCAACACCTGTCCATACTCATTTGGCTCCAGTTGCACCAGGTTCTTTCCATAATCGTTGAGGGCATTACGTAAGAGGTGATAACTAAACTCGGGGGATTGCTGCTGTTTCTCGGCCAACGCCATTACTCCTGAACCGTTTCTGAATCGATGAAGTCTAGAGCACCCTCAGGCACCTGCAAAGTGCGGCCGCTGAAGCGTACATGATAGGTCGGACCACTCTCATGCTCGCGCAATACCTTCTCTATCTCCCCTGCATCACCAGGTTCGGCGATAACTTCTCCCTTGATCGCCAAAGTAATCTTCGGTGTCACCTTATCTCGGAACTCATATTTAGTCGGGATCCATGGGTCGCTGGCCAACTGAATCTCCTGTTCCCGGCAGCCCACCATTACGCCATCATCAAGAAAGTCTACCGAGTAGATAACCTGATCCTGTAGGAAGGTTCCCATATCTTTCACATAGCCAACACTACCCTGAGGAACTAGAAGTTCCCCCCTGTTCTTGCCGGGAAAGGTGCCATCATTGCGGATGGACCTGACTACCCGCACCTCTGTACCAAACTCATATCTTGGTGGCTGCACCGATTACTCCTTGCATCAAATCATCCAACGGAATCGCAACCTGTTGCGGCTCGTTCATACGAAATACCCTAAACACCTTTTCAGTGCGGGCATCAGAATTCACAAAATCTCCATAGGCCTGCTGTAGCCATCCGGCATAGTATGCGCGCAGCGCAGACTCCTCCTGCGGCATCTCATCATTTGCCGCCTCCAGATAGTTATGGAAACGCTGCAGGATATGCAGACGGTTAACCTGAACTATGCTGGGCTCATATGGGATCTGAAAATAATCCAAAAAATCTTCAGCACTACACAGCTCTTCCATATCCATCTCTAACTCTTCACTCATTTACATCTACTCCTGTGTCATTGCCAAAAATTGTCTGAACTCTCTGCATGGGCTTCTAAATAATATTGCCGCAATAGCTGTTCGTCTGGTGCCCGTTTTCTCATACCGCTGAAATGTCTTATCCTCTGCAGTATCTGCTCTGTTTCGCCCGGCAGTAGCTTAATACCCATCTCTGCAAAGGCGTGGCTAACTGCACAGCTTCCTGAATGCTTACCCAAAACCATACGGTGGTCTCTTCCCACTTCTGCAGGATCAACCCCCTGGTAGTTAACTCGATCCTTCATTAGGCCATCCACATGAATTCCAGATTCATGGGTGAAGGCCCCCTCGCCCACAATGCTCTTATGCCAGCCTACAGAACGCCCAGTGGCCTGCTCTATTAATACTGAAAGCTGCGGGTAGTGGGCCATATCAATCTCATTGCCATAGCCGTGAAAACGACGCATTCCCATCACCACCTCCTCCAGAGGAGCGTTACCGGCACGCTCACCCAGGCCATGTACCGTGGTGTTTACATGGGTGGCTCCAGCGCGGATAGCGGCCAGGGTGTTGGCGGTAGCCAGACCCAGGTCATCATGGGCGTGCATCTCAATCTCCATATCGGTATTGGAACGCAGGTAGCTGATAATCTCATAAACACCAAAGGGATCCAGGATGCCAACAGTATCGGCAAAACGAAACCGACTGGCCCCTGCACGCTGCGCAACTTCAAGTACCCTTAGAAGGAATTCCGGATCGGCGCGGGAGGAGTCCTCACCACCGATACATACCTCAAAACCCAGCTCCAGGGCCTGTTCCACATGCGTAGGAATCTGCTGCAGCACCCAATCTCTATTCTTGCTGAGCTTGCCTCTAATCTGCTGATCCGACACTGACATGGAGAGATCAATCCGGTGAATACCCATATCGGCACAGAGAGCTATATCATCTGAGCGCATCCGGCTCCAAACCATCAACTCCGCATTCAGGCCCAGCCCTGCAACGGCACGAATGGAGTCGCACTCATCTGCTCCCATGGCTGGAATACCCACTTCCAGCTCGGGTACACCCAGGCCATCGAGGGACTGAGCTATGGCCAGCTTCTCCTCCAGAGAGAAGGCTACGCCGGCAGACTGTTCGCCATCCCGCAGGGTGGTGTCATTGATAATAGCTTTTGGTGTTTGTCTTTTCATGACTTACTCCTAACCAATATGTAATAGCTAAGAGCAAGCAGCGTGCCAGAATTATTTTTTGAATTTATTCAGTATGTTACAAAACTACGCTTGCATATAGGTATGTCGAATAAAGCTCAATTGTAGGAAAAGCTACAAACCAGTAGGGGCCAGTTCCCACAGGCATTTATACTACTGTTATCCTAATCTAGAACCGCCCGGGGGACTGATCTCCTACAGTCTAAAGGGTCCACAACTCATGGTCTCACCACACCAGCTGCCGGATGGAATAACTGAGCGGCTCTGCCGACTGCCGCGATAGAGGTAGATCCAGGCTCTGCCCCAGTCGGTGGGAATCAGCTTTCTGGTGTAGAGTCTGGGGTAGGCCTCAAGACGGTCCAATTTAACCAGCCCTTTTGTGTCCACCCGATAAATCTCCCCTTCAATGGATGAGGAACCTCCAGCTACTACTCCAGGATAGGTTCCAAGATGCAACATCCGATAACGCGGCCGGGTTAGATGCACTCCACAAAACTCTGCGCCGGAGAGTAGATAATGATTTACCTCACCCCTACGCAAGGTTCCGTACACAAAAACCAGATCAGACAAGGGTAGCAATCTCCTAAGTTATTCGCTCTACATCCCACATAACACTTTCTATTAAAATGAATTAACAGCATGAGAGCAACCGCCATTTCTAAGTACCCCATACTATATGTCTTACGACCTGGTACTGGAAGTGATTGCCGAAGGTGTGGAGACAGAGGAACAGCTAAAGATTCAGCCCTCCCTGCCGCCAATATCCTTATGTAGAGCGGATTTCAATGTGCGGTATTTTCCATGAGTGCCAGACCTCCACACGAATTTGCGTGTTGTACATAGATTTTTTATTATGCGAATCTGCATGTTAGGCATATTTTCATGATAAATTTAAGAATTAATATCCTAATATACCGATCTATGTAATACACGGAATAAACAATTCTCTTAGCCACACCACTGAAGTAGTAAATTATGGTCAAAAAATCCTCTGCAGAAGATACAAAAAGTAAAGAACCAGTTGAGAGAAATACTCCCAGTCACATAGTTGGAATCGGAGCATCCGCCGGAGGACTGGAAGCGATTGAGTCCTTCTTTAAGGCCATGCCATCTGACAGTGGTGTGGCATTTGTGGTTGTGCAGCACCTTTCTCCCCATCACAAAAGCCTAATGGTGGAACTGCTCTCAAAGCATACCCATATGACGGTACGCAGAGCTGAAGATGGGATGCCGGTGGAACGAAACTCTGTTTACCTCATCCCACCAAATCACAACCTTAGACTGTTCCACGGACGTCTGCTGCTTTCAGAACAGCAGAGGGATCTACGGGGTATTAACCTGCCAATCGATATATTCCTACGCTCCATGGCAGAGGATCAGGGTGATAAAGCCATAGCCATTATTCTTTCCGGAACAGGTAGTGATGGCACCAGCGGCATTCGTGCTATTAAAGAGAAACTAGGAATGGTTATGGTGCAGTCAGAAGAGAGCGCCGCTTTCGACGGTATGCCCCGTAGCGCCATTGTCACCGGCCTAGTGGATTTTGTGCTACCACCGGAAGAGATGCCCCATCAGCTACTCTCTTATCTAGAGCATCCTTTCGCCTCCAAGGATGAGATTGCTGGCAAGCTGCTGACCGATGACGACGGCCTTACCCGTATCTTTGCCCTGCTGCGGGAGAACAACAAGATTGATTTCACCTTCTACAAACCTACAACCATAGTCCGGCGTATTGAGCGGCGCATGGCCGTAACCCAGATTCAACAGCTAAATGACTATGTGCGCTATCTAGAGGGCTACCCCACAGAGATCAACAATCTATATAAAGATCTGTTAATTGGGGTGACTAGCTTTTTCCGTGATCCAGATGCCTTTAATGCCCTGTTTAAGCAGCTACCCGATCTTATGAAAAATGCCAAAGACCGTAGCCTAAGGATCTGGGTTGCCGGCTGCTCTACCGGCGAAGAGGCCTACACCCTGGCCATCCTGTGTCAGGAGGTTATGGAACAACACAACCTGTATCTTGACGTAAAAATCTTCGCCACCGACATTGACCATGATGCCACCATGCAGGCTAGCTCTGGCACCTTTGCCGAAAGCGCCGTGGCTGAGATTGATCACAATCTGGTATCAAAGTACTTCTATCCCAAGGAGGACAAATACTTGATCAGTAGGCAAATCCGGGAAATGGTGGTATTTGCCAAACACAATTTAATCAAAGATCCCCCCTTCACCAACATCGATATGATCAGCTGTCGCAACATGCTGATCTACCTGCAGCCTGTCCTACAACAGCGGGCCCTGGATATGTTCAATTTCGCGCTCAATCCAGCGGGCATTCTGCTACTGGGCAGCAGTGAGACCACTGGAGATATGTCGGAGTATTTTGAACCGATAAATCATAAGTGGCGTCTCTATCGCTCTCGTGGTCGCAAGCGGAATACAGAACTATCAGCACCTACAGCCAACTTTGAATCCAACCGCTTGAGGCAGAGCAGTAGCACATTTACCAGACATTCGGCAATCCAAGCCCACGAAGAGGAGCGGCTATTGGATAGACTGCTGCAAAGCCTCTCTGGAGAATACCTGCCCTTCATCATGGTGGTGAGCGAAAATATGGAGTTGATGCATGTGTTGGGAGATGCCAATAACTATTTGCGTTTCTCACCAGGAAAGCCAGTTAACGATGTCTCCAAGCTAGCCATCAAAGATCTGGCGATACCCATTAGCTCCGGCTTACAAAAGGTGGTCAAAAACGAAAAGGAGCTGATCTACTCCAATATCCATATACACGACAGCGACAAAAACCCCCATATCGTAAATATGCGCATCAAGCCCCTGCCAGGCAAGAAGGGCCAGCTACGGCTCATAGGTATTTTTATTGAAGAGCGGCGGCAAGAAGCTAACGAAGACAGCTCTACTGTGGAGAGCTACGATGTAGGACGGGAAGCGGAACAGCGCATATCTGATCTAGAGAATGAACTCCAGTTTACCCGGGAAAACCTGCAAGCCACTGTTGAGGAGCTGGAGACATCCAACGAAGAGCTACAGGCCACTAACGAAGAGCTGTTAGCCAGTAACGAGGAGCTACAAAGCACCAACGAAGAGCTGCAGTCAGTTAACGAAGAGCTCTACACCGTAAACTCCGAATACCAAGGCAAAATCATTGAGCTAACCGAAGTCAATAACGACCTGGATAACCTGCTACAAAATATCCGGGTAGCTACCCTGTTCGTAGATGAAAGCATGGATATCCGCCGCTTTACTCTGGCAGCAACCGAATTGCTGCAGATCATGGACCAGGATATTGGTCGCCCCCTGAGCCATATGTCCCACCACCTAACGGGACTAGATCTGCACGACATTGCTACCAACGTACAAAAATATAACACACCGTTTGAGCAAGACGTAACTACAGAAGATGGCAAGAAATATCTCCTACGCATTCGCCCCTATCAGATATCTCCCAACCACTACTCAGGAGTGGTGCTCACCTTCATTGATATCACCAAACTGCGCCAGGTTGAGGGAACCCTACACGATAGAGAGATCCGGATGAAGGCCCTGCTAGATACTATTCCAGATGGATATATTCTGATCAATACCGACGGCGTCATCCAGGAAGTTAACAATACTGTCCAGCAATTAACCGGTTACACAGAAAAAGAGCTTATGGGCCAGCAGGTGGGTATACTTATGCCAGAGGACGCGGCTGAAGAGCACGCCAACTCAATTCGCAGCTACCTCAAAGGCGGAGATCCCAACATCATCGGCCATCCGCGCCGCCTTGAAGCAAAGCATAAAGATGGCTCCACAATTCCCATCCTGCTTACTGTCAGCGAGGCCAGCGATGGAGACAACACTTGGTTTGTAGGACTAATACATGCCACAGACACAAATACCTCTAGCGGAGTTACCTAGTGGAAGAGCATCTTATAGAACGGGGGCACTCTGATCAGCAGCAGTTGCAGGGGGCGGACGAACAAAAAAAACACAAACCGCTAAATAATTTTGAGCATCTATCTAATGCCGACAAGGAAAATCTGTTACAGGAACTGCAGGAACACCAGATAGAACTGGAGATACAGAACGAAGAACTGCGTGAAGCTCAGAATCAACTGGAATACGTCCGCCAGCAATATATTGATTTGTATAACCTTGCCCCTGTGGGTTATGCCAGCCTGGATGATGCGGGTCTGATCTGGCGAACCAACTCCACCCTATGCCGCCTACTAGACATTAATCAGGATGATATAAACGGCCGTGCACTAGTGGACTTCATGGATGTAGATGATAGAGAAAACTTTCTGGGTCGCTTTACCGCTTTTGCCCGCAAACCTGAGAACAAACATATTGATGTACGCTTCTCTATCGACTCAAAAGACAAAGCCCAGCACTGCTTTATCGGACGCATCCAGGGCCGCCGCATAGCTGACGTAGCACCCAGTTACGGGGTAAAGATCAGAAGACAGGAGACGCTGCTGGTTATCATCAGCGACGTAACTGAACTCAAAAAGAGTGAAGAGCTAATTGAATATCAGGCCTTTCACGACACCCTCACCGGCCTACCAAACCGGGCCAATCTACAAGACCATTTGGAGCTGTTGCTGGCCCAGGCCCAACGCCACCACAGCTTCGGCTCGTTATTGTTCATGGACCTGGATCGCTTCAAGAATGTTAACGATTCCCTGGGCCACAGTGCAGGTGATGAACTACTGATAAAACTTTCCGACCGTCTGCGTGCTTCGATACGCAAGGAAGATCTGCTGGTACGCATGGGGGGTGATGAATTCGTAATTCTCTTAGCCGAGCTGAGTAACGAAAGGGGAGAAGCTGCGGTAAAAGCGCATAAACTATCTCAAGCCATCATTGAATCTATGACTGAACCATTAGAGATTGCTGGCCATAAAATAAAAACCACGGCCAGCCTAGGTATTACCGTTTTCCCCTTCCACCAAGATGATGATGCAAGAGATGTGGTGCGTGAAGCCGATACCGCCATGTATCAGGCCAAAAACCTGGGACGCAACCAGGCCGCATTTTTCCATGCCGACATGCAGAAACGGGCCAACCAGCGCCTGACCATGGAAGCTGAGATTCGCACCGCCATAGAGCAGGAACAGTTTGAGCTCTACTATCAACCACAGGTGGATACTCAGGGTAACATCCGTGCGATTGAGGCCCTACTACGTTGGAATCATCCAAGCAAAGGCATAGTAACACCAAATAAATTTATCCCCATTATGGAAGATACCGGCTTAATATCCCCAGTGGGAGACTGGGTGTTAGATCAGGCTTGCAAACAGCTGCGCACTTGGATCAATGCGGAACTGTTTCCGCAAGATGTCACTATGGCGGTCAATGTGAGTGCCAAACAGTTTCATATCAACCACATTAGCGATACGGTAAAGAGTATACTACGGAAACACCAGATACCCTCTGGCAGACTGGTATTGGAGATTACTGAATCCCTGCTGCTACCAGATGATCAATCCGTACAACATGAACTGGAACATCTTGCAAATATGGGTCTTACTCTATCCATAGATGATTTTGGTACCGGCTTCTCTTCTCTCTCGGTACTGCAACAGGCTCCTATAGGTCAGCTAAAGATTGATCAACGTTTTGTAAAAAAACTGGGCGATAACAAACAGGATGCCACTATGGTACAGGCCATTATTTCCATGACCAATGGGTTGGGTATGGAAGTGGTAGCCGAAGGGGTAGAGACTGAAAGCCAAAAGGCAGTATTAACTGAGCTAAATTGCGACCTACTGCAGGGTTATCTTATTTCGCGCCCACTTACGGCTGAAAAAATCACTGAGAAGCTGAAAACTGGGTTCGATGGAGTTCAATGAGGTCAGACTCATTGCTGTCCCACTTAACTCCCTCTCCCGGATCCCGATAGCACGCCGGGCGATGCTGGTATAGCCTACGAGATAGATCCGTACGACCTGTTTTCAGCCATATTACTCCCTCGCATCTTGCATCGTTTTGCGACATGACGTCACCTTCTCTGTCTGACGCTTCAACTCCCTGACCTCACGCTGCAACTCACGCTTCTCAGCCTCAAAATCCACACCCAAAACTCTCTTTTGCAACTTGTATGACTCTTCTAGATTGGCCAGAGTCCGCTCCACCTCATCCAGTTCATATTGCCTGCGCTCTGCCTCCTCTCGATCCTGCTCTATACGCGCGGCTTTGGCGCTGCCCACCACCAGCTCACCGCCGCCAATATAGGGTTCTTCTATGCGAATTCCCTCATCCCCAATAGTGAACTCCTTGACCTGGTTAGAGGTCCTGGAGCCACGCGACTTAACCACATTGAACAAGCGGTTGAGTTCGCCGTTGCTCTCCACCTGGCGCAGGCGGAACCAGGTATCCACTAAGCTGGATATAGCCAGATCGCTGAAATCCTCAGAGACATCGGGCAACAACTCATTCAGCACCAGAGTGGTTCCCAGACCCTTCACGAAGGAGATGAAGCGGATCATCATCATCTTCACCTGTTTAGATGAACCCATGTCTATCAGGGCGGAAACAGGATCTAACACCAACAGCTCTGGCTTCTCCCGTTCGATCAGGTCGATGATGGATATAAGATGTTCCTCCAACCCTTTCTCGATAGCGCGGCCACAGTGGATAACCAATTGGCCTGATTTCGTATGTTGTGCCAGATCAATATCCACGGACTGCAGGTTATTGTGTAGTTCGTTCTCTGACTCCTCAAAGGAGACGTAGACCGCCTTGCCTCCTTGCTGCAACACCTGGCCCATAATGGTAGAGGCCAGGATGGTCTTGCCGCTGCCGGCGCGCCCACTGATCATAAGGCTGGCGCCCTTGATGTAGCCCTCACCACCGAGCATATTATCAATGCTGTTTATGCCAGTGCTCACCCGGGTGATTTGTGACTCTCGATTGAGGCGAGTAGAGGTAATGGGCAGCAGGGAAACCCCCGTATTGGTCAGACTAAAGGGGTAGTTGTTGGAACCATGGGAGGAGCCGCGTAGCTTTAGCACCCGCAGATAGCGGGTCATGAGATTATTTTCGATGTTCTGGCTCATATGGATGACGCAATCCACCGCATACTCTTCCAGTAAACTGCTTTTCCCCACAGACTCAGATTCGGACATGGTCACCAGGGTGGTTACTCCCTTGTCCCGCACCCAGTCAAACAGCTCCAGCAACTCCTCTCTGGGCTCCAGCTTGCCTATACCCATCAACATGTTCTGCAGGGAGTCGATCACCAGAGCCTTGGCGTCGCAGGTCTCAATAGCGTTGCTGATGCGCAGCAAAATTGGCGACAGGTCATAATCTCCCACCACCTGCTCGCTCAGATTGGGGCGGAAATCGCGAATCAGCAGGCGGCCTTCCTGCAGATGCTTCGTACCATCCATACCGTAATCATCCATATAACCCAGCAACCGCTGGGGCGACTCATCACAGGTTACAATTACTGCTGCCTCCCCCTGCTGCAACTGGGCGTGGACAAAACTCAGGCTGAAAACCGTCTTGCCAGTACCTGGTCCACCTTTGAGCAAAGTTGGACTGGCTAAGGGATAACCCCCGTTTAGTACGGTGTCTAAGCCTTTCAAACCAGAGGTAAGTTTATTGTTATCCATCCAAGCTCTCCCATTTCAGCTGAAACTGCCCCATTAACCAGTTATGGGAATTGTATTTTGTCACGCATCTTTGTCGCAAGTCGCCCCATCTCACTTGCCTCTTTTGTCATTTGATCCGCTTTCCTACCCATGCCGAGAGCAATAATGAATACTTCTGATTGAGAGAGATCTCCAACGAACCTATGGGTAGTGGATTGGGACGTAGTAACATCTAAGGTTGGCACGGCAATAATATGCAACCGTTCCATCAGTAATTGATCTTCACGCAGATCAATCACCTCAATGGTATAAGAACCGGACAGATATTGCTGACACAGCTGGTGCAATCTATCAGCAACAGCAGAATATTTCGGCTTCTCCGAATCGATATACAAGGAAAATTGGTATTTTCCTCTACCGCTATGTTTTTCCGCAGACATGGAGAAGGCCCGATTACCTAAACTTAGTCTTAAGTATAATAGGTAACCGGGTCAGTAGAGCAATTATTTAAATAGTGTAATAACCTACGCAGCTTGAGGCTGAGGTTCGTTGGTAAAACACTTCTTAGTACAGATACGAGAGCAGGAGCTACAGCCTATGCAATCTTTAGGATTCTTGAGAGTCATTACCATGACTACATCATCATCAAAATCATCGTCATCGTAATCATCGTCATCCATTTCCAGATCATCTTTCTCAACCAGGTCCAATACATCACGCGGACACACTTTGAAACAGCGTCCACAACCGATGCATTTGCTCTGATCCAGAGCTACCACAAATTCAGGTGTGTACTCTTCTCCACCCAAAGTTACACCAGTAATCATACCCATCTTTGTTTCCTCAACTCATTTCAGTTTCTGCCGCCTTATACGCGGCTTGTGCTTCGGCCCACGCCACGCAGGCATCATAAGTGGCTTGAGCCATGGCAGGGATCTCTTCATAAGCAGCTGGTAGCCGCTCTTCCACTAGGTCATGCAGTTCTCCCGCCCTTTCAGTGGCGATTCTTTTAGCCCGCTTGGTGGCCTTCAGCAGCGCCTTTAACTCCTCTTCGGTCATACTGTTATCCCGCCTCGTTACATTCCAGCAACTTTAGGATTGAGTCCGATAATCTCCAAAGCAACTGAAAGCAGTTTGTCCGATTCATCTTTCATTTTAGAGAGACTGTCGAAACCGAAACGATGCACATCACGTAGGGTCTTATCCAACACCACCAGCTTACCTACGGTTATCAGGACACGCCCGAAACCTTCATGGGTGATATTCATCATGGGAACGGCCATCAGACCACACTCTTTTTCAATCATGGAGGATATGGCATTGTAGAAAGCGGTAAGGCGTGACATAACAATCTCATCCGGATCACCAACCACAGGAATATCGGCCTTCTTCTCTTTGGTGAGGACAAACGGATCTAGAATCTCGTTTATAGGCATCTTGTCAAAAGTGCCGTAGGTATCAATGGCACGCATTTGTCGCACCATCTCCTCGGCAAACTCGGTCTCCAGAACTGGATCATCTGCCGCAATATCTAACGTGGTTTCACTCATCTCTTTAACTCCTGATTAATAATTAGAACTATAATTTGATTTACTCAAGCCAACCTTCCTCTTCCATGCGATCAAACCGGGAGGGGTCAGCGGGCATAGTGCTTTCTATGGCCTTGGCCAACCAATGGCTGGGGCCGCGCCTTAACTCATCCTGTAGTGAAATAAGCAGGTCACTGATCAAGGTTCCCACAGGAACCTTGAGGGGTTGAATGCCATTGGCCTGCAGTTGTTTTATGGCAGAGGCACCTACGGCCTGGCTATAAACTGCAACACAGCCGTCCAACACAGAAATCTTGTCCGCAAGCTTATCTTCGAACTGTCCAGTGGCGCTGTCGTTTGGTCCCTCCATACCCTGACCAAAAAACTCAGCTGCCTCCAGAAAACAGGATCTATCCTCGTCCAGTGCATAGATCGCAAGAGACTGGGCAGCTCCAAAGTGCTGATCTACCTGCTTGCGATCACTGGTTGCAAAGGCAACCTTGAGCGCAGTATCGACCCAACCATCTTCGGTGGCACAGTCAACCAAATGAAGTCGTCGTTGTAATGTCATTTGTCACCACCTTGTGCAAACATTGAATTGGAGTCGATTCTCATAACAGTTTCTATCTCAATGGAGAGCCTCTACGCAGGAGTTTGAATCCGGTACCTTCTGGGAATATATAGAGCGGTATGGGTGGATCTCTCCCTTCTCCAGACTCAGCATAATATTGGCTAGATCAAACAGGGTTTGGCGACTACCTCGGTAACCAATCCAAACCTTATGTTGCCCTCCTAACTGATCATATTGTGGGAAACCGGCCCGCAGCAGGGGTATGCCAAGACGCTCAGCACTCTGCACCCCATGAGCATTGGTGATAAGCACTTCGGCCTCTTCGACAGCTGCGATCTTCTCCACATCTTCTAGGTCACCAATCTTCACACTATCCGATACCATATCCTGCAAGATAGGCACATTAACTGGCGTGACCGCCGCAACTGTTTTAGCGCCCACTCCTGCCAACATCTGATCTAGAGCCACGAGCAGATCAGGATCTGCCGCAATGGCAAAACGGGACATACCCAGCATAAAATGACTATCTAGCATGGCGTCCTGTAGCTGGGCACGCTGGCGCTCCAACTTTGGTGGTACTGGCTCACCGGTTATACGGTGCAGGGTATCTACCAAAGCATCTACCGCATCCAGCCCCATGAGATGGTCAAAACGGTGATCGGGAACATTTGTGCGATTTGCTAACTCATCCGCTGCTTTAAACATGGAACGACCAATAACGATAGTGGCAGAAGCATCTCCGAGAGTTGCCAATTGCGAGACATCGGTACCACCTATGGTCAGGGGCGAGAAATCACCTTCTCCTAGATATCCCAGAGAGTCGGAAATATCTGGTATCACCACTGGCTGCATACCGAAGGCCTCAACAATCTCCTTCAACTCCTCCAGATCTCCAGGTGTCAACGATGAGCCAACCAAGACATTGATCTGACGACTGTTAGTGCCTGGCTTGGTACCAGACTCCTCAGCAGTTGGCACAGCAACCTTGATAACCTGTTCCACCGCCTTGGCAAAACCGGTCTCCAAACAACCTGTATAGTCGGGGGTGGATACTGGAACCACTGGGATATGATCAAACTCTGGATGCTGTTGCCGGAACTGGTTTAGCGCCATTCCCAAATCGCTGCCCTGGGTCTCAGTCAGACCAGTTGATGGCACACCAATTATGGACGGGCTGTTCTTCTCAGCTATAGTTTTCAACCCCTCCACTACACTATCTTCAGACCCCATAACTGTGGATACCTGATCCATAGCTGTGGTTTGCAGTGGAATAGGCTCGCGGTAATGCAACACAAAAAACACCTTACCAAAGGCAGTACAGCCCTGAGCTCCATGTAACATAGGGATAGAACGATTAAAGCCGAGGAAGGCTAAAGCTGCACCAACAGTCTGACTCACCTTCAAGGGATTAACAGACAGCGCCTTGCTACGTTTAATTATCGTAGGCATTAAGCTACCTCCTCTGATGATGTTCTAGATTCAGGAGCAGCCTGATGCCAGGGGGCACTATTTCTGACTGATGGCCATATCGGGCTTTCGATAGTCAATGCCATCTGCCGTGCCAGCTCAATCATGCCGTCATAGCCGGCATAAGCAAACTCACGCTCCTGATTAATATGCAAAAATGGTATGCGTGCTTTGAGGGCGGTATACATATTGCGACCGCCTGCAATCATGATGTCTATGTTATGTTCATACACCATATCGATCATGGTGCGCGGATTGCCCTCCTCCAACATCACGGCATCATCACCCATCAGTTCACGGATGCGCGCCTTGTCCTCTTCGGTGGATTTTCTAGTGCCGGTGGCAGCTACTTCCATGCCCAGATCCTGCAGGGCAGCGACTATAGACCAGGATTTCACACCGCCGGTATAGAGCAATGCCTTCTTGCCCTTAAGCCGGGCACGCCAGGGTTTTAGTTCTTCACTGATGCGCGCCTCTTCCCGAGCTATCAGCGCTTCGGTACGACGGGTCAGATCATCATCGCCAATGATGCGGGCAAAATCGCGCAGGGCCTGGGAGACATCATTCACTCCGTAGAAACTACCCTCGAACCAGGGCGTACTGTATGACTCTTCCAGCTTACGGGCCACGTTGATCAAGGCCTTGGAGCAGACCATCATGTTAGCCTCAGAGCGGTGCATGGTCTGTACATCACGAAATAGCGCATCACCGGAGATGCTACCGATTATGCGCAGACCAAGCTCATCCAGCAACGGCATCACATGCCACAACTCACCAGCGATATTGTATTCACCGATTAGAGCAATATCGTGCACCTGTATGCCTTCACGTTGCGCCGATTCCGGTACTGGATCAGGCTCGCGAGTACCGCAGACATATTTAACCATCGCCTCACCAGCGATACGGTTGCCTAAGTTTTTGGTGCCGTAAAAGCCGGCTACGTCAACTGGTACTACTGGAGTGCCCCAGCGCTCTTGTGCTGCATTACATACCGCCTCCACATCATCACCGATCAATGCGGGAACACAGGTGTTGTAAACAAATACTGCGGCAGGAGCGTAGCTATCAATGGCCTGTTTAATAGAGTGAAAGAGACGCTTCTCTCCGCGCCCCATGATGACATCCTGCTCCGTAAGATCTGTGGTCATACCGATGCGTGACAGACGCGGTGCGTTAGAGCGGGTACCCCGGTTATCCCAGGAGCTACCTGCGCAGGCTATGGTACCGTGTACGATGTGAGCCACATCGGCGATAGGAAACAGAGCGATCTGCGCCCCATCAAGTACACAGCCACCAGCGGTAGCACCGGGTTTTGGTTTGGCACAGCCAGATTTCGATTTGTTGTTGTGGGCACATGCTGGTTCATCCAGCAGGGCAGCTATATCTTTCTGTTTCATGTTACATCAGGGCCTTTTAATATTAATGATTAACCTGTTGCAACCTACGTGCCAATTTATAACTTATTGTTTATATTGGTTATTTATAAATATTGTTATGTAGCAAACACTACAATATTTTGTCATGGGGTTTATGCGACCAAACAATTAGGTTTAATTGTTCATATGTTTCTGTCCGCAAATGAACGCAAATAACCACAAATATACGCAAAAGAGCTATGCAGGATAGTAGTGCGGAGATGAATCCCGCTATCAAGTAGCTGGATGACGAGATGTCTAATCTTTATTTGCGTCCTTGCGCGGTGATTTGCGTCTATTAGCGGCTAATCCCTAGCCGGTTACTCCTCTTCAACCTCAGCCACAACCAACCCACTGGCAGAGTCCAAATCGTTGGTCAAGCTAAGACAGTGGCTACTGCTATTCACTAGATATATATTGAAGTCAGGGTCTTCAAATACTGGCTTGGCACCCACAACATCATCGTCCATGCAGTAGGTGAAATGTAAATCAGGATAACTATTGCGCAGACCTGCTACTATCTGCTCTGATATAGGCTGAGACTTAACCAGTTCGCTAATGCTGTTCAGTTGCTCTTCGCTGATCATGTCTCTTCTCTCTCAAACCGCACCCTATCCTCAGCAGATTGGCCCATAACCTTAGCTAGCCAGGGCGGTGCATTCTCGCCAATAGCTGACTGAAGATTGGCAATTTCATCTCTTGCTGGTCCCAGCTGGGGCTTTTTGATGGGATGGCCTCCTGCTTTAACCACTTTGGCAGCAGCCGGCCCACCGATGGAGGCAACAAATACAATCTGACAATCATCTATAAGAGATGCACGATATGCGTTCTTATCGTCAGCCTCTTGGGTACGATCAATTGTGCGTATCTCAATAAGACGGCTTTCACTTTTTGATACTTGATAGATCAGAAAACGGTGACAGGAACCGAAATGACCATCCAGCAGCTCTGCTTTATTTGATGCACAGGCTACACGGATGCTATCTGGCATATCCCCTTCGCTGTACGCATCAACTTCAGGCAGTGGTTCGCTCTGCAAATCCATATCGCCCTTGAGATGAGAGAGTGCAGACTTAATAGCAGTGTTGTCTACATCGGCAAACTCACCATCACAAGCACGCTTTAAACTTTTTACCGAAAGCCCGGAAAGCTTATCCAGGGTTGGAGGCAGTCCAATAACATCATCCAGTGCTCGTAGCAGACGGGCCGCATTGGTATCTGGCAATTCACGTGCTGCCAATCCTATACGCAGGGCTATCTCTTCTGAAATTGGTGTGCTCATCATGGCTGGCTCCTATTACATCAAAACTAACTACTCGACTTATCCGTTTATCATGAGTTAGGCGCGTTTAAAACGCAGAGTTGTGGGAAATTCAGGTGGTGGACTGATAGGATCAATGTAGTACTTGGAACCATCGGTCAGCTCAATTTCACCGCCCCACTCTGTATCGCTATCTTTTTCTACCGAAGCAATTTCATCTTCCTGGTCCTTCTTGGCAATGTAGAACAGAAGGTTGCCATCATCTTTTACTCGGATCATTACATTTGGCATCTGATACTCCTCGACATCGAGAAAAAACCGCAAGCTTCGCCCAACTCTACAAAGGGAGATAACTGTAGAACTGAGCTCAGCTTGCGCAGTTAGGCCCTACTATCGAACTAGGTCGTAGTTGTAGTCTGTAACGCCCATTTCCATAGTCTCTTCATCAAGGCGCTCCAGCACCGAGTTAACCAGGGTCTTCAGAATATTCATGGCACCCTCGTAACCCATAGTGGTATCACGATGCATATGGTGCCGATCGAAGATTGGGAAACCGATACGGATCAGCGGTACCTCGAACTCTTTACCCTTCTTCAGGGTGTCACGCTGGATGAACTTACCGTAGCTGTTACCGATCATGAAGTCCGGTTTGTTGGTGAACATCATGGAACGGAAGTGCCACAGATCCTTACCAACAAGAACCTCACTGTTCTGACCATAAGGAGATTCAGAAAGCATCGCCTCCATAGCCTTTCTCCAGCGCTTGTTGGCCTGGTTACACAGGATGGTGGTAGGTTCTGCACCCAGCTCCAGTAGGAAGCGGGTCATGCCCATAACAAAATCAGCATCTCCGTAGAGGCCGAACTTCTTGCCGTGCAGCCAGGAGTGGCTGTCGGTCATCATGTCCACCAGAACACCGCGCTCGCGGGTCAGTGATTCTGAAATCGGCTTACCGGTAAGCTCTGATATCTTCATCAGAAACTCATCAGTCGCTTCAAGTCCAATAGGAATCTTGATGTCGCTGGCAGGCTGTTTCCAGGTACCCTTGGTGAACTTGCGGCTCTTTACCGACTGCCATGGCTGTAGATAGAGAGTATCGATAGCGTTAGGAGCATCCTTCATCTCAGCAATGCTGGTACCGCCATCGTACATGCGGAATTCACCATCAGCCGGGGTATCCAGTACGTCACTAGGATCGCTCAGCAGACTGCATTCAACATCCATATCCTTCATCATGCGCTTCATTACCCGGTAGTTGCCAAGATAGGTCTCGAAGCCAGGCACGATGTTGATCTTGCCGTTGCTGCCTACCTCTTTATCTTCCATCTCGTTCAGGGTGAAGTAGCGCTGGATGCCTTCGAACATATTGTCCCATCCAGTAGTATGGCTACCCACAAAGCTCGGGGTATGAGCGAAAGGTGTAGGGAAATCCTCTGGGATATGCCCTTCCTTCTTAGAGTTGCCGATAAAAGCGTTAAGGTCATCACCAATAACTTCTGCCATACAGGTGGTAGATACAGCAATCATCTCTGGTTTGTAGAGCGCCCTAGCGTTCTCCAGACCGTCGAACATATTCTTCTGTCCACCAAATACCGCAGCGTCTTCAGTCATGGAGTCAGAGACACAGGACACTGGCTCTTTGAAGTGACGGTTAAAATAGGTACGGAAGTACGCAGTACAACCCTGAGATCCGTGTACATAAGGCAATGTCTTCTCAAAGCCGAGAGCGCAAAGCACAGCGCCTAATGGCTGACACGCCTTAGCCGGGTTAATGGTCAGAGCCTCACGAGAAAAGTTCAACTCTTTGTACTCTTCCGTGGTGGTCCAGTTAAAGATCTCATCGATCTTTACTGAAGGAACCTTATCCTCGTACTTCTCTTTGGTTGTGAGAACCTCTTTGTATTCGTCTTCACGAAACAGCGGATAACTCGGTTTAATATCATCTACTACTTGACTCATGGTCTTTCTCCTCCCGCGCCACCAATCTGTGGACAACGGGTCAGATAAATTAAATATTACTTTTTCTGATTGCAGGCTGGGCCAGACCCAGCCTGCGGTTAGAAAAATTATGCTGCTGCAGTTTCTGCATCATCCTTTGGTTTCAACCAAGGTGCTTGCATCTTGTCCCAGCATGGATTATTCAAAGTCATATCCATATCGCGAGCGAAGATGGCAAAACCGTCGTAGCCGTGATAAGGGCCGGAATAATCCCAGGAGTGCATTTGACGGAATGGGATACCCATCTTCTGGAATATGTACTTCTCTTTGATACCGGAACCGATCAGATCAGGTTTGACCTTCTTAACGAACTCTTCGAATTCGTAGCCAGTTACGTCATCATAGATCAGGGTGGCATTACCCATATCTTTAATGGTGCGATCGTAGTCATCGTTATGGGCGAACTCATAACCGGTACCAACCACTTCCATACCCAGATCTTCGTAAGCACCGATGATGTGGCGAGGACGCAGACCGCCCACATACAGCATCACCTTCTTACCTTCCAGACGTGGCTTGTACTTAGCGATTACCGCTTCATACTCAGCCTTATATTTGGCAATTACCTTCTCAGCTCCCTCTTTGATCTTGTCATCAAACTTCTCTGCGATAGCACGCAGTGACTCCTCAATCTTGGTAGGACCGAAGAAGTTGTACTCCATCCAAGGAATACCAAACTTCTCTTCCATATGACGAGAGATGTAGTTCATGGAACGGTAGCAGTGCAGCAGGTTGAGCTTCACAGCAGGGGTACGCTCCATCTCAGCAACGGTACCGTCACCAGACCACTGAGCTACAACATTAAGACCCATCTCTTCCAACAGGATACGGGAGGACCAGGCATCACCACCAATGTTGTAATCACCAAGGATGGCTACATCATATGGACCAGCCTCTTGCTGCTCTTTACCCAGCATGTGATCACGAATAGCATCGTTTGCGATATGGTGACCCAGAGACTGGGAAACACCACGGAAACCTTCACAACGTACTGGAACTACAGGCTTTTCTAAGTCTTTAGCAGTCTGTTTGGCCACGGCTTCAATATCATCACCGATAAGACCAATCGGACACTCAGACTGTACTGTGATGCCCTTGTTCAGAGGGAACAGCTGTTCAACCTCTTCCAACAGCTTGGACAGTTTCTTATCCCCACCGAACACAATGTCCTTCTCCTGAAAATCTGAGGTGAAGTTCATGGTGCCGAAGGTGTTAACACCGGTGGCGCCTACATAGTAGTTACGGCGTCCGGCGCGGGAGTACTGACCGCAACCTACTGGACCGTGGGAGACGTGGATCATGTCCTTGATAGGACCCCACACCACACCCTTGGAACCTGCGTAGGCACAACCACGAATGGTCATCACACCAGGCAGTGATTTACGGTTGGAAGTAATACACTTCTTGGACTGCTCAACCGACTGATCATTGACCGCAAGATGTTTTGCGCGGTCCTCTTTAGCTTTCTCTGGGTAGACCTCCAGCACCTCTTGAATGAGGGCTGCGGTCTCTTCGCTTGTCATAGTTGACATTTCTTTCTCCTATCCCGCGCCACTAATCTGTGAACTACGGGTAATGGAACTGTTTCTACAAAAAACTATCGTTTCGCTACTCTTGCTAATTAAGGAGCAGGTGCTGCAACACTCTCTGAAGTAGCAGTCTGACCAATAATGCTCTCGTCTTCCTCTTCCATCAGACCGAAGTCCATAAGTAGATCTTCCAGCGCGTCCATGGTGATAGGGGTTGGAATTACGAACATCTTGTTGTCGATAATCTTCTGAGCCAAATCGCGATACTCCTGAGCCTGCTTGGCTTTTGGATCGTATTCGATAACGGTCATACGGCGAATCTCAGCACGCTGTACCACGTTGTCACGAGGAACGAAGTGGATCATCTGGGTACCCAACTGACGAGCAAGCTCCATGATGAGTTCATCTTCACGAGCGGTGTTACGGCTGTTACAGATCAGGCCAGCCAAACGTACGCCACCAGAGTTAGCATATTTCACGATACCCTTGGAGATGTTGTTAGCTGCATACATAGCCATCATCTCGCCAGAACATACAATGTAAATCTCCTGGGCCTTGTTCTCACGAATAGACATGGCGAATCCACCACACACAACGTCGCCCAATACATCGTAGAATACGAAGTCGAGATCTTCTTCATAGGCGCCTTCCTCTTCCAGGAAGTTGATGGCGGTGATAACACCACGACCAGCACAACCTACACCTGGCTCAGGACCGCCAGACTCAACACACTTAATATCGCCGTAACCGGTTTTAAGCACATCTTCCAGCTCCAGGTCTTCCACGGTGCCAGCCTCAGCTGCCATCTCCATGATGGTATTCTGCGCCTTAGAGTGCAGGATCAGACGAGTGGAGTCAGCCTTAG
This sequence comes from Sedimenticolaceae bacterium, assembly GCA_050291725.1. Taxonomy (GTDB): domain Bacteria; phylum Pseudomonadota; class Gammaproteobacteria; order Chromatiales; family Chromatiaceae; genus JAAGZL01. The sequence continues at coordinate 42,299 of JBNKKH010000024.1, forward strand.
GGTCACAGCCGACGATCATAACTTTTTTACCCAGCTCAGCCAGACCAGCTACTAGGTTCTGAGTAGTGGTTGATTTACCAATACCACCTTTACCGTAAATTGCACATTGACGCAGCGCCATGTTATTTCTCCTTCACATTAAAAAATCTTAGGTGAGCGTATAAACCAATACGCCCGGACACCCCCTACTGAGCAATCGCCGTGCCAAAAACAAATAATTAACATTAGCTGCTGTTTTTAAAGGATAATTTATGCTATTGTCGCACTCCAATGCTTGGTACGGTTCCCTACAAAAATCATAAAATTGTATGAATCATCACAGAGAAACAGAGAAAAAAGCGGCCTCGCTACCGGCCTCGGCCCGCCTCCCAGTTAACCGCTGCAACATCCCACCAGTTATAGTGGGTAGCCTGCGTTTTCAGCAGCATCCTGTGCCCATTGAGATAGATAATATAAAGACCCTGCATGCCGATCTGTTCCGCAAACTGGATGAGATTGAACAGCCAGGTGAGCGTGCCGAACGCTTCCAGGATTACATGACTGTGCATTTCGTACTGCATCAACTGGATGAAGCCGGCGCCTCGAAAAAAACTAAACGGCGTAAAGCCAATTACCTACGCATGGTGCGGGGCTGGTTCTTCGATGCCAACAGTCGCGAAGGTGCAGTACTAAAAAGCTGGGTAGAATCTCGCTTTGGCCTGCTCACCCGGTTTCACCACGGCCCCATGCATCAGGATGACGACAACAACTACCACCGTTTCCTCCATGACCGCAGTAGCGGTCTCTACGGCACTAACGCCCTTGAGGCTCAACTAGATCTGCTTTATAGCTATTGCCAATATGAACTGGCACGACAACTTCCAGATCAGCCCCACATAAAGCTCTTCCGCGGAATTAACCGACTGGATGAACACGAGGTTCTGTATGAAGGGGAAAAGAGATGTAATCAGGTACTGTTGAATAACCTCAACTCCTTTACCAGCGAGCGGGAACGTGCCGACGAGTTTGGTGATTACATTCTGGAAGCAGAGATCCCCAAACAGAAGATCATGTTCTACGCCAATCTAATACCAGGAGTTCTTAATGGAGAAGACGAGCACCTAGTCATAGGTGGGGTATATGAGGTAAAGATAAAAAGTTTCTAAGCTTCTGTAGCTGTAATTACAATACCCAGCTTTTCCTGTGTAGCCTTCGCGACAATGACACCACGCACCACCACATAACCAACTGATTTACTTAGATATAGAAAATTTGGCCCCGTTATTGCTCATATTAAAAGGACTATTGTAGGAGCCCGCCCCTGCGGGCGATTTTTACCGAGCATATCCTGAGCTTTGAATCGCCCAGAGGGCTGGGCTCCTACTCAAGATATGAATGGATGTAGCTGGGGATTGAACATCTCCCAACATTCCCCCTCACCCCAGCCCTCTCCCCCCAAGGGGAGAGGGTGAATGAAAAGGCGATATAGATGAGCACTAAAACCCTGGAACAGCTTATAGATGGAATAGAGAACAACCAGATAGTCCCCTATCTGGGCTTTGAAGCCCTTGCCGGGGTAACCAACACTGAGACCGGGGAAGCCATACCCGCAGACAGTGACAGCCTGATCCTGGCTATGAACGGCGGCAAGCCAATGGCACCGCGCTTGATGTATGAGTTTCCTCGGGCCGCCATGAATGTTGAACTTAAACGCGGCCGGGGCGCAGTTACCAGATTTCTTGATGCTACCTACGGCCAACAGAGTTGGACCCGCTCTCCCCTGCACAACTGGTTGCAAGCAATCAAACCGAACTATGTAATCGATATTAACCGCGATACCCAATTGCAGGAGAGCTATAAGGATACTCCCCATACCCTGATACGCGGCATCTCCCGCATTGCAGGAACAGATTACCGTTTCCGTATCCATCACTACGATGGGGAAAGCTATTCAGATAAAGAGATCGATCAGTCTGAAGTGGACAGCTCTTTGCCAATCCTATTCAAGCCTATGGGCAGTCCCCTGCCAGATGCGACCTACATCGCATCCGATGCGGACTATGTGGATTACCTAACGGAACTAATGGGTGGATTTGCTATTCCTGATTTTCTAAAAGAGTACCGCAAGGATAAACAGTATCTATTCCTAGGCTTGCGCCTTAACCGTGACACCGAACGCATGGTGCTGTCAGACACTATTTACGCTGCCGCAGAACCGGCTGGCTGGGCCCTGATACCAGAGCCAACCAAAAAAGAGAGACGCTTTTGCAAAAAGAAAGATATAGAGATTCTTGAGGCCGATATAAGTGAGCTACTAACTGCAGCCAACTTCACATCTGAGATGGGAAATGATCAGACAACTCAAAGGGCTGCCAGCTAAGGTGGCAACCACACCAATTATATTTTTCATTGTTAATTAATAAATAGTTAGAGGTTTAATATGCCACTAGAAAAATACCAAGAAGCAGGACTACTCTTCAACACCAACTTTCTATCTGCAACCAGTGAAGCCGGTATTTCAGGATACCGGGGAGAGTTAGTGCTGGTAGAAGGAGGAATTGCCGATGCCAAGGGCCATGCCAAGCCACCAGTAGATGTGATGCGAGGTGTTACTTTATTAGGGGATGACAAACTCAAACTTGTAGTTGGCGCTATTGATCAATTGGAGTCCTTAAACACCTTCGTTGAGAAATACAAAGAGGACTTCTCTGCCGACATGAAGGCGGTGATTTATGTAGTCAATGTAAAGGAGCCGGTCCAGGTTGAATTGGAAGGTATCAACTTTGTCCTGATCCCACTGGTACAAGGAGTTCCATGGAATGAAGTTCTGGATGAACTAGGACTAGAAAAGAGTGACTTCAAAGGACAGTCTGCAGCGAACAAGGTCCTGACCCTGTACCAAGAGATGCAGGCATACAGTCCGAACTACCCAGTCTCGTCTATGGACGAAGCTCTGGCCAACACCACAGATGTGGTACGCGAAGGTTGGGGTGCGATTTAACCGCACATTCGATTCGGCGTCACAGGGGCTAATCCTGTGAAACCGTACCTGGACTGGTCCTCCTATTGCGACGCTGGCCTTGGGGATGCCTATGCCGATATTCCCAAGGACGGCGGCAACTTTGCCAAGGCCGTGTCTGTTTGCATCAACAGTCGGCAGTGTCAATCTGACGCTAAGGGGGTAATGTGCCCCAGTTACCGGATCAGCGCCAACCCTGACCTCTCCCCTGGCGGGCGGGTGCGTCTGCTTAAGGCCGCACTCAATAGCGACGATGTTGACAACAGCCTGACATCTGCCGAAATTGCCGAGGCGATGGAGCTGTGCGTTGCCTGTAAAGGCTGCAAACGCGAATGTGAAAATAGCGTGGATATGGCCATGATCAAAGTGGAATATCTAGCCCAGAAGCATGCCCACAGCAAACCATCCCTACGCACCCGTCTGATAGGCCAACTATCTGAACATCTATACCGCTATCCCTTGGCACAACTCCTAGCCAAACTACGCAACAAATCTACTCTAATAGCACAGTTAGGCGAATGGCTGCTCGCCATCACCCACAAACGTAATGTCCCACAACCGCGAGCGCAGACCTGCCTCGAACTTCTTGAAGAGCACGGCGATCCACCACTGCAATCACCAGTTGATGAGGTGGTTCTACTAATCGACACCTTCACCAACAACTTCGCTCCTGACACCGGCTTAGCCGCGCAACAGGTACTGGAGCGTGCCGGATACCGGGTGCATATAGCCCAAGCTCCTACAGGAGAAAGACCGCTCTGCTGTGGCCGCACCCATCTAGCTAATGGCCTGGTGGAACAGGCCAGGAGTGAAGCGCAACGCATGTTGGAAGTACTCACACCCCACGCCAAGGCAGGACGACGCATCATCGGCCTAGAGCCATCCTGTCTCTTGGCGATCCGCGACGACTATAGTTTTCTGGGATTAGGGGAGGATGCAAAACTTGTTGCATCTCAAGCCCTGCTATTCGAGGAGTTCATAGCCCGCGAGATCAGCAAAAAACGCTTCCAGCTAAGGTTAAATTCAATTAATACCAATGGTGAGACGCTTCTGGTACACGGACACTGTCATCAAAAGGCAGTGGGTGCCATGAAATCCATGCGCAAAGTGCTCAAGGCCATCCCAGAATTGGAATTCGAATTGATTGAGGCCAGCTGTTGTGGAGGAGCCGGAAGCTTCAGCATAGAAAAAGAGCACGCCGACATAGCTATGCAGATGGCAGAACTATCCCTATTTCCAGCGCTACGTGAGAAGCCGCAAGCACCTATCCTGGCCAACGGTTTTTCTTGCCAACAGCAGATCCACGAAGGGACACAACGAGACAGCATGCATTTGGCAGAACTGCTGTTGCAGTCCAGTGATAGCGCAAAGGAGTAATTCGGATACTCTTGCTAGTGGACAGCAGCCGCATAATAGTCTGGAATGGAGCTAATAGATATTAGCTTTGGAGACAACCATTGGCACAACCAAATGATGAAACAGCTCTAATTAACCCACAGGACCCTCGTTACTGCTTAGGCGTTGACTCTATGGATTCAACTCATCAAGAGTTTATAGCCTTAGTAAATAGCTTGGGATGTGCTGACGATGCAGAGTTCACCCAACTATTTCAACAGCTACTCGAACATACCGAAGCCCATTTCACCGCAGAGAACCGGCTGATGGAAGAGGTACGCTTTCCTCCCATACAGATCCATATGGGAGAACATCATCGTGTGCTTGAGCAGATGCGTTCTATCGGCAGCAAAGTGAAAAATGGTTCTATAGCCACTGGACGCACCTTTGTGTTAACTCTACCTCAATGGTTTCGGGAACACGCAGCCACTATGGATAGTGCGCTGGCTGGATGTGTGAAAGAGTTTAATAAAAACAGTCTATAGCAACCATGAACTGTTGAGTACTCCACAAAAACAGCACGGTTTTGCTGGATACAGTTGTATAACTAGGTGCCATCTGCATAATAATCCACAAATCACAAATGGATATTAAACAAGATGGCAAACAGTCACAGATGCCCAGTTCAATTAGCCGGAAGCCTGGATACAAAAATCCGCAGATGGTTGCAAAACCCACAAAAAATACTTAGCCCATATGTTAAAGAAGGCATGACAGTTCTGGATATTGGCTGTGGCCCTGGCTTCTTTACCTTAGATATGGCCCAGATGGTAGGAGAGAACGGTAGAGTAATCGCAGCTGACCTACAAACAGGGATGTTGCAAAAACTGAAAAATAAAATCACAAGCACAGAATTCGAAGAGCGTATCACACTACATCAGTGCCAAGAGGAAAAAATCGGCATTGAGGATGAGGTGGATTTCATCCTGGCTTTCTATATGGTGCATGAGGCTCCATATCAGGATAATTTCTTCAAAGATATAAAATCCATTCTAAAAACCGGCGGACAGATGTTAATAGTTGAACCACCACTACACGTCTCATGGAAGGCGTTCGGTCAATCTATAAACAGCGCCAAAAGCGCCGGATTGTTAACCCAGAAAGGGCCAAAAATATCTTATAACAAAACAGCTATAATTAGATCTACACTAAAATCCGGCTGGTAGCACAACATAGTAGAATCTAAACTCCATCATCTATGGAACAGTTAGCGATTAAAACAGGCGGAGTACTCTCCATCCTCTTAGGTATAGGACACTGCTTTTTCTATCGTGGATTTGGTTGGAAAAAGGATTTTCTGAAGATCAGCAGCATCAATGCCAAAATTATCTACACCATTCATATCTTTCTGATCCCGCTGTTTTTTCTATATGGATACCTATCCTGGATGTACTCAGCCGAATTAGCTGGCGGATCTTCCCTTGGCATCACCTTGACTGCATTCTACGCTATTTTTTGGTTGATCCGAGCAATCTGGCAGATGTTATATTTCAGACCAGCAAAAGCCTATGCGTCTAGCTCCGTATTATATTTGCACTACTTTCTGAGCACATATTTTATTGTTCTGTGTATTGCCTACTCAATCCCTGTCTCTGGACGGTTTTTTTACTAGTATTAACAACGTGTTACTGTTGTTTAGAACACTCCTCGCACGTACTAGGATATCCTCAAGTTAATAGCATAGCTGCCGACAACTTAAGAGAGTAAAGACGCAGTGCCGCATGGTAACTACTATTATTAATAAGACAGTTACCAAATCTGCCATTAGACATGGACGACAAGAGTAGTATTTCCCAAGACTCAAGTGAACCAGGGAGTATCTAAATGAAGAACCTATCAATATTCTGGCGCTTTGCTATTTCCACCGTCGTAATCCTAACCAGCGTAATTGCATTAGTCGTAGTGGTTGCGGATATACGCATGGAAAGCACCCTGCGCGAATCCGAACAACGTCAACTCAATGACTACAATGAGATACTGATGGGACGCTTACATTCGGAAGAGCTAAGAGCTCAATCACTCGCCGTACTGGTCGCATCTATCCCTAGTGTACAAGAAGCATTCGCCTTGCATGATCGTTACACTCTGGAACAGATGTTTGCGCCTGGTTTTAAAGAGCTAAAAACCAAACTCGCAGTGCGCCAATTCCAGTTCCACACCCCTCCAGCAACATCTTTTATACGCATTCATAAGCTCAAAAAATATGGGGATGACCTCTCATCATTCCGTAAGACTGTTGTAGAAACAAACTCAAGTAAGAAACCCATAAGCGGGCTTGAGGTGGGTGTTGCCGGCCTTGGTATACGTAGCATTGTTCCGGTAACTTATGAGAATAGTCATATCGGTTCCTTAGAGTTTGGCATGTCCTTCGGACAGAAATTTTTCGATACATTTAAAGAAGAGTACAAGGTAGATGTGGCGCTACACCTCCAGCGCGACAATAAATTTGAGACATTCGGCACAACGCTTCCAAATAAAACATTACTCAAGCCGGATGAAATGCAAACAGTAATGCAGGGAAAAGCACTGTTTCTACAAGGAGAAAACGATAGCAGCCCAGTTAGTATTCTGGCACAGACAGTCAAAGATTATTCTGGCAAGGATATTGGAATTGTTGAAATAGTGGTGGACCGTAGCTTCTTCAGCAACGCCCTCTCATCTCTCCAACTAATCCTGTTAGGACTCGGGATTATGGGGATAGTTATCGGTGTTGCAATAAGTTCACTCATTGCCCGTGGCATTACTGCCCCCATTAAACGTGTAGCTGACTCTTTTGAGGAAATTGCAGATGGTGATGGAAATCTATCAGTTAGACTACAAATAGAAGGAGGAAATGAGACCGCCCGCCTTGCCCGTGCCTTTAACCATTTTGTAGATCGCATCCAGAAAACAGTAGAAACAACAGCATTGTCCGCGACTCGCTTAGCACCAGCAGTAGAGCATGTCTCATCGAGTATAGAGAAAGGCCATCACGCGTTGGTACAACAACAACAAGATATCGAGCAGATCGCCACGGCAGTAAACGAAATGTCTGCAACTGTGCATGAGGTGGCGAATAACACTTCTCTGGCAGCCGATGCAACCAGGCAGGCAGATCAGGATACCATCAAAGGCAAGCAGGTAGTGGGTGATGCAATATCTGTCATAAACGAAGTCGCTGCTGAAATGGAGCATATTGCAGAAGTTATCTCTCGAGTAAATGACGACAGTCTTCGCATTGGTGGCGTGCTGGATGTAATAGTTGGTATCGCGGAACAGACCAACCTGCTTGCACTTAACGCAGCTATAGAAGCTGCGCGGGCCGGCGAACAGGGTCGTGGCTTCGCTGTTGTAGCCGATGAGGTACGCTCCCTGGCACAACGCACTCAAAGCTCCACTGAAGAGATAAGAAGCATGATTGAAGGACTGCAGAGCGGCACTGAACAGGCGGTCGGAGCAATCGAAAAAGGTAGAGAGAGCACTAAGCAATCGGTGGAACATGCAAGTGACGCCGGTGAAGCTCTTAATGCAATTCTACAGGCAGTGGATACCATCAATTCCATGAACACCCAGATCGCCACTGCGGCTGAAGAGCAGAGTTCTGTTGCCGATGAAATCAACCGCAATATCAGCCGCATCAATGAGGCCAGCGTGGAAAGCACCAATGAGTCCGAACAAATGGCAAAAGAGAGCGAAGCATTGATGGAATTATCAGATAATCTGTTGTCTGGTGTAGGTAACTTCAACCTGGGTGAAAAACAGTTAGTCATTGATCTTGAGCGTGCCAAAGCTGCTCACATGGCATGGAAGGTTAAGCTAAGAAGTTATCTTGATGGACGCTCTGCCCTCACCCGTGAGCAAGCAGTATCAGACAAGAACTGCGATTTCGGTAAATGGTACTTCGGTCCAGGCCTGGAGAACTTCAGCAACATTAATGAGATGACGCAAGTGCGCGAGCCCCATGCTGAGATACACGAACTAATTCGTAAGATCATTGAATTAAAAGAGCGTGGAGATATAGAGCAGGCTGAAGAAGAGTACACAAAGATAGAACCACTGTCCGACACAATCGTTGACATGATTGAGAAAATACGCCAACAGATTTCAGGCGAAGTAAATAGTGATGACTAATCTATTGTCTGGCAAAAATAGAACTATTGTATTGGGAGGATTATGCTGAAGAGCCACGCTGGAGGTGAAAATGAGTTCTTCAGCTTCAGTGAGCTGGTGGATGTAGCAACATTTTCCCAACTGTTTGAGAACTTTTATCAAGCCACTGGGATTCCTAACGGCTTGGTCGGACCTAAGGGTGAAAAGATCACCCAGGCAGGCTGGAGTGATGCCTGCTCTCTGTTCCACAGGGTGAGTCCAGACACTGAACGCCTGTGTAAAGAGAGCAATCTGAGACTAATGCAGGAGCTTCAGGATGGAAAGGTTACCTCCAGCATATGTAAAAACGGCCTTTACGATTATGCAACTCCAGTGATAGTCGAAGGACACCACCTGGGGACCCTGTTTCTAGGCCAGGTGTTCGATTCCCCTCCTGACATAAAATTCTTTAGCCGCCAGGCAAAACAGTTCAATTTTGACCAAGATGAATATCTAAAAGCCATTCGCGCCGTACCCATTATCAGCAGGGAGCAGATGCAAGCACATATGCAAGCCTTGGCTGGTGTAATAAAGATATTAGCTACTAATGGGTTAGCCAAATGGCAAGAGTCACAACTGAAACAAGATCTAAGCAAAACTACAGAACAGCGTATTCAGCTAGAGGACCTGCTCAGGTTATCTCCCGTCGGAGTTGGTTTGTCCGATGCTGAAGGTAATATTGAATATGTTAACCAGAGATTCACAGAACTATTTGGCTACACACTAGATGATCTACCAGATCTTGAAACTTGGTACAGCAAAGCCTACCCTGATGCTGGTTACCGAAATATGATCATTGAGCCATGGAGGCAACGAGTATATAAGGCAGATCAACTGGGAACCTCCCCCCCCAAATTACAGGCATTCGTAACTTGCAAAAATGGTAGCGAGCGTCAGGTACTTGTCCAGGTATCATGGGTTGGCGATAAACGGCTGGTCAATTTCACTGATATCACAGATCAATGTAATGCTGAGCAACGCAGCCGCGTTCACAGTGCCATGCTGGAAATGGTAGCCAAAGCCGAGCCTCTATCCAACATACTAGTCACACTTGCTCAGTCTATCGAAGACGAGTCACCGTCATCACTCTGCAGTGTACATATACTAGATAATGAGAGAAAGCATCTACTAACTGTCGCTGCCCCTAGTCTGCCTGAGTTTTACAATAAAGCCACAGAAGAAATTGAAATAGGAGATGGTGTTGGATCATGTGGCACTGCAGTCTTTCGTCGAGAACGTGTTATCGTAGAAAATATTTCAACCCATGAGTACTGGCAGGATTTTTCTCACCTAGCCCAACAAGCAGGATTGGCTGCATGTTGGTCTGAACCCATTATATCCTCCAAAGGAACAGTCTTAGGAACCTTTGCCATTTATCATAGAGTTCCTGCGGTACCTAATCTGCTGGATATTGAACGCATCTCCTTTGCTGCCAACCTTGCAGCAATTGCCATAGAAAATGAAAATACCCGTAACGAACTAATGCAGAGTGAGCTTCAGTTCCGCACCCTGGCCAATAACGCCCCGGTTAGTATTGCCCGCTATGACCGTGATGGCCGTATATTGTATGTTAATCCAAAGTTTGCCACTTCATTTTCAGAAAAGAATGAACATACGTTTGGACCAAAACCCACCGAACAACCTGAGCTATCCTATAGAAACACTTTTCAGAGTGCGACCAAGCAAACGCTAAAGAGTGGTGAAAAGACATCATTTGAAATTAATGTTATTACTCCCGAGGGAGACACTGAAACACACCTTATCCACATGGTACCGGAACGGGACGAGAAAGAGCAAATTACTGGGATATTAGCTACTGGCCTAGACATCACTGAACACAAACAGTTGGAAGAACGATTGACAAAACGCGAACGCGAGTTTCGCACCTTAGCTGAAAACATTCCCATCAACATCTCCCGCTTTGACAAAGATGGGTATCTTACTTACGCAAACTCACGTCTCTCTGCAGATTTCCCCTTAACCATTGACAAACTATTTGGTACCAAATTCTCTAAAGAACCAACTCAACCCTATACTGAGATTGTAAATAATTCCATTATGCGCACACTGCAAGATGGAATGGAGAGATCATTTGAGATTGAGATTCCAGTTACTGGCGGTAGCTTTGTTACCCATCTTATCACCATGGTGGCCGAACGAGATGAATCTGGATCAATTATAGGAGTTCTAGCAACTGGAAATAATGTTAGTGAACGCAAACGCCTGCAACGTGAACTGGAACGTCAGGCACGGCTAGATTTCCTTACCAACCTACTCAATCGACGATATTTTATGGAGCTGGCTAAGATGGAACTTTTGCGCTTGAAACGCTATGGCGGAAAACTATCTCTAATAATGTTTGATATCGATCACTTTAAACGTATCAATGATAGTCATGGCCACAACACTGGTGATCTTGTTTTAAAGAAGATTGCACATATCAGCCACGAGACGGTACGTGAGATAGATGTAGTTGGTCGCCTTGGCGGTGAAGAGTTTGTTGTACTATTGCCACAAACAGATAAAGACCAAGCCCTCAATATAGCTGAACGCATTCACCTTGCTATCGCCGAAGCTAAAGTAGAAACCGAAGCGAAAACAGATATAGATTTCACTGCCTCATTTGGCGTGGTTACTATAGAAAGTGAATCAGTTGAGTTAGAAAAAATGGTCACTGTTGACGATATCCTTATTCGAGCAGACAAGGCCATGTATCAGGCAAAACAAAACGGTCGTAATCAAGTTTACCAAGAGCCATGAAAACATCACCAAAATTGATCAGCTAAGCAGCAAACAGCAACTACCTATGTACTGAACAGCGATGTGCTTCAGCTATCTAATAACGCAGATTAAGCTGATGAACAGTGTCAACATACAACTTACAAGACCAACGTTCTAAATCAGCTATCCACTCAGCGCAGAGATGAGATGCAGCGCTTCAAAATCATCTGACCTAGTGACATTTGACATAGACAAACCAGTTCGCAGCAGGTTAGCCTGATAACCAATATTTCTATTGGATTATCAGACCATGAGCATCACCTACACACCTATCGGCATCATTCATAGTCCCTATCAGGATAAGGCTGATATGCCCATACAGCCAACCGGGGCCACAGGAGTTGCAGGTAGGGTTGAAATCTTAGAAGAGTTTCAGGAGGGACTGGCCGATCTAGACGGCTTCTCCCATATTATTCTGCTCTACCATTTCCACCGCAGCGAAGAGTTCCAACTCAAAGTAGTACCTTTCATGGACAATGAGCAGCGCGGCCTGTTCTCCACCCGCGCCCCCAAGCGCCCCAATCCGATCGGACTCTCAATAGTTAAGTTAGATCGTATTGAAGATAATATCCTGCATATTAACAATGTAGATGTTCTGGACGGAACTCCACTCCTAGATGTAAAGCCATACATACCAGAGTTTGACGCCCAAACTGAGGTAAGCACGGGCTGGTTTAAACAGTCCCGAGAAACAGTATCGCAATATAGATCAGATGAGAGGTTTAAATAAGATTCCACAAGAGGTACCCTACTCTCTCTAGTGCGCAACAAGTAATAACAGACAGAAATGGAAAAAGAGAAATTCCCTTATATCGCTACCGGCTTAGGCCTGTTTCTATTGGTACTGGTGTTAGTGGGGAGCAAGGTGCGAGACGACGGCAGCACGCTGATCCCTCTGCTTACCCTACTGGTAGTCAGTGAATTTGCATTTTTTGTCAACGCCATAGGCGCTTACATCGGCACTAATCATATCTTACAAACTGGAATCAAACCGGTATATGGTGTGGTTACACTGGTTTGTATAGTCTTAGCTATCGTGTTTGCGTGGATGGGTATATCTCTATGGCCAAATTGATAGCTTAGATCACTCTGTACCTAATCTCTCTTCCCGTAACTTATCCCGCACTCCCATCAAAACTCTTCCGAAGGTATTGTGCCCCCTGCCATCGCGACCACACCCCCAGTAGTAGTCATACTGGCTGCTTTCGACAATTTTCTGATCACCGGTAGCCAATAGAGCATCGGCAACTTCGGTGTGGGAACGGCACTTGATGTAAACACCACGGGTCATATAGGTCTCTCTCACCTGCTCCCAATCATCACGCACACTCTTTTTATTTTTTTTCCCGAGCTTATTAGCCAGGTCTGGATGTTCTGCCTCTAAAACAGCCTTACGCAATTCATCAGACTCAAATTTCATAGCCTGATAGTAGTGTTCTACAGATGGCCACTCTGCACCATCCAACTCAAACCCATGTTTCGAGTAACTGGATAGAGGATTCAGTGGATCACTTCTGGAGACATATAGAGGCGTGGGGTCTGATCGAGAAAAAATCATAATTAAATACTCACAATATAAAGCAGCCAACAGGTAGCAGTGCTGTAGAAGATATATTGTACAAGGGATATTACCAATGGCAACGCTATTAACCGCCCAACCCTATGATTTGATGATCGGCCCGGTTCACCCATCCCCTTTTCTAGATAGATTCCGGTCGTCAGACCAATATGTGCTAATATCAAACCAACGCATAACAATAGAAAATAGCTGCGGGTATTTTATTAATACACTCACCAGACCAGTATGACCCTACTAATACTCTATATAACCATCGCCCTACTCTTCTCGTTTTTATGCTCTGTGTTTGAAGCGGTATTACTAAGTGTTACCACCGCCCACATAAGCGTACTTGAACAGGAAGGCAAGTCATCTGGCACGCTCTTGAGCGAACTTAAGTCCGATATTAATAAACCTCTAGCCGCAATCCTTACCCTAAACACCATAGCCCATACTGTAGGTGCCGTAGGTGCAGGCGCCCAAGCAACCATTGTGTTTGGTGATGCCTGGGTCGGCCTGTTTTCCGCCATTCTTACTCTGATGATTCTGGTATTCTCCGAGATCATCCCCAAAACACTGGGCGCAACCTACTGGCGTGGGCTGGCTGGTGTTACGGCACACATCCTCAAATACATGATAAAGATCCTGTATCCATTTGTGTGGTTATCGGAACATCTAACACGCGGCCTTTCCCACAGCGAGGAAATAGCAGGCTTCAGCCGCGAAGAGTTCGCCGCCATGGCCGATCTAGGTCAACAAGAGGGACAACTGGAAGAGCGGGAATCGCGCATTCTAAAAAACATGTTTCTGCTGCATGAAACTTTGGTCACAGATGTAATGACACCACGCCCGGTTGTATTCTCACTCCCGGAAACACTAACGGTTCGCGAGTACTTCGAACAATACTACGACTCTCGCTTCTCCCGCATCCCCATCTACTCCAACAACAGTGAAACCTTCATCGGCTTTGTACTCAAAGATGACCTGCTGCTGGCCCAAGCTCGCAACAACACCGACAACGAGCTAAAAACCTACCGACGCGAACTAATCGCCATGTCAGACAAGTCATCCCTCTCCGCCGCCTTTGATAAAGTACTACATCAACGCGCCCACATCATGGTAATCGTAGATGAGTATGGCGGCATGGAAGGCATCATCACCATGGAAGATATTCTAGAAACCCTGCTCGGCCTAGAAATAATGGATGAGAGCGACAAAGCCGCCGACATGCAGGATTACGCCCGCAAGATGTGGAAGAAAAGAGCACAGGAGATGGGGATTGCTTTACCAAAGGATGATTGAGTAGGTATATATCATCCCCGCGTCTTGATCACAGCATCCATCCCCTCTCCCCTCAGGGGAGAGGGTTAGGGTGAGGGGTGGTTATTAACTAATTCCAGTAATTGTTTCTTCAACTTCCCGCAGCATCCATCCCCTCTCCCCTCAGGGGAGAGGGCCAGGGTGAGGGGTGGTTATTAGCTAACTCCGGTAATCGCTTCCTCAACTTCCCTATGGGTCAACGCCCAGCCCTCCCCAGGCAATAAGATTAGCCGCAAATAAACGCGAATCACCGCAAATTCACGCTAATAACCCTTCGTCATCCCGCAGCATCCATCCCCTCTCCCCTCAGGGGAGAGGGTTAGGGTGAGGGGTGGTTATTAGCTAATTACGGCAATCAGCTTCTCAGCCCTTAACCCACAACATTAGGGAACAGCCCCCAATCATTGAAGTGATTGAATCCAATCTTATGGAACAGATATCTATTACTACTCAATGAATTGGGTAGCGGTATCGCATCAAACCTTCCCCCCTCATCCCCTGCCCTTCTCCCCGCTGGGGAGAAGGGAGTTACTGAAATAATTAGGGTCAGTGTGAATTTTTCTCAACTGCTAGAATATTTTGCTGCGTTTTTTTACACTGACCTCAATTATCATTTAGGTAATCCAGATTGAGCACATTTAATTATAAATCAGTTAGCACTGTAACAGCAGTTATTGCATTTATACTGTTTTTGATCCTATTGGTAGCACCTGTAAGTATTTTTATGTTGTTTCAGGTGCAAGGCAACGAATCGGCATTCTTTATATCAAGAAGAGCAGAGATGCTTTTTTTAGGTATAGCTTCTTTTTTATGGCTTGGTCGCAATGCAATTCATTCTGAATTAAGGCAAGCTATATGTGTTGGCTTGTCATTATCTATGTTTGCTTTAGCTACACTAGGTATTTTTGAATTTGTTCGTGGATTTGTAGGTATAGGGATATTTGCTGCTGTATCAACAGAAACAATTATTGGTTTTGCATATTACAGAATATGGAAAAATAATGGAGATGCCTAACAAGAGACTGTGGTGTAAAGTAGGTAAAAATAGCTATCAATAAGCCCAGTAGCTTTACCGCACATACAGTACCCTTCCCTCTGGGCGATAATGATTAGCCGCAAATAAACGCAAAGCACCGCAAAACCACGCAAAGAACTTATGTCCCCTCTCCCCTCAGGGGAGAGGGTTAGGGTGAGGGGTGGTTATTAGCTAATTACGGCAATCAGCTTCTCAGCCATTAACCCACAACATTAGGGGACAGCCCCCAATCATTGAAGTGATTGAATCCAATCTTATGGAACAGATATCTATCACTACTCAATGAATTGAGTAGCGGTATCGCATTAAACCTTCTCCCCTCATCCCCTGCCCTTCTCCCCGCTGGGGAGAAGGGAGTTACTGGATCACGCGATCAAGTTACGGGGTGGCGAAGCAATTTTTCCTACCAGTTGAGCTATTTCTCTCATGCATGGGCAAAATAACCTCATTGTTGAGTGAATTTCCCTCATGAACGAGCAAATCAACCTCACCATTGACCAAATTTTACGCAACACCGCACCCAATAGGTGCATGAGCCTAGCTCTGAGAGTCGTTAATGACTGAAATAATAGAAACAGAGGAGAAAAAAGCCTCATGAGTTGGATTATTTGGCTAATTGCCGAGGAAAATAGTCGAACCGGTGAGGGTCTGACTGATCATCACTAGGCTTTTTCGGAACATGACTTCAGAAATAGTGGAACTTAGTCCAGTTTTATTGGACTTCACGGCAATAAAAAACCAACTAACTGGACTATTATTCCAACCAGTTGGATGATTTCCCTCATTCATGAGGGATAAAAGCAGCGCGGTTGAGTAAATTTCAGTCAAGCATGCCCCTAAAAAGTTCGTGAGGTCTATTCCAAGGTTCATCCAGTTCCGAATTAATTGGAAGAGGTTACATAAAAGTTGCGTGAGTTCTATTATTTTTCCCGACAGGTCCATTCAACAGGCCACGCGGTCTATTATTCAATATTAGGGAACAGACCCCAATTATTGATGTGATTGAATCTAATCTTATGGAACTGATATCTATTACTACGCAATGAATTGTATAGCGGTATCGCATAAAACCTTCTCCCCTCATCCCCTGCCCTTCTCCCGCTAGGGAGAAGGGAGTTACTGGATCACGCAATCAAGTTGCGGGGTGTCGAAGCAATTTTTCCAACCAGTTGGGCTATTTCTCTCATGCATGGGCAAAACAACCCCATCTTTGACCGATTTTCCCTTATGAAATCGCAAAATAGCCTCACCATTGAGTTACTTTACCTCCTAATTGAAAAGTGCTCATCCCCAATTAACCCACTCTAATTTAGAACATCTATCTAGTTCGACTGATGCTGACAAATCCTCGCAGAGAGATATACTGTTCAGGTTGAATTGGTAGTGGTAGGAAACGTGTAGCGCATGAATCTTTCAGACATCCAAAATTTCCTCAAATGGCGGCAACAGGCGTCGCTGGATGATTTCGCCCGTGGGTTCGACCTGGATAAGGAGCAGATAGCCTCTATCCTGGAACAGTTGGTTGCAGAGGGAACAATGCGTAAACACTATATTTCAAACTGCTGTAATGATGGCTGTGAGCCATGCGTTCCACCACTGGTTGAGTACTATGAAATGGCTGAGTGAGGCATAAGCCGGGGTAGTCTCGCCAGGCAATCCAGTTCAGACTCAACCACCTAACCGCAACAAACCCAAAGCGGTCTGCTGCCATCCCTTACTGGCATAAAACCCTAAGGCCGCACTATTATCTCTATCCGCTGCTAGTTGTAGTCTGGTTAGTCCATTATCCTCTGCCCACACTTGTATGTGATCCAGCAAAGCAGCCCCTACACCTTTGCCGCGCTCTTTCTGGTCTACCACCACATCTTCCACCAGACCTACATGGCCACCTTCAGCAGTGGAGACCAAAATCTGCAGCGTGGCCATTCCGATAACTGCGCCCTGCTCTTCTGCTACCACCACATATGCCCCTAGGGTATCCAGCAACAGCTGCAAACCTCTGCGCTGCTTCTCAGCATCAGGGATAAAGTCTGCTTCTATGGAGAAGAGCTGGGATAGAAGTTGGGACATCTGTTCAATATCTGCCTGGGTGGCAGCACGTATCTTTACCTTCGCGTTCATTCTGCAACTCTCTGTTCCGCCAGTTCTAACAGGTCTAAGGCCTGTTTTTTACAAGCTTGTCTTACCTCAGGATTCAACGCTTTGAGCCAACTCTTCGGGATGGCATCAACGCCGTAGTATGCTCCAGCCAGCATGCCGACGATGGCGCCGGTGGTATCTGCGTCCCCACCCCGATTAACTGCATCAATCAGGATCGCATCAAAACTGTCATTATTGAAGAAGGATTGGAACACCACCTTCAGGGTGTGCACAATCCAGGCGCTGGGGTTTTGTGCCTTTTTGCGATCAAAGCGGTAAGGTTTATGTTCCGCAACCAGGGATTCGGCAATCTGTTTTAGATCTGCCTTGGCTGTTCCATTGAGTGCAGCCACCGTCATCTTTAAGATCGCTTCAGTACCGGCATCGGCCTGGAGGTTGTTGTGGGTTACGTGGGATTGAGTACGGGATACATTTATCAACTCTTCGCTTGGTGCATTCCAATAGGCTAGAGCGATTGGTACCGAACGCATACAGGCTCCATTGCCCGCGTCGAATTCGTTTTCTGGAGTAAATGGCTCACCAGTGTTGCGATAATGCACAATACCGCGCCGCACTGTATTGCCAATATCCACTGGCTTGGTGCGCATCCAGTCGCTAAATGCCTCAGCAGCAGCCGTAGCTACTACGCCACCGTTTTCCAGAATTGATTTTCCCAGAGCGAGGCTCATCTCGGTGTCGTCGGTAACATGGCCCGGCCTTAGATGTAGCCAGCCTCCTCCGATGATCTTGTCGTGTACCCCATATTTATACTCGACCTCTCTGGGGGTCATAAACTCCGTAGTAGCGCCGAGGGCATCACCCACAGCCACGCCTAGATAAGCTCCCACCGCACGTCTTTGCAGATCTTTCTGCAGGATGTCTGCTGAAAGCAGGCCCGCATGTCCGATAAAAGGTAACTTCAATGGATCACTCCTCAGACCCAAAGCAATCCTGATAATCGGTGCATACTTCGCAGCTAGGCGCACGACAGACATAAACGCCTTCAGCCGCACAGAGCTGTTTATAGAGAAACTTCTTCCACTTCATATCTCTGTTATTGGATGCAGCTAAGTGCTGAAAATTAAAGCTCATCAATCGAGATAGATCATCCCGCGTCCAGAGACCAAGATCCTGCCATAGGTGGTCACTCCCCATACAGGCGGCCACTATAATCTGTGCCACCCACATCTCATATTGGTTACCCTGGGTACGACTCTGCATAAGTAGCTGGAACAGGTCATCCGATTCCGGGGCTCTGGTTAGATCTAGGCTCCGCCCAGGATTGGGTACTGACTCAAGATCATAATCGGGAAAGTGATGCTGCATCATGCTCATGAACATCTCAGGATCCAGACCCAACCAATCCGGCAAGGCCCCCTGATGTACCAACCAACTGGCATAGATACGAGCTAGCAGTTCAGTATTTTCATATCCGTAGCTTTGATCTATCCGGCTATGATCCAGCAGCCAGAAATAGATATCCTTGCGCGCATCCATGCTGGTCTTATCAGAACACATCACAGCACCTCGCACTTAATAAATTACAATATCGCGGCAACAGATCAACGTGCCTGTATCTCCGCCATTGCCGCCTCTAGTCGCATAGCTGGAATACCGGTGAGTGAGCCTGGTGGATTAATCGCTTCTCCCAGGCTATTTAGAATCGCACCTTCAATCGGGCAGATACTGGCGCACTGAGGTTCAGCATAGTCACCATCACACTCGGTACACTTTTTGGCCTCAATCACAAAATGGGGAGAGGCTGCCACAATAGCATCACTGGGACAGAGTGGTTCACAGGCCCAGCAGTTGACACAACTCTCTACAATCTTAAATGCCATGATCTCTCCTCAAGCGCTATTTCGTATGGACAGTGAGAGCGCATCCTCGGCCAACTTTCCGCTGGCCTGCATCTCTCGGTACACTGTGGCAACCGCATCTTCTATCGGCTCCATAGCGTGTTCGCCATTGGGCTGAATGCCAGCGGCCTCCAGTTTTTCCCATGGGGCATAACCTACCTGGGCACAGAGTAGAACCTCACACCCCTCTAAAGATTTAATAATCTCCGGCAACCGGCTCTCGCCGCTGCCACATTCGCTCGGTCCGGTGCAGTAGTTGTCTGCACGGCGGATGCCCACAAAACGTACATCGGTGGGGCTGGCCTCATACACCAAAAACTCTTTGGCCTTGCCGAAGTGCTGATTGATTATGCCGCCACCCTCGGTGGCAACCGCCATCAACACCGGTCTAGTCTGTTTGCTGGGCATTGCTATAGAGTCGATAGATACAGTCACCTCAGTAGCTGGCTTTGGCTGATTCCGTTTCGCCTCTACCTCTGCTTGGTAGGCAGCACGCTTCTGCATGGCTGCCCCATAATCAACCTCCATCTCTTCCACCTTATCCATGGTGAACTCATCAGCTCGGTCTTCTCCCAACATACCCACTGCATCTGCCCGACACTGACGACAGTGCCGCATCATGTTCATATCACCAGCACAGCTATCTTGCAGGGTCTGTAGCTCTTCATGGGTAGGACCGCGTTGCCCCATAACACCGTAGAAGGTGCCGTGTTCCGGCTCTGCTATCAGGGGCATTACGTTGTGTAGAAATGCGCCCTTCTCTTTTACTACCTTGCTAACCTCTTCCAGGTGTTTATCGTTTACACCTGGGATCATTACCGAGTTAACCTTAACCAACACACCGCGCTCAGCCAGCATGGCCAAACCTTTCTGCTGCTGGCTAATCAGGATCTCAGATGCCTTGCGTCCTTTGATGCGACGGTTGTTCCAGAATATCCATGGATAGATCTTGGCCCCAACATCTGGATCGATACAGTTGATGGTGATGGTTACGTGATCAATATTGTGTTTGCACAGCTCCTCCACCTGCTCTGGCAGATTGAGGCCGTTGGTTGAAATACAGAGTTTGATATCCGGTGCTTTCTCAGTGAGCTGACGAAAGGTCTCAAAGGTGCGTTCAGGATTGGCCAATGGATCGCCAGGACCAGCCACACCCAATACGGTCATCTGCGGAATATTGGCTGCAACAGCCAACACCTTTTTTACCGCCTGATCAGGAGTCAGAACTTCAGAGACAACACCGGGACGGGATTCGTTGGAGCAGTCATATTTGCGATTGCAGTAGTGGCACTGGATGTTACAGGCTGGGGCAACAGCCACATGCATACGGGCAAAGTGGTGATGGGCCTCTTCCGAAAAACAGGGATGATTATGCACCTTGGCCCGGATGTGCTCCGGCAGATGGCTGAGCTGATCACTGCTGCCACCACATCCAGATGCCTCACAGCCGGCGCTTGGCTCACATTTAGATTCTTGCTGGGATTGGTTAATTAACCCTAATGACATTACTCGGCCTCCTGTGTGCCATCCCGATGGTAAAAACTATTTACATCGTTATTGCAAAGGCCGTGCCTATTATTCGTTTATCTGTATCTTATTGTTTTTGCACGTTATTATATTTTGTAATTTAGCGTATGTAGGCTTAGCGACACTACAAAACAGGCGAATGTAGGAACTACCACAGAGGTGAAACCAACCTTCATACGTAGGCACGGATTGCTCCCAGCAATCCTTGTGCATTCCCCACATCCCTGTGGGTCAGAGCCCAGCCCTCTGGGCGATTATTAAATCGGAGAAGATATTCCAATTTGCTCCAGAATCATCACCATTGCCGATAGCTACGACGCGATGGCCGTAACCAGGTCATACCATCGCAGACGAACGCACCAGGAAATAATGGACATACTGCATGAAGAAACAGGTGTAAAACACGATCCAGAACTAATGCGTGTCTTTTGCGAGCTTATTGAGTCCAGCAAATTCAAGTCGACAAACAAATAAGTGGAGGCGAATAAAAATTAAAGAGTCAGACACCTTTTGTCCGAGTTTGGGGTGGGTGTCTGGATTAATTGTTAGCCCAAAGCTAACCTGAGAAAATAAATGCGTCCCCTTTTTACTTCAACAACCCCGTTTACCTGAAAATAGGAAATACTATTGCCATTTGTCCTGCCTTTTCACTTCATCTTTGAACGTTGATGAAAAAGCTTTCATTTTGGCTTTTAATAATCGTTTCCGACCTTCATGTGTACGGGTATATATCAGTTCTGAAGGGCTAACATACCTGTTCCAGGATTTAAAAAATATTTCAGCGGTTCCTTTTTTTACTGCAAATTTCATTGGCACAGAGTGATAGTCGTCTCTGACGAGACCTAGAAACTTACCCTCTCGAACTAAAATATATCTAGGGTTTTCAATTGGGGCGAGTATTTCAGCCATACAGTCAGAAAAAAGGGAGGATTCATAAAAGGTAACGCCTAATAGTGAAAGATAGAATGTACCATCTGGTTGTTTTATAACATTTACTTTCGTTTTCCTAATGGGCGTTTTTATAAAACCGGCCAAATACAATGCTTCAGCCAAGGCTATACCGATTTGCTTTAGCGCACCATCTACGGGAAGAAAACGAAACGCTATTTTTATAATAGATAGCGTTTTTGGTAACTTGTAAATTAATGCTCCTACGATACCTATCAATAAAATCAGCAACAATTGAGAACCATTTCTCGGGTGCGCATAAATCATGCTGGTGATTACAGAACTCAATACCGCTGCAATCTGTATTAACAGATAGGCAAATGAGTGTTTTAACAATAATCCACGCAGGTCAGGTACCTTGTTTGTTTTGACTGAAGGTATAACTCTGGCGCTTGCATCTAGTGTTAGCGCTTCATTCCATCGTTCGGAAATCTGACCTAGTCTTCGATAGCGGCGCAACATTTGTCGATTATTGCCAGTGATAGGTGCTGTTTCACTGTATATATTTATTGCTTGAATAGAAGTGGCATCCATACGCTCAAACCCACTTTCTATAGTCAGTTCTTTTTCAGACAGGCCGACGAAGGTTTCAAAGCGTTTCGTTAAATTATAATAATCACTCCAGCCTGTATCTGACTTGGCATTAATAGCGACTAAATGCCAAATGGAACTTATCTTATCTATATTTTTTGGATTGATCCTTATAGCGCGACCACGCATCTGATTGGTTAGCATGAACGAACCAACGGTACTGGCTAAAATGAGCGAATTAATTGCGGGCGCATCCCAGCCCTCACCGAGTAACGATCGAGTTCCGACTAATACTTTAATGTCGCCATTCATCAATAGCTCAGTAAAAGCCGAGGTCAGCTGATTTAATGGAGCTGTTACCTTTTGGTATTGTAGCCCATCCCCCACTGGCTCAGTCTTGACTTTTTCACTGTCGATATAATTAAGCAGCGTTTGGAGCTTACTGGTGGGAATAATGCTTAATCTGCCAGTAAGCAACCCAATTTGATCAGAGATAGGTGAGGACAAAGTTATGTTTTTAAATACTGGCCAGGCACCCAAATTGATCTCACCTGTATCTAACCCTGAGGTAAGAGCTTCATCTCTTATATAATCAGTCAGTATAACCTGCCTGAGTTTTTCACCTCTGCTCCGATATTCAATCTTGTGCAGTATTCCGCATGCCGCAACTTTCGAAGAACTCAAAGAAAGAGACCTTTCCATTCTTCGAGATCTCTCTAAAGACAGCTCTCTTTTGTGTAATAGATCGCTAGCTTTTAGCTGCCTCTTTAAATGATCAACGAATTGTTGTTGCGATTCATTATGTTGAGTCGTTTTTGAAAATAGAATCGTTTCTATTAATATTTGCCACCAGTGACGTCCCAACTCTGGTATATCTTCAGATTTTATATCTAAAAGATCCATTAGGGCTTCATTTTTTGGCAAGGATTTAGCCTTAATAAAAATAAGTAGCGCGATGGCAATCTGTGGTTCTTTTATAATGTCGGATTCTATTTCATTCTGGTGCAGCCACGGATGGGATAAAACAATATCCTTAAATTCGTCGCTATTGAACAGCGTATTGCAGAGCGTAGAAACCCTATCATCATATTCTTTTATTTGAGCTTTTTCGTTTTCAGTAGCATCACATGCCCATATGAAATCCTGATGAGCACATAGAGTTCCTGCCTTAACGAGTTCAGGCACTGAAATTTCTTCGTCAATCGGCCCGCATAGTTGTTCATATCGCGCCCACTCGTGCCCTTGCGAATCGTAAGGAGGGGTTGCGGTTAAGGAGACAAGAATAATATCCGTAAAGTGATCACAAACCTTTTCTAATGCTTTCCACCATTCTGATCTAAGATGATGTGCTTCGTCGAGAATAAGGACTTGTATGTTGTTCTCTTCAAGAACTCTTATAAAACTGTTTACTTCATCGTTTTTAAGGCCTTCATCATCTTCGAGAAGAGCCTCTTCATCTTCATCTGCGTTTAACTCTTCAGAAAACTTCGCATGTAGAGCTTGATAGGTTATCGAGGTTAATATTTTAGGATTATGTATTGAGTTGCTTATCCAGGATAGCTTAGTAACATCTTCAGTATCAATAAAGTCACCGAGTCTTTCTATCCATTGATCTCGAATAACTCTTGTGGGTGAGAGTACTAAGGTGGACTTACCCAGAATCCTAAAGACCTCTAATCCTAATGTTGTTTTCCCGGCTCCTGGTGCAGCAACAACATGGAGCCGTTTATCGTCTAAATGATCTTTAACAGCTGCAAGTACACGCTCTTGATATGGTCGCCATGAATGGCGAAATCTCATAGTTTCGAATGGAATCATCGTGGCCTTTTATTTTCTTTTTTACAGGCAAAGTGTCGCATTTATTTTCACGCAGAACTGCATTCCACCATATCGTCATGCCCCACTTTCCATAGAGAATATCAGCCTGTTTGCCTCCAATAAAGCACTTTTGAAATAGTCCGCTTTGTGCTGCAAGCAGCCATTCACGTTAATATACGTTATGGAATTAAAGGGGCAGACCCGAATGGTACTTACTTAAGGTGGTGTTCTAGGTTTTCGTCATTCCGGCGTATGCCGGAATCCAGGAATATTGCACCGTCCAGCATTCTGGATCCCGGCATACGCCGGGATGACGAGGGCTTTTAGCCTTAAGTAAGTGC
>JBNKKH010000025.1:0-32994 GCA_050291725.1 Sedimenticolaceae bacterium
TTACTCTATAAAAACCTTTTTCATTTTTATAATCCCAATGTCCCAATGATTGAATGCTTGTAATATGTTCGCTATGAGACTGCATCAATCTTTCGAATGAAAACATTGCTGAAGATGCATTGTTAGTAATGACAATAAGTAAGAAAAATGTGATTGTGATTATTTTTTTCATTGCTACTCTAACGTCTGGTACAAGCTGACGCCGAGCGAAGCGAGGGAATTTGGCCGGAGGCCAAACGTTCAGTTTGATACCTTTGTTATGCTGGTTTTATTTAAATATTATACATCAAACTCTTCTACTATTTTACCATCAATGGCGTATTTAACCTCTACGATAGAAGGAAATTCAAGTAGTGTTTTCTCAATAGGGGCTTTTACTGATTCTTGCTCGCACAAGGCACCATCTAAATAAACCATTGCACCTTTCTGGAAGTTAACAATTGCTATACCATCTTTGATAGTCACTCCGATGTAGTACTTAATGAGAGGCTCTGAAGAATTAAAACCAAAAGAATCTCCTAAATTTTGATTTTTTTCATCTTTTGACACGCCTTGAAACAATAGACGTAGAGTTGAATCCACGAGATTATTTGTTGCGTGAACTTTCCTTGTAACTGGGCGGGTAGCTCGGCAATCACTTTTTTCGAGCATAATAACATCTGTGAAGTGCATGGTTACTTCAAATATTTGATTATTCGCTGTGGGCTTCTCCATTGCTATTACATGCTGGGCGCTTAAAAACATAAACATTAGTGAAAGCAATGAGGTTAGTAATTTTTTCATTTCATTTGTTTATTCAGCATAACGTTAAAGCTGTGCGGCGCAAACGAAGCGCAGCGTAGTTTGCGTCCGAACGAGCGCTTTGTTAGCTGCCTTTCGGTGTAAATATAAACTTATTTCCATTCCACTTAATTACCCCTAATTCTGTCCCATATGTTTCATCAGGAATGCCTGAAAGGACTTTCAAAAGATTGCTTACGGCGTGCTGCACACGGTAACTCGAGTGTGCAACACTGCTTACAAAGGATGGGGAATATTTTTTATTATTAGTTTGTTGTATTAGTAATTTGCTAATTTCTGAATCCGTTATTTCGGGCCATGTTGTAATTTTTACATCAACATACTTATTCCCCTGAACTCGAAATACCCAACGATTTTCAACAGATGCCCCGTCCTCTGTGATTAGTATAATTCTTATTTTGTCATCAGTTTCAAAGAATGAAATAAAATGGACAAATAATACATCATCACATTCTAGTTTATAGCGATTGAGGTTTTGTGATTTTATACAGCTTGATAGAAACTCTTTCGTTACTTCCTTTCCAGAATCTCTGCCAATAATATTCTTTTCAAAAAGCACTTCCACAACATCCTTTGGCTCCAAGCTTTGAGCTAGCGTCACGCCAGAAAATAGTATTAATAAGAGCGCAAAGCTAAATCTCATATTTATCCTTTACCGAGACCAATTATTTGACAGCTAACGTCTCGCATCAGCCGCGTCGTTTTTTAGCGTCGGCTGGATGCGATTGTTCGGTGATTTATTTTTCACTCTCATCCCACCAGCATAAGTTGGTAATTTCACCATCTGAGTTAAGGACTTTGTCTAAAGACTTAACCACACGACCCACTTGCTCAGTTGTATCTATTTTTTTAAATAATTTTCTAATGATTGGTTTGCTTGGTTCAACAAAACACAGGTAACCATTAGGATATTCTTGATAATGCCCACACCCTATCCACATAGAAAACGCTTCATTTTTAATAGGGAGACACCAACCCCAATCTTCAGGAATTAGATCTTCAACTATTATTCCTTCCGGTTGAAGCTTCTCTTTTAAATATTCGCCAAGACGCTTACCCCAAAGATCGGGGTTTATCTCTTCTTCTTCACCTTCATACGGCGGAAACTTATCAGATCTAAACTCAACGTGTGTTTTCATTTTTTACACCGAACGCCTGGCTGTGCGGAGAGCGAGCGCAGCGAGAGATTCCGACACAAGCCACTTGTTAAGCTCTGATTTTGGCAGTACTAGTGATTTCATGACTTTTTTGTTTCTTCTTCGATCAGTGCGCGAACTGCATCTTTTGCATAGTGAGCAGTATACTCAAACTGCTCAGTAACCATGTCATAGTACTTGCTCCCCATCCTTGTGTACTCCTTCATCATTTCTTTTCGATCTATTGCTCCAGCGTCTTCCAGAGCATTTAACGAGCGATTGAAACCATCAGCCATTGCTACAACTAGAATACCTTCAATTTTTTTGTCCAGATCATTATTCATAGTCTTATATTTTCTGAAGCTTAACGTTTTGCGTAACCGGGCCGAGCGTAGCGACGATCCGTGTTTACGCGTTTGTTATGCATTTTGTACCTCCAGAGCCTTAAATTTTGACTGAAGTACTAGCAGGGAAATAGCGCAAAAGCAAAACAATAAGAACAAGGCCTTATTCGATGGAACGGATACTGTTTGCCTCCGGAAGTAAGCTGCCACACGGAACAACCACTTGATCAATAGCCACACCAGATAAAAAGCAACAATAAGCATAATAAATAAAACCGCTGGATATTCTTGACTAAGCATGATTCCTGTTTGATCTTTATAAACGACGCTTGCTATTCCTGAACCAATATACAAGGTATAGAGAGGGATAAATATTTTTAAATCTCGTGCGAATTCCTGCCCAGCTAAATTGGCCTCCTTAACCATGAGGTAAACCCAAACAAAGGCGAACTGGCCTAGGGTTACGATGGTTAGTAAGTAATATCCAAATGCCTTCATGTCTTAATATGCATAACATTCTAAGTAGATGGAAAATCGCAACCTATCCAGTATTTTTGTATGGATAAGTGGCAAATCGCAATCATAATCAGCGATTTCTGTTGGATAGATTGCAAGTTGCAGTATTTTTACACAGGCGATTTTCATTTTATTCCACGGCCATGGATGGCGTGTAGCTGTTCATCCTCCCCGCTGCTTGTTTTCTTTTCTCCATATGTTCAGTAAGTTAGCATATTATCCTTGCCATTCGCCAGTGATCCATACGATTTTCCTTATGGTGAAATACGGAAGTTCTCAACCTAACAGTATTTTATATTTCCTTACTGATATTCGAAATAAACCGAACACCTCATTATGAAGATGTGTTCGTAACTTAACTTGTTCGCTGTATGTCCGGTTTGTGTCGTTTCCTTGCTCCCATACTCTGAAATACCAACTTCCGAATTGTGCCGGTGAGCGACCATTTGAAACATTAGTCCGCCATTCATACTGGCTTTTAAATTATTAATAGCAAAAATTATATCTGAGGCTTTTTGCCAGCATTAAAACGCAGCGTCACGTGCCGCTTGAAATCCGTTCACGGCCTTCTGGGAATCGCGCGGACGCAGTTGCTCTTCCCTCTCTCTTGCCACTAGCAACTAGTTCAGCTGTGGAGAGTTGTACTTTTTTCGAAGGTATGGCCATCGTTAATCCTTCATGCTCCTGTGGCTCTCCCCACAGTTCTCGAACCGTGGGGCCATGGTTTGTCCTCCGTTCCCGGAACAGGAAGTTACCTATCTCGCGGGGCCAGACTTCACGCCCCAACCCCGTGTACCAGCGCATAGCTGCACGCAATCGCGAGTCTGGATGGAACAGCGTGCGGCGTAATGCAGTTGGTCGGAGTTGCAGGGATGCCTCAATCACTTTGACCCACACAAAGACACGCCAGGCCGGCAACCGAGACGCCAACACCTGATGCTTATAATCCCACCAACGTAGATCTGTCTGTATCACACGCTTGTCACTCGATTCACTGTAGAAGCGAGTCCAGCGATGAGGGGTAGCGTAGACGATACTAATTTGGTCAGCATCCAATACTAGGAGTTGACGCAATGCTCGCCAGTAGTCGCGATCGGTCTCATCACCGAAGCCAACAGCAAAGGTCGCCAGGGAGAGGATATTGTGTTTGCGCAGAAGCTTGATCGCCTGCCGGTCGGTCGTCGTGGAGCTTCCTTTGGCAAGTTTGATCAAGGTTTCTTCATCGGTGTTCTCAGTGCCCAGAAGTAACCGCTCAAAACCGGCTTTCTTGTAGAGATGTAGGATATCTGCATCGCGTACGATATCGTCCGCGCGGGCTGAGCCAACCAGTGCTAGATTCACATTTTGCGAGATCAATGCTTCAAGAAATGCCTTCCATTGCGAACGCGATGCGATGGGATTTTCATCTGCGAAGTTCACTACCTCTACGCCATGCTCGCGATGCAATCGGGCTAGCTCCATGGCCAACCGCACAGGATCGCGATGACGCCAGCGCGTCCAGAATCCGCGCTGGCCACAGAATGTGCAGCGATGGGGACAGCCCCGTGAAAACTGGATACCTACGGCTCGCCTCCCACCCCAGTAAGTGTATTGCCGGTGCTCAATCAACTCCCATGCCACTCGACAGGCATCGAGGTCCTGGATTATGGGAGCACGCGCCGTCGAAACCACCTCCTCTCCGTTGCGGTACGCGATGCCGGGTATGCCTGCCAGATTCCCGTTCGTGACCAGCGCATCGACTACTCGGAGGCAGGTGTGTTCCCCCTCGCCTCGCACAATGATATCGATGGAACGCTCCGCTGCCAGAATCTCCCGCCAGTGATAGGTGGGGTATACTCCCCCGTAGATGATCACCAACTGCGGCAAGCGCTGGCGCAAGGCCCGAGCCACGCGCGCAATGACCGGGTGCGCAGAAGTCGATCCGCAATGACCCAGCAACACAATATCCGGAGCAGCCGCTTCTACGCGCTCCAACAACTCCCTCTCGCACCTGGTGCCAATCTCGCCATCTATCAGGTTGACGCTGTACCCGGCGTCGATCAACGGCCCGGCAATCGACAGAAGTCCTAACGGAGGCAGATGATCAGAGATGCTGCTGCCAATAGACGGGTGCGGAACATTTAACATGAGGATTCGCATGTTTTTGTTAGGCGTATGGGGTTTATTCATAATCGACAAATTCCTCAGACAGTTTTTTGGAGTGAATTATTAGCAAGCCTAATATCCCTTCGGCTATGAAGAAGACAAATGCGTTAACTGTCATAGCGATTGCAGGCCACTCTGGGTTGCGCATAGAAGCAAAAACTTCAAACATAAAAACAATCAGAATAATAATTGCCGTAATCAGTAAAACAGACAATAAGTTAATGGCTATCTTCTTTCTTAGAATAAACAAAACCGAGAGTATTACGCCGCACAAAGAGAGCCCGAAGGTAATAAATAATTCAATAGGTATTCCTCTCCTACTGCTAAAACCAAATATACCTAACAGTACCGGCGTTAAAACAATCAGTGATGTATTGAGAAGAAGTAACCCATACAACTTATGCAGTGGAAAACAGTTTTTAAAAATCCTCATACTGGGTACACCTTATGCAAAATTAATAGGCGCTTGTTAACGCGCGCTAACAAGGCACGAGTTCTGTTGAATTGCTTAAGCCTTATATACCCTGCTGGGATACGCCCAATGATCATGAACCTACTCCTTTACCAGAGTTTTCATGATGGCACTAAATAGTGGCAAAAGTCGGGCAATGAAATGTCAATATGATGTCTATTACGTGCAGATAGTGACTATTGGTCCCTGTCCCAAAACAGAGACAAATCCTTCAGCGCAATGCCCGTTGGTTATTGCAACCCACGGTCATTATTAAAATGTCTCCGTTAAACTGCTGGAGCTGCACTCCGCCCCCATTGATTACGCTACTTTTCTAGACGTAATAAAAAATGGTTACGTAGTGACTGATACTGCCCGCCAGCACAAACAGGTGCCAAATTCCATGGAAGTGCTTGAATTTCTCATCCAGAGCATAAAAAAATATGCCCACTGTGTAGAAAAGACCGCCAGCCAGCAGCCAGTAGAAACCATGCATGGGCAATACTTCTAACAAAGGCTTGATAGCTATTACACAGGACCATCCCATAACCAGATATATGATCAGTGGGATTATTCTTAAACCTTTTTTCGATAGAGAATCCAACGCAACCCCAAAAGCAGCCAGACCCCAGATCACGCCAAACAGAGACCAACCCCAAACACCGCGCAGGGTTACCAGAGTAAATGGGGTGTAGGTTCCGGCAATGAGCAAATAGATTGAGTTGTGGTCCAGCATGCGGAAGATATCTTTCGCCCTGCCGCGTAGGCTATGGTAGAGAGTGGATACGGTGTACAACAGCAGAAGCGTAAAGCCGTAGACACTGAAGCTGACCACCCTCCAGAGATCGTCCTGCCCTGCCGCAATCACCACCAGCGCCACCATGCCTGCAGCTGCAGCCACTGCGCCAACCAGATGAGTGATGCTATTGAATCTTTCGCCATGGTACATGGTTGCCGTCCGTTCGAGATACTCGACTCAGTTCATATTTATATAGCGCTTACCAACTACATTAATTCCCACAGCAAAAATAAAACAGACGTTAAGCCGGGTTTTCAGTATAATGCCTTTTTTCGGATGCTGTCCGGTTAGCATCCTTAGCGTCAAATATGTCGCCGAAAAAGATTTTTGAGCAGTTTGTTCCCCATTTCAGGACCTCCCGCTTAGCAAAATTCACTTATCCAGCCCAGACCGGACCCAGTCAGCAGTTGCTGTCATAGGGAGGGCAAGACTGGAGTAATAATACTAATGTCATTTGATTCCCTCGGCCTTTCGGCTGAACTCCTGCGCGCAATCAGCGAACAGGGCTACACCAAACCAACCCCTATTCAGAGCAAAGCCATACCAGTAATTCTACAAGGTAGAGATGTTTTAGGCGGCGCCCAGACCGGCACCGGCAAAACCGCAGGTTTTACCCTGCCGCTTCTGCAACGCCTTATGCAGAACCCAGCAACCAAGGGACGACGCCCAGTGCGGGCCCTAGTCCTCACCCCGACCCGTGAACTGGCCGCTCAGGTAGGTGCAAGTGTTGAGAACTACGGCCGCCACCTTCCCCTGAGATCAAGTGTGATCTTCGGCGGAGTAAAAATAAATCCACAGATTCAGAAACTCAGACAGGGCGTAGATATTTTGGTAGCAACACCTGGCAGACTGCTGGATCACGCTGGTCAGAAAACGGTAGACCTGTCACAGGTTGAGATCCTGGTGCTCGACGAAGCAGACCGCATGTTGGACATGGGCTTTATTCATGATATCCGCAAGGTGCTAGCACTGCTGCCGAAAAATGTTTCCCGTCAGACCCTACTATTCTCAGCCACCTTCTCTCAAGAGATTAAACAGTTGGCCGACCGCCTGCTAAACAGTCCGGAACTGATTGAGGTAGCCCGCCGCAACACCACCGCTGAGAGTATTAAGCAGGTAATCCATCCGGTAGATAAAAACCGTAAGCGAGAGATGCTGAGTCACCTGATCGGCGCAAACAACTGGCGACAGATTCTGGTATTTACCCGCACCAAACATGGTGCTAACCGCCTAGCCAAACAACTGGAACAGGATGGCCTCACTGCCTCTGCCATCCACGGCAACAAGAGCCAGGGTGCCCGCACCAAAGCTCTAGCCGAATTTAAGAATGGCGATGTTAGAGTCCTAGTTGCCACCGACATTGCTGCCCGCGGCCTAGACATCGATCAACTGCCGCACGTAGTAAACTTCGAGCTTCCCAACGTGCCGGAGGACTATGTTCACCGTATCGGTCGCACCGGTCGTGCTGGCAACGAAGGTGAAGCCGTATCTCTAGTGTGCGTAGACGAACACAAGCTATTACGCGATATAGAGCGGCTACTCAAGCGTGAGCTCCCCAAGGTTACCCTGGAGGGGTATCAGCCAGACCCAAGCATAAAAGCGGAACCAATTGTAAACGACAGAAATGGAAATAAGAGTTCCCAGCCGCGCAGACAATCCAAAGGACAAAACCGCAACCAGTCTGGCAATAGATCTTCTAATGAAAAACGCAACTCTGATTCGAACAAGAGTAATCAGAAAAGATCTTCAGCTAAGCCAGCTCATAAGAAAGCATCACACAACAATAGCGGCTCTAGCGCCAAACCAAACGCCTGGCGCCCACGTTCTACTCAGAGCAGACAAAAAGCTTCGCTGATGGGTGGCTGATCCGTAGGCGGCAATAACATGATAGAAAACTGCCCACCCCACCTGGAGAGAAGATGGGGTTGGGTTAGGAAACATGATTAATGCCGGATCGGCTGTCGAACCTGCCTATTTGAAGTCAAAGGTTTGAATCGAACTGTGACCTTTCCCCTGAAATTAAAACCATGAACAAGATGAGATTTCCAGATAATCTATCAAAATGGAAGTCTCACAATGAAGAAGCGTTACAACGAAGAACAGATCATAAAAGCGATCAAGCAGCATGAAGCTGGAGCTATGGTAGACAACATCTGCCGTGATTTAGGTATATCGTCTGGTACTTTCTACAACTGGCGCAGCAAGTAGGCTGGACTGGAAATTAATGAAGCGAAGCGATTGCGATAGCTTGAATCGGAGAACACTAAGCTCAAGAAACTTCTGGCAGAGAAACTGCTAGAGGTTGAAGCGATGAAGGATGTGCTGTCAAAAAAGTAGTAAAGCCCACTAAGAAAAAACATGTCGTAACTCGGTTGATAAAGCATTTTCATCTGAGTGAACGAACAGCATGTCACTTGGTTGGGCTCAGTCGAACAGCTTATCGTTACAAAACAAAACCTAAAAGGTGATCAGGCGCTTCGAGAACGTCTAAAGACTTTAGCAGCACAACACTCCAGATATGGATATCTACTATTGCACGGCTTACTAGAGGCTGGGGGTCTTGTAATTAATAAGAAACGCACCTACCGGATCTATACCGAGGAAGGGCTTCAAGTACGCACTAAAAAGCGCAAGAAGTTACAGCGGCCCAGATTGCCTATGGAGGTGTCCTACACGCCTAATCAGAGTTGGTCAATGGATTTTGTATCTGATCAGTTAAGCAATGGACGTCGCTTTCGAGTACTAAATGTGGTTGATGACTATTCACAGGAAGTACTTGGGCAACTGGTGTCAGTATTGATCTCTGGGCATAGAGTGGCCAGGTTTCTTGATCAAATAGCCGACCGGCGTGGGCTACCGTCGTTAATTGTATGCGATAACGGCCAAGAGTTTACCAGCAAAGCTATGTTCTTCTGGTCAAAGGAACGGAATTGCAAGCTTGGATTTATTCAGCCAGGTAAGCCGACTCATAATGCCTTTGTGGAGAGCCTAAACGGCAAGTTCAGAAACGAATATCTCAATCAGCATTGGTTCCGCTCACTTGATGAGGCACACATGGTCTGCTCATCACCCTAAATTTATCTCTCTTTGTTTGTAAATATCAACCAATGATAAGGAAAACTGGCTCAACGCTGTACTGCCTTGCCTCATAAGAATCAAACTAATAATCATAATTATGAAACTGTGCTCTACTCCTAGCACCAGGGAATCAAAAACCATATAAAAGAAGACTCCAAAAAAACATATATTAAATCCCATATTAAACAATTTATATGGCTTATTCATAAGATATTTCAAATCTGGCCTTTTCATTATGAAGTGACAAACAACACACAACAGAGCAAACCCAATCCAGAAAACAACTATAAGCTCAGGATATATCAACGAAACAATAATAATAAGGATCACAAAAAAGACTCCCGCAGCAACCGCGGCTATGCATTTATTAACTATCTGCCTAATCTTGTTAGTTTGTTTTTGTTTTAGGCCATCACCGTTAGCAACTATCTTGTACACTTTTTTCTTTACAGCTAATTCAACTATTTTTTCAAACACATTAGCAAAAATAAAAGTAACAACTGTCAAGAAACACAGAACAAATACGAGCTGTTCTTTACTATCAAACCATGGACTCAATATCGTTGGGATATTCTGACCAGGTGCAAGAAATAGTAGTATTTTGACAGGTAGGACCATGGCAACAAAATTCAACACCCTCATAGATAATTTAGAAAACACTGCCAAAGCGAATGATTTATTATCTAATCTAAATAGGTGGGAAACTGACTCATAAAATTTCGCTAAGACAGCTAATATTAGGCTGATTACACCATGATTATTTTTTGAATTCATTAGAATAATTAAGACTCTTAATAGATGAGAACCATCTAGTAGCAATCGCAATAATCGATAAACCTTACTGCCACAGTTTTCCTCGTAAAATAATACAACCGATACCCACAAATCTTAACTAACTTCTCTCATCAAGCTGCCGCCTAATTTTTCAAAAAAAATAATCTTAGTGATACCACAAAATATTAATTTATCGCGCGATTATAACAACAAGACTTTATTGAAAATACTAAAATAACTACCAGACAACATTATTATCTCACCGAATCAGCACTTAACTCGACTGTTTTAAATAACTAGTCTCGAATTAGACTTGCTGAAAAGTCAATACAAATCTCCTAACCTGCCTATTTGACTTGTAATCTATGAAGGATTACTCAGCTACGCCTCTCCCTGCTGACTAGCAATAAGTTGTGCGTACCACCCAATATAAGACATTCCAGCAGTATAACTTTCTACCATTACAAATCCTGAAGGAACTAATGATAAACATCACATTTTACCTAGACGCTGATTTTCTCGATACTGAAAGAGACCGAGAATGTCCATGGGATCGATAAGGAATGCAATAAAACTGGCATCAGTCAGCTACACATTACAAATAAAAATCTAAGTATGGAGGTCATGCATGGCTTATGTTTTCTAGTCATTTGGAGACTCCCATTGTCGACTATCGTCGCTGCTTAAAAGTCTCCATTAGACTGGGGAAGGTTCAGATGAACTTAATTCTCGATAGAAAGTTTCATCTGAACCAACCTTTTAAGATTTCCCAGTACTATATCTACTGTAATAGATATAGTATTATATCTACTTCGGTAGATATATAGGCGTGTAGATATGGATCCAACCCTGCTGTTCAAGGCGCTTTCTGACGTCACCCGTCTGCGCTGCCTCTCCCTGTTAGTCGCCAACCAGGAACTCTGCGTATGTGAGTTAACCAATGCCCTGGCACTGCCGCAACCAAAGGTGTCACACCATCTGGCTGCGCTGAGACGGGCAGGACTGGTTGTTGATCGCAAGGATGGTCTGTGGATCCACTATCAAATCAATCCTGATGTTCCGCGCTGGGTGCTGGAGGTGATCCGCGTAACCCAGGAAGGAACAAGGGAAGTAGAGCCTTTTTCCGTAGATATGGAAACACTGGAGAAAATGCCGGCTAATCCAGGTGAAGTCTATGATTGAGAAGTGTGGGCTAGATAAAGATTCAGAAACAGATTGTGAGGATTCATATGAAAAACATTAAGGTGCTCGGTTCTGGTTGCAAAAACTGTGAGACCACGGCCAATCTTATCTCCATCGCTGCACAACAGGCCGGCGTTGAGATTGAATTGGAAAAGATTACGGACATGGCGGAGATCATGGGTTATGGAGTGATGTCTACCCCAGGAGTGGTGGTGGATGGCAAGGTAGTGCATGCTGGTGGACTGCCCGGGCCTGATCAGGTGCGGCAGTGGGTGAGTGAATAGCTAAGATGTTTGAGCTACTGGCCGATGTCTTGATCTATCGTCTAGCTGGGCTGGATGCTTCAAGCCAGGTTGGGGCAGCCCTGCATTTCTTTGTCATGGATGTAACCAAGATATTTTTTATGTTGGTTATGATTATCTATGTCATGGGTCTGCTCAGGGCATTTCTCTCACCCGAGCGGGTACGGGAGTATGTACGCAACCGCCCGGATTGGCAGGCCCGTGGTATGGCCGTAACACTTGGTGCAGTTACTCCATTCTGCTCCTGCTCTTCTGTGCCGCTGTTTATCGGTTTTGTCGAGGCGGGTATTCCGCTCGGCGTCACCTTCTCCTTTCTTATTGCATCACCCATGATCAACGAAGTGGCAGCGGTAATCCTGGTTGGAATACTCGGCTGGAAGCTGGCTGCTCTCTACGTGGCTGCGGGGCTTCTGGTAGCCTGGTTTGGCGGCATCATCATGCAGTGGTTCAAACCGGAGAGATGGGTGGAGGAGTATGTATGGAATATTCAGATGGGAAAGGCCGAGATCCCATCTCCTGATAGTAGCCTGCGTGGTCGTCACGGTTATGCGCTTGCAGAGGTTAAGGAGATCGTTGGCCGGATCTGGAAGTGGGTGCTGATCGGCGTTGGCGTCGGCGCGCTGTTTCACGGCTTCGTGCCAGAAGAGTGGGTATCGGAACACCTAGCCAGCGGCAACTGGTTCGATGTACCCACTGCCGTAGTGCTTGGTGTTCCGCTCTACTCCAACGCCACCGGCATTATTCCTGTAGCTGAGGCGATGCTGGGCAAGGGTGTCGCTATAGGTACCACACTAGCCTTGATGATGAGTGTGGCAGCGCTCTCTCTGCCGGAGATGTTGATACTGCGTAAGGTGATCAAGTGGCAGGCGCTGGGAATCTTTGTTGCGGTGCTGGCAGTGGCTTTTATGCTTGTGGGTTGGGGATTTAATGCGCTTGCTGTTTCGTAGCTAATATCACTGCTGTCACGTTAACTCCCTCTCCCCTCTGGGGAGAGGGTTGGGATGAGGGGGATTGTGAGATAACTCTGTAATCTGGTGTAATCTGGGGACAGTCTACTTATTGGGGGAATCATGCGCCCCCAAGTAAAACGCATACAATAATTAAGTGGCATATCTTGCTGCATATTCTGCTGGACTAATATAGCCCTGATACGAAGATGGCTATTTGTCCTACACTTATCTGCAAGAGCATACTTGTCCCGCATCTGGCGCAAATAGAACGCTTAACGACGCCATGAACCAAGTAATTTTAGAGGGAACTAATGTCTTTGCGAAATTACTATAAAAACACAGGACCAAGTCGTCGGTATGTTGCGGCTGTACTCTCGGCAATCATGCTCATTGCAATCAGCGCCTACATTGCCGTGCACATGGTCGAACAGCAGTATCAACGCACGGTGGAAGGAACGCTGAACACCGTGCTGGAGACCATGGCAGAGGCGCTCGAACTCTGGGAACAAGATCAAACCCTGACGGTACAAAACCTAGCCACAAACCCGTCCATACGCAGTGCGGCCAAAAAACTACTAGCACTACCACGCAATCAGGAGTCCTTGCTCGCCGCCGATACGCAGCGGCAACTGCGGCAACTGATGCAACCTGTCCTTGACCATTATAGTGGCTATTTCATCATCGCACCAGACAACATCAGCCTGGCATCGTCTCGGGACGCCAACATCGGCACCCCAAATCTGCTGAACAAATATCCTGTTATTATGGCTGATATCTGGGGTGGTAAAACTCGATTAACGCCAGTGCAACGCTCCGATGTCCCCCTAACCACAGAGGTTGGAAAACAACCCCAGCCGGGCGACGAAACCCTCTTTGTTGCCACCCCGATCAGGGACGACAACGGCAAAACAATCGCTATTCTTACCTTACGTATAGACCCCTATAGGTCACTCTTTACTATTACTAACAAAGGCAGGCTGGGCGAATCTGGCGAAAGCTACCTCTTCGACTATACAGGGCTGATGCTTAGCCGCAGCCGCTTCGATGACCAGCTGGTTCGAATCGGCCTGCTGGCCCCTGGGCAGTCCAGCGCCACGAATCTGCGTATTACAGATCCGGGGGTCGATCTAACCGAGCAAGAACGGCCCCATATAACAAGCAGTGACCTGCCCCTAACCAGGATGGCGGCCGATGCGATCAAGGGCAACAGTGGCATTGATGTTGTGGGATACCGTGATTATCGCGGTGTCCTGGTGGTAGGCGCGTGGGACTGGGACGAGCATCTGGACATTGGCATAGTTACCGAACAGGATGTTTCCGAGGCCTATGGGCTTTTCTATTTTGTAAGGGAACTGATCTACGGCGGTGGCGTGATCGCCGCCATAATACTCCTGGCGCTGGCAGGGGTCTTTACATCAGGGAAACGGCAACTGGCACAACTGCAGATTCGGTTGCAGGGCATCGTGGAAACCGCCGACGATGGTATCGTAACAATCGATGACCATGGCATTATCCAGACAATAAATCCCGCTATGGAAGTGATATTCGGCTATAGCACCCAAGAGATGATCGGTAACAACATCAGCATGTTGATGCCTGAGCCATACCATAGCGATCATGACGGCTATCTCCAACGGTACCTACGTACAGGCGAGAGCACTATTATCGGTGCAGGACGAGAGGTAGAGGGTAAGCGTAAGGACGGCACTATTTT
The DNA here is from genome assembly GCA_050291725.1 of Sedimenticolaceae bacterium. GTDB lineage: Bacteria > Pseudomonadota > Gammaproteobacteria > Chromatiales > Chromatiaceae > JAAGZL01. The sequence continues at coordinate 14,193 of JBNKKH010000025.1, forward strand.
CCCCATAGACTTGAGCGTAAACCAGCTACTGCTCTCCGGTGGGATACATTTTTCCGGTATCATCCGCGATATTAGTGAACGCAAGGAAGCGGAAAAGAATATACTAGAGGCACAGGAGGAAGCTGTGGCGGCAAACCGCGCCAAGTCCACCTTCCTGGCCACCATGAGTCACGAGATCCGCACCCCTCTCAATGGCGTGGTCGGCACCATTGATATGCTGGGTCATACCAGCCTACTCCCGCAGCAACTGGATCTGGTAGAGACCGCCCAAGACTCCGCCATGCTGCTGCAGGGAATCATCGACGACATACTGGATTTCTCCAAGATCGAAGCTGAAAAGCTGGAACTTGAACAGGTTCCTCTTATGCTGGAACCTCTGGTGGAGAAGCTGGGGGAAAATCTGCAACACCTCGCCAAGAGTCGCGGGGTCGAGCTTCTGATCTATGTCGATCCAACACTACCGCATATCATTGGCGACCCGGTTCGACTGAGACAGATCCTCTACAATCTGGCTGGCAACGCCATCAAGTTCAGTAGCGACCTGCCCGACCGGAATGGGCAGGTTGTAATCAAGGTCTTGCCCCACCGCCGGATTGGAGGCAAAGCCGATATCTATTTCCAGATAAGAGACAACGGCATCGGCATGAGTCCAGAGGTGCAGGAACGCCTGTTCAAACCATTTGTACAGGGTGAAGGAGAGACCACCCGGCGCTTTGGTGGCACCGGACTTGGACTGGTCATAACCCAGCGTCTGGTAGAGATTATGGGTGGCACAATTGATATAACCAGCACAGAGGGAGCAGGATCTACCTTCACTGTCCATATCACTCTGGAGGAGACCGCCGAGCTACCTCCGATTGAGACATCCAATCTCGAAGGCATCAAGGTAGTGCTGCTTACCAGTGACGAGGCCGCAAAGATATTGAGCAACTATCTCTGCCACGCCGGCGCCGAAGTTGTATTGAAAGATGCCGATGGTGCAGTAGCGATGTGCAAGGCAGAATGCACTACTGATGATGAACATGTGGTGCTGATCGACACCCGTGGTGACATAGAGTCATCTATCAGCTTGCGCGACACCTTGCGTAGACAGAGCGTCGATATCGACCGACGTTTTCTTCTGATCGAGCGTGGCAATCGCCGCTATGCCAGACCTTATGAAGAGGACGGCATGACCCTGGACCTGAACGCCATGCGCCGCAAAACCCTGCTGAACGCCGTAGCCGCCTTGACCGGTCGCGAGTCTCCGGAACAGTGTGAACCTACCCCAATACAGCAATTGCCAGATCTGCCCCAAAGCGTTGACGAGGCCAGGGCACAGGGACGCCTAATCCTGTTGGCCGACGACAACCCAACCAACAGAAAGGTCATAAATCAGCAGTTAGGTATGCTCGGCTATCTGGCAGAGACCGCAGATGATGGCGCAGAGGCCCTGAAGATGTGGAGAAATGGCGACTACACATTGATACTTACCGACTGCCATATGCCGGTAATGGACGGCTACCAATTTACCCAGAGCGTACGTAGAGAAGAGCCACCAGGAACCCGTATGCCCATCATTGCAATCACCGCCGACGCACTTAAAGGAACTGGAGAGAGGTGCATAAATGCCGGGATGGACGACTACCTGACCAAACCCATGAAGCTGCAGAAACTGCGCGAGACCCTGGAGAGATGGACGCATGCGGGTACGGCAGAAGATGAAACAGAAACGGATAGTGGGTCAGCACAAGCAAACAGCGAAACCCAAGAAGATATAGACCCAAACGCCCTGGGTAACATTCTGGGAACTCAAGATCCAGCAATACTGGCCGACTACTATAATGATTTTCTGGATACCAACGCACCTACTGTCAAACAGATAGAGGAAGCATTCCAGAAAAAGGATTTAGCGGATATAAGCGCCCTAGCGCATAAGTTAAAATCTGCCGCCCGCACAGTCGGTGCCAACGCCCTGGCAGATTGCTGCCAGGCTCTAGAGACAGCGGGAAAAGACGGTGACACAGAAGGGGTCAGGAGACAAATGGCACTGTTACCAAACCAGTTCATTCGTGTGCAAGAGTGGATAGAGGATTACTCTAAGTAGCCATGATGAAAAGGATGTTTGTATATGACGAAACAGATCAGCTTTTCAGATTCCGTACTTGTTGTTGACGATGAGCCTTTTATCTTGCGCACCACTGCCGCGACGCTTAGCAGGCTTGGCTACACCCATGTTGAGACTGCTGACAATGTTGCTGATGCCCTCAAGCTCATATCAACCACTCAGCCAACAATAGATCTGGTGATATGTGACCTCAACATGCCGGGTGTCGACGGGCTAGAGCTACTTAAGCGTTTTGACGAGATGGCATATAGCGGCGATATACTTCTCATCAGCGGGGAGGACGCCCAGACACTGCAGATGGCGGAATCTCTGGCGCATGCGCGCGGACTCTCTGTAGTAGGATCAATCGCAAAGCCGATCCAGGCGGAAACGCTTTCGAACATACTATCTCAGCTCTCACTCCAGGAAAGAAACACGAAAAAGACAGCAGCCGAAGGCATGGCAATAACCCCTAAGATGCTAGAGTCGGCAATAGAGGCCGGAGAACTGAAACCATGGTTCCAGCCCAAGATAGATATTGCCAACCGCATACCTGTGGGCGTTGAGGTCTTGGCCCGCTGGCCTGAAAGCTCCATTGGCCCCATATTTCCCGACACCTTTATTCCCGTCGCCGAAAAACATGGGCTGATAGACCAGCTAACCTTTTCTCTAGTCGAGCAGGCAATAAAAATAGATCAGGGGTGGCGACAGCAAAATATTGATCTGGAGATGGCCTTCAACATATCTATGAACAGCCTGTACGATGAAGAGTTTCCCGACAAGCTGGAACAGCATGTGATGAAGGCTTGCGGCAGTATCGATCAAATAAAACTAGAGGTAACGGAAACCCAGTTGATGGAAGATCTGGTGCGCCCACTAGAGGCCCTACTGCGCCTACGCATGAAAAAGGTCAAACTCTCAATAGATGACTTCGGTACCGGACACTCCAATATCAGTCAGCTACGCAACCTGCCCTTTGACGAACTCAAGCTAGATCGCAGTTACGTTCACTCCGGCGTGAATGATGAGCGCACCGATTTGATCCTGGAATCCACGGTGGAGATGGCGAAAAAATTGGATATGTCCATTGTGGCCGAAGGAGTAGAGACCCTGGAGGATTGGATACGGGTTGAACAGCTAGGTTGCGACATAGTGCAAGGCTACTTTTCCGCCAGACCCATGCCGGGCGACGAAATACCAGGCTGGATAGCCTCTTGGCCAAAACTACTGGATGGACTATTCGGCGGTTAAACCTGTTTAACCCTTAGTCTGCCACTAGGTAATACCTTATCTAGATCTATGATCCTATTAATCATGACCGCAGTGAGCACCTGGCCTTTTGGCAACAACCTTATCCCGCTAGTTGCATACAAGTCATCCAGCAACACCATACCTGGCTGGAGCTGTTTAAGCAGCACCGAACTCCCTACCGATCCCTCCTCAACCTCCGGCCCGCTCCTAGCTATGGCGGCATTAGGCTTGCGCCGCTCCTTTATACTCGTGGCTTCAATTACCGCCAGATCTGTCTTTACTTGGAGATAGGTCTCAGCCGGACGCAGGTTAAACGTCTCTTTCAAGGAAAATCTGATCTTCTCTTCAACAACGGCAGGGTTGATCGGCTTGACCAAGAACCCGTTTACATCGAGTAACAGACAGGAACTAAGTACCTCAGTATAGGAGAATGAGGTAACCACAATGGTACGCAACGCATGATCAGCCCGAGTCTCACCTATACGAATCTTCTGTATCAGCTCAAGACCGTTCATCTCTGGCATCTGAATGTCACTAATAAGCAGATCAACATCGTTACGGCCCAAAAGCGATATAGCATCTACGCCATTGTCTGCCTCTAGCACACTGACCACCCCTAGGGACTTCAGTACATTGATAGTAACGCGGCGAATAAACGGCTCGTCATCAACAAGCAATATACGCAGTTTGGAGAGTGAAACTGTAGTTGGCATACTGTTCTACCCTGAACACTAAAGATATCAGTTATATATGCGGCAAGTTCACCGCTAACTAAAGCATAGTCTACATATACCAGAATAATTACATAAGTGCAGGCAACACCTTTTGGTTAGATTGCTACCCTGCCTTAACCTAGTTAAAGGGTATTTCTACACCGTCCCCATACAATGCGAACAGAGCCAACCATACCCACAATAACACTCAGTAATGCCACCTGGGTTTATCAGTTACGCAACAGCCCTTAAAGGGACCGTACTGAATTACTGCTTTATCGCTATCCCTTCTCTCACCTCAAATACATGGGACAACAACAAACTCCCCAAACTTTTTGAGCCAATTGTGGTCTATCTCCTGTTCTCACCCATGCTGCAACATGGGAACAACCAATAGAAAACTAGAATTAATGTAAATTATTTCATAGTATTAGAAACAATAGTTCAGAAAATAGATTTAAATATGAAGTCAATAGTTACCAGAAGCATAATTGTTTTATCAGCGCTCGCCTTGTCTGGCTGCATGCAAACTTTAGGCAATACCTTATCTTTTGGGGGCGCTACAGCCTCTACATCAAAAAGCGCCAAGTATAAAAAGATCAACAGCGCCCATCTGAATAAAATGCTGTTGCAAGCCGAAGCAAAAGCAAGTGACCCGGCAAAGAAGGTATTAAAAGTAGGCCGCAAGATGACCCTGGTTGATAAAGAGATAGTTCGCGGAAGCTGCTGGGACTATGCTGATACCGTCTATACCAGAGCAGGATTCCCCCGCCAGTTACCACAGCGAAAAACTGTTTTTAAGGGAAGTAAACGAAGTGGCCCATACGCTGATATTGGGCAAATAAAACCGGGAGACTTTCTCTACTATATCAATCACTCATACGGCAACATTGAACACAGCGCCATTTTTATTGATTGGGAAAATAAGCAGCAGAAAAAGGCGCTGATGCTTAGTTATGGTGGAGAAAACCGCAGAGCTCCAGCACGCTATAGAGTCTACGATTTAAGCAATGTATATCAAATTACCCGACCGAATAATATCTAAAGCTGAAGCGCTTCATAATAGGATACAGACCACAATTTAGTATTGGGCATGAAGGATTATTCGTGCCTTGGTAGCTTTGCTCTCAGGTTCAACCTCACTATGCTCGGCTGTCGAACCTAGCTTATTTGAAGTCGAAGGTTCGAATTGTCTCCGTAGAAATAAAAAAACCCGGATTTGATTTCCGGGCTCTATGCTCTTTGTGGTGGGCCATGAAGGATTCGAACCTTCGACCAATGGATTAAGAGTTTCCTTATAAAACAACAACTTACTGATAACTAAAGGAAACTGATATTAACTGGGTGAAACTGAAATAACTTTAGAAACAGTAAGTTAGAGTAATTTGGCGAACTAGGCAAAAACTGATTGATGTACCTGTTGTGTACCTATTGGTCGATTCGATGACTAATCCAAATACCTAATCTTGTTTCCCTCGAACATATTTTGAGGTCTTTCCAGCGTCAACCTCTGCAGTAGCAATTATCACATCCCTCATGAAAGCATAAGACAGATCTGGATTCTCTTCGGCCATTCTACCAATAATTGCCCAGTGCTCAATCTGCTTTGATACTGAGCGTTGATTTACGTTAGCGTAAATCCGTGCTTCTTCTAAAAATTCTTCACTATGGAGAACATTAGTTGTCATCTTCGCTACCCCCTCTCATTCCTCATGTGTTGCTATCCACTTGTTGATTTTCAAACGCAGAGATAGGTAACGGATGTCGATGCTCTTCAGAGAATAACTTAATTGATTTATCCAGACTGGCTTGTCCAGTATTCCAAACTAAACGATGTAACAAACCTCCTGTAGCTCGAGCGGCATCAAGTGCGCGCTCGTCCTGATGCAAAAAAACCAAAAATGAAAGAGGTCGCAGCAGTGATTCCGTTCGGTGGAGACGTAATAATGATTCCATCAAACGGCAAAGATCCCGAAAAGTGGTTTGATCCATATCAAGGGCCGGATCGTCTAAAGTAAGCACGGCATGACAAAAACGCCCTTGGCAAATATAGCGTACAAGAAACCACGCCAACCCCAAAGAGAGAGTTTCAGCCTTGTTGAGAACATAGCGAGCCAATCTTGGCCTGCCCTCAACATCCAGCATCAATCTAGCCTCTTGCTTACCGCGCCGGCTATCGACCTTCATATCCAGATCACCCAATAACTGCCAAGGTGCGGGAGTAAGATTCATAACCAGTTCTCGCCATAACCCACCCATAGTCTGTGGCAAGTGTTCATCCAGCACTGAAGCAAGACGATCTTTCAGCTTACCTGTGACTTTTTTCCAGGCATCCGGAAGTTGGAACCCGATTTCCATATTCTTGTAAGCAGACTGAAGATTATCGACTATAACTGCAATCTGCTCTTCCTCATTTTCGCTATTAGCAAACTGGGGAGGCACAGGCAATCGACCAACTGTCTCCACCCAAGCCAAACAGCGGCTGCGTTCCTCATGCTTTTTCAGCATGTCATCCAGGTTAATTCCATCAGGAAGATGAGGAGACAGAACCAATCGTATCGCTGCTTGATCCTCATCCGTGAGTGGGCAACGCGTCTGATCCAACACTTGAAGCTCTTTATCTAGTGTTGTCAGCTTGGCTTGAATTTCAGCGTACTGTTTACGCAGCATCACCAGTTTATCGTTATTGGCAGTTCGCACTGCATCCACTGAGGCTAGAATACCTCCTCGCTCGGAAAAATCGGTATCACAGGTTGGACAATGCTGCTCTCCTATATCCTTCCACGGACCGTGCAAAAACTGTTGCAAGGTCTCGAAATGGCGTTCTCTTTCCCGATACACCAAACCTTGCCTGGTCAGCTTTTCAAGTTCATCTTTGAATTGCGTACGTTGAAGCTGCTTTGTTATTAAATTCTGATTATCAGTGCTTGCTTGTACTATCTGTTGCTCGGACAGCCAGCGACCCCACATATCTACTTTGCTCGCTAATTCCGATGGCCATTCTGAGCGTATTTGTTCAATCAACGCAAGGAATTGATCAGCCGCCTGCCGCGCCTGTCGTACTGGAGTTAAGAAATCTCGTATATGGTTGGTAAACTCTTCTGCCGATGAGAGTTTTCCAAGACCTATTGAAAAGTCCCTTATACGTTGCGCTCCTGACTGTAAATCTGCTGCAATGCGACGAGCATTTGCGGTGCGAGGGCTCCAGTCAAAAGCTTCGATTTGCAGCATAGCCAACAAGTGTGCTGGCGTTGATATAACTTCGCGTAACTGGATTTCAGCTACCTTGCCTCGTGCTGTTTCTTGCTTTGTCACAGCACCAGGCCTGTCCAGACCCAAGTGGGTAAGCATTATTTTTAAGTCGCTTTGAGCCTGCGCCAACTCTGTCTCTGCATGTTCACGCAGATCATCAGCAAGACCTGAGAACTCGCCCAAAATTTCTGCGGCGAGGTCGCTTGCTTTCTTTCTTATGAATTTGTCTGTATCTTCTTGGGATAGTAGATTGCCAGACAGCTTGGGCGACCCGAGCCTGTTGACAGAGAGGGAAACACTTATTCCATTCAGATCAATTCTTGGTTGTGCCCCCTCTTGCCCAAACGGCGTGAGATAACGTTCTAAATATTCGCGCTCTTTCTTGGTGGTAGTTATATCCTGATCATCAAGAAAATCCTGAGCACGTTGTGATGTGCCGCGAAGCGCAAACTCCAGTGCCTCGAATAGATTGCTCTTGCCAGTGCCATTTGGACCATGAATTACGACTGACTGGGCGGCATCACTTGAAAAAAACAGTTCGATCTCTTTAATATTTCTAAAATTACTGACTGCAAGCTCTTTCAACTGCTTTGGTTCTGCAGGCACTTCTATAGATTTTTCATTGTTATCTAAACTACCCCGCTCCAGTCTTGCTTCAAACTGACGCGCTAAACGGTACTCCAGGTCATCTGAAAACTGTTTGGAAAACCCAGCCATAGCACCATGTACCCTTGCATCAGCGCTGGACCATTGAAATACCGTTTCGGTCGATTTCATCGCCAAAACTTTACGTGTCAGCAACAATAGACGTGGCAGACTGTGACGCTGCACAGATAGCTTCCAGTCTTCTGAGGGACCACGAATAACGGCATCGACCGGAATTTCTTCCATATATGCAGTATCACGCCGCAGGGTAGAAACTTGTGCTTGCCAGTCCAACTTATCGGCATCATCCACTAGCCAATGAATCATTACTCTCCAGCTCCCGTTCTGATCAGCGTCACTCTGAGCCAAGCGACGCGGCAACAAACGTGAACGATAGGCTATAGCCTGCGACATCTGAGCCCGGACATCCGAGCCTCCGTCATCCTTCCCTCGTGTGGTGAAACGAAGCAGAAACAGGGCAACTCCAACATCAGGATCGAGCAACAATCCATGCAGGTCAGCATTATCTATTAGAGAGAGGTCACCATCGATCCATAGCCATCCGGGTCTTTGGTCTGAATAACCTTCGCCCAAGTGGTCAAAATCAGGATAGAGGTCACTATAGTTGCTGACAAGGAATGCTCTGACAGCTTTAATTGCCTCCATGAGTCACCTCATTCAGATCATTGATCAAAAGGATACAGTTTGGGTCGGCGAAAGACGGAACTGGCATTATGGCCGACAAACTCTGCCGCAACGCTTCTTTTCTTTCACTGCACTCTGATTCCAAGCCAATTGGCCAGACAGCCACGTGTTTCACATAGCCCAGCTTTCCTCGCAGCGCATTCACCAGTGGGCGCAACGCACGCAATTCATTCAACGCGTCCCAACAAGGCAATGGAATGATTAATTTGCCTGTCTCACTATGAAACAACCCGCCAGGAAAATCCTGGGCATTAAAGCCCTCACCTAGTGCTGGAATGGCGTTAAGTATCCTGATGGCTGCTTTAAGATCTGGTCGATCCACATGGCAATAGTTAAGCGGGATATATTCATCTCGGCGCTCCAAATCTATTCGATGACTTGGCATCCGAACTGCCTTAACTAAACCTGCGCTCCAGCAAAGCCTTGTCCAAGCAGGCAAGAACTCATCGGCCCAAGCCATGATGAAGTTGGCAGCACAAGGGAAAACTGTTGTGCGCCAATTAGCGCCATGCTTATCAAAGATTGGGCTGTCTCCGTTGACTGCCTCCAACCGTTCAAGAGAATACAGTGTCTGCTGCCAGAGAAACACATCGTCTCGGTTAGGGCATTTGTTATACTCCAACTTAAAATGGACATCAGTCTGCTGAAGATTGGCTGACTGGCAGATTTCTAGATGACTACTACTAAATTCTGGATCGACTATTGCCAATTTCGTGCCTTGGTATTGGACACACGGTAGTAATTTCTGCTTCAACGAGTCTTCCCCTATGCTCCAGCCGAGCACTAAGTTGAAAGCATTTCGCACATCGTCACCCAACGCATCGAAAAATGCACTATCTTCCGGCTCAGCCTGAGCGCAAGATTTTCGATCACGCAATTCTCGCTCCCCAACCATGAGTCGATAGCTCAGTTCATTGGCTTTATTTTGGTCATCTTCTTCAGCGCCACTAGCCTCACGTAAAGCACGAACACAACCATGTGGCTTATGAATATTCAACACATTTGTGTCTTTGATATATGGAAAATAATGGCTGTGAATATGAGGCACAAAGTAGTTCTTCTTCCATGGTGGTTTGAAACGTGGCTCCTTGCCAGGTAAGCCTATTTGCTCAAGAGCATTTTCCAGAATACAGTCCCAGTTAAACGACCAAATGCTGCTCCAAAGACCTTCCTTGGCGAAACGGGCAATTACTCGATGGCGCGGGGCATTTCCTCGAAAATCGATCTCCGCCTTACCCCACCAGCGCGGGTCAGTCAGCAGCCCCAACGCTTTCGCAAATCTCAACTTCGGGAGTGCTTCATTGCGCTTCGCTAACTCATCTAACACTGCATCAGCCCATGCATACAAACGAAACTCTTCCTTAATGTCATCGAACTGACTGTGATCAATGACACCAACGATATTAAGATTCCGTTCGACGCTTCCATGTTCCTGCTCATACAACTTACCTGCTGCTGGAACTGCTCCAACCGAAAGCCCTGCACCACAAAATAGCACCGATGGACATTCAGGATTTCGCAACTCATCGAGGATATTGGATGTCATATTAGGTCGCCCTAGTCATGTTCATATGCAACCAAACAGCGACTTGTGTCCTAACCATCCAACCGACAGTAAACCACAGAAATATCCCATTGAGAGTTTCATTCATAACATGCTGCTTAACACCTATCGAATCCGCCACATCTTTTTGTGTTATACCGAAGTTTCTGATCCACCCCCGGGTTAAAGCAAGCAAGAGATGCCACTGCGCCTCATTCTCAGCAACTAGAACGCTCAAATCAACAAAGAGATATTCACCTGCCGTGGTTGCGTGAGTTATACGCATACGTCCCTCCTTTAGTAAGCTTACGTATCCAACAGTTTCTACTAAAGACTTTACATGGAAATCTGAGGACAAAATACTTGACTAGGTAACATTATGTATTGTGCTCACTGAATTGTCGAAAAATGATGATATTTACTGAACAGTGACAAACGCAGAGCATTCGAACTCTATACATTTATCTAATCTTTATCTAGTAATGGCTTGAAGAGATTAATCAATTCTTCATCACAAAATTCCTCTTCATCGTCCCCAGCAACAATGATATTCGGAGCATCATCGGAATAATCATCGTCTTCTTCTCTAAGCTCTTCAATTCGCACATCTATTATATGAATTACACTGTTTAATTTCTCTTCCGGCAAAGAGCTTCTTTTTGCTAATTTCTTAATAGTCTCCATATAATCTTCAAGCTCTGATTCAGAATCAATCTCAGACACTCTATCATGGATGTTTGCAAACTCTCTTCGCACAACATCTTCAATACCTTTCAATACTTTTCTATTTAAATGGTGTTTATTATCTTCTATGGAATCCGATATTCTCTCTAAATCATCAGACGGAATGTATGAGTCCAGCATCCCCTCATATGAATTTTCTATTGTTTCGGCCAGCTTAGCGGAATAATCTTCTCCAAACTTGTTAAGGCTGTATTTTAATTGACAAATAATTTCTGGTACTTCATCGCCGTCCAGCCAAGTATCAAAACCATCAATTGGATTTCTAGCAATTTGTAACGCGTAATTACCGAAATCTTCACAAGAAGTTGCACCCAACCACTCTAAAAGCAATATTATTCGGCGTGAATTTGACATTCCTGCCTGCGTAACAGCAAACTCTCCAGTAGAACTTCTATATCGCCTCCACACAGGCAACAAACAGAATTTTTCTGCTACAGCTAAAAAAGACATTGCAAAAACTTTCAAATCCTCACCTGTCCCAATCAACTTCCTGCCAAATGACCATACGCTCTTTGCCCAGTCAGTGTCTTCTGCGCATAGTGGAAATTCTTGTATAAGTGAAAATTCTTGGAGGTACTCCTTAAGGTAATCTTTTAGTGAAGGGTTAATAAATGCCACTTCCTTATCTCTAATACTGACAAAGCTGCCTTCCAATATTTTCAACGCCTCACCAAAATCCTTCGGTCCATGCTGCACCCCGTATTTATCACACAAATGGGAATGCAGATGATCGAATGTAGGCACAAGTTCATCAATTGATACGCCGTATTCGGAAAAGAAATAAATTACAAATAGAAGATGCTGGCACTTTTCGGATAAGTGATCCCTGAAAGCCGTATCCCATAGTCTGTGAGGATTGTTTAAGGTATTAATTATAAACTTAGGATAGTCCTCTGGTTCGGTGTCACCATATCTTGCTTCATCAGTTATCCACTCGATGATTCTAGGATTGTAATTTTCATGATCCACAATATTCTTGACTGCTTCTCCTTGAAGCAAGCTTGTAAGATAGTCCATTTTCATTTCGGCAACCACAAGATGGTTGAATAAAATTCTTGCTTTTATACGGCGAGTATAAATACCAACTTTAAGAGTATATTTACTAATATCAAGCAAACGGTTTGAAAGATATTCGGAACTGCGACGCGCCTCTTCGAATATATAGGCTCTGGTAGTAAGGATAAACCTTGCATTCTTTGACTTGCTGATTCTTTTAATAAATTTATAAAGCTCCGAATCTTTATGGGACAACGCGACTTTATCCAAGGCGACTTTCCCAAGAAAATCATCAAACAAAAAAAGCTGCTTATTATGATCATTGATAGCAGAAAACCCTTCATCAAGTTTTCTGATTGAATTCAAATCCCACCCTTCCGATATGTACGCGAACGCAAGCATTTCTGCTAAAGTTGTTTTTCCAACTCCAGGAGGACCGGAAACAATCAATATATGGTTTTTCTCTAAAATCTTGCGCCCATCTTCCAAGCTAGGATTCTGCACATAAACTTTTAATTTTTCCTCTATCTCCCCAATAGTTGTATCGTTATAGGCATGGGATGAAGACGATACTATTCGTTCTAATATTGCAGCACTGGTTAACCAAAGCTTGATATGAGCCTTTTCTATATCCGGAAATTTACGTAACAAAGCGTTAATTTCATCTGGACCAAAGATATCTCTTGACTCTATGATTGCATTGCCAATAGTTTGAACAAGTTGATCTTTCCTTGATGGTGATAGGGGACAAGAAGTCATCAAAATATATCTGGATGACTTAAGCTTACTAATGGCCTCCCTTTCACGTTTCATCCGGCTTTTTAATGTAGAAAAAGAAGAACCTGCATAATGTTTTGCTTGCAAAATTGTTAGATGCTGATCTTTTGCATGACGCCCATCCATACCTCCATCTGGTCCATCGCAAAAAGCCTCGAATCTAACATCCAACTCCGCACCAATTAAATCACGAGTCAAATCCTCGAAATCCGCGTAATTTAAATTTTTGAAGTCGTATGATGACACTACAATTAAACCGTCTTCGATATTCTGAGCAGTTTTGCGGCTTTTGTTACCGTCAACTCCTGTTTTTCTAGCACATCTTCGCGCAATAATGCGCCAGGGTGCGGAGGATTCTTCATAACTCCACTTGCCTCAACCATAAGTTTCACTCAGGCTTACGCGAATTTCAGTGTTTCAAATTCTTCCAGATCAACAACCATCTTCGCTTGCCATAGATCGTAGTAGTCCTGCATCAACATCCAGCTTTCAGGGGATCGGCCCAACACCTTGGAAAGCTTGAGCGCCATTTCCGAGGAAACACCTGTTTTTCCGTTGAGCAAACGGCTCACCAGACCGGCGCTGACCTTTAGCTTCCGCGCCAGTTCATTGGAGCCGATATCGTTAGGCTCCAGATACACCCGCTTGATAAACGCGCCTGGGTGCATAGGGTTGTGCTGTTCAATACCCATCAGTGGTAATCCTCATAATTCACGACATAGGCGTGACCATCTACAAATTCGAATACGATGCGCCAGTTCCCACTGACGCTAATTGCCCACTGCCCTTTCCGGTCACCCTTGAGGGCGTGCAAATTCCAGCCCGGGATATCCATATCGTCCACACTAAAGGCGGTGTGTAGGGCCGTTAGGCGCTCTTCCAATCGTGCCTTGTGATCTTGCTGTATCCCGGCTGCCCTACCTGTGGTAAAAAACCTTTCCAGTCCCTTATGCTTGAAGCTCTTAATCATAATAATAGTTAAAAGTTTACTGTTGCACAACAGTTTATTTCATTAAAATACGTATGTAAATACCCTCTTTTAATTTCTCTTAAACGAGGGTTATAGATCCTCACGCTGGCAGGCAACCAGGCGTAACCACTTGAGGGTTCACAGACCTACAGCGATCGAAGCGTAGCCATGTTTGCACTTATCCCCGGAATCCACATCCCGAAGCCCGAGACTACCTGGTACCAAGACCCAAATACTCAGCCGTTTCCTGAAACAACCCCACCGAGCAAGTACCTTCATCAAGATCAATATTTGTACTCAGGGTTCGCACCTTCACCCCCACGTATATAACCCAGTTACCAGAATGGGCTATAGAGCTATTAAATTGATAATATTGCTGTCTTCAGTAAATAAGGGTAAATCCCAACCACAATATTTAAAAGAAACGTGAACTTTTCCAGGATATGCTATCTTAGTAGGTAGAATCACGGGGCGATTCTTAAAAAAGGAGGAAGATTCTAGAATCCTGCACCAGCTAGCCCCACTAGGTGCTGCGATTCACCAGATATAGTAAGAACAGAGTTTTAGCTGTTCATGCGTCTGGTCGAATCAGCAGCATCATGAAACAGAAACTCTCCCACCTCGCTAAAAAGTTTATTTTAGAATTAGCCAAGATGCTTCTTGGTTATATATACCTGTGGATAAGTTTAAGCTGTATTGCAATAACTCACTGGGTCGTACAGCTGTTAGATATTCCAGATATTCTCTACATAGTGATTTTATGTATTGAGTTTGCTGGTTTGGTTTTGTGCTTGCTTAAGCATAATTTTAATAGTCAGTCTGGGCAGAGCTGTGGTAACCGCTGGAGCCCAGCAGATGATAAAGTTTTAAAATCTCTGTGGCCAAATCTTGATGAAGCCCAGGTGTATCTCCCTAAGAGAACACTGGCCGCAATAATGGCCAGGGCAAGAAGAATTGGTTTAAGCTGATTGATGCACTGTTTAAATATCTCATCAGGCTAATATCCCTAGCATTTCAAGCTTATGCTTCACGATATAACTAGAAAGGTTATATACAATGTAGTATTCAGTGATAACTGTCATAACGAGGCGCATGTACCGTTTTCTGCGCTCTTTCTACATCCACTTGCCCAATTCGTTCCCCTTTCCACTATTGACCAGCGTATTGGTATAATTCTACGGTAACATGCATCAAAAAATCTACCGATTACAGTAGCAAGCAGATACTTCTAGTTACATTGAAATGGAGAATACCTAGTGACTAAGGACTACAGCTATGAATTACTTCCCAACCCTGCCGACAATGGTAGCGGTTGGTTGTTACGATTATTGTTTGATGGACAAGAGTTGGGGCAACGGGTGTTTCCTCCATCTGACAATATTGAGGATACACAGCTTGCTTCCGATGCAGCGCATGACGAGGCACTCTCCGCCGTAACAGCATGGCTCGCGTCTATAGATAGCCGTGATCCTTGCTACTGTCCACGCCCTGCAGACGATGGAGGCATGTATCTACTTATGCCTGATGATTGGTTGTTATCGCAAGATGACACTATTTATTAAGCAATGTGCCTTTGGGTATTAGGCGCCTAATTTACGCGAATAATGCACCTCTAATTGCACCCATGTTTCTTTAGAGACAAAAGAAGTAACTATAGAATTGTTATCCTTAGTTATAGCTACAAAACTAGCTACATTAGTGCTCATAAATTGCAACCCCATTTCCTTTCAACCTTTTAAATGAACCACGATTAATCTCGCGTAGTTGATTTACATAAAGTCTTTCTAGTTGAGTACAATGAGCAAGCGGTGAAAGATCTCTGATCAAGATTGTATCTAATTTGAGTGACTTAAGGCTCTTGCATGCAGCGAGGCTACCAATATTATTGATTTCAGTTCTACTTATATCAAGCCACTGTAGTTGATTACAATCAGAAAGAGGTGTGACATCATCAATTGCTGATCCGCTTAGATTGAGTGACTGTAGTTGATTGCAATTAGAAAGAGGAGAGATATCATCAATTGCTGATCCGTTTAGATTGAGTGACTTTAGATGTTTGCAATCAGAAAGAGGAGAGATATCATCAATTGATGATCTGCTTAAGTTTAGTGTTTGTAGTTTATTACAAGAGGTAAGAACAGATAAATCTGTTATCGCAGTTCCGCTCAAATTTAGTTCACTTAATTTACTGCAGGACGATAGTGACGAAATGCTCACGACATTGGTCTCGCTCAAATCAAGATACTTTAGTTGTTTGCATTTTTCTAGCGGCGAAATATCTGAAACCATAGTGCATTTCAGCGATACGGACAAAAGCTCTGGGCAATTACTAAGACAAGCGATATCAGAAATAGGTATATTGGTGAGAGAGACCTCATGTACAAACTCATTGGTATCATTACAGTTTATGATACCTGCTTCTTCAATCCATCTATGCTGAAGAAATCTGGACTTAAATTTGTCAAATTCTGCAGCATAATCCAGGCATTTTTCTAGCTCTTTTGTTATACCTCTACGTTTGTCAGCAGCATATAAATCCATCTCATTTAACGCCTCATCTGTTCCAATCATTGAGAGACAGCGCATATTTAGGACGGCTGTGCCCAAATCTTGTTGTTTGTGCGATAAGTGAGGGACAATTAGATTTCCTGCTGCAGATAAAACCTTACACTCGTTAATATCTTTTGGTGGAACAATTTTACTTAATCTTTCTGATACTCTCGGCTTAACATTAGATTCTTTTGCAAACTTTACAATTCCGTGGAGTGCAGCGAGAGCAAGCAAATAAAACTTTTGCTCATATTGTGGCTCTATGTCACCACGACTGATAAGTCCATTAATGAGTTCTTCTGCTTCATTTGGTCGACTCGCTGAGCCTGCAGTAAGAATAATCACCTCACTCCACTGATCAATATGTGCATTCTGAATCAGTTCTTTTATTGCAAAATTATTTAACACTGCTTGTGCAGAAAGATATTCCTGGAACGTTAGATGCGGAAAATCAACTATGCCAATACTTGGCTGCCTCAAAATACCGCTACGCTCCACGAACAAACGGAGTATTTCAACGCCTGTGATTTTCTTATCCAAAGATTGAAATGATTGTGCAGTTTTTTCGAGTTGTTTAACCGCTTCATCATCGCTTATTTGTGATTGACCACATCTCATCATCCACAATGCAAGCTCCTGTAATAAAGTCCATTTTTGTGTGTTATCTAATTCTGGATAACCTTTGTACTTAACGTTTTTTTCCACATCTCTCCGCAAAAACATGTCAATACAAGCACGATACAGTTCGACCCTACGGATTGGCAGGTGCTGCGCCCTATCACGATGTATTGCACATATTAGAGCGCATAATAGTGGGTTAATAGCGAGCCTCTGCAACTCACGATTTTGTCTAAGCAGGCTCTGGAGATTACCTTCTAACTCATCCAACGCATCTCTTTTTTCCTCATCACTTTCTACTGTACGGACCGAGTTATGCCAATGGTTAACAAAAGCAACCACATCAGACCTAGTCATGTCCAGAAGTTCCGCCTCCTGAAAATTCTCTTCATTAAGCCAGTTTTCTTCTGCAGCGTGTGGGCGTGTACTTAAGATGTATAGAGCAAGCGGAAAACTATCAATTAATGACTTAAGCCAATCTTTAAGTTCTTCTCGCCTCGATTCCTCAATTTCATCCAAACCGTCTATTAATAATATTGCCTTCCCTTTTTCTAACTTATCATGTATCCATCCATGAGGCATTTTTCCAGCTAAATTAGTAGTTGCATACCTAACCATTTCTTCTGGAGCAGGCAGATTTTCTCTTACCTCTCGGAGACGTAAAAACAATGGGATGTAGCCATTAAGTTTAGAAAGCAAATCTTGATGCCCATAAGAAGCACACATCACTGCGATCCACTGAAGTAATGTTGTTTTCCCTGATCCTGCTTGCCCCCTAATTAACAAGCGTTCACTATTGCCTAGGACCTCGTTAACACTTTTCGTCTCTAGGTAGGTTTCTCCAGAGTGATCTGTGCTGCATTTTTGTTCCACACTTAGGCTTATGTATGCCACGCTAAGCGTGTAACGTTTACTACTTGTAGCTACATCAACTCCAAATATCTGAATATTATCTAGACTACGAGCAATTTCCCGAAGATATTTAAGTTCAAAGGTGGCCGCTTCTTGATTTGAATTATCAATTGATGAACGTATATAGTGTATTTCATCAAGAATTTGATCTGCACGTTCCAGAATGAAATCATCCCGTTTCAGCATTTCGGCAAATGTTGTCTGGTTAAACTTTGGTAGTTCAGCAGCTATGTCTACAATATGCTGGGAGGCATCAGAAAGAAGTGTGTGGTAAAGCGAACGCTCATCTTCTGACAATGTATCAACAACTTCAGCAGAATCACTAAGATTGCCCAACAGATCTGCAAGTTCAACGTAATCCAAATTATGCTCAACAACCAACTTTGGCGAAGCTATTGCTTTATTAACCGCTTCGCTAACCAGATCAATTAGGAATTCTATTCTATCATTTGAAATTTGTTTGCTTTTAGTATTAAGTGCAGAAACAATATTATTCGCAGATTTTTCAGCAATAACTTCAAATTGCCTCCTTGCTTTTCGCTGTGCAAGCACATCTTCTGTAGTGCCTTTTAGCACATCAATCAGACTATCCCATACCCTACCCTGAATTGGCGCTGCCACATCACCAAGCCATATTCTTAGTACTCCTTTTGAAATTGCAGTCCCTACACCTAGAATAGCTTTTTCTAATAAAGCCATATTCCTTCCTCCACATCCAAATTACTAATTCAGAACCAAGAGATATTAGGTATTTGAAATTAAAATATAGAAGGCCCACAAAATTCTGGGGACACAATACATAATTGTGTGCAGTTAAGTATTGTGTCCCCTGAACTTGCCCGATCTCGGCCTGTTACTACCGTTGAGTGCCGAAGCGGACCTAATCGCAAAATAATCTGCAAAATAAATGCATCCCCTTTTCTTACGATTTTGACTTTGACTTCGCGAAACCCACCAGCGTTGAGATACCCGTTAAAAAAAACAAAAATGCTCCAGGTAGCGGAACAGAGCTTACTGATACATTATCTAAAAGCACATCG
>JBNKKH010000026.1:0-54825 GCA_050291725.1 Sedimenticolaceae bacterium
GATTAGATCTCACTAGACCTTTAAGGTCTCTGAAGGGCCGTTGAAGACTACAACGTTGATAGGCTGGGTGTGGAAGTGCAGTAATGTATGAAGCTAACCAGTACTAATTGCCCGTGAGGCTTGACCATATAACACCCAAGAATTTTGGGTTGTTGTTACGAATAACACATACCTAATCTACGATTTTCCAAATTCGAAGAAGCAGGCTTTGCCTGTTTCCTCAACCGGTTTGCCTGGCGGCAATAGAGCACTGGTACCACCTGATCTCATCTCGAACTCAGAAGTGAAACGGTGTATCGCTGATGATAGTGTGGGGTCTCCCCATGTGAAAGTAAGTCACTGCCAGGCTTTAATTCAAAACCCCGAGTCTATACTTAGATTCGGGGTTTTTCTTTGCTCGGAGTTTTATTCAGGGCAGTGACTTGCTTGTTTTGATCGTAAGTCACGCCGCTCACAAACGGACTTCCCTGTCCGTTCGCGGCATTTGTACCTCCCTGTACGGCATGCCAGGCTTTAATTCAAAACCCCGAGTCTATACTTAGATTCGGGGTTTTTCTTTGCCTCAGGCTTTCACTTAGAAGCGCCTTCGGCGCATCATTAAGTATTCCCTGAACTCACTGTAGAATCTTCTGGCGAAGCTTAATTCAGTACTTGTTCGCTGACGCTCACATCGCGCTGTGCTCGTTCTGGTCAAATTAAAGGAACAGCTCACCCTCTTTTAGAGGGTGGGCTTTTTCTTTTATAGGTATCTGGTGGGGACTTACTTGAACATGGAATGTGACAAAATCGCCGGGAGCGATTTTGAATGAACGGCGAGTAAAGTAAGTCACTGCCAGGCTTTAATTCAAAACCCCGAGTCTATATTTAGATTCGGGGTTTTTCTTTGCCTCAGGCTTTCACTTAGAACCGCCTTCGGCGCTTTCCCTAGAATCTCTTCCAGCTTAATTAGGGATTTACTAGTGGTAATTACTGATTCAGTTAACACTATCTCTTCAGGATTTGCTGAGTTTAGTCATATCCCTGAGATGCCGGAGATTTATGCTACACATATGGAGTTGCATGAAATTATAAAGCGCATTATTACTCTTGAGGACCTGGGAGAGATCAACAGAGCAGAAGATGAGTATAAAAAGTAGGAGATCTTTCTGATTGGATTATAGCCCTGATGTTACGTATTTAAGAGAAGATAGATTTGGATGTATCTGCTATAGAAGGGTAGATCAAACTGCTCCTGAGAGAGACAGTACAACCGACTCAGGCCTAGAGCAGGTTGTGCCAGAGTGTGATTACCATGAGCTGTCATTATCTTCTACATAAGTGAAACTTTCTCCGAAGTAACTAATAGCTGGCCTATCTGTTAGGCCGGTTTTTTTATGCCATATACTTCATAGTTTAGTTTCTCTGATTCTCATTGTTCCGGCGTAGGCTGTGCAAAAAGTACGCAGTATGTTGAAAGCTATGTGATCTCTCCCAAAGTGTAAACGAAGCGAATAATTCATGAAGTTTAGGGCGTTGAAAATCTCTACTATGTTGTTTCTTAAGCATTTGATTACAACGTAAAACATACAATCAATATCTTCAGTGATTATGAGTTTTTATGTCGGTGTAAATAAATATGATATGCATTGGTGTATGCCGCCTTGTGGTGATAGAGGCGAACGTGGTTCCTCATCAGGTGAAATGAAAGACGCATGTATTGAGAAGTGTCTCACAAAAGCATAAGCGCGAGATATGTTCACATATATCTGTTGGGGTAATATCACGCCTAAATATTACAGTCGATAAACGCAGTATGCTATGTCAGTAATAACAAGGAACAGTAGGTTGCAGTATGTTTCCGCACAATATTCCCAGCAATGGGAACATCTCTTCTTTCTGCAATTACTATTAGCTCACTATGCCGACGCGCAAACTGATTTAGAGCGTGCGGTAAGACAATCTGAGCTGATTCAGAGCTGTAGGTTTATTACTGAGTAGCATAGACGACTGTTTAGTGGTTGCTTGCGAAATCAGGCACCAATTGGTGTTTATGTTCAAAGCTCTAACATGAATGACACCCCTGAAGATGAAGAGTGTGTTCAGGTCAACACCATTGTTTTTTTACGAAGAATCAAGAAAAAATTTGGAAAAATAAAATGATGAACAGACAGTCCAGTTTTCGGCATGCGTCCGCTCAAAAAGATTACACTCCTAACTACCAGTTGAGCTGGTTGAGTTTGGCTGGGAGACGTCTTATTTCATACGCTGTTGCTACTGTTCTTATTTACCAGCCTCTGCTTCTTCAAGCGGCGGACCTCAATGCTGATCAGGCTGCAGCGTCAGCTATGCGTCCTAGCATAGGTGCTGCAGCTAACGGGGTTCCGCTGGTAAATATTGCAAAACCAAACTCATCAGGTCTTTCGCACAACAAATATAGTAATTTCAATGTGGGGAAGAAAGGCCTAATTCTCAATAATGCCAACAAGAATTTTACCAAGACCCAGCTAGGTGGATATATTCAGGGGAACCCTAACTTAAAATCCTCCGGCCCTGCTAGTGTCATTCTCAATGAGGTGACCAGTAGCAACCGTTCAGCGCTTAATGGCTATGTAGAGGTTGGTGGAAAGCGTGCTGATGTGATTATAGCTAATCCAAACGGCATAACTTGCAACGGTTGCGGGTTTATCAACACCCCTAATGCCACACTGACCACTGGTAGGCCTAAATATGAGGCAGGAGCGCTTTATCTAGATGTTACCGGTGGCGATGTGACGATAGATGGTGCTGGCATAAATGCTAAAAATATAGACAAGCTATCTATTATCTCTAAGGCGGCCAAACTGAACGCAGATATTCATGCAAAGCAGTTGGACATCATTACCGGCAGCAACATTGTTAATATGCAGTCAGGTTTGATAATCAGTAAAGGTGCATCTGGCACCGGGGTATCCATAGATTCATCTGCACTGGGTGGTATGTATGCAAACCGTATCAAGTTGGTTGGGTCTGATAAGGGTGTTGGAGTTAACGTCCGCGGAAATGTTGCATCTGGTATAGGTGGCTTCAGTCTGAGCGCAGACGGTAGGGTTGTGATGAATAATCATAGATCGTCTGGCACTACCTCAATCGAATCTAGATCAGCAGACATTGAGCTGCAAGGTGATGGTTATGCCGAACAGAAGCTACGGGTTAAAGCAAAAACCAAGGTCATAACTGATGGGGTAAACGCTTCTGCTGAAAAGGTAGAGATCACTGCGGCTGAGCTAATAAACAGTGGTGAAATCGTTGGGGGCGCCAACGCAAGTGGCGATCTACTCAATGTGGGTAGTGTTGATATCAACATCACTGGTGAATTTAACAACAGTGGCGAGATTAAAAGTGTGGATGCGGCCACCCTTGCGGCTGGCAAGCTGGATAACAGTGGTCTGATCAGCTCTGAACACGGCCTTAGCATATTAGCAGGCAACAGCATCAGCAATAGTGGAGATATCAAAGCTGGTGGAAGTATGGATATTGCAGCTATACAGTCTAATCTGGATATTGCCAACGATGGTCTGATTGCTGCCGAACATGATCTTAAAATTACCGGCAACGCCCTGCGAAATAACCATGCGCTGTTTAGCGGCGGTAATATGCTTATCCACATGGACGATTTTCTGAGCAATGCTGTAGGCCAGAAAGAAGACAGCGGGATCAACTCCAAACAAAATCTCACAATAGTAGCCCGTAATAGCATTAGCAACAGCGGAGAGGTTAAAGCTGGCGGGAGTGTGGATATTAGCGCCATAGGGTCCAATCTGGATATTACCAACGATGGTCTGATTGCTGCCGAACAGAATCTTACTATTACCGGCAACACCATGTTAAACAATCAGACGTTATTCAGTGGCGGTAATATGTATATCACCCTGGATGATAAGCTGCGCAACACCGCAGGCGCGAGCGAGAACGGCGGAATCAACTCTAAGCAGAACCTTACCATAGCGGCTCGCAATAGCATCAGCAACAGTGGAGAGATTAAAGCTGGCGAGAGTGTGGATATTAGCGCCATAGGGTCCACTCTGGATATTACCAACGATGGTATGATCGCTGCTGAACAAAACCTAACAATCACCGGTGACACCCTAATAAACAGCCATACGTTGTTCAGTGGTGGCGACATGTATATCAACATGGCCGATAAGCTGAGCAACGCTACAGGCGCGGGCGACAGCAGCAGAATCAGCTCAGAACAGGATCTCACCATAATCGCCAGCAATGGTCTCAGCAATGGCGGAATAATCAAAGCTTATAGAGATATTGATATCAGCTCAGCGGTTGTCAACGATGGTCTAATCGCTGCCTTACGGGACTTCACAATTACCGGCAATAGCCTGCTAAACAACCAGACGCTGTTCAGCGGTAGCGATATGTATCTCTACATTGTCGACCTGCTGCATAATACCGAAGGTGCCAATATCTACAGTGGCGGCAATCTGAAATTGGCGAAGAACAGCTCCAACGATAAAACTAAAAAGATTTGGAATGAGTCCGGCACCATAGAAGCGGTAGGAAATGGAGAAGTATACGCTGAAGAGCTTGTTAATAACCGCGCAGAGTTTGAGATAGAGACGGAAACGGTTTCAAGCAAAACCTGGGAGATTGCACGTAAACTCGTCAAGATAGATGAGGATGACCTAATAACAGAGGCGATATCCTCCCTGAATCAACAGGGGGTATCCTATGTTGTAACTGAGCTAGTGGAGGCAGAGGTATACCAACCTCTTGCCCTTGGCCCCAAAACTACAAGGTTTGTTCTGCCTGATGGTAGCTATCTGCTAGATCCTGATGATAGCGCCTACGTTATCGACTACACCCTGGTGGATCGAAGCGGAAGCGGTCAAATGTGCAATGGTTTGCGTGATATTTATTGCGGTACTTACAGGGTTACCTATAGAAAAAAAGAAATAGTAGACAATAAGGTAGAGGAGTTGCTTGAGGCGAAAAAAGACGCCTATCTTGCTCTGGGATATACTACTAATGGTGGAGAATGGAGGCGCTTGACTACCAACAGCGTATATATAGGCGGTTGGGGCGTATCCATTGGAAAAGGTGCGATAGTGGATCCCTACTACGCACTCTCCCTTGACATAGCTGGTCGCAAGCATGAGGAAAAGAAGCGCCGGTATACAGAAACCGTTACTGAAGATCGTGTGGTGAAAAATTCTGTACCTAGCGAATTTGTTGTTGGGGGTGATCTTACAATAGAGGCAAACACCACCAGCAACAGGCTAGGGCTTCTAGCGGCCAACGGCAATATCACCATCACTGGTAACAAACTAGACAATACAGGTCAGGAGCTGTATCGCTTCAGGCATAAATCCGGTAAATACAAATACTGTTATGATGAGTGTGATGATCTGTTTCACGATCCGGACTACAAATGGGCGCCTCTTCCCTCTACTACTACATCAGAAGTTATTGGCGTTGCCGCTTACAGTACCATTCAGGCTGGCGGCAAGGTCACCATTAATGCCACAGAGGTTACAAATAGTGCCTCGGATAAAAAAGAGCAGCATGCTCCTATTGGCATAGGGGCAAGTTCAGATGTGGGTGGAGATGACGCCGAGGCTCTATCAAGTCTTGGAAATATCGGAGATTTTAACTACTCTGGGTCTGGAATATCTTTTGCCCTGCCCAATGGCAAATTTGGTTTTTTTGTAACCAACACCAACCCAGACCATCCATACCTGATCGAGACCAATCCAGAGTTTGCTAATTTTGGCAACTTTATAAGCTCCGCATACATGATTGGCAAGTTGGATTGGAACGGTGATGTAGTACAGAAACGACTGGGTGATGCTGCTTATGAGAATAAACTAATTCGTGATCAGATCTTTGCCCAGAGCGGCAGGCGCTTTATAGACGGCAACAGCAGCGACTACAATCAATATCTCTACCTGATGGAAAACGGCATTGCTGCTAGTAAGAAGCTCAACCTGACCCCTGGAGTTGTTCTGACCCAGGAGCAGATCAACAATTTAACCCAGCCCATTGTGTGGCTGGAGCAGCGCGTTGTAGATGGCCATCAGGTTGTGGTGCCTGTGGTTTATCTCGTCAATATGGATCGCACCGACCACAGAGGTGGCCAGATTGTTGGTAATGAGATTGAGGTAAACACCAACTATCTGGCTAACAGCGGTAGCCTGCATGGTGGTGAAATACTTCAAGTTGCCTCCGTTGGAGATATCAACAACCTAGGTGGCAGCATGCGCTCAGAAGGTGCTGTGAAGGTTGCAGCCAATGACACCTTTAACAACATAAGCGGCTCGGTAAGCGGTGAGACTGTAGATATTATGGCCAGCCGAGTAAATATAGAGACCGCAGTTACCAACAAGAACACCACCCACGCACCTGGTCAGACCGAGACCGAGGCTATGCTGCATGATCGTGCCAGTGTCACCTCAAAAAGCGGCACCACTATAGTAGGGCTGAATGAGGTGAACATAACCGGCGCCAAGATTGCCACAGAACAGGGCGACACTACCATCGCCAGCAGTGGTGATGTGATAGTCACCAGCGCCAAAAAGCACGATAAGCACGATTTCAATATAAAGGGTGGCTACAACCGCGGTGAGGTGCTTACACACACCGGTAGTGAGATTGAGGGAGATAACGTAAAGATCAGTTCAGGAAAATCTATCCTGCTTGAAGGTACAAGCGTCACAGCGGATGAGAAAATCGACCTGCAGGCGAAAGATAATATAGTCATAGCCTCTATCCAAAATCGCAAAAGCCAGGACGATTATCTTGAGACTGGCGGTATGCTCGGTGCCAAGAATATCCTCTCCACCCAGAAGAATAGCTCCATAGTAGGTTCATCGGCTCTGAAAGCTAACCAGGTCAATATAAGTTCAAAAGAGCTGACTCTGATAGGCAGCAAGATAGAGGCGGAGTCAGCACGTATTACCGCAGAAGCGCTTACGCTTATCAGTGATAAAAACAGCGAATACGAGAGCCACTTCAGTGACACCTCAGGAACTCTTACCCGTACGATAGAGAGTAAAGGGTTTCTGCGGGAGAGTGCGGCGCCATCAACCATCACTGCTGCTAAAATTCTGTTCAACCAGCCGGAGCAGAGCGGAGAAGCTGATGGTCAGGGCAGTCAGTTCAATGAACAGGCGCTACGTGATCTGCAAGACCAACTAATCACCCAGCTAAGCTCAGAACACAACCTGACCCATGAGCAGATAACCGCTGTACGTGCCACCCTGGAAAACCGTGAGTGGCACGATAAGACCACTACCCTAAGCAAAATGGGTTCGATCATCGTTAGGGTGATCTCCACAGTGGTGGCGCCGCAATTTTCATTGGCGTTTGAGGGTGCCTCTGAGGCGGTAAATATAGCGATAACTGCTGCGGTCAACTCAATATCTGAGCAGTTCACCAGCCAGTTGCTAACGGTTGCGCTTACTGGAGACTCTAGTAATTTTGATTTGGATAGTCTGCTTAAAGGAGCAATACAGGCTGGAGTGACAGCAGGTATGACGTTTGAGGTGAACGGTATTATCGCAGACGCAAATCTGGGATACCTTGGCGACAAAATGGCTAGCACCGTATCTAATGCCGCTATCAACACAGTGGTTTATGGAGGCAGCTTTGAAGATAACATTATCAATTCTGCTATCGACCAACTGGGGGCTACAGGCGCAGGCTATATAGGAGATAAGCTTGAAGCAGGCGAGCTGAGCAACATAATCAGTCACGCAGTCCTTGGTTGTGCTTTGGGAGAGGCCAAAAGCGGTGACTGCGGTGCAGGAGCTGCAGGAGCGGCCATTAGTGCCACCATTGCGCCGCATGTAAAGCAGATGGTAGACAATGGAGACGGCACTCTTGACGCTCAGGAAAAGATGGAGATAAGAGCGATTTCCCAGCTGGCTACGAGCATAGTTGTCGGATTGGTGGACAAAGATATAGATACGGCCTTTTACACCGCTACTAATGAGGTGGAGAATAATTATCTCAATCATGCGGAAGCAGCACGCAAATATGAGCTTTGGGACAAAATTGATGAGTGCAGAAGTAATGGTAGCTGCACACAGAGCACCCTTGATGAATATCTCGCAGAATTCAGAGCTCTGAATGCGCTCGATAAAGAGAACAATGAGAGACTGAATGCGGCCTGCGGTAGAGGCAATTCCCAATCAAGTGCGGGAGGTGACTGTCTGTATGAACTCTCCAGGCTTAAGAAGGCGCTTGATAGCTATACAGCGGCAGGCAAAGCTGCGTATGCAGCCGGGGTGATGGCTGAAACCCTTGAAGTTGTCGGGAAGTACGGTCAACTGAAAGGCCAACTTATGAGGGGGCCTGTTTATGACGCCGTGTCTGAAATGCCGGGTGATGTAGTAGAAAATATTGCAGGCATAGTTGCCATATCTGGCATTGCTGTATCTGCTGCCATGGGCGACGAGCAGGCGATTCAGCAGATGAAGGAGATCAAGGATCAATTCCTGGAATTCATGAAAGACCCCGGTAGGGCAATCGAAGCTGATATTGCCGCTGAATTTGCGCGTGCAGACGAGATTGAAAAAGCCGGAACGCCAGAGGCGCTTGACGAGGCGATGAAAATCCGCGCTAAAGTAATCATAGGTGGCTACATTTCTGTAGGCGCTACTGCAACGGAGATTGCAAATCTAGCCCACTTGAGTTTGAAGGGTGTTGCGAATTCTGTTAACAAGAATTCAATCAGTAGGGCTATGGCATATAAAGAATTGCGAATGTTGCCACCGTTAAAAGGCAGAACTGTTTCAGAAATAGAAAGTATGCTAGTACAAAGAGGCTATACTTCCGTTGCTGCCGATAGTGGTGGTACGGTGTGGACTAAAGCGATACCTGATGGGTATACGGCCGCAGTGAGAATTGATCCTGCAGTTGTGCGCCCAGATCCAAAAGGTTGGGCTGATGAGGTTCCCCATGCGCACAGAGAAATCGTGCCTACAGCAAAAGTGCGCAATGGAAACTACATGCCCGACAACAATGTTACTAGACTAGATGACGCATGCTGTAGTACGACAAACACTGCCGATGCTCATATTCCAGTGCAAAGTGATGTTACAAAGAGTGTACGTTATGGGCCGACCAATCCTGGGCCTCTAGATGATGCCGTAACCGCTACTTTTAGAAGTGGTTCATACTCAGCAACAACGGTATCTGAAACTA
This sequence comes from Sedimenticolaceae bacterium, assembly GCA_050291725.1. Taxonomy (GTDB): domain Bacteria; phylum Pseudomonadota; class Gammaproteobacteria; order Chromatiales; family Chromatiaceae; genus JAAGZL01. The sequence continues at coordinate 9,178 of JBNKKH010000026.1, forward strand.
CTACCCTCTACAGAGTTTATGGTGGAAGTGCTGGGAAGCTTAGCTCCTATTGGACTAGAACAAAACCAAGTGGTGCGCTTCAATCTCAATTAGATTTAGCATTGGTGCCGCAATGGGGAAATACGGCTGAAAACGTAGTAAGTATCAAGGTGCCTAGAGGTACAACGATTTACGAAGGTGCGGCTGCTCCACAGTCAACCGGCGTTGGACAAATTCTTGGGGGTGGCAATCAAGTTTACATTCCTCGTGTCGATCCTAAGTGGATTCAATAGGAGGGATGACAATGGATACACTGATTCAGTTACTCATTACTTGTGAAACCATGTTGCGTTCTGTTGGGGAGGCCTTCTGGGCAGACAAAATCCAAGCAATTTTGAAAAGATGTGGAGGCAATATTGACCTTTATCTGCTGGAAGAAATATTGTCTTGGTATGGAGGAATGGGGTCGTTTAATGATCTTTTGATTTCTGAGTACAACGATCATTTGATAAAAGGCAAAGATGAAGAAAGGCTAAATGATGAGCTGAATCATCTAAGGAACCAGATTTATAAGGAGGCTGAGCGTCTGAAGCGAGGGTAAAGTTTCCTTGTTCCAAAGGGGACACTGTCTAAGACTGAATTTGATCAGCGTTTTTGCGATAGGTTTGCGAGCCAAGGCGAGGAAAAGTAAGCAGTATGAGTTTGTTAGAGATTTAAGGCCTCAAAGCCCTTTGAGCATTAATCTTGGGTAAATAGGATTGTCTGTATGATTGATTATGAAAAGCTTAGAGAGAATTATGTTAAAGCAGACTCTCACAGCTGCTCCGAGCAGTTGCATGTACTAGATCTAATAAATACAGAGTTATCCATTATCAATAGATCGATGCTATCAACAGTATTATCAGATCCTACGCCGGATGATTATAATTTTTTTGATGTGCATTTCGGTTATTTGATTCCATTATTTATTGAAAAGTATGGCGTGAGACAAGATGTTTACTGCTTGAACATTGAAGACCCTTCTAATAAGAAGGTTTCTGTTTTTTCTGAGGATGGAATTGTGCATGAGTGGGATTCAGTTCGAGAATTTATTACGTGGTTAATAAACGATACTGATTTTTTGAGCTAATTACATTAATAGCTCATCGTCCTTAAAGCATGTTAATGCCTATGTCCTGATGACTAACCATATAGCTACACCTCGCGACAAGGATGGAATAACACGAATTATGCACTATGTGGGTGGGTATTATGGTGCTGGTGTTAGCGCTACAGATCAACCTTCGATCAATAGGGTCAGAGTCATTGATTTCATTTTCGATCAAATAAGGGATTTATGGGGGAAACTCAGAGTCGTTGTTCATACTAACCCAATTGATCAGAGGTAAGCTTTAGCATTGGTTGTGAAACAACTGTAAGTATATGCTGTAACTATTTGTATTATCTGGATATACGCGCTATTATTAGAGCGCGTTTTTTTGTGCGTCTCTGTATTGATGAAATATGCTATGAAAATAATAAGGAACTTGAAGTATGGCTCTGCATAGTGTCAATCCATCCAGAATAACTCTTTTTTTCTTGGCACTCTTCATTGTGTTTTTATCAGTCAGCGAAGCCAGTGCGCAGACTGATTTGGAGCGCGCGGTAGAACAAACCGAGCAGATCCAGCGCAATAGAACTTCTGCTGAGCAACAGCGGCGGTTGGAGAGTGAAAGTTTGCGACGCCAGGCACCAAGTGGTGTCCATGTTCAAGCCCCTGAACTTGGAGACACTCCTGAAGGTGAGGAGTGTGTTGACATCAAGACCATATCTGTAGAAGGCGTTACCCTGTTTAAACCGGACCTGATAGACGATATGTTGCAGACTTCCACTGCCCGTTGCATCGGTTTGACTGAACTGAACAATATTCTGAAACTGCTGACGCATTTGTATATTGAAGAGGGTTACGTCACCTCCCGTGCCTATATTCCAGAGCAGGATCTTACAGACGGCTCATTGGAGATTGTCGTACAGGAAGGGGTTCTCAAAGAGATGGTGATGAATGACCAGCCTGGGGGATATCGTGGGCAACTGGCAACTGCTTTTCCTGGCATGCTGGGGAAACCACTCAACCTTCGGGACATTGAACAGGGTCTGGACCAGATCAACAGGCTGCAGTCAAACGATGCCACAATTGAGCTTAGAGCAGGGGAAGAGTTGGGCGAGACAATTCTGGCTATTGAGAGAGAACAGGGCAAACGCTGGCATGTCGCCATAGGGTTGGACAATTTGGGATCAACTGCAACTGGCAAGCTACAGACGCGGCTCAATGGTTGGCTGGACGATATTTTAGGGCTAAATGAGCAGTGGAGTTTCAGCTATCAGCACTCTTCGGAAGATAATTATCTGGACTTTGACAACACTTCACCGCAGAGCAGAGCTTATACTGCTGGCCTTTCATTACCATACGGCTACTGGACCTTCGGCATTGATGGTTACTGGAGCGAATATGACTCAAGTATCATTGGTACCTATTCAGACATAGAGACATCAGGTAGCTCTAAATATATTAATCTTGAGATATCAAGGGTTATCCACCGTGATCAGATATCTAAGACATCACTTACCGGTAGACTCTCCCGAAAAGATAATGAAAACTTTATTTTGGGAAACCGGATCGATGTATCAAGCCGTGTCTTGACGGTTGGAAGTATTGAGTTAAGCCATGCAAGGCAGCTTTTAGGAGGACAGCTTGCGGGGACTGTGGGTTACCACCATGGGCTCGATCTGTTTGGTGCATTCGATGATAGAACCGCAATGTCAGGGTCTCCTAAAGGGCAGTTCGAGAAAACAGTATTATCCTTAAGCTATTTTCGGCCATTCAGAGTTGGTGAGTTAGTAGCAACTTACAGCGGCTCACTTGCTGGGCAGTGGTCACCCGATCTGCTGTTTGGCTCAGAACAGATGTCCTTGGGTGGATACTCTACCGTCCGTGGTCTGCGTGAAGCAGTTGTTTTCGGTAATCGTGCCGCCTTGACTCAGCATGAACTGGCGCTGCAGCTACCACCATTCAACAGTACGAGTGTAGCAAAGTGGTTGGGACAGTTCGAAACCTACGTCGCTGTTGATTACGGCAAGGTGTTTACGCAGAGTGAGCACCAGATTGATGGGGGTGAGTTGACTGGAGCAACCATAGGTCTGCGGTCAGCAGGAGGTAAAATCAGTTTCGATATATCCTTGTCAGACATAGTGGGTTCCACTCATAATTTGGAACCTGCTGTATCAGACTCAGGGTTATTTTACGCCACTGCAACCATGTCGTTTTAACATTTTAGAAGTATTAGGAAAAAGTTAAGGTTAAGGTGGTTGTGGTAAGTATTTAGGCTTAAGTTAAAGAGTGCTTTCGGCATAACTTTAACGACCATAGTTAAGTCTCCTGCCAGATATTCAGATCACATTGGTTTCTGTAATTTAGTGAAACTAGTGTTAGATGGTTAAGAGAGAAAAAGTGTGTAACCATTTACCCAGATAATCGTAATTTGGTAGATCACATGCTCCTATTAGCTATCTGTTCAATTGTTCTAGGCCTTCTGCTGATTCTGAGAGGCATATCCCGTATCCGGGTGCGTCGCAGGCTGTTTGGTTCGCTCTATTGGAGTAGCGGTCTGGGCATGGCTTCCATTGGTTTACTATTTCTGGCGGCGGCAATGAATCTCTATACCTACCACCGTCTAACATCCGAGATTATGGTAGCTAGCGTAAAGATTAAACAGATTGCCCCTAACGCATATGAGCTGGCGCTCTCTGAAGTAGGTAAGAAACCGGTTGATTTCATGATTATAGGAGATGAGTGGCAGTTGGATGCCCGCTTTCTACGCTGGAAATCCTGGGCCACTATTTTAGGACAGGACCCTATGTTCCGGCTCGAACGGCTTAGTGGACGCTATAGCGACATAGAGCAGGCTAAAACCGAGCCGCGTAGCCTATATGCGCTTAATGCGCAAGCTGGGGTAGATGTCTGGAAGCTGGGTAGGCAGTATGCCGATTGGCTCCCTTTCATGGATGCTTATTTCGGTAGCTCGGTCTATATGCCATTGATTGCCAATGGGGAGTATCGAGTTACAGCTACCAACAGCGGGCTTATGGTGCGGGCAGTAAATGCTCCTGCAAAAAAGGTACTCAAAGAGTGGTAAAGCAATAATGGTTAATTATCAGATTCAGCCTGCATCACCCCAGGCCCACATATTCGAGATCTGTCTGACTATCCCCAAGCCAGATCCGGCAGGGCAGATGTTTACCCTTCCATGTTGGATTCCCGGGAGCTATATGATTCGTGATTTTGCCCGCAACATAGTTGCCCTAGAGGCCAGCTGCAGTGGTGAATCAATATATATAGAAAAGCTGGATAAACAGACCTGGCGCTGCGAACCCTGTAACGGGAAATTGCTTGTGCGTTATCGGGTATATGCCTGGGATCTGTCGGTTCGTAGTGCCCATCTGGATAGCACTCATGGCTACTTTAACGGTACCTCGGTTTTCCTAAAGGTGTTGGGACAGGAGCAGTATCCATGCGAGGTGGAAATTCTTCCTCCTGAGGGAGAAGATTACACAGAGTGGCGCGTAGCTACCACTCTTCCCCGAAATCAGGCGCAACATCTTGGTTTCGGCTCTTATCAAGCCAGCAATTATGCTGAGCTGATTGATCATCCAGTGGAGATGGGCTGCTTTACCCATGCCACATTTGACGTTGCTGGTACTCCTCATGAGATAGCCATTACTGGCCGCCACAGCTGCGATATGGAGCGGCTCTGTCGTGATCTAACACTAATCTGTGAGAGCCAGGTAGAGATGTTCGGTGAGCTTCCCAAGATGGAGCGCTATCTGTTTCAGGTTATGGCTGTAGGAGATGGTTATGGCGGCCTGGAGCACCGAAGCTCTACCTCGCTCCTATGTAAGCGGGAAGATCTGCCGCAACCAGGGGTAGAAGAGGTAACGAAAGAGTATCGACAATTCCTGGGCCTATGTAGTCATGAATATTTCCACCTCTGGAATGTAAAGCGCATCCGTCCTGATGTGTTCAAAACTGCAGACCTCAGCAGCGAGGCCTACTCCAGGCTTTTATGGGCGTTTGAAGGGATCACCTCCTACTACGATGACCTAACTTTGCTGCGTTCCGGGCTGATAGATACGGATAGCTATCTGGAACTGCTGGCAAAAAATATTACTAGAGTTATACGCGGCAGCGGCAGGCTAAAGCAGACCGTAGCGGAGTCCAGCTTCGATGCCTGGACTAAATTCTACAAACAGGATGAAAATGCACCTAACTCCATAGTTAGCTACTATGCCAAAGGAGCGATGATTGCTCTGGCTCTGGATTTGACCATACGCCGAGACAGCGGCGGCGCAAAATCCCTGGATGATCTAATGCGTGCTCTCTGGCAGAAACATGGCAAGCCGAATATTGGTGTGGGCGAAAGTGATGTGGAGAATTTGGCTGCCGAGGTAACCGGATTGGATTTAAGCGAATTCTTCGAGCATGCCCTGCGTAGCACAGACGATCTACCTTTGGAGGAGCTACTGCAGACAGTGGCAGTGAGTTATGAGCTGCGTCCGGCAGCTGGCTCAAAGGATGAAGGCGGCCTGAAAAAGGGGGCACAGGAGCCTGCCAGGCCGAGGGCGGATATGGGTGTACGGTATATGGCCGATCATGCAGGGGCAAAATTAACTGCGGTGATGGACTATGGGCCTGCTATGGAGGCCGGCCTCTCTGCAGGAGATGTTGTTATTGCCCTGGATGGGATTAAGGTCACTGCAACTAATTTGGATCGGCTTCTGGAGATGGCGCAGATCGGTCAAATAGCTGAGGTCTACGCCTTCAGGCGGGATGAGTTAATGCGTTTTCAGGTTGAGATGAGGCCTCCCGAGCCAAACAGCTGTTACCTATGGTTACAGCAAGATGCAACTAAGAAACAACAGGTTAGACAGCAGAGTTGGCTGCATCAGGTAACTATCTGATAATTATTGACATTTGTCTGATTTTGCGGCGTGTTTTAGTCGCAAATATTAAAAAAAATAGACATAAAAAATATCAGGATTGGCCACTAGCTCTGGTACAATAGCCACCCCATGCATATAAGATATAACATAATAAAGCAGCTGGCGGATGGACGATTTCACTCTGGTGAAGAGCTAGCAGAATCATGTGGCATTACCCGGGCAGCCGTCTGGAAACGTATAAAGAAGATCAAAGAAATCCTGGGGATGGAGATCTTCTCTGTGCGCGGAAAGGGCTATCGTCTGACTCATCCTCTGGAGTTGCTGGATCAAGAGAAGATCCTGGCGGCCATGAGTATGGGAAGCCAGGTCAGCATTAGGAGAGTGGATGTTTATCAATCCATTGAATCGACTAATGCCATGCTTTTAGAGCAGGATGCAGATGAGATGGTCAGTGGCCATGTCTGTCTAGCGGAACAGCAAACTGCTGGTCGTGGGCGACGTGGGCGTTTTTGGGTTTCTCCCTATGGCAGTAACATCTACTTTTCCCTTTTATGGAAATTCTCCATGGGGCCAGCACAGTTGGGTGGCCTTAGCTTGGCCGCTGGGCTCTCTGTGGTGCGCAGCCTGGAGAGCGTCGGGGTTAGTGAGGTTGGCCTAAAATGGCCGAATGATGTCTACTGGCGCGATCGTAAACTGGCAGGTTTGCTGCTGGAGGTAATCGGCGAGACAGATGGACCGAGCAGTGTTGTGCTCGGCATCGGGATAAACACCGGCATGTCAAAAAAACAGGGGGAGTTTATCGATCAACCCTGGGTAAGCCTGCATGAGATAACTGGTGGTAACAACATCTCTCGCAACCGCCTCACCGGATTGGTGCTAGATAATCTGGTAAAGACTGTATCTGAGTTCGAAAAGAGTGGGCTGCATCCACTACTGGATGAGTGGCACAACTATGATCTCTATTATGACCAGCCGGTTACAGTGCAGCTAGGCAGAAAGAGCATTGATGGCGTGCATCGTGGGATCGACCAAGCTGGTGCCTTGCTGCTGGAGCATGGTGGGGAGATCAACCCATACTATGGGGGAGAGGTCAGCTTGAGGCTAGGCGAGTAGATGGCCCGGTACCGTATCAGGTACAATCAGCAAATTACACCAACATATTTTTGCAATGCTGTAAGGGGTAATACCCAGCAGTTAATCACTCTGTATGAACTCTGAAGATCAAATTAAAGATAGTTGCACACTCCTGCTGGATATAGGCAACACTAATTTAAAGTGGGCTTGGTTGCGGGATGGAGAGCTGAGCACGGTTACCACTGTATGTCATATAGGGAGTGATATAGCTGCACTGGCTGCTGCTGAGTGGTCTGACGGAGATGCTCCAAGCCAGATCTATGCATCATGTGTAGCTGATCAAACCCTAGAAGATAAACTGGCTGATTGGAGCAAACAAAATTGGGGTGTCGAACCACTATTTGTTAGAGCAACTGCCCAGGCATGTGGAGTTATCAACTCATACAGTGAGCCGGAACGGCTTGGGGTTGATCGCTGGCTCAGCATGATTGCGCTGCATACAAATTCGCCAGGTCCCGTGTGCATAGTAGATTGCGGGACTGCAGTTACAGTTGATGTCATTGGCCTAGAGGGGCAACATCTGGGCGGACTGATTTTGCCTGGGTTTGGCATGATGTTGCAGAGCCTGACAGAGAACACTTCGTTAACCTTTGAAAGTGCAGTCAAATCTGATGGTCTGTTGGCCACAGATACCGAAACGGCTGTGGCTGCCGGAGGCGTAATTGCCGTTGCTGCTCTGGTAGAGCAGATACAGCGAGAAGTTGCCGCAGAATACAGCGTTGCGGTGGATCTGGTGCTTACAGGTGGAGATGCAGCAATACTGCATAAAGCCCTTAGGGTAACGTCCAAAATTGATGCTGACCTAGTATTACATGGGCTAGTACAAATAATTAAAGATGGGGTCGACTAGGGAAATATATCTATGAAATGGCTGTTTCTTCTACTGTTGATCGTCAATGCCGCTATCTTTGCCTGGGGATATCAGCAAGAGCAGATGCCACAACCTGCTGTAGAGGCGGGAGGCGATTTAGGCAATATGCGTCTCATTAGTGAGTTGATTGAGGAAAAAACTGCAGCTAGTGCGGCTGAGCCAGAGCATGATGAAAAAGCCGAACCTCTGCCTAAAAAAGAAATCGAAGCAAAGGTTGCTTCTACCAATACAGATTTGGAAGCAACTGCTTCAGGCTCCGAGCCAGAGCAGAGCGATCAGCCCCAGACGCAACCAGAGATAGTCAGCAAATGCGGCATAATTGGCCCACTGAAGGACCATCAACTAGCCAAAGATATAAAGGAAGATCTGAGCAAGGCCGATCTTAAGGCAAAGCTAAAACGCAAAATAGATAAAGAACAGGTCGGTTACTGGGTGGTGATCCCCCCAGTGAAAGATGGGAGTCAGGCCAAGGCTAAAATTGAGGAACTGACCCAGGTAGGGATAAAAGATATCATGCATTTCCGTGGAGGCGGTATGAAAAACGCCATCTCACTTGGAATGTTTGCCCAAAAGGAGAATGCCGAGAACTTCAGTAAAGAGGTTTTGATAAAAGGATTTGAAACCGAGATTAGACCAAGATACGTCAATAAAACCAGCTACTTGGTTAAATTTACCATCTCAAAGCCAAAAAATGTGGCAGAAAGTATGTGGAGTGATATACAGGAGAAATACTCCAAGCTGCCACTTAAAAAACAATCTTGCAAATAGATTGCCACATAGTAGTTAATTCCCTAAAATAGCGCCCTGCTAAATGCTGGCGTAGCTCAGTTGGTAGAGCAGCTGATTTGTAATCAGCAGGTCACAGGTTCGACTCCTGCCGCCAGCTCCATTCTGCATCATATTTCAACAGTTGTTGGGTTTCTTGTTTTGCCTCTCTCAGTCGTACCAAGAGTTATTTTATACATGCGCTGGGGATGGCTTACTCAATGTTCTGGGATATTAAGCCTATGAATATACAGATATTACTCTTGATGCTGTTGCGTACTATATGAAGAGATATATTTCTTCGTTTGGATAAATTAGCTACCAGTACACCCCCCTATCTCTCCATAAAATTGTGAGTTATGTCACGTTATTTGGCATCTTAATATAATGTTTATTGTGGTTTTCTACTGTTTTATATATTGTCCACATGTACATAACACAAAGCCAAACTTGTCGTAAGGCAGGGTCGGAAAGCCACGGGTCTCCAAACTGTTTAATAGGGAAGATAGCCGGGTTGCGCTACACGTTTAGGTAACTTGACTGTACGTAACGTACATATTGGAGAATAAAGAAATGAAAAAGAGTTTTTCGGCATGTTTGGTGGTAGGTGCATTGGCCTTTGGGGCCGTAGAAAATGCAACTGCAGCCCTTGTAGATTTGGCTGAAGGCAGCTTTACCCCTGACGCGTCTGTAGTCACTTTCAGTGAATATGCATCCGGCACTGAAAATCCAACCTATACTCTGGCTGGAATAGATGTCAGTTTCGGGGGCTATTTTGCTGGTGGTTTGGGTACCCCTACTCTGGGGGTAGATCTCAGTCTAGATCCAAACGCTCCCGTCACCTTTATAACTGATGATGGCGCAAATCCTACCTCGCCTGTTCTATCAGGAACTCCAGTATACAATGGTCCCGTAGCTGTTCTATTCAGCGAGGATGTTGCTGCCGTAGGGCTGGACGGTGGTTATTTTGATGCCATCGGCGGTACCACAATTGCCGCTTTTGATAGGCAGGGCGGATTGCTCGGAACAATTACCAACTCAGAGTTAGGCATAGAGTTTTTTGGTCTGGGTGATGACTCGGGCGATGCGGTTATCGCTGGTATTCAGTTCTATATCACCGGCGATGAGCCTGCAGGCTATGCAATTGATAACCTAACCTTTGCGACGGATTTAAATGGCTATAATCCTAATCCTGTTCCGGTACCAGCTGCTGTATGGCTGTTCGGTTCTGGCTTGCTCGGATTGGCAGGTGCGTCTCGGCGTAAGAAGTCTGCAGCGGCTTGAATGGCTTCTCTATAGACTAAAGGGCGGTTCTTTGCTCCGTTGGGGCAGAGCCGAGGCCCAAAAAAGGAAGGCCCCCATATGCGGGGCCTTTTTTTGCGCGTTGGTTTTTCAGTACCTAGTCAATATCATCGACGCAGTAGACTTCAGTTGTTGGGGCACCAGCTTTGTCAGGAACCGAATCGCCAATAACCTGAATAGTTTCTCTGTAGACTAAACTACTGTTATTTGCACCGCTATGACAGAGTCGAGGCTTAATAAAAGAAGGCCCCATATGTGAGGCCTATTTTTATTACGTGTTGGTTTTTTAGTGCTTAATCAAAGTACAGCCTACCGCCGCGGCGGTAGACTTCAATTGTTGGGGCGCTAGCTCTGTCAGGAACCGATTCACCACCAATAACCTCTGGGTTAGCGGTTAGGAATTTTGCAGATTGGCGGCTGGCAGATTTTACTCCACTCTTGAGCGCAATTCTGGTGCTACGCGGTAGATCTGGTAGATGTAGTTTGAACGGCTTGTCTAACTCAGCAATCAGTTTGGGATCACGTTTATATATATCTTCCCGGAAGATTACTTTATCTCCGCTTACCGTCACTGTTTTGTACTGAATGAGGATGGGCAGAGGCTTGTCCAGTTGGATCGAAGTGGTTCTGTTGGAGGCAGAGAGGTTGTCGATGCGCTCCCTATCCCATCCTTCTTTGCTCTGAAGTAGTAGTTCTGCAAAATCAAATGGGTTTTTTAGCCGGATGCAGCCGTGGCTAGTGGTGCGTTTCTCTTGGGCAAATTTGTACCTTTGATTGGTATCATGCAGGAACACGGAGTGTTTGTTGGGGAACATGAATTTAACTTTCCCCAGAGCGTTCCCCCGGCCTGGCGGCTGACGTACCGTATAGTTCATTTCTGAGACTTCATCCCAGTCTATACTGCGAGCGTCAACCTTCCTTCCACGGTCATCTAGCAGATCGTAGCCCTTCTTGGCCAGATATGAGGAGTCTATCTTCAGGCTGGGCAGTATGTTCAGTTTTTTGATACTGGGTGGAATCGACCAAGTTGGGTTGAAATCGATACGCTCAATTATATCTCTGAATATAGGAGTTGTGGTGTAGCTTTTTCCTACCTGAACTAAGGATTCCCAGAATACTTGGTGTTGCTTCATCCAGTAGACCTTAAAATCAGCTACATCCACTAATAGGTACTCATCTACATCCTTAGGAAAGTACCAGCGCTCGCGATCCAGATCAGCTCGAATCTGAGCAATTCGATGCTCGATTGGAAAATTCATAACTCTCAGGGTGGCAGGTCCAACAACGCCGTCTGCTTTTAGGTGGTTGCGCTTTTGAAATGCCATGACCCCAGATTGTAGCGTTTCATCATAAATGTTCTGTCCTGGGGAATAGGCTAGATCTCCCTCAGCGGCCAGACGTAGTCGCAGTAGCTCAATGCGAGGATCTTCCGAGCGCTTCTCGACTTTAACCAGTTTTATTACCTTGCCTTCAGGAATGGTTGGCCATCCTCCGTTGCTCTGTAGTTGCAGGTAGTGGGCTAGGGCTGACTTTAGCAGTTGGTAACGCTGATTCTTGGGCCTGGCCCAATCAAAGGCGGTATCAACACGCCCCTGCTGTATCCAGGATAGGTATTGGGCCACCATACTTTCATCTTGGCGCTTACGGGTGTAGTTGTGGTCTGCGTCCAGTAGTTCTGGATCAACCTTTCCATAGTTTAGGTTGTATAGGGCTCGCAGATAGGCCTCGGTTAACAGAACATCAAGCGTTACCTCTTCTTCGCGAGATTGTGGTTTTAGTGCTGGGTCTTTGAGGAATTTGCTGATCTGTGCAAATTGGTAATCAGATGGATTTAGACCATCATGTTGCAGAACTGATATGGCATCTGCCAGCGACAGGATGGAGATTGAGGACCATAGCGGTTTAAACCCATTCTCCTTGTACATCTTGAGAATGATGTTTTTACGGTAAATGTTGGTTCCATCTGCCAATCTACCTGTGGAACGCTTGTCATTAGGGAGAATTTTCGCCAGAACATCCGCAAAAGATGGGGTGGCTGTTGTGGCACTCTCTGTCTTTGCCCCATCCGTTCCACCTGTCTCCTTAGCTTTTACCGTCCACTCTTCTGGATTGGTTTCACTGTTTGTTGGAGGGTTGGCAGAAGCTGCGAAAGAGGTAAAAAGCAGTAAAAACAGTATGTTAATGCTAAATCTGTAAATCTTCATTGATAAAATCATAGCCTAAATGCGTTAATTCCTGGATAGATTACCACTTTGAAATACAACTAGTCGACTCGCTGTGGTTAACTATTTCATGCTGGGTGGGATTATACAGGATAATTGCTGATCGCTTATGTTTTAGAACGAATTTATGCCATTTTAGTCGTATAGATTAGGGTCTAGAATAAAACCAGTTAATGTAAGGAGATTTCGGGTTGAGAGGCCAAATATTCACACTGTTGTTTAGCTGTCTCGCATTGGTCATGCCTACAGCCTCATATGCCAAGACCTCAGGCAAAGCCAGGACAGAGGTGAACAGGATCATCATCCACTCTATTGGTGGCCCTTACTGTAAGAATGGCTCTGTGGTCTACTCGCCAGCAGATGGAGATGCCAAGCGCTGGATAGGTTTTTTTAATCGACACAAGGTGTTAGGGATTCACTACGTAATTGATAAGGACGGTAATGTCGAAGCCGGCGTACCTGAAAATCAAATAGCAAACCATGCTAAAGGGAACAATAGAGATACTATCGGCATTGAGCTGATAAATCGCGGAGATGGGATTGATGAGTTCACTGAAGAACAGTTAGGCATGCTAGTAGCTGCTCTGCGATCAATAACTAAGAGATGGGGTATCAAGAAAAGCAACATCCTGGGCCACACAGCGGTAGATAAGCGTTATTTTGAGTGTGGTGGAAAAAAGTTTAAGACAAAACCAGACCCAGGTCCCGCCTTCCCCTGGGATAGGGTACTAGAAGCAATCCCTTGATCAGAGCAAAACTGCTGGGCAATCTGCCTGTTTGCACTAGATTCTAGCTAGATCACTGCAACTTCCAATAAGAAATAAATTCATAATTTATTCTAAAGATTAGCCTCTCCAGGCCGCTACAACCTACATAAAGTAGTACCAAGTTAAGGTATATAAACCAGTATATGTGGTCGCTGGTGATGGGGATATGCATATCTATACCTGCTCAAAAAATCGAGAAAACAGTTCACGCGCCAGATTTGAGGAGTAAATAATGGCAAGTATTCTTACAGTTGATGATTCAACATCTATGCGTCAGATGGTTTCGTTCACCCTAAAAGGAGCTGGGTATGAGGTGGTGGAATCTGTAGATGGAGTGGAGGCGCTGGATATTGCCAAGACGAGATCATTTGATCTTGTGGTGACAGATGTGAATATGCCAAATATGGATGGCATAACCCTGATAAAGGAGTTACGCAACCTGCCTGACTATAAATTCACGCCACTACTGATGCTTACCACTGAATCCGCAGCAGAGAAAAAACAGGAGGGGAAGGCAGCCGGGGCAACCGGTTGGATTGTTAAGCCATTCGATCCTGAACAACTTCTTAGCACTATAAAGAAAGTACTCGGCTAGGCGTCAGTTCAGTGCTGAAAAGTGCTGCTAAAAGAGGGAAAAGATGGTAATTGATATGGCACAATTCCATCAAGTCTTCTTCGAAGAGAGCTTCGAGGGGCTTGAGATTATGGAGTCTGGTCTTCTCCGTATGGATAGTGGAGTTGTCGATGACGATGAGATAAATGCCATATTTAGAGCTGCTCACTCAATAAAGGGCGCCAGCGGTACATTCGGTTTTACCCCTATCTGTGATTTTACCCACGTGGTTGAGACCATGTTGGATGAGATACGGGATGGAAAATTTGATCCTACTCAGGAGGCTGTGGGTGCGCTGTTAGGGTCGGTCGACATAATTAGAGATATGTTACAGGCAGCTCAAGATGGCGCAGATATCGATGATGCCGCAGCCAAGGTGAAGGGCGATGAGCTGCAGCAAATTCTAAATACAAAGCAAGCAGAGTCGGTAGAGCCCGAGCAGAAGCCTGCTGAATCTGTGCAGGAGCTGGCTGCGGCGCAAGATGAGCAGCCAGAGCCCACTATCGAGTCAGAGCCACAGCAACAGGGGATGCCAGAGCAGAATCTTCCGGAATGGCATATTATTTTTCGTCCCCTCCCGCACCTGACTAGAACAGGAAATGATCCTCTACGCATTTTGCGAGAGCTCTCCAGCCTGGGGGAGCTGCAGGTGAATGCCGATGTATCTGCCGTGCCAAATCTAGAAAAGATCGAACCGGAGAACTGCTACCTTTCGTGGGACCTGCGTCTGAATGGAGATGTGGGGCATGAGGCGCTGGATGAAGTTTTTGATTGGGTTGAAGATGATTGTGATCTGATCATTATTCCGAAAGTCCCAGAGGAGAAGAAAAAAGAGCCGCAGCAAAAGCAAGTTAAGGCTGCTGTCGAAGTAAAGGCCAAAGCAGAGCAAAAACCTCCACCTGTTGAACGCCGCAAAACAGATCGGCGCAAGGAGGGCAGACGTAAACCGCTTGATCGGAGAAGTGGAGACCGGCGCAAGGGAGATGCTGCTCCAGCCTCAAGTTCCATACGTGTTGATATCAGTAAGGTAGATTTGCTAATCAACATGGTAGGCGAGTTAGTAATTACCCAGTCCATGTTGAGTATGTTGGGCGAAGAGTTCTCTGTGGATCGTATTGAGCAGATGAAGGATGGTCTTGAGCAGTTGGAGAGACATACCCGTGAATTGCAAGAGAGCGTTATGCTTATTCGTATGGTCCCCATCAGCTTTGCTTTCAGTCGTTTCCCGCGAATGGTGCATGATCTGAGCGTTAAGCTGGGGAAAAAGATTGAGCTAAAAATGACTGGGGAAACCACCGAAGTTGATAAAACCGTAATAGAGAAAATCGGTGATCCGCTTGTGCACTTGGTCAGAAATAGCTTAGACCATGCTATTGAATCTCCGGCGGAGCGTTTGCAAGCAGATAAGCCGGAAACAGGTACTATCGAACTGAATGCATATCACAAGGGCGGCAGCATTATTATCGAGGTTAGGGATGATGGTTGCGGTCTGCCCAAAGAGAAGATTCTTAAGAAGGCGATAGAACAAGGACTAGTTGAAGAAGATAGTGAGTTAAGCGAAAGACAGATTCATGAGCTTATATTCCATCCCGGCTTCTCAACTACCAACAGTGTAAGCGATCTATCGGGCCGCGGTGTAGGTATGGATGTAGTGCGGCGTAATATCAGTGAACTGGGTGGTCTTATTGAAATAAGTTCTGAAGAGGGAGTTGGTAGCTGCTTTACTATTCGTTTACCACTCACCCTGGCAATTCTAGACGGGCAGGTCATCAGTGTTGGCAGTGATACCTATATTATGCCGTTGGTTTCTATCGTTGAGTCGTTACTGATTAAGCCGGAGATGATCAATATTGTTGCTGGTCGCGGTGAGACAGTAAAGTTACGCGATGAGTATGTCCCCATAATTAGATTGCATGAGATTTTGGGGGTAGATGATGCCAAGGCAACTGAACTCTGTGATGGTTTGCTGGTTATCGTTGAAGGTGATGGTAGGCGGTGCGGTCTGTTTGTGGATGATCTTGTTGGACAACAGCAAGTCGTAGTTAAGTCTTTGGAGGAAAATTATCAACAGGTTGAAGGTGTTTCTGGCGCCACTATTCTGGGTGATGGGTCTGTTGCCCTAATTTTGGATGTGCCTGGAATATTTCGTCTTGCTCAAGGTGGAACTAGTTACAAACAAGATAAAAAAATAGTGACCGAATTAGAGAGGGATGGAAATGGTGGCTAGCATGTCTGAGGCTAATGTTGATGCAGTTGATATAGAGCAGGAAGATGTTCTTGAATACCTGACGATCTCCCTGGGTCAGGAGTATTTTGGTGTGGATATTCTAAAGGTTCAGGAGATTATGGTTTGGGAGGATGTAACCCGTATACCGAATGCGCCGGAATACGTTATGGGAGTGCTAAATCTGCGTGGTTCAATTGTTCCTGTGTACGATCTCAGAATGCGCCTTGGCATGGAGTTTGTTCAATACAACGATGAAACAGTAGTTATCATACTGCGAGTGATAGGAAAAAAGGGTGAACGCAATATTGGTATTGCGGTGGATGAAGTGTCGGATGTGTTACAGACAAGCAATCAAGCAATCAAGGATACGCCGAATTTTGGCGACAAGCTTAATGCGGAATTTATAAGTGGCATTGCATCGGCTGAAGATAAGATGGTTACGTTGTTATCTGTGGATATGCTGCAACCAACGGAGCAGCAAGCAAAAGTAGTGAGCGAAATAGATGAGTAGTTTTGGTGCTATGGAATCTTGATAAGTAAGGTGATTTGAAATGAAAAGCTTAATTACAAATCTGTCGGTTAAGACCAAGCTGCTGGTTGTTGCCTTGCTGCTGTGTCTGGTTCTTGTCGGCGTGCTGATTTACGCAATGCCACTAATTTTTGCCTCTACGACAGATGTCACAATAAAGATAGGATTGAGCTTGTTGGGTGTCCTGCTACTGTTGGGGGTTTGGTTTGGTTTCTCTGTTTGGTCGTTAGTTGGTAATTCGCTTGATTTGTTGGTAACGGCTACAGATAAAATTGCTGCTGGTGATGTTTCTGCTGACATTGAGCTAAGGCAAATAGAGAGCAATGATGAGTTTGGTCGGCTTGCAGAGTTGAATGGATCTGTCTTGTCTGCACTGCAAATGATGCGCACAGAAGCTGGCTGTATTGCTGAGAATGTAAAACAGGGTAATCTAGATGTGCGTTTTAATGGAGAGGGTTTGCAAGGGGCGTGGGCAGAAATCGCTGAAGAGGCTAATGTTGTCATTGATGGCTATGTAGTGCCATTTCATGAGGCTGCGGTCTATCTTGAGCGCATCAGTCATGGCGATATTCCACCGATCACAACAAAACAGTATCAGGGTGATTTTAACCAATTTAAAGATAGTATTAATCGCAGCATATCAATAATCACCAATCTACGTGCAGAATATAATGCGCTTATCAATGCAGCCCACAATGGCGATCTGACTGCACGTGGAGATGCAGATATGTTTGAGGGGTGCTGGCAAGAGTTTATTGATGGGCTGAATAAAATATTCGAAACTGCAGTTGCTCCCGTTCATCATGCAGGTGATGCCTTGCGTGCTTTGGCTGAGGGTGATCTCAGTTATTACATGGAGGGTGAGTATCGTGGAGAGTATGCGATGCTACAGAGCGATGTAAATACCACCATTGGTAGACTTGAGTCTACGGTGATCCCAGTACAGAAAGCTGCATCTTTTATATCTAATTCGGCAAGCCAGATATTTGCAGGTAATAATAGCCTGGCTGATCGTACCGATAAACACTCCTCGATACTGCAAGAAACAACATCAAGTATGAATGGCTTGATCAGCACGTTGCGGAATAATGCGGAAAATTCCAGACAAGCTAATACGCTGGCTACGGAAGCGCGTGTATCCGCAGAGCATGGCGGCGAAGTAGTCAGTAGCGCGGTACAAGCTATGGCAGAGATAAATAAATCCAGCAATATGATTGCTGAGATTATCGGGGTGATTGATGACATCGCTTTTCAGACCAACCTGTTGGCGCTGAATGCTTCAGTGGAAGCCGCCAGAGCAGGAGAGCAGGGCAGGGGTTTTGCTGTAGTGGCAACTGAGGTTAGAAATTTAGCCGGGCGCAGCGCAACTGCGGCTAAAGAGATTAAAGAGTTAATCAAGGATAGCCTGAAAAAAGTTCAAGCAGGAACATCTCTGGTAAATCAGTCTGGTGAAACCTTGGATGAAATTATGGATGGAGTTAAACAGGTGGGGGATATTATCTCTGATATTGATGAGGCAAGTAATAAGCAGATTCGAGGTTTTGAGTTAGTGAACAAAGCGGTTAATAGCATGGATGAAATGGTGCAGCAGAACGCTATGCTAGCAGAAAAAACGTCAGAAGCATCTGGCTCGATGCGAGATAAAGCTAAGGAGCTAGAAGAGTTGATGCGGTTCTTTAAGGTTGATATGCCATTTGTGCCGGAAGAACAGGATATAGTTGAAGACCAGAGCGCGTCAGAGGAGGTTGTGGAAGAGCAGAACCATAAAGAGCCCCATAACTCTGGTGAGACAGTAAAGCGGGTGTTTGTGCCTCAGCAGTATGTGGAAGATGATGATGAGTGGGAGGAGTTCTAGTATGCCGTCGTCTTCTACAAAAGATGTGGTTGGGCAATATCTCAGCTTTACTCTGGGAGATGAGGTGTATGGGATTGATGTCCTCAAGGTCCAAGAGATAAGAGGTTGGGAAGAGGTTCGGCCACTGCCAGACACGCCAGATTATTTGAAAGGGGTGCTGGATCTACGCGGCGCGATAGTGCCAATTGTTGATATGCGTCTGCGTTTCCACCTGAGTGATGCTGAGTATACAGCAACCACTGTAACCATAATTCTAAATATAGATACGCATAACAAAGCTCAAATGATTGGGATTGTGGTGGATGGGGTCTCAGATGTTTTGGATATACAGGAGCAGGGCATTAAAGCGGCTCCATCTTTAGGTGGGAAGATTGATACCAGATATTTGGTTGGCATGGTTTCAAAAGATGATCATGTTGTTCTGTTGCTCGACGCCGACAATCTCCTTGATCCAGAAGAGCTGCTGTCTCTGGATGTTGATAATGGAGATTAAACCATGGTAGCCAGACGCAAAGTCGTAAAGAAGAAAGTTACTAAGGCTTTAGCCAGTCAGAAGGCTATATCGACAACTGCTAAGAGCATTTCCTCGTCTGCTCCCAAGAAGAAAGGTGTCGTAGCTAAACGTAAGCCAAAGGCAACGTCAAATGTTATTTCATTAGATGAGTCAATTGTTATTTCTGGTGTCATGGAGTTGCGAGAAAAACTGGTCGCCACCGTAACGAGTCATGATGAAGTTGTTATAGATGGTAGTGCGGTAGAAAAGATTGATGGTACAGGCTTGCAGCTACTGGTGGCGTTGATGAAACAGGCAGTCAGCTCAAATACTGCAATATCCTGGAGTTCTGCCTCAGATCTGCTGTTGGATAGCGCAGCTCAATTGGGATTAATTGAGATATTGGGGCTGGATAAGTTGTTCGGTGCTGAATAGAGACGGATATCATGATTCTCAGTTCAAAACAGATGGGTATCGAGAGGGAGTTTGAGTTCACTCAGGATGATTTTGAATTTCTTCGAAAAATTGTAAACGAGCGTACAGGAATTGTTGTAGCGGATGAAAAGATAGATATGTTCTATTCGCGCCTAGCGCGCAGGCTG
This sequence comes from Sedimenticolaceae bacterium, assembly GCA_050291725.1. Taxonomy (GTDB): domain Bacteria; phylum Pseudomonadota; class Gammaproteobacteria; order Chromatiales; family Chromatiaceae; genus JAAGZL01. Next base: position 28,513 of record JBNKKH010000026.1, read on the forward strand.
CGGCATCTCAGGCTGTCTGATTTCAAGCAGTATTGTGAGCGAATTAAGAACGAACAGGACGGCGACGAGGTAGCTCAGTTAATTAATGCCATCACTACAAATCTGACCTCATTTTTTCGGGAAAGCTACCATTTTGATTATCTGTATAACATCTTAATTCCAGAGTTGAAGGGTGCGCAGCCAAACAAACGAAAGTTGCGCGTATGGTCCGCAGGGTGCTCAAGTGGCGAGGAGCCATACTCAATTGCTGCAACTCTTAACCATTTAGGTTTGGTGGCTGAAGGTTGGGATGTAGGGATTCTGGCTACAGATATAGATTCAAATGTTCTTGCTCTCGGAGCTAGTGGCGTCTACAGCATGGATCAGCTTAAAACCGTGCCAGAGCAATATCTGCAATCGGGGTTCTTAAGAGGAAAAGGGAGGAGCTATGGCAAGGTGCGGGTAAAGCAGGCAGTGCGAGATCTGGTTGAATTTTCTCACCTAAACCTAAACTCCTCATGGTCATTGCCAGAGTCGGTAGATATTGTGTTTTGCCGCAATGTGATTATCTATTTTGACAAAGAGTCAAAGAAAAAGTTGGTTAACCGTATTGCAGATAATTTAAACCCAGGGGGGTATCTATTTATTGGGCACTCAGAATCACTATTCAGAGTGAGTGAACAATTTGAATTGGTTGGTAAAACTATTTACCGGAAAAAAGAGTGAGCAAGCAGTGAGCCCCAGTGTTGCACATAAACTACCAAGTTCATTGCCCGGCTTTGAGCATATAAATCATTACTGGGATGGTTCGCGTGGTATGCCAGCCGCCAAGATATTGCCAGGTGAGTTCTATGTGACAAGGCATGATGAAATTATCACAACGGTGCTTGGTTCATGTATCTCTGCTTGTGTGCATGATCTCTCAGCGGGGGTGGGAGGGATGAATCACTTTATGCTTCCGATCTCACAAAGTGGCGGGTGGAAAGGTACCGACAATCCGCTTAGTGCAGAAAATAGGTATGGCAATTTTGCCATGGAGCATATGATCAATGAGTTATTAAAGTATGGAGCGGTGAGGGAAAATCTTGAGGTGAAGGTGTTTGGTGGGGGGCAAATTATTTCAAGGTTTACTCATATTGGTGAAAAGAACATCGAGTTTATTCATCAATATATTAACGAAGAGAGCCTGCATTTGGCGGGAGAAGACCTGGGTGGAGAGTTTGCGCGTAAAGTGGTTTATTTCCCAGCAGCAGGCAAGGTGCGCGTGAAAAAGCTGAAACTGCTACGTAACTCTACTGTTATAGAGCGTGAACGCAAGTATATCGCCGACATTGGGAAACAGCCGGTTAAAGGCGATATTGAACTGTTTTAACCATGGGTGGAGACTATTGAACAGATATGCCGATTAGAGTGTTAATTGTTGATGACTCGGCGCTGATTCGTCAGATGCTAACTCAGATACTGGACGATGATCCAGATATCGAAGTGGTAGGTGTTGCGGGTGATCCATATATTGCACGGAGTAAAATTAAAAGGCTGAGCCCTGATGTGTTGACACTGGATGTTGAGATGCCGCGCATGAATGGTATTAAATTCTTAGAAAATTTGATGCGTCTGCGTCCCATGCCAGTGGTAATGATATCTTCTGTTACAGAGCGGAGAGCTGAAGTCACTCTCAAGGCTCTAGAGCTTGGAGCTATAGACTATATTACCAAGCCAAAAGTTAATGTTGCAGAAGGGATTAAGCAGTACGCAGAAGAGATTATCTTCAAAGTTAAGGCTGCAGCCAATGCCAGAGTGAGAACTTTAGATGAGAGAGATAGAGTTAATAAGGCAGTAAGCAAACAGTGTTTGTCTAACTCTACCAGGAACAGCGCAAGTGATAAGCTGCCTACTAACTCATGCTACATAATAGGTATGGGAGCTTCGGCAGGTGGAACGGAGGCCATAGCTGATGTTTTGCGCCACCTCCCACCAGATATGCCTGGTATTGTGGTGACGCAACATATACCAGGTCCATTTAGTAAATCATTTGCTGCTCGCGTTAACAGCTATTGTCAGCTAACCGTCTCAGAAGCGAAAGATGGTGAGAAAATTAACATAGGTCACGCATATATTGCTCCAGGTGATAAGCATTTACAGATTGTGAGAAGCGGTTCCAGCTATGTCTGTAAGTTGGATGAGGGTCCACTAGTAAACAGGCATAAACCAGCAGTTGATGTGATGTTTAACTCTCTAGCCGAGAGCGTCGGCAAAAATGCCATAGGTATATTAATGACAGGGATGGGTAAAGATGGAGCTGCCGGTCTGAGTGCAATGAAAAATGCCGGGGCAATGACCATAGTGCAGGATGAGCAGAGTAGTGTGGTTTGGGGTATGCCAAGAGAGGCGATAAAGCGCGGTATTGTGGATGAAGTTGTCTCATTGCAGTCAATGCCCAAGCGTCTTATAGATCTATCCCGATAGTCTGATTTTATCTACGCAGCTTGGTGTGGCTAGCTATTAAGATTAAATGTGCATGGCCGATACAGGTTACAGCTCCGAATGGGAAATTATTGTGATTAAAAGGATAAGGAAAACGAGTGGAGTCATTGTAGTGGCAGCTGCCACTATGCTAGTGATTGCATATTTCAGCGGAGCAAGTTCTGAGGCACTATTATGGATGTTAGCCATGTTGTCAGTGGTGGTGCTATTTGTGGTGGTAGGAATTTTAACAACAGATAGACCTAATAGTGCTGTCTTAAACAGTATATCTGTTTCGGACGATCTTAGTCATGAAATGGATGAGCTGGTGCAACAAATTGAATATAGCTCAAAGGATATGTTGGTGCGCGTACATGAAGAGTTATCGCAGATACGCTCTTTGATCTCGGACGCCATAGAGGTTTTGCAAAATAGCTTTAACGATCTTGACCAAGAGTCGAAGGAGCATCATAAAGTTGTGCGGGAAGTGTTGCATAGACTACAAGCTGATCAGATGTCAAAAACCAATATTGAGGTGGGGATTGATAGTGATGGTGAGCTAGAAAAGCTGCTAGACAATCAGATGTCAAAGCTAGCGGAATCATCTAAACGCATAGATAAGGGTATCAATAATGCAGTCAGATCACTGCAGTTTGAAGATATTGCCCGGCAGTTGACTCTATCTTCAGAAAAGCACCTAGACTATCTTGAGACCATTCTTGGAACGGTGAATGTTGGAATACGCAATTTGAATAGTCAGCATATCAGTGTGCCAAAATATATTGCTGGGCTGCATGAACTAAAAGCCCAGATTGACCAGATAGAGGCAGAGTTTAAAGCAGAGGCACAAAGATCGGTATCTCAAGAGACCATGCAACAGGGTGAGGTTGAGCTGTTTTGATTAATTTGTAAATTCGGTTAAGAAGGAAAGATCTATGGCTATTAATGTAACTGAATCAAATGATGCCAAGGAAGTTACCATTCGGGTTTCAGGGCGCTTCGATTTTTCTCTGCATCAGACTTTTATCGATTCATATCAAAACTATCCTAAAGACGAGAAGCGGTTCGTGGTAGATCTGGCGGAAACTGAATATATGGATAGCTCGGCCATGGGTATGCTGCTGCAGCTGCGCGAGCATGCCGCAAAGGATGCGGGCAGAATAAGATTGATCAACGCCAATGATACAGTGCGTAAAATCCTCGGAATTGCCAATTTCAATAAGCTGTTTGATATATCCTGATTACATAAAAAGTGGCATAAAACGGGCATTTCCCCTATCCTTGCCGCTTTTCTTTGCGGGTTAATAGTTATGGGTTTCAAATGCGGTATCGTCGGCTTGCCAAACGTAGGTAAATCGACCCTCTTCAATGCACTTACACAGGCCTCCATTGCAGCGGAAAATTATCCGTTCTGCACCATAGATCCCAACGTGGGTGTAGTGCCTCTGCCTGACCCCAGGCTGGATGTACTGGCAGATATAGTCAAACCGGAAAGAGTTCTTCCCACCACCATGCAGTTCGTGGATATCGCCGGACTGGTAGCGGGTGCGTCCAAAGGGGAAGGGTTGGGAAATAAATTCCTGGCTAATATTCGAGAGACAGACGCCATCGCCCATGTAGTGCGCTGTTTTGAAGATGATGATGTAGTGCATGTCTCCGGAAAGGTTGACCCTCTTTCAGATATCGAAGTGATCAACACCGAACTGGCCCTGGCCGATCTGGAATCGGTAGAGAAGGCGCTGGATAAGGCCGCACGTCAGGCCAGAACCGGCGATAAGAAGATACTGGCCCGTAAAGAGCTGCTAGAGAGGCTTAAAGAGCATCTAGACGCTGGAAAGCCAGTCAGAACCTTTGAGGCCACCGAAGACGAACAGCTAGAGATGCGGGATCTGTTCCTGCTCACCTCCAAGCCCACCACCTATATCGCCAATGTGGCAGAGGACGGTTTCACAGATAACCCGGCCTTAGAGGCAGTGCAGAAATTGGCCCAGGAGGAAGAGTCGCAAGTGGTAGCGGTCTGTGCTGCTATTGAATCAGAGATAGTGCAGCTGGACGAAGACGAAAAGCAGGAGTTCCTGGCAGATCTAGGCCTGGAAGAGCCTGGTCTTAACCGAGTAGTACGCGCAGGATACAAACTGTTGGGGTTAGAGACCTACTTCACCGCCGGAGTGAAAGAGGTAAGGGCCTGGACCATTCCCCACGGGGCCACCGCACCCCAGGCCGCCGGGGTGATCCACACCGATTTCGAGCGAGGATTTATTCGCGCCGAAGTAGTGGCATATGAAGATTTCGTAAGCTGTAATGGAGAACAGGGAGCCAAAGAGGCTGGCAAGCTGCGCTCAGAAGGAAAAGAGTACATCGTAAAAGATGGAGATGTAGTCCATTTCCGCTTTAACGTTTAAAGCGGTGAATCGTTCCAAAACAGAGAATTACCAGTCCTAAAATAAGGGCTTCAGGTTGACACTTCCGCGGGTAATCGGTATATTTCCGCGGCTTCATGGCTACGTAGCTCAGTTGGTGAGAGCGACGGACTCATAACCCGTAGGTCGGTGGTTCAATTCCACCCGTAGCCACCAATTCAAGATCCAAAGAAATCCAAGACCGCCCGAAAGCCCGCATAACAGCGGGCTTTTCATTCCGCTCAAATTGTATGATAATTTGATTGTTTTTGGATTTTATGTCAGATTCGGTCAGATTGTTTCTTGTGAATGTATAAATAGCGTTTAGAGTCAAATTTTTGCTTGATTTTCGGCGATAAAAGGGATGTATGTTATGTCGGTTAAAAAGAATAGACGGGTTGCCCGTTTCCTATCCGGAATGATTTTTAAGTCAATTTCTGCATTATTGATTTTAAACTATACGTCCGCAGTTGCAGCCCCAATTGAGCTAATTGGTGACTATATAAGGATAGGTACTAACGACCTGGGCACTCTGGGTTTGGGTGGTTCCGTAGAGCCAGGAATTCAATATGATAATACTGGTACCGGGACTTTTAATGATGCTTACGATTACCTTACCCCCGGTACCCCGTTCGAAGGTTTTTCAGTTACCACTACCGCTTCTGGATCAACAACCACAGCATATGCTAATAACACCGGGTCTGTTGCATCTGGGTTATCTGGAACTCTGGTAAATTCATCCAGCGGATCTTACCAGGGCGTTACCTGGACTGGCTCTTACACCCCAAGTTCTAAGCTATACGATATAGTTAATGTAGTTGGGTTTAATACTGATGAGAAAAAAATCACCTTAACAACTACAATAACAGCTGCGGTAGATTTAACTGATATCTATTTTGCCCGGTATGTGGATCCGGATGCACAGGCGGCTGCAGGGGACTCTTCCTCAACAAATAACTTTAGGGGTAACGGATCTGTTCCGGCTACTAACCTGGTTTATGCAGAGGCATTAGCAAGCAAGTACGTTATCGGACTATATTCTAGCGCTGGATCCAACGTTAATACGGGCATTTCTTCAGGTTGGAGCACCGATCCTAGCGACTATTATGCTGGCGTGGATGACGGTGATGGAGACTATACTATAGGTGTTTCTTACTACTCGACATCATTGGCTACAGGAGAGTCAATAACATTTACCTATTACTATATTTTTGGAGCAGATATCCAAGATGCGATTGATGATAATGTAGGCGGCCTAAGTGTGCTCACATCTGCTGAGGCGGTTAGAAATAGTCCGGTTTATGGAGGTGCGGCGGTTATTGATGCCACACCTGATTTGCTGAGCCTGTTTACTGACGCTGGTCTTAGTGAAGATCAAGAGGTGTCTGATGCCGCCACCCAAACAATGCCGCTTTTAGCTGGTGGTTCCATACTTGCTACAAGTAATGTGGTTTCAGGTGTACATAACATTATACAGTCGAGAATTGAATCTAACTTAGGATTGTCCTCTGGAGACGAGTTTCTTGGTGATGATAGATTCTGGATGAAGCCATTTGGGTCATGGGCTGATCAAGACGATGAAAATGGAGTTTCCGGTTTTGACGCAGAAACATGGGGTTTGGCATTTGGTGTTGATAGTGTAAGGAATGATAGATTACGTCTTGGCGCCGCTTTTGCGTATGCAAATAGTAATGTGGACAGTAATTCTGATATTGCGCCTCACGACCTAAATATTGATGCATACCAGCTCATACTATACGGCAGTTACAGCATTGCAAACGATACAGAATTGAATTTTCAATTGGATGCTGGACTAAATAAGAACAGAAGTCATAGAACAATTGCGTTTACTGGCACTGTAGCAGATGCGAAATTCGAAAGTCACACTGCGCATGTAGGAGTTGGAATTGGCCGCACTTATACGATTAATGAGAAAACATCCTTAACTCCATCTATACGTGCAGACTACACTTGGATAGAGGAAGAGTCTTATGCTGAGTCTGGAGCAGGTTTGCTTAATCTTGATGTTTCTAGCAGAGACATAGAGGAGTTTGTGATTGGTTTTGATGGTAAGTTGGCGCATAAAATAAATGATAATACCACCTTTACGACAAAGTTAGGTGTTGGTTATGATGTGATCAACGAAGGTTCAAGTATTACATCAACATATGCTGGTGCTCCGGGTTCGCCTTTTGTAACTGAGGGAATTGAGCATGATCCATGGATTGCACGTGCAGGATTGGGCCTAGTTTATTCTCTTAATAACGGTGCCGAAATAACAGCAAGTTATAATATAGATGCCCGCAGTCATTTTAATAATCAAACAGCGTCTATTAAAGCTCGCTGGGCATTCTAATATAACGTTGTGAACGAGTAATAAGTACGGCCTGTCATATCACAGGACTAAGTAGCTTGCATAAAGTGAAAATACTGCTGATATTCATATCGTTATTCTTATCGTCATGCATCTCCTATCCAAACTATGAAGAAAGGAAGGATTCGGCAGCCAGCCTTGCGCAAGAAAATGGCTGGCGAAAAGATGTTTTAAAGACTGATTTTTTTGATCTAACTGCCTATCTTCCAAGAAAAATAACATATGGTGAGAATCTGACTATATATATTGAGGGAGATGGATTTTCGTGGGTCAGCTCGTCTAAACCGTCATCTAATCCTACTCCAGTAAATCCTTTGGGATTAAAACTAGCTTTTGCACACAATGATGGGAATGTGGCATATATAGCCAGGCCATGCCAATATGCAGGCATTAGCCCCAAGAACTGTCGACAAAAGTTTTGGACAAATAAACGCTTCTCTTCTGAAGTAATAAATTCAACTAGTAATGCTATTGATATTCTCAAAGAGCGCTTTAGAGCAAAGCGTCTGACTATTGTTGGATTCTCTGGTGGTGGGGCAGTAGCGGCGTTGCTAGCTGCTAAAAGAAAAGATGTGGTGCGATTGATAACTATTGCTGGAAACTTAGATCATCATAGTTGGACAAAGTACCACAAGATTTCCCCGCTTGTTGGATCAGAGAATCCAATAGAAAGAGTGGAAGCGTTGGAAAAAATTCCACAGGTGCATTTTGTTGGGGCGACAGATAAAGTTATTCCGTCTCAAATTATAGAAGGATTTGTTTCCAGGTTTTCCAATAAAGGTTTGGTACGAATAGTTACTATTCCTGAATATAATCACCACTGTTGTTGGGTGGAAAATTGGCGACATTTATGGTCCAGATACGTATCTGGAGATTTAATTACCCAGCCTTCCAACTGGGCAACTGATACACCATTTTAATATCATTAATCAGGCTAAGGGCTACCCACTCTTCGAGGGGAAACTTAACGCTACCATCCTCCTCACCATACTTCTCCATAAGAGATGCTTCTAGGTCTTTGTTGAAATCGAATACCCCTAGGCCGCGCATACCCCAGCCAGAGAAGATCATGCTATCAACGACATTGAAGCTGATCAGTTTCAGATCTGTATGGCGTTTGTCTTTCACAATATGCATAAAGATGTTGTTCACCGCCTCATATTTGCCTTCGATAACCTGCAGAAAGTGTTTGTTGGTAGCGAGCAAAACACCTGAAATCTCTTTCTCCTGATTGTTCTTTTCTGACTCATGCAGAATGCCCTCAACCAAAGGCCAGTCTATCTCCTTGCTGCAGGTGCTCTTGTAAATGAGGCGGTACATTTTTCATCTCCCTTTAAAGTTTCTTTTGGACTTAATAAAAATATAGGTGTGTTAGAGGCTATTGCAAGGTGATTATTGTGCTGTCGATAGTATAAAAGGCTTTTTTGGCAAGGTGGCTTTAGTCTCAGATCGGCACAATTCGGAATTTGGGGTTTCAGAGTATGGGAGCCAGGAAACGACACAAACCGGACATACAGCAAACAAGTTAAGTTACGAACACATCTTCATAATGAGGTGTTCGGTTAATTTCGAATATCAGTAAGGAAATATAAAGTACTATTAGGTTGCGAACTTCCGTATTTCACCATAAGGAAAATCGTATGGATCACTGGCGAATGGCAAGGATAATATGCTAACTTACTGAACATATGGAGAAAAGAAAACAAGCAGCGGGAAGGATGAGCCGTTACTACCCTCCCTGTCCGTGGAATAAAGTGAAAATCGCCTGTGTAAAAATACTGCAACTTGCAATCTATCCAACAGAAATCGCTGATTATGATTGCGATTTTCCATCTACTTAGAATGTTAGCTCTCTAGGAGTATCGTTTGGAAACTAATCAAGGAAGAGTTTACTTCGCTCTGGATGGGGATGATTTCGACCCAGATGAAGTGACTGATTTTTTAGGGATTCAGCCGACTTCAATAAGACGAAAAGGCTCAAAGGTTCCTGGTAAAATCCCAAAAATGAATTCGTGGGAGCTTTCTACAGATAATATTGTTAACGACTACATTGACGTATTTGAAATGGCAACGGAAATTGTTAATAAACTCAAGTCTAAAAAAGATCTGATTATTCAGGCAAAAGAACGATTCAATGTCTTGCCAAGATTTGAAGTGGTATTGTGGTTTTCCATGAATGAGGAACACTCAACGCCAGCAATAGGTTTCGAAGTAGAAACGGTAGAGTTTTTAGGTGAAATTGGTGCGTTCGTTGATATTGATACATATAAGCACTAGAGCAGCAGAGCTAACAAGCGGCTGCTGTCGGACTGGTAAAAGCTCCGGCTTCGCCTCCACTTTTACCAGCCGCAGAGCCGGGCGTTAAGTGTAAAAGGGGGGTTCTTGAAATTCTTCAAACAGTTCTTCAAACCAAATGAAGTTCCTGAGTCTATAATAGAAATTAATAATGTTGGGGCTCTTAACTGGGGGAAAGAAAGCGAATACTGGGTTGGTGAATATAATGGATTGAAGTTCAGCATTGCCTATGATGGTTTGTCTAGGCCGGAGGAGGGTTTAAGTTCATTGGTAACTAGAACACTATCAAACCCTGAGTTTCCTCATAATTTCATGAGCAAGATCAGAAGTATAGCAAAGTCTCAATATGGCACAGAAAGGTATGAAGAAATAGATGCATTGATACCACAAGACATCGTATTTCAGTAACCAACATTCATACTAATCCAGTTCTTTGGCGCAGATGACAATGAACCGTTCTGGTTTGCTGAGATTCATAAAAATGAGAAGATATACGTTGGTTTTGACACATAAACACTTAACAAGGCGCTTCACCCAACCAAAAGCCGCTATACGGTTTTCGTCGGGTGAGCATGGTCGTTATGCCTAAGGGGAAGATAATTAGCAATGAAGTTATGGATTACATTTATCATCGGATGCCTATCACTGCTCATTGGGATTATCTATTGCCTGGATAATTACACGGGGCATTCCGGGGTCTCGCCTTTTGAAGGTTCCGCTTTTTTCGTCCTAATTATTATTATCGGACTATTGGGCTATAGAAAGAATAAGCAATCACTAAATAGTAGGCTGACCTTGGTAATAGGATTTTCAGGTTTTGTTTTTGGGGTGTTGATCCACTCAGCAGGAATAATGATGCAATATGAGGATTGGCTCGATTCTGGAATGAATGAACAGAACCCTGATTCAGACATAATACTGCTAATTTTCAGCAGTTTGGTCTTGTTGGCAATCGTTGTGGTATCGATAATTACTGTTCTACAAAGAAATAAGGCATAACCAGCGGCTCCAGCGGAAGCCGGCGATCTCTCGCCGCATCCTCTGAGCATTATCGTTAGGTGTGAAAATAGAATAGATATGGAATCCGAAATTCAATGCGAGCCAGATGGGTTGGTCAAAGTATTTGACAAATCAGAATCTGCTGAAATAGAAAAGAAATGGATGTCCATTTTTTGCAAAAATAAACAAGGGTTTAACACAAAAGCATTTAAGTGGCATATTTTTAGTGGTGAAGGCTACCCATCGTTAGATGGGGAAGATGCACGGAAAGCCTATGAGTCAAAAGAGGATCCAGAATATATAGTAATGGGTAATGACAATGAGTTAGCCATACTCACTAGTAAAAAACCCCTGTCTTGTAACCTCACAGACTATTATGTTTTTCCTGTTAACATGGCCTGGTCTATGGCTTTTACACATGAAGAAGGCTGGTTGGGGCCTTACTTTGCTCAACATCCTAATACAAAGGCCTTAGAAGCAGAAAATGAAAAGCTTCGAGAAAAAGAACGTCAGAAAGAGCTTGCTAGACAAAAAGGTTGGATGTAAACAATGCCTAACAAGGTAATTTTACGCGGACAGTCAAAAGCTACGCTATTTTTGTGCATTCGCTTCGCTTTTGCCTTCCGGTAAATTGCAGCGTTATGTTGAAAGGAATAAAACATGAGTAAGGGAGAAGGGATGGGCCGCTCGCAAAAGATCCCACCTGCCAGAATGGGGAAGCAGTTTTTGAACGAGCCATTGTTGCATTTCTTTCCGTATCTATCTTATTGGGAATGTTATGGTTTTGGGGTAGTCACGAAATATATATTAAAATAATATGAATCCTAGCTTTTGTTATTGGGATAACATTTGTGTCCTTTCCACAATGCAAGCACGTTTACTCTTTGTTATGGTTGCTATTTTTGGTATCAATAGCGTCACAGTATTTATAATGTTTTGTAGTAGCATGACAACCCAGTCAAGAGAACGACATGACTTTAGAACACCTTTATAGGTATACCAAGGATTGCTTAGTGTCGCACTTTAAATGTGAATGTAAGTTTCACAAAGGGATATAGATGGATCTCGATATAAATAAAGAAGAAGCCATAGTATTGTGGAATATTCTCAGAAGGTATTCTGAGACTGGTCTTCTAGGCACTGAAGACCAAGCTGAACAAAGGGCATTGTGGAATCTTGAATGCGTCCTGGAAAAAACAGTTGGTAATTTCTATGAAGGCGAATGGGAATTTGCCTTAAATTCTGCCTATGAGAAACTACGCGATGACAATGGCACTAACGCATTATTTGAAAAAGAAAATGGTCGTATAGCATTATGGTTAGAACCTGAAGATATTCGGTTCATAATTAGTGAGTGGCGCAAAGTGCCAGATGAAAAACCCGAGAAAGATAAGGAGGCTTGGGGGAAGCTTTCTTTTCGTTGCAATACAGCATTACACAAAGCAGGGTTAAACAAGTGAAGCATCAAAAACATAACCATGGGCTCCAGTGGATGCTCGCAATCGATCGCCCCAGTGAGCCCAGTCGTTATGTTTTTAAAATATGAAGTTTACTGAACTATACGACTCAGGGATTAGACTATGGCCAAAGGAAGTTCATATTGGCGATGGCTATCCATCTGGAAAAAGTGGATATATGTTTCCTGATCTAGTGTCTGTTCATGATCGAATAGAGGAAAGTATTCCTGTTGAAGATGGGTGGTTGCAGATCATTGACTGGTCATTGTTTCAAGCATTTCATGCAGAAAGTAAACGGCTTATTAAGAATAGAGAAAAGACATTAATTCCCTGCTCGGTACCGAAAAGCGAAGTACAGTGGCGAGTTAGTGAAAATCTTAATGGGGAAGGTTGGGAGTCTTTACGTGCAGAGTATGTTAATGACCTGCAAGAAACATAACACGTCGCTTCACCCTACAAAAAACCGCTTTGCGGTTTTCGTCGGATGAGCTAGGCGTTAGCCAAAATTAGGAGAAGGAAGACCGATGAGAAAGGAAACTAATTAAATTATGTTTTTTCCAAAAAAATTAATCGCGCTATTTTTCGTTATGATCACTTTCAATGGGTGTAGTGAAGATGTTCATAATCATCCTCAGCTGACTACAGGTGAAGAATTATTTGAATACCATTGTTCTGGGTGTCACAAAGAGAATGGAAAAGGAAACTTTCTAAAGGGAGTTCCTGCGAATAGGGATACTATTTTGTCTACTTTACAAATTACACATAAGATAAAGTCAGGTAGTGAAGGAGGATCTAAAATGCCTAGTTTCCAAACTATGAGCGAGCAAGAAGCACAAAAAATAGCAACATATTTGAAAAGTATCTAATCTTAGAAATTGGCTAACAAGGCCATGTTTCAGATTCGCTACGCTCCCCGAAAATGGCGGCGTTATGCATAAAGGAGAGATGGGAAAGTGAATCAACATCCCGTACAGATTCAAATCGAAAGGGCAGACAAAGCTATCGTTGCTGAGAATTTCGATGCTCTTATGGATGTCTATACTGATGACGCAGTGTTAGTTATAGAGCCAGGTCGGAATGCGGTGGGAAAAAATGAAATCCGCAAAGCTTTTGAAGCTATAGCTGTATATTTCAAAAACGGGTTGCAGGTTGAGCAAAACGGTATGGAGATATTAGAGTCAGGAGATACCGCTTTGGTGCTAGCAAACACTGTAGTATCTGGTCCAGGTTTTCCGGCCACTGAACGCAAGGCTACATACGTATTTAATAAATCACCTAGTGGCGCCTGGCTATGTTCTATAGATAATTCATACGGCCATGAAATCATTAGTAAAAATGCATAACAATCGGCTTCACAGGATTCGCTGTGAGCCGTGGCGTTATACAGCAAGTTAAACATAATGAATGAGGAGGTAGAAATGTCAAATGAAGGTTATCACGAGTCTATCGATGAGCTCTCAGATGAAACCAGAGACATGCATAGAGCAATTGTGTCTTTAATGGAAGAATTTGAAGCTGTAGATTGGTACAACCAGAGAGTTGATGCATGTAAGAACGATGAATTAAAAGCGATACTTGCACATAATAGGGATGAAGAAAAAGAGCATGCATCGATGGTTCTAGAATGGATCAGAAGACAAGATCCAACTTTTGATAAGGAATTGAAAGACTATCTTTTTACTGATAAGACAATAGCTCACAAGTAAAATGCATAAGAAGCCAGGTTATCGAACCTACTTGCAGTTGGTCGCAACTGGCGGCGTTATGTGCGAGAGCTAATAGAGTGATGAAGCTACATAGTCTCGTTGTTCTTTTAATCTGTAGTGCAATCAGGTCGCCAGTATTGATTGCTGATGGCTATCCAGAGAGCTATATTGCTCGCCAGCTTAGGGCTGCCCGAACACCAATTGATGTTGATGTGGCGAGCTTGAAGCCTGGCCAACTTATGGCCATTGAGTATGTGGATATGCCGGTTTGGATTTATCGACGCACTACAAAGGATATCGAATATTTATCTAAAAAAGGTAATTCAAATCTGGCAGACCCAATGAGTGAGAATCAGCGATCGTCAATCGAAGCTGCGTACGGCTCCTCAGCTTCATACGTATGGGGAAGGTTATTACTTGTCGATCAACCAGTAATTGATAAAATGCCGTATCGCTCTCTAAAAAAAGAAATATTTGTTGTCGGTGGCTGGAGTCCACACTCCGGTTGTGTATTGGCATTTCAGGCACAAGAACACCGAGTGAAATCAAATGTAGCTTTTACTGACTCTTGTTCAGGTGCGGCTTTCGATGTGGCGGGAAGGATTATTAAGGGGGTATTGTTTGGTCGTGGTGCGGGTGGGCCAGATAGGTATAATTTGTATATCCCTCCTTATAAGTTCAAGAATGAAGCTGTTCTGTCAGTAGGGGTGTCCGACCAAAGGAAATTGCCTGAAATCGATATACGAAAAGAACGGCTATATTTAGGAATGACGTCAACTGAAAAGCTAATTACAGCCTGTAGATATAATGACTTAGAGACGGTGAAATTGGCGCTAAAAGAAGGAGCCGATGCGAACTACTATGTGGCTGGTAAGGGTAGCCCATTGGATGCAGCAATAATCGGAAGCTCAATGCAGATCATTGAGCTACTTATAGCAAATGGTGCTAAGCCGACACCGAATTCATTGAAGGCAGCAAACTTTGTAAAACGGGTTGAGGTGGTTAAGTTAGTTAATGAAATGCAATAGTGAATGTGGCGCATATCAAGGCGTCAAAGTTGGACGGCTTCGTCGTTACTTGGCAAGGTCGTTGTTTTAGTTAAGGAGAAAATAATGAAAAAATATATTGTATCACTCTGTTTGATTTCTTTGTTTGTTATTCCAAGTTTAAGCTTTGCAAAAGGTGTTCCTCTATTCTTTCAAACTGGTGATGAGTTGTTTGAGTTAGATGGAGCGCCTACTTTTGAAGATGGGTACAAGGTGGGTTATGCCTGCAAACGGTTTGGTCTTTTTGGGGCGGATGTCTGGACCTGGGATTGCCATATTATGGCAATAAATGTTGAACAGTTCTCTGTTGGGGACCTTGATCAAAATCTTCTGACTGAAATGCAGGCTAAGTATTCACTGAGTGACCGTAAAAGAAATATATGGAACCATTATGGAGCCATTGCATTGGGCTTGGTACTAGTAGGTGGTATAGCTGTAAAATCTAAAGATTGATTATCTAATCCCTTGTTATAAAGCCAAGTGAAATACGAGAGACGCGGGGACAGTATACCTATTGATATTAGGTAGTAAGCAGGCACGAATAAGTATACTGTTCCCCGATTTTTAAATCCTAAACAATATGTGCTTACAAGGCAGTAAAGCGTGCTTTTTGTCTTCAGTACTACGCGGAACCTCTGTTTCACTCCAGCCCTTATATCAAAAGTGATGTTTCTAAAGGAGAGATGTAGTTGAATATTTATCTTGTGGATTCCGTAGAAGGTATAGACTGGAATGAGATGTCCAATCTATACAAGAGAGCACCGCTCGGAACTAAATCTGCATCAGACCTCAAGACGGTATTTAATAACAGTCGATATAAATGTTTTCTATTTGATGATGGCGTGCTTATAGGCGCGGGGCGAGCCTTAGCTGATGGAATAGATTGCTCATATATAGGTGATGTCGCCCTTCTTCCTGAATACCAAGGAAAGGGGTTCGGTTCAAAAATAATTCGTTATCTAGTAGAAAAGTCTGAAGATCATACAAAGATTATTTTGTATTCGGTTCCGGGAAGTGAAAGTTTCTACAAAAAAATGGGATTTAAAAGAATGAGTACGGCTATGGCAATCTTCGAAGATCAAGAGTGGGCCAGAGATGTAGGCTTGATAAATGAAACTTAAATGAGTGCTGTAAGCTGTTCGTTTATGACTCATTGCCTTAAACCTTAGCAATCTTAGACGTCTGTCCTAATCAACTTATAACGGACAACAAGTATGAAAGAAATTACAGGAATCAATCACGTAGGTATTCGAGTAACCAATCTTGATAGAGCAAGAGAGTTTTACGAACAACTAGGCTTTAAATTTGTTATCGGTCCTATTGGCCCGGAGCCTGTAGCTATTATGGAACATCCCTCAGGTGTGAGTATTAATTTTATCCTTAATGCAGACTCTGGGGTTACTAATAACATACTCATGGATATACCAGAAAGACATCCTGGTTACACTCACATGGCATTAGATGTGTCTGATATCGTGGGAGTTGAACTAGCTATAAGAGATCTAGGAATCGAGATTACGGAGGGTCCAATAACACTGCCCGATGGAGGCGTAATGTTTTTTATCCGCGATCAAGATAGGAACGTTATCGAGTTTCATCAAAACCCGTGAAATGCTGGGACAGTATACCTATCAATATTGAGTAGTAGGCTGGCACTAATAAGCATGTTCTCCTCAGATTCCCTGGTGTACTCATAGTGAGCATCCATTTACCTGTCGCCACCAGTTATGCGTACGAGATAGGCTGTTTTTTTCTCGATGTATCTTTTTGAGATGCAATGATGTCGTTGTAATTAACAAGCGCAGTGAATTCCCTATATTTGATCTTGATCATCAATCTATTGCGCTATCGGTGCTATTTAAATTATCTTTAATGTGCTTATTTTATTTAGGATAGAATAGTTCAATGACAGAGGTTGTTTTATTGAAATAAAAGTGCGATTTGCATCATTAATAAATGGCTTTTTGCATGTTGTTATATGGAAATTTGCGAAGTTTTGATTTGATGTATTTGTTGGCGCATTATGGGTATAGATCTCTTTATGATAATGCTATGATCGCTTAAAGGTTAAAATTGTAATAAGTGCCTTAATAAATGGATAATTTAGAGTCGCGGCATCAAACTGAATTTCATCTTAAATCCACATTCTGGCTTTCTATTACTGCCGGAACCTTGATATTGCCTTTTGGTTTTTATCACCTGTCTCACCAACATGTTGGAATAGGTATAGGCGCGATGATTACCTCGTTGAGTCTTTATCTGGTTGCTTGGCTTAGCCACAGGAAAACATATAAAACTATCTATACGTTTATCTGGCTGACCCCTTTTACCACTCTGTTTGTAGCCTACCTAACTAATTTAGTTGGAATAACTGGTACCTATTGGTGTTATTCAACACTGATTTTATATTACTTTATGATGTCAGAGCGTCAGGCATGGATGTCAAATGCTCTATTTGCACTGGTCAATGTTCCATTGGTGTGGCACCTTTTTGAGACAGACGAAGCCACTAGATTCACCGTAACATTCACATTGGTCAGTGCATATTCGGCAATTTTCCTCCATGTCGTAGCCAGGCAATATAGCGATCTGCAAAAAATGGCGATTACTGACAAACTTACCGATTTGTACAATAGAACACTGCTTAAGGACTCTCTAGAACAGGCGATACAACAATCTAAACGAACAAATACACCATTCACGCTACTTATCATGGATGTTGATCATTTCAAAAAAATTAATGATGAATTAGGGCATGAGATTGGCGATAACGTCCTCAAACAGTTGGGTGTCTTCCTAAAGGACTCACTTCGAGATAGCGATAAGGTATTTAGAATAGGCGGCGAAGAGTTTTTGATTTTGCTCTACAACACCGATGAGGCCGGTAGTGTCGACGTAGCTGAAAAATTGCGCAATGGTATTGAAAATCTTTCTTTAATACCGGATCGTTCTGTAACAGTCAGTATTGGTGTGGCCGGTCTAGGTTCAGTTACAGATTGTAAGCAGTGGATGAAGAATTGCGACAAGAATCTATACGCAGCCAAAGATATGGGACGTAACAGGGTGGTTGTTTCTGAAGGGTAGAAAGCAGAATAGGGTCTTACTCACTGCGGTCCCATAAATTTCCTCTTCCTTTTAGAGGAGGTATGAAATAGTAACTTATTGATTTATATACCCCTTATCCTTACCTTCTCCCCGAAATACGGGGACAGTATACCCATTAATATTGGATAGGACGCTGGCACTAATATGTATACTGTCCCCCAGATTCTTTCTCCGGTCCTGGTTCAAACCGGCCAACTATCCCTGTGGCCGGTTGCCGGGGTAAAACTAATCACCAATTGCAGCTATTGCCTGTTCGGTGGTAAGCACGCCGTTTGCGATCATGCTGTAATTGGTTAATGCTGCTTTATAGGCAGCATCGCCGGGAGCGGCTACAGCATCTTTTACTACATAAACGCGGAAGCCGTTTTCCATTAGGGCGCGCATATGTGAATCTACACACAGGTTTGCTACCAGGCCTCCGATGATCACGGTATTAATACCACGGCTGCGCAGTTGATACAGAAGATCGTTACTCTCCGGGCCGTACATCTTGTGAGGAGCTACTTTGATGGTTTTGCCGTCGTTAATGTATGGCTTGTAGCGCTCGAAATAGTCGGCTCCGCTACCTGCTAGATCTTTATCGCTATAGCCTTTGGTGTGCAGGGCTTTCATGTCTAGGAGTTGGCGTTGCAGTGCTCCGGCATTATTCCAGTTGCTGTCCAGCGGGGTATACATCAGCGGATCAACAGCAAGTACTACTCCGGCTTTCTTCGACGCCTTCATTAGCCGTTCGATGTTGTCTATGGTATTCAGCTGCTTCAGGTTTTCGGCCAGCAGTTTGTATAGCTTGCCTTTTGGGTGCAGAAAATCATTTTGTGGATCGGTGATTAGTACTGCAGTGTGGGCCTTGTCCAGGGTGAGAGCGTTATCCGCAGAGGCCGGACTAGTTACACTCCCGATGATAAGTAGCATTAGAACTGTAAGTATCTGTTTCATGATTTACCTCAATATAATCTGATTGCAAAATTGCCGGGTTAGGGATTACTGGCTGCGTTGTGGCCTATATTTATCCTTGCTCGGCAGGTTTATGCTAAAGAGAGAGTGGCTGGTGGTATGTGCTATTTGTTACACGACTGGTGCGGAGGTTGTGATCAATAGTACAGAAAGGGGGGGGGAGGCAGTTTACTTAATTGAGAGTTGGTTGTAGGCGTGAATAGGGTTATTGAAGTTAGACCCCAATAACCCTTTTATCAGCTTCTAACCTACGGCATGGGATTGGTGCTAGCTTCCACAGAGTCTAGAACTTCAGATGCTCCATCGCAGCTATCCTTTGTCTGGCCGCCAATTACGAAGATACGGCTTCCACCTGCCAATGCTGCGGCATGGTAAAACCTGGGTTGGGTAAAGCTGGGTTCTTCGGTCCAGCTGTCTGTTTCCGGGTCGTAGCGTTCAACCGAGTTACAAGAGGCACCATTATGCATTCCTCCCAGCGCGTATATGCTGCCGTCAGGCCCGGTCACGGCTGTGAGTTCTGCGCGTGGTGTATTTAACGGAGCGCAGGTTTTCCATGTATTGGTCGCGGGGTTATAGGCCTCGACTGTATCCATTCGTCCCTGCAACATTGTTCCATCGGAGGCTGGGTATTTGCCTAGTCCGCCAATGGTGTATATCACCTCGTCTTTTCCAACTGCTGTGGCAAAAGAAAAACGTGGAGTAGGCATTTGCGTACAGCTATCAGCGGGTGCAATCTGTTGTGTTGAAATGTAGTAGCGCAGTACCTTGCCTGTGATCTCTCCATTAGAGTGTAAACCGCCAAGAGCGTAGATCGATTCACCGTGAATAAGTGCCACGCCACAAAATGGAACAATGCTTTCGAAATCTGCGAGCGATACCCAGCTTTCCGATGATAAGTTGAACACATCAACGCGCTCGCGAAGCTGTTTGACACCGCCAACGATAAATACGTCTTGGCCATTGATGACAGCAGAGCAGTGACCACGTTCACTAGGTAATTGGCTAACTAGGTCCCAGCTGTTAGACGCGTTGTTATAGCGCAGAACATCGAGCGCCGGATCGGTTAGTAAATGGTGGTTGGTGTATTCGCGAAATAGCTCTCCGCCAAACAGGTAGATGTCATCACCCGAAGCTACTGCTGCGGCCCTAAGACGCGGTTCCGGTAAGGCGGCTTTCGGTAACCAATCCAATATACGCAGATCTGTCACGAATGACTTACGCTTTAATAACTTTTTGTTTATGGATTTTTTGAAAATCTTTAGCATGTTGTTTCTCCCTATATTCAGCAATAATCCTATAACCAGAAAAAGCAAAAGATTTACATGTATATCGTCTCAGTTGTTAGGTGCTTTGGCTTGAGCTGGTTGCTGTTACACACAGTTTAATCTATCAGTTGATGTTGCATAATCAAAGAACTTATTTGGTCTTTCAGGAATAGGGGGCAATATACCTATGAATGTTGGTATGATGTTGGCACTAGTAGGTATACTGTTTCCAGATTTTGCAGTCTTAGATTTGCTCTGTAGCGACAAACGGTAATTTTCTCTGACTTCTACAGAGCGGGACTGGTCGTGGCGCAGCCTTGGGATGAGCTTTATTGTAGCTTTCCAGTATTGGCTCAAGTTTCTCCTTAGGCCAGTATTTCGGTGCTTTGATCTGCCTCAGGCAGGATGCGTTCCAGTAGGGTTTTTTCTTGTTTGATTTCTTGCTGGAATTTTTCTTGAATTCAGCAATAGCTTTGATATCGCTAGATTCAGGATAGATGTAGAGCGTGGTAGGTTGGTTTTTCACCATGGCGATGATTTTCTTAGCGTCTGATTTTGTCCAGGTTGTGCAGCCGCTGCTGCGGCCACCAGTATAGTCCACCAGATGACCTAAAAAGACATAGCCATCAGAGTCGGCATGACGACTTTTCGGGTCTTTCAATCGGCACATGTTTTTTAACAGGACCGCTGCATGCCCGCCGATCTCCCGCTCTCTGGCATTCTCGTTTTCACCTAGTCCTTCGAACTGGATGAACGTGCGGTGTAGAGTGGATTTACGTTTCCCGGAGATTCGGTAGAAGCCTTTAAACGAAGTCTTCGTTTCTGCCGTCAAGTAGGCGCCGCCATCTGTCAGCTTTGAATTTAATGCATTGGAGAAGTTTTTTACGCAGCTCCTTCCATTGGTGATTCTCGCCAGTCCTCTTAGGTTGCGGCCGCCTCCATGTCCTACCGGTATGGCGCGAAATGACTTTTTGGCTTCACATATGATGTAGAATCGGCGACCCAACTGATTGCGCCCCATATCATGTGGGCGTGTTGCATCCATAGCGAAGTAACAAGGGTTTTTTACCTTGCCTTTGCGCACCTCTTGCAGGTAAAGCTCACGCGACCGTTGTAACACTGTCGCGGCGATTTTGCCGTCGCCAAGCCCAACATGACGCTGCAACCAATCTGGAATTTTTGCAGCAAAAGAGGGGGGCGAGAGGATGACAGCGAGCATGAATAGAACAAGACCACTGGCTCTGATATGAAAAACAGATTTAAAACTCATCAATGCTGATCCTAATCCAATCAAGTGTCACAGGCTTTGTGAAATATAGAAACAGTATACTCAATTCAATTATTACAGGGTAGTTTGGGGTTGATCTCCGTTCAGCGCGTTTGAGGGTTGAATTCGGCCAAGAGCGGACGGTTTGGAAAGGGCTTTATTGCGTGCGGATAGGCTGGTATTCTCTGTAAAACGCAGGGTAGAGCGACAAGACAGGATGCAGTTTAACGCGCAAAATAAGTGTGCCCCCTTTCCTCCTGATTCACACGGTTTGTGACGCCGTCGAATGATAACAGAGAAGATATCCTGGATTATTGCTGTCGCAATAAAAATATATAAGTTGGAGTAGTGGAATGATATTTAAGCGGAATGGCAAACGGCTGATTGTGATCTTTTTTTGTCTGCTTATGGTTAACACTGTAGCGATTGCTGGGAATAACCCTCTATCACTTACCAAGAAAGTTGTAATTTCCAAATTAACCAATGGTGTTCAGGATGAGGTGGTAACTATTAATTACCCTAGTAGTTTTCAGCCAAAAGGTGTTGACGTAGATGATTATGGTAACTTTAAGATAATTCGTTTAACTGACTATGAAAAAGAGCTGGTTTATGACATGCATGGAAAGCTTCTTTCGAAATACGGATGTCGGCAAGATGATAACGCCAATGTATGTTACGAATTTGATAAAAGCGGGAATGTTTATCGATTAGTTCAGTCTGCATTAAATGGATTTTCTATAGAGAAAAAAGCGAAGAATAGTAGCAGCTGGACTCATTTAGCTAAATCAAATGACCAGATAGAAGTGACTGAGAATGGCAATCTAAGAAAGATTATTCACGGTCCATACAACAGTCCTGCTACAAAGATTGTTCAAATATCAAACAGTGGACAAGAAACGACTTTAGTTAATATGCCGGGTAGAACACTTTATTTTGGCTGTGGGACTTTAGATGATAGTTTTATTCTCAACGAATTTGATCAAAAGACCAGAATGGAAAAGTACTACGAACACGTAAATGGAAAGCTAAAGTATCTGGGAGAGGTAAGTCTTGAGGAGTACGGGGTTAGTGATCACGTAATATACAATGGCCGTCCTATCTTTGTTTTTTACAAAGATAAGAAGTTTTATCATTTTGTTAATAATAAGCCTACCTTGTTGAAAGACTATTCTAATCTGCCAAATACAGATGGGGTGGCTTTGAGCAATAATAACGTTTACACATATAAATTTAAGTAGGTCATAAGAGGATAAATAGGCACCTGTAGTTGGAATAAGAAGAAAAAGGGGACGCATTCCTAGACTTCAGCAATCAACTTACAGGGCGATGAAAGTTAAATAAGCAATCACAGTAACAGCATATCCATTTTCGGTACGCTTTAGTTTGCTAACAGGTATACTGGCGTTCCAAAATCCACCAAACAACGGCAACAACATGACCCCAGGAATTAATACGGCCAAGAAGGCAGGAATATCCTACAAGGTTCATGAATACACTCATGATCCATCCAATACATCTTATGGATCTGAGGCTGCCGAGAAAATGGGGGTGCCGGAAGAGCAGGTATTCAAGACGCTGGTAGTGAGCTTGGATGGAAAAGAGTTAGCTGTGGGCGTGGTTCCTGTATCATTGAAACTCAACATGAAACTTATAGCAAAGGCGTCCGGGGCGAAAAAGGCAGCTATGGCAACAGCACATGATGTTGAGAGAGCTACAGGATATGTTCTGGGAGGCGTAAGCCCCCTGGGGCAAAAGAAGAGACTGAAGACACTGGTGCACTCGTCAGCGCAACACTGTCCAACCATTTTCGTGAGCGCCGGGCGCAGGGGACTTGAAATTGAGCTAAAGCCTGATGATCTAATAAAACTGACCGATGGGAGGTTTGCCGTAATATGTCAGAGCAATTCCGAGGGCAGTTTGCTTAAATAATAGTCAGAAATTGGTGCATGTAAGACTAAAAACAGATCAATTTGCTAGAGTTATTAAAAAACAACTAAAGATTTAAGGAAGTCATATGATAAAACGCTTTATTGTAGTAATGCTGATATCTATCTCCAGTGTAGTTAGTGCCGCGCCACAAATTGCAGGAACTGTGTCTGAGCTTCGGGACTATTTAGATGGTGTTACCGAAGTGGTTTCCATAGAAGGCTCTGCTATTAGCAAGGTTTCTTCTGATAAGGCAGTTATTAAGTTGCTTATCTCGACGGAGGCGCCTGCTTTAGCGCAAGCGCTAATGGACAACTCTAAACTTCGCAAGCGTATTAGGAGCCAACTGTTAAATGCTGGGGTAGAAGATCGCAATATTCGAGACTATAAATTCTCCTCAACGCCAGAGTATGGATTTTTTGGTGATGAGCCTAAATCTTATAAAGTAGATAATATATTGTCAGTAGAAGTTATCTCTGAAGAGCAAATGGTGAAAGTTGCATCTATCTCAGATAAGGAGAGGAATATTCGCTATGTATCCAGTAATCCTGAAGTGGATGATAGTGAAAAAATTCGAGCAGACCTCCTAAAAAAAGCTTTGTCTAATGCTAAGGCAAAAGCTAGTCTCTATGAGAGTGAACTGGGAGTGAAATTAAAGGTCATTTCATTCTCTGAAAGCTCTTTCAGTACTCTTGATGCCCAAGAGATGCCAATGCGTAGAGATAAACAGGCTATATACTCTTCGGCAGCTACTTCTAACACACAATTTGGTGAATCGAGGTTTGTTATGGCGGTGACGGTGAAATATAGAGTGGTAGCTCAGTAGCTAGTAAACTGGAGTGATCAGATCTCGATCCAGTCTTGATTGTCATCTGTATTGACTGATTAAAAATGATTGCCGCTACATATGCGGTATAATTTACCTATGTTTGGCGTGAGAATTTAAAGACAAATAAATGAATGAGCTGTTCGCTGATAGGATAACTGATGTACCAAAGTCATTTATCCGGGAAATCCTTAAAGTAGCTTTAGACCCAGATGTAATATCCTTTGCCGGTGGGTTGCCGAATAGAGATCTGTTTCCTGTGCAGGAGCTTACAGATGCTACTAATGAAGTCTTCAATATATATGGGAATGATATATTCCAATACAGCAATTCTGAGGGCTATCTGCCGTTGCGGGAGTATATTGCAGACAGTTACCTAAAAAGTGGTATTCAGGTTTCCGCAAAAAATATTCTCATAACCAATGGCGCGCAGCAGGGGCTTGATCTGCTGGGGAAGGTGCTGCTGAATGAGGGTGATGGCGTGGTGATGGAAGAGCCGGGCTATCTGGGGGCTATTCAGGCGTTTTCCCTGTTCAATCCTAACTTCTTGCCGGTTCAGGTATCTGAGCAAGGTATGGATACGGGGCAGTTAACCGAGGCATTTGAGCAGTACAGCCCAAAGTTGATCTATACCGTTCCTAACTTTCAAAATCCATCTGGCATTACCTACACGAATGAGAATAGGTCGGAGATATCTGAGATTATCCAAGAGAAAAAGGTTTTCTTGATTGAGGATAACCCCTATGGCGCTTTGAGATTTGCAGGAGAGCCTCAGAACTCATTTATGCACTACTGCCCTGAGAAGGTGATTCTGCTGGGGTCGTTTTCCAAGATTATTGTTCCCGGTTTTCGTATTGGATGGGTGGTTGTTCCTGAGTCTATTCATAATAATCTGTTAATTGCGAAACAGGCATCAGATTTACATACATGTCATTTTACCCAGTACATCATCTATCAGTATCTACAACAAAATGATGTTCAGGCGCATATTGATAAAGTAGCAAAACAGTATGGAGAGCAGTGCGAGAGCATGTTGCAGAGCATTGAAAAATATTTTCCGCACAATGTTAAAACCACAAGACCTGAGGGCGGCATGTTCCTCTGGGTTACTCTGCCAGAAAATGTTTCGGCAATGGAGCTGTTCGATCTTGCGGTGAAGGAGAGGGTTGTATTTGTTCCTGGAAGCCCGTTCTATATCAATAGCAATGGAGAAAACAGCTTCAGGCTTAACTTCTCTTGTACTGATAAGGAAACTACAGAGACGGGAATTAAACGGCTTGGAACCGCTATCAGAAAGTTGCAGGATAGGACGTAGGAATCATCTGTTGTTGAAGTCGGTAGTTACAATAAAATGAATCTATAGGCTAGCTAAAATGAAGCAGCACTGTGAGAGAGGGAAATGTTAGAGACCTATTTGATTGTGCGTGTATGCGCATTCTTCATCGCTTCCACTGGTTAGTAGCCTACTTGTTGTTTAAAGCGGACGCTGCTTTTTCATAGTGTTAACATCTGTGGGTGCATAATTACTATTTTTCTCAGAAGGAGATAACAGCATGTTGAAACCTGCCATGCTCGAGAGCTTGAACAGACAGATAAATCTTGAGTTTTACTCATCAAACCTCTATCTACAGATGGCCTCCTGGTGTGAGTCCCAAGGGCTTGATGGGTGTGCGGCGTTTATGAAAGGGCATGCGAACGAAGAGATGCAGCATATGCAGCGGCTGTTTGATTATGTTAATGAGACGGGTGCTATGGCTAAGCTTGGTGCTGTTGATGCGCCGCCAACAGAGTTCGATTCTATTGAGGATCTGTTTCGTCAAACCTATGAGCACGAACAGATGATCACCACCAAGATTAATGAGCTGGCGGATACTGCTTTCCAGGAGAAGGATTACTCCACTTTTAATTTTCTACAATGGTATGTGGCTGAGCAGCATGAGGAAGAGGCACTATTCAAAAATGTTCTGGATAAGATCGATCTAATCGGCAAAGATGGTAAAGGCCTCTATTTCATAGATAAGGAGGTTGGCAAGCTGGCTGTAGCAACTCCAGCTGCTGTTGATCCGGCTCCTTAACTTAGTTATTCCAATCAAAAGAGTAGGGTCAGAGAGGAATGGCACTTACTTAAGGCTAAAAGCCCTCGTCATCCCGGCGTATGCCGGGATCCAGAATGCTGGACGGTGCAATATTCCTGGATTCCGGCATACGCCGGAATGACGAAAACCTAGAACACCACCTTAAGTAAGTACCAT
>JBNKKH010000027.1:0-126473 GCA_050291725.1 Sedimenticolaceae bacterium
TAAGGCTAAAAGCCCTCGTCATCCCGGCGTATGCCGGGATCCAGAATGCTGGACGGTGCAATATTCCTGGATTCCGGCATACGCCGGAATGACGAAAACCTAGAACACCACCTTAAGTAAGTACCATTCGGGTCAGAGAGCTCTGTTGCCTAATGTTAGAAACAGTTGCTCCCTGACCTGTCTTTTTCGAGGCCCGTTTTTTCGGTTTTTTATATTCTCCAACGCCTGCACTGACTATCGTTAGTTAGAGCTCTTAGGGCAGTAGCTGCGCTCACCATATTCTCCAACGCTTGTTCTGACTCTGGCCAGTCACGGGTTTTGAGGCCGCAGTCTGGATTGATCCAGAGTCGTTCTGCTGGAATGCGTTGCGCAGCCTTTTGCATTAGCTCCACTATCTGATCGGTCTCTGGCACATTGGGGGAGTGAATGTCATACACCCCTGGTCCTATTTCGTTGGGGTAGTGAAACCTATCAAACACATCCAATAGCTCCATGTCAGAGCGGGAGGTTTCGATGGTGATCACATCGGCATCCATTGCGGCGATGGCCTCAATTATGTCATTGAATTCTGAGTAGCACATATGGGTATGGATCTGGGTGGTGTCATCTACGCCTGATGCAGTAATACGAAAGGCCCGCACTGCCCATTCCAGGTATTTCTTCCAGGCAGACTTACGCAAGGGCAGCCCTTCGCGCAGTGCCGCTTCATCAATCTGGATAATACCGATGCCTTCGCTCTCCAGATCATTAACCTCATCGCGCAGAGCCAGTGCTACCTGGAGACAGGTTTCTGCTTCCGGCTGGTCGTTTCTCACAAACGACCAGTTGAGAATGGTAACCGGACCAGTGAGCATCCCCTTCATGGGTTTGTCGGTGAGGGATTGAGCGTATTTAATCCACTCCAGTGTCATGGGCTGAGGGCGGCTGACATCACCAAACAGGATGGGTGGTTTTACGCAACGTGATCCATAAGACTGAACCCAGCCATTTTCGGTAAAGGCGAAGCCCTCTAGCTGTTCGCCGAAATACTCTACCATGTCGTTGCGCTCTGCCTCGCCGTGTACTAGTACATCCAGACCAAGGGCTTCCTGCTTGCGCACCACCAGTTCAATCTCATGCTGCATGCGCTTGGTATATTCAGACTGGTCTATTTGACCCTGTTTATACTCCCGTCGTGTACTGCGAATATCACTGGTCTGGGGGAATGAGCCAATGGTAGTGGTTGGGAATAGAGGCAGCTTAAATATGTTGCGCTGCTGCTCCGCCCTTTGAGAATAGTCGCTGTTGCGTCGCTCCATCTCTTCACTCACTGCTGCAACCCGTTTTCGCACTTCAGGGTTGCGCAGGCGTACCGAGGCGTTACGTGCTGCCAGGATGCAGCGCGAGGTTTCCAGCTCTAGTCGTACCAACTCCATTTTATCGCTCAGAACCTGTTTTAAGGTGGATAGCTCTTCCAGCTTTTGGGTTGCGAAGGCAAGCCAGGATTTCACCTCATTGTCTAGTTTTGTCTCATGCTTTAGATCAACCGGCACATGCAGCAGAGAGCAGGAAGGAGCCAGCCAAAGTCGATCACCCAGGCGCTCTTTTAGTTCAGAAAGCTGGGTGAATGCGGCATCAAGATCGGTACGCCAGATGTTACGTCCATCCACAATGCCAACAGAGAGCACTTTATAGGCTGGCAATTTATCCACTACAGTTGCCAACTCGTTGCCTGCACGTACAGCATCGATGTGCAGGCCGTCTACTGGCAGATTGCAGGCAACTGTCAGATTGTCTTCTAGAGGTCCAAAGTAGGTAGCTAGTAATCGCTTAAGCCCTGGGGTGTGCAGGCGATGATATACCGACTCGAAGGCGTTGCGCCACGCTCTGGGTAGATCCAGGGCAAGTATAGGTTCATCTATCTGCACCCACTCAATACCCAGCTTTTTCAGGCGTTGCAGTATCTGGCCATAGACCGGCAGTAGCCGCTCCAGCAGAGTCAATTTATCAAAGTCGCCACCCTTAGTTTTGCCCAGCCACAGCCAGGTGAGAGGGCCAGGCAAGACCGGTTTAACTTTGAAGCCAAGCTGTTGCGCCTCGGCTATCTGGTCAAAGAGGCGCTCCGAAGATAGGGCGAAGGTTTGACCCTGTTCCAGCTCCGGCACTATGTAGTGATAGTTGGTATCGAACCATTTGGTCATCTCGCAAGCGGCCGCTGGGGTTCCGCTGGGTGCGCGTCCTCGCGCCATGCGGAAGTAGGTATCCAGATCGACATTGCCACCAGACCAACCAAAACGTGCTGGTACAGCACCTAGGGTTGTAGTGAGGTCGAGCATGGAGTCGTACCATGAGAAGTCTCCTACTGGTATTAGATCTACCCCTCGTTCTGCCTGGAGACGCCAGTGGCGTTCCCGGAGTTCGCGGCCGGTATCTTCTAGCTGTGCGGCATCAATATCTCCGCGCCAGTAAGCCTCTTGTGCCCGCTTTAGCTCCCGCTGAGCACCGATACGGGGGAATCCCAGATTGTGAAGAGTGGTCATGCCTCTACTCCTTTCCGTTCAATAGATTGCGCGAAGTATGCATGGGGTTTAAAATTGAGTAAAACTAATAATATTCATAAAGAATATGAGGAGAATATCTATGTTTCTTGAGCTGCGGCATCTACGTAGTCTGTTGGCGATCCAGGAGACCGGGAATCTGGTGCGGGCATCTGAGAGGCTGCATGTGACCCAGTCGGCCCTGTCCCATCAGATCAAGGGGCTGGAACACCGCTTTGAAACTCCTCTGTTTCTGCGCAACAGCAAGCCGCTGCGGCTTACCCCGGCTGGGGAGAAGTTGATTGCGCTGGGGCAGCGGATTCTGCCGCAGGTGGAGAGCGTGGAGAAGGAGCTGGGACAGGTAGCACGAGGGGAGATGGGGCGACTGCATATCGCCATTGAGTGTCACGCCTGTTTCGAGTGGCTGGCTCCGGTGCTGAGCCGTTATCGTCAACAGTGGCCCCAGGTAGAGGTGGATTTTCATGTAGGCGTTAGCTTTGAAGCTCTGCCAGCGTTGCAGAAGGGTGAGGTGGATCTGGTTATTAGCTCTGACCCGGTTAAGCGGGATGATCTACAGTTTGAAGAGCTGTTTGAGTATGAGGCACTACTAGCCATGGCTCATGGGCATGTGTTGGCGCAGAAAAAACAGATTCGTCCCTCCGACTTGGCCCAGGAGACCCTAATCACCTATCCGGTTAATCGCCAACGCCTGGATGTATTCAGCCGCTTTCTGCAACCAGCCGGGGTGGAGCCGGCAGCAGTGCGCCACTCAGAGCTGACCTCTGTGATTCTGTTGTTGGTTGCTAGTGGGCGTGGTGTTGCGGCACTGCCAGATTGGGTGATGCGGGAGGCAGCGCAGGCAGAGAGCCTGACCACAAAACCGCTGGGTCGCAATGGCCTAAAAGGAACTCTGTATGCCGCAGTACGCAGGAGCGATCACCAGCTGGGTTATGTGCAGGATTTTATCGATATGGCCCGCATGGGTAAGGGATAGTAAGCAGATACTTCAGTAGTAGCCCGCCCCTGGGCGACTTTTTCTATTTCATATCGCCCAGGGGGCTGGGCTCCTACATTGGTCTGAATGGCGCTTAGAGCAGTATCACAGAGCAATAAATGATGGTTGCTATTTAGCTTTTTGTTCGGTATCTTGTGCTCACGCTTCGATATAAACACTATATGTTGTGTTTGTATAAACAGGGAACCCGGTGTGAATCCGGGACTGTCGCGCAGCGGTATAGGGGAACGAAGGCTACATTTGGCACTGTCCACGCGGATGGGAAGCCGTAGCCCAAGGAGAATCAATAGTAGTGATTCAAGCCCCCAAGTCCGAATACCTGTCGAAGTGGGAATCCAACAGATTCCATGCCGGGCCTCGCGTCAAGGTCACTGGTAGGAGAGGGACAGTTCCCGCTGATTTACCAATCTCCCACCCCTGATTTTCGCAGGCCCCCCAATTTTAAAGAAAAACCACTGGGGGCCATATGCACACAGAACAGTCCAATCTACAGGCGGCCAGTTTGGCGCCGCAAGCAGCAAATACCACCTTTGCTGTTGAGAGTAAAATCGAAATACCCAATCAGTATGAGGTGATCCGCCGCAACGGCAAGATGACCAATTTTGATATATCCAAAATTCAGATTGCCGTGATCAAGGCGTTCCTGGCGGTGGAGGGTGGCCAGGCCGCTGCTTCGCGCCGTATTCACGACAGTGTGGAAGAGCTTGCCCGTCAGGTAGCCGCTGCTCTGTTCCGGCGTCTACCCGATGGCGGCACTCTGCATATAGAAGAGATTCAGGATCAGGTGGAGCTGGCTCTGATGCGCAATGGTCACCACAAGGTTGCTCGCGCCTATGTGCTTTACCGTGAACAGCGGGCCCAGCAGCGTGCTGCAGAGAGCCCAGAGGAGGAGACTCCAGCGCCCACACTACATCTGACCAATTCTGACGGTAGCAGAGCCGTGCTAGATGTATCCCAACTTGAGCAGATAATCACCGATGCCTGCGCCGGACTGAATGGGGTGGAGGCTGATGCGGTGTTTAAACAGGCCATGTCTAACCTCTATGACGGTATTCCCGCGGGCGATGTAGGCAGCGCCATGATGTTGGGGGCACGGGTGTTGATTGAACAGGATCCGAACTACAGCTTTGTAGCAGCTCGCCTCCTGCTTCATGGCCTGCGAGGGGAGTTGCTGTCCCTGCTTAGTGAAGCTGGGCTACAGCCGCAGGCCGTGGAGCCGGAGGCACTCTACCGGGAAATGTTTGCAGACGCTGTACGTCATGCCATAGAGCTGGAACTGCTGGATCCAGAACTTGGTAACTTTGATCTGGAACGCTTGGGCGAGGCCCTGCAGCCAGAGCGCGACCGTCAGTTCACCTACCTGGGTCTGCAGACCCTGTATGACCGCTATTTTCTCCACAGCAACGAGCGTCGTATGGAGCTGCCTCAGGGCTTTTTCATGCGCGTAGCTATGGGCCTGGCTATCAATGAGGTGGACCGGGAGGCGCGGGCCATCGAATTTTATAATCTGTTGTCATCTTTCGATTTCATGAGCTCAACTCCTACCCTGTTTAACAGCGGTACCCTGCGCCCCCAACTCTCATCCTGCTATCTCACTACAGTTCCGGACGACCTGAATGGCATCTACGGCGCTATCCGTGATAACGCCCTGCTGTCTAAATTTGCCGGCGGCCTGGGCAACGACTGGACCCGGGTGCGTGGCTTGGGCGCACATATAAAGAGTACCAACGGTAAGTCTCAGGGGGTGGTGCCATTTCTTAAGGTGGCTAACGACACTGCGGTGGCGGTGAATCAAGGCGGCAAACGCAAAGGGGCGGTGTGTGCCTATCTGGAAAGTTGGCATATTGATATCGAAGAGTTTCTAGACCTACGCAAGAATACCGGCGATGAGCGTCGCCGCACCCACGATATGAACACCGCCAACTGGATTCCGGACCTGTTCATGCAAAGAGTGACAGAGGAGGGGGAGTGGACCCTGTTCTCTCCTGATGAGGTGCCGGAGTTGCATGACCTCACTGGTCAGGCTTTCCGTGAAAAATATGAAATGTATGAGGCGTTGGCCGACCAGGGTCAGATCAGAGTGTGGAAACGCCTGCCGGCATTGACTCTGTGGCGCAAGATGTTGGGGCAGCTGTTTGAGACTGGACATCCATGGATTACCTTTAAAGACGCCTGCAATCTGCGTTATACCAACCAGCATATGGGGGTGGTGCACAGCTCCAATCTCTGTACGGAAATCACCCTGCATAGCAACGATCGAGAGATAGCGGTATGTAATTTGGGATCAGTTAATCTGTCCGCCCATGTGACTGCGGATGGACTGGACTTAGCCAAGCTGGAGCGCACCGTCACTACCGCCATGCGCATGCTGGATAATGTTATCGACTATAACTACTACAGCGTGCCCCAGGCGCGTAACTCCAATCTGCGGCATCGTCCGGTTGGTATGGGGTTGATGGGGTTTCAAGATGCACTGTATAAACTGGATATGGCCTACGCCTCTGAACAGGCAGTGGAGTTTGCTGATCGCTCTATGGAGGCGCTCTCCTATTTCGCTATCCAGGCCTCTACCGAATTGGCAGAGGAGCGTGGCTGCTACTCTAGCTATCCTGGGTCGCTCTGGAGTCGTGGTGTTTTACCCATAGACTCTTTGCAACTGCTGCGGGAACAGCGCGGCGGTTTTGTGGAGCTGGATGAGTCCACCACCATGGAGTGGGACAACCTGCGGGAGCGGGTAAAAAGCGTGGGGATGCGTAACTCCAACTGTCTGGCTATCGCACCTACCGCTACCATCTCCAATATCTGTGGTGTCTCTCAATCTATAGAACCCACCTATCAGAACCTGTTTGTTAAATCTAATCTCTCTGGGGAGTTCACCGTGGTCAATCCGCATCTGGTGCGGGAGCTGAAGGAGCAGGGCATGTGGGATGCGGTGATGGTGAATGATCTTAAATATTTTGATGGCTCAGTGGCTGCTATTGACCGGGTGCCGCCAGAGCTGCAACAGAAATACGCATGTGCCTTTGAGATAGATTCGCGCTGGTTGATTGAAGCGGCCGCCCGACGCCAGAAGTGGATTGATCAGGCTCAGTCTCTCAATCTCTATTTGGCCGAGCCTAGCGGCGCTAGGCTGGACAACCTGTTCAAGCTGGCCTGGGTGCGTGGTCTCAAGACTACCTACTATCTGCGTACCCTAGGGGCCACCCATGTGGAGAAGACAGCAGCCGAAACGCCTCAAGGTGAAGATGCAGCGGCCAAGGCCTGCTCCATACTTGATCCTGAATGCGAAGCCTGTCAATAACAAGGAGAAGAGATATGTATAACTGGGACAATCCACTGAGTAGCAGCCAGCAGTCACAGCCAACAGCGAATAGTGAGGCCGAGCCAGCGGTAATTCAGCAGGCTCTACACGAGATGCCTGTAGGAGAAGGGGCAGCGCCGGTTAATGCCGATGATAAACGGGTGGTGAACGGACTTGCCGATATTAACCAGCTGGCACCCTTCAAGTATCCATGGGCTTGGGAGTTCTTCCTCAACGCCAACAAGAACCACTGGACGCCTTTAGATATCAATATGGCCCAAGACCTACAGGACTATCATCACAAGCTGACTCCAACTGAACTGCATGTGTATGAGAATGTGTTGGCCTATCTGACTACATCTGACATCTTGGCCATGCGTAACATCGGTTTGGCTGTAATGGAGAAGATGAGTGCGCCGGAGTTGCAGATCTATCAGGCGCGTCAAGTGTATGAGGAGGCGCTGCACACCTGGACCTATCAGCACTGCATCGAGACCATTGGCTTGGATCAGGGGGAGGTATATAACCGCTACCGGGTGGTGCCGGAGATCAATACCAAGATAGATATCACCAATCGGCGCTTGAGCTCTATCCTGCGGCCCGATATTGACCTGAGTGACCGTGATGAGCTGGAGAACTTTGTCCAGGCCTATCTGTTTTTCGCGGCGGTGTTTGAGGGGTGCTGGTTCTATAACGGCTTCAGCCCCATTTTTGCCCTGCAGCGCCGCGGTCTAATGAAGGGGACCGCCGAGCAGCTACAGTACATTATGCGGGATGAGGTGCTGCACGCCAGCTTTGGTATTCGTGTGGTTAAACAGATATTGCAGGAGGAGAATGTCTCTCTTGATCCCAAGGCGCTACGTGAAATGTGGGACGAGACCGAAGCGGCAGAGGCCGGCTATGCCAGCTATATTCTGCGCGATCCCATCCTCGGCTATTCGGCGGAGGACCATGTGGCCCAGTTCCGTTACATTGCTAACCGTCGCGCCCGGCAGTTGGGAGTGGAGGAGCCGTTCCCGGGAGCAGTCTGTACTCTGCCCTGGTTAGATGAGCAGGCCAATATCCGTAAGGAGAAGAATTTCTTCGAGACTCGGGTGACGGAGTACCAGACTGGAAGTGTGCTGAGTTGGGACTAGATATGCTCCAATCCAATCTCTCGTGGTTTGGGGCGGCTCAGCAGGTGGGTTAAATTTACAAAAATTTATATTCAAATGAACTTTCACAAGGTATCCATGTCGTACTTTGCAGTTAGAGGAAAAAAATCGTTTCCACCACATTCGATAGCTGTTTTTTCTGACTTCCCTACAGACGTCAAGTCTGACTTACCGGCACCATCTTGGATGGAGCCGGTTTTTTTTTGCCCAAATAGTGGGCATTATCTCCACGCAAAAGCACCTATACGGTGCGCATACTGCCGTGATTTAGGTTTAAATATATTTAACTAATTGTAAATACAGGAAAAATAAAAGGGGCATGAATAGTGCATGATTTTTCTGGATGTCTGCTTCTGATTGCTGCAAATGCCTGCAAACAGTGCGTAATTAGATTATTAAAATAACAATTCCGCCGTTTTGGTGCGCGAATGATCGATTTATCTTGGAGATTTTAGAAATGAGAAAACCTATGTTTTTTTTGGGTTTGCTGTTGCTGCCGGGGATAGTAATGGCAGAAGAAGCTAGCCTGAACGGTGCTGATACCGCCTGGATTCTTACCTCTTCCGCTCTGGTTCTATTTATGACCCTTCCAGGTTTGGCCCTGTTTTATGGCGGATTGGTGCGAACCAAAAACGTTCTTTCAGTTCTGATGCAATGTTTTTCTATTGCTGGCGTTGCATCCATCATATGGCTGCTACTTGGGTATAGTTTAGCTTTTGGTGAAGGTAATGCCTTTATTGGTGATTTCAGTAAGGTGATGATGGCCGGTATTGGCCGCGAGACATTAGTGGATGGCATCCACATACCTGAGTCAGCATTTATGTTGTTCCAGATGACCTTCGCCATAATTACCCCGGCCCTGATTGTTGGTGGTTTTGCCGAGCGTATGAAATTTTCCTCCATGTTGCTGTTTAGTGTTTTATGGCTGCTTCTGGTCTATGTTCCTGTTACGCACTGGGTATGGGGTGGAGGCTGGTTAGGCTCCATGGGGCTGTATGATTTTGCCGGAGGTACGGTGGTACATATCACCGCTGGTGTTGCCGCTTTGGTAACAGCTATAGTTCTTGGTCCACGCAAGGGATTTCCAACTTCGGCAATGCCTCCGCACAATATGACTCTAACGGTAACCGGTGCTGGTATGTTGTGGGTAGGCTGGTTCGGTTTCAATGGAGGAAGTGCCTTGGCATCCGATGGGAATGCTGCCATGGCCATGCTGGTTACGCACATATCTGCGGCCACCGGAACCATGACCTGGGCCTTTATTGAGTGGAAGCGCTTCGGTAAGCCCAGCGCCTTGGGTGCGGTTACCGGAATGGTCGCCGGCCTTGGCACTATCACACCGGCTTCTGGTTATGTCGGTCCTGGTGGTGCTTTGATTATTGGTCTGCTGGCGGGCGTTGTATGTTTTACGGCAACTCAGTACATCAAACGCATACTTAAAATTGACGACTCTCTAGATGTGTTCCCAGTGCATGGTGTGGGCGGTATTCTTGGCACCATGCTGGCAGGTGTGTTCTCAGCTACTAGCCTGGGTGTGTTTAGTGGCTATGGTTTTGCTGATGGGATTGAAACCATGGGCGGACAGGTCTGGGTGCAGTTCATAGGTGTTGCTGCCACTATTCTGTTTGCTGCAGTTGTAACCTTTGTGATTCTAAAAGTGGTTGGTGCGCTGGTTGGATTGCGCGTTGACGAAAGTGAAGAGATTCAAGGCCTGGATATTACCTGTCACGAGGAGACGGGTTATAACTTGTAGTCTTGTCTAATAATTGAGAAGTATAAAGGCGGCGCATTTAGCGCCGTCTTTTTTGTTGTGCTTGGGTTGTGTTGTTATATTTGTATAAGGCTATTTATTGGAACCGGATGACCGACATAATATCCTTGAGCAAAATCCACCTCCAGTTCGCGCAGAGCACCTAGCACCGCTTCGCTCTCTACATACTCTGCAACCACCTTCTTGCCCATGTAGTGGGATACATCGGTGATAGATTTTACCATGGCGTAGGTTGAGTCCTCAGTCAGAATGTCCTTTATAAAAATGCCATCAATCTTAACGCGGTCTACCGGAAAGTCTTTTAGATAGGAGTAGGAAGCGTATCCGGTGCCAAAGTCATCCAGGCTGAACTTGCACCCTTTGCTCTTGATTTTCTCCACCAGCATTCTGGCCTGGTCAACATGTTGAATGAGGGATGATTCGGTAATCTCAAAAGTTAGTTTGTCATTCGGGAAAGGTGATGAGTCAAGATGGTCATTGAGGAAGGTTAGAAAGAGATCGTCGTCCATAGACTGGGCTGATAAATTAATGCTTAAGCCGGTGTCGTTGATTTCGTTATTATGATTTTCCAGCCAGGAAAATGTTTGGTTTATTACCCAGCGATCAACTGATTGCATGCGGTTGCATTTTTCAGCAGCATGGATGAACTCGTCTGGTCCTGACCAGCTTCCATCACCGTTTCTGACGCGTAGTAGTATTTCGTAATGACGCTCCTCCTCGTCTGCTAAATATACTGCAGATATTGGTTGAGCATACAGCGTGAGATTGTGATCAGTTAACGCATCATCAAAATTAATGGTGGCAGCTGCTATTGTCTCATTCTTTTCGGCATCTTGCTCGTTTGATAAGAACGGTTTGGTGCAGTT
Source organism: Sedimenticolaceae bacterium (assembly GCA_050291725.1). Taxonomy (GTDB): domain Bacteria; phylum Pseudomonadota; class Gammaproteobacteria; order Chromatiales; family Chromatiaceae; genus JAAGZL01. Next base: position 10,624 of record JBNKKH010000027.1, read on the forward strand.
GCCTCCGCTATCTACGGCTAGCTGACAGGCTATCGATGCCCTTCTCATAACTTCAGTCGCTGACGGGATGCTAGCGTCTACATGTACCATACCTATGCTGAAGGTCGTAGACATTGTTTCACTGTCCCAGGTGTATCTCAGGTTTTCTAATGCCCTGCGTTGTGTTTCTGCATAATAGTAGCCTTCATCAGAAGAGCAGTTTTTTATTAGGGCTCCAAATTTGCCACTGCCAACTCTAGCAAGCGCGGCATGCTTAGGAAGATAGTTTTTTATTATGCGGGTAACGGTTTGCAGAAATTCGTCTCCTGCCTTTTGTCCGTATAGATCAATAATCTCGCTGAATTGATCAATATGCAATTTGAGCACGACATGTTGATCTCCAGCGTCATCGGTGATTCTTAATAGATCTGAAATCTTTTTGTTGAATGCATTGCGTCGGAAGAGTCCAGTTAAGTCATCTATATCGTTCTCGTTCTTAATCTGCTCGAAGGTGTTTTTAAGTAAGCGGTCTACCGCGCGCTCTACTATTGGTATGCGGCCATCCTCTAGTAGAGAGCACCGCTGTTGTTGGAACATATAGGCTAGCTGGTGATTCTTGATGTCGAGCTGTTTGTCTCCTTCTCCGTCTACAAATACATACCTGGTTGAGTCTTGATTTTTCCAGGCCAGGTTGAGCATGCGTGCATGTCCCTGTGAACTCTGTTCAATTATCCAGTCATCCAGCTTAATTTTGGCAACTAAGTTGAGCCAGGTATTCTCAATCTCCTTGCTCTGAGTTTCATCAGGTTGAGGAGTTGATTGTTGATCAAGCAGCTGCTTTATTCTGGTTTTATTGATTTTGACTCGTTTATGCGCAATGTCTGAATGTTTGCTTCCGCCAGATTTGAGGATCTCTTCAAGTCTCGCCAGATATTGTTTGGTATCGCTGATGTGTAAAGGGTATTTTGCGAAGCCGTTTTTGATTACCTTAATTATGTATTCTGTTTGAATGGTGGTCATCTTCTGCATTTTTTGTTCAGCGTTGAATACATCAAATAGTAGATCAATGACGCCGGTGAGCCTTATTACGTTTTTATTATCTTTTCCAAATGTTGAGATGGCATGTACCAATAGACCAACCCACCCCATGTGCAGTAGTTGCTCGACTACAAGAGGAGTGTCTCTGTGAGTTAATTTGGCGCAGAGCAGCTTAAAAACGGAATCTCTAGCGCTCTGGTAAATTTCTTCTTGCTCACAACTTTGAGCAACGATGTTTAGGTTGTTTTTTAGACTGTTTTTTCGTTTGTCTATTAGATGTTCCAGATGGTTGGTTACCTGTTGTATATCAAGCTGGGTTCCTTGCTCTGCTAACCTGCTTACCTCATTAACAGTTTGATGTAGGAAATCTTTGGTTGTGCTGCCTGGCTTGTCAGTTGCTAGGTACGGTCCAAGTTTGCCGATGGTTTCAAGCAGTTTATGTCCAGGGTGGCTGGTATCCTTCAGCAGCATCGGGTTGTTGATCGCTTCTTTTACCAATGGAATTTTTAGACTCTCTATCATCTCGTGAATTTTAGGATTTATGTGTGAGTCTTGTTGCAGCGATCCTAATATTTGTTCGGTTGCTTGTATGGTTTGTCTGATGTTGTCATCTAGCACTCCAGCGCGACCATCAGGTGTGCTATCTGATAGCTGTTCTTCTATTTTGTGCACGATGGAGCGTGGGCCTACGGCAGAGATGTTTGCTAGGGATTGTACAACCTCATCTTTTGATGCAGTTATTTTGTTACTGTATTCACTGGTATTAGCGGGATTTTTTCTGCTAACGAAGTTAAGGAGAGATGATAGGGTGTTGCTAAGTCGTTTGCTGATTCCTGTGCCGCTGCTGGAGTTGACTTCTGTTTTTGTTGGTGTGGCTGTTGCTGTTGTTTTTGCTGTTGGTTGTTGTTTTGTACTCTCTGCTGTTACTTGTTGAGTTATCCCTTTCATCTCTAAATGCAGGTTGATCTCTTCAAGCAGTGGGGCTATTTCTTCCAGTATGTTTTTATGGAATGAGATGAAGATAGTCTTTTTAGCTTGCAGCGGTATATCAATATTTGCAAAAGAGTTTTTTAGTGACCAGAGAAGAGAGTATGGCGAGACTGGGTTCTTCTCATCATTAATATATCTTTTAGTTAAAAAAGAGAGGGAGTTTTCCAGTAGATGGAGTTTAGATGTTAGTTCCGGATCTAGGTTTCTGGTAAGGCTAACTACAGAAACCCACTCTTCAAAATCTTCTTCGGCGACAAGTTCCATTTCTGACTCTTGAAGTATCTCACTGGTCTGGTCTTTGTTGCTGCTGTTGTTTGTGCGAAATTGGACAAAGCTTGACTCTATATTATCTAAGAACTGTTGTTCTAGTTTATCCTGATGTTGTTGTAGTGCGTTGTAGGCATCATAAAGCATGCTCTGGGTTTGGTTGTTATCGGAACTGTTTGCTGTGTTGAAAAGCTCATCGAGCGCTGACTTGATAAACTCGGGGTATTTGGATTTCAGGAATTGCTTGGTGACGGAGTGAATCCAATTGATGATCGCGCTCTCTTTTCTCCCCATCCCGCTTTTCTGGTAACTGTTTGAATCCTGTTCGTATTGAGAGTGAAAAGGGGGCGAGTGTGTTTGCAAATATTGTAGAAGCTCATCTTCTTTATTTATAAAGGCAACTCCCAAGCCGCCTCCATAAGAGTGTACGATATTGATTGCCGCCTCTTTGGCGTCTGTTTGAGTTTGTATAACTACTTTTGCGGTTGTGCCTTGTGGCAGATCCAAAGCGTCGCTGCTGGGTGTGGCAAGGAATAGTCCGCCATGGGAGAAGTTTTGTATATAGCACTCTATGCTGATGCTGTTATTGAGCAGCAGAGTTGCGGCGTGATTTATGGCGCGCCTTTGGTGTTCTCTTTTCCCCATGTCAATCCATGATAAGTGAAAGACAGTTATTATGCGGACTGGTAATAAATGATAGCCTAAATATACGCGCCTTGTGTAGTGGTATTCTTTGGGGCCATATATGGTTTATGAGTTGCTAATCAAGTCTGTTTTGCTTAATCCCTTAACTGGTATGGCGGTATCCTAACAAGTAGGAGCGCTTGCGAGCTGCGTCTTGACATAATTAATTAAACGGCCTATTAATATTGCATGAATACAAAATCCAATGCTGAGGTGCAGGAGAGGGCTCGTCCTGGGCGACCCAAGGGAAAGGATTCTGAGCAGAGCCGCCAGGCTTTGATTGATGCGGCTCGGGATCTCTTTTCTCTCCGGGAGTTCTCCGCGGTCTCCCTGCGTCAAATTGCAGAGCGGGCAAAGGTAAATCCCGCAATGGTTCACTACCATTTTGGAGGTAAAGAGGGTTTATATAGCGCTATGCTGGAAGAGCGTTTTGCTCCTCTGTTACAACAGCTTGAGCTGCTTCCCAGTGCCAGGCCAACCTTGTCTAATTTCGTGGACTCCTATGTGCGAATGCTTGCTGCAAATCCCTGGTTGCCTAACCTGGTGGTGCGTGAGGTGCTGTATGGAGCGAGCAGCTTCCGAGACCAGTTTATTGAACGCTTTGCATCCCGTGCAGGGAGTATTGTGCCGCAGATACTTGAGGAAGAGAGCAAGTCCGGTCGATTGAGATCAGATCTGGACCCAGTTTTCGCTACCCTTTCCTTAATGAGTATGGCTCTGTTCCCATTTATTGGCCGTCCAGTGGTTGAGCCGGCTTTAGGTTTGGATATGAGTGAGAGTTTTGTTCAGAGTTGGGTTGAGCATACCCTGCGTCTGTTTTATAAGGGAGCCGAGGTGAGGTAATGAAACGACTTAATATCATTCTAATATCCATCTTATCACTCTGGCTGCAGGGTTGTGGTTCAGGGGGTGATGGGCGCATGGTGGGAGAGTTGGCCTGGGATAGGGTCGAACTTACAAATGAGACGGCAGAACCAATCACAGCTATCCAGGCGCATGAGGGTCAGACGGTAGCTGCTGGTGCTCTGTTGGTGCAGCTAGATACAACTCGGGCAGAAGCGCGGCTGGCTGGCATCTTGGCCAGGGTTACTGAGACTGAAGATGAATTGAAGCGACAAAAGCAGCTGATACAGAGGCAGCTTACCAGTCCAGAGTTGCTAGATAAGGCCAACAGTGCCTGGATTCAGGCTAAGGCGGATGAACAGCAAGCGCGTCTGGTTATTGATCGTCTAGCTATTCGCGCTCCCAAAGCAGGAAGAGTGGACTCTCTACCTTTCGAGGTGGGTGAACGACCGGCTGTGGGTTCTGTGTTAGCCGTGCTCTTGGTAGGAGATGCTCCTTATGCTCGTCTCTATGTCCCCGAGTCTCTGCGTAGCCATGTAGCTGTGGGAGATAGTGTCCAGATAGAGGTGGATGGGCGTGATAGTGATTTCCAGGGCAAGGTGCGCCGCATAGCCAGTGACGCTTCTTTTACCCCATTCTATGCCCTTAGTCAGCATGATCGCAGCAACTTGGTATATGTGGCTGAAGTTACACTTAATGATGCCGATGACTTGCCATCTGGACTTCCGGTAGAAGGGGTTCTGCTGGAGAAGAGTGAGTGAGTGATACAGCCATCATCACCCACGGGTTGACCAGGCGCTTTGGCGATCTGGTGGCGGTGGATCACATAGACCTGAATATTCCCCGCTCCCAGATTTATGGCTTTCTTGGGCCTAATGGATCTGGTAAATCCACAACTATTCGTATGCTGTGTGGGCTGCTTTTCCCCAGCGAGGGTGAGGCCGAGGTGCTGGGGCTGCATGTCCCCAGTCAGGCGGAGCAGCTTAAACACAAGATCGGATATATGACCCAAAGCTTCTCTCTGTATGAAGATCTCACCACTGAGGAGAATCTGCAGTTTATTGCCGAGATATATTGCCTGCCCAGCAGCAAGCGACAAAATCGAATTGAAGAGCTGATGCATGATTATAGCCTGGAAGAGCTACGTGATAGACGGGCAGGAAGAATGAGCGGCGGACAACGTCAGCGCCTTGCCCTTGCTGCAGCAATACTACATGAGCCGGAGCTGCTGTTTCTGGATGAGCCAACATCGGCAGTGGACCCCAAGAGCAGGCGTGACTTCTGGGAGAGTCTGTTTGAACTTGCGAGCAGAGGTACCACCATTCTGGTATCTACCCACTATATGGATGAGGCGGAGCGCTGTCATGGTTTGGCGATACTGGATCGGGGCGTGATCGTGGCTGACGGTAGTCCGGCACAACTGGAGGAGAGGATTGATGCCTGGGTGGTTGAGGTTGATGCGGTTGACTCAAGCGCTGCTCGTCATGCATTGGAGGGTCAGCCTGGTATTTTCAGTGTTACTCAGCTTGGTGCGCGCCTGCGTGTGCTTCTGGAGAAAGAGCGTTCTGATCCGGAGAGACAGGTGCAGGATGCCATGCAGGGAGCTGGTATTAAAGGCGAGGCCCATCTATCTCTACCCAATCTTGAAGATGTTTTTGTTGCGGCCACTCAGGGGCGCTATCAGGAGAAGCGGACATGAACTGTAACAGCCGCTTGCTGGCGATAGCGCGCAAAGAGGTACGCCAATTAAGTAGAGATCGTCTTACTTTTGGCATGATCGTCGGTATTCCACTGATGCAGATAATACTGTTTGGCTTTGCCATAAATACCGATGTGCGTCATATGATCGCCGGGGTTGCTGATCAGGCAGGTACAGAGTTGTCACGGCAATTGGTCTCTCAGGTTAGGGCTTCTCAGGTAGTTGAGCCAGTGCGTACTGCAACCTCTTCAAAAGAGTTGCTGGAAATGTTGCGGCGTGGGGATATATCTGTTGGTATTTTCATTCCTCGCGATTTTGAGCGCCGTATTCAGCAGACAGATCGTGCCGCCGCGCAGTTGCTGGTGGATGGCTCTGATCCCATGATACTTGGGGCTGCCCGCCAACTAAGTCAGATGCAGCTGGGGCAGGACACCACGCCGAAAATGGATGGTCCAGGAAAGCTGTTTGAGATATACAATCCTTACAACCCAGAGCGACGTTCTGCGGTGCATATTGTTCCTGGTTTAATCGGGGTTATCTTGACTATGACCATGGTGATGTTTACCGCGATGGCAATTGTGCGGGAACGTGAGCGCGGAAATTTGGAATTGCTGATTAATACACCAGTGCGTAATAGTGAATTGATGGTAGGTAAGATTCTGCCATATATTTTTATCGGGCTGGTGCAGGTGACTTTGATCCTGTTGCTTGGCTATGTGTTATTTGATGTTCCGGTGCAGGGCAGCCTGGTGGATGTCTATATAGCTTCCCTGGTTTTTATTGCCTCTAATCTTGCTCTTGGGCTGGTTATCTCTACGGTTGCTCAGAGTCAGTTTCAGTCAATGCAGATAACCTTTTTCTTTTTTCTGCCATCTATTCTTCTATCCGGTTTTATGTTTCCCTTTGATGGCATGCCTCAAGCAGCACAGTACATCGCCGAACTGCTGCCGTTGACTCACTTTACTCGTCTGATTCAAGGTATAGTGTCTCGCGGAACCAGTATTGGTGATTTGATGTCAGAAATATATGCTCTCGTTGCCTTCGCAGGTATTACTCTGGTCATGGCAACCATGCGATTTCATAAGCGACTGGATTAGTTTTTCTATGTTGAATCTCCCCCATAGGGCTGCAACTTAGTGCCTCTCTTCTTATACTCATATTTTTACCGTAGTGAATTATCGTTATGAAGAAGTTAAAAATAGTTTTGATCTCATTGGTTAGCCTTGTTCTATTGCTGATAGCCATAGCAGTTTCTGTGACGGTTTTGTTTGATCCGAATGAGTATAAACCTCAGCTTCAGGCGGCCGCATCTGAAGCCTTGGGTATGCAGGTCAATGTAACAGGGAAGCTAGGCCTCCGCTTCTATCCGGGGTTACGGCTTGCCATGAAAGGGGTAGAGATACGTAATAAAAACAAGGAGCTTGTTGTTGTAGAGGAAATTCGGGTTGGGCTGGAGCTCATGCCGTTACTCCAGAAACAGTACCAAATTAAGAGCCTTTCACTAATACGTCCAACTGTCTCCATAGAGCCTGGTGCTGTTGTTTCTAAGGGGAAGGCGGCAGCAGGAGAGGTGCCAGAAATTGAGTTGTCTAAAATATCTATCTCTAACGGAGTCTTCAGCTATACGGATAAACGATCGGGAGATAAAGTTAGCGCCAATAATTGCGATATCACTCTACGCAATCTGCGGTTAGCTGTTGCGAGTGGAGATCTGGTGAAAAAACTCTCCTTCACCTCAGGGCTAAAATGCAGCAGGGTACGTGTTAAGAACTATGTTGCCTCCAATGTGAAGTTGTCACTCAATGCAAAAGGCGGTGTTTTCGATATAAAACCCGTTACTCTAACTGTATTTGGCGGAAAAGGTTCAGGTGAAGTCCGCGCAGACTATTCCGGGACAATGCCACGCTATCAAGTCCGTTTTGCCTTGCCGCATTTTTCTCTTGATGAGCTGCTCAAAACTGTGTCATCAGGGGTAACTTTATCTGGACCAACGTCCTTTTCAATGGATCTGTCTCTGCAAGGTAAGAGTGTCCAGCAGATAGAACGTAGTGCCTCAGGCAGCGTGGTACTGCAGGGTAAGAATCTCAAGCTACATGGGCATGATCTGGATAAGGTCATAGGTCGGTTTGAGTCCAGTCAAAGCTTTAGTATGTTAGATATGGGGGCTCTACTTATAGCTGGTCCAGCAGGTGTCGCTATTACCAAGGGGCGTGATTTTGCAAGTATGTTTGCAGGTTCTGAAGGTAACAGTGATATTCGCACTATAGTTTCGCGCTGGAGGGTAAAGCAAGGCGTTATGTATGCCAAAGATGTTGCAATGGCAACTGCCAAACACCGTATAGCGCTACTCGGAGGTCTCGATATAGCTGGAGGCCGTTTTGCCGATGTGACTGTAGCGCTGATCGACCGTAAGGGGTGTGCTCAAGTACAGCAAAAGATCAACGGGCCATTTGCAGCCCCGGAAGTACAACAGCCAAGTGCAGTAAAAGCTGTGGCTGGACCAGTGCTGAATCTGCTGGAAAAAGGTAAGAAGCTTCTGCCAGGGAGTGACTGCAAGGTAATTTATACTGGTGAGGTGGCAGTGCCAGGCGATAACGCCAAATAATTGGTAGTGTTAGCCAGCGCTTTTAAGTTGTTTTTTGGGGGCGTGCTCTATCCAGTGGCGGATGCGGTTGGCATCGCCGATGCGAGTCATTGTCCCCTGAGAATCTAGCAGAACGATGATGGTGGGCCTGTTAGCAACTTTTGCCTGCATAACCAGACATCTTCCCGCCTCTTTGATGTAACCGGTTTTGGAGAGACTGATCTTCCAGTCGGATTTGCGCACAAGCTTATTGGTGTTGCGAAAGGTCTCTTTTTTTCCTTGTACCATAACGCTGTGTTTTGCTGTGGTAGTGTATTTGCGGATCAGTTTGTATTTATGGGCAGCAGCAACCATTTTTGCAAGGTCACGAGCGCTAGAAACATTAGCCCAGTTTAGTCCTGTAGGTTCTTCAAAATGGGTATCTTTCAGCCCCAATTTTCTTGCCTTTATATTCATGGCGTCAACAAAGCTTTTGCGCCCCCCTGGGTAGTTGCGGGAAAGGGCTGAGGCTGCGCGATTCTCTGAGGACATTAGAGCCAGGCAGAGCATATCTTTCCGGCTTAATCTTGTGCCAACTTTTAGGCGCGATCCTGTCTTTTTGAGTAGATCTATATCGTCTTTAGTAACTGTTATTTTATTGTTCATTTTCTGCTTGGCATCTAGGACTACCATTGCAGTCATCAGCTTAGTGATAGATGCAATAGGTACTACTGCGTTTGCATTCTTTTTATATAGCACCTTGCTGTTTTTGGGGTTGATTACAATGGCCGAGGCTGAGCGCAGTCCTGGATTCTTGGTCCACTTCTTGATTGGTTTGGTAGATGAGTGTTTCAGTTGTTTCTTGTCTATGCTGATGGCTGCGGCATCGGTCAAGCAGCCAAAAACCAGACACAATGACAATGTGAATAGTACAAGGCTTCTCTTCATCTCTTTCCCCAAAGTGTTTTTATTAGACTAGCTAGAGTTAATAACATTAGCAGAATTTGTAGCGAAAGTTGGTCCAGTCCTTAGTTTGTAGTGCTGAATTCCTGGTGTTGTTCAGAGTGAGAGAGTTCGTACCTCCTGCCCCTGCCTCCTGAACGCTAAATCACACTCATTCTGTTTTAAAGGCGCACAGAATAACACATTAAATAACAGCAACATAGAGTATCTTGTCATAACGCAGAATCATCCTGTGGTTCGTAGCAGGTGTGATAAAGTTGTGACAAATCTGGACCACTCCACCCGCCTATTTTAAGCGATAAAAAAACCAAGACAATAGTTGATTGGATTTCCTATGGTTCTTGCGTGATACAACGTGTTTCCCTGTGCCTCTGACATAAACCAGAGATGTAGCAATGAGGCATTCGTGACATCTAACTGTTTGCCAAACAATGGAAATTACTACACCGATATTGCCTGGGTCACTTCCTGTCCGGGCAGGGCGGGCTATTGTCTTGTGACGCCAGTACGGATAACAGGGGGTATGTCAAACCAGTGATGGCCGTGCTGCTGGCCCTGCAAGCAAATACCTATCCCTTATCTGCATCAGGATTTGCCAATGGCAGTCTAATGGTGAGTGTTGTCCATTTTCCCTGCTCGGAGTGAACACTAAGCTTGCCGTGGTGTTTATTGGTTATCACGTTGTATACAATGGCTAACCCCTGTCCGGAGCCGCGTCCCACATCCTTAGTGGTAAAGAATGGTTCGAAGATTTTGGAATGTGATTCTTGAGGGATACCGCAACCGTTATCTTCAACCTGAATCTCCACCCATTCACCATCCAGTTTGGTGCTAATACGGATGAGGCCATTTCCACCTTCTTTATGCTCTTGGTCTTCAATGGCGTGAACCGCGTTGACGATAAGATTGAGCATGACCTGACCCAATTCATCTTTGAGTCCATCCACATGTGGCAGTTGCGGATCAAAATCGGTCTCTAGCTTTGCTGCATGCTTCCACTCATTGCGTGATATTGCGATGGTGGATTGTATGATGTTATGCAAATCAACTTGCTGCATGTTTCCACCGCTGGGGTGAGCAAACTCTTTCATGGGACCCACAATACTGGAGATATATGCCATCCCTTCGCCACTATCTTTTAGGGCGCGTGGTATCTCTTTTATCATGAACTCCAGGTCTTCATCTTTCTGCAGCATGGCAGATGTCTCTTGGCACGACTGCATAACCTGAAGCAACTTGTCGAATGAGTCGGTTAGAAATTTAATGTTGTCGCCCACGTATTGGGCCGGAGTGTTGATCTCATGGGCGATACCTGACGCCAGCTGGCCTATGGCCTGCTGTTTTTGTCCTGTTAGTAGTTCCGCCTGGGCAGCCTTAAGATCAGATAGGGCTTTTTCCAGTTCCTGGGTGCGGGTTGCGACTACATGCTCCAATGTTATATTTTGCTCGAATAGAGCGAAGCCAGAGATGTCATCGGCAATCTGTTCTTCCAGGCGTTCTGAAAGTATGCGGATAGTTTTTTCCTGGGCCTTTAGTTTATGTTTCAGCTCCTTAGTCTTGCCACTCATCTTCATCTCCGATAGCCAGTCCGGTGAATGTTTGATTCATATGCAGTGCGTTGAACTGTTCGCCATAGGTGCTGAAACCAACGACCTTATTTCTGGCAAGCAAATCACCTATCTGTTCGCTTAAGTCTGTGCTTTCAAATTCCAGACGACGTAATATGCAGTCACACCCGATGATAAGGTTTGTATGAGGAACTAGTTGTTGGATATCAGCGAAGGCCTTTTCCGCAGTCTCCACCGGACTGACCGCTTTCCCGAGGCGCAGTACAATGCCTCCGGCAATAGCACAATAGAAGGTCAGGCTCAGGTCGTCGTTGCACTGTTGGATGGAACGGACGTAATAGTCTGAACCCAGTTTTAGCATCACTGGGTTGCGTGAATAGATGTTCGGTGATAGCTCATTTACGGAAAGTCCTAGGTGTTGAGCGTAAACTTCTGCAGCAGGTTCACCATTGAACTCCTTAACTATGCGTTTCTCGGCATCAGCATCGGTTACCACCAGAAGCGTTTCAGTGGGAACGAAATGTTGGAACTTGAAGGCAGCGAAAGGTGCGTCTGTTTCGAAGAGAGCCAACACTGCGGCATTAGAGATGAATTTGCCGTTGGCAAATACAAAGGTTGAGCCGAACGAAAGATCGTCTCCGGCAGACCCTCCGACCAAGGGGATATCCGGGAAGCAGTGATGCAGAGATGCGGTTAAGCGCTCCTCCATGCGAGCCATGCTATCCATCAGCAGCACACCGAATCTACGTCTATCGCTATCCAGCGAGATAGGTTCGATCTGTTTCCCCAGTTTTGATACCAGCGCTTGACACTGCTCCAGCGGCTGGATCACCTCAATTTGTACTGATGTGGAACTGCCATAGATACCAGTAACCTGTAACCCGCGCTGTATATAGCCGCCAGGGCCGATATGTCCAGCGGTGGTGCAACCAAAAACAGGTACGGAGAATGTTTGGTCAATGGCCTGGGCTAACTTATCTAAATCATAATCTACAGAAACAAACAGCAGCACTGCCTGCAAGTTGTCAGGGTTGATTTTCTGACGGATCTCGTCGACAGCTTTAGATGCATCCCTGATTTTGGTCAAAGCAGTTTTGCTGTGTAGCCCCACGAATGAACATCCTTTTTATTAAACGTGCTGTGTAAATAAAGAATAGACAGCAATATTGATTGAGTCTAGGGATGGAGAGTAAAGGCCGGTTGCTGATGGACTGAACTTGGTGAGGAGCAGCAGACGATAAATAAAAAATCGAGCAGTAAGTAAACGCAAGTAAACACAAATAAATATTATGTCGCCTTATCCTTTTCCAAAACATTGTGTCGGCTAATATAGGCTGTTCTGAAAGTGCTTTATCAAAGAGGTTGGTCTTATAATTTTCTAGGCAAAGTAGGGGATAGGGGTAAGGCGAGATGAGGATATATCCGGACACCAACCAAAAACATGGCCAATGCCGTAGCAAGTGGGCGAATCTTGATGGGGCAGACGAATTGAATTTGTGGGTGGGTGTCTCGTTTATTGTTGGGTTATTTAGGCTCCCTAAAGGAACAAACTTCCTATAAAAAAGTTGCAATAGCGGTGAAAAAGCTAAACAATCGTCCTCGTAACTGCCTGAACTACTACACATCGCAGGAGGTGTTCTAGAATGTGCTAAGTGTTGCAGTTGGGAGTTCGATTCACCAGGTTAAGCTTGAAAGATAAAGTTAAATTAGTAGTTTTACCGACATTATCGTCAAATAATAACTATTCAGGATCTTTACCCTATCATGCCAAACTCCCGCTCTTTTTTTAACGCTCTTTTCGAAGGTGATTTCTCCCGCCTTGCAAGCCAGCTTGCTCCGCCTTCTCCTGGCGCAGAAGCGGAAAGCCCCCAGCGTCTCGAATTCATCCAGCGTCTGCTGAGCGGCCCTTGTCCTATGGCCGACCTGGAATCGTTTTATGCTGATTTTCTCGCCAACAAAGACCATGAAGCCGCGGCAGCCTGCGCAGGTCTGACTATTGCCGCCTGCATTGATCGCGGCACCGAACTGGGACGCCTTGCAATTTGGAATGAGCGGATTCCAGGCCTCTTGGCCGAAAATGATATCTCTCTGGAGGCCCAAGCCTTTCTGCTCATACATCAGGCCTTTGTCGAAGTCTATACTCTAGGTGATCTGGGCATGGGGGACGCCACTTTTGAAAGTCAAAGGCTGGCTGCTGAAAAGGCCTCGTCCATCGCCCTGCAACTTATAGGTGCCACCTGGCATGCTTACTGTTTTACCTGGTCAGGCGATCTGGCCCGCTCAGAAATAATTCTCAAGGAAGCGGCCACGTTAGTACAGTTGGCCCCCCTTGCTCCGCCCCTTCTCTGTCAATTTCTGGCCGTCCGGGGGATGATCTGCATGCTGCATGGCCGGTCCCAAAAAGGGTGGCAATTTCTTAACGAGGCAATTAGCCACCCCGCCTTTGCCGCCTTGCCACCGCAGACCCAATTACTGCCATTGTTGCACCTGCTGGATAGCCATATCATCGCGGACAATCTGACGGAAGTGGAACAGCTTGCCGATCAGATTCGTGCCCTTGCAATTCCCGCAGGCAACGATTTTTTGCGAGCCTATCTTCATTTTTCCCTGGGCATGGCAGCTCTGAGCCTGGGACGGCCACACAAGGCCATGCTCCACTGTGATGAGGCTGTCCTCCGCGCTAATCAGAGCGAGTCCCCCATTGCCATCCGCATGAGCGCCCTGCTGCGCGGTTTTTGTCTGACGGATCTTGGCCGCCACCAGGAGGCTTTGGCCCATCTGGAGAAGTGGATCAAGCGTTGGCAGGCATGCGGTTTTAATCTGATCGCCGCCCTAGGCTGCCTGGAGGTTAGCGCTGCGTATGCTGAGTCCGGCAAATTCGACAAGGCGCGTCTGGCTTGGCATCAGGCCCACACTCTGATTCCGGTCGGGGAAAAAATGCCCAGCTTGTATCGTCATAAAAACTATTATTCCAGACTCGCAACCCGTCTTTTCCCCCCGGAGAACGGCCAAGGCCCTATGGTGGAGGCATATCCAGTACAGATCACCACTCTGGGCGGGTTTTGTCTGAAGGTCGGGCAACGACAGATCTATGACCGCGACTGGCGTGGCCGGCAGAGCCGCAACCTGCTCATCGCCCTGATCGTTCAAGGCGGCCAGCGGATCCCCAAAGAACACCTTACCGACATGCTCTGGCCAGACAGTGACGGCGACCTGGCCGCCAACAGCCTGAATGTCACTGTGAGCAGACTGCGGCGGATCGGCGGTGAACCTGGCTGCAAGCCCCTGCCATGGCTGGTGGTGAAAAACCGCCGTATTTCCTTGGCTGGCAGCCTCTGCCGGGTAGACGCCCTGGATTTTAAGGCACGGATGACCGAAATTCTGCAAAGCCCCGAACCAACCCCGGCTCTTGCTGAGCTCCTGAATACATACACTGGGAATTTTTTGCCGAATAACACTGAGTTTCCTTGGATCAATACCTTCCGGGACGAACTTGAACGTCTTTATGTCCAGGGAGTTCTACACCTAGTCGATACCCTGTTGACAGATCAGCAGGTCCAGACAGCTCAACGGCTGCTGGAACAGGCCAGCAAGCATGCTCCGTTAAACGAGGAGATCTGGGCTCGCCGTTTGCAAATCTGCCTTGATGCCGGAGAAAACGCCGTGGCCCTGGATTTCTACCGCCAGGCCGAGGCTGCTCTGGATTCAGCATTCGGTGTCAAGCCAGGAGCGCGACTAGCCGAATTAGCCCAGTTGGCGCGCCAAGGCAGCACCGTTTAATCACCCCTTTGCGCGCTGCCGCCAATATCCCATCTTCCACATCCTTATTTCAGGGAAATCGGACAAATCAAGCCAATTTTCTCTCTAACACAATTATTTTTTTGTTTCTGTAATCTTTTTGTAAGGTTCCTTTTGGTATACGTATATACGTATTTGACAGCACTATTACGGGATTCATTCCTGACTATTTAGTGTTAACCATAAATGCGGATCGAATTTCGGGCGGCATTACCATAAGGAAATAATATGCAAAGAAAACACACCCTCATAATCACGGCTGCAGGCCTGCTTTTCTGCGCCGGACTGGCTCAGGCAGCCAATGTCGTTGTGGATGGTGACTTCAACTCAGACATCATCAACAGCTCTACCTACACCGGGGCGGTCGGCCAGTGGATCACTGATGCAGACTGGCGCATCGTTCCCGGAGATTTGAAACATCAAAGCTCCTATGCTGCAGCATACGGCCCTTACGGAGACAATGTTAGCAGCCTCTACCAGGTCATCCATTACACCGGAGCACCTGGATCAATCGCGGTCTCATTATTGGCCCAGTGTAATCCCTATGTGGGGATCAGAATTTACGGATCCCATGAAAAACCCCTTGAGGGGGCGGATTGGCATGCGCCAGCGGGTGCGCACTCAGAATATCATCCGGAGTTTGGCGGTTACGCCCTTGCCGGGGACCATTCCTGGAGCGGTGGATCAGGAAACTGGTGGCCGGAAGACTGGACGCAATTTGAGACCAGCCCGATAGACACCGGCTATGAATGGTACACCATCAGGGTAACCGGGGCGATGTCGGAGTACGGATATCATTCATTCATTGACAATCTCGTTGTCGATATTCCCAGCTCCCCCGTTCCTGTTCCAGGCGCGCTATGGTTGTTTGGTTCCGGGCTTGCGGCCTTCGCCTTCCAGAGAAAAAGTACGGAAAAAGGTAGTGAAGGCAAGTTGTCGCGCTTCGCGTAATAACATTTGGGGAAAAGGAGAATTGCATGAATCACAGGGGAAAAGAATTCTAGGCACTACCAAAATGATCGATTTAGTTCCTGCCTGTAATAGGCAGGGAACCAATTTGATTGAGAACCATTCAACTAAAAAATGAGAACGAAAATGAAAAAAACACTGACAGCACTGGCAAGCGGCCTGGTACTCATGGGAATGACCGGAATGGTCCATGCCTCCCTGGTTACTATCGGCACCGGCATGTTTACTTACCCTAGTGGCGCTCCGGTAGATGGCGTGGCACACAACCTGATCTGGGATAACGACAATAACGGTAAATCCGTGGTCTGGCTGGATCATTCGTTTCTGCCCACAACCCGAGCTCAAATGATGGTAAATATCGCTGGTGCACATATGGATATTACATTAAATGGCTATACCGTTGACTGGGTTGATGATACCTGGAGAATGCCAAGCATAAACGGTACCGAGGCATGGGGCTATGATGCCAATACCACCGAAATTGGGCACTTATTTTATGATGAGCTGGGATTAAGTTCTGGGCCCACCACCGTCGAACAATTAAATGCGACTAATTTTGATCATTTAATACCTACCGCCTATTTCTTTTCAGAAAAGGTTTGGGACTCTTATGCATACTTCAGTTGGTTTTTCGCTATGGGCAACGGGGGTCAGAATGTGTGTGATATAGATGGAGCTCAATACGGGCTTGCCATCCGCGAGGCCAATGTCTCGGCTGTGCCCGTCCCCGGGGCCGTTTGGTTGCTTGGCTCAGGTCTCATTGGTCTGTTGGGCATTCGCAGGCCGAGAAATGGGAACCGTGTTTGATCCTTTCGTTAATTGGGTTATTTAATTAATCATCAGGTAAACCCCCGGCTACGCCGGGGGGGCTCGAATAGGTTTGACCGATGCCTCGGTCATTTATCCTTTAGTTTCGACCAAGAAACTGGATTTATCCGGATACCCACTCTAAATTTTAATGGAATTGTGCGGATAAAATCCTTATCTTGTGTGCTTTCTTCTGGTAACTAATATTCCGATAAGCCCAGACTCAAACAACCATAATTTATATTCTGTACGATTTTCTCCCAATGGGATGTGTCTTGCCTAACTATGCTGCCTCACCCATAGGTACATAGTTGTTTGAAAAGGTTATGTTTCCAGTCTTGCATAATGAATGGTGATGCTACCCAATAAATCGCAGTGTATTTTGATAGAGCTAGGTGGCTTATGGTGCATTTGCCAACTATGGCACTTTCTGTGCTTTGCCACCGATCCTACCCCAATTGCTGGTAGAACAGTTGCGCCACGCCGTGCTGAATTACCTGGTTGAAGACGAGGCTATCACAGAGGATTTTGCAAACAGACTTCTGGCCTGGAAGCACTCCGGTTTTTCCGTAGACAACGGAAATACAAAGAAGAGGGAGGCGTGGCGATTACGGATAACTGGGGTTATATCAAACCAGTGATGGCTGGGCTTCTGGCTCTGCCAACGGCGCCAGCGGCAGTATTCGCTGAAAGCAAATTCCTATCCCTCGGTAGAAGACCAGCATATGGGGGTATTCGTCTTGGATACGCAGATATTGCTGCATCATTGGTGTGTGTTTGGTTTTTGTGCTCACTGATCGACAGTGGGAATTTATGAACTGATAAAATCAGTTGCGATCGACTTTGTCCAAGCATATAAAGTACTCTTTGTTTGAGCGGGAAATAATGGACTGGACAGATGGGCTTTTTTCTTAGTATGTTGCCTGAAAGTAGGCAAGGATGATCCTGCTGAGTTTTAGTTTGTCTGCTGTTATTCATTATGAGTGTCATTATGCTGCTCATTGTCCTGCATCTAAATTCGATGAGTAGTACGGTTGAAAACCTATGAGTAGTACCAAGAAACACAAAACTCCCTACCTAATCTTCTTTCTTCTTTATCTACTGATATTTGGAACACCAATAGTCACTCACCATGAAGCGGGTAGTTACTACTCTGGATTTCTCTTGAGGGAAAAATCCAGGCAATCAGGGAATGATCCAAGTGGATACATCGGTGTCGGTGCGCTGCTAGTTCCTGTTGTTGAAACATTCGAGACAATTATTTTTGTGGTCGGCATTCCGGCACGCTTTGTTCTTGAAACCTGCCTCATTCCTTATGATTCGTACCATCGTGATGCTTTTCTGAAAAAAGATGGTATGCGTACAGCTAAGGAGGTTGGCTCCTTTCGTCACGCGCTTGATGTATACAAAGCTGGTTATTTGGCGGATGCCTCGCCACTATCCAATGCTGTTATTCATCAGATGCCGATTACTGAGCTGGAAAGGTTGTCAGCTGAAGGCGTTTCTGTCGATGCAAAGGACGAAATGGGTTTTACCCCATTCGACTATGCCTTGATGGAAAACAATCTGGCGGTCGTGCAGTGGTTGATTGAAGAAAAAGGGGTTGCTATCAATCCTGAAACCGTCATTCGCGGTGTGCGAAATGAGCATCTTAAGCCAGAGATATTTGTCTATCTCCTCGACAATGGGCTTGATCCCAATACGACAGACGAAGATGGAGATTCGCTGCTCCACTTTGCTGTTGCCTACAAAACGGATGCTGTGGCAACTAAATTGTTGGAACTCGGTGCTGATATACACAAAACCAATGAAAGTGGCAAAACGGTTCTGATGCAAGCGGTCCGCTATCGCAAACAGCAGTTGGTCGAACAACTGATACAGAAAGGGGCGGATTTTCGTGCCGTGGACAAGCGTGGAGAGACAGTGCTTTTCAGTGCAAAAGGTGAGCAACTGATCTACTTTCTAAAAGCAGGCTTGGATATCAACCAGCAGAATAAAGCGGGCAAAACACCTCTATTGGAAGGGCTGAGTCGCTACACCAACGACATGTCGATTTTCGCAGGTCGAGTTGAGACCTTTCTGGAAAATGGGGCAGATCCAACTATTCCGGACAATCGCGGCTTTACTCCCTTGATAAAGGCAGCTTCCTCTGGCATGGATGATGTTGTAAAGCTGTTGCTTGAAGCGGGAGTGGACATAGATGCGCAAACAGAGCGCGGGAAGATGTCAGCATTGATGTATGCTTTGAATAACGGGCATTCGCAGGTTGCGGAGCGGCTTTTGAAGGCCGGTGCATCTACTCATCTTTATGACTGGGAATTCCATACTGCCTATGACTACGCCAAAAGCCGGAAAGACGTCAAACTGCTTAATAAATATAAAACCAAGCCTAAATAGTGATCAACCCTGAGCTAAGCTAGGCTTCTGGCCCTGCTAACGGCGCCGGCGCCAGCATTCGCGGAAAGCAAATTCCTATCCATTTTTGGGAAGCCAGACTCAATAATTGCGTTGTTCATCGGGTGATCTCAGGGTAAGTTGAAGTGCTTCAACGGTCTACTAGCAGAGATTGATTTTATGTCCTTAAGTTATTTGTTTGCGTAATTTTATACTTGCTACCTATGGTCATGGACTCGTTCTGGTAAATATGTCCTTGAAGTTTAATTGAAATTAGTTGGATTATATTTAGAGTCTTTGCGATTTAGAGATCTACTGAGGTTATTTCGCCGAAGATGCGATAGAATTGAAATTGATATTTTTCTGGTATCATCAGAAGTTAGTATTGATATGTCTGGTCACTGAATGACCAGTGCAAATGAACAAGTAAGGTTTTTGAATGCAGAAGTTGTACGTCATGCAAAAACGCAGTGAGCATTTAGTCTGGAAAGCTCGGTCTCAATTGGCCTCTTATCTCCTCCGTTCCATTCTCATCGCGATCTTTTTTCTGTTATTGGCAGGTTGCAGCCAAGAAGGCGCTGATGCAGAAAAGGAACAAGAAGAGACAAATTCGTCGGATCAACAAACAGAGTTTTTTTATCAGCAAAATCGTTTTTTTGAGCTCTACCATACGACACCGATAGTGCTTTTTGATGAAAATCTGCCATTCGATCCTAGGAGTATTAGTGTATCGATTGAACTTAAAAATAATCTGAATAAACCTGATGTGCTTGATGATTGTAATGTCCTTCTCAGTACCCTGGACGGCGAATATGTGAGGTTGGCTAAAGGTCGACTAGAAGCAAACGGAACGACACTTAAGCGTTGGGATCAGGCCAAAGCATGGAGTGGGGTGAGTACTGATTATTACGCACAGAATATACCGATAGGCGACAATAAAATTATTATTAGCCTTATTCTGCCTGATAGAGCGCCGGTGATCCTTGCCGTCTTTGAGTCAACGCCAAGGATAGACACTAACGGAATAGAGTGGCCTGAAAGCGTGCTCAGCAATCAACCACTGATGGTGCGCTGGAAAAATATAGCGCCACTGAATCATTTTGGCATCGCTGAATCCTCAATCAGAGTTTCAAATGAGATACGTAGCGGAAGGTTGGAGTCTTTTAAGATTCGGCAAAAGGGTAGTATCGATATCCATTCGTTAATTAAGAAAATATTCCATCATTCATATAAACCACTTCCTGAAGACGCTAGGTTGACTTACGTTAAACCAGTATTCAGTACACATGTTGCTGGAAAGCCCGCAGAGGGTATATCGGTCAGTAGTGCGTTTTACTATTTATACATTGATAGAGAGATAGAAGAGTAGATTTAAAGAATTTTTGAGTAATCTACGCGGTTATAGTGTGACCTTAAAATAGTCTTGGGTGGCATTTGTCAATAATTTTCATATAGAGGCAGGCATTTCTAGAGTGTGATTGTGGCTTGTAAATGATAAAGAGTTTACTGCTATATTACGTTCAAAATGATAGCGACTAATTTTGGTTGTCAATATTATCTTTTTAAAAAATCATCATTGGTAATTAAAAGATGAAAAACTCACAATATTTTTTAGTAGTTGTTTTACTGTTTTTTCTTAATACGTTAGAAGCTGGGATTGTTAAATTAGAAAGTATTTCATCGGAATTTTATACTGAATTCGATGGTGAAGAAGTTAGTATAGATATATTCGATCCGGAAACAGACGAAATATTAATACAGGTAGATGTTGACCCGGGTGACTATGAGGTCATAAAAAAGGGTGAGGTCTGGAAGGTTAACTCTAAGCAGGAATTTATTTTTTATAAAGATTACAACTCTGACGGCCTGAAAGATATTGCTGTAAAGACCGGTGAAATCTGTGGTGTTCCTCAGCTAACAGTTTACTTTAAGAAGGCAGGCCAGAAATTTTCTGAATCAAACTCCTATGTTTTGCCGTCCGATCGGTATGTGGATAATGAAAATGTCTTGGATTATATTCTAAAACTTGATGGTTTTTCAGAAGAGTATTTTGCTGTTGTAGATGGTAAGAAAAAACACCTGTGTATTATCGATAAAAAGAGTAAGCAAATACTGGTCAATGCAAATATTGAGGAAGTGGATCTTGAGTATGATTCATCTCACGGTTTTCAATCTAATATTTCGGAAAGACCTTATGGCTATCAAAGTCTAATTGTTCACGATGACTTTAATTTCGATGGAAAGAAAGACTTTGCTATTAAAGATGGTAATGGTAGTTGCTATGGAGGTCCGGAATTCTCTATCTACCTCAATAGAGATCAAGGTTTTGTCTTTGATCAAGAATTTTCGGCGGTTGCAAGTGAATATTGTGGAATGTTCGGTGTTGATCGGAAAACTCAAACCATTTCAGCGATGAAAAAAAGCGGCTGCTGTTGGCATCTTTATGATACGTATAAGGTTATCAATGGCCAGCTTAAACTGGTAAAAAGCGTAGAGGAGGATGCGTATAACCTTCCTTTTTATTCCACTATCACGAAAGAATATAACGAGAAGAAGGTGGTTACTAAAAAGAGAGTTGAGATAGATGAGAATGAGATCAATCAAAAGCTAAACTTTAAGCTAAAGAATGGGAAAACCGCTCTCTTATTTGAAAGAGATAAAAATCTCTACTATGCGTTTCTTGATAAAGATAACAGTGTTGAATTCTCGATGGGTCCTGTTTACAACGAAACTATAGGAAAGAATGGAAAATCATTTGTGTATGTGGTTGAGGTTGGAAGTAGAAGGGAACTAAATTTTAATACAGAAGACGCTAAATACGCGATTTATCAGAATTATAAAGTCAATAATCCCGTTGGGATCGGTATCACAGTCGAGACGAAAGATGGAGCATATGACTTAGTTGGCTTGCCTGATACTGTAGTGGGCGATCTTGTTAGTTTGGCAGATGAGCCTTTTGAGAATCTATGGGTTGCTCAGAAAGGAGATGACAAATATGCCTTAGATATATATGAAAATTTAAAACGTATGACGCCAACCCAATTAACTGCTGCTTATCACAACTGGGAATCAGTGAATTTTTTAAGTCAAATACCAAATGGAAAAGATAGTATTCGGCTTAATGAGTTTTTGGCAACACTTAAGGAGGTGTTGCTGTCAAAGGATAAGTACCGGCTGCTTCCACTTATTGATGAATACTATCTAGCCAATCAAGTCATATTGAATGAGTTTGATGTTTCTCTGATGCTCGATGAAAGAATACTAGGTGGATATAATAAAAGCATTTCAAAAAGTGATTGTAAGCTGAAATCAACATGGTATTTAGAGAGAGAAGGTTGTTATGAAAAAGTAAACCTAGAGGATGTTCAGAATGTAGAGATGGAGTTAGTTCATTCTGACTCGCATTCAGGAAGATATCTTTTGGTTATCCAAATGAAGAAAAACAATGGAACATCAGTCAAGGTGGAGCTCTATGTAGGTAAAGCTATAGGCAAAGAAGGAGAGGTAAAGTACACGATTATTGGTGGTTGGGGATAATTATAAATCTCATTTTTTCTGATTGAATAAGCAGAGTACTATTTATGCGAGTGTTATGTCTTTTCCTTATTTTAATGTCTCATGTTTTTTTGCCTTTATCGCTTTTCGGAGGAGAGTCGTTAAATATCAATACGCATTACGAAGCAGAGATCTCAAGTGATAAAGGATTTTTATACTTGAAGCTCAAGTCCAAAGTTGACGAGAAAATCACTATTCCATTTGACACGGATTTGGTCCCAATCAACTCGCGGACTTATCGTATTGATGATCTTAACTTTGATGGTCTGGATGATGTGGCTGTGGTTAGTGCTTTGGGTTACGGTGGAGTTAACGTCTTCTACAATATTTATCTTGCTCAGGATAATTCATATATAGCAGATGAAGAACTCTATCTAAGTAACTTTGAGGTGCAGCCAGAGAAAAAAATTGTTGTCTCGGAGTTCAAGTCTGGCCCTAGACACTTTACGGAAATCTACCATATAAGAGAAGGAGGTCTGAAATCATTTGTGGTCTATGAAAATTATAATCAAGATCATGACCTGTGCTACATCGACTCTCTGTTTGGTAATAAAACAAAGTCAATAGTTAGTAAAGAGATCTATTCATGTAAGGCGCTTCACGATAAACAGCAAACACAGCGTCTGTATGCAAAGGTTATAGTCCCCAAGTCCCTTCTCTATAATGATAGCTATGCTCAAGACAAAAGTGGTATGTATCTAATCAAAGATGATTTTGTCGAGATCTTGGAAGGTGAGTCCACGGCAGAGACGGTCAAGATTCGTTTTTCAGGAAAAAAGGATGTCGAGAAATATATACATCTCAATGAAATAGAAGTGCTTGATACGACTATATATTCGAATCCGCATAAAGTGATATGGTTTGATGATGGGACTTTAAAAGAGGACGAGGCTGAGGATGAATTATCTCTGACAAAAATGTCTGCAAATCGTTTCTATTTCGAAATACTAACAGTAGGTAGGAATATCCATACTTGTGATATATCAGGTGTCGCTAGAGAAGAAAATGGGGTGTTGGTATATACGGATAAGGCATGTCACTTAACAATTCAACCAACCGAAAAGGGTCTCAAGCTAATCGATAAGGATTATGGATGTAAAGACTGGTGTGGTTTTCATGCCTCTTTGGATGGTTTGGAGTTCTCAAAAGTGCAGTGAAAAGTTAATGAATAATAATTTACAAATTAGTGCGCTTTTCATGATCGCCTTTATTGCATCTCCACTTTGTGCGCAATCGCTGGAGCAGGGGCTGTATATCAGTGATCAATGTGGAGTCATGATCGGAATAGAAAACCCATATCATGACCATTTTAACTACTATCTTCATGATGAGTCACATAACACAGATTACTATCAGCTGGACCTTTCTGGGGGACAGTTAAAGTTCAAAGGCTTGAATGCTAGAAATTCCCCTGACAATGATCGCCTTGGTATGGCGGACGGAGACGATGTGTCTGTTACTAAAGCAAAACTAGTAAATTCAGAACGTTTTAGTCTGCAAAATTATAGTCAAACTGCGAGTTCATCAGTTGTCTTCGAGGGATGTGCGGAAGTTCTGGACTTTAATCGTATTACCAGTGCTTCTCAACTCTTGATGCGGTTAAGGCGTAGCGAACACAAGATCGAAAACACCGGCGCATATTTCTGGTTTAACTTTTACAAAAAATATTTTGGATCACTGGCAAATGAAGAGGTTGCTGCTAATAATTTGGCATTTTATCTTTATCAGACAGGCCAATATGCTGAAGCCGAAGCCCTTCTCTGGCAGATTGTCGACAGACTACCAGACAGAACGGTCGCGCATCTGAATTATGCGGATGTACTAAATAAACTAGGTAGGACCTATCAAGGCGAAAAAGGTAGAGATAAATTACACTATCTAACCTATCTATCTCAAATGTTATTTGACAATAAACGTAAGCGTATACCCAACGAACTCAAAAGTTTGTATACACACTATTTTCCGCTACTTGAAATGCTAAACAGAAGCGTAGGAGAGAAATACGTCGTGATCGCTGAGGCTGTGGGTGATCTGAATAGAGACGGCAAAGACGATATATCTATAATTGTTGAGTTAGCCGATAGGAATAAAATTGAGGATGTTGAAAATCGTGGTGATAGATTCCCAGACAAGAATCAACGATTATGGTTTGTTTTCCTTGGTAAGCCAGGCAGTTATAGTCAGATTGGAATGAATGATTCACTTCTTCTGCCCGATGAAAATCCTAATTGCGATGATCCTTTGGGAGTGGTGTCCATGTCCAATAACAGTCTATATCTCCATACCGGATACTGGTGCAGCATGGGTAGCTGGGGGCAGGGAAGTGTTAAATATCAATTCATATATCGAAACAATCAACTGCTGCTAGCTGGAAAAGAGGAGATGCACGACAATCGAGCATCGGGTGAAGGTGAATATATCAGTACAAATTACCTCACTGGACGTCAAAAAATACAAAAATTTATCGATCACGGTAGTCCGGTTGGACAGCCGGTGTGGAGTACTCTCGAAGATAGTGCGGCTGTAACATTTAAGGATTTAACTAATTAGTGTTGTAGGTGCATAGTTGTTTGAAAAGGTTATGTTTCCAGTCTTGCATAATGAAAGGTGATGCTACCCAATAAATCGCAGTGTATTTTGATAGAGTGAGGTGACGCGTGTTCCAGAACGTCTCCTTCTTGCGGATATTTCGTGGTCGGAGTGAGAGGATTCGAACCTCCGGCCCCTGCCTCCCGAAGGCAGTGCTCTACCAGGCTGAGCTACACTCCGATTATCATTCTGCTGGGTGCTATTTATACCACTTATGGCTATGAACGAAAATAAGATGTTTGGCATTTAACATGCCTACACCCAACAGTCATGCCTTGCATATGCAGGTTGGTTTGTAGTGTTGTGGTGGTTGAAGTTGAAAGCGTGAGTGAAATAGGGGATTATCTTGATGTGAGAAATATCAAATAATAAATCGGGGTCGTATAAATGAATATTATGGGTAACCAGGGTTATATCAAGTGGAGCCTGGTTGGTTTCTTGGAGTTTTTGATGGAACATAGCGCCATGCTTGCAGGAAGCAAGAACTCATCCTTATAAACAACTGGTAGCGGCTACCATCATGGAGCATCGATCAGGCAATGCTGCCGCAGGTTTCAGCGCTAGCCAGTTGCGCTATCGCTATATCGTTGCGTTATCTCTCATCGCCACTTTGACCATATTGTCGCAAGTGGTGATTCAGTGGTCGATTTCCGATCAGAGTTATGACTCTCGCGTTGTGAATATAGCGGGTCGTCAGCGCATGCTGAGCCAGAAAATAACCAAGACCAGCTACGCGTTGCAACAAGCAACAGACGCTAAGGAGAGTAACCAGTTACGCCAACAACTCCAGGATGCGCTTAATCTCTGGCAGAGCTCACATACTGGACTGCAGCATGGGGACGATGAGTTGCAGTTGCCAGGCGATAACAGCGATCAGATTGTTGAGCTATTCCGGGTTATTGAGTCTGATTACCAGGCCATGGTGTTGGCAGCACAGAAGTTGCTGGCAAAGGACGCAGATGTGGCATCCATTGCTGCTGCTGTGAAGCAACTGGCAGCACATGAAGCATCATTTTTGCGCGGTATGGATGTTATCGTGTTTCGTTATGATGCTGAGGCCAAAGCGAGAGTCAAATTTGCCAGTTATCTTGAGCTTAGTTTGGCCGCGTTCACCCTCTTGGTCTTGCTGTTAGAGGCCTGGTTGATCTTTGCGCCAGCGGTACGGCGTTTGCGGTATGACATGTTTCAGCGAGAGCGCTACCAAGCTGATGTGGAGCGCTTGTTTTCTGCAAGTCCAACCGCGATGTTTCTCATTAGCGAATCTGACCTAACTATCTCTCGTAGCAACAGTAGGGCGGTGGATCTGATGGGCTGTGCTGAAAAAGAGATTCTCGGACGATCGTTTAGTGATTTTCTCGATGATAAATATCCATCTAACCACTCCTTTCTCGATAAGATGCGTGCCGGTGCTTCCCTTAATGAATACGAGGTTCTGTTGATTGATGCTTGTCAGAGTACGATTGAAGCGCTGGCGTCTTCGTGCCAAATTCTTTATTCGGATCGTCCCAGTTACGTCATAGGAGTAACTGATATCAGCAAGATAAAACAGGCGCAGCAGACTCTCGAGTACTATGCCACTTTCGATGAAATGACCAGTCTGGTAAATCGGCGTACTGGTCTATTAATGTTGGCTTCGGAAATGGGTAGAAGCAAGCGCAGTCAGTGCGAACTAACTGTATGTTTTGTCGATCTTGATGGCTTGAAGCTGATCAATGATACCTACGGTCACCAGCAGGGGGACCTGGCAATACAGGGGATGGCGAAAGTTCTGCAGGAATCGGTTCGGAGTGGTGATGTGGCGATGCGGTTGGGCGGTGATGAATTTGTTTTGGTATTACATAACTGCAGCGAAACCGAAGCCGGGCATTTGGTCGAGCGAATAGAGCAGGGGCTGGTTAACCTTAAGGATGAAGCTGGCCCGCAGTTGGATATTTCAGCTAGCTTTGGACTTGCCGTATACGATCCGAGCCGTCATGACACCGCCGAAGAGCTGTTGGCGGAAGCGGATGCCACTATGTACAAGGCGAAGAAGAACAAACAGTCAGAAAAACTTTTGGCAGATTTGGTCGGCGATCTGTCAAGTGC
Source organism: Sedimenticolaceae bacterium (assembly GCA_050291725.1). GTDB lineage: Bacteria > Pseudomonadota > Gammaproteobacteria > Chromatiales > Chromatiaceae > JAAGZL01. The sequence continues at coordinate 37,415 of JBNKKH010000027.1, forward strand.
CGATGGCTAAAGCGTTCTCCTGTTTGTTTATCCGTTAGCTTTTGCGATCTGCAGAAAAATCAGCCAATGTCGCCAGAGCGCTTCTGTAAGGAGATGGGGGTAATATCTTCAAAGCATCTTTGGCCTTGTTTGCCTCTGCTTCTGCTGCCTGGAAAGTGTACTCAATGGCATCAGTGCTGGCGATGGCCTCTTTTACTATGTCTATATGTTCACGTCCACCTTTCTCAATCACATTACGCAAAGACTCTCTCTGTTCCGGGGTGCCTACCTGCATGGCGCGGATAAGGGGGAGGGTGGGTTTTCCTTCAGCTAGGTCATCCCCTATGTTCTTTCCAATCTCCTCAGAAGATTCACTGTAATCCAGTGCATCATCAATGATTTGGAAGGCTATACCCAGGTGGCGTCCATAATCGGCCAATGCCTGCTCCTCTTCAGGAGATGAGTTGCAGAGCACTGCTCCAAGTTGGGCGCCAGCCTCAAACAGGGTGGCGGTTTTGCGCAGAATTACCTCTAGGTATTTCTTCTCGTCAGTATCTGGATCATGACAGTTGAGGAGTTGCAGTACTTCACCCTCCGCAATACGGTTGGTGGCGTGGGAGAGGATGTCCATAATCCGCATATTGCCTACATCTACCATCATTTCGAAGGAGCGGGAGTAGAGGAAATCCCCTACGAGGACACTTGCAGCGTTGCCCCAGACTGCGTTGGCAGTGTCTCTGCTGCGGCGCAGGTCTGAGCCATCCACTACATCATCGTGTAGCAGAGTAGCGGTATGGATGAACTCAATTATTGCGGCTGCAAGGGTGTGTTTATCTCCGGAATAGCCGAGAGTTTGGGCTGCCAGCAGTACAATCATAGGGCGCAGGCGTTTACCGCCGCTGTTTACGATGTAGTGGCCGATTTGGTTGATCAGCACCACGTCCGATTTCAGTCGATCCAAGATCAGGCTGTCTACAGCGCCCATCTCATCTTCTACTAGTTTTTTGATCGCGGATATGTCCATACAACTCTTCTGTTGGTTTATGTAACCCCGATCTGCTTGGAAACAGATAAATATAGGGTGTAAATAGCTTACTTGTTGATTGTAAAAGGGTTATTGCGGATAGCCCTGTATGCTTTCGTGCGTATTCTACTGCTTTCTTACTATTTAACAAAAGATGAATATCAAGCTGATGCAAAATTATCCTCTTCTAATGGGATTAATGTAGAGAAAAGCTATCTATTTATACGAAACAGTATTTGACCTTAGGCCAAGGTGTATGTAGAATTCCGGCTCTTTCGTGGGTCGGTTTTGTGTAACTGACTCAACCAGCAGAATTTTATGGAGATTTGGCGAATGTATGCCGTGATTCAGACCGGTGGTAAACAGTACCGGGTTTCCAAGGGTGACACCCTTCGAGTTGAGAAGATTAACTCTGAAGAGGGTACAACCGTAGATATCGATAAAGTATTAATGGTAGCCGATGGCGATGACATTAAGGTAGGTACTCCTTATGTGGACGGCGGTAAGGTTACTGCGAAGGTGCAGGCGCATGGTCGTGGCAAGAAAGTCAAGATCATTAAGTTCAGGCGTCGTAAGCACCATCTTAAGCATCAGGGCCACCGTCAGTGGTACACTGAGCTTGAGATTACTGGAATTAGCGCAAAGTAAGGCGGATTAAACAATGGCACATAAAAAAGCAGGCGGTAGTACACGTAACGGCCGCGATTCAGAGTCAAAACGTCTTGGTGTGAAGATGTTCGGCGGCCAGACGGTAATGCCAGGCAACATCATCGTGCGTCAGCGCGGCACCCACTTCCACCCGGGATTAGATGTAGGCTGTGGTAAAGACCACACCCTGTTTGCTAAGGCTGAAGGTGTAGTGAAGTTTGAGGTTAAAGGTCCTAAAAAGCGTAGGTATGTGAACGTAGTTCCAGCCTAATTACACCGCTTATAGAGACAACAGAGGCCTCGTCGATGACGGGGCCTTTTTTGTTGATGTATAGGGATAACGTAAATGGGTTTACTAGTGTTGTGAGCGGCTGGCTGTTTTTTCTGGTTGCGATAGGACTGTTTTGTTAGGCTGTTAATAACTATGAAATTTGTTGATGAAGCCAGTATACGAGTTGAGGCAGGTGACGGCGGTAACGGCGTCGCCAGTTTTCGTCGTGAAAAATATATTCCCAAGGGTGGACCGGACGGTGGCGATGGCGGCGACGGTGGTAGTGTCTATCTGTTAGCTGATTCTGGCCTGAACACCCTGGTGGATTTTCGCCATATGCGACGCCACAAGGCAGAGCGTGGCCAGAATGGCATGGGTCGCAACTGCACTGGCCGCAGCGGGGAGGACCTCTACGTACGGGTACCCGTGGGAACCAGGGTTTCAGATGAGGATACCCAAGAGACCATCGGCGAGCTGCTTAAGCATGAGCAGAAGCTACTGGTGGCGAAGGGTGGATTCCATGGGATTGGCAATGCCCGTTTTAAAAGCAGCACTAATCGTACTCCCAGGCAGTTTACCAGTGGCACTGAAGGTGAGAAGCGTCAGCTACATATGGAGTTGATTCTACTGGCCGATGTGGGGCTGCTGGGGATGCCCAACGCCGGCAAGTCCAGTTTTATCAGTAGGGTTTCCAGCGCACGTCCCAAAGTCGCCGACTACCCCTTTACCACGCTTTATCCCAATTTGGGTGTGGTAAGTGTGGGTGAGTCTCGCAGTTTTGTGGTGGCGGATATTCCTGGTGTGATTGAAGGTGCTTCGGATGGGGCAGGATTGGGTCTGCAGTTTCTGAAGCATTTGGACCGTACCCGGCTGCTGCTACATCTAGTAGATATTGCTCCTATGGACGACTCTATTGATCCGGTAGAAGAGGTGCGCAAGATAACTGCAGAGCTGGAGAAGTACAGTCCAGATCTGGCCGAGCGAGAACGTTGGCTGGTGTTGAACAAGGTCGATCTCCTGGATGGAGATGAAGTAGAATCGAGAAAACAGAGTTTACTTACTGAGTTGGACTGGGAAGGCCCGGTTTTTACTATGTCTGCTGTTACCGGAGAGGGAACCAAAGAGCTTGTATACAAGCTGATGGAGCATTTGGAAGAGATGCAGCAAGAGAGCGAAGTGGTAGATGAAGAAATAGACGATGAGCCATGGGACCCCTTAAAGTCATAACCATTGTGGGCAGGCCATAGAAGATGATCTCAAGAGACAAGATACCTGCAACTAAGCGCTGGGTGGTGAAGATCGGCAGCGCTCTATTAACGGACGATGGCAACGGCCTGGATCGGGAGCGTCTAGCGATCTGGGTTGAGCAGATGTCTGCCCTAGTTTTGTCAGGTAAACAGCTCATTCTGGTCTCTTCCGGTGCCGTGGCAGAGGGCATGAGCCGCATGGGTTGGGCTGCCCGTCCTACCGCTCTGCATGAACTCCAGGCCGCAGCTGCTATTGGACAGATGGGTCTGGTACAGGCCTACGAAAGCTGCTTTAAGAAGCACGACCTACATACAGCGCAAGTACTACTAACTCATGATGATCTTATCGATCGTGGGCGCTATCTGAATGCTCGCAGCACCATGCTCGCTCTGGTTAAACTGGGTGTCATTCCTGTGGTGAACGAGAATGACACCGTGGCAAATGATGAACTGCGTTTTGGCGACAATGATACCCTGGCAGCTATGGTGGCAAACCTGGTGGAGGCCGATCTTCTGGTTTTGCTGACCGATCAACGAGGCCTGTTCGATAGTGACCCTAGACTAAACCAAAAGGCCAAACTTATATCAGAGTCAAGGGTGGATAACCCAGAGCTGGATCAGGCCGCCGGCGATAGTGTGGGGGGGCTGGGCCTGGGTGGCATGGTAACCAAGGTGCGCGCAGCCCGACTGGCCGCGCGATCTGGTGCCGGGACGGTGATAGCTCCGGGTGCAGAAGAGGATGTGCTGAGCAGAATCAGTCAAGGAGACGAGGTCGGCTCTTTGCTTATCCCAGTGCAGGAGCCCCAGACAGCACGCAAACGCTGGTTGGCTGGACACTTGCGAGTGAGAGGAAAACTGGTGCTGGATGATGGTGCGGTACAAGTATTGTCTCAGCAGGGCAGAAGTCTGTTAGCGGTAGGGGTTAAAGATGTCAGTGGCAGCTTCGCCCGTGGAGAGGTTGTCTCATGCGTGGATGAGTCGGGTAAAGAGATTGCTCGGGGCTTGGTAAATTATACTGCCCTGGAGGTTGATCGTATCAAGGGGCAGCCCAGCAGCATGATTAGCGAAATCCTTGGGTATATGGATGATGCTGAGTTGATCCACCGGGATAATCTGGTTTTGGTATAAGTCAGGCATAACAATTAATCTCATAAATAGCGAGGATAGTATGAGCCGTAAAAGGATATTTCTTGGGTCGATTGCGATAGCTGTAGTTGGGCTGGGTTCAAGTATGAGTTATGCGGGGATTGGTGATCTGCTGAAACAGGCTGACGAACTTCTTAACAGCAACACAGCCACATCGTCATCATCATCTCGCTTGTCAGACTCGAGTATTAATGCGGGGCTAAAGCAGGCGCTGAGTGTTGGAGCTGAACGTGCAGTCAAGCTGCTGGGGTCGCAGGGCGGCTTTCTGAATGACCGCTCAGTGCGTATCCCGCTTCCAGGTATGTTGAAATCAGTGGGTAAGGGTTTACGCGCTGTAGGCCAGGGTAAATATGTGGATCAATTTGAGACCACGGTAAATAGGGCTGCGGAACAGGCTATTCCACAAACCCTGTCAGTGGTTAAAAAGACAGTTGCCAACATGACTCTGAAAGATGTGCGTGGAATTCTCAATGGCGGAGACACCGCCGCGACCAAGTTCTTACAAAAGCGTGCCGGTAAATCACTGCATGCGGTTATCAAGCCGATTGTAGCCAAGGCAACCGATAAAGCTGGCGCTACTGCAGCCTATAAAAAACTTATGGGTAAGGCGGGCAATACCCTTGGTGGCTTCCTCAAAACCGAATCTATTGATCTGGATGATTATGTAACCAGCAAAACACTGGACGGTCTGTTTCTAAAATTGGCCGCAGAAGAGCAGAAGATCAGGAGAGATCCTGTAGCTAGAACTACTGATCTGTTGCAGCAGGTTTTTGCAAAGTAGGGAGATGGTTGTGCTGGTATGGGATCAAGTCGCTAGATGACGAGAAACTAGGTGCGGTGATTTGCGACTAATCATTTCCATCAGACATAAAAAAACCGGCTTGTGGCCGGTTTTTTTGAATGCGCAGGGCTTGGATTACAACGCCTTGATCTGCGCGTTCAAACGGCTCTTGTGACGAGCGGCCTTGTTCTTGTGGATCAGGCCATTGTTCGCCGCACGGTCCATAACCGGTACTGCCTGTTTGAAAGCTTCGGTCGCTTCTTCTTTGTTTCCAGCCTCAATAGCCGCAATTACGCCTTTAACCTTGGTGCGCATAGCGCTCTTTTGAGATGCATTGTGCTGACGATGTTTTTCCGCCTGCCTTGCACGCTTGCGGGCTTGTACTGAATTGGCCAAAACGACCTCCAAAATTGTTGAACTGCGAAAAGCCCGGTATTCTGGTGCCAAGAGCCGGATTTGTCAATAGTAATTGAGTTAAATTTAGCAGTAATTTCGAACTATTTTCCCTGTTTATACTCTGGGTATTCGTGGGATCGCAATATTTGCTATGTTCTTGCAGGGTGGGAAGGGCCTATAATCGCGAACCTAATAAAGAATAAACTGAGGATTACACACTGGCTTCCATGTTCAAATCACTGGCCAAGGTCGGCTCTAACACCATGCTGTCGCGGGTTTTGGGTTTTGTGCGGGATTTGGTATTTGCCCATATCTTTGGCGCCAATGCCGGTACTGATGCCTTCTTTGTTGCCTTCAAGATCCCCAACTTTCTGCGCCGCCTGTTTGCCGAGGGCTCTTTCTCAGTGGCTTTTGTGCCGGTGCTGGCGGAGTATAAGGCCAAACGTAGCTTTGAGGAGTTGAAGCTGTTTGTGAACCATGTGGCTGGGACTCTGGGTGGCATCCTGTTGTTGGTGACTACTCTGGGGGTTTTGGGTTCGCCAGTGCTGGTGATGATCTTCGCCCCCGGCTTTATCGGGGGGGTGGAGGGGAAGATGGATCTGGCGGCAGAGATGCTGCGTCTCACCTTTCCCTATCTGTTTTTTATCTCCCTGACTGCCTTTGCCGGTAGCATTCTTAACACATATGGTCGCTTCGGAATACCGGCCTTTACCCCGGTGTTGCTTAATCTATCTCTGATAGGGTGTGCGCTGTGGCTGTCTCCGCTGATGGAGCGTCCCATTGTGGGGGTGGCCTGGGGTGTGCTGTTGGCGGGTATTGTCCAGTTTCTATTCCAGTTGCCGTTCTTGAAGCAGTTGGGACTGTTGCCTAAGTTTAAATTTGCTCCCAAGGATGAGGGGGTAAGACGTATTGTTAAGCTGATGTTACCGGCCATCTTCGGCGTATCTGTTACCCAGCTCAATCTACTATTGGATACTTTGATAGCCTCTTTTTTGGTGGATGGCAGTATATCCTGGCTCTACTACTCTGACCGCCTGATGGAGTTTCCTCTGGGGATTCTCGGGGTTGGTCTAGCTACGGTAATCTTGCCCAGTCTGTCCCAGAAACATGCTACTGAATCATCGGAGGGTTTCTCCCACACCCTAAACTGGGCTCTGCGCTGGGTGCTGCTGTTGGGTGTGCCATGTGCCGTGGGGCTGTTTCTGCTAGCAGGCCCTATGATTGCTACCCTGTTTCAGTCTAAGGTGTTTCTCCCTTCTGATGTAGCAATGGCCCAGCGTAGTCTCATGGCCTACTCCCTGGGGTTGCTACCGTTCATTATGATCAAGGTATTGGCTCCAGGCTACTATGCGCGCCAGGATACCAAGACGCCAGTTAAGATCGCGATTATCGCCATGGTTTCCAATATGGTGTTCAACATCATACTGGTGTTTCCCCTGGCCCATGCCGGTCTAGCCTTGGCGACCACCCTCTCTGCCTGCATCAATGCTGGTTTACTGTTCCGCGGGCTGAAAAGGGAAGAGGTATTTATCCCTGAAGGTGGCTGGCCCAGTTTGATAATTCGGGGTCTGGTAGCATCAGCGGCCATGGGGGCTTTGCTCTATGTTATGGGTGGCTCTCTGGATAGCTGGCTCAGTATGGAGTTGTGGGATAAGCTCTGGAAGCTGCTGCTGCTAATCCTTTCCGGGGCAGGCCTATATTTTATGGTTCTATGGATATTGGGCATAAGGATTAGCCATTTAAGAGCATCATTTTCCAGCTGATTCTTCCTAGTAAAAACCAGGGACTTATGGCAACGCTTAACCTATAATGACGGGTTTTATATTAACTGTCTGAAACTTAGGTGCGGTTGGGTATGCAGGTCATTCGCGGTCTCCACAATCTACGCAGTGAACATCGTGGCTGTGTTGCCACCATCGGTAATTTTGATGGAGTGCACCTGGGCCATCAGGCGGTGTTTCGGCATCTGCGCGAGCAGGCTAAGGATCTGGGGTTGCCAACGACGGTGATTACCTTTGAGCCTCAGCCGCAGGAGTTTTTTACTCCAGAGTCGGCTCCAGCTCGACTCACTCGGATGCGAGAAAAGCTACATGCCATGAAAACGGCTGAGATTGACCGGGTGGTGCTGTTGGAGTTTGGCCCCAAGCTGGCTAGCATGGAGGCAGCTGAGTTTGTGCAGAGATTGCTGGTGCATGGGCTGGGTGTACGTTATCTGTTTGTAGGGGATGATTTCCGGTTTGGCAAAGGGCGTAGCGGTGACATTGAGATGCTGCGCACTATGGGCCATATGCACGGCTTTGCGGTAGAGAATATGAACACCTATGTTGTGGGTGAAGAGCGAGTGAGCAGTACCCGAATTCGACAGGCCCTGGCCAACGGTGAGTTGGAGGAGGCCAGCCGTTACCTGGGGCGTCCATATAGCATTTGCGGACGGGTGGGGCATGGTGATCAGCGTGGGCGTACCATAGGTTTTCCCACTGCCAATATTAACCTACATCGCAAGGTAAGCCCGCTGCGGGGTGTGTATGCGGTGCGGGTGAGTGGGCTGGGTGAGGAAGCGCTTCCCGGTGTGGCCAATATAGGCAATAGACCCACAGTGGATGGCGGCACCCAGTATCTCCTGGAGGTGCACCTGTTCGATTTTAATCGAAGAATATATGGTGAACATCTGGATGTGGAGTTTTGTAAAAAACTGCGGGATGAGAAGAAGTTTGATAGTTTTGAGCAGCTCAAGCATCAGATTGAGCAGGATGCGTTAGCGGCAAGAGAGTTTTTTCATATGCTGTTACTCTAGATGGTAACAGCGTTTAATTTATTAGATTGTATGTAAAGGCAAAAAGAGTGACCGATTATAAACAGACATTGAATCTTCCTAATACCTCTTTCCCTATGAAGGGAAACCTGGCTCAGCGTGAGCCGGAGATGTTGAAAAGATGGGAAGAGAGCAACCTGTACCAGAAGATTCGCGAGCAGTCCGAAGGGCGTCCTAAGTTTATCCTGCACGACGGCCCTCCCTATGCCAATGGCGAGATCCATATCGGTCATGCGGTGAATAAGGTACTGAAAGATATAATCGTTAAGAGTCGCAGCCTCGATGGCTTTGATGCGCCCTACGTGCCGGGTTGGGATTGTCATGGTTTGCCTATCGAGTTGCAGGTAGAGAAGAAGGTGGGTAAGCCTGGGAAGAAGGTGTCTGCTGCCGATTTTCGCGTGGCTTGTCGTGATTATGCGGCCAAGCAGGTGGATAAGCAGCGTACCGATTTTAAACGCCTGGGTGTGCTGGGTGATTGGGACAAGCCCTACCTCACCATGGATTTCAATTTTGAGGCCGACATCATTCGCTCCCTGGGTAAGATTGTGCAAAACGGTCATGTGCAGAAAGGCTTCAAGCCGGTGCACTGGTGTACCGATTGTGGATCTGCCCTGGCCGAGGCTGAGGTTGAATATAAAGATAAAGAGTCCTTCGCCATAGATGTGCGCTTCCAGGTATTGGAAGATGATGCGCTTTTGACCCGCTGTCATTCCGTAACTGATGACAGTGGTGAAGGTCCTATCTCTATAGTTATCTGGACCACAACTCCCTGGACCCTGCCTGCCAACCAGGCGGTGGCCTTGAACCCGACTCTGGAGTACGTCGTAGTACAGTGTGACGGAGCCCTGGGTAGAGAGCGGCTGTTGCTGGCAGAAGGGCTGCTTACCCAGACTATGGATCGTTGGGGTATAGAAGATTATCAAGTTGTCGCTCGTGGCCATGGCGATGCTTTCGAAGGGCTGAAGCTCAAGCACTGTTTTTATGAGCGTGAGGTGCCGGTAATCCTGGGTGAGCACGTGACCCTGGAGGCAGGTACTGGCGCAGTACATACCGCACCTGGACATGGTCTGGATGACTATATCGTAGGTCTAAGATACGACTTGCCGGTAGATAACCCTGTGGCTGGCAACGGCTGTTTTGTGGAAGGCACAGAGCTTTTTGCTGGCGAGCATGTATTCAATGCCAACGAGAAAGTTATTGAGGTACTTAAGGCCAAGGGCGCTCTGGTGCAGGAGGCGCGCTTCCCCCACAGCTATCCGCACTGCTGGCGACACAAGACTCCGATCATTTTCCGCGCTACCCCGCAGTGGTTTATCAGCATGGATCAGAATGGTCTGCGCGAGTCGGCCTTGCGTGAGATCGACAAGGTGCACTGGATGCCAGAGTGGGGTCAGGCCCGCATTGAAGGTATGGTGGAAGGGCGTCCAGATTGGTGTGTCTCGCGCCAACGCACCTGGGGCGTGCCTATCGCTCTGTTTGTGCATAAAGAGAGCGCAGAACTCCATCCTGAGAGTGAACGCTTGATCGAAGAGGTGGCTAAACTGGTGGAGCAGCAGGGCGTTGAAGCCTGGTTCTCTCTAGATCCTAAAGACATCCTGGGCGCAGATGCGGAGCAGTACGAGAAGGTGCAGGATACACTAGATGTCTGGTTTGACTCTGGCGTTACCCATGCCTGTGTCCTGGAGCGCTGGGAGCAGTTGCATGCCCCGGCTGACCTCTATCTAGAGGGTTCGGATCAGCATCGTGGATGGTTCCAGTCTTCTCTTTTGACGTCAGTAGCAATCCACGATCAGGCTCCCTACAAGCAGGTTCTAACCCACGGCTTCACCGTAGATGCCGATGGGCGCAAGATGTCTAAATCTATCGGTAATGTAATGTCACCCCAGAAGGTGATGAAGAATCTGGGTGCCGATATCATTCGCCTGTGGGTGGCAGCTACAGATTATCGCGGTGAGATGAACGTCTCTGACGAGATTCTGAAGCGTACTTCGGATGCCTATCGTCGTATCCGCAATACCGCCCGTTTTCTGCTCTCCAATCTAAACGGGTTTGATCCAGCTGAGAACATGGTAGCGCCAGCAGATATGCTTGAGCTGGACCGCTGGGCAGTGGATCGGGCCCTGCAGTTGCAGGAAGAGATCAAGGCTGCATACACGGATTACCAATTTCATCTGATCTACCAGAAGGTCCTAAACTTTTGCGGCAATGAGATGGGCGGTTTCTATCTGGATATCATCAAGGATCGTCAATACACCACTCAGACCGATAGCTTGGCACGCCGCTCATGTCAGAGCGCCATGTATCACATCATTGAGGCTATGGTGCGTTGGCTGGCACCTATCACCAGCTTTACTGCCGACGAGTTATGGCAGCATATACCGGGTGAGCGTGGCGAATCGGTGTTTACCGAGGGTTGGTATGAGGGCCTGTTTGCCTTGGATAGCAACGAATCAATGGATCGCAGCTTCTGGACGAGGGTGATCGCAGCCAGAACCGCAGTAGCTAAACAGATGGAACAGCTGCGTGCCGATGGCGCTATTGGCTCTTCCCTGGATGCTGAGTTGGATCTTTACTGTGATGCAGGGCTCCATGCCGTTCTCGCTAAACTAGAGGATGAACTGCGTTTTGTGCACATCACCTCCTATGCCAGATTGCATCCTCTGGCAGATAAGCCGGAGCAGGCAGTGGCCACTGATCTGGAGGGATTGTTTGTGCTGGCTACCGCATCTGAGCACGCCAAATGTGCCCGTTGTTGGCATAGGCGCGAGGATGTGGGTTCCAACTCAGACCACCCAGAGCTGTGTGGTCGCTGTGTGACCAATGTGGATGGCGACGGTGAGCCGAGGCGCTTTGCCTAATGAGCCAGGATGCTGGCATGCTACGTTGGCTCTGGCTGTCGCTGATTGTCATAGTGCTGGATCAGGCCACTAAACAGTGGGTTGAATCCAGCTTTATGGTCTATGAAGTGGTGGATGTGTTGCCGTTCTTTAATCTGACCCTGGCCTACAACGAGGGTGCAGCCTTCAGCTTTCTCAGTGATCAAACTGGTTGGCAGCGCTGGTTCCTGGCCGCTATCGCAACCGTTGTGATTTCGGTATTAGTTGTGTGGCTGCGTGGCCTGAGGCAGCACGAGAAACTGACAGCCATAGCCCTGGGTCTGATTGTAGGCGGAGCAGTGGGCAATCTGATAGATCGTGTGCTGTTCGGTCATGTCATCGACTTTCTGGATTTCTACATCGGCCAACACCATTGGCCAGCCTTTAATGTTGCAGACTCCGCTATCACCATAGGTGTTGCTGTTATGATCTATGAGGTGGTGTTTGGTTGTGGTGATAAATCAGAAGCTTAGCCGCAAAGCTACCGCGTCCTGCTTTCGCTCCTTGCCTACATCTGACCTCCAGGGATGGAGGAAATGCAACTGGATTGCCTGGAGCAATCCATGCCCTGTGGGCAAATAAACGCAAATCACCGCGAAAAGACGCGAATTAATACTGTAGGCATTGACGCCTATCTGCAGTTTCACAGTTATGAGGTGAATGGATGAGAATAGTCCTCAAATTATTTAAATCGTTGACTCTGGTTTTCATGGTGCTGGTTATTGTGATGTTCGCAATTAACTGGAGCGATCAGGAGCCATCCTCTGCGGCGCTTGAAATGCAGTCTTTACTGCATCAGGGAACTGATATTCCTGATGAGGACAACGCATTTGTATATGCCATGGGACTTCCTGCTCCGCGCGCGAGTGATCCTGTTAACTCTGGATTGGAGTGCATTGCCAAGCTCAACACAGCTGTACATAAGGAAACGATCAACTTTGAAACGGACCTAGATTGCTGGGATCGTTCTTCATCCGAGTCCGATAACGCCACAATCTCAAAAATATTTAATGTGTGTGGTTTGCCAATGCAGGGCCAGGTCTGTGAAAAGGAGCTGCAAGAGAATGAGCAGGTAATTGCTCGGTTGCTGGATGACGAGAGTTGGTTTCTAGAACGTTATTTAGGGCTTTTGCAGCGTAACAAGTGGCATCCTACTACAGAGTTCTCGGTATATATGCCATTGCCATATTACGGCTCCCTTGGGAGAGGGCATAAAATATTAATGCTCAAAGCATGGCATCTCGCGGGTCAGGGAAAGGTGGTGGCACTGCAGAGGCTGTTAAATCAAGACGCAAAGTTTTGGCGCGGCGTATTATCTTCCTCAAATATGTTGATTGATAAGATGTTAGCAGCGGCATATCTGACTCGGCATTTCGCCTTTTCTAATCTGGTAATGCGGCGAATTCATAACAGTGGTGTTCCTTTGAATGTTCCGGAGGCATGGATGGTGCCTATGGGGGATGATGAGCTATCACTAAAAAAAGCAATGGCAGGTGAGTTGGAGTTTTTTCGGAATATTTTAGTAGAAACAAAAGATCCCCGTACCCTTTTGATGGGTGATAGTGGTAGTTCTGCTTATGAAGAGATAACGGTTGCTGATGAGTGGCTTATGGATGTGAACTCTTATCTTTTAAAAAATCAGGCTACCCAGAACGCGCATGCTGAACATATGTTGCAGTTGAGTAATATGCTAGATGTGCCACCAAGACAGCTTCCACAGGCTTTAGAGCAGGCAGATGCATACATCAAAGGGCTATCTGGTATCGGTAATCTATTAAGTCTATATAACCCGATCGGCAATGTGTTAACTCATGTTGCTATGCCAGCGTATTCAGGTTTTTTCGAAAGGGTTCACAATTTGGAAGGTGTTCGCAGAGCTGCTATGGCTACCGTTCAACTAAGGGCGAAAGGAGTTGTTGCAGATCAGGTTGTCTCAGCACTAAGTCAATCAGAGTTTAAAAATCCATATAACGGTAAACCGTTTGAATGGAATGCTGAAACAAACTCGATCATATTTAAGGGGTTGGGTTCAGAAGAACGCAGTACCCACAGTTTCCTCTACTAAATTCTAGTGGTGGTGTTTTTTGTATGGCTATATCTTGGTAGAAGCCCAGCCCCCTGGGCGAAAAAATAGTCTAGCTACCTCACCCTGAAGACAGGGCTCCTATAGACTTGATCAAGCAAGTGGGTATTCTAAGTACAGCTTTGATCTAATCTTTCAGCTCCTTACACTCGCGGAAAATCCGTTTATCACAACTGGCACAGATTGATTTATCCAGCTTCTGAAAGATGCCGTGGATAGCCGCAGTCTTAGACTGAAATATATGCCGCTCACCGATTTCGTCGATACAGCCGCTACGATCTAAAGAGTCCCATAGCTCTAGATCCACGTTTACCAGATAAAGGCCGCCGCCATCTGCTTCTCGTCGGCGCGCTTCGGTGACCAATGCGTCTCCTCCCTGCAGGTCAACAAAGCCAATCCCCTGTGACAGGATTAGCAGGTGTTTTTGTTGTGGTTGGGCTTCACGGAAACTGTCAAAGGCAGTTTGAATATAGTTGGTGCAGCCGAAGAAGATTGGCCCTTCTATACTTAAGAGCTTCGTTTGAGGACACTCTGGTAATTCTGATTCCTCTGTCATAGTGCGTTTGTACAGACGTGGGTCTGGCCTGCGCACGGAGACCCTGGGGTGTGATACCTTTTCCAAATATATGATCAGGGAGAGTAGTACGCCAGCAAAGATGGCCATTTCCAGTTCTAGGAATAGGGCACCGAGGAAGGTTACAGCAAGTATGGTTGTCTCACCCTTGCTTACTTTTAGGATGCGCATGATCTCTTTGAAATCTACCAGTCCCCAGGCTACCAGAAACAGAATGCCAGACATGGCGGCATTGGGCAGATAGGCCACCAGGGGGGCTACCAGTAACACTACGCCTATCAACAGCACACCAGCGAACATTGCCGCCAACGGTGTTCTGGCGCCGGCCTGGTAGTTGAGTCCAGAGCGGTTGAATGAGCCGGTCGCTACATATCCGGAAAAGAAAGAGCCGAATATGTTGGATAGCCCCTGTCCAATGAACTCCTGGTTGCCGTCCACGCGGGTTCCGGTCTTGGTGGCTAGTGAGCGACCGATGGATACTGCTTCGGTAAGTGCAAACAGGCTGACCGCCAACGCTGCAGTGGAAAGATTCTTAATGGTCTCCATGGAGAAGTCGGGCGAAGAGAGCGGCGGCAACGAACGGGGGAGAGCCCCCACGGTCTTTATGTGTGTTACATCAACACCTAATATCAGGTTCAATATTGCTGCGGCCAAGCTGCCCGCTATCATAGCCAAGATCATATAGGGCAGTTGCGGATATTTGCGCTTGATGGCAATTCCGCTAAACAGGGTTACTGCGCCCACAAGCGTAACCCAGGGATTAATATTAGTTAGCTGATCTGAGAACTGTATCAGGATGTCATGTAGGTGGCCGCCGCGGGCAATTTCTATTCCGAAAAAGTGCTTGAGCTGCTTGGCGGCGATAAGGATTGCCGCGCCAGCAGTAAATCCCACAATCACCGAGTGGGAGATAAAGTTTACCAGGGCACCCATGCGTGCTAGTCCTAGGGCCAGCTCAATCACTCCCACCATAAAAGTCAGGGTCAATGCCAATGTCACATAGTCCATTGTTCCTGGGTCAGCAAAGGAGCTGAGGGAGGAGAGCATAACGATAGATGCTGCTGTTGTGGGTCCGGAAACTAGCAGGCGCGAAGACCCAAACAGAGCCGCAATGATTGCTGGAATCATGCCGGCGTAGAGTCCGTATTCTGGCGGCATACCAGCGATGGTGGCGAATGCCACGCCCTGCGGTAGTACCACCACTGCCCCGGTTAGGCCGGCAATCAGGTCGGCTCTCAGATCATCCCTTTTGACCCCAGGCAACCAGGCAAGAAATGGTAAAAAGCGTTCCATCCCCAGTAGGCGAATGGAGGGAAACCTCATGTTTTTTCTCCTTTCAATGCAGAGATGATTGTCTCCAACATGTACTTGCGAATTTTATATAGCAGTTACAGCGCGTCAGAAATCGGTTTAGATTCGGTTGGATCTGGCAGACTGTTGAGTAGGACGCGTATTATGCGCCAGAAATCAGATGGTTTCTATGGCAAAACTATAGAATGTTAATATCAAGGTATAAAACTAGGTAAGTTTAACTTAACCATCGGGTTAGAGAGTAGGTTAAAATTCTACTTATCAAAACACTCCAGGCAACAAACTTTAAAATATGACTACTGACCAGACTATTCTTTTTATGCTCCTTGTTTTTGTTTTTGCCTTTCTAATCTGGGGGCGTATTCGCTATGACCTGGTAGCTTTTCTGGCACTGATCATTGCGCTGTTAACGGGGGTGATTCCCAAAGATGAGGCCTTCTCCGGTTTTGGTCATCCAGCTACTATAATCATAGCTCTGGTTTTGATCGTGAGTCGCGGACTTTCCAGTTCTGGCGTGATCGAAGTGGTGGCGCGCCAGGTATCCAGGTTTTCCAGTTCCCTCCAATCCCACATTGCGGCCATGTCTGGCATCTCCGCTCTGCTCTCTGCGGTGATGAACAATGTGGCGGCCCTGGCACTGTTAATGCCGGTTGATATTCAGGCTGCGGCTAAGGCTAAACGTAGTCCGGCCATGACCCTTATGCCTCTCTCTTTTGCCTCTATTTTAGGCGGGATGATTACTCTGATTGGAACTCCGCCCAATATTATTATCTCTGAGTTTCGCCAGAAGGCCATGGGTAGTAGTTTCGGTATGTTCGACTTCTCTCCAGTCGGACTGGTCTGTGCGGTTGCTGGGGTGATTTTTGTGGCTACTATCGGTTGGCGTCTGATTCCAGCAAGTACAAAAGAGCAAAATGCCGCTGAGGATTTATTGGATTCTGGCACCTTTCTAACCGAGCTGTTGGTCGCAGATGAGTCCCCGGCAATCGGTCAACGGGTGCGGGATTTAGATGAGCTGTCTCAAGAGAATGATGTGTTGATTGTTGGTTTGGTGCGGCGTGGTAAACGTCTTCCGGGGCAGGCTAGATGGACCGAGATCAAAGAGAAAGACATGCTGGTGGTAGAGTCTGCACCGGAGGCGCTGGATGCCTTTGTAGGCCTGCTGAAACTTGATTACCGCCAGCAGGGAACAGAGACAAAGCTACTGGACAATGAAGATATGTCTCTGATGGAGGTGGTGGTTCCGCCTGGTGCGCGCATAGAGGGGCGCTCGGCACTTGATCTCCGTCTGCAGTATCGGCACAACGTGACATTGCTGGGTGTATCTCGTCAGGGGCGACAATTTCGGGAGCGGGTACGTAAGCTCAATATCAAGGCCGGTGATCTACTGTTGCTGCACGGCCCCCGCCATAGGCTGAACGATATCGGTCGTTGGTTGGGAACACTGCCTTTGGCTGAACGTGGATTGGAGTTGATTCAGCGTCACAAGGCTTGGATGGCGGTTGGCATATTCGCCTCAGCCATTGCCTTGGCCTCTTTTGGTCTGATCTATCTGCCTATAGCCTTGGCCGGGGTAGTGGCTCTATATGCTCTGTTGAATATCATACCGCCTAAGCAGGTATACGATTCCATCGAGTGGCCGGTAATTGTGCTGTTGGGTTCCATGATACCTATTGGTTCCGCCCTGGAATCCAGTGGGGGGACAGCCCTGATTGCCGGCATGGTGACCAACTTTTCTGAGGGTTACTCTCCGGTGTTTGTTTTGACCCTGCTGATGGTTATTACCATGACCCTGTCTGATGTGATGAATAATACCGCTACCGCCATTATCGCTGCGCCCATTGCGGTTGATATTGCCAACAAGTTGCAGGTGAATCCTGATCCGTTTTTGATGACGGTAGCGGTTGCGGCATCATGTGCCTTCCTCACTCCCATCGGTCATAAGAACAATACGTTGATTATGGGGCCGGGTGGGTATCGCTTTGGTGACTACTGGCGAATGGGTTTGCCTTTGGAAATCCTAGTCATTGTGGTTTCTATACCTACCATCCTCTGGGTCTGGCCGCTGTAATCGGTTGTGATTGAGCTGTCGCTGATTGAGCTTGGTTTTGTCAGCGCTATTTTGGCGTTGGCGGGATTGATGCATGGGGTGTTCGGAATAGGCTTTCCTATGATTGCCACGCCGCTGTTGGCCCTGTTCATGGATGTGCAGAGTGCGGTTCTTATTACCTTGTTTCCCACCATCGCGGTAAATCTATTGAGTATCTACAGAGGCGGAGGCTGGGGAGATAGTATTGGGCGGTTTTGGCCCCTTGCGCTGTTTGCCTTTATAGGCAGTATCGCGGGCACGAATCTATTGGTTATCTCAGATCCGGAGCCGTTCCGCCTGGTGCTGGCGGCGGTGATTATTCTCTATCTGAATCTGCATCGATTAACCCGGTTGCAGATGAACTGGATTGAGGATCATATCTATCTCTCTATGTTGTTGTTTGGCTTGGTGGCAGGTCTATTTGCTGGGTCGGTAAATGTGATGGTTCCAATCCTGATGATCTTTGCTCTGGAACTAGGGTTGGCCACGACTGTTATGATCCAGACCTTCAATCTCTGTTTCCTTAGCGGGAAGGCGGCACAGGTTGGAGTGTTCTATGGTGCTGGATTTATCAATATGGAGCTGGGGAGCACCATTGCCATCGGTTTGGTTTTGGCAGTGCTGGCTCTGCGTATAGGTATGGCGTTACGGGACCGCCTTAACTCAGATCTCTATCAAAATATTCTGCGCAAGTTGTTGCTGCTTATGGCTGCCCTATTGATAGGGCAGTACCTCTTTAACTAATCCAGTTGGTGATGGTGATAACTGCCAGCACCACGACCCATATGGTCAGGGAGCGCAGAGCTAAGCCCTCGGCCATCTCCGCATAATTGGCTGGATCATCAACATCTGGCGTAGCGTCATCGATGCCAAGAGCTCCCATGCCGGCTCTGCTTATAATGTTATCTGCATCGTCGACAGATTCATCCTCATGCGCATCCCACCATTTACTGGTTGCAGCATGAAAATTGCCACTGAGAGCATAGGTAAAGGCGGTTATTCGTGCCGGCACCCAGTCTAGAATGTATAGCAGGCGATTTACCCCGCTTCTGAAATCAAGTCCCATGTCATTCATCTCAGGAAGTTTTAGTTTCAGAGTGTGGCTGGAGCGGTAGAGGATTGCGCCTATTGGCCCTAGTATGATGAACCAGAAAATTACACTAAAAGTTCTTAGGTACGATTGCTTCAGTACTCCCAGGGCTATAGTCTGACCGTAGGTCAGCTCCTGGTGTGCGGTGTTGCCGCTAGCAAGTTCATAGCCAATGCTGTTTTTCTCTTCTGCGTTTTCGCTATCGCAAGCATCGATGAAGCTCTGCACCTGGTGTCGTAGCTCTTTCGGCCCTAAGGCGAAGAGCAGCACTAGTGAGGCAAAGAGCAGTTCCGGTATGCCTCCTAAAGTGTCATCAAACATGGCTTGAAGTAGCCCGACAGCAATAAGGAGTGGAGCAAGTACTATTAGTATGCCGGAGACGCTTTGGCTCATCCATTCGCTCCAGGGCAGTTGTTGGGACCAGGTTAGATAGCGCTTAACCCATAATGGTTGGCGATAATCTTCCAGCTCCAACATATGACGTTCTACAAATAGACATAGGATGATTATGATAAGTGTCATGTTGTTATTTTTCGTTTAATTTACATGCAGGAAAATAGAGTATCTGTGATTAATTGTCTAATAGACTTTTATAGCGTGCCCAGTCAAATTCAGGCCCTGGATCTGTTTTGCGTCCTGGTGCGATATCGCTGTGTCCGGTAATCCGCTCTGTGGTGATTGCAGGGAAGAGCTTCTGTATCTCATTGGTTACATTTGCCAGAGATATGTATTGGGCATCGGTATATGGGGTGTCATCGCTGCCCTCAAGCTCGATCCCAATCGAGAAGTCATTACACTGCTGTTGACCATCGAAGCAGGACTCTCCGGCATGCCAGGCGCGCATATGTAGTGGTACATATTGGATGATTTCTCCATCTCGGCGTATCAATAGATGAGATGAGACCCGCATGGATGCAATGGTGGCGAAGTAGGGGTGCGCACTTGGATCAAGGCAGTTCATAAATAGATCGTCAATCCAGGGTCCGCCGTACTCCCCTGGCGGCAGGCTGATGCTATGAATCACCAGCAGGTTAGTGGTGCCCTCTTGAGGTCTGCAGTCTTGATTGGGCGAGTTTCTCTGGATCGCGCCAGCGACTACTCCTCTGGGGGTATCACTCATTGACTACGTAGCCCCTTAACGACCATGTCGGTGAAGCTGACTAGACCTATTACTTCCCCGTTCTCAATTACTGGTGCTCGGGTCAAATTGAATCTCGAGAACAGGCGAGCGCAGTAGCGTATATCCATATCAGGGCTTACTGTAATAACCGGCTTAGACATAATTTCGTAGACATTTACTCTGTTGGGTGAGCGGTCCACAGCAAGTACATGGCGTGCAATATCCGAAAGAGTAACCATGCCGTACTCATCATTGTCATGGCGTTTTTTAATGATCAGTGTTTTGGTTTCAAGATGAGTCATGGTGTTTAGTGCATGCTCAACTGTCTCCATGCCGTCCACTATATCGAACTTGTCTTTCATGACATCACAGACTCGAATCAGTTTTTTATCTTTCACAGCTCTTCCTCCACAATGCTTGTGAGTTCTTCTATTTGGTGGCTTACACCAATAGCATCTTCAACATCAATCTGAAATGCTATACCTGTGCCGGGTTTCTCCTCGAACTCTCCTACTCGGGCGATGGTTTCCAAAATGTGGCGGCTAAGGTGCTCTTCCACCAAAAATAAGATTACATCGCGTTGGGTTTCTAGGTTAAGACCGAAGAAGGTCTTGCTCTTTTCAATTCCCTCCCCGCGGGCCTGGTTGATGACAGTGGAGCCTGTTGCTCCAGCTTCCCGCGCGGCCTCTAATACAGGCTCGGTACTGTTGTCTTCGACTAGGGCAATTAGCAGTTTAAAATGCATGATTATCTCCCATAACGTTTTGATTTCTCCTTAAGAGTCCGTCTGGCTTGCCATTCACTCAGTTGCGCATAACCCATAACACTCATAATGGGGAACAGGCTGGCAAAGGCGATTAACCCGAATCCATCTAGCATTGGATTACGGCCAGGGATGCTTGATGACAGTCCCAGCCCAAGTGCGGCTACTAGTGGGACTGTGACTGTAGAGGTGGTGACTCCCCCAGAATCATAAGCCAAAGCTATGATGGATTTGGGACAGAAGAATGTTTGTATTACCACCAGGATATATCCAGCAATAATGTAGTAGTGGACTGGTGTGCCGGAAATTATACGGTAGGTTCCCAGTGTGATTCCGAAGGCAACGCCAATCGCTACAGCAATACGCAGGCCCCATGTGCTAACAGCACCGCTGGAAACTTCGTTTGCCTTAATTGCTACCGCTATCAAAGATGGTTCTGCGATAGTGGTAGAGAAGCCAATGGCGGCGGCGAAGGCGTAGAGCCAGAAGTAGTGGTGTTCGCCATTTCCTACATCCAGCCCTAGGAAACTTGGGTCTGTTAGCTGTTTTGCCATCAACTTGCCAAGGGGGAAAAGCGCTTGCTCCAGGCCTTCAAGAAAAAAGGCAAGACCGAGCAAGACCAGAACAAACCCCGTAATTACGGCACCAAGATTGGCCATCTTGCGTTTGAGTACGAAAATCTGGAAACCAAACAGTATAACTACAATTGGGACCACATCTTGCGCAGTGGCCGCGAGTGATTGCAGAAAATTCATAATCCACTCGTTCACAGCAGCATTCCGTAGGCCATAACAAATACCATTGGAGTAAGAGAGGCAAAAGCAATCAGTCCAAAGCCGTCAGTCATGGGGTTGCGTCCCCGTATACTGGTAGCAAGCCCCACACCCAATGCCGTTACCAGAGGTACAGTTATAGTTGAGGTGGTCACGCCACCTGAGTCATATGCGATACCGATGATATGCGGTGGAGCAAACATAGTCATGATAACCACGCAAACATATCCACCAATTATTAGATACTGAATGGGCCAGCCTTTAATTATTCTCAGAACTCCCACTACGATGGCTAGGCCCACCGAGATGGCAACAGTAAATCTTAGGCCATCGGCGTAGCTTGCAACGGCCTCTTGGGTGTTGGCTATCATGCCGCCATCAGCTGCAACTAAAGCTGCCTCATTGGCAACGGCAATTAAGGCTGGTTCAGCAATTGTGGTGCCAAAGCCGAGAGCGAAGGCGAATACCATTATCCAGAAAATACTGCCCTTGCTGGCGAAGCTGCGGGCCATGGACTCTCCTATGGGAAAGAGTCCAATTCTTAATCCATAAACAAATAGGGTTAGGCCAATTGCTACCAGGAGAATGCCTATTGTCATGCCTAGTAGATCGGGTATGTTTTCCTGAAGCACAACCAGTTGAAAAAAAGCTATTACGGCTAGAATTGGCGCTAGATCACGAATACTTTCCAGTAGTGATAAAAATAGGTTTGTAATTAGGGTTTTTGGTGTCGACACTCAAAAAATCCTATATGATTCTGCTTAGAGGTAACAATATACCAAATCTTATTAATCAGGACATTTTGTCCAGGATAGTATAGGTAATACTTCAGTAATATAGTGAGGTTTCTCATTTTATTGCGCTATCGGGTAAATCTGCGTCACTATTTGGCCTTTTTAGTCTTTACTTTCCTGGCAAAAGTAACAAAAGACTGCGGGGTCGATTGCTGATATCCTATACTTATACCTATATAGTGCGGTTTGTCGAATAGTCTGATTTCAGGGTGCTAACGTGGCAACAAGAGATAATATTGTTTCTTTAGATAGGTCTGGGCCAAGAAGCGGTCAGTCAAAGTCGGTAGAGAAGAACAGGACTATCATTGATAGCTGTCGTATAGCTGTGTCCAGGGGCTTGGGCATGTTGTGCGAGAACTATTTTGAGAAGTTGGATGACGCGCTCTATAAATTGGCGGATAAGGCTGATAGCAATGATCTGCAAACCAGATACTTCGACTCTATGCGGGAGGTTCGCAAAGAGCGCGAAGGGATGGAAAAAAATTTCAAGGATAACGTGGCTGCTGGGTATGAGAATTTTTGGCAGCCAGGTTCCAAATCAGTAACAGCAGCAAAACGTAAAGAGATAGATTTCGATAATCTATCGTTGATTGAATCTGATGTGCTTGAAGAAGAGCTCGCCATTTCTACTATGGTGGCTAGGGGCGATAATCTTTGCGTGCGTGAACTGTATGCAATCGAACAGAGATTTAGCCGCTTGCGCAACGGCCCTTCAGTAGACAGCAAAAATAATCCACTATCTCCAGAAAAAATATGTAATTCGTTCAAGGCGTCGGTTGATGTTCTGGATGTGGATATTCCAATCAAGCTTGTGATCTTTAAGGTGTTTGAGCAGGAGGTGGTTTCCCATCTCGATGAGGTGTATGCCGGAATCAATGAGCTTATGCGGGATGCGGGTATTCTCCCAACTCTTAAGCCGCGCATTAGGCATAGTAAGGTAATGGCTGCCACTTCCGGGCGGCATCTAGGCGGTGGTTCTGAGAAAGAGGGGCCTGTTGGTGGCAGGATGGACGGTTTGTCACCTGGTGCTGATGGTGCTGACGAGGCAGCTGCTGAGCTATTTGATACCCTGAGACAGTTGCTGACCTCTGTTCCACAGAGGTCGTCAGATGGCGCAGTGTTTAATGCCGATCTGCCTAAAGCAGAAACTGTGCAGGTAATAGAGGCGCTTTCTGCGTTGCAAACTAGTGATGCTGTTGGAAACTCATTTGACCCCGATTTAGCAAGCAGTAGCCATGCTGATCTCAAGGTCAACCTGCTGCAGCAAATACGGAAAATAGCCGGGGACGCCTCAATAGGTTCTGTAAAACAGATTGATCATGACACTATAGACATGATCTCAATGCTGTTTGAATTCATTCTTGAGGATAAAAAAATACCCGATGCAATGAAGGTGCTGCTATCGCAGCTACAGATACCCATTATTAAAGTTGCTATATTGGATAAGGGTTTCTTCGCCAATAGATCCCATCCTGCTAGACGGTTGCTAAATGGATTGGCCAATGCCGTTGTAGGGTGGACGGACGATAGAAGCAGGTCAAAAAATAGCCTCTATGGCCTGGTTGAATCCATTGTTAGACGTATCCTTTCAGACTTTAGCGACGATGTTCAGTTATTTGCCGACCTTAATGACGAGCTTGAGGGTTTTTGCAAGCAAGAGCAGAGGGTTTCCGAGGCTGCAGAAAAAAGGGTATCGCAGATTGCTAGTGGTAAAGAGCAGCTTGGTATGGCTAAGCGACGTGTAAAAACCGAGATAGAAAAAAGGCTAAAAACAGCTGATGATATACCGTTAGCTGCAGTGAATCTGCTTAATGAAGGATGGCGCGATGTGTTGACGCTGCATTTTCTGCGTTATGGCGCCAAGAGTAGTGAGTGGCAAGATGCGCTAAATGCTATGGATAGCCTGATTGATACCGTTCAGCCCAAACAGGATGTTAAGGAGCGTAAACGCATTATAGGTGAAATACCTGGATTGTTGGAGTTTATGCGCAAGGAGATGGCTGATATACAGAGTGATCAACACTTAATGGATCGTCTCTTTAAAGACCTGGAAAAAGTTCATATTGAATGTATGCGGGGCAATAAGGTTCCTGTCGATCTTGTTGCTGGGAAAGAGGATCTGCAAAAGGTGCTTAAGCCTAAAGACGAGGCAGAGATTGAGAAACCAAAGAGAGAGTCAGATCTTAGAGAGTCTCCCAAATATATAAAACTTGCTAAGGATATTTCTCTTGGAAGTTGGTTTGAATTGAGAGAAAAAGGTGGAGCTAAGTCCAGAATCAAACTTCTGTGGAGAAGCAGCGTTAGTGATAACTGCCTGTTTGTGAATAGGAAAGGCGTTAAGGTTAAAGAGATGACTATATCGGAGCTGGCTCTGGCACTGAGGGTCGGTGCGGCTGTGGTAATAGCCGGAGCTGATGACCCCTTGATGGATGGAGCATTTGCGGCGATGATGGAGTCTCTGAGAGGAGCTGGTAATTCCACCCCGGCGCCCACCACCTAAAACAGGAGTTGTGGTAAATTGAGTATACCGATGCCGCCATATCAGGCGGTTCAAGAACAGGTTGGGCTTGCTCTGGCTGAAGATGTTAGAGATGGAGACCGAACCGCATCCCTTATTCCAGAATCATCTGTTTCAACAGTGCAGGTTGTTTGTCGTGAGCAGGCTGTTCTCTGTGGGACCGCCTGGTTCAATGAGGTATTCCAGCAGCTTGATTCAGGCATAAATATCGCCTGGCAAGCTGAAGATGGAGCCACCATCTCTGCAGATTCCATAATATGTGAAATGGAAGGCAATACCCGGGCGCTGCTTACCGGGGAGCGTACAGCCCTTAACTATCTGCAAACCCTCTCAGGAACCGCAACTCTGGCCCGCAGCTATGCTGCTGCTGTTGCTGGTACAGGGGTGCGTATTCTAGATACGCGTAAAACCATTCCTGGGTTGCGTCTGCAGCAAAAATACGCGGTTTTGTGTGGCGGTTGCTACAACCATAGAATAGGGCTGTTTGATGCTATATTGATCAAGGAGAACCATATCGCTGCTGCTGGCTCAATCACCGCTGCAGTACAGGATGCGTTCAAAACATCTCCCGATTTAGAAATTGAGGTTGAGGTGGAGGATATCTCTGGGCTTGAAGAGGCGATCGCTGCCGGTGCTGCTCGGATTCTGTTGGATAACTTTAGTAATGATCAGCTGAGGCAGGCGGTAGAGATTAATGCTGGTAGGTCAAGGTTGGAGGCGTCAGGCGGTATTTCGTTGGAAACAGTTAGGGCTAAAGCAGAATCTGGCGTTGATGATATCTCGGTCGGAGCTCTTACCAAAGATGTAAGGGCTATAGATCTTTCGATGCTGTTTGTTTAGGCTTTGATGTCCAGAAGGGTTCCGATTACCTGGTCTGCTGTTTTTAGGGTTTTTACATTTATAGTGGTGTATAACTCGTTCTGATGTAGCTCAACGAGTGAGCGAGTGAGGTCCTTACTGGGTGTTCCTGGTTTCATGTTTTGCACGCTGGCGATTTCAGACGCATTGCGCCTAACGCCTTGCAAGCCACGCTGAATGCCCTGAAGAGCTGTTCCAGTTATTGAGTTAATCGCCATAGCTAATTTTTTCCTCTCATAATGGAAATATAGATGCTAGCTGCAAAGATTTCTAATAGAAAAAGCCAAAATCATGACGAATTGCTAATGTTTGACGCTATTTTATGAGTTAAATGATTATTGCAGGAAAAAATAGCCGGTTTTTGGTTATGATTGAGCAGTTATTTATATGATAATAGGATTATTATTCTTATCAATTCAGTCTGTTACAGACTGTGCAACTTAAAATAAAGGAAATTTCATGTCTATTCGCCAGATGTATATATCACTTCTTCTATTTGTCTGTGTAGTTCCTGCAGCACTCGCTGAAAAGGGTGAACTAAAATCTTTGGAACAGAGATTCAGCTACACCCTGGGTTATACCTTCGGCACTCAAATGAAGGGACAGATAGTAGCTATAGATAAGGACGCTTTAATAGAAGCGATTGACGATGTGTTATCTAGCAAGAAGCCTAGATTGTCCAAAGAAGATATGACAAATGCTTTGAATGAAGTTAATGCAAAGATTGCAAAGCTAAGCGAAGAGAAGGCGCAAAAAACTCTAGAAGATGGAAAGAAGTATCTTGCAGAGAACAAAAAGAGGGAGGGTGTTGTTGTTTTGCCTAACGGTATTCAGTATCTAGTGTTAAAGAAGGGTGAGGGTGATTCACCCAAACAAGATTCTGATGTAACGGTCAACTATGTAGGAACTCGTATCAGTGGCGCAGTATTCGATAGTTCTAAACGCCATGGTGGACCAGCAACCTTTAACTTAGGTCGAGTGATTCCTGGTTTTCGTGATGCAATATCTAAAATGAAGAAGGGCTCTAAATGGCAAGTATTTATCCCTTCGGAGTTGGCTTATGGCCAAGCAGGCTCCCCTCCGTCTATATTCCCGAATGAGACCCTGGTATTCGAGATTGAGCTGGTTTCATTTAAAAATAAGGAGACGTCGCCAAAGGATGCGAAGCCATCAGCAAAGGATGAGAAGCCGTCACCAGAGGGTGCAAAATAGAGTAGACAGTGCGTAAATAAAAAAACGCCCTGCAGAGACACTGTTTTTGCGGGGCGTTTTATTTGTGGTATCACTGGTTGTTTATTGGTGCTGGATGCGGTTAATACGAGCTAGTTTATAGATCTGTGCCAACTCTCTTTGCATTAAGACTATTTGAGTCAGTCCGCTGGAACTGTGCGTTCCTCTGCCCAGTTACGCAACTGGTCAATTTTCTCAGCCATGACTACTGAAAGTGGTCTGGTACGTTCTGTTTCTTCCAGCAGAATCTCTGTGTTTGCCACTATATCCTGTGCCTGAGCTGAGTAGAGACCGGAGACAATCACCTGCTCAATCTCTGCCCCGGAAAAACCGTCACTGGCGTCTGCCAGGCGCTCCAGGTCGAAGCCGCTGGGGGCAAGATTCCTTTTGCGTAGATGAATATTGAAGATTTTTTCCCTTATTTTGCTCTTTGGTAGGTCGATGAAAAATATCTCATCCAGCCTACCTTTGCGGATCAGTTCCGGAGGTAGTTTTTCGATGTTATTAGAGGTGGCAACCAGAAACACGCTGGTCTTCCTCTCCGCCATCCAGGTTAACAGAGTTCCAAGCATACGCTGAGGTAGGCCGTCATCTGAACCTTCTGCAGCAATGCCTTTTTCTATTTCATCCATCCATAGTACACATGGCTCCATGATGTCGGCGGTATTCAAAGCGTGTCGAAGATTTTTTTCGGTCTCACCGTAGAATTTATTATAGAGGGCGCCAAAATCGATTCTTAACAATGGTATGCCGAAGGTGCCGGCTACTGCCTTGGCCGCCAGGCTTTTGCCGCCGCCCTGCACCCCGAGCAGCATGATGCCCTTGGGTTTGTCTAGAGAGTTTGATTTGTCGATAAAGGCCTTGCGCCTGTGCTCTAGCCACCTCTTTAGATTCTCCTGTCCGGCTATATCTGAAAATTTTGCTGTGTCGTACTCATAGGAGATAACTCCATCGCGGCTGATCAGTTCATACTTTGCCTGCATGATGGGCGCTAAGTCATCATGGGTGATGGCTCCGTCATCTTCGATGGCTGTGCGCACTAGCCTGCGGGCATCTGTACTGGTAATACCGGTCAGGTTGCTCGCCAGTTTCTCCATGGCTTTCCGGTCTACCTTCACTTTGCTGTTATCTTTTCTGATGGCGCTCCAATGTTTGGCCTCTTCCTGGATTAGCTGCAGAATGTCAGAGTGGTCAGGCATTTTGAGTTGGAATCTAGCCGTAAGGTGTTTCAGTTCAGAAGGGATTTTTATCTCATGGCTGAGAAAAACCAGGGTCTGGGAGAGCTGCTTATGCTTCTGTGCAATCTCTTTGATCAGACGAATATGGATTGGATCACTAAGGTATGGGTGATAATCCAGCAGTACAAATATGCCAGGGCGTGACAATGATTTGATGTGTTTAAGGACCTCGTCAGGATCTGATGTGAATCGTTGCGGGTCGTAGTCTATTTCTAGTCGTTGCAGCCCATCGGTTATGGACCAGCGGAATAGTGGATGCTGTAGGCGCATTCCCAGTCGAGTGAAAAGCTCTAAAACTCTTAGTTCTTCCTTGGACTCGATAATTATAATCGGAGTGCGTGAGTTGAGGATTAGCTCCAGGTCGTGCAGTTCTTTCATATCTATTTTTTTGATTTAGGCTTAATAATCTTAATGTATGGTCAAATTACTTTACTTTAATGTATGGGACAAGTCGCATATCAGAGTGTATATTGCGTTAAGAACTAGAACGTTGGGGAGGATTGGATGCAAGCAATTAGTGATTTTATTGGAGTGATAAATGGTTATGCCTGGGGCCCATGGATGCTGGCCCTGATTCTGGGTACCGGTTTTTTCCTGATGGTTGGACTCAAGCTGATGCCGTTGTCACGTCTGGGCTACGGTTTTCGAATGCTCTGGTCTGGTCGAAAATCTGTGGGCGAGGGTGATATTGCACCGTTTAAGGCGTTGATGACTTCGCTATCTGCTACTGTAGGTACTGGTAATATCGCAGGTGTCGCCACCGCTATCTTTACTGGTGGTCCGGGTGCCCTGTTCTGGATGTGGTGTACCGCCCTGGTAGGTATGGCCACAAAATATGCCGAGGCGGTGCTGGCCGTTCACTACCGTGAAACCGATGAGCGAGGCGACCACATCGGCGGGCCCATGTTCTACATCAAGAATGGCCTAGGCAAAAACTGGGCGTGGCTTGGTACTACTTTTGCGGTTTTCGGTGCCCTAGCCGGCTTTGGTATCGGCAACACTATTCAGGCCAACTCAGTGGCCGATGCATTGCATAGTAATTTCGCCATTGATCCATGGATAACTGGTATCGTTTTGGCCATACTGGTCGGACTAGTCTTGATTGGTGGTATCCGTCGTATTGCCGATGTCGCTGGCAAGCTAGTTCCCCTGATGGCGGTATGCTACCTGCTGGCCGGTTTGGTTGTATTGCTGCTCAATTTCACAGCCATCCCTGGGGCCGTAGCCCTTATTGTGAAGCATGCTTTCACCCCCACTGCTGCTACCGGGGGATTTGCTGGAGCTACAGTAATGCTGGCAATTCAATGGGGTGTGGCACGCGGTATCTTTTCCAATGAGGCCGGCTTGGGTAGTGCACCTATTGCCCACGCGGCAGCAGCCACAGACAATCCGGTGCGTCAAGGTAGCGTAGCGATGCTTGGTACCTTTATCGACACTATTGTTATCTGTTCTATCACCGGACTGGTAATTGTTATTAGCGGGGCATGGACCGGTGGGGAAAATGGTGCGCCGCTCTCAAGCGCTGCCTTCGAGAGTGCCCTGCCTGGGTTCGGTGGCTACGTGGTTACTCTGGGTCTGGCTTTGTTTGCCTTCACTACTCTGCTGGGCTGGAGCTTTTATGGCGAAAAGTGTGTGGAGTATTTGTTTGGTGTTAAATCCATTACTCCATTCCGTGTCCTATGGATTATAGCGATTCCTATCGGTGCCGTGGCCAAGCTTAGCTTCATCTGGCTGGTGGCAGATACATTGAATGCGTTGATGGCGCTGCCTAACTTGATAGCTTTGCTGCTGTTAAGTCCAGTGGTGTTTAAGCTCACTAAAGAGTACTTTGCGGATAAATAAGAAGCAATCCTCATTTCTCTCCCTCTCCCCTTGGGGAGAGGGCTGGGGTGAGGGGGGGATAGATAATAGTTAGCGATTCTGACCTAAGTAGTTACTTTCCTTCCGCCAGCAACAGCTCTGCAATCTCGCTATGCCCGTTCTTTACCGCCCAATCCAGGGCCATCATACCCTTATGATCACGAATGGACTTGTCTGCGTTATAGGTGAGTAACAGCTTAACCGTATCCAGATGCCCTCTCTTTGCCGACCAGATCAGAGCAGTCCAGCCCTGGGTCTGTTCCTTATGATTAATCTTTGCGCCATGCAAAATCAGAAGCTCCACAATGGCAGGGTGATTGTTCGATGCCGCCAACATTAAGGCGGTGTAACCTCCCTTATCGGTGAGGTCTACTCTGGCCTTGGTAGTGAGTAGTTGCCTTACAATCTCTGTGTGGCCATTCAGGGCCGCTTTCATCAATGGGGTCCATTGACAGCTATCTTGAATATCAACCGGGCTATTTTCTGCTAGTAGCTTTTTAAGAGTCTGTATGTCTCCACTCTCGGCTGCAGTTACCATAGGAGGTGTGATATGGATGTCTATGTCAGTTTGTTCATCGCTGCAGCCAAACAGGAGAGTAAGGGTTAGGGTATAGATAATGCGAACCATGCTTATTACTCATGAAGGTGTTGCCAATAAAGTTAGGTCAAGCAAATGATTGTAGCAATGATCATTCGCAATGGAGTGTTCGCGATAATGTGGACTTGTTTTATTTAGGCGGACGCCCGCCCGATTAGCGCCAAATATGAACTTGTTTGTTCAAAACATAGTAGGTAGATGGAATAGGCGCATGGATATTTTATAAGCAAGTATTTTACTTTTATTGTAATTGAAGTAAAAGTTTGGGACAATCAAAGGGGTTTTTTGAAAAGGATAGGAAAGGAAGGATCTATGAATAAAATTAGGAATTATCTAGCAGCAATCTGCTTACTCATTTTAGCAAATCCATCTCACGCATATTATGGCATATCAGTAGAAGCGACAGATATTGATTCCAGCCAAACTTTATTTAACTATGAAATAAAGACCACTTGTACTGGTAATTGTTTAGATACTATTGGAGGTGTTCCAATACCAGACTTGTTTAAAACTAATGAATTCTATCTGCCATATTTTTCTAATGCTGGGATCAGTGATATAAGCTCACCAAGTGGTTGGTCTTATGCTCTTGAACCGGGGAATGATCTCTTTGGATTAGGTAGTGGTGCTGGCGTTATTCATTGGTTCGCATTTGAAGGACAGGGATTGGATTTGGACGCAACATTAAGTGGCTTTCAGTTTACTAGTGTTGTCACTGATATTATGGATGCTTCTTTTTCGCTGGGTTATGTTAATGGTTCAGATGCTGTTGGGACTACGTCGATACCAGGATCTCCAGTGCCGATACCGGCTGCTATTTGGTTGTTTGTCTCCGGCTTATTTGGGTTGTCTGGCCTAGCCAGATCTAGGTTATCGTCCTAAGTGCCTGCCTTTTTAAGTGGGTCGTTTAAATCTTGATCCTGTTACCCTTCCCCAGGTGGCCCAGAGGTAGTGGGGAAGGGTGTGATTTTGGAGTAACCATCCAGCTCTAGAATTTTGCTTTGACCCTGTTTTTGCACCTGGTCAATGCGGATCACCGAGTGCATGGGAACCATGGTTCTCTCCACGCCACTGAATTCAGCTTTTAGACTCTCTTCGCCTGGGTCTATGACCACGGATGTGGTTTCGCCGAAGATTAGTCCTTCTATCTCCACAAATCCATAGAGATCACTTTGATATACATTTTTGGCGTATAGCTCGTATACTTTGCCTTGGTTAATAAATGATATTTTATAGATTTGCATGATTTAAAATATGTGTTGTATGTGTTGAATCTAGTGCAAATATTATACTCCTAAGCTTAGGTTTATAGCCAATCATGCGAAGCCTGATCCAAGGGTGTATCATTAAATGATTAATCCACACAACCGAGTAGAAGTAATGCTAAAACAGACAGAAAAATTTGCCATTGGCGACTCCCTAGCATGGTCTGAAGTGATTGAGACTCTTCCTTTTAACGCCGACGGCCTATTGCCAGCTATCTCCCAACAGCATGATAGCGGTGAAGTTCTAATGATGGCTTGGATGAATCGCGAGTCTCTGGAAGAGACTCTGAGCACCGGCCGGGTCTGCTATTTCTCCCGTTCTCGTCAGAAGTTGTGGCGTAAGGGTGAATCTTCCGGCCAGGTACAGATGTTGAAGGAGATGCGCTTCGATTGCGATGGAGACACTATACTTCTTATAGTGGATCAGACTGGCCCTGCCTGTCACACCGGGCGGCGCAGCTGTTTTTATAATGCGGTTAAGGGAGATCGTCTGGAGGTTATCAGTGACCCCCTTATCTCGCCCGAGGAGCTTTACGGAAAATAACCGATGCTGAATATTCGCCCCATACCGGCCTTTGATGACAACTATATCTGGCTGTTGCAGCAGGATGACCGGCCCCAGGTAGTAGTGGTTGATCCAGGAGATGAGACTCCGGTGTTGGAGCTACTGCGTGGTGAAGGTTTGGAGTTGGTTGCAATCTTGTTGACACATAAGCATGGAGATCACACCGGAGGGGTAGAAGATCTGCTCCAGGTCTGGCCCCATGCGGTGGTGTATGGCCCGGCAGGAGAGCCGATAAAAACCATAACCCAGCCAGCAACCGGTGGGGACCGAATTGCCCTAGACGATTTAGATGTGGAGTTCGAGGTTATGGATGTTCCAGGTCACACTGAAGGGCATCTGGCCTATTATGGCGAAGGGGTCCTGTTCTGTGGCGACACCATGTTCGCGGCAGGCTGTGGTCGGGTTTTCAGCGGCACCCATGAACAGTTGCATGACTCTCTCCAGAAGCTTGCCGCCCTGCCTGTAGATACCCAAGTTTACTGTGCCCATGAGTACACCATGGCCAATCTAGGCTTTGCTAAGTGGGTGGAGCCGGAGAGTGCAGCGGTACAGGACCGCTTTGATCAGGCATCTGAAATGCGCGCCAGAGGTGAACCCACGGTG
Organism: Sedimenticolaceae bacterium; assembly: GCA_050291725.1. Lineage (GTDB taxonomy): Bacteria > Pseudomonadota > Gammaproteobacteria > Chromatiales > Chromatiaceae > JAAGZL01. The sequence goes on from JBNKKH010000027.1 coordinate 69,927, forward strand.
CCCTCTCTGCTCCAGGAGGAGCTGGAGACCAATCCGTTTCTGCGGGTGGGGAAGCCAAATGTGATTGCTGCGGCTGAAAGATACGCTGGTAAAAAGCTCGCGCCTGGTGCAGAGGTGTTCACTGCTATACGTGACTGGAAAGACCGGGAGTACGACTGATGGCGGAAACTACCCTAATAAAAAATGCCAGGATGGTGAACGAAGGAATTACCCTAGATGGAGATTTGCTAATAAGAAACGGCCGCATAGAGCGGGTTGATTCTGAGATTGCCGCTCCGGAAAACTGCCAGGTGATGGATGCCAAGGGTCGTATTCTGATTCCTGGAATGATCGATGATCAGGTCCATTTCCGTGAGCCGGGGGCTACCAACAAGGCAGATATCCGCTCCGAGTCCATAGCAGCTGTAGCTGGCGGCATAACCAGTTTCATGGAGATGCCCAACACCAATCCAAATACGGTTACTCTGGATGCTCTGGAGTCCAAATACAGGATAGCGTCTGAGAGCTCGTTGGCTAATTACGCCTTCTATCTGGGGGCTACCAATGACAATATTGACGTGATTCGCTCTCTGGATCCAAAGCAGGCCTGCGGTATCAAGGTATTTATGGGGGCGTCCACTGGCAACATGCTAGTGGATAAGGAAGAGACTCTGGAACAGATTTTTCGAGACGCCCCGGTGCTGGTGGCTACTCACTGTGAAGACTCACCTACCATTCAGCGCAATGAGGATGAACCGCGGGCCAAGTATGGGGATGATGTGCCTATGTCCATGCATCCCGCAATTCGCAGTGAAGAGGCCTGTTATCTTTCCTCATCATTAGCGGTAGATCTGGCTAAGCGTCACGGTACCCGTCTGCATGTACTGCATCTGACCACCGCCAAAGAGATGGAGCTATTTTCAACTAAGCCGTTGGATGAGAAGCGGATCACCGCCGAGGTGTGTGTGCATCACCTCTATTTCTCCGATAAAGATTATGATCTTAAAGGGGCCTTCATAAAGTGCAATCCGGCCATTAAGACATCTGGCGATCGTGATGCATTGCGTCAGGCTCTGAAGGATGGGCGCATTGACGTGGTAGCCACAGATCATGCGCCCCACATGCTGGAGGAGAAGCTGGGCAGCTATTTTCAGGCTCCATCAGGACTACCTTTGGTGCAACACGCGCTACCCATGATGCTGGAGCTATGCCACGCTGGTAGTTTCCCCTTGGAGATGGTGGTTGAGAAGACCAGTCATGCCCCTGCCAAGCTGTTCCAGATAGAAGATAGGGGTTATCTGCGTGAGGGCTACTGGGCTGACCTTGCTCTGATCGATTATGATCATGCCTTTCGGGTCGAAAGAGACGATGTGTTGTATAAGTGTGGTTGGTCGCCTCTGGAGGGGATGCGCCTTAGATCATCTATTGCAGCTACCTTTGTGAACGGGCAGCTAGTTTATCAGCATGGGGAAGTGGATGAGCGTTTTCTGGGTCAGCGCCTGAGCTTTGCGCGTTGAGAAAGGGCGGACTTCAGCAATTTGAAGTCCGCATATAAAACTCTTTAGAAGGCAGCTCCGCTTTTTGCGCCCAACTTTTTCAGGATAGTCGCCAGAGGGCAGAAGCCGGTAAATGCGGCCTGAAACAGATTAATCCCAACAAAGGCGGTAAGCCACCACCAGTTTGGATGGTGCAGTTGGGTCAGGGCCAGACTGATCAGGATAACTGCTCCTGCGAAGGCCATAACAATACGGTCTATACTCATAATAGAATCCCCGGTCCAAAAGCTCCATTATGCGAACCAATTACTGTGATGTCTATATCTGCTGATTTAATAAAGTCACTGCAAAATCCAGAGGTATGGCCCTATTTTGTCACTGAGGTTGAGGTCGTTGAGACCCATATCTCATACCTGCTGTTGGTGGATAACTTTGCCTACAAGATCAAAAAGCCGGTGGATCTGGGGTTTCTCGATTTTTCAACCTTGGAGCAACGCCACTACTACTGTGAAAAAGAGCTATGCCTGAATCGGCGTTTGGCTCCAGATCTCTACCTGGATGTAATTGCCATAACTGGAGATAGCCTGCATCCAGAGATAGGAGGTAATGGTCCAGTCATAGAGTATGCAGTGCGTATGCGGCGTTTCCCGGAAAATGGGCTGCTATCACAACATGTTGAGCGGATTACCCCGGAACTGGTGGATGGTCTGGCCCGCCAGGTGGCGGATTTTCATGCAGATATAGACCAGTCTGAGGCAGACAGTCCATGGGGATCTCCTGCACGGGTTTTCCACTCCATGCAGGAAAACTTCGACACCCTAAGGCTGCTGGAACATGAGCCAGATCTGGCAGCGCAGCTTGATGGTCTGGAGCAGTGGTCGCGTCAAGCATATGTAGATCTAACTGGGAGCATAGCAGCGCGCAAGGTAAATGGTTTTGTGCGGGAGTGTCATGGAGATATGCATCTGGGGAATGTCACCCTTATAGATGGTGAAACTGTAATATTTGATGGTATTGAGTTCAGTGACGAACTACGCTGGATTGATGTAATAAGCGAGATATCCTTCTTGGTTATGGATATGGAGAAGAGGGGGCGGCCCGAACTGGCACAGCGCTTTCTCAATAGCTATCTAGAGCAGACCGGGGATTATGCCGGACTGGAGTTGCTTTCTCTCTATAAGAGCTATCGGGCGCTGGTACGGGCCAAGGTCACTGCCATAAGATTGAGTCAGGGTGGTGTAACGGAAAGTGAGCGGTCAGAACTGGAGCAGGATCTCCACGACTACATCAACCTAGCTGAGAGCTATACCCAGCCAGGAAAACCGGCTCTGGTGATTACCCATGGCGTATCTGGATCAGGCAAGAGTTTTGCCTCGAAGCTTTTGGCTATGTGGCTGCCGGCACTGCATATTCGGTCTGATGTGGAGCGCAAGCGCCTTGCCGGATTGAGGCCAGATGAGGATAGTAATTCTGAGTTTGGGAATGGAATCTATAGTGAGGAGGCAACCAGGAAGAGTTATCAGCGCTTACTGGATCTGGCAGAGGAGCTTCTGGCCTTTGGGTTGATAGTTATCGTGGATGCAACCTTTCTCAAACGCGAGCAGCGTCAGCTGTTCGCAGAGTTGGCAGAGCGTATGTTGGTGCCATTCGTTATTCTTGATATGCAAGTTAGCAAACAGGTTTTACGGGAGCGGGTAAGGGAGCGTCTGGAGCATGGAGATGGTGTATCTGAGGCCAATGAAGATATACTGGATCGGCAGCTGGGTATGGATAATCTTCTGTTTGAAGATGAGCAGAGAAATGTAGTTATAGTGACGAAGGACCACCCCCTTTCCATGTCGGAGATAAGAGCAAAGATCTTTGCCTGACTATCTGTTTTTTAGGTCGATTATCAATGATAAAATGCACAAGTTGAGGTAGGGTTGATCTATTCCGTGAGCATTGGCAGTTATTTAGAGGAGTTGTAATGAAAAGTCTATTAACCGTTTGCGTATTAGCTTTCCTTCTATTTGGAATCTCTATAGCTGTAGCTCAGGAATCTAATTCAGATGTTGCCCCTGCTGCCAGTACTGTTCCTGGTATGGGTCAAGGACGAGGCATGGGGCGCAATATGCCAACATTCGAAGAGTTTGATCTGGATAAGAGTGGCTATCTGCACAAGGAGGAGTTTATCCAGGCCCGCACCCAGCGGATTGCTGAGCGTTCCAAAGAGGGACGTATGATGCGTGGTCTAAGCAATATGATGGAGTTCGAGGATTTCGATAAAGATGGAGACGGAAAAGTTACTCCAGATGAATTCACTCAAGGAATGGTTGCCCATAGACAGGGTACGGGGCAGGGAAATGGTCCCGGTATGGGTCAAGGACGAGGCATGGGGCGCAATATGCCAACCTTCGAAGAGTTTGATCTGGATAAGAGTGGCTATCTGCACAAGGAAGAGTTTATCCAGGCCCGTACCCAGCGGATTACTGAGCGTTCCAAAGAGGGGCGTATGATGCGTGGTCTGAGTAATATGATGGAGTTCGAAGATTTCGATAAAGATGGAGACGGAAAAGTTACTCCAGATGAGTTCACGCAAGGTCTAGTTGTGCATAGACAACAACAGATGCAGCAGTAGCCTATGGCGTATTGAGTGAAACTGTTGCAAAGCCCTTGAATTGAGAACCCTGTCAAGATTTATAAACTATATGCCTATTGTGGATTTATCTTAATAGCAGATAATTAAGTTCCCTAATAGTATTCATCTTCGCTAAAAGGCGCAGGGATAGGAGATATCCAAAATGGAACGGCTAGGTTTAAGACGTTTCTTTCGTAAAAGAAAACCAGTAGAGGTAAAACCAAAGCGCGTTGAGCGGCGCAGGGGTAGGCGTGTAGTTCCGCCGACAGGGACGAGTGTGCTTGTGGTTGATGACTCCTCTACTATACGTTTCGTAGTTTCGAAAATGCTCTGGGAGTCTGGATACAAAGTGGTTGAGGCCTCGAATGGGCGTGAGGGAGTAGAGATGGCACTGGAGCATAATCCCGATCTAATATTTATGGATGTGGTTATGCCCGGTATCAATGGCTTCCAGGCAACTAGAATGCTGAGAAAGAAAAACGAAACTCAGAATATTCCTATCATAATCATCAGCGGTAACAAACAGGCAGTAGAACAGTTCTGGGCGGGAAAAATAGGAGCCAGCGACTACATGGAGAAGCCATTCGAAAGAGGTGATTTTTTCCAGCGGATGGAGAGGGTTCTTTATCCCTATAAAATTGGTCAAGTGGCCGACTGATATATTTGGCCCCGATATAGCTTAAAGGTGCGGTTGATAGAGTATGTAGTTACTTGTTGTTGAAAGGCCATCCCATATGGGATGGCCTTTTCTCTTTGGGTTGAACCTATTATCCGAAACAGTCGGCAAACAGGTTATTGGCCCATGTGAACATCTCCTTGTAACTTTCTTTACTCCATTTTTCTGCTTCCCCTATATGGGTTAGTTGCATCTGATCATAGTCCTGGTTATAGGCAAAATTCGCTGTTAACCATGAAGCTTGATTGCTTGTTATCGGACTGTAGCAGGCGGAGTTAGTAGTTATGTTTGCGAGACGCTCGGCCGAGTCAGTAGGGAGTCCTGAAATTGAGCGTACAATTGCATCTGCGCATATCTTGGCCTGGGCATTGGCCATATGGGCAGATTTGGGTTGGTTGGTGTTTTGAGAGTCGCCAATAATATGCACTCCTTCGAATCCATAAACAGTAGATTCGTAGGTTGTGGGGTCAACCGGTGCCCAGTTTTCGCTATTAGTTAACCCTGAATCATAAACAAACTTGGTGGCTTGATTATCAGGGATGACATTTAATACATCAGCTTGGAACTGTCCGGCGCTGGTATTAATGCTCCCGGTTACTGAATTGACATCGAGCACTTCAACATCAGGTATATATTGAAGAATATTGCCATAGAGCTCATTGAATGCGCGTGAAAATGTCTCTTTCTCCGCCTGAATACCTGGGTTTGCATCTAGCACTATGACACTAGGTTTATCTACAGAAGTAACCCCCATGTTATGCATATGGTTAGCAACTAAGCAGGCACGCTCATAAGGCCCTGGTGGGCAGCGGTAAGGTGACTTTGGAACTGTCATTACAAAGGTTGAGTTGGACTTCATTCCGTTAATCTGGTTTGCCAGCATGGTAGTTTGTTCTCCAGCAATCCAGGCATGGGGGGTTTTACTTATATCCAATCCACTAGGTTGTACAAAGCCAATACCGGTGGCTACTACTACTCTGTCATAGGTGCCCCATCCATTGTTGGCAAGACGAACTTTTGTGCCTTGTATCTCTTCCGCTTTGTCGCGGATAACATTAACACGATATTTAGATTGCAGTTTAGCGTAAGGCATTCTTAGTTCATCTAAGGCTATATTTTCATTGAGTACTAAGTTGCTTAGTACGCATGATACGTGATCCGGGTTAGGATCTACCATAGATACGTCAACCTTGAAATCACTCCAGAGGCTAAGGTATTTGGCCACGGTGGCTCCAGCAAATCCACCGCCTATAACCAGAATGTGGGGTCTAGCTGCTGCGCTGATAATGCTGGGGAAACCTGTCATGGCGAGGCCTGTGCCAGCTGCCTGAATAAAATGTCTACGATTGATTCTCATGAATTTAATCTCCACTTTGGATTAGATTTAGATTGGTATTGACTGAGGCTAGTGTTTGTCTCAATCATCCTTTTCTTCCTCTTTATCCTTTCTTTTCTTTCTTTCCTTTTTCTCCTTTCGTTCCTTTCTTTCTTTTTTATTCTTTCTTTCCTTTTTATTCTCTTTGCCCTCGTGATCATGTTCAGAATCAGAATCAGAATCAGAATCAGAATCAGAATCAGAATCAGAATCAGAATCAGAGCCCGATCCAGCAGATTCCGGAATCGTGTTGTAGTAGGTGGCTATGCGACGAATTTGATCTTCGGTATACCCAAGGGCTTGGTGGTCCATGATGTCATCAGGACTGCCTTCATTTTGCATCTCCATAAGCTCTTCTATGATTTCGTTGGTACTCTCTCCAGCAAGTGAATCAATATCTCCTACTGCATAGCCATAAGATCCATGACATTGTGCGCACTGTGAAGCGAGCAAGCGATTGACAGTCATGTCTTCAGCTAAAGCAACTGGTGTTATTGAGATAATGCTGAGTGTAATTAACGACATTAGTCGTTTGGTTAAATAGTGCATAACATCTCCTCTCTCTCTTTAGTTTGCGGAATTATTATTGTTGTTATTCACAGATTTGTTTATCAATGAGGATCTAGCAAGCTAGAAAGGTTGGTGATGAGATGCGGATCAAAGCTGTGGATAATTAATTCTAAAAAAAGTGACATATGTCACAATGCTATAACTTGCTTTGCAACTATTTGTTTTTATTGGAATTAACTTGCAGATGCTGTGGTATTTATGTGCGGAAAAAGCGCTAAAAGCAGGTGTATATTGATGGGTAAGGAATGATAGCCAGGCAAATGCTGGATAGCTTTTATTGTATATAGTGGCGCGCCTGACAGGAGTCGAACCTGTGACCTTCGCCTTCGGAGGGCGACACTCTATCCAGCTGAGCTACAGGCGCTAAACTAATCGTTACTTCTTATCGAGTGTGCGGATATCAAGCAGCCTTTCAGGCTGCTGGGCGACACTCACGCGGCTTCGCCGCTTCCCCGGCCCACTCGCTGGCTCGTGGGCGTTCGGGCTAAAAAAGGTCCACTGGACCTTTTTTTAACGCCCTCACCCAGCTGAGCTACAGGCGCGTATTTAGGTTTGGTAACAACTTCTCTAACGGGGGCTAATGATACATTTCTAACCCATATATATCCAACTGCATGCTACTTGAATTTGTATGGGAGATTGTTTGTCTGACGTCGCGGTAATAATCGTCCACTAAAAAAGTAAGGAATTTAACGAGTATTGTAGTAATTAAAGGAGTGATTTTAGGTGGAATCCTTTGATCTTGCTCGATATTTTATTAGGCTGTGGCTATACTGTCGCGATTATTGTAAAGATATTCCTATGATGGAGGTAAAGGCTGTGGGTTTTAAAATTGTTTCCAGTATTAAGAGTTTTTCAGCTGTAATGGCTGTTGCTTTGGTTGTTGCCAATCCGGTTTCTGCTGCTGAGGATCGTGCAGATGTAATAGAGCGCATTAAGCCGATAGGTCAGGTAGCTGTTGCTGGTCAGGCTGATGCTACTGTAGCAGAACAGGCTGCCCCTAAGGCCGAAGCAGCTGCGCCTGAGGCTACCGAAACTGCTGCGGCAGAGGCGGTTAATAACCTTCCGGCTACTGCTGCTGGTGATCCTGCCGCCCTGGCAACATCAAAAGGCTGTATGGCTTGTCATCAGATTGACACCAAGGTGGTTGGACCTGCATATAAAGATGTAGCTGCCAAGTACAAGGGTGATGCCGCCGCCTTAGATACTCTGGTCAAGAAGGTTAAGGCCGGTGGTGTTGGTGTTTGGGGCCAGATCCCTATGCCTCCTAATGCTGCCGTTAGCGACGAAGATATTAAGACTTTAGTCGAGTGGGTGCTTTCCCAGTAAGGGTTGCCCATATTGATTCAAAAAGGCAGGGCCACTGGTCCTGCCTTTTTTGTGCTTGTTAACTTAGGAGAGATCTCATGCTGGCGAGATGGGATGTCCCGCGTTCCTGCTTTTCTTCTGGGGATAGTTGATGTTTACCTCCCTCCATTTTTAGATCTTCCTGGGGCAACTCTTCTAGAAAGCGGCTAGGGGTGCACTCTATAACCTCACCGAACCTTTTGCGTTTGCTGGCCATGGTCATGGTAAGGCTACGCTGAGCCCTGGTGATTCCCACGTAGGCCAGACGGCGCTCCTCTTCGATATTGTCCTCTTCAATGCTGCTGCGGTGGGGAAGTAGCTCCTCTTCCATACCAACTAGGAATACGCGGGGAAACTCCAGGCCTTTGGCTGCGTGCAGGGTCATCATGTGTACCCGATCACCGCCCTCATCTTCATCCTGTTGTTCCAACATATCTTGCAGGGCCAGGTGGGTAATGATTTCTGCGAGACTCTCTCCTGCGTGATCGCTACGATGCAGGTTCTCTATCCACTTCACCAGTTCATTTACGTTATCCCAGCGATACTCTGCCACGCTATCGCTAGAGCTTTTTTCATATAGCCAATCTTCGTAATCTATATCTTTAAGAAGTTGACGTGCAGTTTCCACTGGGTGGTCATTTTCTGCCCGTCTCTGAAACTCTCCAATCCAGCGGGAGAACTCTTGTACTCGCTCCAGGGGCTTTCCTTTAAGGGATTGTTGCAAGCCCATTTCATCACAGGCCTCCAGTAGGCCTATGTTGCGTCCCGTGGCGTAGTTACCTAGCTTTTCCAGGGTAGTGGGACCGATCTCCCGTCTCGGGGTGTTTATGATGCGCAGGAAGGCTGCATCATCATCTGGATTGGCTAGTAGCCGCAGATAGCCCATTACGTCTTTGATTTCGGTACGACTGAAAAATGACGTGCCGCCGCTTAGGAAATATGGAATCTGATGATGGCGTAGAGCGGTTTCAAATACCCGGGCTTGGTGGTTTCCACGATAGAGGATGGCGAAATCTCCATATTTTGCCTCACCTTTTAGGGTTTTCCCCATGATCTCAGAAACCACGGTTTCTGTTTCGTGCGGTTCGTTTTTGCACTGAATGAACCTGATTGGATCTCCCGGACCCAATTCGCTCCAGAGCTTTTTCTCAAATACATGGGGGTTGTTGGAAATGAGTTGGTTGGCTGAGCGTAGGATACGACCGCTAGATCTGTAGTTCTGCTCCAGCTTGATTACCTTGAGGCGGGGGAAATCATCCTTCAGTTTAGCCAGATTCTCAGGTCTGGCTCCGCGCCAGGCGTAGATGGATTGGTCATCATCCCCCACAACGGTTAGAGCCTGACGTACCCCTACCAGCTGTTTTACCAGTTGATACTGACAGCTGTTGGTATCTTGGTACTCATCAACCAACAAGTAGCGGATACGATTTTGCCAGCGATCCAGGACGTCAGGATGATTCTGAAATAGCTGAGTTGGCAGTAGTATCAGATCATCAAAGTCTACTGCGTTGTATGCGCGCAAGCTGCGTTGGTAAAGCCCATAAAGCAGAGCGCCGCGCTGGTCCATGTTGTCTTCTGCCTGCTCCAAGGCCTGCTCTGGGTTGAGCATGGAGTTTTTCCAATCGGAGATGCGCCAGCGCAGAGCAGACAGTAGGCTCTCATCTATATTGTCTTGGCGCAGTAACTCCTTTAGCAGGTTTTCCGTATCCTGATCATCAAATATGCTAAACCCCGGTTTGTAGCCAAGAGTTTTGATCTCGCGCCGGATTATATTTAGACCCAGAGTGTGGAAGGTGGAGATATTTATGCCTTTTATCTCTTTACTTTTCAGCATCCTGCCTACGCGGGAGCGCATCTCCCTGGCTGCCTTGTTGGTGAATGTTACGGCAGTTATCTGGCGCGGCTCTAGTGCACACTTTTTTATCAAATGAACTATTTTCTCCGTGATTACTCTGGTTTTGCCAGAGCCGGCGCCCGCCAGGACCAGAAGAGGGCCGTCGAGATAGTGGACGGCTTCTTGTTGTCTGGGGTTAAGTGCAGGCATTCAGGGTTGGTTCTATTGATGGCTAAAAGGCGATGTATTATGCCGATAGTTCTGTAACTATCAACATATATTGTTCCAGGTAAATGGTAACTGAAAGGACCTTTTGCCATAATTTATAGAAGAGCGCTTCTTCGTGCGAAAAAAGTGTGTATGATTAATCGCCCACTGGAGTGGGATCCTACATGGGGTTAAGTGGTTGATTTAATTTTGAGAAAACTAAGGTATGAATAATCAGAACAACAGAAGATCAACCGATCAGATTAGACAAAACGGCCATCTCACTCGTGAATCCTGGAGAATATTCCAGATTATGGCTGAATTTGTTGAGGGGTTTGAGCGTTTGGCTCCAATCTGGCCATCGATCAGTATATTCGGTTCAGCCCGAACTAGTAGAGACCACCCCAATTATCAGAAAGCAGAGGAGATAGCCCGTTTGTTGTCAGATAGCGGTTTTGCTGTTGTCAGCGGGGGTGGGCCAGGGATAATGGAGGCCGTAAACAAAGGTGGCTTTATGGGTAAATCCCAGAGCATCGGGTTGAATATCCAGCTTCCCCATGAGCAGTCTGGTAACGAATACCAGGATGTTTCTCTCACATTTCGTCACTTTTTCTCACGCAAGGTGATGTTTGTAAAATATGCCTCGGCCTATGTGGTGCTTCCAGGGGGGTTCGGTACCTTAGATGAGCTAGCTGAGATATTGACTCTGGTGCAAACTGAGAAATCCAGGCGTATCCCTATTATCCTGGTGAACAGTGAGTTCTGGAGCGGACTACTAGACTGGTTTAAGGATACCCTGTGCGCAGAGGGAACCATTAGTCCAGAAGATCTGGATTTGATAACTATATGTGAAGAGCCAGCGGAAGTGGTGGATGCCATCTTCGCCCATTATGAGGCTAGGGGCTTCGAGCCATCCGCAAAGGAGAAGGAAATTCTTCTGGAGCTGTAATAAGATACAGGTATATATATAATAAGGCGATTGCGTCTGGTCATGATTGCACGATATTCCAGGCAAAATGCAAAGAGAACAAAGGAATCATTATGAAGAAAATCTTGCTTGCCACATTTCTGCTTATTGCACTCCCAATGCATGTTATGGCGGAAGAGAGTGATCTGCAGCCCCTGCCTGGATCACCCAAATTGCCACCACAGGTTCAGAGTGGACAGGTGCTAGAGCCTGAAGTAACCATCAGAGAGACTGATAAAGGAACTGTAAAAAAGTACAGTGTTAATGGTCAGGTGTATATGGTGAAGGTGATACCAGAGGCTGGACCCGCATACTATTTTATCGATTCAGATGGCGATGGCCAGCTGGATGCGAGAGTTAACGATATTCACAACATTTCTGTTCCGCAGTGGGTGTTGTTCAGCTGGTAGAAACTTTCAGAGACAGTCCGGGTTTAAGCTTTAGCTGCGACCGGACTGTCTTAAATAATCTCTTCGGTAGCATAACCCCGATTAGTTCTTCTAGACTGCTGTTGCTGGTCAAACAATTTTCTGATTGCAATGGCAATTAACATGAATATTTGGGTAGATGCAGACGCCTGTCCCGGGGTGATAAAAGAGATACTTTTTCGGGCTGCAGAGCGTGAAAAAATATCTGTTACTTTCGTAGCGAATCAGTTTGTAAAAACCCCTCCCTCAAAATATATCGCTACGGTTCAGGTGAAACCTGGGTTCGATGTGGCAGATAACGAAATAGTAATGCGAATGAATCCTGGTGATCTAGTCATTACCAGCGATATTCCGTTGGCTGATGAAGTAATTACCAAGCAGGGCTATGCCTTGAGCCCAAGAGGAGAGATGTTCTCTTCAGAGAATATTAAGCAGAAACTGAATATGCGCGATTTCATGGATACGCTTAGAGGTAGTGGTATTCAAACTGGAGGGCCACCACCTTTGAATTCAAGTGATCGGATGAAATTCGCTAATCACCTAGATAGAGTGCTGCGCGCAGCACAAACCTAATGCCAGAAATAGTCCTAAAAATTACAGAATGTAACATTTTAGGCCTTCATATTAAGAAAAATTCGTTAGTTGTCATAAACCTGTAACACTCATCTGTTTTTATATCCAGCAAATGGCACTCCCAGCGTTGTTGCTGGGTGGTGAATGGTAATCATAGATATGGTGTTTTAATCGATGGCAGCAAAGATATTAGTGGTGGAAGATGAAGCTCCTGTCCGGGACATGATCTGCTTTTCTCTGAATAAGGCTGATTATGACTGTTTTGGGGCAAAAGATGCGGTGGAGGCTAGGCGTCGGGTTGCAGAAACACCACCTGATTTGATCCTGATGGATTGGATGCTGCCAGAGATAAGCGGTATCGAACTGACCCGAGAGCTGAAAGGCAGCGATCTAACCCGCGAGATACCGGTAATAATGCTAACTGCGCGCGGCGAAGAGGATGACAAAGTACGTGGTTTGGAATCCGGGGTTGAGGATTATGTTACTAAGCCTTTCTCTCCCAGAGAGTTGATGGCGAGGATAAAGGTTATTCTACGCCGGGTTTCACCTGATGTTACAGAAGAGGTCATAGAGAGCGGAGAGTTGAGTCTGAATCCGGCATCACACCGAGTAGAGTTTGGCGATAAAGAGATATCTCTCGGGCCTACAGAATTTAAGCTGCTGCACTTTTTTATGACCCATCCAGACAAGGTATACAGTCGATCTCGATTGCTGGATCGTGTTTGGGGCACCAATGTGTTTATCGAAGAGCGGACGATTGATGTGCACATTAGAAGATTACGTATGGCGCTGGAACCCTATGCGCTAGATAGTAAGATCCAAACGGTGCGTGGTGCAGGGTACCGTTTTTCTGAGTAAGGGCCTGTGTACACCGATTTGATTGCCGTCGCTGGAGCTATTTTTTTGTCCAGCAAGGCGGAAGGAGAGAAGTTTAGTGACTCTAAATGAGCGAGTGACAACGCAGCTGTGTGGAAAAATAGCTTCAGCCCTACGGGTTGCGGCCAAATACGGACCACTCGGTGTTGCGCATCGTTTATTTGGAATGACCAAACTGCACTCAGCGCGCCTTGATTGGTCCGTATTTAGACACAATGCCGATAATCAAATCGGTGTACACAGGCCCTAGTATGGGTGAAAACAGATACGAAAAAGAGCTATCTCAGCTCAGACAAAAGCATAGGAAGCGTAAAAGAAAGATTAGCAAGATTCTCTCTGAATTCAGGGAGTCGACCACTGCATTGCCTGATGCCACAGTAGTATTGGATAGCGATCAGGCGGTACAGTGGTGGAATGAAAAGGCTGACGAGAATCTTGGATTTAATCGTGGTAAGTGCCGCGGAAAACATATCCGCAAGCTACTGAAGGACCCGGTATTTCATGCCTACCTGGGCGCTGGTGACTATACCCAGCCCATCCAAATACCTGGGCCAGTAGATGACGGCACTACCCTAGAGGTGCGTATGGTTCCCTTCGGTAATGGCAAGCTGTTGTTACAGGCCAGGGACATTACACGACTAGCCCATCTGGAGACCATCCGCAGCGATTTTGTAGCCAATGTCTCCCATGAAATGCGTACCCCCCTTACCGTAGTCCATGGCTATCTTGAGAGCATGATTCATAGTCAGGATGAGGGGCTTGGACAGTGGCGACAGATTATTGAACAGATGTATCAACAGTCTGCCCGTATGCAGCGTATTGTTGAGGATCTGCTGCTTATCTCCCGGCTTGAGTCTGAGAAAGATAAGCGTACTTTGGAGCGGTTTGATGTGCGGCCACTATTGAGCGCTATGAGGGATGAGGCGATTACCCTGAGCGGAAGTAAAAAACATAACATAACGCTTGAGATAGAAGGGGACACCTCCTTTGTTGGTGTCTTCTCAGAGATTGATAGTGCTTTCTCTAATCTGGTCTCAAATGCGGTTAGATACACCCCAAAAGGTGGAGCGATCCACATCCGTTGGTGGCATGAGAAGGAGTGCCCATGTTTCTCTGTGACAGATAGCGGTATTGGGATTGATAAAGAGCATATTCCACGCCTCACAGAGCGCTTTTACCGGGTTGATGTGGGGCGTTCCCGTGGTAGCGGTGGTACCGGCCTGGGGCTCGCCATTGTGAAGCATGTGTTACTTAGGCATGGAAGTGAACTGCAGATAGATAGTGAATTGGGTAAGGGAAGTACCTTTATGTGTTGTTTCCCTCAAGCTCAGTATACTTGATTAAATACGTGGGCTTTGTTTCTTGTATATGAAACAAAACTGTAACATTACAATCACAATCCTGTCATAAACCCCTTCCATAATTGCTTCAGTTATCAATCATGACTGGAGAAAACAGTGAACAGAAAACAGTTAGTTTTGGCCGCAATTGCTGTCAGTTTTTCGACTGCAAGCTTTGCAGCATCAAGGGATCACATCAACATCGTAGGTTCTTCTACCGTATACCCATTTGCAACCGTAGTTGCGGAAAAGTTCGGTAAAACCACAGAGTTCAAGACTCCTAAAATTGAGTCAACCGGATCTGGTGGTGGTATGAAGTTGTTCTGTGCTGGCGTTGGCGTAGAACATCCAGATATTACCAATGCTTCGCGTCGTATCAAAAAATCTGAGTACGAGAAGTGCCAGAAGAATGGGGTGAACGCAATTCTGGAAGTCAAGATCGGCTACGACGGTATCGCCGTTGCTAACTCTAAGAATAGTAAACAGTTTAATTTGACCCGTAAGGATCTATTTTTGGCCCTGGCTAAAGATGTACCGGGTAAAGACGGCAAACTTATTCCTAATCCATGCACCACCTGGAAGTGTGTAAATGCATCTCTACCTGATAGCAAGATTGAGGTTCTTGGTCCTCCGCCAACATCCGGAACCCGTGATGCTTTTGCTGAGCTGGCTATGGGCGGTGGCGCCAAGAAGTTTGACGATCTGAAAGCACTGCGTGGAGCTAAGGGTGAAGCAGAAGTTAAGCCCCTGATGCAGAAGCTTGGTATTCCAATGGAAGCTTACGACAAAAAAGGCAAGAACGTATTCAAGAAGGTTGCTTACACCGTACGCGAAGATGGTGCCTACATCGAAGCTGGCGAGAACGACAACCTGATCGTGCAGAAGCTGGAAGCTAATTCTAATGCTCTGGGTATCTTCGGTTTCAGCTTCCTGGATCAGAATGCGGACAAGGTACAGGGTGCCACCATAGACGGCGTAGCTCCTGAGTTCGATGCTATTGCTTCTGGCAAGTATCCAGTGTCCCGTCCTCTGTTTTTCTATGTAAAGATTGCTCACATTGGCAAAGTGCCTGGCATTAAAGAGTATGTATCTGCTTTTACCAGCGATCAGGCATGGGGCGATGAGGGTTACCTGGTAGATAAGGGTCTTATCCCAATGCCTAAGGCAGAGCGTGCTAAGTACACTGAAGATGCAAAGACCGCAGCTAATCTGAAGATGTAAGAAGCACTATGAGGTGGTCGACAAATGGAGTTGTCGATCGCCACTTTCCCATAAAAATATCTATATTCTGATTTTTACAAATGACCCCAACTTCACTATTAGTTTGCTTAGTACTATTTAGCGCAGTTAGTTTCTGGTTTGGCCGTAAACGTTCAATTGTGGTCGCAAATGGGAAACTCAGTAATCTGCACTCTCTTCCAGCCTACTACGGTTACTATGCCGCTATATGGTGTGGTATTCCTGCTTTTATAATTTTGTGTCTATGGTTAGCGCTGGAGACGGTTTTTATACAAGACTTGGTTGTTTCCGGGTTGCCAGCAGAGGTTCGTAATATTTCACCAGACTATTTAACTCTGGTGGTAAATGACATAAAGAATTTGGTATCTGGCAATATTGTGTCTGGAGAGGTGGATGGAACAATCCGTGCCGCTGCAGATCACTATCAACATTTAATTAATATAAGTCATGCAGCCTTGGCTGTGGTTGTGCTTGCCTTGGCAATTGCGGGTGCACTGTATGCCTGGAACTCAATTCAACAAAAAAAGCGTGCTCGTAACTCGGTAGAGGCGGTTATTAAATTCTTTTTGGTTACCAGCTCCACAATTGCCATTTTTACCACCATCGGGATTGTGCTCTCTGTACTTTTTGAGTCCATGCGTTTCTTCGATGCAGTTCCGATCAGTGAATTTGTATTTGGCCTGGAGTGGAGCCCGCAGATGGCGATACGTTCCGATCAGGTAGGGTCGTCAGGGGCCTTTGGTGCTATTCCTCTGTTTGCCGGTACCATGCTGATTTCGTTTATCGCCATGCTAGTTGCGGTTCCAGTCGGATTAATGTCAGCTATCTATCTGTCAGAGTACGCAGGTAAAAAACTCAGGGCCTTGGCTAAGCCTATCCTAGAGATACTTGCCGGTATTCCAACGGTTGTTTACGGCTTTTTTGCCGCCTTAACCGTAGCTCCTTTCATTCGTGATAGCGGAACCCTGCTGGGATTGAATGTGTCTTCGGAATCGGCCTTGGCTGCGGGCGTTGTTATGGGGATTATGATTATCCCTTTTGTCTCATCCCTGTCAGATGATGTAATCAATGCTGTACCCCAGGCGATGCGTGATGGCTCTTACGGCCTGGGCGCTACTAAGTCCGAAACAATAAAACAGGTAATTATTCCAGCAGCGTTGCCAGGTATTGTCGGCGGTGTCTTACTTGCGGTTTCCCGTGCCATTGGTGAGACCATGATTGTGGTGATGGCCGCTGGGCTCTCTGCCAATCTTACAGCCAATCCGCTACAGGCTGTTACTACAGTTACAGTACAGATTGTAACTCTATTGGTTGGTGATCAAGAGTTTGATAGCCCCAAAACCTTGGCAGCATTTGCCCTGGGTCTAATGCTGTTTCTCACCACTCTGGTGCTAAATGTTATCGCTCTCTATGTAGTGCGCAAATATCGTGAGCAATATGAATAATAAATATTCTGAAATAGAAAACAGTGGGCAAACCATGAGCAGCATGGATAAGGTGCGTGCTGGTTTGGCAAAAAGATATGCCCGGGAGCGTAGGTTTAGGCGCATTGGATTTGGCGCAGTTATTGCCGGCATGGTGTTTATATCGCTGCTTATGGTTAGTATTGTCAGTAAGGGATACAGTGCTTTCTGGCAGACTGAGATTCAGCTGGAAATTCGTATTGATCATGAAGATGTTGATCCAACCAATCTCCGCAGTCCTGAGGTGCTATCGGCCGCAAATTATGGTGGGATTATAAAGAAAACTCTGCGGGAGATGTTCCCTGAGGTTACCGCACGCCGGGATAAGCTGAAACTGTACGGCATGGTCAGCAGTGGCGCTGCATTTCAATTGCGCGATATGGTTATGGCTAACCCCGATTTGATAGATAGCACTATACGTCTGTGGGTTCCGGCCGATGATGACATAGATATGTTGCAGAAAGGGCATATTAATCGCCACGCTGCTGAGTCGGAGAGACGTATCGATGATAAACAGATTGCGTGGGTAGATAAGTTATCTGAACAAAATAGAATAAGGTCAAGTTTTAATACAACCTTCTTTACCGCTGGTGATTCACGTGAGCCTGAACTTGCCGGTATCTGGGGTGCTGCAGTTGGTTCCATGTTTACTTTAGCAGTTACTCTTTTGCTCTCTTTTCCAATAGGCGTGGCTGCCGCAGTATATTTGGAAGAGTTTGCCCCAGTTAATCGCTGGACCGACATGATTGAGGTGAATATTAATAACTTAGCCGCGGTGCCATCCATTGTGTTTGGACTGCTTGGCCTTGCGGTCTTCATAAACTTCTTTGGCATGCCTAGATCTGCTCCTCTGGTGGGTGGTCTGGTGCTTACCCTGATGACTCTGCCGACCATTATTATTGCATCCCGTGCTGCTTTGAAATCGGTTCCGCCATCTATTCGGGAAGCGGCTTTGGGTCTGGGTGCCTCCAAGATGCAGATGGTGTTTCATCATGTCTTGCCCCTAGCGATGCCCGGAATGCTAACCGGTACCATTATCGGTATGGCCCAGGCCTTAGGCGAGACAGCTCCACTGCTTATGATCGGCATGGTGGCCTTTATTGTAGATATTCCAACAGCAGTAACTGATCCATCAACGGTGATGCCGGTGCAGATATATCTATGGGCTGATAGCCCGGAGCGGGCATTTGTAGAGCGAACATCAGCAGCCATTATGTTGCTGCTGGCCTTTCTTATCTCAATGAATGCCCTGGCGGTATATTTGAGGAAAAAATTTGAGCGACGCTGGTAAGCGTCCAGTGCTAAATTTGAGGAAATGAGTTATGGAATACGTTGTTGATACTGCAGATAGTTCCACTATAAATATGCCAGTTGCTGGTCAGACAGAAACTGAACAGCAAGAAGCTATTTCGCGTGATGATAGAAGCACTGTGGGTGAAGTGTTTGTAGATAATCCGCGTATGACCTGTAGAGAGGTAAATGTTTTTTATGGAGAGAAACAGGCGATTAAAAGTGTAACTCTGGATATTGGTAAAAGAGAGGTGATATCTATGATCGGTCCATCCGGTTGTGGTAAGTCAACTTTTCTGCGCTGTATAAATCGCATGAATGACACAATTGATGGTTGTAGAGTGACCGGTGAGATCAAGCTGGATGGAAATGATATTTATGATCCGGAGCTGGATGTTGTATCCCTAAGATCGTGTATTGGTATGGTATTTCAGAAACCAAATCCATTCCCAAAATCTATCTATGACAATGTTGCTTATGGGCCGCGTATCCATGGAATTGCAACCGATAAGGGTGAGCTTGACCAGATTGTAGAAACTTCACTGACCAAAGCGGGACTATGGGGTGAAGTTAAAGATAGGCTAGATCAACCAGGAACTGGTCTTTCTGGTGGTCAGCAACAACGCCTCTGTATCGCGCGCGCTATTGCAGTCAATCCTGAGATTATTCTCATGGATGAACCCTGTTCGGCACTGGATCCCATAGCTACTGCAAAGATTGAAGAACTAATTGATGAGTTGCGTGAACAGTATACCATTGCCATTGTTACCCACTCCATGCAGCAGGCGGCGCGAGTATCGCAGCGCACGGCATACTTTCACCTGGGGGATCTTATTGAGGTGGGTGAAACTGATCAAGTGTTTACCAACCCGAAGCATCCATTGACTGAAGATTACATTACCGGCCGCTTCGGCTAAACAGCGGGAACTAAGTAAATGAATATGATGACAGAGGGACATACCGTGCAGCGCTATAACTTTGAGATGAATCATCTGCATAGCCTGGTATTGAAAATTGCAGATCTGGTTAGAAATCAACTGATCAACGCGGCATTGTCTCTGGAGAAAGAGGATCTGGAGCTGGCTAAGGCGGTTATTGAGAAGGATGCGGAGGTAAATGATCTGGATATTCAGGCCAGCGATGAAATTGTCCACCTAATTGCCAAGCGTCAGCCAGTGGCGCGGGATCTCAGAGAGATTCTTACCGTAGGCAATATTGTTACTGATCTGGAACGAGTCGGGGATGAAGCCAGAAAAATTGCCAAGCTCACGCTCTATTTCTATACCGATAAACAGAGTGCTCCAAATGTACAGATAATTCACGATCTCATGAAGATGGTAGATGTAGTGCACGATATGTTGAAAAAATCCATACAGGCTTTTGATGGCCAAGATTTGGGGCTTGCCCTTGAGGTAATAAAGACAGATCTGGAGTTAGAGGATGATTTTAAGGCTGCTCTCAGGAATCTCTCCACATTCATTATGGAAGACTCAAGCAGCGTAGGGCATGTGGTAGAGACTGTGCTGGGTCTGCGCGCGATGGAAAGGATGGGCGGCCATGCCAAGAATATAGCCGGTTATGTGGTGTTCCTGGTCAAGGGAGTTGATGTGCGGCATGAAGATTTGCAGGCGGTGGCCAATGAGGTATCCGCCGGGGCTGGGTAGTACCTCTGGTGGTAGGTCAGGACGGAGTTCGTCGACATAGATGCATGCTGTAGGCATGTGCCCACTCACAAACGTAGGTTAGTTGTCTCAGGAAACAGCTATCTAGGCTAGGTTGTGTGGCTCAGGTTGGAACAGAATGTGTTTAGCTGCGACATTATGGGATGCTAGCCTGCTTTTGTTTAACTGTTTGTTTTTCGGTGGGTATTTTGCCGCAATGGTTTCTGCTGCAGTAAACAGGGCGGGCTGTATTTGTGGAAACATAAGCCCAATCTTCTGTTGTCCGGACCAGATAACCAGGCCCGGTACTGTGCCTGAATAGCCATCTATATCGATAGAAAGCTCTAGCAGCATGCCGGTTGGCACCGATAGCTTCTCCGTGCTCAGCAGTATTCCGTATGGGGCGACATTCCTGGCTTTCGCCATCAGATGGCGGTCACGATGGATAATGTGGATATCCACATCTGCATCTATATCAATCCTTCGATGAAACCTTTTCTCTATGGTCATATCCTTACTTCTCCTTATGGTAATTATTGAACATAAATTGTGGTTTTCAACTGTTGCACTGATATGACAATAGAGTGAATATTTTGTTATGTGGGCCTGTTCTCATTTTCTTAATCTTCATTGCAGAGTTCAGGTGAGAACTTAACCGTGATAATGCGGAGAAGGGTGAGCATGGTGATTACCCCCATGCTGAGGATTACCTCTGTAGCGGTGTAATCCCGATACCACAGGCTGATCAGTTCACCAATCAGAACTACCAGGGCGGCATCCAGAATCAAGGTTACCTTTACTCGTCCCAGTTCCAGATAAGATTGCAAAGTGCGAACCAGTTCCAGCATGGCCAGGATAATCACCACATCTATGATGACCTTTTCTGCCTCATGGCTCCACTCTCCGGTGACCGCTAGCCATAGATGCTTCATCATGCTGACCATGCCGGTCAACAGCCAAAGGCTTAGCCCTATCATCAATAGCCCAATCATCACTCGCACCATCAGGCTATAAAAACTTGGGCTGAGTACGAAGGAGAGGACATGGGTGTCCTGGGTTTTGTTGTTATCCATATCGGGTTGCTCCAGATTAATGAGCAACCATGCTATTCCCACACTGTTACAGTGGTATGTCTGCTAGGTTAGGGTTGGATGTTATGAAAGTGCTGCAAGCAGTTTGCGCAGGGCCTGACCTCTATGGCTCAGTTGGTTCTTGGTTGCCGCAGGTAGTTCTGCAGATGAGCAGTTCCGTTCCGGCACGAAGAATAGCGGATCGTAGCCGAAGCCGTTTTCTCCGCTGGGGGTTTGTAGGATTCTGCCTTCCCAGGTGCCCTGGCAGATTATTGGGGTAGGGTCCTCTTCGTGGCGCAGGTAGATCATGACGCACTGAAAGCGGGCTGTACGCTTTTGCTCTGGTATATCTTTCAGAGATTCAAGCAGTTTTATGTTGTTATCCTGGTCGTTACAGTCGCTCCCAGCAAAGCGGGCAGAGTAGATGCCGGGGGCGCCTTTTAGGGCATCCACCTCAAGTCCAGAGTCATCAGCTATGGCGGCCAAGCCGCTCTCTTTGGCGGCGTTACGGGCCTTTAGAATGGCATTTTCGACAAAGGTGAGGCCGGTCTCTTCGATATCTCCGATACCAAACTCTTTTTGTGGCACTACCTGGATCTGTTGGTCAGACAGTAGCTGATTGATCTCTCGCACCTTCCCCGCATTGTTGCTGGCTAGAACAATCTTTTCACCCTGATGACTTTGTGGCATTTATCTGGTTCCTGGAAAATTTGGCGGGATTTTACCCCTTTTTGCCACCACAAGCAGTCATTAAGTAAAAAAAGCACCTATATTGCACTATCTGCCCCCCATCTTATGGGAAACATACCACCTGATGTGTACAATCTGGCTCCATTTAGTAACAAAGTGTTAACAGGCTATTAATGCTCGAAGTTGCAAAACTTGAATGTGTGCGCGGTGACCGCAGATTGTTCACCGATCTCTCCTTTTCCCTGGGGCAGGGGGAGTTGCTCTATCTGCATGGTCATAACGGCAGTGGCAAAACCACCCTTATGCGCGCCATTTGTGGTCTGTTTCATCCCAGTTCGGGAGAGATTCTCTGGAATGGTGAGAATGTCCGCGATCTTAGTGAAGAGTACACCCGTGAGGTTGTATATATAGGTCATAAAAACGGTATCAAGGATGATCTGACCGCCCTGGAGAATCTGCAGATTCTCTCAACTCTGGATGGAGTGAATATGACAGAGGAGCAGGCTTGTGACTCCCTGGTGCGTATTGGCCTGCATGGTTATGAAGATCTGCCCACTCAGGTTTTGTCCCAGGGACAGAAACGACGGGTGGCGCTAGCCCGCCTGTTGGCCCATAAGGCCAAGCTGTGGATTCTGGATGAACCTTTCACCGCACTAGATAGGGATGCTGTTGCCCTGCTCCAGGAGGTGATTCGGGCCCATGTGGACAGTGGTGGACTGGCCCTGCTTACCACTCATCAGGAGGTGCAGCTCACGGATGGTCAGGTGAAACGGCTGGAGCTGGGCGCAGGGGGGCAGGGGCGTGTTTAAGACCTTCCTGACCATAGTAAAACGGGATCTGATCTTGGCTATGCGCCGCCGTTCTGATGTTCTTACCATCCTGTTCTTTTTTGTTATCGTAGTAAGTCTATTCCCACTGGGCATAGGCCCAGAGATGGATACTCTCCGTATGATCGCCCCCGGTGTGGTGTGGGTGGCTGCTCTACTGGCCTCCATGCTGGCTCTGGAAAGGTTGTTTGCCATAGATTATGCCGACGGCGCCCTGGAACAGATGTTGTTGACGCCTCAGCCCCTATCTCTGCTGGTTTTGGGTAAAGTGACGGCCCACTGGTTGGTGACTGGAGTGCCCCTGGTTTTGATGGCCCCGGTACTGGGTATACAATATGACCTCTCTATGGATGGGCTCAAGGTACTGGTTATCAGCCTGCTATTGGGTACCCCCGCCCTGAGCCTGATCGGAGCTATCGGCGCCGCCCTGACCCTGGGACTGCGTGGCGGCGGAGTATTGGTCTCTCTGCTGGTGCTGCCACTTACTATACCGGTGCTGATATTCGGTGCTGGGGCAGTGGAAGCTACGGTTTCCGGTTTGGGTGGAGATGGACACCTATCCATGTTGACGGCAATTCTGGTATTGTCTCTGTTTTTTGCGCCTCTTGCGGCTGCCGCCGCTTTGAGGATATCTGTGGAGTAGACCTACTTTTTATCCGGTAGTGGAACCTAAGTAGCTGCCACTGATCATAACTAACTAAAGTTGTAAGAAAATATATAGAATGAGTTCCCGCATAGTAAACTGGTTTAAATTTTCATCTCCCGCCACCTTCTACCCATTGGCTGGACGCATGATCCCATGGTTTACCTGGGCAGCTATATTGCTGCTGGGGGTTGGTCTCTATATGAGCTTTTTTGTGGCTCCAACTGATTACAAGCAGGGTGAGGGGTATAGAATCATATTCGTGCATGTGGGCGCCTCTTGGATGTCCATGTTCATCTATGTGGTGATGGCGGCCTGGGCCGGATTAGGACTGGTGTTCAATACCAGGGTATCAGCGATGATGGCATCTGCTCTGGCTCCAACCGGAGCCATGTTCACCTTTCTCTCCCTCTGGACTGGCGCCCTCTGGGGCAAGCCCATGTGGGGTACCTGGTGGGTGTGGGATGCACGCCTTACCTCGGAGCTGATTCTACTGTTTCTCTATCTGGGTTTCATTGCCCTGCAGTCTGCCATAGATGATCACCGTCGGGCCGACCGGGCAGGCGCTATTTTGGCCCTGGTTGGTGTGGTGAATATACCCATCATCTACTACTCGGTTCAGTGGTGGAACACCCTGCATCAGGGGGCGAGCGTAACCGTTAGCAAGGGATCAAGTATGGGTGAAATTATGCTCTGGACTATGCTGATTGTGGCATTGGCGTTCTGGGCCTATACCATCGCGGTGGCCCTGGCGCGGGTGCGCTGCATTATCCTGGAGCGGGAGCGTGACACCACCTGGGTTTCTGAGCTGGAAGGGGGTGTGAAATGAGCGCTGCTGAATTTTTTCATATGGGTGGTTACGCCCTGTATGTATGGGGATCGTTCGGCGCGACCCTACTATTTATGACGTTAGAACCGATTTTGTTGCGCAGCCGCAGGCGCAATATCCTAAAACGGATAGCTCGCATGGCTCGTATTAATGCTGGAGAGAAGTAGATGAAGGCTCGACATAAGCGTTTAGGTTTTCTTGTAGCTGGTATGGTCGGCCTGGGTTTGGCTGCCTGGCTTGTATTCAATGCCCTGGACAGCAGTCTCTCTTACTACTTTTCTGCTAGCGATGTTGCACAGGACAAGGCTCCAAAAAATCACATTTTTCGTCTCGGTGGCCTGGTAGAAAAGGGCTCTCTGGAGAGAGGCAAGGAGCTTACCGTACGTTTTGAGGTTTCTGATGGCCCCAACACGCCAAGGGTACAGGTGGCATACACCGGAATTCTCCCGGATCTGTTTGCTGAGGGCCAGGGGGTGATAGCTCAGGGTCGTCTGAATGCAGAGGGGGTGTTTGTTGCAGAAGAGGTATTGGCCAAGCATGATGAGAACTACATGCCGCCAGAGGTGGCAGAGTCTGTGAGTAAGGCTCAAGAGCAGAACAAAGGGGCCGCCAAGTGATAGCAGAAATAGGTCAACTGGCGCTGATTCTGGCGCTCTGCATGGCGGTTACCCAGGCCATATTTCCCATCCTAGGAGCACACCGAGGAGTGGCTTCGTGGGTCGCCCTGGCTCAGCCAGCAGCTATGGGGCAACTACTATTTATGCTGATTGCCTATCTAGCTCTTACCTATGGATTCCTCAGCCACGACTTCTCCATTCTCTATGTGGCAAGCAACTCCAACACCGCTCTGCCTACTCTCTATCAAATTAGTGGAGTGTGGGGTGCCCATGAGGGCTCTCTGCTGTTCTGGGCCCTAACACTCTCTCTGTGGACCGGTGCGGTTACTCTGTTTAGTCGTAGTGTTCCCGAGGTGATGGTGGCGCGGGTGGTCGGTGTTATGGGTATTGTTAGCGTGGGCTTTTTGCTATTCATGCTATTCACCTCCAATCCGTTTGAACGTCTACCTAATCCACCGCTGGAGGGGCGTGATCTCAATCCGCTCTTGCAGGACCCAGGTTTGGCCTTTCACCCGCCAATGCTCTACATGGGCTATGTAGGCTTCTCTGTGGCCTTCGCCTTTGCTATTGCAGCCATGCTTAGTGGCCGGATGGATGCGGCTTGGGCACGTTGGTCGCGGCCCTGGACCAATGTGGCCTGGGTGTTTCTGACCCTGGGTATAGTGCTTGGAAGTTGGTGGGCCTACTATGAACTGGGTTGGGGCGGCTGGTGGTTCTGGGACCCGGTGGAGAACGCGTCGTTCATGCCTTGGCTCGTGGGTACTGCCCTGATTCACTCCCTGGCGGTAACCGAGAAGCGCGGGGCCTTTAAGGCCTGGACTGTGCTGCTAGCGATCTTTGCTTTCTCTCTGAGTCTGCTGGGAACATTTCTAGTGCGTTCCGGCGTATTGAGTTCGGTGCATGCATTTGCCACCGATCCATCTCGTGGCGTATTTATTCTACTGTTCCTCTCTCTGGTTATTGGTGGTTCTCTGCTGCTCTACTCCTGGCGTGCTTCCCAGATCCGTAGTTCAGTACATTTTAGCCTCTTCTCTCGGGAGACCGGTCTGCTGCTGAATAATGTGCTGCTGGTGGTTGCTGCATGCAGCATCCTGCTAGGCACCCTCTATCCTCTGGTGCTGGATGCTATGGGTTTAGGCAAGATCTCTGTTGGGCCTCCATATTTCAATAGCGTATTCATTCCTCTAACCGCACCACTTGCCGCCTTGGTGGGAGTAGGTGCTCTGGCGCGGTGGAAACAAGAGGATGGGATGGCTCTGGCAAGGAAACTTGTAGTGCCCCTTGTTCTCAGTGTGGCAGGTGGTTTTGCGCTTACAGTTTTTGTGTTGCCCCATTATAGCTGGGGTGTCGCCATTGGTATGGTGTTGTCAATTTGGGTGATTTTAACCTCTGCGTTATGGGTAAAAGAGCAGGGTGCAATAAAGAGTATCAACCGTGCTGGCTGGGGTATGTTCTTTGGACACGTAGGTGTTGCGGTATTTGTTATAGGCTTGGTTATTACCTCGAACTATAGCCAGGAGAAAGACCTGCGAATAGAAAAGGGGCAAAGCTACCAGTTGGGTGGTTATGACTTCCTGTTTAAAGGAGCAGAGAGGGCTGAGGGGCCAAACTTCAGTGCAGACCGTGGTGAGGTGGATGTAAGCAAAGATGGCTCTTTGGTGACCACCCTCTACCCAGAAAAACGTAACTATCGCAGCGGCATGCCTATGACCGAGGCTGGCATAGATGCTGGCTTCACCAGAGATCTATTTGTGGCCCTGGGTGAACCTTTGGGTACGGAAGGGGCCTGGAGTCTACGCATCTACCACAAACCTTTCGTACGCTGGATCTGGCTGGGTGGGCTATTGATGTCCTTGGGCGGTCTGTTGGCAGCAATGGATAAGAGATATTTTAGACTGGCTCGCAAGGCGCGTCAGGATGCAGAAAACAAGAGAGCTGAGGCAATTTCATGAAGGCGCGTTATCTGATCCCGTTTGCTATCTTCATGGCCATCATGGCCATCTTTGTGTTGGGTCTGTACAAGATGAAAGAGGACCCAAACTTTGTACGTAATATCCCCTCGGTTTTAATTGATAAGCCTGCACCAGAGATTGTTTTGCCGGATCTGTTTGATCAGACCAAGATGGTGAAATCATCGGATCTGTTAGGCCAGGTTTGGTTAATGAATATTTGGGGCACTTGGTGTGCTGAGTGTTGGCGTGAACATGGCTATCTGGTGAATCTGGCCGAACACGAAGGGGTGAAGATCTTTGGCATCGATTGGCGTGATGATGCTGAAGAGGCCCAAAAGCTGATACAGCAGAAGGGCAATCCATTTATTGCTATTGGTTTTGATCCAGAGAGCCGTACGGCTATGAACTGGGGAGTGAGCGGAGCCCCCGAGACCTTCGTGATCGATAAGCAGGGGGTAGTGCGCTGGAAACATAATGGCGGTATTACTCCACAGGTTTGGCAGGAAGAGCTCAAGCCTTTGTTGCAGAAACTGGAGCAGGAGAAATGAAAAGAGTTATTTTTCTAGTTGTGCTTCTGCTACCTATGCTAGCGTTGGCCAATATTGAGGCCTACCGCTTTGATGATCCGGAAAAAGAGGCACGCTACCATACTCTAATATCAGAGCTGCGCTGTGTGGTGTGTGTCAGCCAGAATATCGCAGATTCCAATGCAGAGCTGGCTCAGGATCTACGCCGCCAGACCTACGAGATGGTTCAGCAAGGGTCAAGTAACGAAGAGATTGTCACCTTCATGGTACAGCGTTATGGAGATTTTGTACTCTATCGTCCGCCATTGAAATCATCCACTATGCTGCTGTGGGCTGGACCATTCATTATCTTCGGAATTGGGTTGGTTGCGCTGATTATATTTATCCGTCGTCGTAACAAAGAACCCGAGGTTGAGCTGAGCAGCGAAGAGCATAAGCGCGCCCAGAGCCTGCTGGATGACGATGATGATAATAAGCCGAATTAAGGATCTGGAATAGAGAATGACAACCTTCATAATAGTTGCTGCACTGATGATCCTGCTTGCTCTGGCCATGCTGGCGCCAGCTTTGTTGCGCAAACGGGAGATGGCTGTATCCGATCGCGACCAGCAGAATGTAATTATTGCCCGGGAACGGCTGCAGGAGCTGGAGCAGGATCTGCAGGCAGAGAGAATCAGCCAGGAAGAGTTTGATCAGGCCAAGGTGGAACTGGAGCAAGCCCTGCTGCTGGACCTGGAAAAGGAAGATGAGCCAGAGCAGGTAACAACAGTCCCAGGCAAGCTGACCATGGGTGTTCTTGCTGTAGTCATTCCTCTAATTGCTATCTATCTCTACCTGATGCTGGGCTCCCCGGAGATGGTGGAGTTTGACGCAGCGCAACAAACCTCCCATAGTGCTAAAAAGCCTGGCCAGATTCCATCAGTTGAAGAGATGGTGGTAGCCTTGAAAAAACGCCTAGAAGAGAGGCCGGATGATGCTCAAGGCTGGTTTATGTTGGGCCGCACCTATATGGCTATGCAGAAGTATCCTCAGGCTGCTGAGGCCTACGAAACCCTGTTAAAAATCACAGGGGACGAGCCAACGGTTTTACTTTCAGCAGCCGAGGCCATAATCTTCTCCAACAGTGGCAATATGCAGGGGCGTCCGGCAGAGTTGATCAGGCGTGCACTCAAACTAGCACCAGACGATCAGTCGGCCCTGTGGATGGGTGGCCTGTTGGAGAGTCAGGAAGGAAATTACTCAAAAGCTCTGGGTCTCTGGCGCAAGCTGGAGCCTTTGCTGGCAGCCGATCCGGCAGCACAACAAAAACTAGAAAAATTAATTTCTGAGATAGAAAAAAAACAGAGCGAAAACAGTAAAACCCCATAAATTAAGATTGATTTAGGCTAAAGATATGGCTGCTTTAGCCGCTAATTTAATTGAGTAATGGTTGCAAACAACCAAGCAGTACTGCGGGGGTAACGGTTTGTTTCTTAAGTTTTTGTTTCTCTGGGTTATTTTCTCCACTCTGATATTGACTCAATCAACTCAGGCAGGAAATTTTCGTATTGGCGAGCCGTTGCTACCGTTGCCGTCAGCGCAAAATCTAGATCCGCGCAAAGTGGATCTGGGCGACCTGCTCTTTCACGATAACCGCCTATCTGCGGATAACTCTACTAGTTGTGCCAGTTGTCATGATCTATCCTCCAACGGTTCCGATAGTCGTGCCACCTCCATAGGTATTGGTAAGGCAGTGGGACCCATAAAGGCTCCTACGGTGTATAACTCTGGATACAATTTTGTTCAATTCTGGGATGGTAGGGCCGCTGATCTGGAAGAGCAGGCGGCAGGTCCAGTACATAATCCGATCGAAATGGGTTCGAGCTGGGAGCAGGTACAGGCTAAGCTGCGGAAGGACGCAAAACTGGTCGCGCGATTTAAAGAGGTCTATCCTGATGGGCTCAACGCCAAAAATATCGCCAGCGCCTTAGCCGAATTTGAGCGCTCTCTGGTTACTGTTGATTCCCCTTTTGATCGTTGGCTACAAGGATATGAATCTGCCCTAACTGATAAAGAGATAAGGGGCTATCAGCTTTTCAAATCTTATGGCTGTTCCAGTTGCCATCAGGGGCAGAATGTAGGTGGAAATATGTATGCTCGAATGGGAGCCATGGGGGACTACTTTGCTGACAGAGGCAAAAAGATAGTAGAGGCAGATCTGGGTCGTTTCAATGTGACAAAAGATGAGGCGGATCGTCACCTGTTTAAGGTCCCCAGCCTGCGCCTTGTCGCGCGCCAAAAATACTTTTTTCACGATGGCAGCCAAACTGACCTGAAGGAGGCCATACGGGTAATGGGGCGATATCAGCTTGGCCGCGATATTCCGCAAGATGATATCTCTGATATTCATGCTTTTCTCCACTCACTAGTTGGAATACATCCAAGGCTGAAGCCATGAGGAAGTCTAGCTGGCGGAGAAAACGTTATCTTCTTATTCCTGCCTTGGCGGTAATTATTGGTTTATTCCTGGTATTCCGTACAACTGATGTTGAGCAGTACAGCCTGCACTCTGGGTTGCTGCTGCAGTTGAAGGAGTTGGATGCGCGCTTGGACAGGGATGTTCTACAGGTTAGCTCATTTCTCTTGACCAATTACGATTCACTGGCGATTACAGCTAATGATATACGTAAACTCAGCAAAAAGATGCGTGACCCTGAATACGGTTTTTACAGTTTTACCGAGCCCGCAGTCGATAAAGCGTTGGAGATATATCTGCAGACGTTAGATCAGAAGTTGGTTATTCTTGAGCGGATTAAGTTTCAATCCGCTCTGTTACGAAATGGCCTGCAATATCTGCCCACTGTAGCGAATGAAGTGCATCAGAATGATGGGAAGCTAGAGCATGAAGTGGTTGACCTGTTAAATAGTCTCTATCGCTATAACCTGTTTCAGAGTGGAGATGAGGGAAAAATAATTCAGCATGAGTTAGATAGGTTGGCAGATAGTACTGATGGACATCAGCATAAAAAGTTGTTGGACAATATGTTGTTCCATATGCGGGAAAATCTAAAAGGCCTCATATTCATGGCAGAGTTGAAACAGCGTTTTCTCGGGATTGCGTCAAATGAGCGTTATAACGAGCTAACCTCGGCCTATAGAAAATATCATGGTGACAAGGTTAGAAGTGCTGAGTGGTTGAGCATGGGGTTAATAATATTAACCGTGCTGCTGTTAACTCTGCTGGGGTGGTTGTTGCGTTATCTTGACTCTGCCCGCCAGTCAGCACAAAGCTCTTGGGATCGGTTGAGCGATGCGGTTGAGAGTGTAAATGAGGCCATCGCTCTATTTGATGCTGAAGGTAAGTTAGTACTGCTTAACCGCAAATGGATAGAGTTCTATCCTTGGCTTAAGGGGATTGGTCCCGGTAGTACACTGTTGGAGATGCGTGAGGCTAGTCGTGCCCATATGCGCAGTGAAGAGCATCAGCAAGGCCAGGAATGCAGTGAATTCGTACAAGAGAACGTGGATGAGAGTTATATAGAGCATTTGGATGATGGTCGTTGGTATCTGGCAAGCAATGCCAACACCAGTGAAGGTGGTAAGGCCTGTGTCCGTGTTGATATTACCGAGTCCAAACAAACAGAGCAGGAACTGCGTAAACTAAGTCGTGCTCTGGAACAGAGTCCAGCATCGGTGGTTATTACTGATACCGATGGCTCAATTGAGTACGTGAATCCAAAGTTTGAAGAGATGTCTGGGTATGCTGCTGATGAGGCGATAGGTCAAAATCCCAGGATTTTGAAGTCGGGGGATAAGGATCCTGAGGAGTATAAGGAGCTATGGGACACCATAACGTCTGGGCAAGAGTGGCGAGGCGTATTTCATAATAAGCGCAAAGACGGCTCTATCTATTGGGAGGCTGCTTCAATCTCTGGGTTGCGCGGGGCCAACGGAGAGATTACTCACTTTATTGCGGTTAAAGAGGATATCACTGCACGTAAGCGGGCTGAAGATCAGCTACGCATGAACGCCACAGTTTTTGAAACTGCCAGTGAGGGTATTTTGGTTACTGATGCCAACAACCGGGTAATGACGGTTAATCCAGCTTTTTCCCGGATTACCGGCTATCAGCCAGAAGAGATTGTAGGGAAGGATCCAAAAATCTTAAGTTCTGGCAGGCATGGGCCAGAGTTTTACCGTTCAATTTGGCAGCAAATAAACCGCAAGGGGTTTTGGTCTGGAGAGATTTGGAACCGACGTAAAGATGGAAGTATCTATCCAGAATGGATCTCTATTGTTGAGATGCGGGATGAGAAGAGTGGCAAAGTAAAAGAGTATGTGGCTGTCTTCTCTGATATTTCACAGCGTAAACGGGATGAGGAGCAGATACGGCGTC
Organism: Sedimenticolaceae bacterium; assembly: GCA_050291725.1. GTDB lineage: Bacteria > Pseudomonadota > Gammaproteobacteria > Chromatiales > Chromatiaceae > JAAGZL01. The sequence goes on from JBNKKH010000027.1 coordinate 101,395, forward strand.
AGGCCAACTATGATGCCCTGACCGGACTGCCTAATCGTTCGCTGTTTTTCGATCGCTTGAACCAGGCAGTTATCTCAGCCCGGCGCGAAAAGTGGTTGTTGGGGCTGCTGTTTGTAGATCTTGATCGCTTCAAGGCGGTGAACGATACCTTTGGCCATGTTATGGGCGATGAGATTTTGCAAGAGGTGGGAGAGCGTCTCCAGATGTGCGTTCGCGACTCTGATACCGTGGCACGCCTGGGTGGTGACGAGTTCGTGGTGCTGGTACATGATCTGGCAGAGGTGAATGATGCGGCACAAATCGCTGATAAGATCATTGATCATATGTCAAAGCCGTTTTCGATAAGTGGTCGCAATGTATCTTTGGGGGCGAGTATTGGCATCACTATTTATCCTGAAGATACAGAGAATGCTGAAGAGATGATGCGCAATGCAGATATGGCTATGTATCGAGCCAAAGAGGGTGGGCGCAATCGCTATCAGTTTTTTACCATCGGTATGCAGGAGCAAGTTAAAGAGCGGGTAGAGTTGGAGCAAGATCTACGACAAGCCATACAGCGAGATGAATTAATGCTCTACTATCAGCCCATTGTGGATTCACAGTCTGGCGCCTTAACCAGTGTTGAGGCTCTGCTGCGCTGGAAGCACCCGAAGAATGGAATGATCTCTCCTGAAAAATTTATTCCTATTGCCGAGGAAGGGGGCATGATAATCCCTATAGGTAGCTGTGTGTTTGAAGAGGCGTGTAGACAGCTTAGGGAGTGGCGAGATGATGGATTAGATTTCACTGTTTCGGTCAATATTTCCTATCGTCAGTTGAGCAAAGAGTTTTCTCCTTGGGTGGTATCCAGCATATTGAAAGAGCATGGTGTACGTGGAGAGTGGTTAACTCTGGAGATAACAGAAGGGTTGTTGATGGATGATAGCCCCGAGGTTATGGAGTGGCTGAATGGATTTAAAAATCTTGGTATTAGCCTCTCTATAGATGATTTTGGTACTGGCTATTCATCTCTCAGCTACTTAAAACGTTTCCCGGTAGACGTGTTGAAAATAGATCGCTCTTTTGTCAATGGGTTACCAGATGATGCAGGAGATGCCTCTCTCGTTGATGCGATATTGGCTATGGCTCAGAGTCTGGGATTACAGGTTGTGGCGGAAGGGGTGGAAACCGAGCAGCAGAGTCAGTTTTTACAGAATCTAGGATGTGATCGGCTGCAGGGTTTCTATTATGGTAAGCCTATGCCGGAGCCAGATTTAAGAGCCTGGCTGGCTGAGCGTTCTAAGATGTCTTCCAGCTAGTCTACCCTATTCAGCTAGAACTTCTTGCTGTGCTGTAAACAGTTGCTCTATTCCACTCTGCGCCAGTTCTAGCATAGCCTGCAGTTCATGCATGTGGAATGCGTGTCCCTCAGCTGTTCCCTGTACCTCAATAAAGGCGCCGGCATCGTTCATCACTACATTCATATCGGTCTCAGCATTGGAGTCTTCAGCGTAGTCCAGATCTAGCACTGGTATTCCCCGGTAGATGCCGACAGATACGGAAGCGACTGTTCCAATTATGGGGTTCGAAGCAATCTGGCCGGAGGCTAGTAGTGAGTTAACTGCATCGGTTAGCGCTACAAAGGCTCCAGTGATGGAGGCTGTTCTGGTGCCACCATCGGCCTGGATCACGTCACAGTCTATAGTTATGGTTCTCTCCCCCAAACCTGCTAGATCTACAGCGGCCCGCATGGAGCGGCCGATCAGACGCTGAATCTCCAGAGTGCGCCCGCCCTGCTTGCCGCGGCTGGCCTCGCGCCCCATACGGCTTCCAGTGGAGCGGGGCAGCATTCCATACTCGGCGGTAACCCAGCCCTGGCCTTTTCCCTTGAGAAATCCTGGGACCCGCTCTTCAATCGAGGCGTTGCATAACACTTTGGTGTTGCCAAACTCAACTAAAACTGATCCTTCAGCATGCATGGTGTAGTTGCGAGTTAAAGTGATCTTGCGAAGCTGGTCTGGGTTGCGGCCGCTGGGTCTCATGAATTACTCCTAATGGTACTGCCTTAATATAATATTCAGGCTATGTTTTATCGTTTTCGAACTGCTCAATAGCTGATTTTAGTTCGTCCAGAACCTGGGTTATGTCATCTTGGTCTGGATCTGGTTTTTTTATCTCTGGCTGCGGAGTGGGTTCTGTTATTTCAGGTTTCTCCATATGCCAGCGCAGAGCGATTGCGGTAACGTTATCGCTCCTAGGTGCGGCGTTTTCCGCAGCTTTATTGACCACTTCCTCTAAGGTTTGAGCAAGTGGAGTATCGCTGCAAAATGCTTTTGCCATTTGGATTTCATCAACCTTGCCCCACAAACCATCGCTACACAACATGATTACATCACCCTCTTTTAATCTTGCCGCCTTGCTTACGGTTATCTCAGGCGAGACTATGTTGCCACCCAAGCAGCGCGTAACATAATTGCGCTGCGGATGAGATTTCATCTTGTTGTGAGAGATCATTCCATGATCTTCCAGATGTTGCACATATGAGTGGTCAGCTGTGCGTTGTAGGGTTTTCCCATTGCGAAAAAGATATAACCTGCTATCTCCCGCATGGACCCAGCGCGCCACCCCTTCCTGAATTAGTGCCACTACAGCCGTGGTGCGGGGCTTTATTGGTGGATCATGTTCTAGACCAAAAGCAGTGATATTTTCGTGAGCCTTCTGTAGCAGCCGATGCAGAAACTCTTTTGGGCTATGTATGGGCTTGTTGGTGCGATGGAAAAATGATGTACAGGTATCTATCAGAATTTGGGCAGCAACCTCACCTTTAGGGTGGCCTCCCATGCCGTCAGCTAAACCAAGTAAGATACTCCCTTCGCCTTCAATGGAGATGAATCTATCTTGGTTGATTTTGCGGTCGCCGCGTAGAGTTGCCTGGGCTATGTTGGTGTTGCTCATTAGCGTCTTCCCCTTGCTCTGATTAGCTGGCTGAGTGATGACTCACCATCAGCTTCTACTCTTTTGTAGCCAGTTTCGCTGGCGAGTGCATTCAACATATCTCCAGCATTCTGAGGTCGCAGTAGTGGATCTATCTCCATGGCCCAATCGATTATCTCCAGAAGATAGGCCGGGTAGCGTTTTTTGAACGCTATAGCAGCTGGGCGTAAATTATCTTTGGCGTGGCGTTCTACCGCAGATTGGGGTGACTTTCCATCGATACAGGAACGCATAGTTGCCCCAATGGCGTAAACATCGCTCCATGGTCCAACATAACCCGCAGCATAATACTGCTCTATGGGGGAGAATCCTGCAGTCACAACCTGTGAGGTTTGACGTTTTCTGGTGGTTGCAATTCGGTGGGCAGCTCCGAAATCCAGCAGGAGTGGATCGCCACCAGGTCGTAGGTGGATATTGTACGGCTTAATATCCAGGTGTAGCTGCCCTTTGCTGTGTAATAAGCTCAGGGCATCCAGGATTGGAGGGAATACAGTTTTGAGAAAAGTTGTGCTCAGTCCACCTTTGCGCCGTTTTATGTAGTGACCAAGGTTCTTTCCATGTTCGTAGTCCATAACCATATATGCGGTGTTATAGCTGAGAAAGAAAGTTCTTACATTCACTATGTTGGGGTGTTTCAGTGAGGCTAATGTTTTCGCCTCCTGGTAGAAGAGCTTGCGGCCATTGTTCATGGCATTGCGCTGCTCTTCGTCGGCGACACACACCTTTAGGTCATGCCCATTGCGGACAGCTAGTTTCTTCGGCATATACTCTTTGATGACGACGTGATCCTGTGTGTCCTCATCTTCAGCCAGATAGATAAGACTGAAGCCGCCGCTGCCGATTAACTTAATAATCGTATAGCAGTCAATTACTGTCCCAGGTGGGAGGGCTTCTCTTATTTTCTCCATATTATCTCTATCAAGCTTGGTTCAAGCCAGTTATCATACACTGAATTTATGACTTATTTTCGTTCTCTTGGTATTTTATGTCCAGGATTAAAAGTTAAGGAATAGACCATGATAAGTAGCATGACAGCATTTGCACGCCAGGAGCGCAGGGATGACCTAGGAGGTTTAGTCTGGGAACTGCGTTCAGTAAATCATAGATATCTCGAGATGTCGCTACGTCTTCCCGAGGAGCTAAGGGTCATTGAGCCAAGTGTGCGGGAACTGGTAGCACAAAAACTTGGGCGAGGTAAGGTTGATTGCAATCTAAGGTTCGAGCCTGGTAGCAGTAGTGCGGCTGGGATGAAGGTTAATGAACGCCTGGCTTTGCAGATCATAGAGGCTGCCAAAGAGGTTGGGCATCTGCAGCATGAGGCGGTGCCACCCCGTACTATCGATATTATGCGCTGGCCAGGGGTGCTGGAGGCAGAGAAGCAGGATTTCACCCCGCTGCAGCAGCGTGCTCAGGAGCTACTCGCAGAAGCACTGGATAGTATGGTGGAGAATCGCCAGCGTGAGGGGGCAAGGCTTGCGGAACTGATTCAGCAGCGTTGCACTGCTCTGCAGCAGCAGGTGGAAAAGGTTAGAGGGCGTATGCCGATAGTGTTAGACGGGATTCGTGAGCGTCTGCATACCAAGCTGAATGAGTTGTCGGAAAATTTAGATGAAGGCAGACTGGAGCAGGAAATGGCTATCCTGTGTCAGCGTCTGGATGTGGATGAAGAGATGGACCGCCTGGATGCTCATCTGAAAGAGGTGGAGCAGGTACTGGAGCGGGATGAGCCGGTAGGGCGTAGACTGGATTTTCTAATGCAGGAGCTGAACCGAGAGGCTAATACCCTCAGTTCCAAGTCCAATGATGCGGAAACTACCAAGATCGCAGTTGAGATGAAGGTGTTGATTGAGCAGATGCGTGAGCAGGTGCAAAATATAGAATAAACTACTTTGATAGCGGTTCTTATCTGCTAGAGTAATAACAATTCAGAGGTAACTTAAAACAACATATGGCAAAGGGTACCCTATTCATTGTTTCAGCACCCTCTGGAGCTGGTAAAACCAGCATACTCAGAGAGCTGATTGGCCACGACGAGTTGCTGCACGTCTCCATATCCTACACTACCAGGCCAATGCGTCCTGGAGAGGTGGATGGTAAAGATTACCATTTTGTGAATCATGAGGGGTTTCTTAGCAAGGTTGAGGACGGCTCCTTTCTGGAGCACGCCAGAGTGTTCGATAACTACTACGGAACTGACCGGCAAGAGGTGCGTGACCAGCTGGAGCAGGGTTTTGACGTAATTCTAGAGATAGATTGGCAGGGAGCGCAACAGATTCGCTCTCAGATGTTCGATACCATATCTATCTTTATACTACCTCCATCGGAAGAGGATCTGCGCCACCGCCTGGAGGGCAGGGGGCAGGATAATGAAGAGGTTATTGCCAAGCGCATGCGTGCAGCCAGGGCCGAGATATCACACTATTTGGAATACGATTATCTGGTAATAAACGATGATTTTGATCGGGCTCTGGGAGAGGTGAAGTCCATTATCCAAGCTGATCGTCTGCGTCAGGAGAGAATGGCAGAGGTGTTGGAAAAGCAGCTTGGAAGCCTAATCAACTAGCTCCAGGCAGGAAAATGTAATAACATACAGCGTTTTGCTGCGGCCCAGTCCGGTTTTGGCCGTCTTAGAGTTGAATTTTCCCTTACCGATTTCATGCGGATTCAGGGTCCACGGAGTACGAAGAATGGCACGAATAACAGTTGAAGACTGTCTGGAAAATGTAGATAACAGGTTTGATTTAGTAGTATTGGCCACTAAACGCGCCAGACAGCTGGCTAATGGTGTAGATCCACTACTGCCATGGGAGAACGACAAACCTACAGTTGTGGCTCTACGTGAGATTGCAGAGGGTTTGATTACCTCAGATAACATTGATCCTAAGGTCGAGCAGGCAACAGATGCCGAGATGGCTGAAGAGGCGCTGATGGCTGCAGGCGAAGAGATTGCTGCGGTGGATCAACCGAAGGAGAGCTGATCCGAATAGATATTCGGTTTACTCAACTATTTTGAGAAAGGGTGCATGACGCAAGTCTGCACCTTTTTTTTTGGATCCCAAGTTAAACTCCCATCAACGGATATTATTATAGTTTTATTAGCTTATGATTTAGCTGGCAGACAATAGATTAAAGTTCAATAATAACGTTGGTTTAACGGTGCCGTTTTGACTAATATGGAAGCTATATAGTCATATAATAGGAACCGAACATAATATTAGGAGTCATTTGGTTAAGGGCGGTGACAATAGCGTTTATTGGTTGATGTTGGTTTATTGATTAAGGCAAAAGTTTTAATGGCGCAAGCAGAAGCAAAAAAGTTGGCAAAGAAAGATGTCTGGTCTAAAGAGGTGGACTCGCGCATCTCTGATCTTTGTGACTACCTCGAGACCTATCTGAAACCGGAACATATAAAGGAGGTCTATCGCGCCTACCTCTATGGCGCTAAGCGCCACTCCGGACAGTCACGCAAGTCTGGTGAGCCATACATATGCCATCCTCTGGCGGTAGCACGTATATTGGCCGAGATGCAGCTAGACTATAAGTGTCTCATAGGTGCCATACTGCACGATGTAATCGAAGATACCAAGGCCACCAAGAAGAAGCTGGCCGAAGAGTTTGATGATGAGATTGCGGAGTTGGTTGATGGAGTCAGCAAACTGACCAAGATTGATTCTGTTTCTCGCGCCGAGGCCCAGGCCGACAATATTCGTAAAATGCTGTTGGCCATGACCAAGGATATCCGGGTTATCCTCATCAAGTTGGCTGATCGTCTACACAACATGCGTACCCTTGAGGTAATGCATGCTAAAAAACGCAGGCGTATCTCACACGAAACCCTGGAAATATACGCGCCAATCGCTAATCGCCTGGGTCTAAACCACATTCGACTGGAATTGGAAGAACTCTGTTTTGCCTCAGCCTGGCCCATGCGCCACCGGGTTCTGCATAGGTCCATGATGACCATGCGGGGTAACCGCAGGGAGATGATGGGGCACATCGAAGATGCACTGCAGAAGTGCTTGGAAGAAGAGGGCATTAACGCCATAGTGGAGAGCAGAGAGAAGCATCTCTACAGCGTTTATAGAAAGATGAGAGATAGAAAGCTATCTTTCAATCAGGTGGTAGATCTGTTCGGATTTAGAATTATTGTGGATTCGGTGGATACCTGCTATCGCTCTCTTGGCATGATTCATAATTTCTACAAGCCAGTGCCTGGGCGTTTTAAAGACTATATTGCTATCCCCAAGGCCAACGGCTATCAATCACTGCACACATCTCTTATTGGTTCTCACGGTGTACAGGTTGAGGTGCAGATCAGAACCGAAGAGATGCATGCGATAGCAGAATCTGGCATTGCTGCGCACTGGCAATACAAAATGGAAGAGGAGAACAGTGGTTTAAATCACACTCACGCCTACGCATCCGATTGGCTGAAGAACCTGCTGGATCTACAGAAAGAGGCCGGTAACTCCATGGAGTTTTTGGAGAATGTAAAGGTGGATCTGTTTCCGGACGAGGTGCATGTGTTCACCCCTAAGGGTGGAATCAAGGTTCTGGCCAAAGGCGCAACCGTAGTAGATTTTGCCTATGCGGTACATTCAGACGTGGGTAACCAGTGTGTGGCAGCGCGCGTTGACAAACAACTGGTACCCCTAAGAACTAAGTTGTTAAGTGGTCAAACTGCTGAGGTAATAACTGCCGAGGGGGCTAGGCCGAATCCGTCTTGGCTCGACTTTGTGGTAACCGGTAAGGCCCGGGCCAGCATCCGTGGCTATCTGAAGAATCTTAAGAGCCAAGAGGCGATAGAGCTTGGTCGTAAGATGCTGGAACGTGGTCTCGAAGCTTACGGCATGACCATGGAGGATGCTGAGGAAGAGGGCATAGAGAAGTTGCTGTCTGATTTTAAGCTCAACAGCATGAATGAACTGCTGGAGAAAATCGGTCTGGGCGACCGTATGGCCCTGCTGGTAGCGCGGCGCATAGCCGGTGACAGTAAGGCCGCCCAGAACGAAGAGCCGTTCCCCACCCAGGCAGCTCAGCCACTGGTTATCAGTGGAACCGAAGGCATGGTGGTGAGCTTTGCAAAATGCTGTCGCGCCATCCCCTGGGACGATATCGTGGCGGTATTCAGCCCAGGCAAAGGCATTGTGGTACATCGCCAGGGTTGCCCCAATCTAGGTGAATTCCGCAAACAGGGCGAGAACTGGATGGATGTGCGCTGGGTGGATGATATTGATGGCGAATTTACCACCGAGGTTGGGGTAGAGGTGGGCAGCAAGCGCGGAGTTCTAGCCACAGTGGCCGCGGCCTTTGCCGAGATGGAAGCCAATATTGAGAATCTGGTGATTGAGGAGAGAGACGGCCTCTCTTCCACCATGGAGTTCACCATAAGCGTACAAAACAGAAAGCACTTGGCGCGCATCATCAAAAGATTGCGCGCACTGCCTGAGGTGATGCGTATCACCCGAATGATGGGTTAAGCTAACAACAGTTATGCAATCCTCCTCTCCCCTGGGGGGAGAGGGCCGAGGTGAGGGGGAGATCACTAAACGAGTTCGGTTCTAAGTTAAACCCTAAGGTGTGAGATAAAAAAACAGTTATACATTCCCCCTCTCCCCTCAGGGGAGAGGGCTGGGGTGAGGGGGAGATCACTAGCAGAGTCCGGTTCTAAATTAAACCCTAAGATGTGAGATCAAAAAACAGTTATTCATTCCCCCTCTCCCCTGAGGGGAGAGGGTCGGGGTGAGGGGGAGATCACCAGCAGAGTCCGGTTCTAAGTTAAACTCAAATTCCCCATACATAGTGTTATAGGCATAATTTCCTAATCCTCTCTCCACTGAATGAGAGGGAACAGTCAGTTTCAAGGAGCACCCATTGAGTCGAGAAATCATATCCACCCCTAATGCCCCCCAGGCCATAGGCACCTACTCTCAAGCAGTAAGAAGCGGCAATCGGGTCTACATGTCAGGGCAGATTCCCCTGGTTCCTGAGACCATGGAACTGCTTGCGGGGGATATAGAGGCCCAGATTAGGCGTGTGTTCGATAACCTTCAGGCCGTTGCTCTGGCCGCCGGAGGCACTCTGGCAGATGTGGTTAAGCTGAATGTCTATCTGACCGATCTAGCCGTTTTTCCCACAGTTAATCAGGTGATGGCCGAATATTTCTCCGAACCCTATCCGGCCCGCGCAGCTGTGGGTGTTGCTGCTCTGCCCAAGGGCGCTGCAGTGGAGATGGATGGGGTAATGGAGTTGGATGTTTAGTCTCCGGTAACGGTAACCGTTACTTGTCGATTTTGTGGGTGAATGCGATGCTCCCACAGATATACCCCCTGCCAAGTACCAAGTCCGCACCTGCCGTTGGTAACCGGAATAGTCAGGTCCATTTTGCTGAGAATAGAGCGGATATGGGCGGGCATGTCGTCTGGACCCTCCATGGTGTGATCAAACATGGGATCACCATCTGGCACCAGCTTTGACATGAACTGCTCCAGATCGCTTCTTACTGATGGATCAGCGTTTTCGCACAGCACTAGAGATGCGCTGGTGTGGTGAATGAAAACATGGCACAGGCCGGTAGTAATGCCGGATTGCGCCACAATTTGCGTCACTGCACGGCTGATATCATAGGTGCCACGGCCACGGGTGCTGGTTTGGAAGCTCTCCTGGTGCATTTGCGATCCCCTTAAATATTAACCTCGCCGATCTTTTCCTGTATCGACTTAAGTTTTCCCTGTAAGCGACTATCCTGGCCCTGGCGAATATCCAGTTTCAACGAAGAGTAGATGCGGTTGCAGCCTGCGGCCTCAAGAGTATTATACGCCACCTGCACCACACCCAAGGCTTGCAGCAGGTCGTCCGTCTCAATAATAGTACCCATGGGGGTGAGCTGGTAACTGATGCCGCTATCACGAATCACCTTTATTACCTGACTAACATATTCGCTGACACTCTCCCCTTTATCTGTGGGGAACATGGAAAACTCTAATAGTACGGACATGGTGGCACCTCCTAGGCTGTTGACGGTCTAAAATCATTATTGCAGCTATGAATCAAACAATGCAAAACAACTATTAGGATCGGTAGATAGTGAGACTTTGGTCAATACATCCTAGCTATCTTGATGCCAAGGGCCTGGTGGCTCTATGGAGAGAAGCCCTGCTGGCCCAGGCGGTATTGGCCGGGGAGACCAGCGGATACCGTAATCACCCGCAACTGGATAGATTTAGGCAGAGTAGTGACCCCATAGGCGCAATATCTACTTATCTGTGGGGTGTGTATCAGGAATCGCTCCAGCGCGACTATGACTTCGATATATCAAAGATTGCCCACAGAGTAGGACAGCAACGCATTCAGGTGACCAGAGGCCAGCTCACATATGAGATAGAGCATTTGCAGCGTAAGCTTAAGGCGAGAGATGAATCTGCCTACAACATGATTAAGGTTGTACGCGTAATAAAAACACATCCAATGTTTAAAGTGGTACCTGGTGGTGTTGAGGATTGGGAGAAGATTGGGTAGTTTGTTCAGAACAGTGGTAAATATTAATCCCAGGACTCTGATCAATCTATGCCGTCAGATGAGATACAATTCAAAGACCAATTCTCTGAGCTCGCTTCGGGCTATGGCAGATTCCGTCCAGATTACTCTAGTGATCTGTTTGACTATCTGGGTTCACTGACACCAGAACATAAACTGGCTTGGGATTGTGCGACGGGAACAGGCCAGGCTGCACTCTCTTTGACCGATCATTTTGCTGCAGTAGTCGCTACAGATGCCAGTCGGCAACAGATTGAGCAGGCCAAAAGCCATCCTTGTGTAGAGTACCGGGTTGCCGCTGCAGAAAATTCGGTATTAGAGGCCGGGAGCGTAGATTTGATTACAGTTGCCCAGGCTTTGCACTGGTTTGATATCCCAAAGTTCATGTGGGAGGCCAAGCGAGTCTTAAAGGCCAAAGGCGTAATCGCAGTCTGGACCTACAATCTGTTTCGCATGACGCCTGATATAGATGCTGTGATAGACCATCTCTACTGGAATATACTGGATGGCTACTGGGCTCCAGAGAGGAAAATGGTGGAGAGTGGTTACGCCGATCTGGATATGCCTTTCCAGGAAGTTAACCTGCCTAGGTTTAAAATGAGTGCAAACTGGTCACTGGCACAGCTGCTGGGATATCTTGGTACCTGGTCGGCAATCGGCAAATATCGAAAAATGAGAGGGGTAGATCCATTAGAGGAGAGTGCCGCCAGATTGCAGCAACTGTGGGGTGATGTCACAGTAGAAAAAAAGATATCATGGCCTTTGAGTGTAAGGGTTGGAGTGAATGGATAAAGGAAATAACAGCGGCCTAGATGCCAAGCCAGTGACGGCGATGAAAGGGGTAGGTCCGCGCAATGCGGAGAGGCTCCAAAAGATAGGCATATCCACAGTGCAGGATGTGCTGTTTCACCTTCCTGCCCGTTATCAGGATCGTACCCGCATCCTGCCCATTGGCAGTTTACGTCCCGGCGAGCAAGCAGTTATTGAAGCTACAGTTGAGCTGGCCGATATAAAGTTTGGTCGCCGTCGTTCCCTGCTGGTACGGGTGGCGGATGGCACCGGTTCTCTAACCCTGCGTTTTTTTCACTTCTCTGGAGCCCAAAAGGCCTCCCTAGTGCGGGGAGTAAAGTTGCGCTGTTTCGGTGAGGTACGTAGTGGTCCCTCCAGTCTGGAGATGATTCACCCGGAATATCAACGTATCGAAGAAGAGCATGAGAACGCGGTAGAAGAGAGCCTAACTCCGATCTATCCCACCACCGAGGGTATGCACCAACTGAGTTGGCGCGGCATGAGCGAGCAGGCATTGCAGCTGCTGGAGCAGGATGCCAACGGCCTGCCCGAATGGTTGCCTCAAGAGCTGTTAAGCAAAATGCAGCTGACAGAGTTGGGTGCAGCGGTGCGGTTTCTGCACCGACCGCCTCCGGATGCAGATCAGAATCTGTTACTGACAGGAAAACACCCAGCCCAAAAGCGCCTGGCCTTTGAGGAGTTGCTGGCCCATCAGCTGGGGTTGAGAAAATTGCGCAATCAGCTGCGTAAGATCAAGGCCCCGAGTCTACAAGTTCCTGGCCAACTGGTTCAGGGTTTGTTGCAGCAACTGCCGTTCCAGCTTACCGCTGCCCAGCAGCGGGTAACTCAGGAGATAAGCAACGACCTTAACCAGCATCATCCCATGATGCGACTTATTCAAGGTGATGTGGGCTCGGGTAAGACGGTGGTGGCCGCGCTTGCGGCCCTGCAGGCGGTGGAGGCGGGTTATCAGGTAGCCATGATGGCTCCTACAGAGTTGTTGGCGGAACAGCACCTGCTTAATCTACAGAGTTGGTTACGCCCCCTGGATATAGAGGTGGCATGGCTTACCAGTCGACACAAAGGTAAGGCGCGCCAGGAGATTCTAGCAACTCTGGCAGATGGTAGAGCTCAGGTGATTGTGGGCACCCACGCCCTATTTCAGGATGATGTGAACTATCACCAGCTGGGGCTGGTTATTATCGATGAACAACACCGTTTTGGGGTGCATCAACGTATGGCCCTGAGGGATAAAGGGAGTGGTAACAGAGGGGGCGGAAAGCAGTTTGTACCGCACCAACTGATTATGACTGCCACACCTATTCCGCGTACTTTGGCCATGACCGCCTATGCCGATCTAGATCTATCTATAATTGATGAGCTGCCACCGGGACGCAAGCCTGTCACCACCGTGGTGTTACCAAATTCGCGCCGCAGTGAGGTGGTGCAGCGGGTGCAGTCAGCCTGTCAGGCAGGGCGTCAGGCCTACTGGGTATGTACTCTGATTGAGGAGTCGGAGGCTCTGCAGTGTCAGGCCGCCGAAGATAGCGCAGCCGAGCTAGAGCAGGCTCTGCCTGAGCTTAAGGTGGGATTGGTGCATGGACGTCTCAAGGCGGCAGAGAAAGAGTCCGTTATGGCTAGCTTCAAACAGGGGGTGGTGGATCTCCTGGTGGCCACCACGGTTATTGAAGTAGGTGTGGATGTGCCCAATGCCAGCCTTATGGTAATAGAGAATCCTGAGCGTCTGGGCCTGGCTCAGCTGCATCAACTACGGGGGCGTATTGGTCGCGGCAGCGCTGAAAGCCACTGTGTTTTGATGTACCACTCTCCTGTATCTGAAAATGCCAGAGAACGGTTGGGCATTATGCGCGAAACCAACGATGGTTTTGCCATTGCCCAGAAAGATCTGGAGCTGAGAGGTCCGGGGGAGGTGCTTGGCACGCGCCAGACAGGTGAGATGCAGTTCCGTATCGCCGATGTGATGCGGGATCAACCTCTGCTTCCCCAGGTGCAGCAGGCTGCGGAGTTGATACTGCAAAAATATCCAGGGAGCGTGGAGCCGCTGATGCGGCGCTGGATTGCGGATCGTGAACGGTACATACATGCTTAATGCCGATTATGCGATAATAGCCACCTTGTAGTATCTGGTATTTAGGAATTTTTGCTGTTGAACCATTTTGAACCACAATCAAGTCTGCTTGAGCCTAACTGGCTTAGCGGTCGGCAGCTGAAGCTATGTCGTATACCGGCAGATATCCAAGGCTGGCTGCTGAATCGAGGTTCACTTACTGCTAGTCTAAAAAAGGCCTGTAAGCGGGAGTTTCGAGTACGTATGATGGAGCAAGGATGGGGTAGGGTACTGCATAGCGAAGGAGCCCTGTTGGGCATGCGTAGGGGAGAGATTGCCTTGATACGTGAGGTGGAACTGTTGGTTGATGGGGTTGCATGGGTGTTTGCCCGCACAGTTATACCAGCCTCAAGCCTAAAAGGTCCGGCCAAGCGTTTGGCCATGTTGGGAACCAAGCCCCTGGGGGAGGTGCTGTTTGCTGATCCATCTACTCATCGGGTGGTAATGGAGATAGCCTCTTTGCGTCCTAGACACAATCTATATAAGAAGGCGATCGGAAATTTGCCTAGACAACCAGAACAGCTTTGGGGACGCCGTACCCTGTTTGAGCTGTCTGGCACCCAGCTGTTGGTAAATGAACTTTTTCTGCCCACACTAGGTTCGATATGACTACGGAAGAGATTGTTGACAACAAGAAGATAGTTGAGCGGCTGCGCGTATACTCCCGCCTGGTCAGGCTCGACCGTCCCATTGGAATTTTGCTGCTGCTGTGGCCAGCTCTCTGGGCCCTTTGGATTGCGGCAGAGGGCAAGCCTCCCTGGGATATTCTGGTGATATTCATACTTGGGGTGGCGCTGATGCGCTCCGCCGGATGCGCTATCAACGACTATGCTGACCGCGATATCGATGGCGAGGTAGAACGTACCAGCCAGCGTCCTCTTGCCACTGGAGATGTGAGCCCCAAAGAGGCGATCATGGTCTTTGTGGTGCTATCTCTTATCGCCTTCGTATTAGCGCTGTTTCTAAATTGGTCAACTATCTATATGTCACTGGTGGCTGTGGTTCTGGCTGCTATTTACCCTTTCATGAAGCGGTACACCCACCTGCCACAACTCGTCCTAGGTATGGCCTTTGGTTGGGCAGTGCCCATGGCATTCATGGCCGTTACCGAGAACATACCCGATGTTGCATGGTTGTTATACATTGCTACCATTATCTGGACCTTGGTTTATGATACCCAGTACGCCATGGTAGATAGGGATGACGATATCCGTATCGGGGTAAAATCCACAGCTATTCTGTTTGGAGAGAACGACCGACTCATGATCGGTATGTTTCAGCTCTTCATGTTGGGTATACTTTTATTGGTTGGGAGTCAGATTGGTCTTGGTCTCTACTACCATCTTGGATTAGCTGCAGCTGGCCTGTTTGCCCTCTACCAACAGAAGCTCACTTGGGATAGGGATAGAGAGGGGTGTTTTAAGGCGTTTCTAAACAACAACTGGTTTGGTGCCAGCATTTTTATGGGGTTGGTGCTGGAATACATCTTGTAGTCATTTAGAATGATGAAAAGTGAGGAGCGGATTATGCAACTAACAAGCAACGCTATTTCAGATGGTAAGGCCATTCCTGTAGAGTTTGCGTTTTGTCGGGCTGATCCCGAAACCCACGTAACCCTCGCCGCCAACAAAAGCCCCCATCTTGCATGGAGCAAAGTTCCAGAAGGGACTAAGTCGTTTGTGTTGCTATGTTGTGATCCAGACGTGCCCAGCAAGCCGGATGACGTTAACCAAGAGGGCCGTACTGTGCCTGCTGATCTGCCACGAGTAGATTTTTATCACTGGGTGTTGGTTGATATTCCAGCTACAGTGAATGAGTTGCAGATAGGTGCTGATTCAGACGGCGTAACAGCTAAAGGCAAAGGTCAGACTCCTGATCTTGCAGGTGCTAAGCGTGGAGTTAATAGCTATACCGATTGGTTTGCTGGAGATCCAGATATGGGGGGTGACTACTTCGGTTACGATGGCCCATGTCCGCCCTGGAATGACTCAATTCCCCACCACTATGTTTTTACTGTCTATGCCTTAGATATAGACAGCTGTTCTGTATCAGGAGCATTCACTGGGGATGATGTGCTCAAGGCGATTGAGGGGCATGTGTTGGATCAGGCCAGCATAACCGGCCTATATAGCCTTAACCCAGATGTGTCAGTATGATATTGCTCTTCTCTTCCCCTAAGGATTCTCCCTTTCCCCATTGGGGAGAGGGTAGGGGTGAGGGGGAATTGAAATCTGGGTAATAGATTTCTATTGTTATTTGAGAATTATTTGAATGAAGCACAACTTACCCTTACCGCAAGACAAAAAACTAACCGTACTGTTTCGAGTCGAACCTGGTGCCCTCGGTCCTGAGGGAGATAAACATGTCGAACCTTTTTGTGAATTTGCGCAAAAAGAGTTAATAACACTGGACTCAGATTATGTTCATTGGGACCTAGTTTCCAGAGATGATAAATCTCTTCCTGAGATGGAGTACATGGTTAATGGGAAAAAGCTCTCCCACGATATGGCGGCTAAATATCTCGAAGTTTTCGAGCAGGATTTAGATGAATTTGAACTACATCTTGCAGGCAACATCTCCCGTCTGGTTGAGGAGTTTATGGGGCGGTGAATCGTTAGTCGTTAGTGTGTAATCAGAAGTTATATCATCTTTTTTAGCTCATACTCTAGAATTCCCTCAGCCCCCATCGCTTTTAGTCGCGGAATAAGGCTGCGCACCTCTTTACTATCCACTACGGTCTCAATGGCTAGCCACTCCCGGTCAAACAGGTGATTCACTGTCGGGGCATGCAGACTGGGCAGGGCGCCTACAATTTCGTCCAGCCTTTCTGCTGGGATATTCATTTTTAGCGCAACCTTCTTGCGGGCCTCTAAAGATGCCTGGAGCAGCATGGCGATTTGCTCAATCTTCTGGCGTTTCCAGGGATCTGCCATGGCTGCCTTGTTGCTGATTAGTCGAGTCTCAGTATGTAGTAGGTCGCATACAATGCGCAGGCCATGGGCCTTGATGGTGCTACCGGTCTCTGTTATTTCCACTACCGCATCCACTAGGCCCTCAACCACCTTGGCCTCAGTCGCTCCCCAGGAGAACTCCACCTCTGCCTCAATGCCGCGCTCTTTCAGGTAGCGTTTGGTAAATCCCACTAGTTCGGTTGAAATCTTTTTGCCTTGTAAATCTTCTATAGACTGGATAGGTGACTCCTGAGGCACCACTAATACCCAGCGGCAGGGCTGGTCAGAACTTTTGGAATAGACTAGTTCGCATATCTCTTCAACATCAGAGTCGGTTTCTAATATCCAGTCATGGCCGGTAAGACCCAAATCAAGAGTGCCATTGGCTACGTAGGGAGCCATCTCTTGGGAGCGCACCAGAGCACAGCTTATCTCTCTATCATTGATACTAGGAAAGTAATTTCTAGAACGTATATGAATATCCCACCCTGCCTGGGCAAATAGAGATATAGTGGCTTTTTCCAGGCTCCCCTTAGGAACTCCAAGTTTTAGTTGCTGCATCTGCTGTAACCTTTTCTAGTTGATTATGATAACTAATGGGACACCCACCCCAAACTTGCCAATACTGGGTGGTTTTGTCAAACTGGTTTTCATCATTTTAATCAGGATAAATACGTTATTTGTACATCTCTTCCGTAGCAAGTTGGCGAGTGTTGAAAGAATCCGACAAATAAGATTTATGAGTGGGTGTCTTGGTTATTACGTTTGGCTGGTGTTTTTAGGTGGGTGTATCGGTTTTTATTTGTTTTTCGCTATTTATTACCTGGATAATTAAGACGAACAAATGGCAAGTCTCCGCGCATTACGGGCTTTAAAGTATATTTAATATTTCTTGTTTTATTGTTATCTCCTGATATGTAAATCACATAATATTTAGTGATTCTACCGTTATCTATATGAAAATATTCTTCGGTATTCTCGTTTTTATTTATCCATAATTTATCACTGCTTGAAGTATTTCTTTCGATAACTCCATTTAATAGGTGTGAGGTATATTGCAACTCCGGGTCAATTTCTGGGTGACCACTCCAAAATACATATGCCAGTTCAGTGTCCTTTATACCGATAAACTGTCCCCTGACTATTTCTATGAATAGAGTGTTTTTGCAGTGATCAAATGAACCTTCTTCCACTTCACATTTTGAATCTACTACCTCGTACAAACCGATATGTTCATCAATGCTGGGTAGCCGGATGTTGGCACACGAGCTTAAAAATAGCGGAACTAAGAAATATGATATTAGGTAGCGCATAATCTTCATAATTACTCTTACACTTATTGATCGGTCTATCTTAATCTGTCAAAACAATGCCTTTCAATAACTAACGTTACCATGGGTAACTAATTACTACTCGTGTTTTTTCATCAAGCCAATCATATATTTTTTTGCATCTCCTTTCTCAACATGAATACATCCCGCGGTGGGTTTGCCATTTTCAGCGTATGTTGCTTTTCCTGGCCACTCATGTAAGTAGATTCTCCGTTAACGTCAAATTAGTATTGAGTAATTAATTCATCCTACAAGGAACTCCAATCTCACCAACTCCAGGGTAATCGCAAACATATTCTCGGCTAAAATGTGGATGGCGCTTTACGTTTGGAAACAATGGATTAACCGTAAGGTCTTTGGGATATTTAATTCCTTTTTTACCAAGGCAGGGAAATTTAATCCGCTTGTTAGCATTTTTTCATTCAGAGCGCTCACATGCTGATTGCCTAGGTAATTGCTTTCAGATATTCCCATAAGTGCCATGTTGAGACTAGTAATAGTATTGAGTTAAATATGATGAGTGGAACTTTGAATTTAAATGGTTTTGAGATTATTGCTGATATAAGTGCAGTAAATGACAAAACCGGCCCATAAAAAAATATTTTCTCCTCTAAAAGTTGAGTTCCCGCCCAAACAACATAAGATGTTTGTCTATGAATCTCAGCTATGAGAATGATGAAGTTTAGGAGGGATAGGATGATGGTTGATGTTTTCATCAACTTTCCTATAGCTTCTTTTAAAGAATGAATCATCTTCTTATAGTAGTACTCGATAAAAGGTGTCTGGCACCTTTAATTTGCTACGTTTTTTACACTGACCCCAATTATCAGAGCCATTCCTATGTCGCGGATTCATAGCTAATCAGATCCATATCCGCTGCCTGCGTGCGCAGAGGAATAAGTTCCTGGTACGCAGCTGAGTTGTACCATTTGACTACGGATTCAGCGTTTGGAAAACGAATAACAACCGTATCCGTGTGACTGTGTTGTCCGCTCAGTACGTCTACCATCTTTCCCCGAAGCAATAGCTCGCTCCCCCACGGAGTCAATGTCTTTGGCACACGGTTCCGGTACTCAGCCCACTTCTCCGCGTCTTTCACCGTGACGTGCCCTATAACATATGCTGGCATATTTTCTTTCCTTCTCTAACGCTTGGTTTTGCGGCGTACTGGAGCGCAGCGTAGGTTCGTACAGCAACAGCCACTGGTTATGTGATGGTAGCTCACTCTGGCATACCCTCGAACTTTGGTATTTCCCCTAACCCTTCATCCCAGTCAGCTTTGCTAGATGTAAAAATGTGCGCTGTTGGCAACATAGAGATTTTAGTGTCCACACACCCTGCAGGAACGACGAGCAAACCTGCGATCTGAGTGTTTGGCAATGCTGAACCACACAACTTACAAAAACTTTTGCTGTGACATGTGCCCGGAAGCGTAAAGGAAGTTACAGCATCGATACCTGACTGCCAGATCAATTTAGCTGACTTTGAAAATAGATTTGCCGCATGAGCAGAACCCGTGTCCTTTTGACAATGCTGACAATGACATAGGTAAAAGCTGTCGAAGTCGCCCTTTACCTCAAATCTCACAGTGCCACACAGGCATGATCCTATATAATTAGTCATCAGAACCCCTTATGCAGCCTGTGGATGAATTGCTCATAACAGTTATATTAACGAGACCTGTCGTCTCGTTATACATTTTTATGTGATAACACATTTGCCTAAATATCTGAATGCACAATTGCTAAAAAAACGAAACTAATGCAATACAAAGTAACAAAATATTTATCTGATTTGTTATTAACCTTCTGATTGTCAATTTTCTTTTCTTTATATTTATACAATAGAAGAGAGTGTATGTCCCTAAACACCAAGATAAAACTGTAGTTGTAATTGCTATTGGCATAAAGATAACCACATACCATCTTGCTTCTACGTTACCGGTGACAATAATGTAAAACTTCAAAAATAGAAAGGAACCAATTACAGCAATAAAGTTGAGAATATTGATAGCTGGGGATGTAGAAAGCAGGTGGTCACAAGTATCTCTTGTTTGAGAATAACCATGAATTGCTTCGGCCCACTTGAATGTTTTCATTTGATTAATTCACATAACGTCCTGGGTAAGAGGCCGTAGCGAAGCAGAGGTCTCAGCCCGCGTTGTTTGCGGGAGACTTAACCCAATTGTTAAGTTTTTTGCTCATCTTTGCCCTTAAATACAAAGTAACCATATACCAGCAACAAGAAAATACCCATTACTATTACCACATACTTAGTATTTGATTCGTTAAATTGCGTGTTTATTTGTTCTGTAAATCCTGTTACTGCAGATATTATTAAAACCACAGGCAACAATAAGGCTAGAGTAACGCCGTACCATGGTACTTTACTGGTATATTCTTTTTTAATTTCTTCTTTGGTTCTTAACAACCAACCAGAAAATATAAAAACAGCATATATTGGTGTTTGCATTAGATAGGGATAAAGATACATTAACAAAAGGACAATTGCATTTATCCCGAACCAAAGATGTAATTTAACATTCTTCATTCCATTTACTCTCTTCATTCCATTTTTCCTTTAATCAATATATCACTTCTTTTAAACATAACGACTAAGCTCAGCCAGCGAAAACCGCGTCGTGGTTTTTGGTCGGGTGAAGCGCATGGTTATGTGCCTATTTAAGCTCATACTTACGTGGGCTAATAATGTTTAATAAAAATACTTGCTTGGTGGGATCATTGTACTGAACGTGGCTTGCGTGAATTCGAAAGCCGACAGAAGTACACGATACGTTCTCAATGAACCACATGGCCTCGGCTAGTTCTTTTACTAGGTAATTACCATTGATCATGAGGCGATGATTAACGTGCTCAAAGCCGACATCCATGCGGACAAGATACCAGTCATGTTCCTGGCACCGATACTCTGCCGCATTAGCTGTGGAAGCTAATAGCAAGCCATATATGAGACCGCTAATTCTTTTCATTGATTCACATAACGCCGCCATAACTTGCCGCCTGAAGCGCAGCGTAAGGCGGTAAAATTAATGGCTTTGTTAGGAGGCATTTAGCCAGCCTTGCTCAACAGCATGATCAAGTTTTGAAATAAACCAACTATAAATCTCGGGGCTTTCAATTTCAATAAACTGGTGCATTTTTAGCACTTGGCTCTTATGTATACCGTTGTCTTTCCATGCACGCCCTTCGCTGGTAATGTTATGAAGAAATGGCAATAGGCGATCAATGATCTTTAGTAGTTTTGCTTCTTTACTTTTACCAGTTTCTTGTTCTTCCCAGAGCTCGACAAAATTTCCAATTGGGTTGCCGGGATGTGAGGCAATTTGTTTTATGCTCTCACGCTCTTCAACGTGGGCACTACCTCTTTTTCTGCTATAAAGAAACGTGTCTCCAGCTCCTATTTCACCAAGATCATGGAGTAATGCAAGCTTGATGAGTTTCGGAACATCGTAATTGTCTTGCAGCATTTCCGCAAAAGACCAACATGCCATTGCCAAATGCCATGAGTGTTCTGCTGAGTTTTCGACCCTCTCTCCACCATTGATGTAGGTTCGGCGATTCACCGATTTCAATGCATCTAATAGAAGCATGAAATCTGATATTTTTGAAATTCTATCGGTCAAGTATTTCCTCCTAACGCTTAAGTTAAAGGGCCGCGCGTTGTTTGCGCGGTCCGAGCAGGGTGGTTTTTTGCCCTGCGGTTTTAAACGTTTTGTTAGGTGTTTACTGTAAAATTCACATAAGTGACTGCACTTGCAAGCGCTACCACAACACCCAACAAAACAGCAATTATCATGTTATTAATTTTAAATAATTTGACTGCTAGCGCTGGAATTAAACTAATAATTCCTATTCTTATTGCTGCAAGTCTTAAATATTCCCAGTCAATATGGCCATCATAATGCAATCGCATCGTATAGATGAAAATGCTTATTAATAGAATGTAGCCAATAACATAAGCTGATATCGCGTATATTAATTTCTTCTCGTTTATAAACCTAGCTACATCCATTTATTACACCTAACGTCTAAGCTAAGGGGCCGCGCGGAACGCGCGGTCCAAGTGAGCCGAAGGCGAATGCCTTAAGCGCCTTGTTATGTGTTTGCTGGCGTTGCTCTAACAAAATAAACACCTCCAAAACATAGGCCTAATAATAACAATATTGCAAATAACCCTAAATCAAAATATACCACTAAAGCTAGAAGCATAAGACTGGAGATAACACCTAATGCTAAACCTAACCTTATATATTTTACCTGTGAAGTAGACATTGAACTCCGTTTCTTTGAAACGCGATAAATTGCTGCAAAGTAACCCAGCAAACCAAATGGAGCAGCTAAGCCCAAGGTTAGTGAAATTAAACTGGGCTTTACCATTGCTGAGTATAAAAATATTACTCCATAGAACGATAAAATTAGAATAACTGGCAATAAAACAATCCCGGTAACGCGGAATATAATTTGAAATACTCTATGCTCAATCAATTCCATTTCTTATACACATAACGTATTACATATGGGGCGCGTAGCAGCATAGCTGCGGAGTGTCCCAGTGAGCGACAGCGAACGACATAATGTGCTTGTATGGTTCAATTTGGATATTAATAGCCACTCCCTGCCTGTTCTTATTAATGATAGTGATAAAGTGAAGCCCGTAACTTGGGTGAACAAGTTACCGGTTCAGCAGCCCGATGACCATTAGGTCCAAAAGACCGTTAACAAGCGTGGGCGCTGAGCCGACCCGATTTTATCTCGAACAGTCGAATGGGCTTCAAGCCCGAATTTAGCAAGGTAGAGTTCTAATGACAAATCCTAAAAAGAGAAAATCTGTGGTTAATGTGGGTGTAGACGTAGGAAAGTGGATGCTGGATGTATGTATATACGAAAAAGGCATCCATTGGCAGGATGAGAATAGCTCAGAGGGCATTATGCGAATATTGAAGCGTCTCTCCCACTATCGAGTAGAACGGCTAGTAATGGAGGCCACAGGGCGCTACCAACTCAATCTGGCCGCTGCTGCCTATGATAGAAAAATCCCGGTCTGCATCATCAAGCCCTTATCTATTAGAAAATACGCAGGGGCAACTGAACAGTTGGCTAAGACCGATAAGATAGATGCTTATGTGATAGCTGAATTTGCAGCTATTCTACAACCAGAACCAACGCCTAAGGTCAGTAAAAACCTACGTTTAATCAAAGATCTGTTATCCAGGCGCAGACAGATCATAGAGATACGTACCAAAGAGCTGAACCGGATACAGGTCATGGGCAAGGCATTTGAGGCGTCATGCCGTAGAATTATCAAATGCCTGGATACTGAAATCTCTCGCATCGAGAAACAGCTGGATAAATGCGTTGAGCAGCAATCGGAATGGTCACAACGTAAAGCTATATTAATGTCTGCTCCAGGTGTCGGAGATACCCTGGTCTACACCCTGTTGGCAGATATGCCAGAGCTGGGCACTATGACCAACAAGCAGGCTGGTGCACTGGTCGGTGTTGCACCAATAAATCGTGATAGTGGTAGATCAAGAGGAAAGAGACGCATTCAAGGTGGCAGGGCATGTGTGCGGACAACTCTTTATATAGCTACTCTCAGTGCCACTCAATGTAACCCAGTAATCAGGGCGTTTTATCAGCAGCTAGTGGCACAGGGCAAGCACAAGAAAGTAGCTATTACTGCATGTATGCGTAAATTTATCACCATGCTGAACGCTATGGTTAGAGACGAAACTGAATGGGCTTATTGATGACTATTTTTATCTACTTGACGCCACAGTCGCTTGTTATGTGTTCAACCTTCATTCTTTTTTCTGCGCCATATGTTGACAGCTTCAGTTGCTAGATCTGAAAGCTGGTTTGATACATCGCGACCTTTATAGATTGATGAAGTACCTTTAGCAATTGGCATTGAATTATGAATATCCTGAGCAAGTTTATGTAGATACTCGCGCCCACCACTTTGGTATCGTCTTTGCTCCGTGTCATTTAACTGAATCATGTACGTATAGCCAAATGCGCTCATGTTGCAGTTTGCATCGAGGAACAATTTGCCTTCATGTTCAAACAGAAACCATGCCCAATTTTCAGAATCGATTACTCTCATACTCGCGACACATAACGCCCCACATCAGCCGACCGAAAGCCGCGCAGCGGTTTTGGGTCGGCTGGATGTGATTGTTGGGCATTCATAGTAAGTATTGCCACTTCGGTTGAAGGTTTTCCAAAATAAAGTTTTCGACTATATATATATTTGCAAAACCACCTTTATCGTAATTTGCAATCTTTTGTTCTAAGTAGGAGTAATCTCCGTCACATTCCAATAACGGTGTGTCGCTATCAAACAATATCAGTAAGATTGAATTGTTCGGATAGTTCTTTTTCTGTTTTTTAGCAATCGATTCAAAAATGTATTGCGCAACATCATCAACGTGCTCATTGTTCGTGTGAACATAAGGCTGTGTTTTAGTTGGTGAGTTGCCGCTTGGCTTTTTCTGAATATTCTTTGGCGAAAACGCAAAGCCATGATTTATTATGTCTTGTGTTACTAAATATTTCTTTTTGTGTTGTGCCTTTGTTATTTCAACAGTCGTTTTATCGTCTAAAATAGCATCCCCTTTCTGATCTCCAGCGATATATTTAATTTTATGATATTTTTTCCCCTGTGATTTCAAGAAAAACATGAGTGGGACTATCTCTTCAAAAAAGTTCTTAAAGCTATTTGTATTCGATGGAGTGAACGCGATTTTTTTATATTCGCTATTTTTTACTAGTGAAATATGTTTTCTTAGCTCCTCAATTACGAAACCAATATACGCGGAAATATCAACATTTACAGAATCAATTGGAGAGATATCTATATCCATAGCTTATGTTGCCCAACGTCGCAAATAACCGGAGCCGAAAGGAGCGCAGCGACTGTAGGCGTCCGAGTTAATTTGCCTTGTTAGCGCCTGCATAAACTACCCAAAATAATAGTGAAGCTGCAAAACCACCAAGACCAAAAAATAAGGCCATATCATACGGTGGTGGCTTGTAACCTATTGCTGGAATTGCCCAAGCTGCACCAGCAAGCGTTCCTATAAAAACAACCACCCAACCTTTAAACCAGCCAATACGATTAAGCATGATTGCAAATGGCGCTCCAACAACAAAAGCGGTTGGCAGCATAAATATCAGGTACGTCAGCGCAAGCAACGGAGTATATGGAAGCACCTCTATCGTAAGCCCATGAGGACCGTTCCAGTAATGCAGCATTGCTAGTACCTGTGCGCTTGCTGCCGCACCTATTACCAGAGCAAGGCTGAATCTTTTCCATTTGATGTTTGTTGTTTCCATATTTAGCGCTAAC
>JBNKKH010000028.1:0-124303 GCA_050291725.1 Sedimenticolaceae bacterium
GCTGAGGGTCGGACCTGGCAATGGCTTTGGGCCATAACCAATCATCGCCTGTTCGATCTGGTAGCAATGGCCAGCATGCTGCTGCTGTATTGCCACCGCAGCCTGATTGGGGACCGGGAGAATGTGAACCGCTACATAGCCATCGGCATACTGCTACTGCTTACCGCCTTGATAGCATCCCAAATAGGCAAAGCCCTGCCCATCGAAAGGATTAGCGGCACCTTTGAATACCCCGAGGCCCTGCGCGTCTCCCAACTTGTTCCCGTAGCGGCCAAGGATACCGCCATAGACAGCTTCCCGGGAGACCACGGCCTGATACTGCTGCTGTTCGCCGGGTTTGTCTCCTTCTTTATGCCGCGTAGTTACGGCATAACCGCCTCCATTATGATGGTCGCCTTTACCCTGCCGCGTCTGATGAGCGGGGCCCACTGGCTAACCGATGAGATAGTGGGAGCTCTCTCCATTGGGGTAATATTGCTGAGCTGGATACTGGCCACCCCTCTGCACCGCTGGGCACTGGATGTAATTGAAGGATGGGTGATGCGATGCAGGAAAAAATCATCTGATAGCTAATCATGTTGATAGACAGCCATAGCCACTTTGACGATCGAAGATTTGACCAAGATCGACCTGATGCATGGAGTCGCGCCCAAGAAGCAAATGTAGCAACTCAAATCATACCGTCTGTCACCGCCGCAGGGTGGCCGCGGGTAAAAGAGACCTGTGCCAGCTTCCCCGGACTCTATCCCGCCTATGGCCTACACCCCATGTTCTGCCATGAACACAAGGATGCTGATCTACAGACCCTAAGAGAGTGGATCCAGCAGGAGCAACCGGTAGCAGTGGGTGAATGCGGCCTGGACTTCTATATAAAGAATCCAGACAAGGGGCGCCAACTGGAACTGTTCCAGGCGCAACTGGAGATAGCCAGCGAATACAACCTGCCGGTGATCATCCATGCCCGCAAGGCAATAGAGGATGTAATCAACTCGCTAAATAACTATCCCGGCCTGCGTGGTGTTCTGCACAGCTACTCCGGCAGCCGGCAACAGGCAGAACGTCTGATGGAAAAGGGATTCCTCATGAGTTTTGGCGGCCCTATCACCTACCCCAGGGCCAGTCGTCTGCACAAACTGGTGGCGGAGCTTCCACTGGAGTCCATCATGCTGGAGAGCGACTCCCCAGACCAACCGGACATCGGGCACCAAGGCCAGCGCAATGAACCATCCTTCCTACCCTTGATACTGCAACAGATAAGCGAAATCAGGGATGAATCTTCCGAGGTCATCGCAGCCCAAACCACAAAAAATGCACAACAACTTTTCGGGATAGAGCCATGAGTCTAGATCAGGAAAGAACAGAGATCCTAATCGGCCCAGAAGGGATCGCCAAACTTAGCGCTAAGCATGTCATGGTGGTAGGCCTGGGCGGTGTTGGTGGCTACGCTGCTGAGGCGATTGCCCGCGCCGGTGTTGGTCGCATGACCATTGTAGACCATGATCCTGTGTCACCATCCAACTGTAATCGGCAATTAGCCGCCCTGCAATCCACCATCGGCAAACCCAAGGTGGAGGTAACGGCCCAGAGGCTATTAGACATAAACCCAGAGCTAAATCTGGAGATAAAAAACCAATTCATATCACCAGACAATATCACCGAACTACTGGCAGAAACAGCTGTGGACTACCTACTGGACTGCATCGACAGCATCGCCTGCAAAGCGGCTTTGGTAGCCGCATGCCAGAAACATGGAGTGCCGGTAGCATCCGCCCTAGGGGCCGGTGGTAGAGTGGATGTATCCAGAGTAATGATCTCCACATTGGAAAAGACGCAGGTCTGCCCCCTAGCCAGAGCGATGCGCAGCCAGATGAGAAAATTAGGGGCATCACTAGACTACCCGGTGGTCTACTCTAACGAAATACCGGTAAAAGGACTACCCCATCAACCTATAGATGGAGCTGCTCCCGGTCGCCCAAGAGCGGTCAACGGCAGCATATCCTATCTGCCGGGGTTATTTGGGCTAATGCTGGCAGGATTTGTGATTGAGGAACTCATATATTCTAATTATGACAACCTCAAAAAAAGTCGAAAAACAAAAAAACATAGTAATAATCCATAATTCGCTCATTTACCTCATCTGGGGGATGTGCGTAACAATATCTATAACTAGAATGCGTAGGTATCACGATAGAGCATTGCTTGGATTACGGTGGCAGACCCAGCACCAAGCACTATGCTGCGACCAAAACATCATAGATACAGTTAATTGCATCAGATACAACATGTGGTCTCGTTCATGTTTTTTATGTGTTTTTAACTCAAATTGATCAGTTGCCGCTTATTTTTCAGCTGACTGAAACGGCTTTATTTAGGAAAAGATTATGAAAAAAGCGTTCACAAAACTATTTTTTACATTGATTATCTGTTTTGTTTCAACGACGGAAGTTTACGCCTATGCATATCCAACATCAGAAATAAGCACCTTGGGTGACTTTGTTGGTGATTCAGGAGAGTTATACACAGGCACACTTTCTGGAATATTTTCTGCTACGGGCGTGGGATATGAAGCCGGTTATTATAATACTTTCACCGGTGGCGGAGTTGAAATTTTTAACTCTAAAATGACGCCAGATGGCACTTGGTCAAACAACTTTGATTGGAGCACTGCGGGGTTTTCATCCGATCCAGGTACAGGGGAGTACAATCATTATCAGGTGTATGAATTGACCGAAACTTGGAACCCAGCAGGAACAGGGCTCTCCTTCGAGAAGGGAACTTTCATTGTTGGGTATGGTGACTCTACCGGTGACGGTGATTTTGATGATTTAATCATTGCCGCAAAAAATACAGCCCCAGTACCACTCCCTGCAGCGGCATGGCTGTTCGTATCTGGACTTCTTGGTTTAATCGGATACTCACGCAGAAAAGCTGCCTGATACAGCTTTACAATTTTATCCTAGACCCCATTATGGCTTGCCATAGTGGGGTTTTTCATGGGCGGATAAAAAATGGAGGTCAATTGAATTAAGTCCCTAACACCAAACCAAGCATCCAAATCACAACTCAACTACCTCAAACTGCTCCACCCATACAACCTCACAGGCGTGGTTTCCGGTATCTTCACGGGTCAGGGAGCTTTTCCAACGTCTGCCGTCCTCTGCAACCACCTCAACCAGATAACCTCTAAGCTCTATGATGTCGCCGCTCCTGGCCTGCTTGATATCTGACTCAATAGCAGCATCGGCCGGTATCATATGCATATTGGCGCTGTGGGTTTCGATCTCCCGCTTGGGGATCGGTAGAGTTTTAGTGTGCCAGCGGTACCAACGACCGCTTTGGGATATCTCTATCTTATCGATTACCGCCTCATCTGACATTCTGCCCCAGCCCAAGGCCAGATCCACGGGTGAAATCTCGGACTCACTGTCGAATGTGTACTCTTCCCTGGATAGAACTTTGGCCCTAATCTTAAATTTAGCCAAGGGGGTAACCTTGTATTTACCAAATTCAAAGCTGGTCGGGTTATCGATATTAATCTGAATAGGATCGGCTTGGGCTTTTACTCCAGGCCCAAGAGTCACATCACCTGTGTCAGATACAAGTTTCCATACAGTAAGGGCAACCAACAGCAGGAATATGAGTTTTTTCATAGAAATATTGGCGACCGCATAACATTGAAGCTTGAGTTTTTTTGTTGCTGCACAGCGACAAAACAGATCTAACTGCTGGCAAGCATTCTCAATACATAGTGCAGAATACTAATTACGTGGACACCCATCCATAAAGCCAGCTGATTTAATTCTTATTCAGTCAGAATAATACAAAGCAGAGATATTCAAATAGAGGTTGGCAAGTATGGGGTGGGTTTCCGTTTCACTTCTGATACCAGGTTTCGACCTTGTGGAAACATGCGTTTATGCTTTTTTATACGCATTGCGGCCTGCTCCTGCAAGGTCGACATGCTTCATGAAGCCTCCCCCGAAGACTCTACGTCAGAATGGAGTGTCACCCGGTTACGGCCATTGAGCTTTGAACAGTAGAGCGCGTGATCAGCCGCGCTGATCATATCAGCCACGGTTTGGGCATGGTCAGGGAAGGTAGCTACACCGACCGAAAGGGTCGCCTGTATTGCCGGCTCACCGTGGTGCAGCGCCAACTCAGAAAACTCTTGCCGCCAATGATTGGCGTGCGTTCGCGCGTACTCCGCGCTCATGTCTGGCATCAGCAACAGGAATTCGTCACCCCCGTAGCGACAGACGATGTCGCTAGATCGCGTGTGACGCAGCAATATCTTGGCAAGAGACTTCAGTACCTCGTCACCCACCGGATGACCGCAGGTGTCATTGATACGCTTGAAATAGTCGATGTCGATGGTCGTCAAGCTAAGTGGATGTCCGTCTCGCTTGGCCCGCGCCAGTTCGCGGTCAAAGTTCTCATCGAGGTAGCGGCGATTATGCAGACCAGTGAGGTGATCGCGCAGCGCCAGATCTTCGATACTGGCATTAAGCGTCCGAATTTCAGCCAGTTGCGCGTGCAGTTTGCCGGTCATCTGCATTTTGGCCGCGATCTCTTGTTGCAGTTTTCGGTTGAGGCGTATGAAGACCAGTGTCACCGAGCCGAGAGCAACGCCAACACAGAGAGCAGCGACCAGAGCCAACAGCATACGCCGGTGCTCGCGATCGCTTTCGGCATTAAGGTCGTAGAGGAACCCTTCAAGTGCAAAATCGTGCGGTAGCAACCCCAGTTTGGCATAAGTGTCGGCGATGTGCCGCCAGCGGCCAGGATACATGTAGCCCATTTCAACCAGGGCAGGCTGAACCAGCGGCACCATGTGGCGGGCCTCGTAAAGCAACTCGTTGCGGTCATTGAGGCGGGTACCATATCGGGCAAGAATTAGATCGGCGATTTCCTCAGGATGCTGCATGGCGTACTTCCAGCCCTTCATGCTCGCGGCGCGAAACGCCTTGACCCGCTGCGGGTGCTCTTCAAGCTCGCGCTGCGCTGTGAACAGGTTGTCGCCGTAGAAATCAATGCCGCCGGAACGCGGTGACAACAGCAGATACTTGAAACCAGCCTGATCCAGGGCATAAGGCTCGAGGCTGCTGTATGCACTGATGGCATCAGTATTACCGCTAATCAGATCTTCCGTATCAAAATCATGCGACAACAGATGCAGGGAGGATTCTGTCACTCCCTCAGCACGTAGATAGGCCAATAGCTCATCCGCATGCTGTTCCAGCATCAGACGCTTGCCGACCAGATCATGCACCGAGCCGATGTCGCCACCCGAACGCACCAACAACACCAGCGGCGAATGTTGGAATATAGTAGCCAGCACCACTACCGGCCTGCCCTTCTGGCGCTCCAGTATTAAGGCGCTGCTACTAACACCATACTGGGCACGGCCAGCAATTACCTCCTCGACTGGGTCTAGTGTCGGAGTCGCCTCCACGAAGCTTACGTCGAGGCCAGCCTCGCGATAATAACCTTTTTCCTGTGCGGCGTAGTAGCCAGCGAACTGGAACTGGTGCCTCCATTTGAGTTGCAGGGTGATCTGCTCCAATCCCGGAGCAGCTACCACTGGCCAGCTTAGTATCAGCAGCGCCGCTACCAGCAACATCGGCCCGGCAATCAAACAGCAGCGTCCCGTTTCTTTCAAGTTGGACACGTACAGATTTAAAAATGGTAAGAAGATAAGTTTTTCATAGAGTTAATTGCGGCTGGAACAGATTTAAACTTGAGTTTTTGCTGCTGCACTGCGGCAAAAACAGATCTATCTGCTGGCCAGCCTCCTCAATACATA
Organism: Sedimenticolaceae bacterium; assembly: GCA_050291725.1. Classification (GTDB taxonomy): domain Bacteria; phylum Pseudomonadota; class Gammaproteobacteria; order Chromatiales; family Chromatiaceae; genus JAAGZL01. The sequence continues at coordinate 5,804 of JBNKKH010000028.1, forward strand.
GTGCAGGATACCGCCATGCATGAAGTAGTCCCACTCCTTGGGGGTATCGATGCGCACGGTCACCTGAAACTCTGTCTTACTGCCATCTGCTTTGGTAGCCGTGACCTGAACCTGCATGGGTCTATCGCTGGCGTCTCCGATATCGAACAACTCGCTACCATCCAGTCCCAGTGTTTCTGCACTCTCACCCGGCATGAACTGGAGCGGCAACACCCCCATACCCACCAGGTTTGAGCGATGAATGCGTTCATAGCTGCTGGCGATAACCGCCTTCACCCCAAGCAGGCGGGTACCCTTGGCTGCCCAGTCACGGGAAGAACCGGTGCCGTACTCTTTACCAGCCAACACCACCAGAGGCGTGCCCTCCTCTCTGTAGCGCTCAGCAGCAGCATAGATGCTCATCTGCTCACCGCTTGGCTGATGCCTGGTCCACCCTCCCTCGGTGCCTGGAGCTAGCGAATTGCGTAGACGAATATTGGCAAAGGTGCCGCGCATCATTACTTCGTGGTTGCCACGCCGGGAACCGTAGCTATTGAACTCCTCCTTCCGCAGCCCATTCTGCTTGAGATATTCACCTGCTGGGCTATCCTCGGCGATTGCACCGGCGGGAGAAATATGATCAGTGGTAACACTATCACCCAGAAGCGCCAGCACCCGTGCACCAGTGACCGCCTCAATCTTCTCTGGATCACGGCTCATACCATCGAAATAGCTGGGCTTGCGAATATAGGTAGAATCCTTATCCCAGTTGTATTTTTGGGCAGAGACCACATCCAATCCTTGCCAGCGGCTATCTCCAGAAAAAACCGTCTGGTAAGCGGAGCGGAACATCTCAGAGTCGACGTTAGATTGGATAATTTCCTGAATCTCATGACCACTGGGCCAAATATCACGTAGGTAGACCGGGTTGCCCTCATGATCTATTCCCAGCGGATCGGCGTACATATCTATATCCATGGTTCCAGCCAGGGCGTAGGCCACTACCAGGGGCGGCGAGGCCAGATAGTTCATCTTCACATGCTGGTGGATACGACCTTCAAAATTGCGGTTACCGGAAAGCACAGAAGTACACACCAGATCGCCCTGCTGGATAGCATCAGCGATAGGCTGCGGCAAGGGTCCAGAGTTGCCGATACAAGTGGTGCAGCCGTATCCCACCACGCTAAATCCCAGTGCCTCAAGATCATCCAGTAGTCCCGCCTGTTGCAGATACTCGGTCACTACCTGGGAACCGGGAGCCAGACTGGTCTTAACCCAGGGCTGGCTACTCAAACCCAACTGCACTGCCTTGCGGGCCAATAACCCAGCAGCAACCATAACGGATGGATTGGAGGTGTTAGTGCAGGAGGTGATGGCGGCAATAACAACGGCTCCATCCTTGAGATTAAAGCACTGATCCTGGTACTCCACCTCAACTTCATCAGATTTCTCTCTGCCTTTGCGGAAGCTATCAACAGAGTCTTGATAGGCCGATTTTGCACTGCCTAGGGCAATACGATCTTGAGGGAGTTTAGGCCCGGAAAGGCTTGGCTCCACTGTTGAGATATCCAATTCCACAACCTCTGTGTACTCAGGTTCGGGGGCTCCTGCCTGCCGAAACATGCCCTGAGCTTTGGTATAGGCCTCAACCAAAGCCACCTGTTGTGCGCTTCTGCCAGAGAGCCGCATATAGCGTAGGGTCTCATCATCAATGGGGAAGATACCGCAGGTAGCGCCATACTCCGGGGCCATATTGGCAATAGTGGCCCGATCAGTTAGGGGCAGATGATCCAAGCCGTCGCCAAAAAACTCGACAAATTTACCCACTACCCCCTTTGCCCGCAGCATCTGGGTAACGGTCAGCACTAAGTCTGTAGCGGTAACCCCCTCAGCAAGATCGCCGGTGAGACGGAAACCGATCACCTGGGGAATGAGCATGCTAATGGGCTGACCCAGCATCCCGGCCTCGGCTTCGATGCCGCCCACGCCCCAACCTAGAACCCCGATGCCATTTATCATGGTGGTGTGGGAGTCGGTACCTACCAGAGTGTCGGGATAAGCCTGTGTAGCCCCATCCGTCTCCTTGGTGAAAACCACTGGCGCCAGATACTCCAGATTGACCTGATGCACTATGCCGGTACCAGGTGGCACCACCCGAAAATTAGAAAAGGTCTGCTGGCCCCAGCGCAAAAAGGCGTAGCGCTCTTTGTTACGATCGAACTCGATCCTGGTATTCAGGTCCAAGGCATTGTCTATCTTGAAGTTATCCACCTGCACCGAGTGGTCTATAACCAGATCGACTGGAGACAGCGGATTTATTTTGTCAGGATCGCTGCCGAGATCACTCATAGCCTCACGCATGGCAGCAAGGTCTACCACCGCAGGCACTCCAGTAAAATCCTGCAACACCACCCGCGCCGGAGTGAAGGATATCTCCCTGTCTGGCTGGGCCTGGGGGTCCCAGTTGGCCAGTGCGGCAATATCCTCCCGAGTCACAGCCACCCCATCCTCCAAACGCAGGAGATTCTCCAACAATATCTTTAGAGAGAATGGCAGCCGCGCGAGAGCGTAATCCGGCTCTAATGCCTTAAGGCTAAAAATCTCATACTCGGTATCACCAACACTAATACTGGTTTGCGCATTGAAGCTGTTGCTCATGGATATACGCCTTGTCTTTATTCTATCTAACAGAAATCAATAATCATCCATATGCCGCCACTCCGCATCTTCCACCCAAGTGGTGGGGTGTTGGAGAAACTCAATCAAGTTATCCAAAATGAGATAGTGTTTGGCCTCTTCTCCAGCTATCAACAGACACATCTCTTTTTGCTCTGGATCCGATATCTCTTCCGCCTTCTGTTCGTAGGTCTCCTGGCTTATCTTCTCCACATCCCGCGCCTTGGTATAGACATCAATCATGCTCTGATTCACCGCACCCTGAATTCCATTATCCTTCATTTCGGAAAACAGGCTTTTAATTTTGCTGATATGGTTATTTCCACTACGGCTTACAGGCTGCTCCTCTTTCATCTGCAGAAATGTTTCATAGTGCTCAGCCTCTGCATCAGCCAGATATTCGAATACCCTTTTGACACCAGTGTCTTCAGCCTTGGCGGCTAGTTCACGATAGTACTCCTCGCCATCTTTCTCCATCTGTAGGGCATAGTCGATAATACTCATATTGGTTCTCCTCACAGTTCAGGAATATCCGTAAACTTATACAGTTTTTATCTATTTATAGTGCAATTTTAAGCACCCTTAGTTGTAGAGTGTAGTTTATATTATAAGTACTTCACTGCGTGGGAGAATTTTTTTGAAAAGATTAAACGGCTACAAGCGCGACATTTAACTCTAACTAACTGATGTAGATGATGCTTATTTCTTATCAATTGTTATTATAAGCAAACGCAATAATTGATCGGGTAACGCTCAGGAGATAAAGATAAAAATATCAGGGTAAGTTAAAGTACAAAAGAGACAATAACGCATAATCCTTGACCATCTTCTGTATCTGTCAGCACAACTTCAGCGCCATGCAAATCAGCTATCTGCTTAACAATAGAAAGGCCTAGACCACTACCTCGCGCCTCAACATCGTCTCCGCGCTGAAAGCGTTGAAACAGCTCTTCTCTTTTTGCCTTTGGTATCCCTGGGCCGCTGTCCTTAACAACCAGACAGACCGCATCATCCTCTTGCACTAATTGCACCTGCACCTCCCCACCAGCAGGTGTATAGCGTATTGCGTTATCCACCAGATTTCGTACCAGAATGCTTAAGGTAGCTTCATCTCCAGGAATGCCTGCCAAAGCATCAGGGCTATGCAAGGAAAGCTCGACCTGCTTCTTAAGTGCATGTTCACTAATCATAGCAAGTACATCTGTTACTACAGAACGTAGATCGATTCTCTGTTGCAGAATAGTCTCTCTTTGCATGGTATCGGCACGAGCCAAAGTTAGCAGCTGTTCCAGCAGGTGCGTGGTGCGATCCACGCCACTGACTATCTCATTCAGAAATACCGCATTCTCCTCACTATTGTCATCAAGCTGTTTTACCTGGGCTTGAGTCTTTAGGCCAGCCAGTGGCGTGCGCAGTTCATGGGCGGCGTTAGCGGTAAAACGCCGCTCGTTTTCCATAGCTTTCTGCACGCGCAGGAACAGCCGGTTCAAAGAGTCTATTATGGTAACCACTTCTCCTGGAACACTGTCTGTGGGTATCGGTTGCAGTGAGCCTGGGTCCCTTCTCTCAACCGTCTCAGCCACCTTATCCAACGGCCGCAATCCTTTACCAATAGTTGCCCAGATAATTAATCCCAGTATTGGCAGGGAGAGAAACATGGGCCACAGGCTGTTGATAAGTATCGCCTTAACAGTTTCCTGACGCACAGCCATCCGTTCACCTACATGCACTCGTAGACTTGGATCCTCTAAGCTTAGGCCGAATACGCGCCACCCGTCATCACCGTCGTCCAGGTTATTAAACCCATCGCGGTCTAAACGAAATGATGGGGCATTGGGAGAGCGCAGCATGGGCCGGTCATCGCCATATCTCACAATAAAAGCGATCTTCGATTCGTACTTGTGTCCTGGATTGCTTTCACTCGGTAGCAGGGAGAGGTAATCCTCTCGATTCTTCGGGTCTGTCTCTTTCCCGTACTTTATTACCAACTGGGTCAACAGCGGCGAACGCCACAGCGCCTTCTCTCCCAGTTCTGAAACCAGGCGTTGCAGAACCTCCCTTCTCTCCACCTCCTCATCCGCCTCATGGATGAGCAAGCTTGCCAGTACCCGTGCCTCTTGAGCTAGAGCAGCGTCAAACACCTCTTCCACCTCAGACTGCGCCGCCCGATATACAAATAGGATCACCACACCCCACAGTATGACTACAACTGTAATCAAACCAAGCAGAAGTCGTTTATGAATAGTACGGACAGATCGCATCTCTAGCTATCCGCCTTGTATTTATGAATGGTATAACCGACCCCACGCACTGTATGAATCAGCTCTTTACCCAGTTTTTTGCGCAGGTGGTGAATATAGACCTCCATGGCGTTACTCTCTACTCCCTCCTCCCAGCCGTACAGCACCTCTTCCAACTGTTCGCGGGAAAGAACTCGACCACGGTTGTTAAGCAACGCCTCCAGCACCGCAAACTCATGGCTGCCCAAAGAGACGATCTCACCTTTAAAAGATACACTACGCGCAGCAGGATCGACATTCAGCTCGCCGTGCTGGATAACGGCCGCAGCACGCCCCTCGCGCCGACGAGTAATAGATCGCAATCTGGCAGCAACCTCCATCAGATCAAACGGTTTGATCAAATAGTCATCAGCCCCCTGATCCAATCCGGTGATGCGGTCTTGGACCGTATCCCGTGCGGTTAGCACCAGCACTGGCAGATCGTTATTGGCCTCACGCAGCTTGCGCAAGACTTCCAGGCCATCTTGACGAGGCAGACCAAGATCCAGGATCAGGGCATCCAGATGCTCGGTGGCCAACGCCTGTTCAGCGGCAACACCATCCCGCACCCAGTCCACCGTATAGCCAAGCTTCTGCAGCCCGGTGGAAAGCCCGTCTCCCAGTAGTTGATCATCTTCCGCTAACAATACCCGCATAGCCGCTTTTCTGAGTTTCCTGATTTTTCTGAGTTTTCGCCTGGTTAAGAGCCGTGCGCACCTCTTGCCTGCGCCCAGCATCAAACACCGGACGCTCTCGAATAACAGGGGCAGCCAATGCCTGTTTAAAGGCCTTAATTGCTCCAGCGTAATCTCCTTGGCTCATCAAGAAATCACCATAAAAGTAGTTCTGATCTAAACCATTTGGATTCAGCTGCAAGCCCTTGGTCAGGTAAGATTTAGCTTTTTTATCACTACCAAACCCCAACGGCCACCCTGGGACCTGATAGTACAGACTACCCAAAGATGTGTATACAGAGCCTGCTAATGCGTTGGCATTGATCTTTTTTGCTGTTAGCAGCAGATCCCTTGCCTTGGTTACAAAATCCATGGCTTTGAGTTTTGCTACTCCCCGCAACTCTCCAGCCATGCTGGCTAAAATGATCGCCTCCCACACCATAGGTTCCGCCTGACCCGGATTTGCACTGGTTACGGCATGGGCCTTTTTGGCTAAACTCTCAAAAGCTGTTTTACGTTTAGCCTTAGGTGTTTGATAGTTAACCTGAGCCCACTGTTTACTCAGTGCACGTACCTCTGGACTCATCTGTGCCCATAATGGCGTAGTGAAGGCAATACAGAATATAAGTGTAGCCACTATACGGAATTTCATTGGGACTCTCCTCTGGCAAAGGGTGACATCTTTAAATTTTGCTTAAATAGCGCCTTATCCACCAAGCGTGGAAACAGGGCGTTGATGCGGACGAACAGGGACTCAGGAAAACCCAGATAGAGCTCCTTCTTGCCGCTGACGACACTTTCGACGATACGGGATGCAACCCAAGCTGGCTCATCCATGTTCATCTTCACCTCCTGCGCCATCTGGTAGACAGCGCTGGAATTCAGCTTAGTCTTTACTGCCCTGGGTGCAATATAAGTTACACCTATATTGGTATCTGCCAGCTCCCGGCGCAGGGCTTCAGTGAACCCTCTCAGTCCGAACTTACTGGCAGAATAGGCGGCAAACCAAGCGAATGCGATAGAACCAAAAGTGGAACCAATATTTACAATTCGACCATGGTCTTTCTCAATCATTTGCGGAAGCAGACGCCGGGTAATCAACATGGGGGTAATGGTGTTAAGCCGAATAATGCGTTCCAATACTGCAGGATCCTCTTCGGCAAATGGGCGGAAACTTTGCTGCCCAGCATTGTTGATCAAAAGATCTACTCCACCAAGCTCCTTTACCGCTTGGTCTACCGCAGCATCTCGCTGTGCCGCATCCAAAAGATCGGCCTCTATGACCAGACTGCTGCCTCCTGTGCTGTTTATGCTATTGGATAACTCATCCAACACCGCACGGTTTCGACCCAACAGGGCAATGGCTGCACCTTGCGCAGCCAGAGCTTTGGCCGTCTCAGCTCCAATACCTCCAGCCGCCCCAGTCAGAATAGTTTTTACGCCGTCTAGTTTCATATCTGATACCTCCATACTGTTAGGCCGCTTCGGCATCCTTGTGGGGAATCAAAGGCAACCCTCTAAAGATATCGCCATACAGTTTGTAAAAACGCTTAGCTGTATGGATCACAAACTGACGGTCTTCCTCACTCTCTATGCGGTTGACCACCTTCTCGAAATGATCCATGTGGGAGATATCCAGAGCGCCGTGGCTATTCAGGTAACTGAAGGCCTCATCCGGCAGTTTTAGGCTGCTCTGAATATTCTTGGCCGCCTCAAGGGCGATATTTATGCTGGTCCCTTCCAGCACCAGCACCATCCCGAACAGGCCAATAGGATTGCGGCGCTGTACCACGTCATAGGCATAGGCGCACATCAGCTCCGCAGCCAAACCTGGTTCTTCATTCCGCACCGCCTCCGCATCGCCTCCGCACACCTTGATGTCGTTGAGGATCCACTCCTGATGTCCCAACTCCTCTTCGATGTAATGAGCGATGGCGTCACGCATCCATTCAGCGGCATGGGGAACCCTTGAGCCACAGGCCATCAGCAGTGGAGTTGTGTGTTTAACGTGATGATAGGCCTGGGTAAGAAAGGCTATATAGCTCTGCAAAGAGAGCTCACCTCTGGCACCCTTTTGAATAAAGGGTATTGATAGAAGCTCCTGGCGTTCGGCCTCGGTTGCTTGGTTAAGTTCCGCATAAAAACTACTCATGAAACCAACTCCTCTTGGTATAGTGATTCAATCTTTTGTTGATAAACTTGATCAATGATTTGCCGGCGTATGCGCCCGGTGCCCGAGAGCTGTCCATTGAGCGGAGAAAATGGTTCATCAGCCAGTGTCCAACGAGTGATACGGGCATAATCAGGAAGAGTACTATTCACCCGAGCAATAGATGTAGCTATGCCCTCTGCTGTGCTACCGGGTGTGACCACAATCACTGCCACATTCCAGGGCTTGCCCTCACCGAACACCGCAGCTTGGACAATAGATTTCTCCAGCACCAACTCCCGTTCCACCCACTCTGGAGATACGTTACGTCCATAGGCGGTAATAAAGATGTTGCGGCGTCTACCGCTCAGGTAGAGAAAACCATCCTCATCTAGATAACCTATATCGCCAGTACGCCACCAGCCGTCATCCAGTTGCGGAGCAGTCTCACCCAAATAACCGGCAAACAGGTTACCTGAAACCAACACCTCTCCATCCTCATCAATGCGTAGTTGCGTATGCGGCAAGGGACGACCAACGGACCCAAGCTTATACTGGGAAGCTGTATTCAGAGTTGTGACAGATGCGCATTCAGAAAGGCCGTAGCCTTCGAATACCGGTAGATTCAGCCGGCGCGCCCGCGCCAACAACTGTAAAGATGCCGATGCACCGCCAACCGCAATAAAGCGCAGCTGCTCTGGCTGGGGTGAGCCTTGCTCTATAGTCTCCACCAGCCCCTGCAGAATTTGTGGAGTTAGAATCACGCTGGTAGCGTTACTACTTTGTACAGCACCTAGCATGGCTGCTGCATCCAAACCAGCCGCACCTTTTAGGCCGGTATCTGCCAATGATGGCAAAACCGCTGTGGCTCCTGTCCACAGAGATACATAGAGCCCGGCAATATTTTCTAACAATACAGACAGCGGCATTAGCGCCAGATGGCGATCGCCCTCCCGAACATCCACTGTACTAGCTAATGATTCAACCACAGATTCGATCTTTTCCCATGGCAGCATCACCCCTTTTGGCTCACCTGTGGTACCGGAGGTATATGTAACCTTAGCCACATCGGACGGCACTGAGGCACCATCACCAAAGGCATTTATCAGAGCAACTTTTTGCCCCATAACTGGTATATGGTCCCAAGATTCGTCTACGGTGTTCAATGCCCGGCTCTTAAACAGCTCAGGGTTATCGCTAACCACAGCTTGCACGCCAGCCTGTTTCAAACAGTGCTGCACCTGTTGAGCGGAGAAGAATGGAGGAATAGGCACCAGAGTGATGCCCATGAACAATGCAGCCAGATCAAACAGCACCCACATAGGCCCGTTATCCATATCCAAGCCCAGGGTGGTTATCCTATGTTTCCTCAGCTTGAGAGCAACTCTATAAAGCTCTACTACCAACTCCAGGTAATCCAGATCATAGCCCTTGCCGCTAAGTGCCAAAGCACGAGGCCTTTGGCATGCATGTTCCAGGATACGGTCAAACAGCTTCATGCTGCTGCCCTCCCTGCCATCCCGGCATGGGACCATAACTGCCCTAGCGTTGACTGGGTCTGCAGCTGTTGTTGCAAAATTCGATATCCGGGTTTGATCAAGCCAGCCATAACCCTAGGCTTCTGATCATAATAGCGTCCCCACGCTTCCAACTCATCTGACTTAAGTCGCTTTGGATCAGCATATCCCAACTCAATAGGATCTAACCCCATACGGCTAAAGGCATTGCACAATACCGGTCCAGCAGTGAACACCACCCACTTCTCATCTGATGCATATAGGTATGCAGTCAATGCAGTTATGAGCCAACGACCTCCTCCGGCTCCGGATACGGCAAGATTACCCACCTCGACTATGCCATCACGAGCAACTGGGCTATTTGTCTTAGCCGCCAGCAGTTGCTCAACCGGACGGTCCAGATACTGCTCCAAAAACAGTTCATCGTCCCTTGCCCGGCGCAGACCGAGAGCACCCATTAGCTGACCAGCATCACTGCGCAGACTCATTAGTTCTGGCATGAAATGTTTTACGTGGGCAGCATAAGCCTGGAGAAAAGAGACTTGAATAAAGCGCTCAACCTCTGACCGATTGCAGTCATGAAGTGCGCTCATTTCTACCTTGGTAGGAAATGTACTATTTCTGTTGTCACTGTGTTTAAAGTTCGCCATTTTTCCCGCCCATAGCAGTTAAGATGGGCAAACTTTACAAAACGAAGCTTAACGCTTTCTTAAACAATCAAAGATAAAGCGGTATTTTTTTATTATTAGCTAGCAAGATCGCGCAGGGAGCCGTTCACTCTTTAGCTTGTTGCAGTCGTTTTAGAAACACCTGCATCTCCTTAGCAGCTTGAATATCCCCCCTGTCTGTGGCCACCTTTATGCCTTTGGTTAAAACCTGTTCCGCAAGCTCAAACTCTCTGCTTTGCTGCAGGACTTTGCCATATAGCTTCCAGGCTGCGGAGTATTGTGGGTCAAGCTCAACTGACTTGGCTAAGTGTTCTTTGGCTTGCTCCAAGTCGTTCTCTTTCAGGTAGGCGCTACCTACACTAAAACGCAACAGGGCGTTATCCGGGTCTTTCTCAAGCAGTTTTAGTAGATTATCTAACACTCCCTTCACCCTGCCCTCTCCCCCCAGGAGAGAGGGGAAACATGTTGCCAATAATTTAATTATTAGGCCTCCTATGTTATTTTCAAGGCAATAGTAGAGTCCGAGGTAACAAGTATGATCTTTAGACAGTTGTTTGATCGAGTATCATGTACCTACACCTATCTCATAGCGGAACGCGCTACTGGTGAGGCTATACTAGTCGATCCGGTTATTACTAATGTGGAGCAATATCTTAGACTGATCTCAGAACTGGATCTGGGCTTGGTATTGGCCGTGGACACCCATATCCATGCCGATCATGTAACCGGCCTGGGAGCCCTGCGCGATGAGACCCTTTGTGCCATCGCCATGGGGGAACACTCCAAGGCAGAGTGCGTCAACTATAAGGTGCGTGATGGGGAGCAGCTAAAGGTTGGGAATATATGCCTGGATGCAATGTACACCCCCGGACACACCGACGACTCATACTCTTTTCTGGTGCAAGGACGCCTGCTAACTGGAGATACATTGCTGATACGCGGTACCGGCAGAACAGATTTCCAGAATGGCGACCCGGCTATGCAGTACGACAGTCTGTTCAACAAACTTCTGCAGTTGCCAGACGAGACCATAGTCTATCCCGCCCATGACTATAATGGCATGACCATCAGCACCATAGGGGAAGAGAAAAAATACAATCCGCGTCTACAGGTTGCTTCAATGCAGGAGTATGTGGAGCTGATGAATGGATTAGAGCTAGAGGATCCCAAGCTGATGGATGTTGCAGTACCAAGCAATCTTGCCTGCGGCCTAGTAGCGAATCACAAACCCTAAAGCAGCTACTCAGTTTGTAGCTTGGCAAATGTCTCGCCGATCAAGGTAAAATCCCCCTTACGCGGTGCTGATTTTCTCCAGGTAAGGCCGATAACCCGAAATGGCTCTGGTTGTTTAAAGCGCCTTAGCTCGATCTGTTCACTGCGACCAACCTCTACATCAACAGACATCTCTGGCAACAGAGTAATACCCACCTTGCTACATACCATTTGGGTAAGAGTACTGAGGCTGCTGGCACGAAAATCCCCCAGCTCATGGGCGCCCCCACTCTCACATACTGGCCATACCTGATCTCTGAGACAGTGCCCATCTTCGAGCAGCAGTACCTCTTGATCGAACAGGTCAGAGTGCTGCACAGTTTTCTGTTGCGCGAGCTTATGCTGCTCTGGTAACGCGAGCAGGAAGCGATCTTGGAACAGCTCCATTGTTGCTAAATCGCCCAACTCCACCCCCAGGGCCAACAGCGCCAGATCTAGCTGGCCTTCGTTCAACAGTCGCACCAACACATCCGTCTTCTCTTCATACAACAGCAGGCGCAGATCTGGGAACAGCTCTCTAACCTTGGGTAGCACCTTAGGCAAAAAATATGGAGCAATAGTTGGGATGACACCCAAACGTAAAGTGCCGGACATGGGAAGGGTAAGTGCCTGTGCCACCTCAATCAGATCATTAGCCCCATTCAGAACCAGATGGGCACGTCGCACAACCTCCTCACCTGCCGGAGTCACCATCACCATGCGCTGATTGCGCTCCAGCAGCTTCAGACCAAGTTGCTCCTCCAGCTGTTTAATCTGCGTACTAAGCGCTGGCTGACTCACATGACAGGCAGCAGCCGCCTTATGGAAGCTTCTGAGCTCTGCCAAAGCGACTAAGTATTCAAGCTGGCGCAGGGTGATTTTCATGATAACTTTATATTATCAACTTGGTAATTATTATCAATTAGAAATATGACCAATCTAATCCTATACTCCAAGTGTGTTTATTCTAGTAATCGATTTAGACCTATCTATGGAGGATAAATAATGGATCTAAAAAACAGCAAGACCGAGCAAAATCTTAAGGACGCATTTGCAGGGGAATCTCAAGCCAACCGTCGCTATCTCTATTTCGCATCCAAGGCGGATGTGGAAGGCTACAATGATGTTGCCGCACTCTTCCGCTCCACCGCAGAAGGCGAAACCGGACATGCACACGGCCATCTAGAGTATCTCGAAGAGTGTGGAGACCCAGCCACCGGCATGCCTTTTGGTGGCACCGCAGATAATCTGAAAACAGCAGTTGCTGGTGAAACCCATGAGTACACCGACATGTATCCAGGCATGGCCAAAACCGCACGCGACGAAGGATTTGATGAGATAGCCGACTGGTTTGAGACCCTAGCCAAGGCGGAGCGCTCCCATGCCAACCGTTACCAAAAGGCACTGAATGAAATGGAGTGACGGCTTAAGTTGAACTGCCGGGGTAAGCCCCGGCAATACCATTAGAAGAAGAGAGAACGGAGATACATAATGGCTACACGAGAAGGCAATCTTGAAGCCCCAACTCGTCATACAATAGATTGGAAAAACCCAGAATTCTATGATGAGTCTAGCCTATTTCAGGAGCTAGAACGGGTGTTCGACCACTGCCATGGCTGCCGCCGCTGCGTAAGCCTATGCAACTCTTTCCCAACCCTATTTGACCTGGTAGATGAATCAGAAACTTTTGAAGTAGATGGCGTAGATAAAAAAGATTACTGGCAAGTGGTGGATCACTGCTACCTATGTGATCTCTGTTATATGACCAAGTGTCCCTACACCCCACCCCATGAGTGGAACATAGATTTCCCCCATCTCATGCTACGAGCCAAAGCAGTACGCTTTAATAAAGGGGAGGTGAGCACCAGGGACAAAATACTTACTAGTACCGATGCAGTGGGCAACCTTGCCGGAATCCCTGTGGTTGCCGAGGTAGTAAATGCAGTCAACAAGATGAAACCAACTCGCAAAGTTCTTGAGGCGGTGCTTGGAGTACATGCCGATGCCAATCTCCCTGAGTATCACTCCAAAACCTTGCACTCAAGACTGGCGGACAGAAAAGAGATAAATGCTATAGGAGAAGCAACAGACGCAACCAAAGGCAAGGTGGTTTTGTTTACTACCTGTTATGGCAACCGTAATGAGCCGATCATAGGTGAAGATCTAGTGGCGGTGTTTGAACACAACAAGATCCCAGTAACCCTAATGCAGCAAGAGCAGTGCTGCGGCATGCCTAAGATGGAGTTGGGTGATTTGGAGTCGGTAGAGAGGGCTAAACAGGCCAATGTTCCAGCCTTGGCAGCCCTGGTGGATGAAGGTTGGGATATTGTAGCGCCCATTCCATCCTGTGCCCTGATGTTCAAGCAGGAACTACCGCTACTGTTCCCCGATGACCCAGAGGTAACAAAAGTGAGCGAAGCCATATTCGACCCTTTTGAGTACCTGCTGCTACGACATAAAGGCGGCAAACTAAATACAGACTTCAATAACCCATTGGGCAAAGTAGCCTACCACGCCGCCTGTCACCAACGGGTACAGAACATAGGCCCAAAGACCAGAGAGGTGCTGGAGCTAATCCCTGATACCCAGATAGAGATGATTGAGCGCTGCTCAGGACATGACGGCACCTACGCGGTAAAAAAGGAGTTTCATGAGATATCCATGAAGATCGTGCGCCCAGTAGTGAACAGGGTAAAAAAATTCGAAGCTGACCACTATGGCAGTGACTGCCCCATGGCCGGCCACCATATTGAACACGGTATGGCTGACGGTAGTAAAACAGAACATCCCATGAGCCTACTACGCCAGGCTTATGGAATTTAATTTTGGAGAAATAGCAGATGAGTAAACTATCCCATGAAGATCTCTATGGGCTTGAAGAGTACGCCCGCATCCGGCCTGAATTCAGAGCCAAGGTTATGCAGCACAAAACAAATCGCCGGGTACCCATTGGCAATCATGCAACCCTCTATTTTGAAGATGCCCTTACCATGCAGTATCAGGTACAGGAGATGCTGCGTATCGAGCGTATCTTTGAGCCAGAAGGAATTCAGGAGGAACTGGATGTATACAATCCACTGATACCGGACGGCAACAACTGGAAGGCCACCTTCATGGTGGAGTATGAGGATGAGACTGAGCGCAAACAGGCACTATCCAGACTTATCGGCATTGAAAGATCTCTATGGGTGCAGGTAGATGGCTTCGACAAGGTCTACCCGATCGCTAACGAAGACCTGGATAGAGAAACCGAAGATAAGACATCCTCAGTACACTTTGTACGCTTTGAGTTAAGCCCGGAGATGGTCACCGCTGCAAAGTCAGGCAGCAGTGTAAGAATGGGTATTGAACATGATGCATACAATCACTATGTAGAAGATATACCAACAGAAGTAAAACAGTCGCTAATAGCTGATCTACACTAGGGTCTGTTAACACATTACCAAGGAGAGAGATTATGGCTTACCAACTTCCTGAACTACCCTATGCTCAAAATGCATTAGAACCCCACATCTCAGCTGAGACTCTGGAGTATCATCACGGCAAGCACCATGCCGCCTATGTGGCCAACCTCAACAAACTGGTTGCCGGTACAGAGCATGAAGGTAAATCATTAGAAGATATCATTGCCAGTTCCGATGGCGGCATCTTCAATAATGCAGCCCAAATCTGGAATCACAGCTTCTACTGGAACTGCCTCTCCCCCAATGGCGGTGGTGCACCTTCCGGTGATCTCGGCAAGGCTATAGATGAAACCTTCGGCTCCTTCGATGCATTTCAGGAGAAGTTTACTGCCGCGGCCATCGGCAATTTTGGGTCTGGCTGGACCTGGCTGGTGAAAAATGCAGATGGATCTATCGAGATCGCAAACACCAGCAATGCCGGCAGCCCCCTTACCAGCGGACAGACACCCCTTATAACCTGCGACGTATGGGAACATGCCTACTACATAGACTATCGCAATGCCCGTCCGGCCTACCTTGAGGCATTCTGGAATCTGGTGAACTGGGAGTTCGCTAATAAAAACTATACGGGATAGGCATAAAATATATTTTATGACTTTTGTCATTATTTATGTTGACAAGAGCTGCGGCTAATGCCAATATATCATCATTATTGATGGCAATCAGTCTATGGCGACTACAGCAGGTTTGAGGAAAAAAGGCATGGACAACTATTTAACCAACCTAAACTAGAGGCTAGCAAAATGGCGAAAATAACTTTGAAAGGAAACGAAATAAACACCTCAGGAGAACTACCCGCAGTAGGATCTCAGGCCCCTGACTTTGTATTAACCAAGACTGATCTCTCTGATGTATCCCTTGCTGATCTGAAAGGCAAAAGGGTAATACTGAATATCTTTCCCAGCATTGATACAGATGTATGTGCCGCCTCTGTACGTCACTTCAATGCTGACGCCAGCTCCTTGGATAACACTGTTGTACTTTGTGTCTCCCAGGACCTGCCCTTTGCTCATGCGCGCTTCTGCGGCGCTGAAGGGCTGGAAGATGTAGATTCTGTCAGCGAACTCAGAAACAGCGATTTCGGGGCTAACTATGGCGCACGCATTGTAGATGGTCCTCTAGCGGGTCTGCTGGCCAGAGCAGTTGTAGTCCTGGATGAAGATGGGAAAGTCACATATACCGAACAGGTCCCTGAGATTGTACAGGAACCTGACTACGCAGCAGCTTTAGCTGCATTGAAGTAAGATCTCCACCTCTGGGCCGCACCCTTGCGGCCCTTTTTTTTGGAGCAAACAAAATGGCTATAGAAGAAGGCAAAGCAGCACCGCTATTCACCCTAGCTGATGCTCAAGGCAATAAAGTCGCTCTCAAGGATTTCAAAGGCAAGGATGTCATTCTCTACTTCTATCCAAAAGATGATACCCCTGGTTGTACTAAAGAGGCGTGCGGCTTTCGAAACCTATGGGGTGAAATCGAAGCGCTGGGTGTGGTGGTTCTGGGGGTTTCTCCTGACAGCAGTGAATCCCATGAGAAATTCGCCAGCAAATTCAACCTACCCTTTACCCTACTATCCGACCCAGACAAAAAAGTTATGACCAAATACGGGTCCTTTGGTGAAAAGATGATGTATGGTAAAAAGACCACAGGGGTGATCCGCTCTACAGTCTGGATTGGACCAAATGGCAAAATTAAGAAACATTGGAAACGAGTAGCCAAGGCTGAGGCTCATCCAGCTAAGGTGTTGGAGGCGATTCAAAAAGATAGCTCGTGATAGTAAACAGATAGAGGCATAGGATTTGATAGTAGATAAACTAAAAGAGTTCTTACACCTTGAGGCCGCAAGCGGAATACTACTTCTACTCGCCTCTGTGTTGGCGATGCTAGCTGTAAACTCCCCAGCAGATTCTTATTACAACGCCCTGTTAGATACGCCTGTAGCAATAAAATTTGGCGGGTTTGAAATAGCCAAGCCGCTACTACTGTGGATTAACGACGGTCTAATGGCTATATTTTTCTTCCTCATTGGCTTAGAGGTCAAACGGGAGTTTTTGGCGGGAGAACTATCTGATCCATCGCGCGTGGTACTACCTATCATAGCCGCTTTTGGCGGAATGGCCGTACCTGCGGTTATCTACGCAATCATCAACTGGGGAGACCCAGAAGCAATAAGAGGCTGGGCCATACCATCAGCCACCGATATCGCCTTTGCCCTTGGGGTACTTGCGCTATTGGGTAACCGGGTACCGCAATCACTCAAGCTGTTTCTAATGACTTTGGCCATAATTGATGATCTGGGCGCCATTATCATTATAGCCTTGTTCTATACAGCGGATCTTTCCGTAGTTTCATTGATTGCAGCTGCGCTGGCCCTGGCTGTGTTATTTTTACTCAACCGAAGAGGTGTATTGGGTCTAGCTCCATATTTGCTGGTTGGTCTTGTATTCTGGGCAGCGGTATTAAAATCCGGAGTACATGCAACATTGGCTGGTGTATTAACCGCCTTTTTCATCCCCTTTAAAACAGAACCCGGTAAATCTCATACCCAACTGGAGATATTGGAGCACGATCTGCATCCGACAGTAGCCTATGGCATTCTGCCGCTTTTTGCGTTTGCCAATGCTGGCATACCGCTTGCCGGAGTTAATGCAGACTCTTTTCTCCACCCCATACCTTTAGGTATAGCGGCCGGACTGTTTTTTGGAAATCAGATTGGCATATTTGGCTTCAGCTGGATCGTAATAAAGCTAGGCATTTCGAAACTTCCAGAGAAGGCCAGCTGGGCACAACTATATGGCGTGGCTGCACTATGCGGCATTGGGTTTACTATGAGTCTGTTCATCGGCTCCCTGGCATTCGAACAGGGCGGAGTAAGCCATACCGTTGATAACAGACTTGGAATTCTTTTCGGTTCTCTGATTTCCGGAATAGTTGGATATTTGGTGTTACGTTATTTCACTCGAAACAACCACACCACCTCTAGTTAGAACGCACGCAAGAGTACGTTCTAAGCAAGAGATGAATTGTGAACTACTCCTAGGTCTTAAACTGACCTACTAGCTCCTGTAATTCTGCTGCCATACGTGACAAATCACCACTTGCGGTAGCAGTATCTTCTGCGCCAGCCGCAGTTTGTGAAGACATGTCGTTAATCCTGGTGATATTCTTATTGATCTCTTCCGAGACTGCGCCCTGCTCCTCCGAAGCGCTGGCAATCTGGGTAGACATCTCATCGATCTTGCATACAGCATTGGCGATAGCATCCAGAGCCTCACCTGTCTGGGTAGCATACTCCACAGCTGACTGCATCTCTTTCCTACTCTGATCCATTGCGTCAACGGCTTGATGTGACCCTGCCTGTAGCTTTGCAATCGTTTCATTTATCTCTTCTGTGGACTGCTGGGTTCGTCCAGCCAAAGTGCGCACCTCATCTGCCACGACAGCAAAACCCCGTCCCTGCTCGCCCGCCCGTGCAGCCTCAATAGCTGCATTAAGTGC
The DNA here is from genome assembly GCA_050291725.1 of Sedimenticolaceae bacterium. Classification (GTDB taxonomy): domain Bacteria; phylum Pseudomonadota; class Gammaproteobacteria; order Chromatiales; family Chromatiaceae; genus JAAGZL01. Next base: position 23,956 of record JBNKKH010000028.1, read on the forward strand.
CAACAGGTTGGTCTGCTCTGCAACGCCCTTAATAACATCCAATACACTACTGATAGCATCACTGTACTGTTCAACTTCTGTGATGGCATGAGAGGATGTATCTATCTGCTTAGCCAGTTGATTTATTTGCTCAATAGACTGATTCACAATGCGACTGCCGCTGGTAGTCTGTTCATTGGCCTCGCTGGCTGCGGTGGCTGTATGAGCAATGTTAGTTGCTACCTCTTTTGCGGTGGCTGACATCTCATGGATTGCGGTTGCAACCATCTCTGTTTCGGAACGCTGCTCGCGCAGGGCATCACTGGTCTGGCGAGTAACAGTAGACATCTCCTCAGATGCAGTTGATAGCTGAGCGGTTATATCTGACATGTGCGCAACCATATCCAGTAGCCTGCCACGCATACCATTCATAGCTTGCAACAGCTCTCCGATCTCATCTTTGCTATCAATCTCAATATCTGCGGTAAGATCACCTGAAGCGGTAACAATAGCATTGCGCACACCTTTAATCAGCGCTTCTGAGAATAACCAACTGAATACCAAAGCAATAGCAATACTGACCACTGCCAGTACTATCAGAGTAAAAATCGCTGTATGCTCATGTGCTTCAGCCTTGTTTGCACTTTCCTCAGTAAATACTCCTACCTGTTTCAGCATGGCGTCCATTTCATGGATTACGGCCTCACCTTCTGTTACCGCTTTGCCAGCCAGCTCTTCGGCCTTTTGAACATATCCCTGCAGAAAAACGGCATTTGCCTCATGAACATGTTTTTCGTAACTTGCGTGCTGAGCAGTTATTCTCTTCAGCAGTGTCTCTATTTTCCTAAACTCCTCAGCATCATTACCTGTTAGATGTTTCAAGGCAGTGCTAACTATTAGATGAGCCTGCTTAATTTCCTTTGCAATCGCCTCCGATCCTTGATCGAATAACTTAACCCCTGCATCAAACTTCTCTCTGCCTTGAGGATCGGTTTCCAGATGATGGGCACCAAAATGGCGTACGCGCTCAAATTCAATGGCCTGCTGCAACTGATGCTCAGTTATCGCAGACATAAACTCAGTAAGAGGAATATCCTCTTCTGCGATACTCTCCAGTTCAGCGCCAATGCTATTCATGGATGTTATAGCGTAGCCATAACCAACTATCATCAGCACCAGCATAACGCCGGCGAATGACATCATCTTAGCTCTAAGAGATAGGTTCTTTAGAAGAGTCTGCATAAACACTCACCTTATGTCTTTACGGCCCCCTCACCGCGCATTAAATTTCAGTGTCGCCGCCATGCAAAATTATTGTTAACAACTAAGACTATAGTTCAAAGAAGAGATTTTTTTCTAAAAAAATTTAATGGTGATTACCCAATACTGCAGGAATGCAATTCCTGCATAAGACAACTGTTTTTGGTCGTGCAATAGTGCGGCGTCAATCCCAGCCCTTACGGTTCTCTTTTGCCATCTCTTCAGCGTCGGCAGTTAAGATCTTTTCTATATCTTCCCTGGCCTGAAGTGACAACAATCTGCGATCTTCTGAGGTTTCTGTTTCCTGTAGCTTGCGCAGTAGCTTCTTATCATAGGCGTGAAATACTTGCGCTGCAGTTTTGGACCTGTAGGCACCAAATCCGAGCTGTTTCAAGGCCTCTTCACCCAGGCACAGGGCTGAGTCATACAGCTCACGTCTGAACAGAGATACTCCGCGTCGTAATATTTCGTAGACATGGCCATTATTGCGCGCGCGCGCAAGGATAGTTAGATGAGGAAAATGTTTTTGAACTTGGTCTATGATGTCGAGCACCACATCGGCATCATCAATAGTGATAATCAATAGCTTGGCTTTATCAGCTCCGGCTGCGTGCAGAATCTCATGTCTACTCGCATCTCCATAATATACCTTGTAACCAAAGCGACGGATGGACTCAATCTGATCTGGATCGTGATCTAAAATGGTTGTAGCTATTCCATTCGCATGTAATAGACGGCCTATGGTACGACCAAAACGTCCGAAGCCAGCAATGATTACCGGATTATCTTCATTTATGCTATCTGGCTCTGGCGGTTGATCAAGATTGATAAAGCGCGGCGCGATAACACGCTGATAGAGCAACAGCAGAAAGGGGGTGCTCAGCATAGATAGAGCCACGATCACCACCAAATAATCCACCGTAACCTGTTCCAGCACCCCGCTGCCTGAGGCAACAGAAAATATTACAAAGGCAAACTCTCCCCCCTGGGACAATAGAAACACAAACAGGCTACTTTGGCTCTTCGGAATCTTGGCCGCCTTGGCCAAAAACCACAGCACTAACCCTTTCACCAGCACCAGCAGGAGCACCAAAGCCAAAATAGTTAGTGGATCTTTCGCCAGCAGTCCAAAGTCGATAGACATCCCTACAGAGATAAAGAACAGCCCCATCAGCAGCCCCTTGAAGGGTTCAATCTCCACCTCAAGCTCATGTCGATATTCAGACTCTGCCAGTAGCACCCCAGCCAGGAAGGCCCCCAGTGCCATAGACATGCCAACCGCATTTACCAACATGGATATACCAAATACCAGCAATAGAGAAAACGCAGTAAAAATTTCTCGCATACCTGTATTAGCGATATAGCGGAAGATGGGGCGAGTTAGATAGTGTCCGCCCACAACGATGGCTCCGATAACTGCAACCGCCTTCAGCATACCTAACCAGGCGCTATCGCCGCTATCAGCAACTACCACGCCCAAAGCTGGCAACAGCGCCAAAATGGGGATCACTGCCATATCCTGGAATAACAAAACTGCGAAAGTGGAGTTACCAGCATGGGTTGCCAATAGATTACGTTCTTTAAGACTTTGCAGGGCAATGGCGGTGGATGAGAGAGATAGACCCATAGCCACAACCAGAGAAGTGTTAAAGGAGTAGCCCAGTGCGAGACCAACTAGCAACAACAGAGCAGAGGTAAAAAGCAGTTGGCTACCACCTGTACCTACAATCGACCGACGCATGGTCCAAAGAGTTTTTGGTTTTAGCTCCAGACCGATAATAAACAGCAGCAGTACCACACCAAATTCAGCGAAGTGTCGAATATCTTCCACATTCTCTACAAATCCTACGCCCCAGGGACCAATAACTGTACCCGCAGCCAGATAACCCAGCACCGCCCCAAGTCCCAGTCTTTTCATTATAGGAACAGCTATAACACTAGCAGAGAGGTATACAATCGCATTCTGTAGCAGGCTGTGTTCAGTCATGGCTTGTTTCCACGCCAGGGCGATAGTTGATCAGTCGCTTGCGATAACGGTCTACACTGTTAGCCAGTTCATTCTCATCCAACCTGTGGGCACTATAAACAATAATGGGCTCTAGGTAGTTCATACCACAGTGATTGGCCATGCATTGGTAAGGGTGAAGAATCTCATGCATTTCGTGTCGATTATGCCCGTCCGGTCGGTATGATGACTCACTCTGACCAACAGTGATCACTGGCAGAAAATCCTTGCCTTGCATGGCGTCCCCCCCAGTCCCAAAGGCAAAACCATACTCCAACACCACATCCTGCCACTGCTTAAACATAGCTGGGGCGCTATACCAATAGAGCGGATGCTGCACCACCAGCAAATCTGTCTTCAGCAGAGTCTGCTGCTCTCTATCTTTATCTATATAAAAATCCGGATACTGTTCATACAGATCGCAAACATGTACTCCAGGAAGATCGCTCACACCATCAAGCAAAACCCTGTTCACCTTAGAGCGGTGAGGAAAAGGGTGCACAAAGAGTAACTTAATGCGTGGAGTGACTGCCTGTGACATCTAACCTGCTCTTGAAAAATAGGACCTACCACCCATTTATTTAACATAAGCAACAGATTATTGGTAGAGCACGCTACTTTGTAACAGAGCTATGACAGTCTGGTATACGCTTTTCTATTATCAGATGAAGATATAGAATCGATTCAATATTAATCAACAAAACGGTGAACAACAGTGGCAACTACTGAGTTAAATGCAGTTATCGGTGAGGTGCAGCTCCTATCTTCAGAGACCATGATTCTCAGGGTTTCACCCGATGGTTGGGAAATACCAGACTACAGTCCTGGCCAGTTTGTGGTACTGGGGCTTCCTGCGGACACACCACGTATAGAGATATCTGACCCTGAGGAGAAACCACCGGCACCGGACAAGCTGATTAGACGCTCTTACTCCATCGCATCTTCATCGAACAAGAAGGAGTATCTTGAGTTTTACATCTCCCTGGTACGTTCAGGCTCCCTAACCCCGAGGCTATTTGCTCTAAAGCGGGGAGACAGGATTTTTATGGGTACCAAGATAACAGGCATGTTCACTCTAGATCAGATACCTGCAGAATCTAACCTGGTTCTGATGGGAACAGGAACTGGCGTTGCCCCCTACATGAGTATGATCCGCACCTTCATCCATCCGGGAGACAACAGAAACCTGACCATCATTCACGGGGCCAGACACTCCTGGGATCTGGGCTATAGTTCAGAACTCAGCACTTTGCACAACCTGGTGCCTAACTTCCACTATATCCCCACAATAACTAGGCCGGAGAGTGAAGTTATGGGTTGGTCAGGAAATGTTGGACGCATTCAGGATATCTGGAAAAGCGGTGCCGCCGATGACCAATGGAATACCAAGGCATCGCCAGATAATACTCATATATTTCTCTGCGGCAATCCGGACATGGTAGAAGATATGGCCCAAATACTGGCATATGAAGGCTATCCAGAACATAAGAGAAAAGAGCCTGGACTGGTGCACCTGGAACGCTACTGGTAGATAATGGCCATAAATAATGTGGAATGAGTGGGTGCTGGAGTATGAGCTGCAACTGCGCGTAGGATTCTTCCTAAGTATATTCGCTCTGGTTGCTATTGCAGAGCTCCTAGCGCCACGTCGCAAGCTATCGGTTTCCAAACTTATGCGTTGGAGCAATAACCTGAGCCTAGTATTTCTTAATAATGCCATATTGCGTCTGCTGTTTCCTGCAGCAGCAGTTGGGGTAGCAGCCTTTGCCCAATCCAACGGCTGGGGTCTACTTAACTATTATGCTCTACCATTTACTATTACAGTAATCATCTCCGTTATTGTGATGGATATGGTCATCTATCTGCAGCATGTAATGGTGCACTCCATCCCCGCCCTGTGGCGACTGCATATGGTGCACCATGTTGACCCTGATTATGATGTAACCACCGGCGCCCGCTTTCATACTTTGGAGATTATCCTCTCCATGCTAATCAAGTTTGCGACCATAATCATGCTTGGTCCTCCAGTAGTAGGCGTAGTGATTTTTGAGGTGCTATTGAATGCCACAGCCATGTTCAATCACGGCAACATAAAACTGCCTAAGAGTATTGACCGGATACTACGCCTGTTTGTAGTAACGCCAGATATGCATAGGGTGCATCATTCAATAATACCGGAAGAGACCAACAGCAACTTCGGCTTCAACCTCCCCTGGTGGGACCGCATATTCGGCACCTACAGGGCGCAGCCAGAAGCAGGACACCAGGGCATGGATATCGGCATCCAAGGCTTTAGACAACCTAAACAGATCAGCTGGCTACCAGGCATGCTTGCCCTGCCCTTTGTCGCCAGAGCGCCCGGTTACACCATAAATGAGCGCAAATGGGAAAAGCCCAAAAGCAGCAACTAACTACATGATTTAACTAGACTTAACATCATAACCAAGAGGAATAATTATGAAAAAATATGTATGTGAAGTGTGTGGCTATGTGTATGACGAGGCTAAGGGAGCACCGGATGATGGCATCCCAGCTGGTACCAAGTGGGAGGATGTGCCAGAAGATTGGGAGTGCCCTGATTGTGGGGCAGGCAAAAACGCTTTCGAATTGGAAGATTAATAATTACCTACAATCTGCGCGGGTAATTATACGCATCAATCTATTGACATAACAGCAGAGCTGGGCGAATATCCTACCCAACAGCTTTGTATTTATTTATGACTGGAAACTAAAACCGTAAACCATGAGCCGTTCTAAGATGACAAACAGCAATTCCGCCACTCTAGCAGTGGTTTCTGTCGTCGCTGTAGTGAACGTCGTGGTGGCATCTGCGCCGTAACGGGATTGGTACATAGTTAAATCAAACCCCGTCGGCGCAAACCGGCGGGGTTTTTTATTGCCCACAACCGGTTTAAGTCAATGGGGTCTAACTTAGGAGACCCTAACAATGAACAGCATGACCGGAGCAGCGCTCACTATACGCCTGCTTGAACGCCAGGGAATTAAAACCATAGCGGGAATACCCGGTGGCGCAAATCTGCCCCTGTATGACGCCCTCTACAGCAGCGATAAAATTCACCATGTTTTGGCGCGACATGAACAGGGTGCTGGCTTTATCGCCCAGGGTATGGCTCGGGTTAGCGGCCAGCCCCAAGTATGTTTTGCCACCTCCGGTCCTGGAGCCACCAATGTTCTTACCGCCATAGCCGATGCCAAGTTGGACTCGATTCCTGTCATCTGTATAACGGGACAGGTTCCCAGCAGTATGATCGGCAGTGATGCATTTCAAGAGGTTGATACCTATGGACTCAGCATCCCTATCACCAAGCACAACTTTCTTATCCGCAGCGCTGAAGAGCTGCTGGAGGCGATTCCAGCCGCCTTCTCCATCGCCTGTTCCGGGCGACCTGGACCGGTGCTGATCGATATACCCAAAGATATTCAGAACCAGGAGATATCTTTTGAGCAGTGGCCAACTCCGGGGGAAGTAGCTATTCCCCATCAAGCCAAACCGCAGGACCTGGAACAGGCCGCAGCCATGATCAACCAGGCCAAACGCCCTATTCTATACCTGGGCGGCGGCACCATCATGTCCAATGCAGCAGATCAGGCGCGGGCATTGATGCAAAAATCCAACCTCCCTACCACCATGACTCTTATGGCCCTCGGGGCCATACCGGCTGATCATGAGCTATCCATAGGGATGCTGGGTATGCATGCTGCCCCCTACACCAATCTCGCCCTAGAGGCCTGTGATCTATTAATCGCGGTTGGAGCTCGCTTTGATGATCGAGCCACCGGCAGAGTATCTGCCTTCTGCCAAGATGCCAAAATTATTCATATTGATATTGACCCTAGCGAACTGGGCAAGATCAAGCAGGCGCATGTCGGGATAACCGGTGATGTACGAGCAACACTGGAGCAGTTGCTGCCTATGATATCCGATAACAGCCGTGATGACTGGATTGGGGAGATAAACCATCTTAAGGAAATAGATCCGTTTATCGCTCCAGATAAGGAGATGGCCAACTCTGCCTATGGATCAATCCAGAAAATTGCTGAGATTGTTGGCGATGACGCCATAGTTGCAACAGATGTTGGTCAGCACCAGATGCGCACAGCTCAGCTCTACCCCCTGCGTAAACCTCGGCGTTGGTTAACCTCTGGCGGCCTAGGCACCATGGGTTTCGGTCTACCTGCCGCTATTGGAGCTGCACTGGCAGAACCGGATAACACCGTTATCTGTATTACCGGCGACGGCAGCCTAATGATGAATATCCAGGAGCTGGCCACAGCTGTAGAGCAGCAGACCAATATCAAGATCTTTTTGATGAACAACAATGCTCTAGGGCTGGTACATCAACAGCAAACCATGTTCTACGGAAAACGTACCTTTGCCTCAGACTATGAGTCCCAGATGGACTTTATAACCATTGCCAAAGGCTTCGGCATCTCCACCTACGACCTTGGAAGCAGTGATAATCATGAGGAGATGATTAAAGCCGCCCTAGAGTTGAGTGGACCTGCCCTGATTCATATCCCAATAGATGTAAATGAACAGGTACTACCCATGGTACCTCCTGGAGCCCCCAATAGTGAGATGATTAGAGGAGATAGTAATGCAGCCTGAAACCATAAACAGCAATAGAACCAGTGAAATTCTGGAACTGACGGTCCGCAACCATCCCGGAGTAATGTCCCATGTCTCTGGCCTCTTTGCCCGCCGCGCCTATAACGTAGAGGGAATTCTCTGTATGCCCGTTGGCGATAAGAAACGGAGTCGAATATGGCTACTAGTAGACAGGGAGCAGTGTCTGGAGCAGATGATAAAGCAGGTAGAAAAGCTAGAGGATGTACTAGCGGTGAGAAGCCACGGAGCCAATCACCAAGTGTTCCTCAAGCTAGAAGAGTTTTTTCAAGCCTAACCACAACCGACTAAAGACTAAAGACTAAAGACTAAAGACTTATGACTTATGACTTATGACTTATGACTTGAAACAAACCCAGATAAATTCTAATATACCAGCAACTTTGCTTTTATATTGTCATCCAGTATGGCATCGGAGTTATCTATGATTACCAATCTTGTTGGAAACCGCATTCGAGAGCTCAGGGCCAAGCGCAAAATGACCCAGCAGCAGCTAGCAGATCTGGCTGATATTCCCAGAGCCACTCTGGCGACAATAGAGAAGGATGAGTCCAACCCCAGTCTAGCGGCTGTGTATAAAATAGCCGTGGCGCTAGAGTGTACCATTGATGACCTACTGGAAACTCACCACGACAGGGTTGAGGTTACTCGCAAGGACAGCATGGGGAAATTTGAGTCTGGCGATGGCAGCTATAGAGCTACAACCATATCACCTCAAGGGAATCCAACAATCTCACAACAGCTATTTGAACTGGACCCAGACTCCACCTATCACGGCAAACCCCACCCTCCTGGGAGCGAGGAGTATCTGCATATAACACAGGGAGAAGTGGTATTGGATATAGCTAATGAAGATAATATTCTACGAAAAGGAGATAGTGCCCACTTCAGAGGTAATGTAAAACACGACTACCACAATCGAGGAAAAACTCTGGCCCGAGGCATAGTTACAATCCTTGCGTTTCCCGACGTACAATAGCTAACCGCTATTAGCCATCTCTTCCAGAAAACCCAGGTCTGCTATCTGCACCTGCTTGTTGCGAATATTGATCATACCAAGCTTCTGCAACTTCATGAGAATGCGACTAACGGTCTCACTAGCCAGCCCAAGGTAACTGGCGATATCACTGCGAGACATACTTAGTCTGAAATTTATTCCTGCAGTGCCTCGCTTATCCATCCGGCTATAAATACTCATGAGAAATGCTGCCATCCGCTGTTCGCTGCTCTGACGAATTAGGGTTCCATGCAGTCTCTGGTAGAACTCAATTTCACTGCCAAGGATTGATATTACCCGATTTTGTAGCTCGTTCAGTGGGCAATCCGCCTTGTACATGTCATCCAGTTTTAGCTCACAGACAGAGCTTGCCTCCAAAGCGCGAACGGTAGAGCTATAGCTGCCAAGGGTAATCCCCTCGGTACCAATCATCTCTCCAGCAAGATGGAACCCTATCACCTTCTCCTGATCTTGGGGGGTAATGGAAGTACTCTTGAACGATCCAGATTTTACTGCGAAAAACGAATGGAACGGATCACCCTCTTTAAAGATGACTTCGCCCCTGGCAACAGAACGGTTGCGCACCAAGGTGCCCTCTGCCAGTTCCAGCTCACCCTCACCATAATCAAGGAATCCACACAGCGAGTCCAGACCACAGCGCTCACACTCTACTTCTATAGTTTTATTTTTCACTTTATCTAATCACGTCCAACCAACTGTCCATGTAACGGTGAATAAAATAATAATAGTTATATAAACATCAACAGTTACGTTTTTGCCAACGCCAACAAATACCCAGTTACGCTATCAGCTTATTTCTATACAGTGTCAAAAAGAAACATATAAATAATTGGGTAATATTACTTGAATATTGTATCAATGGAAAACCCATCTTTCTCCAAGATTATACGTAATCTCTTCAATCCGTCCATCTGAATCTGACGAACCCGCTCCCGAGTGACCCCAAGCTCCCTGGCTACCTGCTCCAGGGTGGATATCTCATAGCCATGCAGGCCAAAACGCCTCTCCACGACCTCGCGCTGCTTCTCATTCAATTTGCTCAGCCAGGTATCAAGATTCGAGCTAATCTTATCGCTCTGGATTTTATCAGCCGGATCCTCAGATTTAACATCTGAAATGGTCTCCAGCAGCGGTTTATCAGCATTTTTTCCGAAAGGAGTATCAACTGAAGCGATGCGCTCATTCAGACCCAGCATCCGCTTAACCTCATCAATCGGCTTATCCAGAAGCTCGGCAACCTCCTCGGCCGTCGGCTCATGATCTAGACTCTGGGTGAGTTTGCGAGCAGCTCGCAGATAGATATTGATCTCTTTTACTACGTGGATTGGCAGACGAATAGTCCTGGTCTGATTCATGATTGCGCGCTCAATGGTCTGGCGTATCCACCAAGTGGCATAGGTTGAGAAGCGAAAACCACGTTCTGGGTCAAACTTCTCCACCGCCCGCATCAGGCCAAGATTACCTTCCTCAATAAGATCCAGCAGCGCCAGTCCACGATTCATATAACGTCTGGCAATCTTCACCACCAAGCGTAGATTGCTTTCAATCATCCTCTGTCTTGAGGGTTCATCTCCTTTCTGAGCCTTACGGGAAAAATAGACCTCTTCTTCCGCTGTCAGCAAATCAGATGCACCTATCTCGTTGAGATAAAGTCTGGTCGCATCCATCTGAGACTGGGATACCTCATCCTTGGCTTGCTCCTTTTTGTCGGGTTCAGCTTCGCTAAGCCCCACAACTTCGTCCTTCTCTACAGAGGCGGTTGGGCTTGCGCTTTCCTCAGAAAAATCCACTTCTTCACATTCAGCTACTTCTTCCTTATTACCCATGCGTCTCTACTCCTCATAAACTAAGACCTCCTAGGCAGCAATGGTAAGGGATCAACCGGTATACCGTTCCGTCTTATCTCAAAGTGCAATACCGTATTTCCGCTACCATTTTTTCCCATATCAGCAATATGGGTCCCTTTTTTTACTCTATCCCCTTCTTTAACCATAAGCTTACGATTATGGCCGTACGCGCTCAGGTAGTTTTTATTGTGTTTTATGATAATGAGCTTTCCATAGCCGATCAGTCCACTACCGCTATAAACCACTGTTCCTGCTTCTGCGGCTTTTATCCCTTGCCCTAACTGCCCGGAAAGAATAACTCCCTTATGGCTCTGGTCGCCTCTCTTAAATTTGGCTTTAACTCTACCCTGTGTCGGCCACTGCCAGCGAAGCTTTAGGTTTTCATATGTGCCTTTTGTCACAACTTTACTAACTTTAGGAGTTTCTTTCCTACTAGAGGCTGTAACCACCTGCGGCGTGCTGTTTTTGGCTGGCTTAGTTTGGACAACACCCTGAGCTGGGCGGGTAGTTACCGGCCTCTGGATACTGAGATATTGCCCCGCATGTATGCGATATGGGTAGCGAATATTGTTCCAACTGGCAAACTCTCTGAAATCGAAGCCATATCTCCAGGCAATAGAGTATATGGTGTCACCTCTCCTTATCCGGTAATAGCCTGGCCTTGCGGTCTTGGGAGCATAGCTTATCCTGGGTGCATACGATGAGTATTGACGCTGGGCTCCAGCCTCACGACTAATAACTGGGGCAGGGGTGGGCGGTGCGCATGCTTGCAGCAGCAAAAATAGCGGCAGCAGAACTGTTAACACTCTGAATTGCGCCATAGCCCAACTCACTAAGTCGTTACCATTTAATAATAATCAACAATATTATCACCAAAGCTACAGTAGCCCAGCCTATGATATCTATATACTTGCGCAGGGTCTTTTCCATTCCATCACCGCCCCAATACAGCAGTCCTGCTACCATGTAGAATCTTGCCCCTCTCCCTATTGCCGACGCTACCATAAAAGGGAGGAAAGCCATGGATATCACCCCTGCGGTTATGGTGAACACCTTATACGGAATAGGGGAAAAACCAGCTAAGAATACCGCCCAAAATCCCCACTCATCAAACCACTGCTTAGCTTTCAGGTATTTTGGATAGTAACCGGCATCCCGCAACAGCGGCTCGACCAACTCGAAAGAGAACGTGCCGATCAGATATCCTAATACCCCACCAAGTACAGATGTGACAGTGGTTAATAGGGCTAGGTTCCAAGCTTTGTGTGGATTGGCCAAAACCATTGGCGCTAACATCACATCTGGAGGAATAGGAAAGAAGGATGATTCGGAAAAGCTAAGAGCAGCTAGATAGCGCGGTGCATGCCTGTGCCGAGACCAAGTAATAACTCGATCATAGATTGAGGAGAACAACTTCATCGCTGCACGCCGCCCAACATTGGAACAAAAATCACCTGCTCCAGCATCTCTTTTTCATAACCGTCCGCAGTCTTGGTGACTTTAACCAACACCTGCTCACGATCTGGCCCTACCGGTAAAACCATCTTGCCGCCCTCTTTTAACTGATCAACCAGAGCCAACGGTATTCCAGCAGGAGCCGCCGTAACCATTATGCCGTCAAACGGGGCATATTCTGGCATCCCCATCCCTCCATCACTAAGCCGCATACGAGTGTTTCTTAAGCCCATATCACGCATACGCGTCCTGGCCTGCTCTAGTAGCGGACCAATTCTCTCTACACTGTAAACTCGCCCCACCATCTGGGCCAGAATAGCTGTCTGATAACCGGAGCCGGTACCAACTTCAAGTACATTTTCCATGGGACCGTCTTCTAATAAAATCTCTGTCATACGGGCAACTATATAGGGCTGAGAAATAGTCTGACCCAGACCTATGGGCAGCGCAGTATCCTCATACGCTCTGCTGGCCAGCGCCTCCTCAACAAATATGTGGCGTGGAGTATTACGAACAACCTCAAGCACAGCTTGGCTCTTGATGCCCTTATCTTTCAAACGATCAACTAGGCGATTGCGGGTACGCATAGAGGTCATCCCTATGCCACGGTGCTGAGCTGAATTCACTTAACCACCTCCTGCAACCAGTTGCTAAGGGTATCTCTGGCGGCGTGGTTAGTCAGATCAACCTGTAGTGGAGTGACTGAAACATAACCCTCTCTAACCGCGTAAAAGTCAGTACCCGGGCCTGCGTCCTGCTCAGCTCCAGCCGGACCCACCCAGTAGATGGTATTACCCCGGGGGTCTTGGTCCTTTACCACCGGTTCTGCCTTGTGCCTATGTCCCAGGCGGGTGGATTGATAACCCAGTATCTCCGCATATGGCAGATCAGGAACATTGATATTCAGTATGGTATCAGCAGAGAGGGGATTCTGTTGTAGATTTAACACAATCTCGCGCACAACCCTGCCACCAGTGGCATAGTGCTGTGGATTGGATGAGTTCATAGATACGGCAATGGCCGGCAGACCGAGAAAACGGCCCTCAGTAGCGGCAGCCACAGTTCCGGAATAGAGTACATCATCCCCCATATTAGCACCGGAGTTGATCCCAGCAATGACCATGTCCGGCTCCTCTTCCAGCAAACCAGTGATAGCCAAATGAACACAGTCGGTTGGGGTGCCATCCACCCGAATAAAGCCATTGGGCTCGGTGTGGGCACGTACTGGGCTGGTAAGGGTGAGGGAGTTGCTGGCCCCACTGCGATCAAGCTCAGGGGCTACTACGATAAGATCAGCGATATCCTTCAGGCTATCTGCCAACATCTCCAGGCCAGGCGCCTTGTAGCCATCGTCATTACTAAGAAGAATTCTCATACAGAAAAAACATCACCTGCAAACTAAAAAGGTAGTCCCCTAACCGGGTACAGAATCAACTTTACAAACCAGAATATGCCTTAACCACAGGCTTTACTCGAAATTGACTCCGACCCCAGAAATAATTTGATAGACTATATCAGAGTACGCCTAGAGTGTCGGCCCCAAGATTGCATCATGACAGAAGATTCAACTAAAAAAGAGCAGGATCAGGAACTGTTTCAGGAGATGATGCAGGATGCTGTGCCGCTCAAACAGGATAAGATCTCACCCTGGCGTAAGCGTCTTCCCCCTCACCCCATTGACCATCCATCATTTAACGAAGATACGGCAGAGTTGGACCAAATTTCCGAGGCCGAGGTAAAAACTGGAGACGAACTCTCATTCTGCCGTCCCGGTCTACAGAAGAGAGTATTTCAGGATCTACGCCGCGGCCGGTTGGAGATTGAGATGGAACTGGATCTGCACGGCCTCACCGCTAAACTAGCCCACAGCACGCTGGAGCAGTTTATCCAAGAGTGTCACCGCAGGCGCGTTCGCTGTGTGCGCATAATCCATGGAAAGGGGTACGGCTCAGAGGATAGACAGCCGGTACTAAAACAGAAGGTTAATCACTGGCTACGCCAACGCCAGGATATTTTGGCCTTCTGCTCCGCCACCGCGCGCGATGGCGGTACCGGCGCCGTCTATGCCTTGCTTCGATCTGCCCTGAAAAATCGTCGTTAGAACTCAGCCCTCACGTTCACTTGGGAGTGGTTTAGGCAGTCCTGCCAGCTTGCACAACTCAGCTATTGGTTCGCTGGGGAATATCTCATAGATATAATTTGCCACTGACTTGTGATCATGGAAGCTCTTACCGATAGTCCCGCCGAGATCCTTTACTAACAGATGCATGGTGGGGTGCATCTCATTCTCCGACCAATATTCACGGAAATAGTCCACCAGACCCATATGCTCATCTTTCAGGTCAAACCCCTCATTCTTAGCAATGACATCAGCCACATCTTCTGTCCAATCACTAGGGTTAAGCAGAAACCCCTCTTCGTCTGTTGCTATAGACCTACCTTGAACCATGATTTCCATAAGAGAACCTCCTCTGGTTAGCTACTTAATCTCTTTTTGTAATTAAACAACCACCTATAAAAAATGTAGCTCAATATAAAGATATTTCCATAGCTATTTACTTGGTTATTTCTTGGTCAAGGCCATTACAAGTCTACGTGGATCAACGCCATTACTGCTTGCTAACTCCTGTATAGTCTCCTGCCCGCTGATTATTACTACCCCAGCTTGATCAAGTCTCTGATTAATCTCCAGATGCGATACCTTGAATACCGGAGCAAGATCATATACAGCTGTGGTCTCAATCGAATTAATAATGGATCTAACCGGGCTCTCGTGTGACTGAGTTAATGAGCTAACCAGAAATACCGCACTTATTGCAGTAACAGCTCCGGTACTAATCCAAGCAGCTGGCTTTTTGAAGTGTTGTTTAAATGCTTTCCAATTCATAGCCAGGTGAACCAACATAGCTGCCACGAATGCCATACCCAGCCACTCATGCGCCCCTTTTACCAATCCCTCCTCAAAATGAAAAAACAGCATAACGCCAGATATTCCGATAACTAGAGAGAGCGCACCGGTAAGCGGTGTAATAATCTTTCTTGATGAAGTGCGACCAGCAAGCTGTTGTTGTGTTTTTGTACTCATGAGAGATACCCCTTGTTAAATAAAATAGTTAGGGGCAAAGTACTCTGGGTCTGTTTCTGGGGTATTTCCTATTTGTAATAAATTGTATCAATTGAGGTTGATTACAGATTTTATTAGCTAATCGAGTAGCTCGTGATCATCCCCCGATATAATGAGGAGTCATGTGTGTTTGTTGCGGTTATTTGTATTATCAGTTGCTGGCTTTTATATCCCTACAAAACTGAAACAACCTCCCGTAACAACGCCGTTGCATAACTGCCAGGATATAATCCAAACCTAAGCTCCAAATCACTCTCTGCAAGCCACTCCCACTTCAGGTCTATGACTCTGGATCTCAATGCCCGGCGCTCATAGCTTAGCCCAAATTTTATCAACCCTCGCATCCATTCAGGATAAGCCTGCAACACTGTTTGCTCTAACTCTGACGCATCTGCGGTTATGGAGTGCTCACCCTTACCCCAGAGCGGTCCGGTAGGATGTATGTCAAGCTCTGCACAGCGCTGTTTGATCTCTTGATCGATATCTGTGACTGAAAAGTGAGAACGGCTCCCATCCAGCAGAATGGAGTCGCCAGGGATAGCTTTATCCCATATACCATCTGCAACCCGTTTCGCTAAGACCATATTAAACAGATAGGAACGGGCAGCAGATAGATAGATACCTTTTTTATGCCGGGATACTTTCTTCAGCTCACCAGTGAAAAGCTGGTCAGCAAAGGACAGGTTATTCTGAGCATGACCAAAGCGTTGTTCGCCGAAATAGTTAGGCACTCCTTTCACAGTTATCTGCTTCAGCCTGCTTTCCAGCTCTAACCTATCCCCCTTCAGTTCACGCAGGCGTAGTCTAAAACTGTTATGGGCCAGAGCACCTCGGCGCAGTTTGCGCCTATGCCTAACTGCCTGAAGCAGCTTTAACTCTTCAGACTCCAGCTTGCTCCAAGCTGGTGTTTCTGTGCCCGGTATACGAATGGAAAACCACTGACTGGTAATGGCATTTCGATCTTTCAGGCCTGCATAGCCGACATCCTTAAGGGGAACGCCACAGAAACGCGCAAGCTGTTTGGCTAGCCATTCGGTATTGGTGTTGCGCTTTTGTAGATACAGAAAGTGATGCTCACCCTCCCCTTCCGGCTGGAAACTGAGCTGCTCCTCCACCTGGAAATCTTCAGGCTGGCTACGAATAATCGCAGTGGAGTCTGGCCTGCCGTAGGCGCGAGGATAGGATGATACCGGGAGAAAACTAGAAGTGGACTCTTCAGTCACTCAATAGCACCACAGCATGGGCGGCTATGCCCTCGCCACGTCCGGTATAGCCCATACCCTCAGTGGTGGTGGCCTTTATATTGATCCGGTTATCTGCAACAAGCAGATCATCTGATAGATTGGATATCATCTGCTCCAGATATGGTGCCAGCTTGGGGGCCTGAGCAATTATAGTCATATCGGCATTTTGCACCGAGTAGCCGCTCTCTTTTATCATAGAGACCACCTGGCGCAATAGGATACGGCTATCGACCCCTTTGAACTCATCACTGCTGTCTGGGAAATGCTTGCCGATATCTCCCATAGCTGCTGCGCCCAGAATAGCGTCACACAGGGCATGAACCAATACATCGCCATCGGAGTGAGCGATGAGGCCGTGATCATGGTCGATCTCAACACCACCGAGAATTAAGCGCAGGCCAGGCCCAAGACGATGGGCATCAAAGCCATGTCCAATTCGCATCACTGCCCCCTTTGTTGATTTAGATAGAAGCTGGCCAATGCCAGATCCTCTGGACGGGTGATTTTAATATTATCGTCATGCCCCTCTATCATCTGTGGTTGCATACCAGCCAGCTCAATTGCGCTGGCATCATCTGTGACCAGCAGATTCTTATCGATAGCGCTCTGCAAAGCCTGATACAGCACTCCCAATCGAAACATCTGGGGAGTATAGGCGTGCCACAAACCATCCCGTGCAACTGTCTCAGTTGTAGCTCCGCTGCCATCTGTTCTTTTCATGGTGTCACGTACCGGCACGCCCAACAGACCGCCTACCGGATGGTCTGCGACTGTATCTATAAGCAGGTTTAGGTCTTTCTGGCGCAAACATGGTCTAGCCGCATCATGCACCAATACCCAATCTTTCGGATCAGCATTGTCCTGCAGCAGGTTGAGGGCATTTAGTACCGAGTGGCAACGCTCCGCGCCCCCATTAACTGTAACTATCTTGGAGTTAGAGGCTATGGCAGTTTCACCCCAGCGGGAGTCATCATGTGACAGAGCAAGGTATATACCCTCTATCCTTGGGTTATCCAAGAGAGGGCGCAGGGTATGTTCAATCACAGCTTTGCCATTAAGAGTGAGATACTGCTTGGGGATGTCACTACCCATTCTGCGACCGATTCCTGCTGCTGGAACTACCGCCCAATATCTAACTTGGCTCACTTGTCACCCATCTTTTTCGGGTCATCCACAATCTGGTAGAACTCTTCGCTATCCCTAATCATTCCTAACTCGCTGCGGGCCCGCTCTTCGATAGCATCCAGACCTTTCTTCAGATCTTGCACATCAGCACGCAATGCGTTGTTGCGCTGACGCAGAGCTTCCAGCTCTCCCTTCTGCGTCTCAACCTGTTTACGCAGGGCATGTACCTCTGCCAAGCTGCCCTCTCCCACCCACAGGCGGTACTGAAGCAGCAACAGCAGAGCAACCAATATCCCAATTACTATGCGCACATCAATTTCCTATTGATACCGGCGCAAAGATGCAAAGCAGACCCGAAAAACTCTAGCCCTTAACACCAGCAGGGAACGCTCCCATACCGGCATAAACTGCATCAGCGCCCAACTGATCTTCAATACGCATCAGCTGGTTGTATTTTGCCACCCGGTCAGAACGACAAAGGGAGCCAGTCTTGATCTGGCCGGTATTGGCTGCCACCACCAGATCGGCAATTGTGGTGTCCTCGGTCTCTCCCGAACGGTGGGATACCACGGCAGAAAAACCGGCATCATGGGCCATATTGATGGCCTGCATAGTCTCGGTCAGGGTTCCGATCTGGTTGAACTTGATCAGAATAGAGTTGGCAATATTCTCATCAATACCACGCTGCAGAATCTTGGTATTGGTTACGAACAGATCGTCTCCCACCAGCTGCACCCGGTCTCCTAGTTTTTCGGTAAGCAGTTTCCACCCTTCCCAGTCGCTCTCATCCATGCCATCCTCAACAGAGATGATTGGATACTGGTCAACCAGAGCTGCTAGGTAGTCTACGAAACCAGCTGCATCAAACTTGCGCCCTTCGGATTCTAGATCATACATGCCGTATTTATAGAACTCGGAGCTAGCCACATCCAGACCCAGGTGCATATCACTACCCAGTTTGAACCCGGCCTTTTCAATGGCCTCCATAATCACCTCAATAGCGCCCTCGTTGGATGGCAGATCAGGCGCGAAACCACCCTCATCGCCCACCGCAGTATTTAGGCCACGCCCTTTCAGCACACTCTTTAGGGAGTGAAACACCTCGGCGCCATAGCGCACAGCCTCACGGATTGAGGTAGCACCAGTAGGTAGAATCATGAACTCCTGAATATCTACGCTATTATCAGCATGAGCACCGCCGTTAATGATATTCATCATAGGCACCGGCATGCGATAGGGCCCGGAGGAGAGATAGCGATAGAGTGGTTGAGCACTCTCTTGGGCCGCAGCATGGGCAGCAGCCAGAGAGACGGCCAGCATGGCATTGGCTCCTAAACGATCCTTATTCTCGGTTCCGTCCAGCTCGATCATTTTACGGTCAATAGCCTCCTGATCTGAGACCTCCATACCGCTAATGCTCTCATTCAGTTCACCAGCAATATTCGCCACAGCCTTCAATACGCCCTTACCCAGGTAGCGAGTCTTATCTCCGTCCCGCAGCTCTAAGGCCTCACGGGAACCGGTAGAAGCACCAGAAGGGGCCACAGCCCGGCCAATAGCACCGTCAGCTGTAATCACATCCGCCTCTACAGTTGGATTACCTCGTGAATCAAGAATCTCTCGACCGCGAATATCTACGATTTCAGACATTTTCATCTCCCGATGTCTCTCTGGGAACAGGGCTTAGCCTGTTATACCCAGATTATATTGATATGAAATAGTGTTGTTTTACCAGACCGGAAGCCGGTTGGCATCGAATTTTTTACTTCCCTTCTGGTTTTACCGCCTGATCCAATAGCAGTAGTGTCTGTAACAACTCCCGCATCTGGCCTAGGGGCCAGGAGTTAGGTCCATCGCACAGGGCTTTATCCGGGTCGGGGTGAGTCTCCATAAACAACCCGGCTATCCCCACCGCAACTGCGGCGCGTGCTAGCACCGGCACAAACTCCCGCTGCCCACCAGAGCTTTTGCCCTGCCCACCTGGCAGCTGCACAGAATGGGTTGCATCGAACACCACTGGGCAGCCTGTCTCTTGCATAATAGCTAGAGAGCGCATATCAGAGACCAGGTTGTTGTACCCAAAAGAGGCCCCACGCTCGCACACCATTATATTTTCGTTACCCGTAGCCTTAGCTTTAGCTACTACATTTTGCATATCCCAGGGAGCCAGAAATTGACCTTTTTTTATATTTACCGGCTTGCCGGTAGCAACTACGGAGTGGATAAAATTGGTCTGGCGACAGAGAAAAGCTGGCGTCTGCAGAACATCCACCACATCTGCTATCTCATCCAGAGGGGAGTCATCATGCACATCGGTCAATACTGGAACACCGATCTCATCCCGCACCCGCTGCAAAATACGCAACCCCTCCTCCACACCAGGACCGCGATAGCTGTCACCGGAAGATCTATTAGCCTTATCGTAGGATGACTTGAATATAAAGGGGATACCCAGTTCCCCAGTAATCTCTTTGAGCTCCTGAGCAGCATCCAGAGTCAGCTTCTCATCCTCAATCACACAGGGACCGGCTATAAGAAATAGCGGCTGGTCATGCCCTACTTCAAACTGGCAAAGTTTCATGCCTCTTCTGATACTCTACATAGTTTGCCCTGATACTCTAGGGCGGCTTTGACAAATCCAGTAAACAGGGGATGCCCATCTCTGGGGGTAGAGGTAAACTCAGGATGAAATTGAGAAGCGATAAACCAGGGATGCTCCGGAATCTCTATCATCTCCATCAGTCTGCCATCAACAGAGTGGCCACAAAATTTTAAGCCGGCCTGCTCTAGTTGTTCCAGATACTTATTATTGAACTCATAGCGATGACGGTGCCGCTCCTTAATAACAGCTTTTCCATACATTTCATAAGCTTGGCTATCCGCAACCAGACAGCACTCTTGAGCACCTAAGCGCATAGTCCCACCCAAATCAGAATCTTCACTTCTGGTCTCGGTCTGGCCATCTGCATTCAGCCACTCGGTAATCAAGGCAATTACAGGATGCTCTGCTTGCTTATCAAATTCAGTGCTGTGCGCCCCTTTCAGACCAGCTACGTTGCGAGCATACTCTATCACCGCAACCTGCATACCGAGACAGATACCGAGGTATGGCACACCGTTCTCGCGGGCATACTTAACTGCGGCAATCTTGCCCTCAACCCCTCTGTCACCAAACCCTCCCGGTACCAGAATTGCGTCTACTTCATCCAGACAGCCAGTGCCGCTGGATTCAATTTCCTCTGAGTCTATGTAGATGATCTTTACCTTGGTCAGGGTGTGGATGCCAGCATGCACCAAGGCTTCGGTCAAACTTTTGTAGGCTTCGGTCAGATGCATGTACTTACCGACCATGGCAACCTTAACTTCGCCTTCAGACTGCTCCAGCCCATCAACCACCTGGCGCCATTCGGTAAGATCTGCAGGGGGTACATCCAAATGAAACTGTCGCACAACGATCTCATCCAGAGACTGTTCGTGCAGCAGCAGTGGAATGCGATATATATGATCTGCATCCGGAGCTGATATTACTGCTTCCTCAGCAACATTGGTGAAGAGCGAAATCTTGCGCCGCTCACCATCTGGCAGCGGATGATCGCTACGACAGAACAGAATATCCGGCTGGATACCGATGGATCTAAGCTCCTTCACCGAGTGCTGAGTCGGCTTGGTCTTAACTTCTCCAGCGGTCTTGATATATGGCACCAGGGTCAAGTGCATGAACATGGCGTTTTCATGCCCCATCTCCACACCCATTTGACGTATGGCCTCAAGAAACGGTAGTGACTCAATATCACCTACGGTTCCGCCAATCTCAACCAGACAAACATCAGCATCATCTGCACCCAGCAGCACGCTCTCTCTAATTTGGTTGGTAACATGGGGAATAACCTGAACTGTGCCGCCGAGATAGTCTCCGCGCCGCTCCTTGCGAATCACGCTGTCGTAGATTTGACCAGTAGTGAAGTTGTTGTTCTTCCCCATGGTGGTACGCACAAAACGTTCGTAATGACCGAGATCCAGATCGGTCTCGGCGCCATCATCAGTTACGAACACTTCGCCATGTTGAAATGGACTCATAGTGCCTGGATCCACGTTGATATATGGATCCAGCTTGATCATGGTGACTTTGAGGCCCCGAGCCTCCAACAGTGCGGCTAGGGATGCTGATGCAATTCCTTTGCCCAGGGATGAGACTACACCGCCCGTAATAAATACAAATTTGCTCATGGAACCTACTTAATTTAGTTGTGAAAAACTTACTACTTGGACGGCATTACAAGTTACCAGAACGTAGCGACTTCTACAATGGAATATCTGTTCATAATCGTTTGCTGATATTTCTAAACAGATCTGATTACAGCAAGCATTACGGATGAAGTAACAATAAGTTTGATATACACATTAGAAACTCAAGCCCTAGTACTACCGCAAAAAGAGCGTTTTTTCTTGATCTGCGTCAATTAAAACTGCACAATGCGCCAATATTACCAATAGTAGGTCTGGGATGTGAGTAAAAATAAGGTCGTTTGCATTGATAGAAAAAAACCACGTTGCGATGTCTGCAATGTGGCCTCAATAATCCTTCCTGAATGTCCAACAGAAGAGGAAATCAGGCTGTTTGAGGATATGTTGACCCACTGCTACCCGGTTCACCGAGGCGAATATTTGTTCCACGCTGGTGACACATTCAAAAGCCTATACGCGATAAAATCTGGCTCTATCAAGGCCTACACCAGAAAAGAGGCCGGCAATGATCAGATAACCGGTTTCTACCTATCTGGTGAGTTAATTGGATTGGATGCAATTGAGGACGCAGTGCACCACTGTACCGCCAAGGCCCTGGAAACCTCAGCTGTGTGTGAGATTCCGTTTGATCGCCTAGAAGATTTAAGCTCATCCATACCCAACCTGCAGCGCCGTCTGTACCGCCTGTTCAGCAAAGAGATACATCAGGACACCAATCTCCTTACTCTTCTGGGAAGCAAGAACGCCGAAGAGAGGCTTGCAGGATTTTTGCTGGACTTTTCCGACCGGTTTAAGAAACGCGGATTCTCTTCCACTGATTTCTATCTCAGCATGTCGCGCAACGACATTGGCAGCTATCTTGGACTAGCAGTAGAGACAGTAAGCCGTCTATTCACCCGCTTCCATGATGAGGGCATCCTGCAGGTAGAACGCAAACATGTACAACTCAAGGATATGGATAGACTAAGGGAAATTTTTGGCAGCAGCGGCTATGATAACGATCGAGAAAAACAGGCCTAAGAGCCCTTGTCACCGCGCCAGACACAACTCCCAGCCTTCTCCTGAATAGCATCAAGACGCCCATTGTGGGCAAGAAGCTCCTCTTCCCCAGCAGCCACTACCCTAAGAGCAGGACGATCCTGGGTTACCCGGCGTATTTCTGGTTTAGTAGCCCCATCCATCCCCGAAGCAAAGTTATCCAACATCAGCGCGGTCTGACCGCCAGTTAAGGCCAAATAGACATCAGATAGGATTTCGGCATCCAGCAGCGCTCCGTGTAACTCACGATGGCTATTGTCTATTTCATAACGTTTACATAGAGCATCCAGACTGTTGCGCTGCCCAGGATGCATCTTTTTCGCCAACACCAGGCTGTCAGTTATAGTGCAATATTGAGATAGCTTGTCCCATTCACCATCCAGCATGGAAAGCTCGGAATCAATGAACCCAACATCAAAGGGAGCGTTATGGATAATGAGTTCAGCACCAGTTACATATTCGATAAAGTCCTGGGCAATGTCGACAAAACGCGGCTTGTCTTCTAGAAACTCGTTGGTAATACCGTGCACATCCATGGCCGCTTCGTCTATTTCACGATCTGGCTGCAGATATTGATGGAACTGGTTGCCAGTAAGGGCGCGATCCACCAACTCCACACATCCAATCTCAATAATCCTATGGCCGAGGTGTGCCTCCAGTCCGGTGGTTTCTGTATCTAATACTATCTGACGCACACTTATGCCCCTGAGCTCTGCGCTAATTCATCGATACCTCTGTTAGCCAGGGCATCAGCCAACTCATTATCGGGATGGCCACTGTGTCCTTTTACCCAATCCCAGACCACATCATGTTTTTTAGCTAACTCATCCAACTCTTGCCACAGATCACTATTCTTCACAGGCTTTTTCGCAGCTGTACGCCAGCCGTTACGTTTCCAGTTATGAATCCACTCTGTGATCCCCTGCTTTACATATTTGGAGTCTGTGGTAACTCGCACTGCAGCTGGTCTGGTCAACTGCTCCAGAGCCTCTATTACCGCCTTTAGCTCCATGCGATTATTGGTTGTATCATTATCTCCGCCATAGAGATGCTTCTCCTTGCCCTTGAAACGCATAACCGCACCCCAGCCACCGGGTCCAGGATTACCCCTGCACGCCCCATCGGTAAATATATCCACCCTATCTGTCATAATAAATCTAGCTTGCTAACCTCTTGTTGTTGGTTCTAATAGCTTACCCCTTACTACCTTTGACCTCTTTTTCCAACTAGGTCTGACTGGAGTAAAGATGGTAACCCTCTTCACCGCCTGCACAACATAGCCAGCTGAAATCAACGAAAAGTATTTTGGATTAGCCTTTTCCAGGAACAGCAGCTTCTCCAGCATAGCTTCACTCTTCAGTGGCGGGCGGTACATTACCGGCTTTATTATCTCCACCCTGAAATTGAGCAACCGCAACCAGTCTTGCAGACGATACAACGAGATAAACTGCCCACACCACGGAATCTTGCCTTTACGCTGCAGCAGGAGTTTATACAAACCCCAAACACTCCATGGATTGAAGCCAGAGATTATTATGCGCCCATCCGGAATTAATATCCTCTCTGCTTCGCGTAAAACCTGATGCGGATTAGAGCTGAAATCCAGTGTATGGGGCAACAACACCGCATCTGCACTCTCTGTTGCTATAGGCAGTTGTGAAATATTAACCTGAGCATCCATCCTTACAGGATCTGAGCTTTTTTCCGCACCCAGCAGCAGACAGCTGCCTATTTTGCAATCATCCAAAACACCATCAAGACTTTGAGCCATCCCCAGCTGAATCAGATAGTAGCCAAAAAGCTTGGGAAGCAGCTCGTGCAGACACGCCTTCTCTTGCTCCAAATAGGCACGCCCTGGCTGTTGCCCAAACCACTCCCGCATACCTTTGGCAAGGTCTTGTTCTGATTGACAAAAGCGTTTTGTCGCCATAGCTATAAACAGGTATTCAGGTATCTTTTCTGTGAGTAAGAACCATAATACTCGTTAAAATAGCAAAATCCATCGCATGGGAATATAAATAAATTAAGACCACATAGTTCTTGCATGTAGAATGGAAATAAATCGGGTTATTCAGTATAGTCTGCGCTCCGTGTCAAGCTTGGCCCAACAAATCTAACTATTAGCCAATATATGCAAATTAAGAATCTGTCAGCAATTTTTCTCATTGTCACTGTTTCAATCTCTTTACCAGGATGTAATACCAACAACCCCATTATGGGAGATTTTAACCGGGGCTTAAGCTCCAACCTGTCTCCCTCCTCTGTTAACGAAATACTTAAAGTAACTAGCTCCGGTGAGTTAGACGATGAAACCGATACAACATCAGATATCGGCATTGAGAACGAAAGTAGCGGAGTCAGCGAGACTAGAGAGAAAAATTTAGAACAAAAAGAAGCTGAAGCCCAAGAACCCACCTCCATATACCTAAACAGTGATCAAAAACCTACACAAACCCAATACAGAGATATATGGGCTAGGTTACGCAGCGGTTTCAAACTGTCTGATCCTGCGAATGAATTGACAACGCGACAGATAAACTTGCTGCAACAGTACAGATCATATCTCGACAAAGTCCAGAAAAATGCCGAACCATATATACACTTCATATTGAATGAGGCGGAAAAACGTAATCTACCAACTGAGCTGGCCCTTTTGCCGGCTGTAGAGAGCACCTACCGACCATTTGCCTACTCCGGTGGCAGCGCAGCGGGGCTGTGGCAGTTTATCCCAGCTACTGGCCGCCATTTTAAGCTGAAACAGAACTGGTGGTATGACGGCAGACGCGACATTGTGGAATCAACCCGTGCTGCATTTGACTATCTGGAAGCACTGGCCAAGCGCTTTGACGGTGATTGGGAGCTAGCACTGGCTGCCTATAACTGCGGTGCCGGATGCGTTAATCGGGCAATTAGACAGAATAAAGCTAAAGGCAAGCCGACCGATTACTGGTCGCTCCCACTGCCTAAGGAGACCAGGGTTTATGTCCCTAAACTTCTGGCCATAAGCAGCATAGTAAAAAACCCTGCTGAAGCTGAAATAAAGTTAAGAGAGATTCCTAACCAACCATTCTTTGCATCGGTGGATATCGGCTCCCAACTGGACATGGCACTGGCAGCAGATATGGCAGGTATAACCACAGATGAACTGTACCGTCTCAATCCAGGTATAAACCGCTGGGCCACCGCCCCAGATGGACCGCATAGGCTCAACCTACCTATTGCTAAGGTAGATGAATTTAAACAAAAGCTGTCTGAACTGGATCCAAGCCAGCGTATCCATTGGAAGAGACATAAAATCAAAAGTGGTGACACCGTAAGCACCATTGCCCAACAGTATCAAACCACCGCGAAACTGATCAGGCAGGCTAACAATCTTAAGGACAACAGCATCAGAGCCGGAAAATACCTGGTAATCCCCACTGCCACCAAATCACTGGAACACTACGCCCTCACCGCGGATAAACGCCAACAAGGCATTCAAAACAGAAAACGCAAAGGCAACAAGCTAATCCATATTGTGCAAGAAGGTGACAACTTTTGGGACCTATCTAGAGAGTACAAGGTTAGCCATAAAAAACTAGCCAGATGGAACGGCATGGCACCGAAAGACACTTTAAAGCTAAAGCAAAAACTAGTGGTATGGGTAGACGATAAAACATTGAACAAACACAACCCCAAACTAGCAGCCATTATGGATGTCCGCCCCCCCAGCACCCGCAACACTGTGTATTATCGGGTGCACCAAGGAGACTCGCTCTCCACCATTGCCCATCGCTTTAAGGTCAAGGTGGCAGAACTAAAGAAGTGGAACAATCTTAGTGGCATACAGCTAAAGCCGGGGGAAAACCTAAAGCTATTTGTCGATGCCTCATCCCAATCACACTAAGAGTTAACCCCCATTAATGCTCCAGTGATATGGTAGATCGGCCCTCAAGGTCAATCGTTCAGGAATGCTCTTGTAACGCAGCACAAATGCTCGCACTCCCCCGTAGCGCTTAAAATCATACTCAAACCATGAAAATAGCTTAGAGACTCGCACCTGATTTTTGCTTTGGAGCAAACCCTTACCCCTATTGCTAAGAAATCTCCTACTCTGATCATCCAGTTGCCAATTAAGATGTCTCGCTGTGTATGGTTGTCTCCGCAGATCGGGACAACTAGTCGACCCACATGCCAGTGCAAAATAGCTACGGATATCGCCCAGTGGCCGCAACTTCCTCTGCCCAATATCACTCAAAGAAACAGTTTTACCGGCCACTATCCCAGCTTTTTTCTTCCATACCGGAGAGAAAAAGCTTCCAATATCGCGAATGCTCTTCAAAGGCCAGTTTTTAACAA
The DNA here is from genome assembly GCA_050291725.1 of Sedimenticolaceae bacterium. Classification (GTDB taxonomy): domain Bacteria; phylum Pseudomonadota; class Gammaproteobacteria; order Chromatiales; family Chromatiaceae; genus JAAGZL01. The sequence goes on from JBNKKH010000028.1 coordinate 51,282, forward strand.
TTAACTGTATGGTCATAATGTTATAGGCGTTGATATAAAAAGCTGCGCGCTCTTGTTTAGTCCTTAGCTTATGCTCAGGATATTGCGCTAGCTTCTGTAGCACTTTTTGCCAACGTCTATCGCGGGCAATACCGGTGTAATCAATCAGATTAACCTGCACACCGTTACGTACACCTGGTTTCACGTATTGCTTTAATAATGCCCGGTAATCTGACCACCCAGGCTCTTGCGCTACCACATGGATTGATAGCACTATGAAGATGAAAAAGATCGATAGAAACAGTAATCTATGTAAGGACATGGCAGACTCCAACAGCCCAAAACAAGCGGCTGAATAGTGAAATGGAATACCAACATACCTAACGCTGCAATATCCAGACCAGTGGCAAATATGAGCCTAATCTCGCTGCATAGACACATGAAATAAATTCTTAACCACTTATAATCAAATAGTTATACTAAGCAAGAAATCACCTGGTTTGTAGAAAATTGCCGGCAACCGGCAACTACTTGCAGTATGGGCAAGTGTAATTCTCATGGAATTCATCCATACATATGGTTATGCTATGGCCTTCCAAATTTATGGATATCTAAATACGAATCACAATGGGAAGATATTAATGTCCAGATACTCAATTAAAACTATCCTAATAACAGCAATGTTGTTGCTTGGAACTTTGCCTTTACAGTTAGCCGCCGAGGATAAGCCTAAAAGCTTCAAGGATTGGGGCTATAAGTGTGAAAGTCCCAAGGGATCCGACACAAAACTCTGCTTTATTTTTCAGCGCATATCCAGCAAGGAAGGTGACAACAGAATAGCCGATACCACTATCGCCTATTTACCAAAGATAGACAAACCAGTGATGGTAATTACTCTTCCTTTAGGCGTATTCCTTCCGGCCGGTATTAAAATGCAGGTGGATGAAGCTAAGGATGATGCTGTCCGCGCCCCATTTGTTCAGTGCATTCAGGATGGCTGCCAAGCCAGAATGCAACTGGATAATAAAATGATCACCAAGATGAAAGGCGGTAAGAAGGTGATAGTGGCCTTCTTAACCCCACAACAAAAACAGTTGGCTTTCCCTATCTCACTTAGCGGATTTACCGCTGCGATAAACAGCCTTAAGAAATAGGATTAAACAACTCTGTCATTACCACCGTCCACCGGAATCTGTGCGGCGGTGGTTTTAGCAAACAGTGGTCCACACATGGCAGCAGCGAGTTCTGCTACATCGCTGGAACTAATTTCTGTCTTAAGTAAATTTTTGGTTTTATACTCCTGTACCGTCATCCCATAGTGATCAGCACGGTTGAGTAAAACATCTTCGCTCCACACCCCTGTATCGAACACCGCATCCGGATGTAAGGTATTAATACGAACCCCATCGACTCCCCACTCTAGAGCAGCAACGCGGGCAAGTTGATTTAGTGCGGCCTTGGATGCTGAGTAGGCGGCAGCACCGGGGCCAGGAGCAGGTACATTTTTCGATCCGATCACCACCACCCTACCATGGTTAGGGGACAATCTAAGTAGGGGATAGCAGTCGCGCATTAGGGACATATTGGCATCCAGATTAACTGCCATCACCTTGCGCCACAGCCCATCATCTAGCTCAGCGATTTTAGCTCCGCCCGGAAATATACCAGCATTCAGAATCAGCATATCCAACCCACCAAACCGCTCTACCCCAGATTGCAGGGCGGCTTGAACCGCATTGAAATCTGTAACATCGCACTGAATGCCGAGAAAAGCTTGCTGCTCCAGCAATGTTTCAATAGATTTATCCTGATCAATGCCTATTACAGCTGCACCACGGGCCATAAGCGAATCCACACAGGCCCGGCCTATACCTGAAGCCGCTCCAGTAACCATGGCTACCTCGCCCTGCAGTTCAAGAGCAGATCCACCTTTGCGCAATTTAGCTTGCTCCAACTCCCAATACTCCACCTGGAAAATCTTATCCGCAGGCAGCGCGTTCCACCCACCTGCCAATTCTGCCCTCTGTATAATCCGCATAGTGTGGCGGTATATATCCGCATTTATATCGGCCTCTTTTATGCTACCCCCAGCAGTGATCAGGCCCAACTCATGGCTCAGAATAACTCTAGGAGCTGGATCCAGCATGCTCACCTCCTGAGAGGCATTGGGTGCATTTTCATGGAAATAAGTAGCGTAGGACTCCACATATGAGCCAACATCCATACCCAGCATAGGCAGACGCTTGGTACGTATTACGTGATCGGGGGTGGCTGGGCCCTGCTGGCTGATTCTCTCCAGATCATTTCGCTGACAAAACGAGAGTGCTTCTGGCGAACGGTCTATGGTAAGCAACATCGGCTTACCTGCTGCTTGGGATATTTGCTGGCGTAATTCTGTAACCTGTTCAATATCTAACGGAGACGACTCCTTCTCAGTCAAAACAATATCCCAGGCATTACGGCTCTTGAGAAAGTGCTCTGCCCTATCCACCAGCTCTATCATAGTTTCATAAGACTCTTTGGCCGCGTCAGCAAAAGAGAAGATGCCGTGATTCATCAGCACCAGACCTCTGGTCTTAGCACTTGCTTCAGCAGCATAACGCTCTGCAACAACTCTAGCCAAATCGAACCCAGGCATGACATAGGGAATGATCACAACCTCATCCCCATAGATATCACGAATAGCCTGCTCTCCATCGGGTAGATTGGTTATAGTAACAACAGCATTAGCGTGAGTGTGATCCACATATTTATAGGGCAATACCGCATGCAGGATTGCCTCTACCGATCCAGTGGGAGCACTGGCTATAGTCTGCTGCGTTTTTAGCTCATTCACCATCTGGGTATCAGTAAGACACTCCAGCTTGGCCAGCTTCAGTAGGTGCTGCATGCGAATTGGGGTAAAGCCAGGAGCCTCTATGGTTGCCAAATCCCAACCTGAACCCTTCACATAGAGGATATTCTCCTCTTCGCCCACTAAGTTGGTCTCTGGAATCTTTACCGAAGTGTTGCCTCCACCATGTAGCACCAACTCTGGATTACTTCCCAACAAACGCGAGGTATAGACCCTAAGTTCTAAATCATCTCTACATTTATCTGCTTCAGCTTGATTCCATAGACTATTCATTGTGTTTTATTCATAAGTTAGAAAGGGATAAAAAGGCTATGCCGGCTAATGACAACTGTCAAGAACACTATCCTTAGAGGTAGAAATTTAGTAGCAGTTCATACAAATAACCCTAAAAAAAAGATAGAATGAGATTCTGATACTAACAAACCAACTCGGAACGGAGGAGACCATGCCACACAAAATATTACCAGTTTTAATTGCCGCCCTATTTTGCTCCACAAGCATGGCTGAACCCGTAGAGGTCAACATGAATCCAGGACTGTGGGAATGGACAGCTGAAGTAAATATCCCCAACATGCCTAATAAGATACCACCAACCGTCAACAAAAAATGCCTTACCAAAAAGGACCTGGTACCAACCGCAAAACAACCAGGCCAGAAATGCGATATAAAAGAGCTAGACACATCCAGAGAGAGCGTAAGCTGGGCCATGACCTGTACTTCTGCCAGGGGACCTATAGCAAGTACCGGCAAGATGTTTTACAACGGCGACACAGCTCATGGTGAAGTAAAAGTGAACACCCAGGGTATGCTTATGACCTCTAAAATGAGTGGAAAAAGGCTCGGGCCCTGCGAAGAGACAGAGACAGAGACAGAGGGAAAATAACCTGGCCGTTTAGAAAACAGAATAGTAAAAAAGGTAGAAGCTTGCTTCTACCTTTTTTACTTATGACGCAAATTACTATCTGGCAATCTTTCTAATCCAAGGCTTTGCCTTTCTACGCTTACGCGGCAAGTGGCGGAGACTGGATTTCGCTTGTGCATAGCTGCCATAACTTCCATATATTACCGCACAATATCTTTTACCTTTTTTCAGAAATGATTGGGTATTAGTTTCTAACTTGGCGCTAGCAAACAACTCTTTGCTGTAGTTTTTACAATCGCGCAAAATTGTTGATGCCAATAGCTGTATGGTGTAGTTATTTGGCGGTTGTAGTGATACCCAATCCTGCTCCTGCTGTTCTTTTGCTGCCTCTACTTCTGTTTGTTGCGCTATAGTGGATCCTGGTAAATTATGTTGTTTTGCAACAGCAGTTTGCTCAAGGGGTAATGACAACTTGGATACGATCCTGGGATCATCATAGGCAATGTTGCTAGAAACTTCTGCCGATTCAGGTGGAGGCATCTCCCCTGCTCGCACAAGTAGTACCGCATCAACCGCCTCTTTACGCCCACCTTTAGCCGCCTGCTCAAACCAGTATAGGGCTTCCTTTAAATTACGCCCTACTCCTTGCTTGCCGCGGTGATAGAGGGTAGCAAGACGGTATTGAGCCTCGGGAAACCCCTGCATGGCAGCCTGGTTCCACCAATACTCAGCCTTCTCGTTATTAATCTGTCCATATTTTCCGGTATGAAAGTTATTGCCAAGATTGAACTGCGCAGGAACAAATCCATTATTGGCTGAGGCGGTTAGCCAACGTTTAGCACTGTTCCTATCTTTAGCGCTAGCTGAATGTTTTTCAAAAAATACACTCAAAAAAAATTGCGCCCTAACATCTCCCTTAATTGCAAGATCCAACCACTTTTCCCGAGCTAGCTCACTATCTCCCTGCTTGAATGCAACAAATCCATCCTCAAGCTGTCCAGAAACTGCTTGCTGCAGCGGTAAAAATAACAAGGCAAATATTATTACTGTTTTCGATATTGAGCGTGGCATATAACCCCTTAGTCGTTTTTAATACAGCAATATAGCTACTAATAATGTATCATTGGTCACCCTAAATATCGATTTTATCGAGGTCAAATTGGATAAAAAAATCGCATTTTCAGTTCTGGGTTTTGCCCTGCTAGCAATAGCTATCCTCATGCTAATTCCAACAGGCAAAAAGCCATCAAAACAACTTCTACCCTGGGCAGTTGAAGCGCTGCCGAACGGCTCATCCAAGGTATTTGACATTACTCTTGGCCAAAGCAAAATGCAGGACGCAGGACAAATATTTGAAGATGACTGGGAAGTAGTCCTATTTGTATCACCAGATAAAGAAATCTCTGTCGAAGGGTATTTTAATAGGCTCATCGTCAGCGGACTCAAGGGTGATTTCGTTATGAACCTAGCGTTAGACCCAAAGACCAAGGAGGAGATGTTTCAGAGAGGGACACGCATCAGCCAGTTAGGTGATGGCACAAAAAAGGTTAGCCTTGGTTCTGCTGATATGGATGTTGTTGCTACCGCAGTCATTCAGCAGATAACATACCTTCCATCAGCAAATCTAGATGGGAAATTAATAGAGAATCTCTTTGGTAAACCAGAATCTATTATCCAGGTGAATAAATCTTCTGTGGAGCACTGGTTATATCCAAAGATTGGTCTGGATATTCTGCTGGATCCAGATGGTAAAGAGGTATTTCAGTATGTTATGCCATCCAGGTTCAGTGAGGTTAAGGAACCACTATTGAAGCTGGAGTCAAAAATAGAAGAGTAATATCCACAAACAGCTAGGTTACTTCCTGAGTGTCTTCTTCCTCATCGCTCTGCTTAGGCTTTTCAGGCGCAATATCAATGTCCTCATCCATTAGGATGCGATTGGCATCACCCTCCATATCATCAAACTGCCCACTACGGGCAGCCCAGAACATCAAGGCTACGGATACTAGGCCAAGCAGTATCATTAGCGGTAACAAACCGTAAATTACGTCCATACCCTATTTATCTCCGAACATTGTACGAATACGCGCTGCATTGCCAATAACCAGCAAGGAATTAATCGGCATAGAGATGGCCGCTATCAATGGTGTAATAAATCCAGCCATTGCCAAAGGCACCATGATCACATTATACATAAATGCGATACCTATATTCTGTCGGATTGTACGCAAGGTACGCCGAGATAACTCAGAGGCTAATCGCACATCTTTAAGCTCACTTCCCACAAGTACAATATCGGCGCTTGCTATGGATACATCTGTACCCGAGCCCAAAGCAATCCCAACATCAGAACGCACCATGGCAGGTGCATCATTTACCCCATCCCCAACCATGGCTACCCTATGGCCGCTAGCTTGCAACTTTTTAATTTCCTTATCTTTATCTTCAGGTAACACCTCAGCCAGCACTTCCATTCCTCCCAGGCGTTGCGCCAAGGACTCTGCCGCATGACGGCGATCACCACTTATCATGGTTAGCTGCATGCCATCCTGCTTAAGATCAGCAATCAATTGCGGCGCATCCTGCCGCAAATGATCCTCTACCGCCAACAGGGCCAACTCTTTGCCATCAATGGCACAGCGTAATGAGCCAATCCCCTGCTGATCTAACTCCTGCTCTGCCAGATTAAAATCCGCGTTGCGCTCTATCTGGCACCGGTCCATCCAGGCAGATGTTCCTGCCACTATGCTATGGCCAGCAACATTTGCGGAGATACCAAAACCAGGTTCGCTCTGAAAATTATCAACCGAGGCACCCACAACCAGTCTGGCCTCATCGGCACACTCCATAATAGCTGCAGCCACAGGATGCTCAGAGTAGTTCTCCACCGTAGCCAGGTTGGCAACAAGATTGGTAACTTGCTCCGGCATCTCATCTCCGCGCTCCCAAACAAGACCGTCCATACGTATGGAGCTAACAGCCATACGGCCTTCGGTTAGGGTGCCGGTTTTATCAAAGACAAAGTGACTGATAGACGAGAGTGTCTCTAATACCTCTCCGGTCTTCACTAGAATACCGCGCCGCGCACCCAATCCTGAGGCAACCGCTATAGATAGAGGGGTAGCCAAACCGAAGGCACATGGGCAGGTAATGATCAGAACTGCTGTAGCGGCCATTAGCGCCGATTCAAAGTCTATGCCTATCCAATATATGAATGTGATTGTCGCCAAGCCCAGAGTTACTGCCACAAACCATGGAACAATACGGTCAGACAGACGTTGGATTGGAGCCTTGCTGGCCTGGGCCTCTTCTACTAGATTAATAATACGTCCAAGTGCGGTGTTATTAAGCAGCCCCTCAACCTCTATCACCAGAGCACCATTTTTGTTTATAGTGCCAGCGGAAACACTATCACCAGACGCCTTATTCACTGCCTCAGACTCTCCAGTTAGCATAGATTCATCCACGCTGCTGTTCCCTTCCACCACTACCCCATCCACTGGAATACTCTCACCAGGACGAACCAGCACCCGCTCACCGATCTTTACAGAGCGAATGGGTACTATCTCCTCCTCTCCGGATCGCTGAACTGTTGCAACCTTGGGCTGCAGATCAAGTAGACGCTGGGTGGATGCCAGAGCCTGGCGCTTGGATATAGCCTCAAGATAGCGACCAACCAGGATCACAAATATAAAATTGACCACGGTATCATAGTAGACCTCACCTGCAGCACTACTAGAGAAGGTTACATAGACCGAATAGAGATAGGTGATACTGGAACCTATCGTGATAGGTAAGTCCATACCAAGATGAAAATGCCTAAGGCTGGTCCAAGCGGACTTATAGAATGGATAACCCGAGTAAAGCAATACAGGTGTAGCCAAGGCAAAGCCAACCCAATGAAATAGTTGACGAAACTCACCCTGATCCGCCCCGCTGTACAGAGAGACCGATACCCACAGTAGGTTCATCATGCCAAAACCAGCAAACGCCATGCGATAGAGCAGGTGCCTATTCTGGTACTTGACTGAATCCTCAGCCTTTAGTGGGTCATAGGGCGTAGAGGCATAACCCACATCACCCAGCCGATGCATAATCTTGGAGAGTTTGACCTTGTCATTATGCCATCTGAGTTTTAAACGCCGGGAGGTAAGATTTACTTCAGCTTTCTCTACCCCTGGCATAGGCCGCAGACTATTCTCAATCAACCAGACACAGGCTGCGCAGTGAATTCCATCCACCATTAGATTGATTTCCCTGCACTCTTCCAGGGAGTCTACGTACTCTTCCTGTACCTCATCTATATCGTAGAGCGCTAGCTGTTCGGCAATCTCCGGCGGAGGGGCCATACTGCCGTCTTCAGGAGTGCGTTTATAGAAACCTTCCAGTCCAGCTGCATAAATTGCCTCACATACAGACTTGCAGCCGTGACAGCAGAATTTGCGTTGCACACCCTCAATCTCAGCGCTTACTTCTACACCAGGCGGATTTGGAAGGTGGCAGTGAAAGCAGAGATCGGCATCGTCTTCGTTATGTTGGGACGAATCACTCATGAACAGATAATACCATCTGCTTAACCCAGACTCCTACACAAACTGCTATTTATCTACATTTATTCTATGGGGAAGATTTATTTCATAATCCTTGAATGGAAGCGATACCAGAACGTCCCAGACGCCAGGCAGAGGAAAGCTAATCTCCACCTCATACAAGCCATCATCAATACGCTTCATTGGCAGTGAGAAATCTTGTTTGGCATCTGATGGACGGTAGAGATGGAACATAACCGAATCCCGATTGACCGGTTTAGCCTCACCATCTGAGACAGTTACAGTGATAAACTCCTTTTTACCCACTTTGATTGATTCTGGTGCTGCAACATCCATCTTCCAACCTGGATCATCAGCCTGACGCTTTAACATATTCTCTTCATAGTTCTGGCCACGCTCGTAGTAGTTATCCACTACCAACCCAGGAACATCTTGCGTGGTTAGATAGATCGTATAGGCATTGGCCAAGACGAAGATAGTCAGCGCCACTATGATCCCAATCACCCAGGGGTTACGCCAAGCTGTATTAGAATCCGCCATTTACAAAACCTCCACTAACGAGCAGGACCTATAAACACACTTTCCCTAGAGTGTTTAAATTCCTTGTTTTCGCCATCAATGCCATCTACATGAAAGATAACCGGAGAAGACTCTGCCTTAAGATCCTTTTTCGGAACACTGATAAATACAGTTTTCGGATGGACAGACCCAGATAAAACCTTAAATTCATGCTCAGCACCTGCCAACTTCAGATTATCCAGACCTGATGCACTGATCTTAACAGTCATATCTGTTGTTGTTTTATTCAACACTTTCAAGGTGTATTTATTACGGATAGAGCCATCACTCTCCACCACAAATAGAGGCAACCTTGAGTGCAGCACCTTTAGTTCAACCGCATCCAGTGAGCCAAGTCCAAGAGAAATACCAATCAATGCAATAGTCAGGATCGTAGTATAGATCAACACTCTTGGACGTTTAAAAATAGGCGGATTTTCCCTTCCTTCCAACTCATCCAGTGATGCATATCTAACTAGGCCTTTGGGAAGATTAACCTTTTCCATAACGGAATCACATGCATCGATACATAGTCCGCACATGATACAGCCTTCCTGTTGTCCGTAACGAATGTCTACGCCAGTCGGACAAACTGCAATACACTGGTTACAATCTACACAATCTCCTTGAGCACTATCATCATCACCTTTTTTGCGCCTTCCTCTTGGCTCACCTCGATTAAAATCATAGGTTGGAACAACTGTAGTTTGATCTACCATTACACCTTGCAGCCTGGCATAGGGGCAGAGCCAGAAACATACCTGCTCACGTAGATATCCGGCGAGAATATAGGTTCCGAAGAAAAACATGATAATGGTTATCATGGCTGAACTAGATAGGTCCAACCGCAGGTTAAATAGATCATCCCACAACTGATAAGCATCGCTAAACCAGGCAACAAAGCTAATACCGGTGAGGGCAGCAATAACCATCCAGAGAAAATGCTTGGTAGCTTTTATACCTATTTTTTTAAGTCCCCACGGTGCTTTTTCCAGCTTACGGCGCTTCACTGGTGGGCCTTCCAACTTATTCTCTATCCAGGTGAAGATATCTGTCCATACCGTTTGGAAGCAGAAGTAGCCACAGTAGGCGCGTCCGATTGTTGCTGTCACCACTGCTAGAAGAATGGCGAAAAACAGCAACATCAGGGAGAGCATCCAAAAATCCTGGGGTAGCACAGTTATACTGAATATATGGAACTTGCGATTTGGAATATCAAACAGTACCGCTTGCCGATCACCTAGGCGCAGATAGGGACCAAAAAAGAATATTAACCAAACAGAAGCAGTGGCCCATTTAATGTTACGCCATTTACCAGTGATACGCTTAGCGTGAATAGTCTCATCACCAGTATTGATTGCAAAATGCCCAGCCTCTTCATATATTTCATCAAATGCTGCACTATTATTTTGTTTCTGATCACTGCTCACGTAGGGATCTCCTAATAAACCAATTTGCCACTCAGTCTAATAACAGCAAGGGACTGAACCATTCAATCCGGGCAGTCTACCCAATTTATACCCTTATCCCAATGAGTATTCTCAACCAAGAATAAATATTAATTAGGTAAAACAGGGCAGAATTATTAGCCCTTTCTATTTCAATGTAAAACTGAACTAACCGGAAGAAAATAAATAAAAATTAACTGCACTATTCGCGCTAAATAAGTGCCTATACACTGAGCCACTATAGCGTGAAGATCACATACTCTTCAATGCCTATTGTTACAATAATATCCTGATAAAAAAGGGGAACCATAAGGCCCCCCTTTCTTACTAGAACATAGGTTCTTATCTGCTACTTTTCAGCATCCTTATTCATCAGACCTTTAACCTTGAAGCCAAGGTATATAACAATAACAGCACTGATGACCGCTGATAGTATTGAACCCCAAACTACCGCATCAAAATTAAGCATAATCTTCACCTCTTTTTACCTATTCTTAAGAAAACGAATTTTCTTACTTGGTATTACCGGAAGAATCAGGCCTTACTGACCTCCACCAAACTTGTAGACGTATACGGCCAACTTCTTGATGTCGTCATCTGAAAGCCTTTTACCAAATGTAGGCATTTCAGCTTCGCGGGTTTTTGGATCATTAGCAGCATTCACACCATGCATAATGGTGTACTTGGCACTAGCTAGCTTATCAGGCTCATTAAAACGCCAAACTGAATCTGTCAGGTTAGCTGAACCGAGGGCATGCATACCTTTAGCATCCATACCGTGACATGCTACACAACCCTTTGAGGTAAACAGTGCCTTGCCAGCAGGGTCATCTTTACCTTCACTCAAACCAACTACGTATGCCGCCAGAGCATCAATCTCAGCTTCAGACAAAATACCTGCATGAGCAGTCATGCCTGCAGAAGGGATCTTTGCATTAGGTCCACGGCCATTAGTGATGGTCTGAACGATAGTCTCAATGTTACCACCCCACAGCCAGTCATTATCAACCAGCACAGGAAAACCAACGGTTCCCTGACCAGCAGAGCCATGACAAGCAGCACAGTTATCACCAAACAGTACCTTACCAGCACCAGCTCCGTCGCCGTGACTGATATAGTTAGCTAGCTCTTCGTCGGCCAAGATCTGCTTGGCACTCATGCCAGCAATCCTGTCCTCAAAAGGAGCTCGCACTGCCTCAACCTCAGCAACGCCTTTTTTGTACTCGGTCATCTGAGTCCAATCTGTCATACCCTTGTTGTAGCCTACACCTTGGAAGGTTGGCCACTGTGGGTAGATAATGCCATAGCCCATAATAAAGGCAATTGACGCGTAGAAGCACAGCATCCACCATGCTGGTGGCGGGTTAGACGCTTCGCAGAGGTTATCGTCCCAGACGTGCCCTGTTGTTGCTTCACCCGGAAATGGATTATTTTCCGCCATTTTATTCTCCAGTATTCACTTGTTCGTCGTCTATCGGAATATTTTTATTCGACTCCATACCCTTATTTTTGGGCATGAGGACGTAGATATATAGTCCGAGCATCAGAAAGAAGATTACGACCGTAATTATGGTACCTATCCAGTCGTTGGTGGTCATAGCCTCCCAATCTGTATGAAAGTATTCGATCAAACTACTCACGATATACCTTGTTCTCATCTATTTTAGCCATGGTACCAAGCACCTGGAGGAAAGCCACTACAGCATCCTCTTCGGTCTTGCCAGCCAGCCATTTAGGTGAGTTCTCAATGTCAGCATCGGTGTAAGGTACACCCACCATCCGCATGCCAGCCATATGAGCCTTCATCCTATTCTCGTCGAGCATCTGATGCTGCAGCCATGGGTAGTTAGGCATTACGGACTCTGGTACAACTGAGCGTGGCGCACGCAGATGCTTGCGGTGCCAGTTGTTAGAGTACTTGCCGCCAAGGCGAGCAATATCAGGACCGGTACGCTTGGAACCCCACTGGAACGGATGGTCATACATAGACTCTGAAGCCAATGAGTAGTGACCATAACGCTCTTTCTCATCACGGAACGGACGAATCATCTGTGAATGACAAAGATAGCAACCCTCTTTGCGATAGATGAAACGACCATACAGCTCTAAAGGTGTGTATGGACGCACACCATCTCCAGGCTTATGGTCAGCCAGGGTCTGCCCTTCAGCACGATCCCAGACGATCTCTGGGTACTTGTTGTACTCCATGGTGTCATCGATAATGAACAGCGGCACGATCTCCACGATACCACCGACGGTCAGGACCATTGCCAAAATGATGGCAAACCCCGCTATGTTTTTCTCTAATTTCTCTTGAAAAGCCATGTCAATTTTCCTCTAACTTAGGCTGCTGCAGCGCGAGCTTCAGCAACACTGCCCTGGGAAATGGATTTAGCGGCAGTCATTACTACGTTAACAGCCATTATAAAAGCGCCGATAAAGAAGATACCGCCGCCTACCAGACGCATTACGTAGTAGGGGTGCATAGCTTCAACAGACTCTGCAAAGGTGTAAGCCAAAGTACCGTACTCATCATAAGCACGCCACATCAGACCCTGCATGATTCCAGATACCCACATAGCAACGATGTAGATAACAGTACCGATGGTAGCGGTCCAGAAGTGAGCATTGATCAGCTTGTTTGACCACATCTCCACATGGAATACGCGAGTCAGCAGATGGTAAAGAGCACCCATACCAACCATGGCTACCCAACCCAGAGCACCAGAGTGAACGTGCCCAACAGTCCAGTCAGTGTAGTGAGAGAGAGCGTTAACGGTCTTGAGTGACATTACCGGACCCTCAAAGGTTGACATTGCATAGAAGGCCAGAGAGATGATCAGGAAGCGTAGAATGTAGTCAGTACGCAGTTTATCCCAAGCACCTGATAGGGTCATCATACCGTCCACAGCACCACCCCATGATGGAATGATCATAGCGATGGATACAGCAGCTCCAAGAGAGCCGGTCCAATCAGGCAGAGCGGTGTATTGCAGATGGTGAGGACCAAGCCATACATAACCGAACATCAGAGCCCAGAAATGGATCACTGACAGACGATATGAGAAGACCGGACGACCAGCCTGTTTAGGTACGAAGTAGTACATGATGCCAAGGAAACCAGCAGTCAGATAGAATCCAACAGCATTATGGCCCCACCACCACTGAACCATGGCGTCCTGAACACCGGAGAAGACGGAGTATGAAACAAACATCTCTACCGGAATTGCCAGGCTATTAACCACATGCAGATAGGTGATCATTACCATCATGCCGAGGTAGAACCAGTTAGACACATAGATGTGAGGCTGGGATCTGTTAGCAATAGTCATGATGAAGTTAAACATGAATGAGAGCCAAACCACTGCTACAGCAATATCTAGTGGCCACTCTAGCTCGGCATACTCTTTACCGGAGGTGATACCCAGCGGATAAGAAAGTACTGCGCCAACGATAATCAGGTTCCAACCTATAAAGGTAAACCATGCCAACTTATCGCTCCACACCCTTGTTTGACAAGTGCGCTGCACACTGTAAAAACCTGTTGCCATCAGGGTACAACCGCCGAAGGCAAAGATTACAGCGTTAGTATGGAGTGGACGCAAGCGCCCAAAGGTAAGATATTGAATATCAAAGTTCATGACCGGCCAGGCTAATTGCGATGCGATAAGCACGCCCACTAGGGCACCTACCACAACGTAAATCACCGCCAAAACCGCGAACCAGCGTACAACAGCGTAGTTGTACTTCTGTTCTAATGTCGATTCCACCACGGATCCTCCTATTTTATTAACGAATAATCGCTTACAACTAAATTTGGCGCTAAGCACCAGATACTTAAAGAAAATTTTTAAACTAAAACTTGAATAGTTCTCATAACTAAAGCCAGAAAACCCCCCACTGTTTTTTTGTTATCTAACACTCTATTTTGTCTAACCACTACGCCAAATACCGCTTTGCGTAGCCACATTTTTTAACATTTTATCTATCGGCTCACCTGGCAATACCAAACACATAGGAATCGGTGTTGCCACACACATATACCTTATCTAATAAAAAACGTTAAAAATCAGCATGTTATTCACAATACAAAACAACCTGTCATTTATTTAAAAATTGGTTATTTGACGTGTCTGAGATTAATGGATAACCAACAACCTGTAATTGACCCAGGTCAACATTTTAGTTGTTATGCCACTAGTTTTAAAAATTATTGTGGCATATGCCACTACTACACAGGTGAGTTATTAGCTATTTTTATTTATGCAGAAGGCATTTTATAGTTATAGTTAAAGATTGCCATATATGCCAATAATTATACGCTTTCTCAGGAGGTTATAGCTAGGCTGATCCAGGCTTATTTATATCGAACTGAAGCTTTCTTTCCAGAGATATGGAGTCTGGAAGAATAGTGGCCCCATAGGCCAAAACCTCTACCCCAAGCTCCATGGCCTGCTGCAGAGTAGATGAATATTTAAAATCAATATCCCACGCTGGAGCTATGCGCTTAATGCCGGTATGGGCCACATTGAACAACAGTACCGCCCTATTGCCCTCTTCCACCACACCGATTAGCTCCCTAAGATGTTTACGTCCGCGCACAGTAACCGCGTCAGGGAAAACTCCAACTCCATCCTCTGTAGACAAAGTCAGATTCTTTACTTCCACATAACAGTCAGCTGAGCCTTCCTTTTTGAGCAAAATATCGATTCTACTCTTCTCTACGCCATAGGGTCGCTCGGTAAACAGCTCATCGTAACCGGCTAGCTCTTCTACTCTGCAGTCGAGAATAGCTTCTTTGACTAGATGATTGGCGCGATTTGTATTTATGCAGGCCAGATGGCGCCCCTCAACCTCCACCAGCTCCCAGGTGTAGCGTAGCTTGCGCTTAGGATTATCAGAATCAAGCAGCCATACCCTGCTGCCGTGGTCACAGCAGTTGAGCATAGAGCCAGTATTAGCACAATGAGCGGTAACCATTTCACCACTCTCCAACTCCACATCGGCTAGAAAGCGTTTATAGCGCTTTATGAGGCGACCTGGGATTAGCTCTGGATATTTCATGCGTAAGAAAACGACGA
Organism: Sedimenticolaceae bacterium; assembly: GCA_050291725.1. Taxonomy (GTDB): domain Bacteria; phylum Pseudomonadota; class Gammaproteobacteria; order Chromatiales; family Chromatiaceae; genus JAAGZL01. The sequence goes on from JBNKKH010000028.1 coordinate 66,614, forward strand.
GGATTGTCGCCTATACAGTGAACAAGATGGCAGGGAATAAACAGAGGGCACGATATAACACCGTGCCCTCTGCTAAAAGTGAAGATCTACTACAGCTCTTCGTGGTTGTTAGCCAGATATTCAGCAACACCCTCGGTTGAGCCTTTCATACCGCTTTTACCCTTCTGCCAACCGGCTGGGCAAACTTCGCCATGCTCTTCGGTAAACTGCAGGGCATCCACAACACGTAGCATCTCATCAATATCCCTTCCCAGAGATAGGTTGTTCACAACCTGATGCTGAACCATTCCCTCTTTGTCGATAAGGAATGAACCACGCAGAGCAATACCTGGTCCGGTTCTCAAATCATAGGCATCGGTAACCTCTTTATTAATATCAGCTACCAGCGGGAACTGAACATTACCAATGCCGCCATTCTCAATTGCAGTATTTTTCCATGCCAGATGACTAAAATGAGAATCTATAGAAACACCAATAACTTCAACGTTCCTGGTTTTAAACTCTTCCAAACGCTTATCGAAGGCAATGATCTCAGATGGACATACAAAGGTGAAATCCAGTGGATAGAAGAACAGCACCACGTATTTCCCTTTGTAATCAGAAAGGGATATCTCCTGAAAACTGTTATCTGGCATCACTGCCTGCGCTTTAAAATCCGGCGCTTCTTTTGCAACTAGTACGGACATTATTATCTCCTGATTTAACAATTATATTCGTCTATCTATATGATATAGCTGCTGCCAATATCACCAATTAATTCACGTTTATCTCAACTGGATCACTCTCCCACAGACCATGTTTGGTGCAGTAGGACATAGCGGTAAGACTCAGTTTCTCAGATGTTGGAACTATATTGAATGTTACCTGAGCATTTCCTTTGGCACCATTACCACCGAGAGATCCTGGTGGAAAACTTGCCTCAGCCAACAGGGTCTGTCCATTATAGAGCTGAATTGTTCTAATGTAATGATCATTATCATCCGGATGGGAGTACTCATTGCCCATTTTTACTGTAACTGCGAAAGCCTGCTCTTTTTGAGCGTTGTCGGCACAGTGAATGAAGGGAGAGTGACGATCTATATAATCTTTCTTGGCCTCTTTCTCTACCTGATCTATATCTTCATAACGATTAATTACCGGCATTTTGCTTCTCCTTAACTAAGATTCAAATAGTCTGTTGTTCGCTTACCAACATATTTGTCGTTATTCTGTCATTAATGATGGTATCCTGTCAACGATTTTTTTGATAAATATCGCAAATTGCCAAATGGTCTATATATTCAAATATGGTCAATGGTAGTTAGAGATAGTTACAGGAGTATGGCATGGAGACAAAACCAAACAAGGCCACCTTTGCCGGAGGCTGTTTCTGGTGTATCGAGTCGGAATTCAAGGAGATCAAAGGAGTACTCGCAGCGGTGTCGGGCTACACCGGAGGAGATATTAAGAACCCCACATATGAACAGGTGTGCTCGGGCACCTCAGGGCATATTGAGGCGGTTGAGGTTATTTTCGACAGCTCGGAAATAACATATGAGGAGTTGGTGGAGATCTTTTGGCGCCAGATTGACCCAACCGACCGAGATGGTCAATTTGCCGACCGCGGCAGCCAATACCAGCCGGTCATCTTCTATCATGACGACACACAGAAAGAGATAGCGCAAATCTCCAAGGCAAGACTGGAGGCTTCAGGACGCTTTCAAGACTCTATCGCCACAGACATTCTACCTGCCACTAAATTTTATCCAGCAGAAGAGTATCACCAAGACTACTACCTAAAGCACCCTGTCCACTACAAGATGTATCGCCATGGATCAGGTAGAGATAGCTTTCTGAAAAAAAGCTGGGATAAATAGAAAAGGCCCGAAAGCAATCGGGCCTCTCTTTAACATCTGTGTTTTACCAATTCTCGGCCAGCAACTCAAAATGGGCCTGGGGGTGAATACATGCTGGACAACGCTCTGGAGCCTCGTCGCCCTCATGCAGATAACCGCAGTTGCGACAGCGCCACACCACCTTGCCATCTCTTTTGAACACCTTTCCAGCTTTAAGGTTTTCTGCTAAATCACGATAGCGTTTTTCGTGCTGCTTCTCTGCTACAGCTATGGCTTCAAACGCATCCGCTACTGCAGCAAAACCCTCTTCTCTAGCGATCTTGGCACAGGCAGGATACATCTCTGTCCATTCGTGCTCTTCCCCAGCGGCTGCATGGAGTAGATTTTCCATGGTGGTACCGATCTTACCAGCAGGAAAGGTCTCGGTTATCTCTAGATCACCGCCATCAAGAAATTTAAAGAAGCGCTTGGCATGCTCTTTTTCCTGGTTCGCTGTCTCTTCAAAGATATGAGATATCTGAACCAGACCCTCTTTTTTCGCTACTGCAGCGAAAAATGTGTATCTATTGCGCGCCTGGGACTCTCCGGCAAAAGCCTTTAACAAATTCTTCTCTGTCTCAGTGCCTCTTATACTTTTTGCCATTGCTAAAACTCCAGCATATAAATTCGGAAACTATTGGATTGGTTAGTTTCCTATATGCCTGGCCACAGTGCAATGATCTATACATAGATTAACTCTAATCATCCTGCCAGTAGTGCTCCGTAGTTACATGCCCAGGTTTGCGTCTTAGGTTTTTCTCCAGACCTATACCTGACAACACCTCCTTGGTCTCTCTGATCATGTTGGGATTTCCGCAGATCATCACCTGGGACTGTTCTGGCTCTAGCTTCAATCCTACTCTCTGTTCCAGAGCGCCGGTTTTAATAGCATCCGGTATATGGCCCTGCATGGCAAAATCTGCTCTCTCTCTAGTTACAAAAGGCACCATAGTAAACCGGTTTGAATCACGCCCCTCAAACTCGGCTATGGCATCTTTGTAAACCAGGTCATCTATATGGCGCACCCCATGCACCAGTACAATCTTAGAGAAACGTCGCCAGGGCTCGTCGGTTTTGAGCATAGAGATAAAAGGACCAATAGCCGTTCCGGTGGCCAGCATCCAGAGATGTTCCGCCTCCGGCACCTCATCCAGGGTAAAGAATCCACTTGGATCTTTAGAGACCAATATTTGATCTCCCTCCTCAAGCCGACCCAAGCGACTGGTAAAATCCCCACCGGGAACCGTATTGAAATAGAACTCAAGTGCATCATTCGCAGGCGGGTTAACAAATGAGTAGGGGCGAGCGATACGCTCTCCACCCACATCCAATGCCAATTTTGTGTACTGGCCAGCACGGAATGGCTGCACCTGCGCATCCACCTCCAGTGTGAACAGCCCACCCCCATGATGGGTATTTTTCAGCACCTTTCCCTCAACCCACTCACTCATTGCATTATCCTATATTGTTAGGTAATAACATCACACTATAATAACATAGTATTGTACTTGGTTATTAGGAATTCAAGGGTGACCAGGAGTTTTACCGCTAGTAAATCCATATGGTATCCATACTGGATTTTACCTATGAGCTAATGCATAGTGCCGAAACCGGCTAACGAGGAATTTTCTAAAGGTGAACAGATTGAGCAACTCCATACAGATAGAGCAGTTCGGTGACCACTCTGCACTAAAGCTAAAAAATATTGAGCTGCCTGAGCCAACCGGCGACCAAGTGCTAGTACAGCATGAGGCGATCGGAGTTAATTTTATCGACACCTATTACCGCTCTGGCCTCTACCATATGGAGCTACCATCTGGCCTGGGCAATGAGGCGGCGGGTGTGGTTGCGGCTGTTGGAGAAAAAGTAACCAATGTGGCTGTGGGTGACAGGGTCTGCTATGTGACCGCTCCCCTGGGGGCATATTCTGACTCCCACATAGTTCCGGAAAATGTTGTTATAAAACTGCCAGATTCAATCTCCAGCAAAACCGCAGCCGCTATGATGCTAAAGGGGATGACTGCAGCATATCTCCTGCTCAAAACCTACCCTATTACGTCAACAGACACCGTCCTTATTCACGCAGCAGCGGGGGGTGTGGGCTCTATACTAACTCAGTGGTCCAGAGCCATAGGGGCAACCACAATAGGCACAGTTGGTAATGCAGAAAAAGCAGAGCTGGCGAAACAGAACGGCTGTGATGAGGTGTTGCTCTATCGAGAGGTGGATGTGCCGGCAGCCGTTAACGAAATAACCGCAAACAGAGGGGTAGATGTGGTCTACGATGGCGTGGGCAAAGACACCTTTAACCTCTCCCTGCAAAGTCTAAAAAGACGCGGCATGATGGTCAGCTTTGGCAACGCATCAGGTGCGGTGCCAGATTTCTCTCCTCTGCTACTCACCAAAATGGGCTCACTCTACCTCACCCGCCCTTCCCTGTTTGATTATGTGGCCGAACCCGAAGAGCAGCAGTTTTTAGCAGATGCACTATTTGAACGAGTTGGCAGGGGAGACATCTCAATTCAAATCAACAAAGAGTTCCCATTGGCAGAAGCTAGCAAGGCCCACAGCGCTCTGGAGAGCGGAGCTACCACTGGATCAATCATACTGATTCCATAGATACTCTATGCATCAGCGAGAACTACCTACTCCTTAACCGGCTTACGATTGGTTCCGATTACTCGCAGAAACTCCATAGTTGCACCGAAGAAATCCTTGCCCAAATCCTCTTCACAAATAAGATGAACCCTACGCATGGCGCTCTTTGGGTCCACTCCCTGCATAACATCAATACCGGTAGCCATGGTCAGACCACTAATATAGCCGGTAAGCCAATCACGAAAACGAAAATACTCCCAAACCTTATCCTGGTTTCCAGTCTCCTTCTCTTTATAAGCGGCCACATATGATGAGCAGCTCTTAGTGCCATAACCCCAAACCTTAGGCGTTATGCTCTCAGCCTGAACAGATGTAGAAAGTAGAAGCAAAATAAGCAGTATCGATCTCACAGTGATTGTCCTTGAAGTAGTGAATGTAGATAAACCAAAGATATCATATGCAGCTACAGTATGAGCTGACAACTGTATTATTTGGATGATTAGAGGCTACCAACAGGTAACTAGTAGTTGCTGCTGCAACTGCTTAGGAGACCATGTGGATGGCAAACACAAAAGAAAAAGGGTTAGCATTATGCTAACCCTTTGTTTTATATGGTGGGACGTATAGGAATCGAACCTATGACCAATGGATTAAAAATCCACTGCTCTACCGACTGAGCTAACGTCCCGATAGATCGAAGCGCGTGATTATACCGGACGTTTCTCCCCTGTCAAAGCGGTATAGTGTAAACAGGCTAAACTGCTTCCAGCTTTCTCATCCCCTTTGGCAGCAGGCGTAAATCCACCATGCCGGTGATCAGGGACTTTCTGAAACTGGCCTCCTCTTCATATACCAGCTTGTAGTACTGGATTTTCATGGTAAGGGCGCTTCCCAGAATTATGCTACCCAGGGCGATAAATGATCCCAGGGCAATGGTGGAAACACCGCTAACCCCCTGGCCCAGAGTACACCCCATAGCTAGAACACCGCCAATACCCATAAGAACAGCACCGATCAGGTGGTTGATAAAATCTTTAATATTGGCAAACCACTCAATCCGGAAGCTGCCACTAATGATAGAGTAGAAAAAGGAGCCAACAATCACTCCTAACAGGCTCGCCACACCAAATGTGATTAGGTTAAGGTCTATCCCACTTTGGAGAACTACCAGGCTTTCACTCATAGGGTTTACAAAGGTAAAAGATTGCGGCCCCACTCCAGGCGGCGGCACATCCATGAATTCCGCGGTCTCAACCCACTCCTGACCGATGCTGCTTGACGTTATATACCAGGCCAGCATGGTGAGCAGGCCGATGCTGATACCTGCTAGCACCAGTTCGCCACTGGTGCGGAAATCCTTTGATTTAAAGATGATCCACAGCAGAACCAGAGCAAGAGCAGTCCCAATATACAGATTTAGACCAGCTGGATTGTCCATGCCAGCGAGACTGCCCAGGATGGTTCCGATACTCTGATCTTCAATACCCATGGTGGCCAAATCAGGGCTTATAGGGACCATCCAGCTATGGAATACCACCCCATAGAAATCGGTACGGGTCATGACGTAGGCTGCTAACCCAACCACTATAAATACAACAATGGACTTCAGATTACCTCCGCCAATACGAATTAAATTCTTATTGGCGCAGCCGGATGCCAGAGTCATGCCCACACCGAACATTACTCCGCCCAGGATATATCTTGGCCAGAAGAACATGCTGCTACGGTAGGGCACGCGGGAGCCGGCAATATCTATAATGCCGGTTGCTTCAAACCAGATTAGGCCAATTACGGCCACGGCTATGGCTAAGAACCAGGATCTGAGCCGACGCGTATCGCCCATATTGATCCAGTCTGAAACTGCACCCATAGTGCAGAAATTTGTGCCGTTGGCTACCGCACCCAGGACTAAACCCAGGACAGCACCCATCAGTACTACCTGTGTAGTAATTTCCAATTCCATACCCTCCTCCGGTATAAAAATGCCGCATTGTCTCCGGGTTCTTCAGGAACCTCTTTTTACACATAGTAGCGCATAAAATAGCCGCTTAACCAGCCAATGACATCTATAATGGCGCAATATACTTTTATGACTTAACTCAATTAAACTATATTTAAGGCGAATTTAAGTTGTATTTGATTAATAGGAATTTTTATCCTAATTATAATGCCAGGGTTGGCAAAACAGCTTATGTTGTATTGGAAAAGTCCAGTCCACTGGAAAAAAGCTGTACCTGACATATGACCCGGAGGAGCTGACTGCTACGGGTTATTGGTAGCTGGTTGGATCAGGGACTCCTGCATCTGCAAATCCCTGAGCCCTTAAACGGCAGGAGTCACATACTCCACAGGCCTTGCCATTGCTGTCGGCCTGATAACAGGAGACGGTAGCGGCATAATCCACCCCAAGGCCTGTTCCTTGCTGGATTATCTCTGCCTTGGTCAAATTCACCAAAGGGGCATGAATCTGAAAGCCACTGCCCTCCACCCCTGCTTTGGTAGCTAGATTGGCCATGGTTGCGTAGGCCTCAAGAAATTCTGGGCGACAATCTGGATAACCGGAGTAGTCAACCGCATTTACCCCAATGAATATATCCCTGGCTCCCAGCACTTCGGCCCAACCCAGGGCCAAGGAGAGAAATATGGTGTTGCGGGCGGGGACATAGGTCACCGGTATGCCGCTGCCCTCCTGTTCAGGCACATCTATAGAGATATCTGTAAGTGCCGAGCCACCAAAGGAGTCCAGAGCGATGGGAATGGTGCGATGCTCTTCCACCCCGATGGAGTTGGCTACACGCTCCGCTGCCTGCAACTCAGACGAGTGGCGCTGGCCATAGCTCATGCTGAGGGCATAACACTTAAACCCCTGCTGTTTGGCCATGGCCAGGGTTGTGGCCGAATCCAAGCCTCCGGAAAGTAGTACTACCGCCTTTTTCATATTTTGCCCATTTCCACTCTATTTACCTTTGGCATCGCCCCAGAGCTGTTTGTGTAGCTGCATCTGAAAACGTACAGGTAATCGGTCACCTAGTATCCACTCAGCCAAATCTGTGGGATTCTGCTCCCCATAGGCCGGCAACATTAATATCTCCGCAACACTCTCCAGAGAGTTTTGCTGAATAATATCTCGAGACCAGATGTAGTCTGCTTCATCACATATTACAAATTTGATCTGATCACTGCGAGAGAGATGGGCGAAATTGGAAAACAGATTCTTCTCCGCCTCCCCGGAGCCTGGGGTTTTTATATCCATGACTTTGGTAACCCTGGAATCAACCTCAGATAGATCCAACGCACCACTGGTTTCCAGTGAAACTAGATAACCTGCATCACATAAGCTAGTTAACAGCTCTAAACAGGGCTCTTGGGCCAGAGGCTCACCTCCGGTTACCGTTATCTGCTTACAGCCAAATGATGCAATGCGCTCCAGTACTGCATCCAGGTTCATCTCCTCCCCACCCCTAAATGCGTAGGCGGTATCACAGTAACTGCAGCGCAGGGGGCAGCCGCTAAGGCGCACAAATACCGTGGGCAAACCAACGGTGTTGGACTCCCCTTGGAGTGAATAGAATATTTCGCTTATATGCAAACTAGCCATGCCAGATATCTATCATAACTAAAAGAGGGGCATCAAGATGCCCCTCGGTAATCATACATTGGGATTGTCTTCTAATGGCCCTGAGAGCGTATCTTACTCAGGCGTTTTTTCGCCAGTTGGCTCGCAGTGGAGTTGGGATAGCGATTCACCACATTTTTTAAGGTCTCATTCGCTGCTGACCACTGCTTCTTCTCATACTGAATATAGCCAATTTTCAACATAGCATCTGACACTTTAGTGCTGCGCGGATAATCTGTAATAACCTTCTTGAACTCGGTATTGGCGGCATCAAAGTTCCTAGTTACATAGTTGGCCTCAGCCAACCAGTACTGGGCGTTATCTGCCAATCTGCTGTTAGGATATTTTGTCAGAAATGAACGAAATGAGCGTACCGCTTGGTCATACTTCCTATCCATAAGCAGGTTGAAGGCTGTCTGGTAGCTAGATTTTTCACCTTTGGCCTCTCTATACGGGGTGGAGCTCCTGGGCGCTACAGCTACTGTAGTGGTCTGCAACTGTCCAGGAGAGCTTGGTGCCGCTGCCGACGCAGAGGAAGAACTGACTACCGGAGGAAGTTTTGCCCCCCCAGTTTGATATTGCCTACCGCTAGCAGCAGGCTGGTTGGCTTCAGGTGAAATTGGGGTAGATTCCCAATTTGGCTCACCAGCAGGCTCAGGCGCCTGAGCTGGAGCCTGAGCCCGATTTTGCGCAGGATCCACAGCAGGTGGTGTCATGGGAGCAGAGGCATCTATCGGCATACTGGAAGGGGTCTCTCCAGTTATCTTGGATATCCTCTGATCCATGTCATTATAGAAGTCCATCTGGCGCTTTTTCAGGCCTTCCATATCGTGGCTCTGCAACTCCACATCACCTCTAAGCTGCTGAATCTCCTGCTGCATACTATCCAGACGCAGAACAATAGTAGAGAGGGTGCTGATACGACGCTCTAACGTCTGCACCCTCTGCTCTAAGGATGCTCCATTGGACGATCCACTGCTGTTATCTCTCTTAGAAGAGAAAAAGTCGAGTGCCTGTACTGGCACAGCCAAGAACAAAACCAAAGCAGCAACAAGAAGCCTCATACACATCTTCCTTTAGAGATTAGTAGCGCAGCTCTACGCGGCGATTAGTTGACCATGAGGGCTCGTTAGATGCGATATCCAACGGACGCTCTTCACCATAGCTAATAGTTGAAATCTGCCTTTCAGAGGCGCCTTGAGCCAGCAACAACCTCTTAACGGCAATAGCACGACGCTCACCCAGAGCAATGTTGTACTCTCTTGAGCCACGCTCGTCAGCATGTCCTTCAACCGAAACACGCACATCAGGATTAGCTGCCAGATAGGAGCCATGAGCCACCACAATATCTCTGTAGTCAGCTGGAATTTCACTCAGATCATAACCAAAGTAGATAATCTTGGTTGAGAGTGGACTGTTGGGATCTTCCAGAGGACTACCAGTCCAGGCACCCCCTTCAGAAGCACCGGCAGTTCCTGCATCTGTAACATCGGCAGCATCATCATCCACACCTGGCATACTAGAACAGCCAGCCAGAGAAAATACCACGGCCAATACTGGTACTAATTTAAACATTTTCAATTTCATTTCTGTCAATTCCTCTATCTTGATCGACTAAACGGGGACCATGCTGGCTCACGTACGTCTCCAACCTGGAGAGCCAACCTCTGTTTTACACTTCCATCTATAGAAACTGCCGCCAACTCCCCCTTGCCACGAATTTTGGTTGCATATATTACCATGCTACCGTTCGGAGCGAAGCTTGGAGACTCATCCAAACGCCCTGGACTAAGAAGCCTCATAGAATTTGTCTTGAGATCCAGTAACGCTATACGAAAAGCCCCAGCTTTTCTGTTAACCATCGCAAGTAGTTTACCATCCGGCGAGTATGTAGGACGGGCATTATATTTGCCTTTGTAGCTAACACGCTGAACTTTGCCGCCAAATGCTGAAACCTTATAGATTTGTGGCTGCCCACCGCGGGAAGAGGTAAATGCAACATATTTACCATCTGGAGACCAAGTAGGCTCGGTGTCAATTCCATAATGTTTAGTTAGCCTAGTGAGAGATTTAGTCTGCAAATCAAGCACATACACATCTGGATTGCCGTCCTTAGATAGGGTCAGAGCCAACTTCCTGCCATCCGGGGACCAGGCTGGGGCTCCATTTATCCCTTTGAAGGACGCAACCTTCTGGCGCTTGCCGGTATATACGCCCTGTATATATATGGATGATTTCCTGCCCTCAAACGATACGTAGGCTAATTTACGCCCATCCGGCGACCAGGATGGAGACATCAGCGGCTCAGTTGATGTAACTATGGTCTGTGGGTTGTAGCCGTCTGCATCTGCCACCTGCAGGACAATATTCTTTTTACCGCCGCGGGTACCCACGGAGGTAACATAAGCCACCTTGGTCGAAAAAGCCCCTCTCTTGCCGGTAATCTTTTCGTAGATAATATCCGCTATGTGGTGAGCGGTGGCACGCAGATCGCGCTCGTTGGTCGGTACGTTGTAGCCTGTCAACCGCTCCTGCTTAAACACATCAAACAGCTGAAACTTAACCATATATTGACCTGAACCCTGGGATTGCACCTCTCCAACCACCAGGTTATCCATCTTCAATACGCGCCAATCCTTAAACTGCACCTCTTTCTCATTTTTGGGACGGGAAAGCATATCCTCTACCGGCATAGGCCGGAACATACCACTGCGCGCTAGGTCTGCTCGAATAATCTCGGCAATGTCTTGACTAGGTCCCTGACCTCCTCCAGTCCAGGCGAAGGGAACCACCGCAATAGGCTGGGCACCCTGAGCCCCCTCGGTGATACGAATAGTCAGGGGCGCAGCTACCGATTGCTGATGCATCAGACATAACAACAGAAATAGTAAAATTTTTCTCATAACAGTTTTGTCACTCTCCGCTTGGGGCAAATACAAAATTAATATCCCTAAATTTTTCAAATAGTCTTCCACTAGGCACCGGAAGTGGATCAGCCTTGCGCACTGCAGCCTCTGCTGAGCGATCAAAGGCGCTACTACCGCTACTTTGAACCACCTGCGCCGCTATTACACTACCACCTGCAGCGATGCGAATCCGCAACGTACACGCCAGCCCATCTCCCACACCCATCGGACGCAACCACTCCATCTCAACAGCCTGCCCTATCTTGGCCATATAGAGTTCGATCTCTGTAGCATCACGCTCCGCCTCCATATCGGCCTGCATCTGGGCCTCCAGCTCCTTCTGTTTACGCTTCTTCTCTTCTGCAGCCTTGCGTTTTTTTGCCTCAGCAGCCTTGCGCTTCTTCTCTGCTGCAGCCTGGCGTTTCTTCTCCTCAGCCGCTTTGCGTTTTTTCTCTTCAGCGGCCTTTCTCTTCTTTGCTTCCGCCTCCTTGCGTTTTCTCTCCTTCTCTAGCTTCAGTTTTTTCGCCTCTTCCGCCTTACGCTTCTTCTTCAGATTGGCCAGTCTTTTCTCTTCTAACTGACGTTTCTTTTGCAGATCAGCAAGCTTTTTGGCCTCACTGATTTTTTTCTGCTTCTTGTTCTCATCTGCCAGCTTTAGTTTCTTAATCTCAGCATCCACCTTGGATGCATCAATCACTGTAGCCTGCACCACATTTGCCTTAAACCTTTTTGGCTCTGGCTTCTCCCACCAATCCAGGCCGAAGATCATCAATAATATGATGGCCAGATGCATACCTATAGCGATAGCCGCGGCTAACGGATTGTTCTTAAGAATCTGAAACATCTGCGCCTACTCTTCCGGCGTTTCCGTTATCAGACCAACATTAGGCGCTCCTGCCTGCTGTATCATCACCATCGCCTGAACCACATGACCGTAATCCACGTTGCGATCACCTCGCACCATTATGGGGGTCTTGGGCTTATATTTCAGCACTGCCGCAACCCTGGTTTGCAGCACCTCTGGTTCTACCGGGGCATTCTTGCCCTCGCCAATATCTATAAACATCTCACCTTTGGCATTGACCGACACTATGACCGGATCATCAGCATCCGGCGGTAACGGGTTGGCATCTGCCACCGGCAGATCCACCTTCACACCCTGAGTCAACAGGGGAGCAGTAATCATAAAGATCACCAGCAGCACCAGCATCACATCGATGTAAGGCACCACGTTGATCTCGGCCATAGGGCGGCGACTGTTTTTCTGCCGACTCATACGGACTCCTCCGGAGACCAGGGCCAAACGGTCTGGGCCCTGACCCCAGGAAAACAGGTAATAATCAACCTTGGTCCTAGCCCTATGCCTTTATTACACATGGGCCTGCCGCTGGAGAATGGTAGTGAACTCATCCAGAAAATCTTCATAGCGACCATTCAGTCGCTCTACCTCATTGGAGAATTTGTTGTATCCCACCACCGCAGGGATAGCAGCAAACAGCCCCATAGCAGTAGCAATCAAGGCCTCCGCAATGCCGGGAGCTACGAGGGAGAGTGTTGCCTGCTTTACATTTCCCAACGCCATGAACGAGTTCATAATGCCCCAAACCGTTCCGAACAGACCGACATAGGGGCTAGTAGAACCTACTGTTGCTAGAAATGAGAGATTGGTCTCCAGGCCATCTAGCTCTCTACTCATAGCCACGTGCATGGCGCGTCTGGCCCCTTCCACCACAGCCATGGGCTCAATATCTTTATGTTGGCGCAGACGGGTGAACTCCTGAAAACCGGAATAGAAAATATTGGCCAGGCCGGACGAGGAGTCACTCCCTCCAACCTGATTATATAGCTCTCCCATATCACCACCGGACCAGAAGCGCTTCTCAAAGGCATCAGCTGCTTTGCGCGCCTTTTTCAACACCTTGTAACGATCAAAAATCATGGTCCAGGAGACAACCGAGGCCAACATCAAAGATGCCATAACCACCTGCACCAGGGGGCTGGCTTTGAGCACCAGATTAAAAAACGATAACTCAGCAGACATCCGGCAACTCCTTCAGGATTGATTCGGGTATGGGGCGGGGACGAAATTTCGCAGCATCGATACTGGCTATCTGTACATTTCCGCGGCAGATTGTATTTCCATCATTTGCATTAGTTATTTCCTGCCTGAAAGTCAGGCTTACTCGCTTGCACTTAGCTAACCCCACGCGCACCTCCAACGCATCATTAAATCTGGCAGGTGAGATAAAATCTATCTCTGCCCTTCGCACAGCAAAGATAACACCTTCCTGTTCTGCCAGTTGATCTTGTTCGAACCCCAGTGTTCTGAGCCACTCTGTTCTAGCTCTCTCCATGAATTTCAGATAGTTGGCGTAGTACACCACACCACCCGAATCTGTATCTTCGTAGTAGACCCTGATTGGCCAAATAAATTCCTCAGCTGTTGTCATTTTGTTGTAAGAAACTATTTTCCAGGTTATTGCATATTTGAACAGTGATCATTAACACGCTTTAACTATATATTGAAACGGGATAGGTATGGATTTGGGGTTAATCCATTAACCAACTTAGTCTATTCCTGATATGCCAATCATCCCCAATCTATTTAAGCGCTTATTGTCCAATAATTTTGCCTCTGCTAAAAGGCGTTGTCTGCCGATTGGGTAAGATTTATACACTATTCGGGCAAAATAACCCGTTTCAAAGACAAGTGAGGTTTAATCCAAGAGGTTTATTCAGGTTATTAAGGTAAATTAGGCTAATTTTCCGCTATTCGGAAAACAGGTCTGAGGTAGCCGCTGTGCCTTGATCCGGATCTGAAGTTGGAGTTAGACCGAAGTGTAGATAAGCCGCCTTGGTGGCCACCCTACCCCTGGGGGTACGCATCAAAAAACCCTGTTGAATCAGATAAGGCTCCAGTACATCTTCAATAGTGCCCCGCTCTTCCCCAATGGCAGCAGCCAGGCTATCTACTCCTACCGGACCACCATCGAACTTTGAGATTACCGCTGAGAGCAGCTTGCGATCCATGTTGTCAAAGCCGTTGTTATCCACCTTGAGCATGCCCAATGCCTGATCTGCAATATCTTTTGCTATGCTTCCATCACCCTTAACCTGGGCATAGTCTCGCACTCGACGTAGTAGGCGATTGGCAATGCGGGGAGTTCCGCGGGAGCGGCGGGCGATCTCTCTTGCACCTAAGTCATCTATTGCGATATTCATAATCCCAGAGGAGCGTTTAACGATGTGAGTCAGATCATCAGTGGAGTAGAACTCCAGTCGCTGTACTATGCCGAAGCGATCCCGCAGGGGCGAAGTGAGAAGTCCGGCCCTGGTGGTAGCCCCCACTAGAGTGAAAGGCGGCAGATCCAACTTAATGGACCGTGCCGCCGGCCCCTCCCCTATCATGATATCCAGCTGAAAATCCTCCATGGCTGGATATAGCACCTCTTCCACCACTGCAGAGAGACGATGAATCTCATCCACAAACAGCACATCATGGGGTTCAAGATTGGTCAGCAACGCTGCTAGATCTCCCGGCTTTTCCAGCACCGGACCCGATGTTTGACGCAGACCCACCCCCATCTCATTCGCAACGATATGAGCCAGAGTTGTCTTACCCAGACCAGGTGGACCAAATATCAGCACATGGTCCAGGGCCTCCTCTCTGCCCCGAGCGGCCTGCACAAATATCTCCATCTGATCTCGTACCGCAGGCTGACCTACATAGTCGCTAAGGTTTCTGGGACGGATCACTCGATCCACGGCTGCATCATCAGAGCCGGATTCGGGAATTATTATGGGGTCATGTCCAGTCATTTGCTGTTATCCGCCTAGTTAGTCACTGCCGCTTTGAGGGAGGCGCGGATAATCTCTTCGCTGCTGAGTCCTTCGCACTCTATGCCCCGTACCATACGGCTGGCATCATTGGCCTTATACCCCAGGGCGATCAAAGCACCCACCGCATCTGCTACCGGGCTGTGTTCAACGGCTGGCGCTGCGCCTTTGGGTCGGGCGGTAACATCACCCAGCTCCAGTTTATCTAACCGATCTTTCATCTCCACAATAAGCCGCTCTGCGGTCTTTTTTCCAATACCGGGAAGACGTACCAGGGATGCGGTATCGCTCGCCTGCACACAGGAAGCGAACTCATCAGCGCTCATACCAGAGAGTATGGCTAAGGCCATCTTAGCACCTACGCCGCTCACCTTGAGCAGGGAGCGAAACAGGGAACGCTCTGACTCACTAGCGAACCCATACAGCACATGGGCATCATCCCGAATTGCCAGGTGGGTAAACAGGATTACCTGCTCTCCCACGGTCGGAAGATTATAGAAGGTGGACATGGGCGACTCTACGTCATAGCCCACTCCGTTAACATCTAGCAACAGGAAAGGGGGGACCTTGGAAACCAGCTCTCCGCGCAGTCGCCCAATCATCTCCTGCCCCCCGCCCGCAGATTAAGCAGGGTACTGTTGGAGTGGGCGTGACTTATGGCCACGGCCAGAGCGTCAGCCTGGTCTGCGCTCAGTTTCTCTTTAATTTGCAGAATCAACTTGATCATATGTTGTACCTGTTCTTTATCGGCGGCACCGGTACCAACTACCGTCTGTTTAATCATGCGGGGGGTGTACTCGGCAATGGGCAGCCCTGCCATAACCCCAGCGCAGACCGCGGCGCCCCGGGCATGCCCCAGTTTCAGGGCGGATGATGGGTTCTTGGCTACGAACACCTCCTCCACCGCCATCTCTGTGGGGGCATATTCGGCAATCACCTGGGATACCGCGCGGTATATCTCTCCCAGCCGCTGTGGCATCTCCTTCTGCTGCATGCGGATACAGCCGCTAGCAATATGTACGCTTTTGCGGCCATCGCTCTCAATCACGCCATAACCAGTTATGCGCGAGCCGGGATCTATGCCCAGTATTCTCCGCATGCTAGGGCCTGTTAACCCAGGGCTTCCATGATTTCATCAGAGATATCGGCATTGGTATAGACCTCCTGTACATCATCCAGATCTTCCAGGGTATCTATCATCCTCATCATCTTTTCCGCCGTGTCTTGGTCCAGCTCTGTGTTGGTGGATGCAGTGAAGGTCACCTCGGCATTATCCGGCTCATGGCCTGAATCTACCATGCCATCCTTTACCGCGGCGAAATCCTCTGGAGTGGTCATCACATCTATAGAGCTGTCATCGTTGACGACTACATCATCGGCTCCGGCCTCCAGGGCTGCTTCCATGATGCTGTCCTCATCTGCTCCAGGAGCGAAGCTGATAATGCCCTGCTTATTGAACATATAGGCCACAGAGCCGTCGGTTCCGAGATTGCCGCCATGTTTGGTAAATGCGTGTCGCACCTCTGAAGCGGTGCGGTTACGGTTGTCGGTCATGCAATCAACGATTACTGCGGTTCCGCCCGGGCCGTAGCCCTCGTAGCGAATCTCATCATAGTTGTCCCCATCTCCGGCGCCAGCGCCACGCTTTACAGCGCGGTCGGTGGTGTCCTTGGGTACATTGGCCGCATTGGCTTTATCCACCGCCAAACGTAGCCTGGGATTGGAGTCGATATCGCCACCACCCTCTTTCGCCGCTACCGTAACTTCCCGCAGCAGCTTGGTCCAGATCTTGCCGCGCTTTTTATCGTTGGCCGCCTTTTTATGTTTAATATTGGCCCATTTACTATGTCCAGCCATGTAACACCCTCAAATATCTAATTAATATATCCCTGAAGTCTATCATTTTGGAGGCTTGTCCGAACACATCTTCTCTCTAATTTTTTGCCGGGACAGCAAAATGACCAGAAAAACCACCGGTTTGCAGGAAGCTGATAAGCTCTGTCGCTACCGCTTTAGAAACAAGCATACCTGTATGGCTAACCGGTATCTGAGAGTAATCGCTGGCGCCTGGCAGACAGGTCTCTGCTAGAGAAACCGTACCGTCCCCAGGACCATCCATCCCTCCGACAATGTCTCCTACACCAAAACCAGATGAACCGGCAATAACCCCAAGATCGCGCCCTCCCTTCCATCCAGGAGCGCCTCCGAGCAGCCCCTGCTCTCCGCTACGGCCGATCAACCACCTGGTTACAGAGGCGCTGTTTAGTCTTGCTGCCACCCCACTACCCTGTACCGGGGAACCTAGCAGCACCACTCTACCATCGGTAAAATCTTCATATTTATCAAACAGATGCAGCAATACAATCCCACCAAGGCTGTGGGCTACCAGGTGGATGGTCTTAGCCTTCTGCTGCTGTAAAAACTCATTCAGACGCTCTGCATTTTGCGCCGGAGTAGAAAATAGCGAGTGATAGAAGAACCGTTCTGTAGCATAACCTGCAGCGCGCAGCCTGAGTGCCAGCAGCGACATTTCCAGCCCGGTCATCCAAATACCATGCACCAGAACCACAAGCTCTCTATTTTGCTCTATATTCGTATCACTGTTCCCATCTTTGTCGTGTTGTGGTTTCATTTGGGTCTGAGATTATTTAGGAACAATTTTAACAATGCCAATCACTCTTGAGGGTCTAGTTGCCAAATTGGCCAAACGCCCTCTCCCGGCAATGGCCGTAACAATCCAGCGGGTCAAGTATTTACAGGAAGACCCTATAACCAGCAACCAGGATCTCCAGAAGGTCATAGGCCTTGATCCCGGTTTCACTATGGATATATACCGCACCTATGGGGCATCTCAGGCCGATAAGCGAGGACCCGCCACTGATGTGGCTCATGCTATATCTATGTTGGGGCCCTTACCAGTTAAGATTGCTGCGAAAAATCTGCCTACCCTGGATAAAACACTGCCGGATGCTGCCAAGTCCGGCATCTATCAGGTGTACTCCCGCGCCATCCATGCCGCTATCTACGCCAAGGCCATAGGTGAGATGCGCGGTGACAATAATATAGATGAGATGGGGCTAGCCGCCCTGCTGCACAACTGCGGTGAAATGGCGCTCTGGGCCTATGCTGGCAAACCGATGCTGGAGATATTTAAACTGGTGCAAAAAGGGGCGGATTATGGCTCTGCAACCCATTCAGTCCTGGGCTTTAGTATGAAACAGCTAAATGCTGCTCTGGCTGAGAAATGGCATCTATCACCGCTTATCACAGAAACAACTGACCACACCTGGTTTGGAAAATCCCGTTCCATGGCGGTGCAGATCGCCTGCTCTATCGCGCGCGAATCGGCTAACGGCTGGAACTCCAGCGAGGTGGAAGATCTTATTGAACTCCTGGGTAGCTACATCCAACACAACAAGGCCAAAACCACAGCCTTCATCCACTCATTAGCGGCCCAGGCTGACCGACAACTATTCGGCCTGCCCCTGCCTGCATCCGCATTTAACATGCTACGGCAACCTCCTGTCACCATCATTACCGAGAAGAAAAAACCCAAACAAGGGACTATTGAGATAACTCCTCAGAAACGCAAGAAAAGGCCGATGCGCATCGAAATCGAACAGGTAGAAAAGAGACCAAAGAAGAAAAAAGATGTGGCCTCTTTAACCGAACTGCTCAAGCAGATGCCCAAGGAACAGAAGAGGGAGCCAAAACCAATCCAAACTAGCAAGCCAGTTAGCAAGCCAGCTGCAAAGAAGCCAGAGCCGATAAAGAGTAGCGCATCAACACCAGCCAGACATGTGCCTATAAAGAAAACAGCCGAACTGCAAGCAACAGCTCCTAAAGCCGTAGAAAAAGCTAAAGCCCCTGCAAATTGGAAACCGATCCTGGATAAATATATGCGTAAAATGCGTAATGACATTGGCCTGAAACGGATTATGTTTGCCATGGTTAGTGATGCCAATTACGCCAAAGTTAGTGAACTAGTAGGCGCCAATGGTGATCCAGGGCTGAATAACTTCATGGTAAATATCCAGGAGGAAAACCTGTTTAAACTCCTACTATCTAAACAGCAGGGATTTTGGCTCAAAGACAGTAATAAAGAAAAATTCTTACCCATGATCCCCGAAGCATCACTAAATGCTATAGATCAAAAGGGCTTTTTCTGTATGTCTCTGTTCGTTCGCGGCAGGCCGATTGGACTAATCTATGCAGATGGTAATTTTGTGTTGAACGCTGAAAGTTATGCTGACTTCAAACAGCTGTGCGCAGAACTCAGCCTAACCTTGGGACAAACCAAAATATGAGTCAAATCAGTTACCAGATAGAAGATCGCCTCTACCTCAACATCACAGACCGCTGCACTTTAGGCTGCTCCTTTTGTCCTAAAAACTGCGGAACCACACAACTACATGAATATGACCTGAGCCTGGATCATCGTCCTTCCGCACAAGAGATAATCCAATCCATCGGCGATGTTTCTGCTTATGCTGAATTTGTATTTTGTGGCTATGGCGAACCCACTCTCCGCCTTAATGTTCTGTTGGAAGTTGCAAAATATATCAAACAACGAGGAGGAAAAGTCAGAGTTAATTCAGATGGGCTAGCCAACCATGTACATAAACGCAATGTACTTCCCGAATTAGCGGAATATGTGGATTCTCTATCCATTTCCATGAACGCTCAGAACGAAGAGGTGTACAACCGCCACTGCCTGCCGGCCATGCAGGGGTCTTATGCCGCCATGTTGGATTTTCTGCGTCTAGCCCCCCAATACATAGAGAGTGTAACTGCAACAGCTCTAGATGGGCTGGATGGCGTGGATATCGCTGCATGCGAGCAGATAGCTACAAGCTATGGTGTTGCATTTAGAAAAAGAGAGTTGGGAAGAGTTGGCTAACCAGAACAGTTCAGAAAATGGTGTACAAAATGAGAAACTACTTAGTAGCAGCAGCTTGGTTATTACTGCTTATACAAAATACGGCAACGGCCAATGAAGTAACTGCGGAGATTCTGATTAAAGGATCCAGCAGTTGGGATGGAGGTGAAATTGCCTATCCTCAGGGAAATGCTGAGCTAATAGTGCAAAAGATAGCCGTAACTCCAGGCGATAAAGAGATATCTCTGTCTATGCACTGCCATACCATTCCTCTGGCAGCCTATGTTACAAAAGGGAGCCTAAAAGTGGTGAAAGCCAATGGGGATGAGAAGATGTTTAAGGCTGGAGATGCCTTTATTGAAGTAATGAAGACGTGGCATAAAGGGGTGTTTACTGAAGATGCTGAGCTTATTGTCTTCTATGCAGGCGAAAAAGATGTCCCTGTATCTACAAAAAAGGATGGGGATGCCGACCTTATCAAGCTATGCAATTAAGCTCCTATGTTAGATAACAACAATCCTGATCAGTGGGCCATCCCCAGTTTGTGGCGCCGCCTATCTGCAATCATATATGACTCCGCCTTGGTTGCAGCCGTATTACTGATGGCCATGGCCCTGGTGGTAGTTCCCATGGATCTCATTTTTGGATCGAATAGCTTTGATGCTGCAACCCTGCGCTCTAACCCATTCTATCTGACCTACCTGTTCTGCGTTATGGTGGGCTTTCATATCCTGTTCTGGATCCGGGGTGGACAAACCTTAGGCATGAAAGCCTGGCGCTTAAAGGTTGTGCGGAATGATGGACAGCCCCTAAATTTCAAGGACGCTCTATTGCGCTATTTTGCAGCCATACTGTCATGGGCAGCACTTGGGTTAGGGTTTATCTGGATCCTATTCGACAAGCAAGGTTTAGCCTGGCATGACCGCATCTCTAATACGAGGTTGGTTATTCTAGAGAAAAAGTAACCACTAATGTACTTTTCTGAATAGCCAAAACGCCAACCCCAACATAACAAACATAGGAAAGGTGGCGGCAAACAGTGGGTTTAGCTCATACACCACAGCCATATGGCTTAGGATTTTGGTAAGAAGAAAAAAACCGCTGCCCAGAAGTGAACCGGCAAACACCCGCTGACCTATGCCCACACTCCTGAGGGAACCAAAGACAAATGGCACAGAGAGAAATACCATAACCAGGGTCATTATCGGCGAGACTATCTTACTCCAGAATGCCACCTCATACGGTATAGCGGTCTGCCCATTCCCCTGTAGAAAACTGATATATTTAAACAGCCCCCAGGCCGCTAGCATAGTAGGCCGCACCACGACCACGCTCAATACATTGGGATCAATCATGGACTCCCAGGCTGCCCTTTGGATATTTCTGCTGACCACACCTTCAGAGGTTAGTAGAGACTGTTTTATATTATTCAACAACCAGCGATCATCCCGGTACTGGGCAAAAGCAGCGTAGCTTGCCACCTTTAGCTTCCTATCATCAGAGAACTCGTAGATGTAGATATCTTGAAGTCTGGCACCAGGTAGTATCTTACGAATATTCACAAAGGTATTCCTGTCCCTGGCCCAGAAACCGTACTCAGATTTCATGGTTATCTGATCAGATAATTTAGATGCGCGCATGGACTCGGCATACTGCTCCGTGCTAGGAGCAATGACCTCTCCTACCACCACTATAATGCACATCATTAAAATGCCGGCCTTAAGCGCAGCAAAGATCATCTGTTTTAACGACACGCCAGCTGCGCGCATGGCAATCAACTCAGAGTGGCTTGCCAAGCCTCCAAGTCCTATTAGACTGCCCAGCAGTACTGCTATTGGGAAAATCTCATAAATTCTACGCGGGACAATCATCATCACGTATATGAATGCATCAGCTGTTTGGTAGTCTCCATCACCAACATCGCCAAGCTCTTCCACAAATGAGCCAGCGGAGACCAGACCCAAAAGCACTATCAAAGCGATAATGATATTGACGATTACCGTCTTACCTATATGTTTTTCTAACAGCGTCATCGTCCAACCATCCGGTACAGCCACCTAGTGGCCTGTTCAATCTGCCGTGTCCTCAAAAGATATAACCCCCATATCAACAGCAGTACAACAATGTATACCCACCATCGACCAAGCCACATTGGCGTGGTACCGGCCCGCATCCAACTACTGGACACCGCCTGCAGATTAAGAAATACCGTATAAAACAGAATCGAAAGAATGATACGACCAGTAGTTCCTTCACGCGGCATAGACCTACTGAGAATCACCCCGGCCAGGGCAAACACAAATACCGATAGAGGCAACAACAGACGGTTCTGTAGCTCTGCCTTATGGCCTATTTCATTTGAGTTAAACAGAAACGGAGTACTAAGGGCCTCTCTCTCCAGCACCACAACATCGTCTTTTCCTGAATCTACCCTAAAACCAACCTCCTCCATCTTTCCTATCGAAAAATCGGCATCTCCAGGGTTGCCTACATAGCGTTGCGCATTCTGCAGTACGACAAACTTATCCCCACTCTCCTTTTCAACATATTGATACCCTTTAGCAGCAGTGACCAGCCCCAGCTCTCCCTGC
This sequence comes from Sedimenticolaceae bacterium, assembly GCA_050291725.1. Lineage (GTDB taxonomy): Bacteria > Pseudomonadota > Gammaproteobacteria > Chromatiales > Chromatiaceae > JAAGZL01. The sequence continues at coordinate 88,915 of JBNKKH010000028.1, forward strand.
TGTCTATTTTGGATAAAAATATTGTGGATTTTGGTTTTATCACTGGACATCTCTTCAGCAAAAAACAGCACATCACCTTGCTTAAATTCATTGAAGCGACCTGCTACAGCGCTTCCCATCTCTGCATCTGTCTCTTGTCGCTCGTAGATCTGGGCAGAGCTGTTTTCAGCCCAAGGCATGACCTGAATTGTTAGCAGTGCTACGACAATAACAACCGGGATTGCCGCGAAGGTTACAGCACGATAGACCCTCCTAAAGCCATATCCACAGCTGGCAAGAGCGGTCATCTCGCTATCTCGATACATGCGACCAACTGCATATAGAACAGCAAAGAAAAATGCTGGTGGTATCACCGTGCCCAGAACAACTAGCGATTTTAGCCCTACCAGCAGAAACAGCACATCATTGCTGATGCTGCCAGATACCGCCTTCTGCAATATCTTAATAAAGCTAGTGCTGGTAAACATTAGGAGCAGTACAGCAAGAATAGCCAGAAAGGTCTTACTGACCTCCCGCAAAATATAACGATCTATAATCGAAATCATATTATAAATTGGGACCCGTTAACGCTCTTTCGCTATTCTGTTGCTTATTATAGATGTAGTGACAAATAGTGTTACTGTCTTTTGTGTAGAGTAATGGTTATATGCACATCCTAACGAAAAATGGGATATTTTAGAATAAGCGGCCCTCGATCAATTCACTTATGGGCTGAATTTATGTTCAAATAGCAAAAATTACGAGTTTGACAGCTGGATATTCACCAGAGTTCAGCAAATACCCAATACCAGCAATAATACCAGGGAGTTAAAGTGGATTTTCAAATTACGTCCGGCATTCCATCCAATCAGCGCACCGCATGTCTTATTCTTGGCGTGTTTGAAAAACGCAAACTGCCAGCAGCATCCGATACCGTAGATAAGGCATGTAACGGCCAATTGCGGCAAGTCTTAAAAAGCGGAGATATGGATGGAAAAACAGGCCAAACCCTGATGCTATACAACCCTCAGGGGCTCCCATGCAAACGGATACTACTTGTAGGCTGCGGCAAGGAAAAAGAGTTCACCATGACCGCCTATCGCCAAGCAGTCAGTAAGGCGGTTGCCACCCTAAAGAGCGGTGGCGCCTCTGAGGCGATAATATCTCTTCCGCTGCTATCACCTAAAGATGGATCTACCTACTCCATCTTTCGAGATACAGTTATGGCCGCTCAGGAAGCTACTTATAGCTTTAATCAGTGCAAAAGTGATGCTGAGACCAAACTATCGTTAATAAAGCTCACGATAATGCTCAATGATGGTAGACAAAAAAAGGGAGCGGAATTAGGCGTGGAGCATGGCAAAGCCATAGCGTCAGCTGTAGTGATGACCAAGGATCTGGGCAACCTACCAGGAAACATCTGCACCCCTACCTATCTGGCAGACCAAGCAAAAGGCCTAAAACGAAAATCGCGTAAATTAACGGTAGATGTCCTAGAAGAGCCCCAGATGAAAAAACTGGGAATGGGCTCACTCCTATCAGTATCCAAGGGCAGTCGACAGCCAGCCAAGCTTATCGTAATGGAGTATCGAGGTGGAAAACCAAAATCCAAGCCAGTAGTACTGGTAGGCAAAGGCCTTACCTTTGATGCAGGAGGCATATCCCTCAAGCCTGCCGCAGGCATGGAAGAGATGAAGTACGACATGTGCGGTGGCGCCAGCGTGTTGGGAGTAATGGCTGCCTGCGTCGAGTTGAAGCTTCCAATCAATCTGATCGGCTTGGTCCCAACATCAGAAAATCTGCCAGACGGCGCAGCCAACAAACCTGGCGACATCGTTACCAGCATGTCAGGTAAAACCATAGAGATCATCAACACTGATGCTGAGGGTAGATTGATACTGTGTGACGCTCTCACCTATGCTGAACGCTACCAACCAGCTACAGTGATTGATATAGCCACCTTGACCGGAGCCTGCGTGGTTGCACTCGGCAAACACGCATCGGGCCTACTGGCTAACAGTGATGATCTGGCACAAGAACTACTGGATGCTGGCAACGCCAGCGGTGATCGCGCCTGGCAACTCCCTCTCTGGGATGAGTATCAGGATATGATAGATAGCAAGGTGGCAGACATCGCCAACGTGGGCGGGAAATGGGCTGGCACTATCACCGCAGCCTGCTTCTTATCCCGCTTTACCCAGGATTTCAAATGGGCCCATCTGGATATAGCAGGAAGCGCCTGGGACCAAGGCTCCACTAAATCCGCCACTGGACGCCCAGTCCCTCTGCTTATCCAGTTTCTATTGAAGCGCTGCCATTTGGACGGATAATGACTCAAGTCGATTTTTACATCTTGGGGAAACAGTCAACTGGAGATCGCTTCTCCATGGCCTGCCGTCTTGCCGGAAAAGCCTGGCAAAAAGGCCACAGAATCTATCTGCACACCAACTCTGATGCAGAATCCCGGCATATGGATAGGCTACTCTGGACATTTCGCCAGGACAGCTTTTTACCCCATAGTATGATCAGAGATGCTGACACTGAACTCAATCCGATATTAATAGGTCATACAGGCGATGTAGGAGATGAACACGATGTGCTACTTAACCTAGCAACAGAGGTACCACAGTTTTTCAGCCAGTTCCATCGAGTTGCTGAATTTATCGATCATGACGCAGATATCAAGCAATCAGGACGCAACCGTTACAGTTTCTATCGTGACCGCGGCTATCAACTTACAACACACGAGATATAGAACATGACTGACGACCACACCCAAGGCACTAAGCCAAACAAGGATAGCAGGGGAATAGCCGTAGATGATATGGGCATACCAATTCTAGAAGAGGTATTTGGTCAGAAGAGTGTTCCTGCGCCTATCGAGAACAGTCCGAGCAAACCAAAAGTACCCAGCGCATCTAATGAATCCAGCACGGATAGAGCGCCCAACCTCAACTTCTCACTACCTAATAATGAAATACTGGTTACGGCGTTAAGAAACCAACTACGATCGCAGATCAATAGAGACATTGATGAAATTGCCGCAGATATATCTAGCAATATTGTGTCCAATCTAACCTATCAGTTGGAACACAAGGTCAAAACCCAAATAATAGGAATTCTTCAGAGCAATATGGATGACATGATCAACCACGCAATCAGCCCAGATCCGAAAAGAGAGCCATAGACTATCATTAATATAACTATTTCATGACTGCAGGCAGCAACTAATGCATGACACCCTCCCCCTTCTGCTAAATAGCAGTTTCCCTGAAATACGCCGCAATAAACTTGAAACCATCCAAGTAAACCTCGGCTTCAAGTGCAACCAAAGATGTCTCCACTGTCATGTAAATGCGGGACCCAATCGCAAAGAAATGATAGCGCTCGACAACATAAAACTTTTGTTAAAAATCCTCAGAGACAAGCCAATAACAACCCTAGATATCACCGGCGGCGCTCCAGAAATGCATCCAGATTTCAACTACCTGGTACAGGAAGCACATGCTTTGGGAGTACAGGTTATTGACCGTTGCAATCTCACTATCCTTAACGAACCTGGTTACGAGAACATGGTCGAATTTCTGGCTGAGCATAAAGTAGAGATAGTGGCATCTCTGCCCTGCTATCTGGAAGAAAATGTTGATGCACAACGCGGTAGTGGTGTATACAAATCAAGCATCGCAGCCTTAAAAAAACTAAACGCTGTCGGCTATGGTAAAGAAAACAGCGGCCTAAAGCTCAACCTAGTATACAACCCAACTGGACCTGCTCTGCCACCACCACAGGAAAGTTTGACTGCCGATTATAAAAATGAGTTATTGCACAGACATGGAATTCTGTTCAACCATCTATTCACCATAACGAATATGCCGATCAAGCGTTTTGGCAGTACCCTGATCTCCAACGGTCAATTTGAAGAGTATATGCAGCTACTAAAGGAGTCTCACCAGGCTAAAAACCTGGAGAACATAATGTGCAAAAGCCTGTTAAGCGTTAGCTGGGAAGGTTACATTTATGACTGCGACTTCAATCAGATGCTAAACTTACCTCTAAGACTAAATGGAGATCAACGCACCCATCTGCGAGATCTGCTAAAAAATGATGTTGCAAACAACCAAATAATGGTTGCCGATCACTGTTATGGCTGCACAGCAGGCAGCGGCAGCAGTTGCGGCGGAGCACTTACTTAAAACCAATAGGACCAAACAGTGTTTGGTTATAAAATTTCTATCATCATTCCAGTACTGAACGAGGCCAGTGGCATAGGGGAGACGCTTGCGCCGCTGCAACAGCTTCGCAGTGCTGGACATGAGATTATCCTAAGCGACGGCGGCAGCCGTGATCGCACTGTGGCAATTGCCGAGCCTCTGGTGGACAAAATCATCACCTCCCCACCTGGACGTGCTGTTCAGATGAACCGAGGAGCAGGCCAAGCATCTGGAGATATCCTCTGGTTCCTGCACGCAGATACCATCCCTCCCCCTAGGTCAGACACCATCATCATCAACTGCCTGGCGGGCAAATCAAAAGTATGGGGCCGCTTCGATGTGCGGCTTTCGGGCAAGCAACCCATCTTTCGTCTAATTGAGTTCATGATGAATAGACGCTCCTGTATCACTGGAATAGCCACCGGCGACCAGGGTATTTTTATGCTGCGCTATGCGTTCGATCAGATCAATGGCTTTGCCGATATCCCACTGATGGAAGACATCGCCTTGAGCACAAAACTGAAAGGGATAAGATCTCCAGCTTGTATCGAACAGAAATTAATTGTCTCCAGTAGGAAATGGGAAGATAACGGAGTTATAAAAACTATCCTGTTGATGTGGTGGCTTCGCCTCGCCTACTTCTTTGGGATCTCGCCTAAATATCTTGCCAGCAAATATCACTCTTAGCCGTGTTATTTCCTGAGGACAAGCTGCTTATCTTTGCTAAAGCGCCAATCCCAGGACAAGTTAAGAAGAGGCTTATTCCTGCTCTAGGTGCTAAGGGAGCGGCCAGACTGCACCAAGAGATGCTGAAACAGAAACTGCGCATGGCAAATGACAATCAGATTGCGCCGCTAGAACTCCACTGCTGGCCAGACAAACATCACCCCTACTTCCAAGAGATCCAATCCAGGTATTCACTCCAACTACACAACCAAAAAGGAGGCAATCTAGGAGAACGTATGGCCCACGCCATGCAACAATCCATAACCCAACACAGCAACACCATACTCATAGGGACCGACTCTCCTCCACTAGACAGCGATTATCTAATCCAAGCATTTCAGGCATTACAGGGTGGCGCAGATGCTGTAATTGGCCCAGCAGAAGATGGAGGATATATTCTAATTGGCCTGAGCCGTTTCAACAGCGAGATATTTCAGGGAATTAAATGGGGTGGAGAAACAGTATGTCGCCAAACCATATCCAGATGCAACAACATCGATTTTGACTGTGTTGAGTTAGACACCTTGTGGGATGTGGATAGGCCGGAAGACCTGGAACGACTGGGTGATTCGTATAAATAGGACGTTAACAGGGTTTAGTTTGTTTGTTTGTTTGTTTGTTAGACTCAATAAAAGGCATGGAATAACTAAATTAAGCAGGGAGCCAATATAACAACACCCCATAAAAAGCTATTCCACTCAACATAGAAATATTTATTAAATTTATATGTTTCTGGTCAGTGTAAAACTCGTAACCAAATTTCCTCAGCTATTGAGATATTTTTATACCGATCTTAAATATTGAAAAGTTGCTAGCTAAATCGATGGAACGCATTTCTTTTTAGGTCACAACTGCAACCAATAAGGACAACTCAATGCGCAAGGTTCTAAGTTCACTTCTCTCTCTATTCACCGTTGTCGGCGGCCATCTCTTCAATCGACGTCTTGACTTGGGATTGCTGTTCTTCGCCCTGCTTCTACTTGCACTGGTTATATCCTGGATTGTGTTACCCATGCTGTTCTGGAAAACTGGACAGGAGAATATGTTCCCAGATAACTCCTATTTGGTAGCAATGGGATACTCTCTATTAGCTACAATAGGAGCAATTACGCTGACCAGCAGTATAGTTAGCTTTCTAAAGGCCAATAATGTTGCATCACGCCCTCCCATTGGAAAGATCGGCATACTAGGTGGCACACTTGCCAGCTTGCTAAGTATGGCAGCTGTGATATGGATTGGAACAATGGGCCTAGGCTACATCTCATTCGCCAACATCTCAGAAGGAAGCATCACTACTAAATCAAAGTCAGACAGTAAAAGATACAGATCAAGATTTAGCCCCTCATCCTATTTCAACAAGACCGTGCGCTACGGAGGTAAGTGGGTTGATTCCAGCCTATTGGAGGATCTACCCAAGGGAGAGTTCTATATCTCAGGCAAAATAAGCTATAACGACACACCCGCTAAAGGGGTACATCTTGTTGCTGTGTTTAACGACCGGTATCGTTCAAAAGAGATTACTACTGACCAGGATGGAGTATTTTCTATTCCAGTTCCACAAGGGGAATGGATGCTCAATCGTATTGATTTAGAGAAGTGGCCTGATCGCCCTAATGATATATCTTTATCCGTAATGGGTGAAATACATAAGCCTCTTAGCGAAAACAGCTACGACTCAGGACCATCATTTCGCTCGCAGGGACTACCCCTTCAGGCTAAGAAAGCACCCACACCCATGCCTGAACTAGAGTTGGTTATACGCCCAAACATTCAGCTGCTATGGCCTAAGCGCGAAGGTCAGATAGCTAATATTACTCAAAACAAAATATCCTGGAAAAGGATAACCGGGGCCAGCAAATATCAACTGCAACTGCACCGCATGGAAAGAGATGGGACTACAACTAGATACTTCCCAACAGCATGGATTAATACTAACAGCACAGAAGTTCCTCTGAGTAATTTCCCCACCATACCAGATGATGAGAACAAGAAGAGTGAATACCTAGTAAGAGTCTATGCCTTTGATAAGGATAACAAACTGCTGACAAGCAGTGGCAGATTTGTTTCTCATAAAAGTTTGGTATTGCAAGGATACATGATTACAAACACATCTGATGTACAGGCAATAGACACAACCCCCGGCCTTTCTGAAGATAAGAAAATAAAGGAGATGGAGATAAGATATAGAGACAGACAACGCCTAAAAGCAGCAGACACGCTGGCTGAAGAGGGACTTACCACTGCAGCCAAAACCCTTGCTGAACGCGTTGAAGCAAAATCCCTGGAGAGTGAAAAGCTAAGAACAATGGCATTGATCCTAGCTGCAGAAGGAAACTGTAAAGAGGCGAAAACAAAACTTGATACAGCAAACAAGAAGCTGGGGAAAAACTGTTCTCCGAAATTATATCGTGAACACTGTGGCAAAGAGTAATTCATCTGATGTTAAATATGCGCATCTTTTTCATTTACAATTTCTAATTTACTGGCAGCCATATCATGATTACTGTATGTCACCCAATTGACGAAATGGAGCAGATACTGTTAGTCGCAGAATTAGAACACGCGGGAATTCCATATTTCATAAACGCACAATATTTCGGCAGCTTATACCCGGGTATGCAACTGCCTTGGTACAATGAAAGAGCAATTAGAGTTCCACGCTCCTGCTATGCAGATGCGATGGATGTTATAGGCAATTTTCGCGCCGGATATATACCGCAATCTGTATCCCTAGACTCCACTTCAAAATTGAGAATGTTGTGTGAGGCGATAATATTTGGCTGGGTGTTTCCTTATGGAAATAGAAAAGATGGGTTTAAAGAATAACAACCAGATAGTGTAGAAAAACACACGACTAAAAAAATCTAAACTATCGAGAAGACAAACAATCAAAGAATATTCATCAAAAATAAACTAATCCATACATCCATTCAAACAAATCCCAAATGCAATCACAAAACAAACACCATAGCTTTTCTGGAAAGGGCATATTCCCTCCAAAATATGCCTTCACTCTTTTAATCCCTCTACGCAATATATTTCTTTCTCCAAACAAGCTAATTGAGAGATTAGATTTAAAAGAAGATTTTTATGTTTTAGAGATCGGACCTGGACCGGGTTATTTCAGCACTAAAACTGCCCGAGCACTAAGCAAAGGAAAACTCGTGCTTACCGATATCCAGCAAGAGATGCTGGATTATTCGCGAAAAAGGCTTGAGAAGAGAAAGATAAATAATGTCGAATACAAATTAGGCAATGGGAAAACTTTAGACTTCGATAATAACTATTTTGACAGAATATTTATGGTAACAGTCATAGGCGAAGTTGCTAACAAAACAGAGTATCTTCGTGAGATTCATAGAGTATTAAAAAATGATGGGGTTTTATCTATTTCTGAGCTGGCGGGAGACCCTGACAAATTGAGCAGCAAGCAACTGGAAAACCTTGTCTGTTCAGAAGGATTCAAGGTAAAACAGCTGTTTGGCACAGAAAGAAACTACACAATGAATTTCAGTAAGAGTTAACAGCCATTCTACACGCACTCCAAAAAACAGCACATGCCATGCAAATACTACGGCTTCCATCTATTGCTGTTGGAATGGCTGCACTAGGGTCCACGATCACAATCATCTTCGGCTCAAACTCTCATGCAGACGATCTGTTGCTTATCCCAAGCGTTATCGCCCTACTCTGGGCAATGAGCAGTTACTTTTTTATCGTAACTTTTCGCGCACTTCCTGAAAAACCAAGTAGATCGTCAAGATTTACTGCTAGGCTAATACAGAATATTCGTCGAGGTTGGTATTGGCTTATAGGAGCACTATTTCTGGTAACAACAGTGGCTGCTGTTGCTATAACCTATAGAATGCTCTCGATATGGTTAACTGACTATGCTGGTTAACATAGACACTATCAACATCAACAACACTCCTCTTCTAACCGAAACAATAACTCAATAGCCTCCTCATCCTGGCAGCTCTCAAACAGTTCACGCACCTGATTGATATTGGAATGGATAAGGAACAGGTTATCAGGCTTAGGGCCTGAACCACCTGTTCGCTTACCCATAAAGTAGTCCCAAAAGGCATTGCTGCAATTCGGCTGTTCAAGCAGTCTCTCGATACAAGCCATTACCCGGTCGGCATCACCGTCACAATCTATCCCTTCGAAGCTGATATACCGATCTCGAATCATGCGCCAGGCTCACCTGAGAACTGCACTAAGAGATCTTCGTCGGTAACAATAGTCTGACATGCCAGACGATAGGTAGGTGGAATATCCTGAACGTAGGCACGCTCCTCTTCCTGCTCTGGCAGTTTGCCCAGAGACTTCAGGACGTCACGCTCTTTGTCAGTCAACATAATGCCTTTGACGCGATCACCATCCAAGTGAACTATCTGCACCAAACATGATCCACACTCACCGTCTGTGCAATCAAAGGGGATGGGGATTTTGTTCTCTTTAGCGACAGCAAGCAGTGTGTCGCGCTTGCCCGCGACTGCTGTAACCTTTACATTCTTGCTCAATACCGGCGACGTGAAATAGATAGTAGCCATTGTGACCTCCGTTGGTTAATTGGTAGGCCACACACTTGCAATTCACATGCCACTGATAACTAGTTGAATATCTTACATATATTCAGCGTCTATTTGTCAGACACACTACATTTTGTATCCAAACCACCAAAACAAAAACAGACCACAACTTACGACTTATAAGAACAAATCAAAAAACCAGATTCATCACCAGCATGCTTACAACCAGGAAAATAATAGTCATAATGCCGCCAGCCTTCATAAAGTCAGCTACGCGATACCCTGCTGGCCCCATAATCAAGGCGTTTACCTGATGGGTTGGAATCAGGAATGAGTTTGAAGTAGCAATAGCTACAGTCAGCGCAAACACCGCTGGGTTGGCACCGGCGCCGATGGCAATATTAACCGCCAGAGGTACCAGCAACACAGTAGCTCCCACATTGGACATCACCAGGGTAAAGAAGGTAGAGAGAACCGCAATGGATGTCTGTATAACCCAGATAGGCATGTCGCCAACAACGGAAAGCACCTGCTCAGCAATCCACTTGGCAGTACCGGATGTTTCAACCGCTAGGCCAAGTGGTATAAGGGACGCCAGCAAAAACACTGTCTTCCAGCTTACTGCCTTATAGGCCTCTTCAATATTCAGAACGCCCGACAGAACCATACCCATAGCACCGGTAAGCAGTGCTACAGATAAACGAACATCGGTAAACAGCACCATGAACAGGGCGATAGAGAAGAAAACAGCGGCCTGCCATACCTTATTGGGCCGCGACTCTTCTTCGCGTGGGTACTCAGTGGTAACCACTACGAAGTTACGATTAGACTCCAGACGCGCCAGATTTAACCAGGTGGTATGGGCAACCAGAGTATCACCAGCCTGAAATGGAGTGCTTCTGATATCTTCTCCCTGACGCATAGTTTCACCCTCGCGATGTAGGGCAATCAGACCCAATCCATGTCTTTTACGCAGCCAGGCCTCACGGGCACTCTTACCTATAAGCTGAGATCCTGGGGGAATAACAACCTCTGCAATACCTGCCTTATTGGATGAAAGGCTCTCAGAAAAAGTACGCAGCTCAGCTCTTTTCTTTAGATGATTCTCTTCAACAAATCTATGCTGACTGCCTGGAGTAGCCAGTATGCCAAGAACCATACCCCCCACGATTTCAGTGTCGTAAGCGACAGACCCAGGTCCAACCAAGCTCTCATCGCCACTATACTTAACACCAATAGCCCTGATGGCATAGAACTTCTCAATCTCTCCCAATAACCTACCAACCAGATCACTATCGTCAGGTACTACAACCTCCAGCAGGTCGGGATGTACGCCATATAGAGACTTAAAATACTCCATGGTATCTACACCTTTGGTGCTACTCTCGCTTTTAGTCTTGGGCAAAACATAGCGACCAGCTACAACAAAGTAGAGAATACCAACAATGATCAAAGCTGCACCAACAGGTGTTACCGAAAACAGACCCCAGGTCTCCATCTGCTGCTCAGGTGAGAGCGCTTTGTTTGAAGTCAGAATCAGGTCATTCAATAAAATTAGCGGACTAGAGCCCACCATAGTCATGGTACCACCCAGGATGGCAGTAAAACCCATGGGCATCAGCAGGCGAGACATCGGCAATCCAGAGCGAGCGGAGATTCTGGAAACCACTGGCAGGAACAGGGCAGCAGCTCCCACGTTCTGCATAAAAGAAGAGATAACGCCAACAGTCCCGGAGATTATGGGAATAATGCGCGACTCAGTGGTTCCTCCAACCTTTAGGATGAAGGCAGCAACCTTAGTCATTATGCCGGTCTTGTCCAGACCAGCCCCAATGATCATTACCGCGATAATGGAGATCACCGCATTGGATGAGAATCCATCAAACAGATGTTTGTTATCTACCAGACCCTGCTCTAACCCCATATAGGGAGCCAACAATGTAGTGAGCCCCAATAAAACCATAACGGTAATTGCAGCAACATCCACGCTTACCACTTCAAAAGCGAACAGATAAATGGTGAGAATCAGAATAATACTTACCCATGCAATTTCGATTGTGGGTACTGCAGATGGTACAAAAAGTGCCATCCCCGCAAATATGATAGCTGCTACTAACTGTTTGCCGCTAATAATTCCAGGGTTTGCTACTGTCCGATCTTCATCCGCAAGTGTATTCATGCTGCCGCTTGATGCCTCTATAGAATTTGAAAGATTTTGGTTTAAATGTTGCATTTAACTCAGTTACACCTACTATGCACAACGCTCTGTGGAAAATCCTGCTGCATTATCTTCGATAAGTACCAGAAGCACAGGAATGCTTGTCCCCTGCCTTGGGATTACATCTTGCATAATTGCCTTAGCAGCAGCATCTGGCATAGCCACCATAAACACCAATCCTGGGTAATTCACGATGTACTCAAGCACGTTATCGACAGCCTTGCTGTTAAGTTGAATCCGATTTGAAATAAATACTGCATCCTTGATGCTACGCTCTAAAGCGGTGATGTTATCAGCATCGGTTGTACCGTGGGTCAGCAGGTCAATCTTGGCCTCCCGCTACCGACGGGCATCTAAAGCATAGTTGAGCGGGACTCCCAAACCGCGATCATCAGTGATCAGGGCGATACGCTGAGTTACTGCCGTCTGCTTAATGGCATTCGATGACAGAGAAGCCATCTTCTTAGTATCATGCTGAAAACCCATGGCGCTCATTTTGTCCTGCATGGACAGAAACCATCTCCATTCTGGTGGATCAACTCGTTTAACATCTGTTTTTGCTTGCCACTCAGTTTTTCATGACAAATGTCTCAAAAATAGATCCGCCCTACTATAGCAAAGCCTGTGCCACTTTTTCAAGCTAGTAACATATTGATTTTCAAGAGTGAAATTAGCACCAACCCGGCATTAGCGTTGCATTATGGAACACTGGCCTACAAACAACGAAAACACCTCCTCAGAGATACTACCATACGTAACCTGCTATAATTGTTGCAATTTTAAAGGGAGGCCGTCTGCCAACCATGATGGAATGGGAAGAGGTGTATATCCGTTATACACTGAACAGATGTGATCAGAACCGCACCAAGGCTGCGAAGATACTGGGTTTTGATCGGGCTCTCTATGGAGAAAACTAAAAAAATATGGCATTGAAGATGCTGTTAGTGTTGACGACTAAGCCTAGCTGCTACAGCAGATGCTTGCCGTCAAAAACCTCATATTCCAGATCAAAGATATCAATTCCCTCAACACAGGCAAGATTTACCCTATAGTGCCCAACCTTTCTAGCCGTCTCATGGAAGGTGTAGATCCCGCAGTTTTTACAAAAGAAGTATTTGGCCGTATTTTTCCCGAACTGATATAGACCTATGCCAGCATCTGCATCTATGTGCAGATCAGCCTCGGGGATCAGCTGGCTAGACATCATGGCCCCCTTACGTGAGCAGATAGAGCAGTTACAGCGCACGCCTTTGGTTATAGGCTCGCCCACGTAACTAAAAAGCACAGCCCCACAGTGACAACTACCTTTATACTCTGGCACAGCCTCTCCTCCTGAATACGAATACCAAACCACCTAGCGCTAGTGATATCACTTTTTTAGCAAAACATTCAATCTATAGCTTATCCAAATATAGATTACGCGGTATAATTTGGCGCTTTTCCACAATAGAGAAGAACACCATGAGCCAAATGGATGCCCTTTTTGAATCAGACCTGCCTCATCTTGAGCTGCTGAACCGCGGCAAGGTCAGAGATATCTACAACGTGGACGACAAGCATATGCTTATTGTCGCCACTGATCGCCTTTCTGCCTTTGATGTGGTACTGCCCCAGCCGATCCCAGGCAAGGGTGAAGTGCTCACCAGGGTGGCAAACTTCTGGTTTGATCGCACCAAGGAAATCATTCCCAACCATCTATCAGATAAACCTCTGTCTGATATAGTGCCAGATGCTGAACAGCGGGCTATCTTGGGTGAGCGTGCCCTGGTAGTACGCAAGCTCCGCCCCCTACCAGTGGAAGCCATTGTGCGTGGCTATCTCATTGGATCAGGCTGGAAGGATTACCAGAAGAGTGGCGCTGTTTGTGGCATCAAGCTGCCGGAAGGGTTGGATCAGGCCGCCAAGCTGCCAGAAGCCATATACACCCCATCCACCAAGGCTGAGATCGGTGATCACGACGAGAATATCAGCTTTGCAGAGACAGTTGATATCCTCGGCCAGGAGCTGGCTGAGAAGGTGCGAGACGTCAGCATCCAGATCTATAGCGAGTGCGCAGCTTTTGCCCTGGAGAAGGGAATAATCATTGCCGACACCAAATTTGAGTTCGGCCTGGACGATGATGACAACCTCTACCTAATCGATGAAGTGCTAACACCTGACTCATCCCGCTTCTGGCCAGCGGATCAGTATCAGCTAGGAATCAGCCCCCCCAGCTACGATAAGCAGTTTGTACGGGACTATCTGGAGACCCTAGATTGGGACAAGACCCCTCCAGGGCCAGACCTTCCCGACGAAATCATTCAGAAGACTGCAGAGAAGTACCAGGAAGCAGAGACTAGGCTCACCAACCCAGTTTAGTGACCGATACTGCCCCCTATTCTGACCTAACCCCGGACACCATACTCGCCGCCCTGGAATCCTGTGGATTCCAGCCGGACGGCGGTATGCTGGGGCTAAACAGCTATGAGAACCGGGTATACCAGATCGGAATGGAGAATGGCCCTCCTCTGATAGCTAAGTTCTATCGACCGCAGCGCTGGAGCGATGCCGCCATCCTGGAAGAGCATGATTTCTCCCTCAACCTAGCTGCTGAAGAAATTCCAGTAGTTGCTCCAATCCAAGACTCCTCTGGCAATACCCTACACAGCTACAAGGGCTACCGTTTTAGTCTGTCACCGCGCCAGGGGGGGCGTTGGCCCAATCTAGAAGATCCGGATGACTTGATGATGGTGGGGCGGCTTATGGCTCGCATACACCTTATAGGTGCCAGCCACCCCTTTACCCATCGCCCTACCCTAGACCCGGATGAGATGGGACGGGAGTCTGCTGAATATCTACTCAGCAACAACTTTATCCCAATAGAGCTAGAATCAAGCTACCGCAAAATAGCTGGAGAGCTGCAATCCAGCATAGAGGAGCAATTCAACACCCTAGGAAAATATCAGCAGATAGCTCTGCATGGCGACTGCCACATGGGGAACATACTCTGGACCGACAGCGGACCCCACTTTGTGGATCTAGACGACTGCCGCAACGGCCCGGCAATTCAGGACCTGTGGATGCTGCTCTCTGGTGAACACAATGAAATGTCTATGCAGATGAGCTATCTCAGGGAAGGCTATGAGATGTTTCGCCCCCTTAACAGCGCTGAAATCCGCTTAATTGAGCCGCTACGTACCTTACGCATCATTCATTACGCTGCCTGGCTGGCGAAACGCTGGGATGACCCAGCATTTCCGGCAGCCTTCCCCTGGTTCAACAGCGTCCAATACTGGCAGGACCATATAGCCACACTGGAGAATCAACGGGTGGCCATGGAGAACCCACCACTATCTTTGTACTGAAGACTTTAGTCATAAGTCTTTAGTCAAAAACCACCAGCACCGACTCCCGACTAACGACTAACGACTTACAACTCCCGACTTATGTAACAAATGTTCCAGACCAGAGAACAAATGGTTGCCACAATAGAGCCACATCTACTGTTTAACTGAACTATGGGAGATAAATCTTATGAATGTGGAACGCATTACTTTTGCTATTGTAGGCATACTTATAATGGGCACAGTTGGTGGCTTTCTCGCTACCCAAAATCAGCTCTTCCTATATGCCACTGGCTTTGTTGGCTTCATGGTATTTCAGGCTTCTGTAACTGGATTCTGCCCGGTGCCCCAGATACTGAAAATGCTAGGGGTACGTACTGGGTCTGTGTTTGGATAAATTGTGAAGACAAAAAAACGGCCCCGTCATGAAGGGGCCGTTTTAGAATTCTAGCTCACGCTTTAAATCAAGCTTAGGCTCCGCCTTTACTCACCAGTGATTTTAGGCCGTTAGCGAAACTTGAAAGCCCTCTTTTCCTCTGAGCAACCGTATTCACCTCAAACTCCGAATCAGAGCTCCGATCTTCATCAACCATTTTTGACTGAAGTTCAATACGTGGACCAACAAAAGGCTTCATCATCAGAGACTTCGTTACTATCATCCCCATTTTTCGAAATGCCGCAACATGGCGATCAGCTTCGACCTCGTCCAGGTTCTTTTTCAGAATAACCTTACGATCGACCTCAAATAGGGCCGCTGCTTTCTTTTTACTGACGCTTAGATGATGGCTGAAGGCTTGAATAAACTCTTCTTTCTCAACCCACTCTTTAAACTCGCCACTAAAATATATCTTGTATTTGGCGTCCATATCCAACCCTTTCACTGCTACAAATATGTTATTTATTAAAGACTTTTACCATTTTTTCATACGTACCGCCATACATATTAAACGCCGGGTAGACCCTGTTCACATAATAGGAATACCCGGCGTTAAAATTAGTAAAAATCTGCTAAATAACCTTATTCTTAATAAACTCACTCACACTATCCAGTTGGCCTGCACTACCCAGAACCTCGTTCTTGTGGACAATATATTTGGCATATTCAGCCATAAACACCTTACCCGGACCGCGCAGGTCGAAATTTGCAGTATTTTCCAGGAACTGTTCACGATGAACCCGACACCAAACTAGACGACCATCGGTGTCGATATTCACCTTGGTAACACCCATCTTGCTGGCTTTAGAAATCTGCGCCTCATCTACACCCTTGGCTCCAGCTAGATTTCCGCCTGCCGCATTTATCCGCTCTACCTCATCCTGCGGCACAGAACTTGACCCATGCATAACCAGTGGGAAACGTGGCAACAGCTCGGCAATCTGTTCGATTACATCGAAATGTAGCCCCTGGCCTCCAGTGAACTTATAGGCGCCATGGCTGGTACCTATGGCACAGGCCAGACTGTCGCAGCCGGTTCGCGATACGAACTCTTCCACCTGTTTTGGATCGGTGAGCTTGGCATCTGCTTCATCCACGGAGACATGCTCTTCCACTCCCCCCAACTTGCCCAGCTCGGCTTCCACCACTATGCCCTTGGCATGAGCTGCGTCCACCACGCGCTTGGTGATGGCTATATTCTCTTCAAACTCTTCGGCACTGGCATCGATCATCACAGAGCTGTAGAAGCCGCTGTCGATACACTCATAACAGGTCTGTTCATCTCCATGATCCAAATGCACAGCAAATATGGAATCTGGAAATATCTCATCTGCGGCCCGAATCATAGCCTCTAGCAACCGCTTGTCAGTATAAGCGCGAGCACCCTTGGAGAGCTGCACAATAAACGGGGCTTTGCTATCCATATTGCCGCGAAACAACCCCATGATCTGCTCGGCGTTGTTGATGTTGTAGGCGCCCACGGCATATTTGCCATACGCGTGCTCAAAAAGAAGGTCTGTTGTTACGATCATGAGTTACTCCCTAAGTGGTCTCAATCTGTTAAGCATATACTCTCAAAAGAACATTACATAGGCGCTACACAAAAATCAGCTAGCATTTTCCTGCGCTTTTACTCTCCAGCATCTCTACCGCTGGCAGCTTCTTGCCCTCGAGAAATTCCAGGAAGGCCCCGCCGCCGGTAGATATATACGAAACCCTTTCCGCTATACCGTATTTATCCACCGCCGCTAAAGTATCACCTCCGCCAGCTATGGAAAATGCGCTTGAATCGGCAATTGCCTCTCCCAATACCCTAGTGCCTTCACCAAACTGGTCAAACTCGAACACACCCACCGGGCCATTCCAGACGATGGTTCCGGCTGCCTGCATCATCTGGGCAAAACGGGCTGCGGTCTCTGGACCAATATCAAAGATCATATCGTCATCAGAAACATCTTCAACCCGCTTGACCACCGCATCTGCTGTCTCCGAAAACTCCTTACCAACCACAACATCTGTGGGAACTGGAATCTCACCACCCTTGGCCTTGGCTGCCTCCATTAGACGCTTTGCCTCTGGTATAAGTTCGTGTTCACATAGTGATTTACCAACGTTATGGCCAGATGCCGCGATGAAGGTATTAGCGATACCGCCACCAGGTATGAGCTGGTCCACCACCTTAGATAGTGCATCCAGCACCGTCAGTTTGGTCGACACTTTAGAGCCACCAACGATAGCGGCCATAGGACGAGCCGGGGTCTTAAGGGCCTGTTCTAGCGCCTCCAGTTCTCCGGCCAGTAGAGGCCCGGCGCAGGCAACAGGAGCGAACACCCCAGCACCATAGGTAGAAGCCTGAGCGCGATGGGCCGTGCCAAAGGCATCCATCACATAGATATCACACAGGGAGGCATACTGCTTTGCCAGCTCTTCCTCATTTTTCTTTTCACCTGGATTAAAGCGGCAGTTTTCCAGCAATACCACACATCCATCCTCAACCTGCGGAGCTATATCCAAGTAGTCTTTTACTAGCCTCACCTCTTGCTCAAGGGCAGCAGAGAGATATTGCGCCACCGGTAGCATGGAGAACTCATCTGCTGGTTCTCCTTCAGTAGGACGTCCCAAATGGGACATAAGCATAACCTTGGCCCCGGCCTGTATTGCGTGTTTGATAGTTGGAATAGATGCACAGATACGTTTATCGCTTGCGACCTTTCCATCTTTGATTGGGACGTTGAGATCCTGGCGTATCAGTACCCTTTTCCCAGTGAGATCCAGATCGGTCATTTTCAGTACAGACATCTGCTAGTCACCTTAATAAATTGTAATTTTAAACTGCTATTCAGCGGCCATGAGCGCAATTGTTACATCCAGCATACGGTTGGAAAATCCCCACTCATTGTCATACCAGGTGCAGACCTTTACCAGCCTCCGGTTTACCTGGGTCAGGGTAGCATCAAAACAGGCGGAGCTTGGATTGTGATTAAAATCAACCGACACCAGAGGTCTTAAATTATAGCTTAGGATATGGCCATCGGCCGCCTGCTGCATAATCTCATTCACCTCTGCAACCGATGTATCTCTGGATGCAGTGAAGGTCAGGTCAATGACAGATACATTTATGGTTGGAACCCGCAGGGTAAAGCCACTAAGCTTACCTTCCAACAGCGGCATTACCTGACCGATAACCACTGGTGCGCTGGTCCCATTAGGAACTATGGAGCTGCTAGCGGCACGAGCATAACGCAGATTCTCTCTATGGGCATCGGTCAACACCTGCTCATTGGTAAATGCGTGGACCGATGTCATCATGCCGTTTTCCAGGCCAATCTCTGAACAGAGTGGCTGAAGTATGGAAGCCAAGCAGTTGGTAGAGCATGAGGCGTTAGATACGATGCGATCAGAACCCTTCAGCTCCTGGTGATTTACCCCGTAAACCACAGTAGCATCCATACCTGCACCGCCTGGGGCAGAGATCAGTACCTTACCGGCACCAGCCTTTATGTGCAGCTCAGTCTGATCTCGTTGGGTAAATGCACCGGTACATTCATGTACCAGATCCACCCCTAACTCGGCCCAAGGCAACTTAACAGGATCAGGTTCACACAGTATGCGGATGCGATCCCCGTTGACCAACATATCGTTACCATCCACAGACACTTCACCAGGGAAACGACCGTGGGCAGTATCAAACTGAGTCAGGTGGGCATGCGCCGCAATATCACCTAAATCATTGATAGCAACTATCTTGATATCATCACGACCAGACTCATACAGGGCACGCAGGATACTACGCCCAATCCGACCATAGCCGTTGATAGCAATCTTTATCGGCACAGAATTATGTCTCGCTGTGAGCAGAGGCAAGCATCAATCACAGCACCTCATTAACCGCATTGGCCAGATTATCCACGGTAAAACCAAACTCGGCAAACAGCTGTCCAGCCGGTGCAGACTCACCAAAACGGTCTATACCGACAACCTTGCCGTTAAGACCAACATACTTGTACCAGAAGTCGCTGACACCAGCCTCTACGGCAACGCGGGCGGTCACCTCAGAAGGCAGAACAGATTGTTTGTAGCTCTCATCCTGCGCCTCGAAAAATTCAACACAAGGCATGGATACCACACGGATTTTTTTATCCAGCTTGGCGGCAACTTCCATTGCCAAAGCAATCTCTGAACCGGTAGCGATAATAATTGCATCTGGTGTGCCAGCACAATCCTGCAACACATAGCCGCCACGGGCGATATCAGACAGTTGCTGCTGACTACGCTCCTGATGCGGCAGCCCCTGACGCGACAGGATCAGACTGGTGGGGCCATCTTTTTTCTCAATAGCCTGCCTCCAGGCCACTGCAGTCTCCACCGCATCACAGGGACGCCAAACAGACATATTCGGCATCAGGCGCAGGCTTGAGACATGCTCCACCGGCTGATGGGTAGGTCCGTCTTCACCCAGACCGATGGAGTCATGGGTATAAACATGGATAGTGCGCAGACGCATAAGAGCAGACATACGCAAGGCATTACGCGCATAGTCGGAAAATACCAGGAAGGTGGCGTCATAGGGGATGAATCCGCCATGCAGGGCCATGCCGTTAATCAGGGCAGACATACCAAATTCACGCACCCCGAAGGAGAGGTAGTTACCATCAGCATTACCTTCGTTCACCGACTTGGAACCAGACCAGAAGGTAAGATTTGAAGGAGTAAGATCGGCAGATCCGCCAAACAGCTCCGACAGCAGCGGACCATAGCCGTTAAGTGCAATCTGTGAAGCCTTGCGGGTAGCAGGCGATGCCTTCTCCCCATCCACCTCAGCAATAAACTTGTCGGCCTCAGCTGCCCAGTCGCTCGGAAGATCACCCTGCATGCGCCGGGTAAACTCCGCAGCCAGTTCAGGATGGGCAGCAGCGTAGGCGGCAAATTTATCATTCCACTCCGCCTCTGCGGCAGCGCCCTGCTCTTTAGCATTCCAGGCTGCATAGATCTCTTGTGGAATCACAAACGGTTCATAGCTCCAGCCCAGCTCTTTCCGAGTGGCCGCAACCTCATCACTCCCCAGAGGAGCACCGTGGCAGTCGTGGCTACCGGCCTTATTGGGAGAACCGAATCCGATGGTGGTCTTGGCACAGATCAGAGTTGGCTTGTCGCTTACCGCCTTGGCTTCGGCAATGGCCTGAGTGACAGCCTCTGCATCGTGACCATCCACATCGGGGATCACATGCCAGCCATAGGCCTCGAAGCGTTTTGCAGTGTCATCCCCGAACCATCCATCCAGTTCACCATCGATAGAGATGCCATTGTCGTCCCAGATTGCAATCAGCTTGCCCAGCTTGAGTACACCAGCCAAGGAGCATGCTTCGTGGGAGATACCCTCCATCATGCAACCATCGCCCAGAAAAGTGTAGGTGTGGTGATCGACAATATTGTGACCGTCGCGGTTGAACTGAGCTGCCAGGGTCTGTTCCGCCAGGGCCATGCCCACGGCGTTAGTTATGCCTTGGCCCAAGGGACCGGTGGTGGTCTCCACTCCCGGGGTATAACCGTACTCTGGATGCCCCGGAGTCTTGGAGTGAAGTTGCCGAAAATCCTTTAGATCATCAATGCTGAGATCGTAACCACTCAGATGTAGCAGTGAGTAGATCAAAGTGGAGCCATGGCCATTGGATAGCACGAAACGATCACGATCAAACCAACCCGGGTTGGCTGGATTATGCTTTAGATGATCATTCCACAAGGCCTCAGCTATATCAGCCATGCCCATGGGTGCTCCTGGGTGGCCGGAATTTGCTTTCTGTACAGCATCCATACTCAGGGCGCGGATGGCGTTGGCTAGCTCTCTGCGTGACGACATTTGGATTCCTATATAATTAGTATTGGCAACAAAAGGCGGTATTTTCACTCAAAGGTGTCACCAATACAACCGAACCTGCCCTGGAGAAACCATAATTTAGTTACGGCTATTCTCTCCATTTTATGGAACATCCCATGCTGGGGAGCTGATCTTTGGGCCCTGCTCCGGTCTGAGACACCTGCCGCATGGCCTCAAATAGGTCGCGGCGTACATCAGGAGATGCTGACTCTTTTCTCGACTCATCCAACCTGCCACGATACTGCAGTTTCAAATCGGAGTTATAGCCGAAAAAATCTGGAGTGCATACAGCACCATATGACTTGGCCACCATCTGGGTCTCATCCAGCAGATAAGGGAAATTGAAGCCAAACTCCTTGGCTAGCTGCTGCATATTCTCAAATGAGTCCTCAGGATAGTCCGTGGGATCATTGGACATAATAGCCACACTATTTATGCCCAATCCGGCTAACTCAACAGTGTCACGCACTATTCGATCCAAAATAGCCTTAACATAGGGGCAATGATTGCAGATAAACATCACCAGCAATCCATTCTCACCAGCACACTGTGCCAGGGTCCAGTTGCGCCCATCCACACCAGGCAGAGCAAAATCAGGAGCGTCCAGACCAAAATCACATACTGGGGTTTCAAGAGATACCATTGTTTACTCCTCCTATAATAACGTTGACTATACTAGCCATTTATCCATAAATCCCAAACCAATCAGCTAACAAAACGTATCTTAGCCTATGCAACTGGTCTATTTGGATAGTATAATTTTGCCGTGAAAATACCCCGGCCTAATATTTACCGCTTTACTCAGTAGTTACTCATTGCAAGGAATTAACATAAGATTATGTCAAACGACTATATATTTACTTCAGAATCTGTCTCCGAAGGGCATCCTGATAAGGTAGCTGATCAAATCTCAGACGCAGTGGTAGATGCACTGCTGGCAGAAGATCCTCACTCGCGCGTGGCGTGTGAAACTATGGTTAAAACAGGCATGGTTGTATTAGCAGGCGAGATCACAACCAACGCCTGGGTGGATACAGAAGAGCTAGTGCGCAAGGTGGTAGACGATATCGGTTACAACCATTGTGATGTGGGATTTGATGCCAATACCTGCGCAGTTATATCTGCCATCGGCAAACAGTCCAGCGATATAGCCATGGGCGTAGATGAGACTGCTGATCATGAACAAGGAGCGGGGGATCAGGGGCTAATGTTTGGTTACGCCTGCGATGAGACTGACGTACTTATGCCAGCGCCAATAACCTATGCGCACCGACTGGTTAAACGCCAATCTGAAGTGCGTAAGGCAGGAACCCTGCCATGGCTGCGTCCAGACGCCAAAAGCCAGTTATCATTCCGTTATGAAAATCATAAGCCGGTTGGAATAGATGCGGTAGTACTCTCTACCCAACATGACCCAGATATCTCGGAGAACGATCTGCACGAAGCGGTAATGGAAGAGATTATTAAGCCAGTACTACCGACCGAGTGGCTTAACCAGTGTCCACAGGAGAAGATTCATATCAATCCGACCGGGCGTTTTGTTATCGGTGGACCAGTGGGTGACTGCGGACTAACTGGACGCAAAATCATTGTAGACACCTACGGTGGCATGGCCCGCCACGGTGGTGGCGCCTTCTCCGGCAAAGACCCATCCAAAGTAGATCGCTCTGCTGCCTACGCCAGCCGCTATGTTGCCAAAAACATTGTAGCCGCCGGTCTGGCTGAGCGCTGTGAAATCCAGGTCTCCTACGCCATAGGCGTGGCCGAGCCTACCTCCATCAGTGTAGACACCTTTGGCACTGGCAAACTGGAAGATGATAAACTGGTTAAGCTAATACGCGAACACTTCGATCTACGCCCCAGAGGATTGATCACCATGCTGGATCTGCTGCGTCCAATCTATCTGCAAACAGCTTCCTATGGCCACTTTGGAAGAGATGAAGAAGAATTAACTTGGGAGCGTACTGACAAGGCTGACCTCTTGAGAGATGCAGCTGGAGTGTAGAACACTAAATTATATTATGGAGCCTCTGATCAATTCGTGAACTCGCATCTTGCACCCTAAAATGCCCAGTTTCTGTGTTATGAATCTTCGCAATAGCCTGCTATTACGTGCGATCCATGCCTTGAACCTGAACATTTTAGGGCGCAACCTGCTTTGTCCAGAATCAATCAGAGGCTCCTTAAATAGAAAACCCAACCCTCCCCAAGAAGCGCTGCAACAGAAACCACAGTTTCTGCCAGGCTTGGGGAGGACTCCTTTCCAAACCGCGCTTGGCCTTCCTGGAGCAAAAAACCATGAACGCTGTAGTTGACCAATCCTTTACTGACTTTAAAGTAGCTGACCTCTCACTCGCCGAGTGGGGACACAAAGAGATAGCAATCGCCGAAACCGAAATGCCTGGCCTAATGGCCCTGCAACAGAAGTACGGCGAAGAGAAACCGCTGCAAGGCGCCCGCATCGCTGGCAGCCTGCACATGACCATCCAGACCGCCGTGCTGATTGAGACATTGGTAAAACTGGGTGCTGAAGTGCGCTGGGCATCATGCAATATATTCTCCACTCAGGACCATGCAGCAGCAGCGATAGCTGCCCAGAATATACCGGTCTATGCATACAAGGGCGAGAGCCTGGAAGAGTACTGGCAGTACACCCATAAAATCATGGAGTGGGCTGACGGCGGTTCACCTAACATGATTCTTGATGATGGCGGCGATGCCACCCTGTTGTTGATCCTTGGCTCCAAGGCCGAGAAAGATATTAGTGTATTGGATAATCCAACCAGCGAAGAGGAAGAAGTGCTATACGCTGCCATCAAGGCGCGCCTGGCCGATTCTCCCAACTGGTACTCAGAAAAACTAAAGAATATCCGCGGGGTAACCGAAGAGACCACTACCGGCGTACATCGTCTGTATCAGATGGCCGCATCTGGCGACCTGCCCTTCCCTGCCATCAACGTGAATGATTCGGTCACCAAGTCAAAGTTCGATAACCTGTATG
Organism: Sedimenticolaceae bacterium; assembly: GCA_050291725.1. Lineage (GTDB taxonomy): Bacteria > Pseudomonadota > Gammaproteobacteria > Chromatiales > Chromatiaceae > JAAGZL01. The sequence goes on from JBNKKH010000028.1 coordinate 113,219, forward strand.
GCTGCCGTGAATCTCTGGTGGACGGTATCAAGCGAGCCACCGATGTCATGATCGCAGGCAAGATTGCCCTGGTGCTGGGATATGGTGATGTAGGCAAAGGCTGTGCCCAATCGCTTAAGGGTCTCGGCGCTACCGTATGGGTCACAGAGATCGATCCAATCTGCGCCCTACAAGCTGCAATGGAAGGCTTCCGGGTTGTGGATATGAATGACGCCTGCTCTCAGGCTGATATCTTTGTAACCACCACTGGTAATTTTCACGTCATCACCCATGATCATATGGCTGCAATGAAGGATCAGTCCATCGTGTGCAACATTGGTCACTTTGATAACGAAATTGATGTTGCAAGCCTTAAAGAGTACCAGTGGGAAAATATCAAACCACAGGTGGACCACATTATATTCCCTGATGGCAAGCGCATCATCTTGCTGGCTGAAGGACGCCTGGTAAACCTCGGTTGCGCCACTGGTCATCCTAGCTTTGTGATGTCTAATAGCTTCACTAACCAGACCTTGGCCCAAATGGAGATATGGAACAGCGCTGAAGGTAAATATGAGAACAAGGTTTACACCTTGCCCAAGAAACTGGATGAAGAGGTAGCACGCCTACACCTGCAGAAGATCGGGGCTAACCTCAGCACCCTACGCCAGGACCAGGCTGATTACATAAACGTACCGGTGGAAGGGCCATATAAGCCTGAACACTACCGCTATTAAGTATCCAGCATTACTAAGCCTAGGGTCAGTGATTGCATCACTGGCCCTAGACCTGTTACCTTGGCCATATTACATAGATACAGCCTATGAAATCACAAACAAAACATAAACCAACATTTAGTTTCGAGCTATTCCCGCCCAAAACCAACGAGGGCATGACTAAGCTACAACTAACAGCGCGCAAACTGGCCGAAGTAGGTCCACTCTACTTCTCAGTAACCTATGGTGCCGGCGGATCCACCCGTGACCGCACCTTTGAGACCGTAGATTGGTTGCGCAACGAAGGGTTGGAAACTGCACCCCATCTCTCATGCATCGGCCTGCATAAAAATGAGATCCTGGAACTACTCCAGCGTTACCAGAGTGACAACATCAGCCGCCTGGTAGCTCTGCGCGGAGATATGCCTTCTGGTATGGGAGACACTGGCGATCTGCTGTATGCCAATGAACTGGTGGAATTCATCCGCAACGAGACTGGAGACCACTTCCATATAGAAGTTGCAGCATATCCAGAATTTCATCCCCAGGCCCCCAGTGCTGGAACCGACCTGAAGAATTTCAAGCGCAAGGTGGATGCTGGAGCCAACAGCGCCATCACTCAGTATTTCTTCAACGCCGATTCCTATTTCTATTTTATAGATAGCTGCGAAAAGCTAGGAATAGATATCCCCATCGTTCCCGGTATTATGCCCATCAACAACTACGCCCAATTGGCCCGCTTCTCAGACGCATGTGGAGCGGAGATCCCGCGTTGGCTGCGCAAACGCCTGGAAGAGTTCGATGATGACCTCGATAGCATCCGCGCTTTTGGCTTGGATGTAGTAACAGAGATGTGTCAGCAGTTACTAGATCAGGGAGCACCCGGCCTGCATTTCTACACCATGAATCAAGCTGAGCTTACCCTAGCCCTATGGAAAAACATGAACCTATCATCCAAAGCTTAGAACCAATAAGATACCAACATTAAAGCCAGAGTATTTATTACTCTGGCTTTTTCTTTTCTGCATAAAAACTCTAAAAAACCACTTGATACCTACGCTAGTTTACAGCTTAATATATTTTCAAAGGAGAGGTGTAATAACTTTTACGCACACTAGACGACGATCCCATCACCTTTATAGCTGCTTATATTTACAAAAAAAGAAGTAATTGAATTAACCAACAATGAACAATAAATAACAGGGACCAAGCCATGCTTCTCTTTCCATACAAAGCTGACCATGCAACTAGATATGTACCAGTTATCACCATATTGATCTGTTTTGTCTGTCTAGGAATATTTTATAAGCAACAAAAAAACGTAGAGGCGCTAACTATATCTATTAATGATTTTTGTGGAACTCATCAATCTGAGATTTTCCGCTTGTCACTTATATCTTTTTACGGCAACTCCAAACCAGAGATGTGTATAAAGCTTATTTTAGGAATGCATACCGCAAAAAGCCAACAAGAGTTTGTTAACGAAACTATAAAAAAGAGCAGTACACTTGCCGGATTCAGTCGCACAGATAGTAATCAGTACCTTGAACAGGTTATACGTGATAATTACACTGACTTCGAGATAGTTGCTCCTAAGTATTTAACCAATAAACTTGCATACTACCCTAAGAGCTGGAACCCAATAAACATGATTACTGCTGCTTTTGCCCATGGCAGCTGGAGCCATGTAATTGGAAACCTAATCTTTCTTTTTGCCTTTGCAGTAACTGTAGAAGCAATCCTAGGTTATTTGTATTTTCCGATTACGATTGCGGCTATTGCTCTGTTTAGCCACATCTTCTATTCAATTACCATGTTAACTGTAACCGAACCCCCACCTACTATAGGACTATCAGGTGTAGTTTCGGGCATTATGGCCATGTTCGTATTTTTTCTGCCTCAAGCCAAGATTCGCTGCTTTTTCTGGTTTTTCTTCATCATAAGAAGATTCAGTGTATCCGCATGGCTCTTTGTAGCCTTCTTTGTTGGGTGGGATATATATTATCTATTTACCGATGACGGCTCTTCTAGGATAAATTTTGCTGCCCATGTGGGGGGAGCTGTTACAGGCTACCTACTTGGGCTCCTTATATTTCGCAAACATAAGCAAGATATATATATTTAAATATTCACCAACATAACTATTATAGGTTTTATCAAAAAGACTAAATCTTTATCCAGTCACCCTGGAAAACTTTCTTCCCTGTTGGCTTCTGACAGTTACACAGAATTAGATACAGGCTCTAAGAATAGAGCCATCTCGTGCTTCACACTCTCAGCTGTAGAGTTAACAGCTGGACATACAAATAAACGTTCAAACAAAGAGTAAGTTACCCCACTACTCAGAGCTGAAATCTATGCACCATGCCCATAAGTTTCCCGCCTAGCTGGTTTAGTGTAGACGCTGAGTCCGATGTCTCATGGGTGACTTCCTCTGCCTCAACAGATAGATCAACTATATTGCTTACATTACTGCTGATCATTTCAGCGACTGACGACTGTTCCTTTGCGGCTGTAGCGATCTGAGTATTCATATCAGTTATTGTAGTTACCGAATCGGTAATCGATAACAGAGCCTGTTCAGCCTCGCTTGCGTACTCTACAGTCTCACTGGAACTTGCCTGACTCTCTTCCACGGCCTTAACCGCATCATTTGCCCCACTCTGCAGTTTTTCAATCATCTTTTGAATCTCTTCCGTGGACTGTTGTGTTCGACTTGCTAAAGTCCTAACCTCATCAGCTACTACGGCAAATCCTCTTCCTTTTTCCCCAGCTCTAGCTGCTTCGATTGCTGCGTTTAAAGCGAGCAGATTGGTCTGTTCTGCAATACCACGAATAACTGCTAAGACAGAGCCGATATCGTCACTTTCCTTCTGCAAAACAGTGATCACATCCCCGGCATTTTGTATATTATTAGCCAATCTATCAATGGAGCTAATTGTCTGCTGCACTATCAACTTACCATTTTCTGCTGCCTTACTAGCCTCGGTTGAAGCAGATGAGGCCTCTGTGGCATTACGCGCAACTTCACAGCTTGATGCTGCCATCTCAGTAACAGCAGTTGCCACCTGGTCTGTTTCCTGTCGCTGAGAAGCAATTTGCTGGCTGCTTCTATTCACCACACTAGAAAGCTGTTCAGCAGCACCACTCAACTCATTGGTAGAATTAGTTATTTCACCCATTACTTCACGCAGGCGTACTACCATACCGACCAGACCTTCAACCAACCGTGAAGTCTCGTCTTTAGATTTACATGTTGGGACCTGGCAATTGAGATTCCCTTCAGCTATCTCTGTCATGCAACCAACTACCTGATCAATCGGTCTGAATAGATACTTAAAATACAATGACAGGCCAACAGCCAAACCAATCACCACAAAGAGAACTGAACCTACTGATATTGAGTTGATATTGGCCTGAGCATTATAAATTTGCGTTTGATCACGAGAACTCAACAGACCACCTATTACTTCTCCAGATAATGTCTGTATCGGCACTAAGATATTCTCATACACAATATCATTAGACTCCACAACATCCATCCCTCCATGAGCAAGTTCATAATCAGGTATGGCCACTGTCTGCTGCTCATTTTTCTTCCCCATGTATTGCACATGCCTTCGCATATCAGTAATAAAAACATCTGACAGATCGCCAACCTGAAAATCATCAAGGATGCGCTGGATATCTCTGCTATAAACGACGACGGCTTTCATCTTTCCTCGAATAAATAGTGGAAATGCAAGGACTGCCTGTAATTGCCCATCATCATCGCGTGAAATTCCATTTAACATTTTTCCCTTGTTCGCCACCTGTTTCACAATCTTTTTCCCGGTCTTTCCGTTGAACTGTTTAGGTGCAGCAGCAAGATAGTTGCCTGCTAGATCCAGGACCTGCAGTCGATCAAGGGTCCCGTCACTGGTAAAAAGATTGTGCGTAGTGTTTATTTGCTCTTTAAGGGTATTTAGCTCTCCAGACCTTATGGCATTTTGGCTAATTCTGTCCCTAGTTATTGCCTTGGTGAATGCTGACATTTCAGATGCATGGCGCGCTACAATCTGTTTCCACAGTACCTGTTTGGAATTGAGTGAGAATTGAACAAAGCGACCCATATCGTTCTTATGCGAAATATTGTTGGTTATTACCAGCACGGCTGCAACCAACATAATTGCTATGAGTGTTACAATCGTTATACGCAAACGGATCGTCATATTTACCCCCTTAGCCAAACCACATACGGCTAAGTATCTAGACCTAATATTTTATTATCAACTTGTCACCCAAGGGAAAGGACGCATTAGCAAGCCTGAGCATTTCCATTCTAAGTATCTATTGCTTACGGCATAGGCCGTAAGCAATATTTGATATAACAGAGGCTTCCCAAATATGCCATCTACATCTTGTTTGGAACTACTCGATTGGGTACCCCGCATTTTTCCATGCTGGAAAACCACCACGAAAATAGTTCACTTTAGTGTATCCCCATTCCAGAGCCTTCACGCAAGCCTTGGCACTGCGAGGACAACGAACGCCACTACAATAGAAAACCAAAACCTCATCCTTTTTAGCTTCAGCCTCTAATGCTTCTTGATTAAAGGCTGTTTTCATGTCTAACCAAATTGCTCCCGGGACACGACCAGAATTCCACATATTTTCCTTACGAAGATCTACAAACAGAGCCTCTTGATCAAATAGTTTTTTAGCCTGTGCTGCATCTACGGTTGTTGCACCAGCTACTTTTTCTGGAGTTGACTCAACCAGCTCTGAAGCAGTGGCAAATGACCATGCCATTACAATCAATATGGGGATGAAACGAAGCAATAATTTAGACATAGCAGCACCTTCCTCTCTATCAAATTAGCTGTCTAGTTAAAATATTCAACTATCTAGCTATTAAATGAATATTTATAATCTCTTACACACACGCGCTGTATATCGACATAAAGCACCATATCTTTAGTGGTAATTCAAAAAACAACGTATTTCTTTTGCGGTTTACTCTATACAACATAAATCTCTGGTTATTGCATTGCTTCTTTTGATTTTTATCATCTATTTATAGATAAACCAGCTACCCTCAAACGCAACTCATCGAAAGAAACTTCACTCAACGATGTTGGTGTATTAACTGGATAGTTTATGCACTGTCGATATTGAGGGGTATAAGGATCGTGTAGCACGTATGTTCGTGATGCTAGCATGTAATCTTATCGATACTTGGCTTGATCAACTGATAGATATTAGCTGCTTTATGCATCGTCTGAATGATGCCTTTTATTCAGCGGGCTAATCAGAAGTATAGCTATAGCAGTCGTTTGGGAAATAAATAACAAGCATTTCTAGATTAGAACGCCCTATCTGATGTGTGGCCTGTATCCCGCCCAAACCAACTTACCCCCAGCCACCAGAGCGAGACTTAGACCAATAACTTATATTTATTTTTTACTATCTCTATTAGCGGTAGTGTCTGTTTTCACACACCGCTATACTTTTTATTCAGAACTGATCTAGCTCCAGAGTTATCAACTGGAGCAGCCAACAACTTTGAAAAATTGGAATGACAGCAAATGCTAGCAATGCTGGTTTCAATAATAGTTTATAGTCGGCAGACATTTTCAACCTCAAGTACATAATTATGGCATTACCATTCAATACTCGCGGATCTGCTCAACCTTGATATCCATGCCTAGGTAATATCCCCTTTGAATTATACGTACAATATTTGGCTTTGGATTCAATCCCCAAGACATACGCCTAGATGTCTAGCGGTAGTAATCCACGGGTGGTCTATAGGGATGGTACGACGCACACCAGCTACCTCTTCCAGAGGCACAGGCACAGGTTTATTACCACGCACCGCAACCATAACACCAAAATGCTCCTCCTCCACCAGATCAGCCACAGCTGCACCCAATGTACTAGCAAGAAGCCTATCAGCTGCCGAAGGTGTTCCACCGCGCTGCAGATGACCCAGGATGGTTATACGTGATTCCAAACCGGTTAACTCCTCTAGTTGCTGTGACAGCTCCAGAGTTCTATCCGTATACTTTCTGTAAATCATGTTTAACTCTTCTTTCGCCCGCTTTCGCTCTTCTTTATCTTCAGCTTTATCCTTCTTACCTCCAGCAACAGCGATAGCCTTTGCCTGTTGCAGAGACATAGCCCCTTCTGACATAGCCACTATGCTGAATTTCTTACCGTTTTGTACCCGCGCTAGAATGGCTTCGGAAATTAAATCTACATCATATGCGATCTCCGGAATCAAAATCACATCAGCTCCCCCAGCTATACCGGAGCCCAATGCCAGCCAGCCAGTTTTATGGCCCATAATCTCTACTACAATTATTCTGTGGTGACTATGGGCAGTGCTATGGAGACGATCAATGGCTTCTGTTGCTATTCCCAGAGCGGTATCAAAGCCAAAAGTGCTATCGGTCTGAGAAACATCTCTATCTATGGTTTTGGGCAGAGTAATAATATTCAGGCCCTTTTCCTTTAGGCGTAGGGCATTTTTCTGCGTCCCTCCCCCACCTAGACAGATCAAAGCATCCAGATGATTATCATGGTAGTTTTGCACAATAACATCTGTCATATCTTGTACTTTAGCTCCAACAAGCATCCTGTGGGGCTTGTCCCTGCTGGTTCCGAGTATAGTACCACCCAGAGATAAGACACCAGATACAACATCATTATCAATACGAATAAAGCGGTTTTCCATCAACCCTCTAAATCCATCCTTGAAGCCAATAATATTCATACCATATTTATTATGCGCACTCTTACAAACACCTCTGATTGCGGCATTAAGACCCGGGCTATCCCCACCCGCAGTTAGTATTCCAATATGTTTTGCCATTTAGTATTCCTATAACACTGTCTGCTTGAAATTTATTACTATGGTAATAGCATAGTTCACATCATTCCATTGCTACTGACTTATTATATTTACTTCAGCAGCAACTGACAGAGATTATATTTTATGCGCATACCTCGTATCTTTACTGAGCAAGTTCTTGCGGAGAACTTGGAGATAACCCTGGAACCTGATGCATCTCGCCATGTAGGCCAGGCCTTGCGTCTGCGCTCTGGAGCAGATCTACAGCTGTTCAATGGCGATGGATACAACTACCTGTCCAAACTAGAATCTATATCAAAAAAGCAGGCACAGATTAAGATTATATCCCGCTCAAATACTGAAACTGAAAATGATCTTCACATTCATCTCTGTATCGCCATATCAAAAGGCGAAAGGATGGACTTTGCCATTCAAAAATCTGTTGAGTTGGGAGTCAGTGAGATAACACCTCTATTTTCACAGCGCTGCGTAATAAATCTTCAAGGTGAAAGATTAATAAAGAGAGAACAACACTGGCGCAAAGTGATAATCTCTGCCTGCGAACAGTCAGGCAGGTGTAGAGTCCCTCTACTAAACAACACTGTTGAACTAGAAAGATGGCTTGCTGCCGACCATCAGGGCGCAGGCCTGGTGCTAGACCCTAATGCAAAAATTAGTATTGGTTCGTTAGGCAAACCGGCAGACGAAATAAATTTATTAATAGGTCCTGAGGGAGGACTAAGTAGTAGTGAAATATCATCGGCAGAGAGCCGAGGATTTAAGGGAATATCTCTGGGACCAAGAATATTGAGAACCGAGACCGCACCTCTGGCAGCAATCGCATCGATACAAACACTGTGGGGCGACTTCCGCTAAAGAGGTTAATTCTCAATCAGGATACAGCTTCCTGGACAACCCACTCAATATGGTTCATATCTGGTATCCAAGCGTTTTCATCGTTAATAACAACCTGACATTTCACCGCATCTCCCAGATCTTGCGCATCACTCTGCGGAGCCACCACATCTTCGGTTATCCTTACCAGGCGTGGTGTTGAAGCTAGTAATAACCCGATAAATGGGCAATCTTTATTCCCACCAATGGTATTGCTTACTGCCAGCCTAGACCGTACCCCTGGCTCGATGGCAGGAAGTCCGAGCAGTTTTTCAAAAGATATTATCGGTATCTCCAGACCGCGCCACTCCTGAGTGCCCAAAAACCAATCAGGCACATCAGATACAGCCTTGATCTCTTCCACCCCCACCACTTCTGAAACGGAGGCATTTGGTAATAGCAGTTGCGCTTCATGTAGAGGGAGCAATACCCCACGTATCTCTTTAACAGTAGCTACTGCATCACTCATTGTTTACTCTCGTCAAAAACTTCGTGGATATTCTCAAGCAGATCAGACTCTTGATAAGGTTTACCAAGATAGCGCTTTACTCCAAGTTCCATGGCATGATCACGGTGCTTATCACCAGTACGGGAAGTAATCATTATAATGGGTATATCATTAAGCTGTTCTGAATTCCGCATGTTTCTGGCGACTTCAAAACCATCCATACGTGGCATTTCAATATCCAGTAACATTATATCCGGGTGATAGCCCTGTAACATGGCTAGTGCCTCTACACCATCTTTGGCAGTTTCAACATCCATACCATTGCGCTCCAACAGTCGACCGGTCACTTTGCGCACAGTAATGGAGTCATCCACCACCATAACCTTGATCTTAGCTCCATCCGCTTCATGAGATATATGCGCGGTGGTCACCTCATCCTCAGTTGTCATAGCCGCATCTGTACGAACCAATGCGTTTATATCCAGAATAAGTGCCACACGTCCATCACCTAGTATGGTGCCGCCAGTTATCCATCTGATGGTACTAAGCTGCGGGCCAACTGACTTCACTACGATTTGACGATGACCTATAACCTCATCAACATGTATGGCAACACGATGCTTGCCTGCACGCACCAAAAGGATAGGAATACGTTTCTTTTGATCGGCCAAGTTAGGCATTCCTCTGCCTAATAACGAGCCCAGGTACCTTATGCGATATTCATTCTCTCCGTAGGTATATACACCCTCACCATCCTCATATAGTGCAGCCAAATCATCCTTGCTCATCCTCACTACGGACTCTACATTACCGTAAGGTGCTGCATATATCTCGCCGCACGCCCTAAGTAGCAAGGCATCCGTAATCGCCAAGGTCAATGGAAGATATATGGTAAATTTAGTTCCAGCGCCAGGCTCGGAACTGATTTCCATAGTACCACCTAGCTGCTTAATCTCACTAACAACAACATCCAGCCCCACGCCACGCCCGGAGATCTGACTAATGGAGTCGGCTGTACTGAATCCGTGTTCTAAAATAAACTGAGTAAGGTCTCCCTCAGTTGCGCTGGTATCACCCTGCAACAAACCCTTCTTCTTAGCGCGCTGTTTAATAGCCTCAAAATCTAATCCCTTTCCATCGTCGGATACTGTCATCACCACATCATTACCCTCACGAGTAAGTTCTATGTTGATTGCTCCAACTTCAGGTTTTTTAGTTTTCTTCCGTGCCTTCTGGTCTTCAATGCCGTGAGAAACAGCATTTCTCAGCAGATGCTCCAAAGGTGCAGTCATACGGTCCAGGATTGTTCTATCCAACTCCATCCCAGCACCCTTAACAGCAAGCTCAGCATCTTTTTCCAATGGGCGGCATGTTTGTCGAACAATACGTCTCAAACGTGGCACCAACTGATTGAATGAGACCATACGAGTGCGCATTAGTCCGTCTTGTAGATCCGTAGTAATTCTGGACTGTTGCAGCAACAGGGTTTCAGTATCCTTCTGCTCTGTTTCTAAAATCTTATTAATATTGGCAAGGTCTCCAACAGTCTCCATCAGACCTCTCGAAAGCTGCTGCAGAGTTGAGAAGCGATCCAGTTCCAATGGATCGAACTCTTCTTCACCCAACTTACCATCTTCCTTATCCCGCTCATAACGGAACAGAATTTGCGCCTCAGTCTCCATATCAAGTTTGCGTAACTGGTCACGCAGACGATCAACGGTATTTTTCATCTCATCAATGCTGAATCCCATAGAGCTGCTTTGCTGCTCTAGGCGGGCACGAAAAATACTCACCTCACCTGCGTTGTTCACCAGCTTATCCATGATATCTGGATTAACTCGTAGATACTCTCGGCCAGCACGGCGCGTTGGCCTAAGCAGTTCAATATCTTCAGCTGAAGGCTGCTGCTCTTCGTCTAGGTTTTCAACTGTTTCCTGCTGTTCTGGAAATGGCAACACCTGAAAAGAGCTTTCATCCTCTAGTTCTCCCGCTTCTGGCTCTTCCGCTTCTGGCTCTTCCGCTTCTGGCTCTTCCGCTTCTGGCTCTTCCGCTTCTGGCTCTTCCGCTTCTGGCTCTTCCGCTTCTGGCTCTTCCGCTTCTGGCTCTTCCGCTTCTAGCTCTTCCGCTTCTAGCTCTTCCGCTTCTAGCTCTTCCGCTTCTAGCTCTTCCGCTTCTAGCTCTTCCGCTTCTAGCTCTTCCGCTTCTAGCTCTTC
>JBNKKH010000029.1:0-18281 GCA_050291725.1 Sedimenticolaceae bacterium
GGGGGAACTTCTTGGCGAAGTTCTTTACCGCAGTGGGGGCGCGACGGTCCGAGTTACCCTCACGCAGTACCGGGTTTACAGCAGAGCCGAGGCACTTGGCGTAACGCTCCTTGATCTCCTTTTCGGCATCGTTCTGGGGATTTTCCGGATAGTCTGGTACGTCATAACCCTTCTCCTGCAGTTCGGCGATAGTGGCCTTCAACTGTGGGATAGAGGCAGAGATGTTAGGTAGTTTGATGATGTTGGCCTCGGGGGTCTTGGCCAGATCACCTAGACGGCCCAGTTCATCAGGTATTTTCTGCTCGTCGGTCAGGTTGTCCGGGAAGTTGGCGATGACACGCCCGGGGAGGGATATGTCCCGAGTCTCCACATCTACGCCTGCGGCACTGGCAAACTTCTGTACGATGGGCAGAAAAGAGTAGGTCGCCAGAGCTGGCGCCTCATCGATTTTTGTCCAGATGATTTTTGACATTTTCAGTCCTCGGTTATTTTAAAATTTTGGTGAAACTAAAAACATAAAGACACAGAGTTGAGTCTTAAAAACAGTGCTCTGTGTCTTCGTTGCTAAATCTGGTTGGGGCCGGACTGTTCCGGCCCCAGGTTTATTAACCCACGTAGCTGCACTTGCTGGCAGGTGTACGGGTATCCATGTTGCGACCACGGTTAGTGTGATCATCGATCTCTGCAGCAGAGCCTATCATGCGACCAAACAGGAAGGTAGTGAACGCAGCAGATTCCATTGAGGCATCAGTGATCTCACCATCGGCGTAAGGCTTCCAAAGCATCTTCAGAAGAAGGACGGCGATTACTGCATCCACGTTAACGCAGAATACGTTGCGAGTTACGCCGGTCTTGTATAGTGCCTGTACCAGCTCTTTGTAAAACTCGTGGAAGACGTTGTAGTCACCACGTTGCTTGAACAGATCGCCTACGAAAACCTCACGTGGATCGTAGTTAACATCCTCTCCCTTGAACACCGGGTGACCGGTACATGGGATCTTGTCGTAAGAGAGATTGCCTTCGGCCTTGGCCTTCTTCTTGTATGCCAGATACTCCTTGGCATACTCGGTGGCCATGGCAGATAGATCCAGACCGTGGTTATCCACACCTGGTTCCTGTAAGCCAGAATCACGGAAGCGGTCTAGCAGGAAGGCAATAGCTTCGTAACCGTTACCGCCGTGGGCGTAACCGGTGTGGGTAAGAAAGCCGATATAGCCTTTGTTTACCTGCACTCGAGCCGGGGCCTCTGGGCCATCAGCGGCCACAGCACCCTTAGCGCCCTGGGCAGAGATGGTGCCCGGACCGTTGGAGATAATGAGACCCAGTAGCACGGAGAAGGCATACAGTGACTCATCATTCGGACGATGACCTAGTAGTGCCAGGTGAGCGGTCTCGGTAAAGCTCCAGCTGCTCATAAGCTCCCTGTTCTTCACACCACAGAAGCTATCTTTCTCCTGGGATTCGGCGCTGGCAGCAGAGCCGATCAGGGTGCTGAATACCCGGAAGTGCCAAGGCATGTTGGCAATGGTGGTAATGGAGAGGCGTTTGCGCATTAGGGCAGGCCAGGCTAGGTGTGTAGTAATGGCGGCAACCAGTACGTTACAGCTCAGCTTGCCTTCGTTCTTGCCAGCCAGGGCAGAGAGGAAGTCAACAAATACCGAGTTGGCGCCCCTTGCCGAGATGGCTTCCAGCATGGCATCGCCACAGGTGCATGGGGTGTCGGATAGGAAGGTTGCAGTGTCTGCTTCCGCTAGTTGAGCAGTGAAATCAAATCCGCTGTTGCCTGGATTCTCTAGGCCGCTCTTTTTGAATAACTCAATCAGTGCTGTTGCTGCGGCACGGGATTTCTCTACCTGCTTTGGACCTACCATAGCAACTGCAGCTGAAAGAGCGGTGTTGGGGCTGTTGCCCGCTTCACGAGAGGCGTCAGCTGCAGCCAGCCCAACCTGGTCGTATTGGTTTACGAAGGCGTTCAGAGCCACATTGGCCAGAGCAGCGCCGTTGGCATCTGAGTACTCGCGGATCAGGCTCTGCACCAGATTCTCTTCAAAAGTGTGGGTGGATGCGTCCAGTACGCTGGTACCGTGAATCTTGGTGACCTGAGTCTTGGGATCCATCATGGAGGCGCCGGAGGCATCCTTCATGGATTGGCGTGGAAAAGAGGCGCCCACCTGTTCGTCCAGGAGGGATATCTGCTCATTGTATGGAGCTACGGCCTCTACTACATCCGGGTTGAGAGAATCGGGCAGATCAATGCCCTGGGTATTGCTGAACCAGCACTTCATGGAGAGGTTGCCTACTGGATCAAAATCAGGCTTTTCTCCACGCTTCTCCATTACCGCAGATAGAGCGGCAGGGATGTGGGCGATGTTTACAACTACTGCGCCTTTTTCAGTGCATACAGGGTTCTCCGGGGTGAAGATCTCGTCCACACCAAATTTGTCCATAAACCACTGCTCTTTAGCCGCAGCGTTGTCGCCAGCACCAGCGATAGCGCCGGCATGGCCGCAGGCCTTGGTCAGTTTGGCTTTCCAGCGTCCAACCACACAGGCAACCACTGGCTTTTCAAACGTCAGATCATGCTCGTAGTAGCCACCTGGCTCAACGTACATAACACCGGCCTTGGAACGGTCATCGTTGTGGAATGCATGGTTCCACTCTGGTGCGGAGTAGTGGATGTAGACATCCTTACCCGAGGATAGAGAGACAGTGCTGCCCCAGCCTGCGGTGGTTAGATAGACCGCCATGGTGGTGGTGAAGTTGCCAGAGTTGGAGAAAATGGCTACTGAGCCTGGTAGCAGAGACTCCTCTGGAGAGCTGCCGCCTAGGGCGCCACCGATGCGCACATGGTTGTGGGCGTCGGCCAGACCCAGACAGTTGGCCCCGAAGATGTCGATGCCATGCAGCTGACCCATGGCACGTATGACCCGGGCGTCGCGTACTGGAACCTTTTCGGTAAGTATTACGATCTTGGTTAGATTAGGGTTTACCCGAATGGCTTCAATAACGCCGTCACGTACACCTGATGGGGGCAGGTATACCACAACCACATTGAACTCATGTCCATCTTCGATGGCCTCGGCAATGTTGTCATAAATGGGGATATCACCCTTTTTGGTCTTCATAACCGTGCCGGAACGCCCAGGAGCGGTACCGCAGACCACGTTGCCATTTGAGTATTCATGACTGGTAGGGGTAACGCTACGACTCTCGCCGCCAGTTATGTTCAGTACACAGACACGGTCATCACAGGTAGCAAGTTCTGCCAGAGAGTTAATGCCTACGTAATAATGTTGAAACTTTTCTACGCCTTGGGGATGCATGCTTAGGTCCTCTCTGTCTCTTTAGTTTCTGATTGTTCTGAATTTGCGCTGTCCATGAAGCTGTTATTCAGCTCTGAGTCCAGCTCAATACCGAGCTTTTCTGCGACGATCTTACGACCGCCCTCGCGCATCCACTCATCAGCTTTCTGGGCATAGTTAACAACCTCGCTCATGGCTGAGTCGTGGCCGAACATCTGATAGGGGAGGCCCAGGGAGTCCAGAGTGTCCTTCATATAACCCATGCCGCGGATTAGATTTGGTCCGCCGCGCCCGATAACCACATATAAAGGAATAGGCCCGTTCTGGTTGAAGTAGTCACGCAGGGCGTCGGCCATAGCGCGGAATGTCTCATAGATATCGGTATTGTTGGCCTTGCCGCCGATTATGAAGAGTACGTTGGACTGTTCCAGCCAGTACTTGTATACGATACGGCTGATATCGTGCATCTTGGCATAGGGTGGGTTGCCACCGAAGTCAGATGAGATGGTTGCTGCGTCGCCCAGCAGTTCGGTTACCAGGGCGTTGGCACCGCCGCCGAAAGTCATAGCGGTGATGGTTCCAGTCTCATTGATAACGAATACATCAGACTGTCCCTGATAGGTACGCAGTGAGTTTACCTCCTGCTCGAAATCTGAGTAGCTGGAGGCATCCAGATCATCCGGGAGGCCCAGGCGGGATGAGTTGGGGTCATCTCCGTCAAACGCGCACTTGAAGTCACAGGCTACCGGCAATAGACGCCCTTTCTTGTTACTCAACATGCGGATAGGGTTGAGCTCCAGGGTTGTCATGCCGTAGTTGTGGAACAGATCCCATAGCTTTGGCAGGTTCTGCACCAGTGGGCTGATCAGCTCTTTAGGAGCGCCAATTTTGCGCAAGGCATTGGAAATTACAAAGCCTTTAAGGCCGGTTAGAGGATCAAATGGGATGCGAGCGATCTTCTCTGGTGGAAGCTCTTCGATATCCATGCCGCCGTGATGGGTCAATGTAATCATAGGGGCGCGGTATTCGGTGCTATCGGTGATAGAGAAATAGATCTCGTAGTCAGATGGGACAGCGCCTTCAAAGGTTACACCTTCAGCTTTGGAGTAAGTATTGTTATGGAAGTGCTCAGCAAAATAGAGCCTGGACTTCTCCTGCATAGCAGTTGAGAGGTCTTTTGCCCGGCCCAGAAGGCCCGCTTTACCCTTTTTGCCCACGCCACCCTTAAACATGGGTTTGATAAAGACCTCTCCCTTACGGGCGATAAGATCCTTTATCTCTTCTGCTGAGGCCTCAGGCCCCAACACTTCCGAGGTTGGAAAATCAACGTACTTGAGGAGTTTTGATCCCCAATACATTCCAGTAATCTGCATTATTGTTACTCCTGAATAGGTTTATCGCCGTTTATCTGACTCCCGCGAGAGTCAAAAACACAAAACTGTACTCTAAGTTGTTTTTATCTGTAACTACTATCTATCTTAAATCTGTCATTATGAGCAGGGGTTAATAGTATCGGAGATATTCAATTTTTAAATTTAAATATACTAATAGTCTAAACAGGCAGCGTCTTGATTATTTAATGCAATATTAGTTTTTTCTAATAAACTACATCAATGCCATTCTTACTTTTGTGTATGGCATGTATAGATTATCTATAAGGTGTTGGAGCGATATCCAGCCATGATAAGTTGTTTAACTAAGTTCCATCAGTTTCTTCAGTTGGGTTATTGAGGCTCTTTTTTCTGGTTTTTGGTCTATGCAGGAGAGTGGGGCGTGGCCTCTGGATCCAGATGGGAACCAGATCAGCTCTACCTCAGTTTCATTGGTGTGGAGTCTGAAACATGGTTGCCTTTGTTTCTGTCCTTTCTGTATTAAGACAGTTTTTTCAGCTTCTTGATATGGGATTCCGCTATTTAAAAGGTGTAGAGCTATCTGTTCAGGGCTATCTGAGAACAGATGTAGCTGTAATTTACTATTTGAGTTTCCGTTGCCAGTGAGCGCTGAGCCGACCAGTTGTGGTGAAAACAGCTCTAAATTGGACATGACATCTAGGGCAAGTTGGCGTAGATGCGCAACTGATTGCTGCTGTTCTTCAGCATGGAATAGCTGTTGATACTCTGCTAGAGCCTGTTCTATTTCAGCATTGCTGGGAAGTGCTCTTTTATCTTTGCAGCCTAGGCGGTGAGCTGCTTTGTTGCGAGCCGCACTGAAATCGCGGTGCCCAGAGTCATGGATTATACGAGCTGACTCATTTGCAATGTTGGCGCGAAGCTTATCTCTGCTTTTTGCTTGGGCCATGAGGCTCCTTGGCTGTATCGTAAATGATATCTGGCTCTAGAAGAGCTCTTTTGATTCCCCTTGGCTTTCAGGGAGAGAGCCTTCGGTGGCAAAGCTGTCAGCCGCGTCAAAATTTGGAACCTCAGGGGCATATTCGGCGCGAAAGACCTCGTATATGGCGTCTTTCTGCCAAGGTGGTGCCGGATTTCCAGTTTTTGGATCAATGCGGATGGCGACCATATCAGCAGGCATTTCGAGCGGCTCTTCTTCGGAGCCTTGTAACACGCGTTGCATATACTTAATCCAGGCTGGCAGGGCGGCTTTGCCGCCAACCTCGTTGTTGCCCAGGGGGGATGAGGAGTCAAAACCAACCCAAACTATTGCTACATGGGAGCGATTGAAGCCGTTAAACCAAGCATCACGCTGATCGTTGGTGGTTCCGGTCTTGCCAGCTATATCTTTGCGTCCCAACTTCTTGGCTTTGGTTGCTGTGCCGTGTTGAACTACATCGCGCATCATAGAGTTCATGAGATAGTAGTTCTGGGGTGAAATTACCCGCGGAGCCACGCCAGAGGACGCGTGTGCGGGGTAGATTGGTTTGCCTTGCTCATCAAGATTGGCGCTCTGTGGGCACTCTGCGCAGACCTGAAGAGGTTGGGCTGCAAATATGGTTTCATCTCTGCCGTTCAATATCTTCTGGATGAAGTATGGTTTTACTTTGAAGCCGCCGTTCGCTAATACTGCATAGCCTTCTGCCATCTGCAGAGGGGTTACGGTGCCGCTTCCAAGGGCCAGGGATAGGCTTTTAGGCAGGTCGTTAGGATCAAATCCAAATAGTTGGGCATGATTGAGCGCGTACTCTATACCTATGGAGCGCAGCAGTCTTATTGATACCAGGTTGCGAGAGTTGGTTAGTGCATGGCGCAGGCGCGTGGGGCCGTAGAATTTGCCGCTGTAGTTTTGTGGACGCCAATCGGACTCTAGTCTATGGTCCCTGATTACGATAGGGGCGTCATTGATTATACTTGCTGCGGTATATCCTGCCTTAAGGGCAGCGGAGTAGACGAAGGCTTTAAACCCAGATCCAGGCTGTCTCTTCGCCTGGATTACCCGGTTGAACTTGCTTAGATAGTAATCAAAGCCTCCCGTCAGAGAGCGTATAGCACCGTTGTTTGGGTCTAAGGCAACCAGGGCACCCTGTATTGCCGGGATTTGGGCTAAACGCCAAACGGTTTTGTTTTTGCCAGGTGTTTGTATAACTCGTATCAGATCTCCCGGTTTGAGTATGTCAGCGGCTTTTTTGGGTTGTTTGCCGCGACGGTTCTCATTTATATAGGGTCTAGCCCAGCTTAAGCCATCCCACTCTATACTTGCATGCTTGTCTGATCCTAGGTAGATACTGGCGCTCTGGTCAGCAACTTTGGTAACAAGAGCGGGAACAAGCGTTCCTACCTTTCTTGTGTCGCGTAGGATCTGATCCATAGCTGCATTATCGGTTTCAGAGTTGATCTCAAAGTGTTGTTCCGCGCCTCGATATCCATGTCTCTGGCTATATTCGATTAGGGTTTCACGTAGGGCGGTCTCTGCGCTGATTTGAGATTTTGAATCAATGGTGGTGTAGACGCGTAAGCCCTCAGTGTAGGCTTTACCCCCAAATCTACGCACCATCTCAGAGCGAACCATTTCAGCTATGTAGGGCGCATCTAGCACAGCTTTTGATCCATGCAATTTGGCGGTTACTGGCTGATTTAGTGTTTCAGATAGCTCCTTCTGAGAAATGAAGCCTAGTTTAGCCATGCGTTTTAGCACGTAGTCTCTTCGCAGGAGGGCGCGGGTTGGATTTATTATTGGGTTGTATCTGGAGGGTGCTTTGGGCAGGCCGGCGATCATTGCCATCTGCGCAATATTAAGCTCGTGTATATATTTCCCGTAATAGACCTCTGCTGCTGCGCCTATGCCATAGGAGCGGTTGCCGAGATATATTTTATTCAGATATAGCTCTAGAATCTCCTCTTTAGTGAGAGCCCCTTCAATTCTAAGGGATAGTAGTATTTCGTTTAATTTGCGGGTATAGGTCTTTTTGCTGCTTAGGTAGAAGTTGCGGGCAACCTGCATGGTAATGGTGCTGCCGCCTTGACTGCGTTTGCCGGTGAGAATTAGCTGTACTGCCGCCCTGGCGATTCCGCGATAATCTACCCCTGGGTGATGGAAAAAACGATCATCCTCTGCTGCTAGAAAGGCGTGGATGAGCTGTCGCGGAATTTGGTTGTATTTCAAAGGGCTGCGACGTTTTTCTCCAAACTCTGCCATGAGCTTCTGATCGCTGGTATAGACTCTTAGCGGAACTTGTAGCTCTACCTCTCGTAGATTATCAATGGATGGTAGTTTGGGTTCGAGATGCAGGTAGACGGCAACCACGGCAACGGTGCCCAGGGTCAGACCTAGCATTAGTAGGCTCAATAAGCCTTTAATAATCTTCAGTAACAGCTTCATAAGTAGTTATATAAATCGTTCCCTGGATGAGGTATAGATATTATCAATCATTCTCCCAAACTAAGCTATATTGACTTTTATGTGAACTGAGTACACTTTTTTTTGTTAAATTGTTTTACAAAAAAATCATTAACTGCTATATAGTTAAGCACACTTGTTAAAGAAAATTATTTAAGATATATTCCAATACAGAAATAATCAGGGGAAGGACAGGTATATGTTACCCTTTTTAGGAACCAATCAGGGTCCGGTTCTCGGGCTCGATATAAGCTCGACAGCTGTAAAGCTGTTGGAGTTGAGCCGTTCTGGAGGCAAGTCCGGCGCAAGACATAGGGTTGAGTACTATGGCGTGGAGGTTTTGCCTCCAGATGCCGTGGTGGAAAAGAATATAGCTGATGTTGAGGCTGTTGGTGAGGCTATACGCAATGTGGTGCGCCGATCAGGTAGTCGCGCCAAGCGGGCTGCTGTTGCGGTTTCTGGGTCTGCCGTGATCACCAAGATCATTACTATGCCTTCTTCTCTCTCCGATACTGAAATGGAGAGTCAGATTCAGTTGGAAGCAGATCAATACATTCCCTACCCTCTGGAGGAGGTCAATATCGACTTCGAGGTGTTTGGCCCAAACGATAAAAATCCAGAGATGGTCGATGTGCTTCTAGCTGCATCCCGAAGCGAGAATGTGGAAAATCGCGTCTCTGCTCTGGAAATTGCCGGGCTGAGTGCTGCTGTGGTGGATGTAGAGGCGTACGCCATGGAAAATGCCTTCTCCCTAGTTACAGAGCAGTTGCCTGACTTTGGTGTTGATCAAACCATCGCTATTGTCGATATTGGCGCAACTAATACTGCGCTTAATGTTCTGCATAACAACAAGATTATCTACACTAGAGAGCAGAGTTTTGGCGGCAAGCAGTTAACTGAAGAGATTCAGCGCCGTTACGGGCTTTCGCAAGAAGAAGCGGGAATGGCGAAACGACAAGGCGGTTTGCCGGATAACTATGTGTCTGAAGTGCTGGAGCCGTTCAAAGAAGCACTGGCGCAGCAAGTTAGCAGATCTTTGCAATTTTTCTTCTCTTCCAGCGCTTACAACAGCGTCGATCATATTGTGTTGGCGGGAGGGTGTTCTTCCATTTCTGCGATCGATGAGTTAGTTGAGGAAAAGATTGGTACTCCAACCATAATTGCAAATCCATTTAGCAATATGTCTGTTTCGTCCAACGTTAAGCCGCAGAGTTTGAGTAATGATGCGCCATCTTTAATGATTGCCTGTGGTTTGGCATTAAGGAGCTTTGACTGAAATGGCACGAATTAATCTACTACCCTGGCGAGAGGAGCTTAGGAAGCAGCGCCAACGTGAATTTGGATTTATGGTCATTGGTGCGCTGTTTGTGACTTTGTTGTTGGGATTGTATGTAAACCTGCATATATCCGGCATGATAGATCACCAGAAGGCTCGTAACGGATTCATGAAAAAAGAGATTGCCTTGATGGATCAAAAAATCAAAGAGATAAAGGATCTAGAAAAGACCAAGGCAAAACTTCTTGCCAGGATCAATATAATCCAGGAGTTGCAGAGCAGCCGTCCGGAAATTGTACATCTGTTTGATGAGTTAGTGACCAGAACGCCTGATGGTTCCTATCTAACCGAAGTTAATCAGAAGGGTAAGTCGGTTACAATTAATGGCAGAGCGCAATCTAATGCTCGTGTCTCTTCCTATATGAGAAATGTAGATGCCTCTCAATGGTTGGGAGATCCATCTCTTCAGGTGATTGAGAATAAGGATAAGACAGGCACTGGTATGAGCCATTTCACCTTGAAGGTAAAACAGATCAATAAGAAAGCTAAATCAGAGGGAGAAGCTGCTCCAGAAGGGGGTGCGCAGTGAACTTGGATGACTTAAATAATCTGGAACTCTCTGATATTGGAGATTGGCCAAACGCAGCTAAGGCTCTGGCCACTCTGTTGTTGTGTGTTCTACTAGGTGTGGCTTGGTACTATGTTTTTACACAAGACCAACTTGTGGATCTAGAGAGGGTTGAGAAGCAAGAGCTCGTTTTGAAAAAGGAGTTTGAAAATAAGCAGAAAAAAGCGGCTAATCTAGATGCATACAAAAAGCAGCTTAAAGAGATGAGGCAATCATTTAATGCAATGTTGCAACAGTTGCCGGATAGATCTGAGGTGGCCGATTTATTGGTTGATGTCTCTCAGACGGGCTTGGCAGCAGGGCTTGAGTTTGAGTTATTTGATCCTGCAGGAGAGGTGGCGAAAGAGTTTTATGCTGAGCTGCCAATTAACATAAGGGTCATAGGGGACTATCATGAATTTGGGGAATTTATCAGTGGATTGGCTGCGTTGCCGCGTATTGTAACTATCCATGATGTGAATATCACACCCCGAAAGAAAGGTAGGAAAGGAGCGGCAGTTTCGCCAGGTGGTGATTTAGTTCTTCAGGCAGTAGCTAAAACTTACCGCTATCTGGATGAGGAGGACGAGAAATGAGTAGGGCATGGTATGTCAGCATGCGTACGCTTCTGATACTTGGCTTATCTACGCTTTTGGTGTCTTGCGGGGGTGATGGGATGCAGGACCTGAGGCAGTATGTAAAGAAAGTAAAAGCTAGAAAGCCTGGTCGTATAGAGCCGTTACCCGAGATAAAGCAGATTGAGACTTTTGTCTATTCTCAAGGAGATAGTCGCAATCCATTTCAGTTGTCTCAAGCTTCTGAAGCTGAAGAGATGGCGCAGGCAGGGGACGGGCTAGCACCGGATTTCAACCGTCGCAAAGAGGAGCTGGAGCAGTTTCCTCTGGATAGTATCAGGATGGTTGGTACAGTCGATATGGAAAGTACAGTCTGGGGTTTGGTGAGGACGTCAGATAGAACCATCCATAAAGTCAAAGTTGGTAACTACATGGGGCAGAACCATGGCCAGGTTACTAGCATTACAGAAGATAAAATTGAATTGACGGAGATCATTCCAAAGAAGCCTAAAGGTTATATGGAAAGGCAGGCGTCGGTATCACTGAGCGAATAAGTCAGAGGATCAATGATGAAACATTCATTAGCTAACACATCATACAAGCGAATTAGTGTCAGGGACAGTAGAGGGCCAAGCGTGTATAGATTGGCCGTATGGTTATTGTTGACCTCGCTGTTTTTAACTATGCCAGGTATTACACTAGCCGGAGGAAATGTTTTACAGGATATCAGTGTGTCATCGCTGCCTGGGAATATAGTTGAGATAACCTTAACGGCGCAGTCGCCAGTGTCTCTGCCGAAGAGTTTTGCCACGGACAGTCCGGCGCGTATTGCGATTGATCTGCCAGGGATGAAAAGTGCAATAGCAAAGAAGACCCAGGCTGTGGGGATTGGTATGGTGAGGAGTATAACCACTGTTGAGGCGGCAAATAGGACTCGCGTTGTGGTGAATTTATCAGCCTCAGCTGCCCACGATATAAAAGCTGCGGGTAACAAAATTGTGTTACGTGTTAATGCCGGAAGTGCTCAAGTTGCTGCAGCAAAACCAACGTCCTCGGTATATACGGAGAAATTGGCTGCTGGGCTAGTTACCTCATCTGGATCCAAGGGGGTTCAGGACATTGACTTTCGTCGAGGAAACGATGGGGAAGGACGGGTTGTTATCACTTTAGGTAACCCATCCACAGTTGCTGATATAAGAGAAGAAGGTGGCAAGGTTGTTCTGGATCTTATTAATACCTCATTGCCAGATAGATTTATGCGCAAGTTCGATGTGAGCGACTTTGCCACTCCGGTTAAGATGTTTGAGGTTACATCCAAGGATAATAATGTTCGTGTAGATATAACACCTACAGGTAATTATGAGCATCTTGCATATCAAGCAAATAATACATTTGCGATAGAATTTAGGCCGATATCGGATGCTGAGAAAGAAAAGCTACAGAAAGCGAGAAACGTTTATTCTGGAGATAGGCTGTCGCTTAACTTTCAGGAGATTGAGGTGCGAGCAGTTTTGCAATTGTTAGCAGATTTTACCGATCTTAATTTGGTTACTAGCGATAGCGTGACAGGCTCCATAACCTTGCGTTTGCAGAATGTACCCTGGGATCAGGCTTTGGATATTATTCTCAAGGCAAAGGGATTGTCCATGCGCAAGAATAATAACGTTGTTATGGTTGCGCCTACTGAGGAGATTGCTGCTCGAGAGAAACTTGAGCTGGAATCGCAAAAACAGATAGAGGAGCTGGCCCCGCTGCGCTCAGAGTATATACAGATTAACTATGCCAAAGCTGAAGATATAGCTAACTTGTTGAAAACAGAAGGCAATGAGCTGCTAACTCCAGAGCGTGGCAATGTTACAGTGGATTCGCGTACCAATACGCTTTTGGTTAGGGATACCCTGGCTAAGCTTGATGATATTAACCGTTTAGTTAAAAAGCTTGATATACCTGTGCGTCAGGTAATGATTGAAAGCAGAATAGTAATTGCGAACGATGATTTTGCCAAGGATCTTGGTGTTAAATTCGGCCTTGGTAGGACGTCTGACGATACTGATACTTCACGCTGGAAGATTGCTGGTGGCCTGCCAGGTGATATTGCAAGTGCTGAAGTTGCGAGTACAAGCGTTGAAAACGAAGCCGGTAGTGGAAATCAGGCGTTGTTGGTGAATTTGCCGCAAACTCTTGATGATACCAGGGGTGGAGCAATTAACTTTATTCTGGGGAAAATGGGCTCATATCTGTTGCGTCTGGAGCTAAATGCCATGCAAAAAGAGGGCAAAGGTGAAATTATTTCAAGCCCTAGAGTTATAACCTCAGATCGCAATACAGCAACAATCAAGCAGGGTTTTGAGATACCTTATCAAGAGGCTAGCTCCAGTGGTGCAACCACAGTTGCCTTTAAAGAGGCTGCATTGAAACTAGAGGTTACACCTCAGATTACTCCAGATGATCGGGTTATTATGGATCTTATCATTAATAAGGACAGTCCTGATTTTTCCAGAATTACCGCAGGTGTACCGCCGGTGGATACACGTGAGATTGAAACCTCTGTGCTGGTGGACAATGGTGAGACCGTAGTTCTTGGTGGTATATTTGAGCGTACTCATAGTAAAGGCACAGAAAGGGTCCCGTTCTTTGGAGATCTGCCCTATGTTGGTTTCCTGTTTAAACAGACTGCTGTTACTGACGAGAATAAAGAGCTGTTAATTTTCGTAACGCCAAAGATCCTCAAGGAGACAATAGGGATGCGCTAGCATTGGCTAATCGTACAGCCTGAGTCTAAGACCAATAAAGGGGCGTGCTACTGGCACGCCCCTTTATGTTTTGCCACAATGATAAGGCTAAAGTTATTACAGTTGTCTGATTGATTATCTATATACCTATATGAATATGGCTCAAAATCCGAAAAATGTCTTTCTTGTTGGTCCTATGGGCGTGGGTAAAAGCACGATTGGGCGACAGTTAGCAAAGTTGTTGCGTATGGAGTTTGATGATACTGATCATGAAATTCAGCGTCGAACTGGAGTGGATATCCCAACGATTTTTGATTTTGAGGGAGAAGATGGATTTAGGCGCAGGGAAAGAACAGTGGTTCAGGAGTTGACTGGCAGTAACGGATTGGTGTTAGCTACCGGCGGAGGGGTTGTTCTGGATCCGGATAATCGCCGGTGTCTTTCTGGACGCGGCGTTGTGGTCTATCTCTCCTGCTCCCCAGAACAGCAGTACGATAGAACTAGGCAGGATCGTAACCGTCCGCTACTGCAAACGGAAAACCCCATGAGCAAACTGCAAGATTTGATGGAAGAGCGTGAGCCTATTTATCGTGAGTTGGCGGATTTAGTTGTTTCCACAGAAAAACGTAGTGCGGTAGTAGTGGCTAAAGAAATAGTAATGCGGTTGAGCGAACTGGACTGAACTCTATTATGCAAAATAACAGTACAAAAACAGTAGATGTTGCTTTAGGTGAGCGTTCATATCCGATCCATATCGGTCGTGGAATCCTGAGTAATTCAGAGCTATATAGAGATCATATTCACGGGAAACAGGTACTGTTGGTCAGTAATGAAACTGTTGCGCCGCTCTATCTTGAGCAGGTCAAAGCAGCATTAGCGCAATTTCAGTGTGAGTCTGTAATTCTTCCTGATGGTGAAAAGTATAAGACTTTAGATGTTTGGCATAGCATATTTGATGCTTTGCTAAAAAATCGATTTAACCGTCAATGCACGATTGTGGCGCTTGGCGGAGGGGTCGTTGGTGATATGGCTGGTTTTGCTGCCGCCAGCTATCAACGTGGGGTTAATTTTATTCAGGTTCCGACTACGCTTTTGGCTCAGGTGGACTCCTCTGTAGGGGGCAAGACTGGAGTTAATCACTCTCTGGGTAAGAATATGATTGGCGCATTTCATCAGCCACAATGCGTTATAGCAGATACAGATACACTTAACACGCTGGATGATCGGCAGCTCTCTGCAGGTATAGCTGAGATCATTAAGTATGGCTTGATTAACGATGTGGAGCTGTTCGATTGGTTGGAGCATAATATAGAGTCTCTGCTATCTCGTAACCCCGAGGCCTTGGCTTTTGCAATCGAGAGGTCATGTATCGACAAGGCGCAAGTGGTAGCGGCAGATGAGCTGGAAGCTGGACAGCGTGCTTTGCTGAATTTGGGCCATACCTTTGGGCATGCAATTGAGACTGGCGTGGGCTATGGCGCGTGGCTGCATGGAGAGGCTGTGGGTGCAGGAATGTGTATGGCAGCAAAACTTTCGATGGAACATGGCTGGATAACTCAACAGGAAGAGGCGCGAATTACTGCTCTAGTTGGGAAATCAGGACTGCCAACAGAGCCGCCGGGGGAGCTTAGCGTAGATCAGATGCTAGAGCTCATGGCGGTTGACAAAAAGGTTCAGGATGGAAACCTAAGACTGGTATTGATGAAGGGAATAGGCAGCTCTCTCGTCACAGACAGATTTGATTTAGACAGGCTAAAACATACTCTGAACTCATACTGACAATGAGGCATAAGACATGTCTACGAGCAGATCAAATAACTTAACGCAAGATGGTGACTTGACTAACAGGGATGCCTATTTTGCCAGCCCAGAGCTCTCACAGCGGGCGGACCTGCTTAGACATTTGACTGAAAACAGCAATCTAATTCCCTTGATCAGAGGCGTAGAGGGAATGGGTAAAACTACATTTATTCGGAATCTACTGAGCCTTGCTCCAGAGAACTGGATTCCGGTAAAGGTTAACGCCGATGTGATGTTGCAGCCAGACGCCTTGCTGGCCTATCTGGCTGATCTGTTTGATCAGGATGATAGAAGCGAGCAGCTGTTTGATGATCTCATTTCCTATTTTGAAGATCTGCGACATGATGGATTTCTCCCAGTAATTATTGTTGATGATGCGCACTTGCTACCCGAGGCAAGTGTCATTACTTTGCTGAGGCTACACGAGAGAAGCAGTGACGAGCGACCATTGGTTCAAATTCTGCTGTTTGCCGAGCCGGAAATAGATGAGCTACTAAAGACCCCGCAACTGCGGGTGATGAATCTGCAATCCCTGCAGCTATTAGATATGCCAGAATTTACCTTGGAGCAAACAGGGCTTTTTCTTGAGCATCTGTTGTCTGCAAAAGATGCTTCACTTGTCGATTCCCTAACCGCATCTCAAATAGAGATGATCCACGATGAAACTGGGGGGTTACCTGGGCTTATCAGAGAGCATGCTAAGAGCCTAACGGCATCAACAAACCCAGCGCCTAAAACCAAGCAGCAACAGAGCAAATCTCCTAGTATCACGATGATTGGAGGAGGGGTCGTCATTGTTATTGTGCTTCTCATTCTGATATATCAGGATGAGATCAACAGCCTGTTCTCTAGAGAAAACGATACGCTGGATACGGTACGAACCGAACTGGCAGAGCCAGAAGGGTATAAGCCGCTCATATTACCTGACTCAGAACAGACGACTATTTCTGAACAGGATGAGGATGAATCTGTAAGCCAAGAGTTGCAGGGAACTATAGAAGTCACTGAAGGCAAAGATTCTGATCTGGGGTCTGCTACTGAAGAAAATAGCAGTGAACTAAAACAGACAGCTACAGATCCTCAAGAGTTGGCAGTTAAGCCTGATGCTACTCAGGATAAAGTCGAGCAAGCGCAAGTTAATCCAGCTAGCGCTCAAGAGAAGGTACAGTTAAAGAGTGAGGAGGTGTCTGCTGTAGAGGCTTCAGCAACTGCAGAGAAAAAACAGCAGGCCAAGCCTGCCGATCTAGAGAAAAAGGCAGTGGAAGAAGTGGCTGCCCCTTCTGAACAGCAGAAGCCACAACCCGTTAATGATGCAAAGCTGGTTACAAAGGGAGAGCCTAAGGCAAGTAAAGCCGCACCAACAGTATCTTCTGGCAAGACGAAGCAGCCAGAGGTTGTGCAAGAGCGGCCTGATGCAAGCAAACCAGCGCCAAGCATCATCAAGCCACAAATTAAAAAATCTACTAAGCCGCTAGAGGTTAAGAAGAAATCGATTACGCAGCCGGCCAAGCCAGTGGTAAAAGCTGTTGCTCCAAAAGTAAAAAGCCAGGCTAAACCGGCTGAGGCAGCGCTAGCGGAATCTGTCCAAGGTAGGGCTAAGCCATCTGCGGCTCCAGTAGTGGAGAGGTCCGTGAGTTTGCCTAAACAAGAGAGTGCGGCTGTTCGTGTAATTGACAAGCCGGCAGCTACGGTGGCCAAGTCGCCAAGAGTTGTATCGAAACCAGTTGCAAACAAACTGCTGAGAGAGCAGTGGCTGCTTAATCAGAAGCCATCCAGCTATACAATTCAACTGGCAGGACTTCAGGATGAGAAGGGTGTTGCCAAATTTATTCAGCGCCACTCACTCTCCGGGACCATAGCCTATTATCGCACTCAACGTAATGGAAAATCCTGGTACCCTGTACTCTATGGGGTTTATCCAACGAGAATCAGAGCTAATGCGGTACGTGATAACTTGCCTGAAAGTATAGTTAAATCAGGTCCTTGGGTGCGTACACTTAACGCGGTTCAAAAAGATATACGAGCCAGGTAGAATAAGTAAAAAAACCAGGAGTAGTGAAAAATTACCCGTGGGCTCTGGTCTAAAGGGCCTAACTCTATTATCCTACGCTGTTCTGTGTAACTAATTTTGGTCGGCATTCTGACATTTTGGTCTAGGGTGCCATGTACACAACTGTCAGCACGTATTGTATTTTTTAATATTGCCGGTGTTCGATTATGCGATTGCCGGCCCAGTAGAAGATGAGGTTTGCAATGACCCCAGGGGTTTTACCAACAGAGCAAGGATTGTACGATCCGAAAAATGAACATGACGCCTGTGGAGTTGGCTTTATAGCAGATATTAAGGGAGTAAAAAGTCACAAAATTGTCCTTCAGGGATTGGAGATACTGGAGAATCTGACTCACCGTGGTGCGGTAGGCGCAGACCCATTGGCAGGCGACGGCGCTGGTCTGCTTATGCAGATTCCCGATGAGTTCCTGCGTGCAGAGGCAGGTTTTGAACTTCCTCCTGCAGGGGAATACGGCGTAGGCATGATCTTTTTGCCACAAAACGATGCCTCCCGTAAGCAGTGCGAAGAGAAGGTTGCTTACTATATTGCTGCCGAGGGCCAGAAGTTTTTGGGGTGGCGCGATGTACCTGTAGACAATGAGGGCCTGGGCGAGTCGGTCAAGGAGAGCGAGCCGGTCATCCGTCAGATCTTTATTGGTCGTGGCTCCAGTTGTAGTGATCAGGATGCCTTTGAGCGCAAGCTGTTTGTAATCCGCAAACAGATTGAGAATGAGATCCGTGAATTCGACAGCAATGGTAGCGGGAGTTTCTATATCGCATCAATGTCCTCCCGAGTGTTACTGTATAAAGGCATGCTGCTTGCTAACCAAGTGGGTGTCTACTACAGCGATCTGGTAGATGAGCGTGTAGTCAGTGCCCTTGCGCTGGTGCATCAACGTTTCTCCACCAACACCTTTCCTACCTGGAACCTGGCCCATCCTTTCCGCATGATCGCCCATAATGGCGAGATCAATACCATGCGCGGAAATGTAAACTGGATGGCTGCTCGTAGGCACACCATGTTCTCTGAGGTCTTGGGAGAAGATCTGGATAAGGTGTGGCCACTAATACCAGAGGGACAATCTGATTCTGCCTGTTTCGATAATGCGCTAGAACTTTTAGTACAGGGCGGCTATTCCCTGGCCCACGCC
>JBNKKH010000030.1:0-55890 GCA_050291725.1 Sedimenticolaceae bacterium
TTTCTATCCAGCCGTCCCTTCCAAGACGATAAAGTCAAAAGCCCCGCATGATAACAGTTACCTCGATGACATCCGCAAAGAGGATTTCTACTCAGATCGAACGCTCATTCTGTATAACCCAACCTATGGGCAAACAACTCCCGAAAAAGAACCCCAGCAAAGAAGCGACTCTTCTCAGATCGCCTTGGCGCTGAGTAAAGATGGTGAGCTATCCTTCAGTTCTGTGTTAAGCGGAGAATACACAACGGCGCTTGACTATACGTTCAACGATAAACATGCCTATATCCTGTTGGCAACACAAGATCAGGTGGTAATTCAGCGACGATCAGCTGATTTCAAAGTCGGGGCAGGGCACTATATTGAGTTTGATCGCAGGCCTGGTCGGAAAACACTCGACGATATGGAGTGTGACGAAACCGGATGCAGCATAGTCGGTAAATTCATGAAGAATCACCCGGCTTTGGTTCGCACTATTCCAGGGACAAAGACCCAGAGTCTCATAAGTGTCCGATCGATATTTCATACCAGTTCAGACCAGCATGACAGACGTCAAAGATGGCATGTACTCCGCAATGGAGAGAGCGATTTAATTGTTGGCAACGAAGAGATTCTGTTTACAAAGGGTAAGGCCATGAAAAGTGGCGATACCGTTCTCCTCGATTTTACCGAAGGCTTAACTGAAGCTGAGAACGGAGTTTTTTATGCCTATGGCATCTATGAGAAGAAAGCTGCATTCGAAAAAATAACAACAGAAGGTGAAATGTTGGCCCACTATGATCTGGATTTCGGATTTGCCGATTCCCGAATCTATGACATGCAGATTCTAACAAACGGCAATCTGCTGATAGTCGGTCATCTCTATCAAGAGTATAACTATTTCAGAACCTTTGCTGCGCTTTTGGACGCCAATGGGAATCAGCTATGGAGTCGTATCTATAAGGATATGAAAAGCTTAAAAAGCACCTTGCTGGCATCTGATGACTCACAATTTCTTGCTATCGTAGATGATAAGCAGATTGCTAAATTCTCTCTTGATGATGGCTCGCTTATAGAGCGTCTGCATGAAGCTGAAGGCATCACTAACCTCTATCAGTCACCAAGCGGTGACATCGTTGGCGTGGGTAATGAGAATATAGATAGCGAGGCCTATATCGATTGGCAACCTGTGCTCTACTGTATCTCGAAGGACGCGCCTGATATTCGCAAATCCCGAGTGAGCGATGCTGGTGATGATATTCGAGCGATATCAACCTGGAATGGTGGATTGGTTGCGGCTGTATCCAGGGGCAAACACAGTTCTACACGGACAAATTTAATGTTTGCCCGAATAGATACGAATGGTTGCACCCTAAACTATGATTGGCAAGAATGATGCGTACGACACTTTTAATACTCTTACTTGTAACGCCTTTAAGTGGTTTTGCCTGGAATGAACTACCCCAATCCCTCCGGCATAACATTGTTGTACAGCCGAATGAAAAAATGGAAAGCTATCCAACGCTTGTATTGGATAAGCTTCCTGTATCAGCTAATGCCAAATATGTGCCCGGATGGAAGTATCCGCTTCACAATATCAATAGAGTGAGTGCAATCATCAAGAGTGATGACGGTTACTACATTGCTGGCACTGCACTAAACAGTGGAGATATCAATGTTAGTTTCGACAGGGGTTTAGTTGACGATATATTCCAGGGTAAATCTAAGAAGAGCCAATCCAGTGAGGATCTGTTTGAGGTAAATATTAAGAAAGACATTCAAATCTCTCTTATCCATCTGTCGCATGATGGAAATGTTGTCTGGGCGACGACATTTGAGAATGACCTCGTGACTTCCGGTGCTATGACGCTCTTACCGGATAGCAGAATTCTGCTTGCATTAATACCGCCTGTTATCGATTTTGATGAGAGTTTTTCATCATTTCTTTTTGTTATTTCAAAGGAAGGTGAAATAGAGCGACGTGTCGAGCTTAAAGATCAACTCGTTAACTCTCTATTTACAACATCCTCGGGTGAGATTCTTGCAGGTGTCGTGAAAAGGGAGATGAATGAAGAGAGAGGCGTCATGACGTTACGTCAATATGCTTCTTTCTACGATGAAAATATAAATAAAATAAATGAGATCACGATTGCAGGCCATCCCGGTAGAAGGCAGGCGTACGAGGTCTTAAGTATCGCTAAAGAGTATGACGATGCATATATTCTCAGTGGTGGTGATAAAATCGTAACGCTAAATAAAGAGGATCTCAACGTAACCTTGGACGAAATATTGCCAGACTACGATAAGGGTACGGAGTATTACATCAACCAGTTCAACCGGGATAGTCAGGATAATTTAACCATTCTCGGTTTCTATGGCCGAGCTGGTAGTCCTCTAGCAGAAATGCAATACAACTATCTTCAAAGCGTTTCCAGGCCAACTGTGCCAGGACAGGAGCTGTCTCCTTCGACTAGAAAATTAGCGAAAAATCCAATGTTGAGAATGATATATGATGAGATTCTTTCGGATTTCAGGGGGCGTACTACAGAGAGAGGCGATCCATTTCACGCAGTACTAGCCAAGGATGGAAATCTGATCAACATCATAGATAAAGATCAAGGCAGCAAACAGCACGCCTATACCGGCGCTGTGAGTAAGGATGGCCTGTTCTTGATAGAGCGTATCAAGAACCGGGAACAAAAGGCATACTATCTGTTGAACTCTGATTCAAAATTGCTTCTCCGTGGTAAAAGCTTGCAACCTTTTTGCAACTTTCGCTGCAATCTGTTTGGATCGACACTTTTGAATGTGAGATGGGATAATGACTTGCAAGGATTTGTCATGCAACAGGGGGAGTTTCAGATTGATGTGCAAGAAGACAGTGCGAGTGACATGGGGATGGATGATCAATCAGCTATTAAAGTCAATTAGTGCTGACAGCCATAAGTTAATAAGAATCCATATGATGCAATACAAAAAGGTATTACTGCTGTTTCTATATTTGATTTTTCTACAGCCAGGCATCATCTTTGCGGTTCAACCATCTGAATGCCAAACACATTGCGAAGAGATATCAACTGAACGCTTGGATGCGTTGCGGCATGAATACGGAAAAGATCGATTCTATTTTTCACGTTGTGCAAATTTATTATATCTGAATGAAAATCCTACCTATAACGCTAAATATGCGAAGCTCTTATTAACAAGCATAGACTTATATAATACTGATTCCACTTTTGATAAATTAGAGCGCTTTTTTCAAGAAAACAAAGATGTTCATGGTATTTCTCTGCTTGCTGGTCATCAGTCGGCATTTTACAAAGATGGTCAGTGGTTTAGTGAAAGAAATATCTCAAGGTCGCTATTAGACATAGTACTTTCTACTAATGGACGACTTCTGAATCGATTAGAAGAGGTATATCAAAAATATTCAACTCAGTTAAAGCGAGTGTTGGATGACAGGTCTTACTTTCTCTTCTCTTTACTTGCGGGAAACCAAGAATTAAAGCCAAACGACTTTGCTGTTTGGGATAATCCAGTTCTTCAGCCAGTTACGGGACTGGAAAGCCATAAGGCAAGAAACTCAATTTCG
Organism: Sedimenticolaceae bacterium; assembly: GCA_050291725.1. Classification (GTDB taxonomy): domain Bacteria; phylum Pseudomonadota; class Gammaproteobacteria; order Chromatiales; family Chromatiaceae; genus JAAGZL01. Next base: position 3,569 of record JBNKKH010000030.1, read on the forward strand.
CAATTATTGGATATCCTGGTTATCGCAGGCAGATTTGACGTCATCTCATATTATCGAGATGAGCTTGTTTCTGGTTATGAAGGAAACCCTTTTAAATTTGCCTGGCTCGGGCAGGCAAAAGGTTTTAACGGAAGGATAAAACAGAACATTGATAAATTAAAAAATCTGGGTTTTGATTTCTACCACTATGCTGATAATTACAAAGATCATGAGCTATGTAATGACAATCTTATGCTGTCTATCTATTACGAATATAAAGAGAATGTCCCATGGCCAAAAAAACCTAAAAATACGATAATGATAGATTTGGCTAGTAAGATTAAAGATTGTGATGATGAGTGCGTAATGTTCTATTTGGAAGGCGGTATTAAATATCTAAACAGTGAAACCTTTGGTGAACTTCTCAATGCACTTCCTAAGCGTCATTACACAGATGAAGAGATCAGCCAGCTCATTTTTTATACTGCTAAATATTATAACTTTCAATTAATGAAGATTTTCTTTGATGCATTCGAAGTTCAGGCCTATACAGAATTTGAAGATCCGGAGACAGGATTTCGAGCACTAGACTTCGCAAAAAAACATAATAATCAAGATATGATCGCGTTATTAGAAGAGAATGGCTTCGGATCTACAAATCGGATGATTTTGAATCGAAGTATGTCGGGTATTGCTGACACGGCTGAAAGCGTGAAAAATACAGCCAGCGGAATTGGCTACGCGGTTCAGTTGTTGCTTTTCGGTTATCACTAAATCATAGTTTCCTCAGGTGTTACTCAATCCTTTCCGAAGATAGGTTTTATCAGTCACTTTGTATTTGGTAAGAAGACTCAGTCGCGGTTTTTAAACTTTTGTGAATGCTAGGGATAGCAGTATTCCTCTGAGGTCATTGTTGTCTTTTCCCGGGCTGACTCTGTTAAAAGTATCCGGTATCTATCTATTCAACCCCCTGGATTTCTGGCTAAATCCACCCTCTTCCACCGTTCCATCGCTGTAGGGTGTTTTGTGTTGATACCGGATATTCCTTGAGGGTGTTAGTGACAGCCGTTTCTACACCTCACGGATCTAGGTGTTACTACTTTTTTTGTCAACTGTTATTTGACGTTTCCTGATGTTACACCTAAGACAATTAGGTGTTAGGACATGATTTGTCATTTCAACAAATGAGAAAGCTTCAGGGATTTAGGAAGCTCACACTATGGATCGTGGGTGGAGCACGAGAAAACTCATATAATTTATAGATCTACCTGTTGGATATAAGTTTCGATACAGGAACAACCGGGGCAGGAACATCTACTATTCTTAGATACAGGCACTCTGCCCCGGTTACTCTTTTGGTTATTTCAATCCACCCAGCGATACAGCTCCGGGGCTGCATCACCACACCTGCTACAACCTTTGCATTTAGGAACACGAAGTCGCTGAATACGCCCTTTGCGTTGCCAATGTTCCAACATACCTAGCACCGCTTCCGGCTCTGACCCAAAATGGTTGGCAATATCCGCCAAGGGCGCCTGACCACGCCGCCGCAGATAGCCTTTGATGTCACTTACTGTCATAACATGCCTCCAAATAATTCAACTCATTTCTGTTACCGGCTGCGCAAGCGTCTCCTCCCGGCGACCCATCTTTCTCATAGCCATCAAAGACAACAGCAGAAAGGCACCTACTATGCCGGCCCAGGTCACGGTCTGGAGAGGATGATCTGCAAAGGTGGCGAACTGGTAGAACAGCACCGCACTGCCATAACCCACCCCGGTGCTCCAGAGGGAGATAAACGCGGTCCAACGCATACCAGCCTCGCGGTAGACTGCACCCACTACCGCCACACATGGAAAGTAGAGCAGGATCAATAACAGGTAGGCGAAGGCTGATGCGGTTCCGTCGAACAGCCGCACCATAGCGCCGAAGGTGTCCATCGTCACCTCTTGCTCCTCGGCCGCCATTTCAACGTTGCTGACATCCCCCACATCCAGACCAAATGGATCAAACAGGGTATCGCTCACGCCAGCTAGGTTAGCTGGAATTGTGGCGAAGGCATCTGTGATTCCACCCCAAAAATCGAAGGCCCCCTCTTCCTCTGCCTCCTCAGGAGCATCCGCAGCGGCCGCCTGCGAGTAGAGTGCGTCCAAAGTGCCCACCACTGCCTCTTTGGCCAGCACGCCAGTGAAGATGCCCACCGCTGCCGGCCAGTTCTCCTCCTTCACGCCTATGGGGGAAAAGATCGGTGTAATGGAACGGCCAATGGATGAAAGCACGGAGTCCTCGCCATCCTCGTTGCCGAAGCTACCGTCGGTCCCCATGGAGTTGAGCACATTGAGCAGCAGCACCATCGGCACGATTATCTTGCCCGCCTTAAAGATAAAACTGCGCAAGCGGCTCCAGGCATGTATGAGCACGCCGCGCACCGTTGGCAGGTGGTAGGATGGAAGTTCCATCACAAAAGGGCTCCCCTCCCCTGGCAGCAAGGTACGTTTCAGCGCTAGTCCGGTGAGTACCGCCATAGCGATGCCCACTAGATAGAGCAGAAACACAAGGTTCTGTCCGCCACTGGGAAAGAAGGCTGCGGCAAACAATGCATACACCGGCAGCCGCGCACCACAGGACATAAAGGGAGCCATGGCCATGGTCATAAGCCGGTCGCGGCGCGACTCCAGAGTACGTGTGGCCATCACCGCCGGGACATTACAACCAAAACCTACTATCAGCGGTACGAAGGATTTCCCCGGCAGACCCACACCCCGCATGAAGCGATCCATGACGAAAGCCGCACGCGCCATATAGCCTGAATCCTCCAAGAAGGAGAGAAACAGGAACAGAAAGCCGATAATGGGGATGAAGGTTGCCACCGTCTGAATGCCCCCGCCCAAACCGTTGGCCAACAATACCCTCAACCACTCGGGAGCCCAGATAGATGAGAGAAACTCCCCAAGACCGTCCACAAAAATAGTCCCGGCGAAGTTATCGAAAAAGTCGATAAAGGCCCCGCCCAAGTTGATGGTGAACATAAACATCAGATAAATCATCAACAGAAATATTGGAATGCCCAATACCCGATTTAGGACAACACGGTCGATGCGTTCGGAGAGGGTGGCAGAAATACGGTCACGCCGCCGCACTGCAACATCCGCCACCTTGGCAATAAACCCGTACCGGGCATCGGCGGCGATGATATCCATCTCCTCATGCAGTTCATCTTCGACTGCAGCTCTCAGTGATGCGGCAATCTCTACTAACGCCTGACCACAGCGTTTGTTAGCCGTTTCATCCTCCTCCAGGAGTTTGAGTGCGAGCCAACTGTTATTGATATTACTACCCAGCTGCTCATCTATCTGTTCGGCGAGAGCAGCCACTGCGGTGTCCACTGAATCCGGATAAGGGATATGCACCCCAGAGATGCCAATTCCCAACACGCCAGAATAAATTTCTGTCTGTAACTCCGCAACACCTTCACCACGGGATGCCACTAACGGCAACACTGGACAACCAAGCTGCTCAGCCAACACATCCAAATCAATCTGTATGCCATTTTCGTTTAGCGCATCCATCATATTCAGCGCCACGATCATAGGCACCCGCATCTCCAGCAGTTGGGTGGTGAGGTAGAGGTTGCGCTCCAGGTTGGAGGCGTCGATGATGTTGACGATCAGATCCGCGTCGCGGGACAGCACATAGTCGTGGGCGATTTTCTCATCTAAGGAACTAGCGCCGGACACGGAGTCCAAAGAATAGACGCCGGGCAGATCCACCACCTCTACCTCCTGCTCACCGTACCGGTAGTGGCCACTCTTGCGTTCAACGGTCACACCCGGCCAGTTACCCACCTTCTGCCGGGCACCGGTCAGGGCGTTGAACAGGCTGGTCTTGCCACTATTGGGATTTCCCACCAGACCGATCTTGATTCTGTTTGTTTGCATCTCTGTCACCTCAACTCTGCTCAACTTGCAAGGCGGAAGCCTCATCTTTGCGCAGGCTAAGACTGAAGCCACGCAACTCAATCTCTATCGGATCACCCATAGGCGCTACACGGGTTACCCGAAAATCGGTCCCTGGCGTCAGCCCCATGGACAGCAGTTTGTGCCGATAACCCTTAGCCCCCTTGGAATATCCTCTTACCCGGGCACTCTCACCCACTCTCAATTCTCCAAGGGTACTTGCTCCTCGTTTACATACATCACAATCATTCATAGTCTGTTTCTCACTCATCATGTTTAGAATTCGATAGCCAGCTGTGCGGTAATGGTGTCAGAATCCCCGCCGCTGCCAGCAGTACCAGAAACCGCGTCCACGTCACCGGCGCCGTAGTCCTGATCGTGCGCCCATTCGAGACTGAGGGTCGTGTTCTCCAGCATCACTACTGAGAAGGCCGCAGAGAGACGCTTCTCAGGCAGCCCCAATCCCAGCGCCTCTTTGGTTCTCTGATAACCGATGGCAACCCTGCTTTCGTGGCCTGAGATATGGAAAGCAACCCCCGCCTCCAAATTCCAGGCAGAAGGTTTGGCTCCACTGCCGTTGAAGGCCAACTCGTTGCTAACATCAAAACTCTTGGCCGCAGAGACATACTCACCAATCAGGCTAAAACCTCCGATAGTGAACATTGCGTGGGCTGCATAGCCCGGTATGTTGCGTTGGTAATCGACACCCCCTGGCAGATTGGCCGAGACCACATCGGAGATACCGTCGGAATCACCTATGTCGTTGATGTAACCAACACCAAAATCGACACTTCTATCTTCTCCCTCCCAGGCAAACCCCAGATCGGCACCACCGTTGTCGATTACATTGTCGCTAGCATCATCCAGGTCACCGTTAAAACCGTAGATGCCGGCATAAAACCCCTCTGTTTTAACCCCAAACAAAACCAGGGTCTCCTTGGTCTCACCCAGATCCAGGGTGAAAGGATCGGAAACCATCATGGTTTCAAAACGACCAAAGGGCACCGCCGTATGTCCGGCAGTAAAATAGAGAGGTGTCGCATCTAGATTGGCCAGAGTGATGATGGCCTCATCCACTGTCAGATCATTACTGCCGCCATCCTCCTCTTCCCACAGCAGCACTAGGTTGGCTGTGGTCCAGTCGTTAATAACCGCCTCTATACCCAGCTCAGCCGTGGCAACGTTTATATCACTGGCATCATCCCCACTGAACCCGTCGCTGTCCGTTCCGAATGCCTCAATCTCTACCGCGCCGCTCATGGTCACGTTCTTAAACCAACTGCTGGTGTTTTCCGCCATAGCGCTAACATGCCAACTCGCGCTCATAACAACCGCCACAGTGATAACTCGAAAAATAGATTGCTTGTTTTGCTTCATTGAAGACTCCCCAATAACTATCCGCGCCGCCCTTAAAGGACGACAGACTTAGTAACAGAGAGCTGGCTGGCGAGTGGCTGGCTTGCCCTGGAAAACCGACCGATGATAATCGGTCAGATGTAAAATCTATTTAGTAAGAATCAACTTATCCTGGCGTGTTAAACGCAGGCAGTAGTCCTCACCTCTATGTTTAATGATCACCCGTTGGTTAACGCCCAATAATTCATGGCTATCTATCACTCTGGATGACTTCGGACGTTTTATGTGTCGAACACTTTTAGTCCATTGTTGATCTACTGACATTACAAATAACTCTAATAAAACTATTAAAACTATATCTGGTCTACCATCAACCCAACGAACAGGATGATGCCAGTGACCAGTACCTGCGGGACAAAACCAGGAAAAATTCCCCTATATCGTTTATCTTTCATCTCGATACTCCTCAGATCATTTACGTTCATCTATTGCATCAACCAGACTATCTAAACCTGGAGCCATGGTTAATTTACTAGCAGGCTGCGCGCTCCTCTACCAGAGCTATCAAAGCCGCATAGGAGGAGAAATCGCTCCCTAGATCGCTTGGGCATATATCTCCAGACTCCATAAGTTCATGGACCTGTTCAGGACCCAGGTGCAAGAACTCCCTTCCACTGTCCGCATCAATTACCCGGATCAATGGGTCTCTCCGTTCCAGCCAGGCATCTATTTGTAATCGCATTTTCAGACCTCCCATATAAACTACTTGTCGCTAATGATAATCATTCTCATTTATATGTCAACCTAAAATCGCTCAGTGCTTGGTATGTGATGTTAATTTCTATTCAAAACTGATCCATGATTGGATTGAATTTTTACAGGTCCGGTATAGTCCAGATGACTTTCCAACATTGAGTATCGAGCAACTCTGATATCTGGCACGGGCGGATCGTAAGTAGAGGAGCCTGACGCTGGAAACCATCTCCGGGCTAGGCAATCTGAGCACACGCTTTTTATGGGAGTTTTAGCAGGGTAATGAGATGAATGAGATCGGCAAGGTACTGAAGGTACTTCGCACTCTTAGACTAGAGGTTATCATTCGGCCACGTGGTCTTTTTGTCCACTATCTCAGGATACCGAACACTGATTTCTACCTATAGCGTGCTATCGAAGGTGAATGTCCTGGAGTCCTGTCGCTCCTGCCTCTGGACCAGGAATCTTCAGAACAACTTCGGTACCGTCCGCTTGCAGTCAGTTCAAGACCTCTGCTCGGCACCATTTTCAAAGACAAACATAGACAACGAAACGCACTGTTTTTACTGTGTATCTGTCAATTGCCAGAATATCTGGAAGTCTACGTGCAGCAACAACCCTATATTCTAAATTTCTGATTCAATCATCATCGTCGTCATCGTCGTCGTCATGATGACGGTACGAATCAAACTTATACTCACCTGCCCCTCTCCTCTTCGACTTCCAAATTCGCTCCGCCTCGTGTTCATTGCCGCTGCGGTGGCATTCCGTGCACTGCTCATAGTCGCGGATACCTTCTTCCACATGCTCTTCACGAATCTTGGAGCGGGAATGTTCGTGACAACCATAACAGGTATAACGCTCATAATTGTTATCGATGTGGCAGGTTTCACACTTGGCTCGGTGGTGTTTGTCGAAACGGAAATATTCTTTGTGATCAAATGTGGCCGGAGTCCAGCGTTCCTGTACATGGCAGGAGCTGCAATTACCGGTAATCTGTCGGTGTAGGGAGTCACCGGGACTCGCATGGCAGCCGTTACACTCATCTATCACTTCCTGATTTATCAGACTATGTGAGAACTGGCCGATAGGGCGGAATGGCTGTACCCCTTTGTGGTCGCTGTGGCAAGCTACACAGTCCTCTTCGAGCAGTTGTTGATGGAAGGCTACGTTCTTCTCTTCCTGATCTATAGGCAACCCCTTTGTTGTCTTGATACCGATTTCATCAACTTTGTGGCATTCAATACACTTACCAGGCCTGCTTCCGAGAAAGGTTGTGTGACATGCAAAGCAGTCTGTAGCGATCTCGGCATGTGCCTCTATCGGATCACCCGGACTAATCATAGTTTCAGGATAAAAGATGGTCAGACAGACCAGCAAGGCCATGACTGTTGCAACGAAGAGGGTTATAAGCTTATTTTTCATTTCCATTGCCAAAACACGAAGATGCTGAAGATATGGGTGAGGCTGAGTACAGCGAAGGCCAGGGTTATCGGCAGATGTACGACCCGCCATTTTTTCATTATGTCGTAGGTCGTTGCGTCCCAGAACATCGCTTTTTCTGTCTCTTCTTCAGATAGACCCTTCTGTAGATAGTGCTGTTTTTTATCCGCCAGAAAGCGCCGAGAGCGATCCAACAAATACTTTCCTGTCATGCCGCTGATAATGTTGATCAACATCGCAACCAGCGCCAGCCAAGGCAGTATGGTGTAGATATGTATGCCAGCGTGGACCAGGATCATGAGTGCTCCGACCCAGGCCATAGTTTCATGCAGGGCGAGAAGTGTCTTAGGCTTGCCGAAACTGATCTTCTTACGTTTACGCAATGAGTAAAGGAATGACAACAAGATCAATATGACTCCAGGTATTCCCAGCCAGCGTCCGATCCAGGTCAGATCTAACAGATGCAATATGGCATCAGTGATGATGGTCGCTAGAAATAGCGTCCCTAAAATTACTACAAAGGGAAGTATCTCTTTTCTTGTTAGTGATCTTTCCATAGTTATTTATGTCAATTTGATTGAATAAGACCCAACGCTACAGCGACATGCAGTCGCTGCAGCTTAGATCTGACGTTGAACTATTATTTTCTTTTTAATTGCCTATGGGTGGCCTGAGCAGCAGTAAACTCTTCTGGAGTGACTTGGCCATTACCATCTGCATCCATATCCGAATACTGCATCATGTTGCTCAACCCGCGCATGGGATAACCCTGCTGGGCCCGTTCGGAGATACGTTTGCTGTGTGCTTGGTTGAACTCTGCCTCTAGCAAGACACCGTCGCCATTAAGATCAAACTCCCTGAAAGTAGGACGATTGGCGCCAGCTCCACCTCCGGGACCCATTCCCATTCCACGCCCCATGCCACCACGTTGCTGCATTTGGCCCCGCTGCCCGGCCAGAAGTTCACTCTGACTAAGAACGCCGTCACCATTGCTGTCTAATGTGGAGAACTGAGGGGCATTAGCCGCATTGCGCATGGGCCTGCCATCGTCTGCGCGAGATGCCATACGCTTTGCGCGCACAGCATAGAACTCCTGTTCGCTTATCGCCCCGTTGTTATCTGTATCATAAGCTGCAAACGGAATTGGCCCTCGATCCGGGATCTCCGCTGCGGCGACAGAAAACGCCATTCCCGATCCGACCAGAATCGCAAAAGTTATAGAAATAGTAGATCTTCTCATATCGCTACCCTCCAAATGATACCTGACATTTCCTAGCAGGTTACCTCTCCTGCAAAATGTCCTGTCTACTAATTTGAATAGTAGCGTGTCTACATGAAAACAAGCTGAAAATCAGGTTCGATGACTACAATTTTTACTAGGCAATCTAACCAGCACCTGTAGCCCACCCAGTTCCGGAGAACGGCCAAACACCATCTCACCGGCATAGAGCTCGACGATATTTCTGACAATCGCCAGACCCAACCCATGCCCTTCGATCGTCTCATCCAGACGCACACCCCGTTCGGCTAGATGTTCCAATTCATCATCAGATATACCTTTCCCATCATCGGCAACTACAAGTTCGATTGCAGCGCCTCCTTGTACCTTGCAGGTCACCCTTGATCTGGCCCACTTGCAGGCGTTATCCAGCAGATTACCCAGCATTTCCAACATATCCTCGCGATCCCCAAAGGCTGAAGCCCCTTCCTCTACATGCCACTGGATATCCAATTCCGGGTGCAACTGTTTAAGCAGGCCAGTCAAATCAGGAAGTTCTTCAGTCGGATTGAAACGCTGACTATGCAGGCCAGCCCCGGCCAACTTGGCGCGACTCAACTCCCGCTCCATCAACTCACCGATACGATCAACCTGTGCCCTGGCCTCTGCCGATGTCACTCCTCCCCCATCTTTTTCAACGGTGTCGAAATACTGCAACACGATATTGAGCGGGCCCTTGAGAGCATGAGCAAGGTTGCCGAGGGCGTTGCGTGAACGCTCCAAGCGCTTTGCCAACAACTGCACCAGATTGTTGAACTCCCGCACCAGGGGCAATATTTCACTCGGCACATCTTCGGACAGGGCATCGGCCTCACCCAGTTTCAACCGCCGTATATCTTCCCGTAGTGGCTGTAATCGTTTGAATGCACGCTGCACTACCACGCCTTGCACCAGCAACAGGCCCAAAACCCCCAACAGAGCGAAAAGACCGAACTCGCGTTTAAAGCGATCCCGATGTTCCCGGATAAGGGTCATATCCTCCGCCACAGCCAAGGTGATGCCCCGTCCATGCTTCCGAAAACCCTTTACCAGTATAAAAAGAGTCTGGCCGGATGGTCCGGAGGCATGCATCCTGCGAGACTCACCCGGTTGCAGTCCTGGAATGGCAAATGGATGATCCCACAGGGAGCGGGATCTTAGTTCGGTGCCATCATCAGAAAAACGGATCAGGTAGTAGTGGCCGGATAGCGGCTGCCGATAGATTTGGCTGATACGTCCTTGCCGCACTCGGGGATGGACTTGATCCGGCACGAAGGCCGCTAAAATGCTTTCCGTATCGTGTTCCAGTCTGGATGCCACAAAATCCTCGGTTAGGCTGCGTATTGACTGGTTTCCAAACATCCACAACCCTCCCATCAACAGCACAAGACTTAATATCAGCCCCAGATGGAGAGTCCTTTCCAGTGACCTCATGCCCCATCTCCAATAAAGATGTAGCCCTGTCCCCGTTTGGTCAGAATGCGTTCATTACCGATCCTATACCGCAACCTTCGAACATATACTTCTATCAGGTTGCTGTCTCGGTCAAAGTCCTGTTCATATACATGTTCTATTAGCCGCATCTTGGAAAGAATCCGCCCTGGGTGTAGCATAAAATAACGCAGCAACCTAAACTCAGTGCCGGTAAGTACTACACTGCTTCCATCCTCTAGAATCACCTGCTGGCGCTCCTCATCCAATTCCAGGCCACCACTTCGTAGCCTATCCCCAGGCAAATCATGACTCCGACGTAGCAACGCCTGAATTCGGACAACCAGTTCTTCAACGTGAAACGGTTTCCCCAAGTAATCGTCTGCTCCGGCCTTAAAGCCATCAACCCGCTCATGCCAGGCGTCTCGGGCGGTAAGTACGATCACGGGAACGCGGTTTCCTTTGTGACGCCAGTTAGTTAGCACCTCCAATCCCGGACGCTGGGGCAACCCTAGATCAAGAATCACCATGTCATATGGCTCCATATCACCCATAATCTCACCATCAATGCCGTTATCAGCCAGGTCCACGGCAAAACCCTGCCTTTCCAGATCTGCACAGAGAGAACGGGACAGCAAGGAGTCATCTTCCACTAATAACAAGCGCACCCTCACTCCTCCTGTTCGGATTTCAAGAGATCACCACTTTTGGCATCTACCTCTAGTTCCCAAACCTCACCTGCATCATCCAGCAAATCTATTTCATAGATATATTTTTGTTCTTCCCTCTCCAACTCAACTTCCAGGATACGTCCTGGCCGATGCAGCCTAACTTGTTCCAGAATCTTCTCAAGAGGCATGATAGTTCCATTTTCCACCAAACGGCGCGCCTCCAGATGATCGTCCTTTGCCTGGGCCGCGCCGGTCAACAGTGCAACACATACAGCCATAAGAGTGGTTATTCGCTTAGTCATCATCCCAGCTGGCGTAGCCGGGAATACGCACAGTATACTCATCATACAGCCCCTTTTTTGCACTTTGGTGGCAACTACCACAATTGCTAAATGATCTTACCTGTGGATTGTCTGCGACCAACCTCTTTGGCAAATCGCTATGCTCCGGCACAGCAGGATAGATATTTCTCCTGGCCATATCAAACCAGGAGCGGAACGTCTTCCTTCCATATCCATCATCGCCTAACGAAACTCCTGTAGCCAACAATAATATTATGCAAACTGCCACAGCAAGTAATGCTCATTGCTATACCCGTTAAACATAGAATGCACTAAATTTTATTTATCATGAGAGTCTAGTTACATAAGATTAAATAAAGCTGAAAATATGATTTCCAGGCGCAGTAAAAGGGAGTAATTACTAAACAATGCCAGCGTGGAACGCGAATAACTCGCAATAATGCAACACCTTGTATTAACAATAAATTATAGCTGTTTTGTAGTAAGTTCAACTCCTATCCTCGACACCAAACACAACAGACATCTGTCTTTAGATGCAGAGGTCTTATTTCATGCTAGATGCCCTAGTGAACTTGAAATCTATATTGACGGACCCTAGTAAACCTACACTACTTCTGATACTGGCTTTACCCCTTAACTCGTCATCTGCGCCAAACTAATGTTTCAGTCATTGAAGACAGCGTATTATTTTGCTTGCATTTCTAAATTTTCGGCCTAAAATTGCCCAACTTTTTTGAACCTGTGGGGTTTTATGTTTTTTAGCTAACCGAGCGTCTCTCCTAATGTGACGCCGGACTTTTTTCGACGTTGTTTATTTTTGGAGAGTACCTTTATGGGGCTAAAAGCTTCTGAGGCGCTTGATAGCGTTATTCCTATTCCTACTACCCTTGCAGAAAATGCAACGGGATTTTCTGTAGGCACCGAAAGTGAAGATCACTTTACCTCCCGCAATGGCATTGAGTTTGCCGGCACCCATCTGATTCTGGATTTCTGGGGAGCCACTGGTCTGGACGAACTGGACCGTATGGAACAAGCCATGCGAGAGGCGATCGCTGTCTCTGGCGCTACCTTGTTACATATTCATCTGCACCATTTCACCCCTAATGGCGGTATCTCTGGGGTGGCGGTACTGGCTGAATCACACATAAGCGTGCACACTTGGCCTGAGCGTAATTTCGCCGCTTTTGATATCTTCATGTGTGGGGATGCCAAGCCTGAGATGGCTATCCCTGTTCTGAAGCGCGCTTTCTATCCAGAACGTATGGTAATCAGCGAACACCTGCGTGGGGTTGTAAACAAATGAGCAAGTTGTTCAACGAAACGCTTTACGATGCCCTAAATCAAAGCTTTCGCATTGATAAGGTCTATTTTGAACAGAAGACCGATCATCAGCATCTTATGATCTTCCACAACGCCTTCCTAGGCCGTGTAATGACACTAGACGGCATTGTTCAGACCACAGAGAAGGATGAGTTCATTTACCATGAAATGATGGCCCACGTGCCCATTCTGGCTCACGGCAGTGCTCGTAGTGTGCTGATAATAGGTGGCGGAGACGGTGGTATGTTGCGCGAAGTGGCTAAACATACCTCAGTTGAACAGATCACGATGGTGGAGATAGATAATGCCGTGATTGAGATGGCCAAAGCCCATCTGCCCAACCACTCCAACGGGGCCTTTGCGGATACACGACTGGATCTGATCATTGCTGACGGCATGGATTTCGTACGTGATACCGACAAGCGTTTCGATGTCATCATCTCAGACAGTACCGACCCTATCGGCCCAGGCGAAGTTCTGTTCACAGAGGACTTCTACGCTCAGTGTAAACGGATATTGAATCCAGGCGGTGTGCTTGCCGCCCAGAACGGTGTCCCCTTCTTCCAAATCGATGAAGTTCAGCACACTGCCAAGCGCATGGCTCAACACTTTGCAGATCAAACCTTCTACTCAGCAGCGGTCCCCACCTATTATGGCGGAGTAATGACCTTTGCCTGGGGTAGTGATGATGCCTCCCTGCGCCGGATTGATATTGCTACCCTGCGCCAACTATTTGAATCATCTGGTATAGCTACTCGCTACTATACCCCTGAGATCCACCAGGCCAGCTTCGCCCTGCCCAGATACGTTTTGGATGCCCTAGCGGCTGGATGACCCTTGAACGAGCGTATCATTCGCTTTGGCGGCAGTGAGGAGGAGCAAGAGTGCTATCGTGCGCTGGTAGCAGAGCACGGCTCACCTCTGCTGATCCTTGACTGCAATGAACTGCGGAAGCGTTACCGGCTGTTGCAGAAGCAACTCCCAGGGGCAGACCTCTATTACGCCATCAAGGCCTTCTCTCATCCGGTTGCCCTGGAAGTACTGAGTGAAATGGGGGCACACTTTGATGTTGCATCTGCAGGTGAAATAGATCTGGTTAGAGATCTGCAAATCAGTGGTAGACGCACTATTCACACCCATCCAATAAAGAAAGATGCAGATATAAAGGCAGCCCTCAGGGGAGGCTCTACCACCTTTGTGGTGGATAATATTGATGAGTTAAAAAAGCTCATACCCTACAAACAGCGTATCGGCCTGCTACTGCGAGTGAGCTTCCGTAGCGATACAGCCAAGGTGGATCTATCGCGCAAATTTGGCTGCACCCCGGAGCAGGTACCGGAACTGGTGCACCAAGCCGCCGAATTGGGAGTGCATGTACGCGGTCTTTCATTTCATGTGGGATCGCAGAGCCTCACACCAGACACCCACGTAGATGCCATCAGGCGCTGTGCAGCTCTGATTGAAAAGATCGAGCAGCGTGAGAACCGCCCTATGGACGTACTGGATATCGGTGGTGGTTTCCCCGTGGACTACGATATGAGCGGTTTCGATGCGGATAACTACTTCGCGCCAATACGTACAGCTCTGAATGAACTCCCAGAGCACATCAGCATCATCGCTGAACCAGGGCGCTTCCTTATCGCCCCGGCCGTCACTGGCATCAGCACCGTAACTGGCAAGGCACGGCGCGGCGAGTATCTCTGGTACTATCTGGATGACGGTATCTACGGCTCCTACAGCGGACAGCTGTTTGACCATACCACCTACCCATTACAGATCCTCAATGACTCACCTGAGCGTCAGATATCAATTCTGGCCGGCCCCACCTGTGACAGCATTGATATCATCGCTGAAGATGTGGAACTGCCTGAACTGCAGGAGGGAGACCTGGTGATCGGACACATGATGGGTGCCTACACCCATGCCACCGCAACCCGCTTCAATTCGTTGGAAGGGGCTAAAATAGTGGTACTTAACAAGTAACAAAACCAAGTTAAATTTACCAAGATTATCAATTAGCATAGGAAACGGTGAAAGGAGATCGCCGCCGCAGGAGTTGGAATTGATGAGTAAGTATGAGTTACGACAGCGTAATTGCAGATGTGTAACTATATGCCCACGTCAATCCACTGCTAAATTCGCCGCCAGTGAATCCAGATACCAGGCAGAGGGTTTGGCTAGAGTTATAGGAAACTCTATACCTTCTCGAATGCGCTGAATGATTTCACGCTTACCATCCCCTGTCGCAATAACAATACGCTCCCTAGCTGATAACAACCGCGTTAGACCCATAGATATGCGCTCAGGCGGTGGCTTCGGCGCATTAAACACGGCAATGGATGGAGCAGAGTCATCCAGCTGCGGGGTTGCAGGGAAGAGACTGGCAGTGTGTCCATCCTCCCCCATCCCTAGGATCACCAGATCAAATTGTGGAACATTGTGCAGTATCTGCGCAAAATGGCGCGCCCCAACTGTAGGACCCAGCTCTCCTGGTATTCGGTGTACATTAGAATCTGGCAGTGCAACATGGGGCAGTAGAAGTTCATCAAGCATTTGGTCATTACGTTGAGCATGACCAACTGGTAGGCAGCGCTCATCGGTAAGATAGAGATGAACGTCCTGCCAGGGTAGTTGCCGTTCCCGCAGCCTCAACAGCAGTTTGCGCGGGCTGGTCCCGCCTGGCAACACCAAGTGAAATACACCCCGCTCTTGCACCGCCTGTTTGAGTGCTTGTTCAACGTGATTGGCAAGCGCATCGGCCAACTCCTCACCGTCGGCAAACACCAACCAATCGGCTTCAGCGTATAGGTTTGTGCCAGCCACTAGCGCACCCTTCTAACAACTGTTCCATACCCGGAACGGAGCAAGAACCGGCAGAATACTCTGGAATGCCAGAGCGATCTTTCCAGTTCTGTAATATTGGCTCTACAATCTTCCAAGACTCTTCGATCTCATCTGCCCTAGAAAATAGAGTTGAATCTCCTGTCAAGACATCCTGCAGCAGAATCTCATAAGCATCGTAAATGTGGCCCTCTTCGCTCTTATAAGGAGAGTGTAGGACCATGCGCTGCATATCCATGGTAAGGCCTGGCTCCTTTGCGTTCATGTGTAGAAACATCCCCTCGTCTGGTTGTAGACGAAAAACCAGGGAGTTTGGCTTGGTGAACGCGCCCTGCTCTGCAAAGAAGTTGTGGGGGGGCTCACGAAAACGAATTACCACTTCAGACATCTTCTCCTGCATGCGTTTTCCACTCCATAGAATGAACGGCACACCACGCCAGCGCCAGTTATCTATGTAAAACTTAACTGCAGCAAAGGTTTCAGTCACAGACTCTGGAGCTACCCCCGGTTCACTTCTGTAGGCTGGAAGTTCAGTGCCAGCTGCATTCTCTCCTGAGCCATACTGGGCCGCTAGTGTATGGCAATCGACCATATCTGGAGCCATGGGACGCACTGCTCTGAGTACTTTAACCTTCTCATCTCTAATATCGTCTGCGCTAAAATCTACCGGCGGCTCCATAGCCACCAGAGTCATAACCTGCATTAGATGACTTTGAATCATATCGCGCAGAGCACCGCTCTTCTCATAGTATGGTGCGCGATACTCTACCCCCAGCGTCTCAGCAGCGAATATCTGTACATGATCGATATAGTTTCGGTTCCACAATGGCTCCAAAATAGCATTGGCAAAGCGAAACACAAACAGATTCTGCACGCTCTCTTTGCCGAGATAGTGATCTATGCGATAGATCTGAGACTCATCAAACTGTTCCCACAGCGACCGGTTTAGACTAACAGCTGTTGCGGTATCTCTACCAAATGGCTTCTCTATGACAATGCGCCGATAACCATCCTGCTCACTAGCCAGCCCCGACTCCCCCAATCCCTGCGCAACCTGGGCATACCATCTAGGAGGCACTGCGCAATAAAATAGGGCGTTGGTTACCCCATCATGTTGTTCAAGACTTGCAGCAATGCGCTGGTAGGTTTCCGGGTCCTCTAACACCCCTTCTACTGGAACCAATAGAGAGAGGAAATTATTAATAGCATCTTCACTCAGTTCAGAGCCACCGTATTGACGTAGTGCGTCGCCCATAGCCTCTACCCACTGGTCTGCATTTTTACGTACCACGCCAATGATGCGGCTATCGGGATGTACCAGATTACACCGCAGCATGCGAGTAAGAGCCGGTATCAATTTGCGCTTGGAAAGATCGCCAGTAGCTCCAAATATTACAATATTGGACGGTGGCGGATGGGAGTTTGCAAGGCAGTAATCTAGTGAGCCATCCTGGGGCAAGGTAATCTGCATGACCTATCCTTTATCCGAGCTCTTCACCGCATGTCCACCAAAGCCTGCTCGCATAGCTGCCAACAGGCGACCGGCAAATGATGAATCCTGACGGCTGCGAAAACGCATCATCAAAGCTAATGAAAGCACGGGGGCTGGTATTGCCGAGTCTATTGACTCATGCACGGTCCAGCGCCCTTCTCCCGAATCCGCAACCCAATCCTCAAGCTGTTCTAACGCAGGATCTTCACTCAGGGCATCGGCGGTCAAATCCAATAACCATGAGCGTACCACGCTACCATGTTGCCAGATCTGGGATACTTGATGCAGATCCAACCCAAACTCATCCTTTGCCTGCATCAGCTCAAAGCCCTCTGCCAGGGACTGCATCATTCCGTATTCAATACCGTTGTGGATCATCTTTACAAAATGGCCAGATCCGACCGGACCTACATGGCCCCAACCCTTATCCGCTGCAGGAGCCAAGGTTTCCAGTGCTGGCTTGATCAGCTTCACAGCCTGTTTACTGCCACCCACCATCATGGAGTATCCATTATCCAGTCCCCACACCCCACCTGAGGTTCCTGCATCCACAAACTCAACTCCCCGTGACGACAACTCCTCACCACGGCGTATGGACTCATGATAATTGGAGTTACCGCCGTCTATGATCACATCACCGGTTGAGGCACCTGCCTGTAGAAGATCCTCTATCGCTGCATCGACCACAGTATGGGGAATCATCAGCCACAATGCCCGCGGCGGCTCCAGCTTGGCAACTAACTCTTCCAGAGAACTTGTAGCAACAACACCCTCCTGCTCATTGGCAAGATCCTCAGCCACATCTAGCGTTCGGTTAAATACCACCACCTCATGCCCTTCTCGCGCCAGGCGACGTGCCATATTTGCCCCCATACGCCCTAAACCGATGATTGCCAGTTTCATATTGCTCTCCTAACCAATTATGTAATTTGCTACTTTAAGTAATTGGATACTATCTCAAAGTAGTTTTAATCATTTCTTAAAATCTTACTTAAAAATCAAAAAAAGTATGCATAAACCTACCCCAAATTATTTGGCGATTATAACCAACATACACTTTTAACAAAAAACCCGCCATACCGGCGGGTTTTATTGCTAACGCTTGTTTGTTAAATCAGGCTGCTAATTTTTTACGTTTGGACATTCCGAATACACCGAGCAATCCTGAACCTAAGAGCCATACTGCCACAGGAAGCGGCCCAGGAGCGCTATCTACGCCTTCAAGGTTAACTCTCAAGTATGTTCCCATATTAGGATGACTCGGCTGCTGCAATCCTGGTCTGTGTAGACTGTTTAAGATTACTAAGTATTAAGATTAATTCAAATCCTATATCCCTTCTCCTGAAACAACCGCAGCGCTGCATCAACAACATCTGGATCATATTTCACTCCACGCCCACTCTTAACCTCTTCTAGCGCACAATCAATACCAAGACTATCGCGATAAGGCCTATGCGAAGCCATTGCCTCAATGGTATCGGCCACTGAAATAATACGAGCTTCCAGAAGAATATCGTCGCTCAAACCCTGGGGATAACCTGACCCATCGATTTTTTCATGATGCTGAAGTACGATCTGAGCAATCGGCCAGGGGAAATCTATCCCTTTCAGAACATCATAACCACGTTCCGGATGTAGTTTGATCAATGAGAATTCCAGTTCACTGAGTTCTCCTGGTTTAGACAGAATCTCGGTAGGAATACTTATTTTCCCTACATCGTGCACAACAGCTGCTAGATTTATCCCCTCAATCATGTTGTCAGGCAAATTCATTTCCCTAGCAATTGTCTCGGCCAAGTGGGCTACCTGACTTTGATGACCAGAGGTGTAGGGGTCGCGCTGCTCAACCACTGTAGCTAGAGCTGCAACTGACTCCAGTAGATTTTTTTTCAATCTGCGCTCACTTTCTAGTAGTGACTCAGTACGTTTCCACACCATATCTTCCAGATTATGGCGTAGATGATGTAGTTCCAGGTGAGTATTAACTCGCGCCAATAGCTCTTCACGTTGAAATGGCTTAGTTACATAATCAACCCCACCAAGATCAAAACCTTTTAGCTTCTCTGCCATCTCGGAAAGAGCACTAACGAAAATCACCGGTATATCTTTTAAGCTTGAATTCTGCTTCAGGCGTCGACACACCTCAAAGCCATCCATATCTGGCATATTAATATCAAGTAGTACTAGCTGTGGTGGTTCAGACACTGCAGCACTAAGGGCAAGTTCGCCATTAATTGCAGAACGAACCTGATAGCCCTCATCAGCTAGAATATCTGTAAGAAGACGCAGTGATGCTGGAGTGTCATCAACCGCTAGAATATATTCGTTGTCACCATTAATCATGGATATCTCATCGCCTCATTTCAATTGATGCATGTCCACAAACCTAACTTAGTTAGCAAAACTCTGGATACTTACCATAACTTAATACTAACTAAAATCTCAGTGAACTCACACAACTATACTTCATTATCACATAATTATAGAACGGCGAAGAAAGCTTGGCAGCTTGCGTTGCGACAATGAGCCGGAAATCATCAGCTATAACCTGAAGAAATTAGTGGGAAATAGCAAAACACAATATGTAATATTTAATGCTTAATTTGATAAACATCTAAATATGTATGAATGAACTTTGTCTACATCTTCCCGTGTAAAGGCCTAATCTACTGGATTGTTTAAATATTCACTATTGAAGCAACATCAATATTGGTGCAACTGTTTATCAATATGGAAAAATATAGACCTAATAGGGGGAATTAAGGGGTAATCACCAGTTATTAAAAACCAGTGAAATAGTAGCTGTTTTAGGAGGTGGTGATGGCACTAGGGGGAATCTAATAACCAAGGAAAAATAAGAGGAAGGTTCCCAGGAAGCGGGGCAATTATCAACTACCCCGCAACCAGGATATTGCAGCTATTAATCCTGCTCTGTCTTGCAGGTGCTAAAACCGATCAACGGATAGGCTGGGCACCAGCCTATAGCTGCAGTGAAAAGAGGAACGATGCCAATGGCGCCCCACCAGTTCTGAGCTACAACACCCCAGGCAATCAATCCCAGGCCAACTACCAAGCGTAAAATGCGGTCAATTCCACCAACGTTCTGTTTCATAATGATCTCCAAATTAACTACCACCAAGGGCGTCAACCCTACTAAATATACTGATTGACGGTTTATAGGTAATAAAGATAGACCTATCTGCACAGCTTGTCTGTGACTATGTCACACAGGAGTTACATTAGGGCTCTGCTTTGCAGTTGTATTTTGTCCACGATCTCCACTGAACCACGCCCCACTTGAATAAGTCCTTTGCTATCAAAATCTTTAAGGATTCGGCTCACCACCTCGCGGGAGGTGCCAAGATCTGATGCCATGAGTTGATGGGTGATTTCAATACGCTGGCCGTCTTGCTGGCAGTGCTGTATCAAATAGTCGGCAATACGCTGGTCCATACGACGAAATACCACCTCCTCCACCAGACTGATGATATCCGCCATGCGGTGAGCCACCAGTCCGAACACATAGTCGCGCCACAGGACTGACTCGGCCAGCCACTGCCTGATCTGATTAGCTGGGATCACAACGGCTTCCACCGGCTCTTCACAAACGGCGAAGGCAGGAAAAGGCAGCTGACTAAGGATACAGGAAGCAGTCAATATACAGCTTTCACCTCGTCCAATACGGTAAAGAGTAATCTCCCTGCCGCTCTCCCCAAGTTTGTATATGCGAGCGGTTCCGCTCAGCACCAGAGCCAGATGAGCACATTCGTCCCCTTGGTTACAGATATTCTGCCCAGATTCCAGGTGCGCAACTGCAGCCATCTGCATAAACTGTCCACGTACAGATGCGTCTGCCTGGGACAGGAAACTGAAAGCCGCAAGTATATCTTCGATTGTCTTATTATCAGAAATCACGTCACACCGCCAAATGGAATAGAAGCTATGTATTTTATAGAAAAACAGGAGAAATGAGCAGCTATAAGATTAGTTTATTTTTCGAATAATTCATCAATATCAATCTCAACCAGAGCCAAGATATTATCGTCATCATCCCCAATATCGTACTCCAGAAGATGTATTTCATCGCGTGATCTACCGTGCTTGGATATCTTTATACCCAAACTGTTAATACATACGGTATCTTCATGTATAGATATCAACTGTAGCGGCAACTCCAATATGCGGCTTAGTTTGTAGAGATACTTGGATGGATTGTTCAAAGTTTCCATGCTATTGCTAAAATAGCTGTAATCCCTTGATTCTTTTTTTTCCGACTGTTTTTCTCGGCTTAGAAATAGCTTCAAATACTCAACCACATTTTTAAACAGCAAATGTTTTAACGCCAATCTTACTTCGTGTTCAGTTGCTGCTGGGGCTAACAACTTTTGTCCAGTAAAATACACACTCGTCTGTTTTACATCTCTCTGTATGACATCACCTCTCATGGCATCGCCAAACACTACCTTTTCGTGGTAGTCCATAAATAACACAGCAAAGAAACTACCCTGCTCTACCGCTATGGGTGACTTTAAGTACTGTTGAATCTCTTCGCTCTCATTACACAGTCTCCGCACCTCTTTCATACTCTCCAGCAGAGAGCTGATCTGATGGTTATACACAAAGTTTTTCCGGGTAAGTTTAACTGCTGGAGGTACCTGCTCCACTATCCCATCGAGATGTTGCAATAGTGTTCGTATACCGGAACGCAGGCTATCTTTATAGTTGTGAACTGCACGTATTCTGGCATCCGTACCTTGAACCATTTCACTTATGGCCTCGCCAACCGGAATACCGTCAGACTCCACATCTGGAAGATCATCTTCCACACCCAGAAGTTCAAGCAAGTATTGCCACTGCTCGTGAAAAAAATCGCGTAATGCTGACGCCTCGTGGATACGCCGCTCAACAGCCATTGCTCATTCCATTATTTATACAATACATGACCTATATTAGAACAACTATTAACTAAATGCTTAATCACAGCCTTCCATGAGGTTTTGCTAAACTGGAAATTCTAGCTTTTTTTACTAGCCAATTATCTGATTCGTATTCAAGCTCCATAGAGAGCGCATAGATGTCAGCACTATTATCAACCGCTTCTACCCAGGCCGAAGCATCATCGTACAGCAATTTTAATTCGGGAAATATCGACTCCTTTGATGCCATGAGAATACTCATCTTAACTATTGCAGTATTCTCATCGTCAGAAAGTCTAATTGATGGCCTAGGATAGTGAATGCTAAATTTACCAAAGCGCTTGAACACTACGAATAGTATCCTTCTCACATCCTGCCTGGAACGATTACCAGGCCCTGCGGTAAAACCATCCTTAGTTAACGCCATCAAGTCACCCAGTTTGTGACCTTCTGCCAACTCCACTCCTTGCCTGATCAGTTGATAGATCTGTTCTTCTCTATCTGTTTTTGCACATGCAGTTATTTGCATGAGCGTCGATAATAGAATTATAACACCTAGCACTTTGCATACTGTGCTTTTGAAAAACATAAGCATCGAATCTATCCTAAATTGACAAATTGTCCAGATACTCAATAATCAACTTTCTGGTATTACCTATATCACCATACAGAATCCCATGGTGATCTGAGGCTATCATTTCTAGGCTCTTATCTTCGCTCCCAAGCTTATCCATAACAATAGTTGCACTTTCAGGATTTACCACCTTATCCTGATCCCCTTGCAGAATGAGTGCTGAACATTTGACATCCTTCAGCCTCCCCTTTAATTCATCTAACATCACCTGTAGTTCAAACAATCCATGTAGCGGCATAGAACGGTAATTGATATGGGGGTTTTCGGTTTCGCTATTGTACCTAAATGGCAATATACCCTCATATGCCGGAACCCAGCTTACTAGTCTGTTAGCTGTATGCAATAGAGGAACAAACACCATATTTTTGTTCACGAACTTGATTGGGGTAGAAACGGCAACCACTCCCACTAACCCATCTGGCTGCTCAGCCGCTAGCATAAGTGAAACTGCTGCGCCGGTGGAGAAACCGACCAGACAGATCCGGTCACAGTAGGCCAGCATAACATCGTATGCTTGTTGAACTGACTCTAGCCAATCTTCCCAACTTCGTTCTCTTAGATCCCAAGGTGAGGTGCCATGCCCCTTGAGACGCGGAGCGATAACAGAATAACCCAACTCTGATAACTGCTCTGCAAAACCCCTAACCTCAGCTGGTGATGAGAGGAAACCGTGCACAAGCACTACGCCTATTCTGTTATGGTTTTCCGGCAAGATAAAAAAAGCATCGCTGGGTTCGGTAGCAGTCTCCTGATTATTTATCTCTTGATGTTTTTGTTTAGTAAATTGTTTTCTATCCCAATCAAGCTCCATAGACATATCATCGAACCTAAATTGAGCTACCTCTTTACTACTTGGTTTAACCGAATTTCCTATGGCCTGCTCAACAACATCAACTATGCCTTGCACTGGCCTTGCCTCATTGGCATATACCTCAACCATATTCTCCATGCGGACTTCATCAAAATCGTGCTCCTCACAAAGCTTAGGCATAAACATGTATCTACCAGCTACCAGTTCAACCAGCTCCAACTTAGAAGTGGTTCGGAAAAATTGCTCCAATCCATCACAACTTCCTTTCAATAGCCCGTGATAGGCAGACGGATTTCTCAGGCTGCGATGTAGATTAATATGAGGCAACATCTGGGCATATTTAACTGCCAGATATAGCATGAGATGGAAATCATCGTATCCTACATCCTCTACCCCCCTCTCTAAATGATTGAAGATTATAAGAGAAGCCAGATGGCTTAGGTTGATAGTTACTTCACTATAAATGCCCTGCATGTAACTATCGCGCAATTTTCTGGAATTGCTACGTATCCTGGCAGAGAGATAACGCCGATCCATACTACTAGTCTCAGGATTAGGCACTAGTAGATCATCCAGGGTTTGAATACATCTGGTACAAAATCTAGTTATGGGACGCTCCCAGGATTTCCAATACTGCTCAGTATCTATTACATCTCCCAGGCGAATATCCATATCGGTATGTTTCAGCAATATATTTCCTTCAATCAACAGCTCTTCCGATAGACGTTTGCTGATACCTCTGTTGAACAACTCCACTCCACGACGCAACAAGTTGTCGCTCACCCGCATTGGGTAAAATGTGATGTTGGCAGGAACAATAGTTGATTTGCGGTGTACCGCCGCATATAGAGCATCCTTACTATCTAGTTCTAGGGCCATTACCCAGTATTTGATGCTATCTGCATCGCCCTGAGCAAAAGAGTTTCTGATCGACTGTTTTAACAGATCAACCTTGAGCGACAGAACCGCTGCACCTGTATGGTGTTTACGTCGCTCCTTAGCACTTCTGGAGTAAATGCTATACCGGCCTGCGTCATCATAAACCCGGCGATCTTTAACCATCCCCCCCTCTGGAAAGATGATAACTTTACGTCCGCGCAGTATCTCCTTAGCCAGAAATGGCATAAGTCTGGGGTATTTATTGGGTACGGCACCAACACTTAGCAGGTAGTTAGAAAATCCGTCCTCTGCATCGAAAAACTCATCCGCTGCGATTGATCGACAATAGGAGCCATCCTCCTGATAGATGAGATATTGAGGAATAAAGGTTTCAAAACGGGCGAAATGATTGAAAAGAAATATCTCACCATTCGATAACTGCCCTTCGTTATGGTGCAACTTGATGTTAACACTTAGCAGCCGTTTAAGGAGAGATATAACCCTCACCGACCATTCATAAGTGGAACCGTTTATTTTTAGCTCTTCAAAGCCATCCACAAAATATAGCCCTCGATTGGGTATGCATTTTGATCAACCAATTGAATATTGGTTCAGTTTCAGACTATGCCGGATAACTTGTCTGGTCAAGACAGGCAATGAATGAAATGGTGTGATTGCTTTCTGTGGAGCTTAACTGCCCAACATTTTCTCAAGGTGGATTTTAATGGAGTCTTCCAGAGTTAAATCGCCATTGATTATCGCAGCTTCATAATCGCGCAGCCAGGTCCCGATAAAACCGCGGGCATGGCGCAGTTCCATAAGCATCAATTTCGTTATAGGACCACCAGCATCCATAAAGCCACTCTGAACATAATCCTGTTCAGTCTGGTACCTATCATAATCCAGCCGAATAATCTCTGCCTGCCAACGCCCATTCGAATAGCTCATTTGGGCATAGGAAGAGCGATAATCACGATCAAATGGAGTTCCCACAGAGCCACTGTTTATTACAGTGGTTCCATTGAACTTACGGATAAACGGCCAATGGGTATGGGATGTGATGAAGATATCCTTATCACTGCCAATCTTCTCCGGCAGCTCATGGTCTTGAGTCCTTGGGGTTATGCCGTCACGATTCCCTAGTATAGTCCCATGAGTGATGTGTATAGATCCGCCTTCCAGGTCATCCAGATCCATGCCTTCATCCCAAGCGGCGATGCGATCAATCTCCGGAGCAACCTGGGCATAGGTCCAGTGGCTAAAACGGCGCATCTCGTATATTGCACCACTCTTTGGCTCCTGTTCTGTTCCGCAGTTGAGAACAAAGTTTTCGTGGTTCCCCTTCAGAAACAGCGCATCTGGAAACCTCTCTAGCAATAGCTGTAGTGCCTGCAAACTGTATGGGCCACGATTAATAAGATCGCCATTGACGATAAGTTTGTCAGGACGCCAGCGCTCAATATGCTCTAGCACCACATGTAGCGCTGGCATATTGCCATGGACATCAGATATTACCGCTAGCTTCATATAAATCCCATGGATTAGTTAGAAAACTTGATGCGAAACTCCTGTTTCTGCAACAGTTTAGTGAGAGTAAATATACAGTTAGCAGGGGAATCAGGCCAACCTCACTTGGCAAATTGTACCCACTAGATGAGAATTATCAATGATCCTGAGTAATTTACTTGGTTTAATAGACGCGTATTCAAAAAACTTTGAATAACAGCCAACTGCATTGCATCTCTCTCCTCGTCGTCAGCAGTTGGCTTTTTTTTGCCTATTAAAAAACCACACTTATTTCGAGCGTTCTGCTCAATACCCTATACTATACATATCTGCATACCACCTGGGATATGATAACAGCATGAGCATGGATCAAGACAAAATTCTGGCGCTAGATAACAGCATAGTCTGGCACCCCTATAGTTCGATAAATTCAGATATACCCATCTACTCTGTAGCTTCGGCGGATGGTGTACATCTAAATCTAAGTGATGGACGTGTACTCATTGATGGCATGTCTTCATGGTGGTGCGCCATACATGGGTACAATAACCAAGTCATGAACCGCGCCATTCAGAATCAGTTAGACCGAATGTCTCATGTAATGTTTGGTGGACTGACTCATGAGCCAGCTGTTGAGCTTGCAGCCAAACTGGTAGAGCTTACCCCTAATCAGCTACAGACAGTATTCTTTGCTGATTCCGGTTCCGTCTCAGTAGAGGTAGCTATGAAGATGGCTATCCAACATTGGTATGCCAAAAAGAGACCAGAAAAAGACCTGTTCCTTACCATCCACAACGGCTATCACGGAGATACATTTGGCGCTATGTCGGTATGTGATCCTGTGAGCGGCATGCACTCACTTTTTTCCGGAGTTTTGGCAAAACAGCTGTTTGTTAACTCTCCTAGCTGTGGCTTCGGTGAGCAATGCAGCCCATCAGACATAGAGCCAATGGCTAAGCAGCTTGAACAAAAACATGATCAGATTGCCGCTGTTATTCTGGAACCTATAGTTCAGGGCGCTGGTGGCATGCGCTTCTACTCAGCAGAGTATCTAAAACAGGTACGCGAACTGTGTGATAAATACGAAGTTCTACTGATACTGGATGAGATTGCCACCGGCTTTGGGCGCACCGGTAAGATGTTTGCCTGCGAACATGCTGGAATAGCACCCGACATAATGTGTGTCGGCAAGGCCCTTACCGGT
The DNA here is from genome assembly GCA_050291725.1 of Sedimenticolaceae bacterium. Lineage (GTDB taxonomy): Bacteria > Pseudomonadota > Gammaproteobacteria > Chromatiales > Chromatiaceae > JAAGZL01. The sequence goes on from JBNKKH010000030.1 coordinate 30,321, forward strand.
GGTTATATGACATTGGCGGCCACCCTTACAACTCGTGAAATCAGCGAAACCATATCCAACGGCCAACCGGGACAGTTCATGCATGGCCCAACCTTCATGGCCAACCCCCTGGCCTGCTCTGCCGCCATTGCCAGTCTCCATCTATTAACAGAGTCTCCCTGGCATGTACGTATAAAGAAGATAGAGCTGGGGCTAATGCGTGGCCTTGGGCCGTGCAAAGAGCTGTCCCAGGTTGCAGATGTTAGGGTGCTGGGAGCAATCGGCGTAGTAGAGATGAAAAACCCGGTGGATATGCAGGTAGTACAACCGGCACTGGTGGATGAAGGGGTATGGGTGCGGCCTTTTGGCAAGCTGATTTACCTTATGCCTCCATACATAATCAACGAGCAAGAGTTGGAAGAGCTGACAACTGCAGTGCGAGATGTAGTAAAAACAATATCTTGATTCCATATAGTCATGGGGAACAATAACCTTTGCCTATTCTCCTACTGCTATATCTCCTACTTGATAATATTTATTACACAAGCAGTAGTGATTTATTCTGATTTTCAGATTTATTTAAGGTTAGACAGCTAGAATTGTGCCTAAACCTAGGCATGAGATGTAATAAATGAGAAGTAGCAAACAAAGCAAAACCACGGATCATACGCAAGACAATAACAAAGCACTATTTTTATCCGGCAAAATAGATATTCCTACAAGAGGAATCCATCTTGGCATAATGTTTCTTGGGCTGTCAGCGTACTTAACTGGCGATGGTGCAGATGATTATAAGAAACTGGATTATTCTGACTATATTCTGCATAAATGGCTGGGGATAGGCCTTGCCCTATTCATTCTCATCAGAATTTTATACGGATTAGTTGGGGCTGATTCTGCACGTTTTATAAATTGGGTACCTTACACAAAGGAACGAATGCGTCTGGCATTTGAAGGATTAATGTGCGTTTTTCTTTTCAGAAAACCTAGGCGAGATGCGCATCAGGGAATATCTGGCCTTATCAATGCTACGGGGCTCGTCATATTCGCCTGGATGGCAACAACTGGCGCTCTTATGTTCTTTCTTCTTGAACCAGGCAAACGTGCTAGTGGTTTCATGCACTTTATTAAGGAAATCCACGAGATAGGTGAGGGATTGATCCCAGCCTATTTAATAATTCATATTGGGGCGGTGATAATCCATGCCCTCTTCGGACGTGATATCTGGCGCAAGATGTTATTTATGCAAAGAAGGGCAAGGTATTAAGTGTACGCATAGAGAAAAGATCTGGAGGAGCTGCCAACCGCACTGATCTCAGTTGCGGACTAACGTAGTTTCGACACCAGGCCAGAGGTAGGGAAACAGCTCTGCTTTAAGCCATTTTTCCGTTGCCACTCACCAATAGAACGCCGGGTTTTGTATCCGGGCAGTCCATCAGCACCACCCACGTCATACCCCTCTTGTTCCAACCTACGCTGCATACGGGCAACATCTGAACGCAGTAGCCTGCCTACATCTCCCCATTGCTCCTTGAATGGCCCTGAACCATAAGCCATGCGATCGGCTAGATTACCGATATAGAGGGCATAAAGATCTGAATTGTTATACTCCTTCAACACATAAAAGTTGGGAGTAACCACAAATTTAGGACCATAAATACCTGCAGGCACCAGCAGCATCCCCTTGGCCGGCAACTCATGTCTTGGAAACGGCTTACCGTTGATGCGCCCTATACCCTGATCTACCCATTTAGCAATAGGTAGCGCCCTGTCTGGTCCTTCCTGACCACAAAACACCTTGGATGACATAGACGCCTCATACCCCCAATCCCGACCCCGCTGCCAACCGGATTTCGCCAGATAGTTGGCTATGGAAGCCAGAGTATCCGGGACTGAGTTCCAGATATCTCTGCGGCCATCTCCATCGAAATCCACGGCATATTTGAGATAGACAGATGGCATGAACTGGGGTTGCCCCATTGCACCGGCCCAGGAGCTACGCATATCTCCTTGTTTAATATACCCCTTTTGTAGTATCTGCAGTGCTGCCAGCAGTTCCTTGCGAAACAGCTCCTTGCGAGTAGACATAAAGGCCTTGGTGGCTAACACCCTCAGCGCAGAATTGGTCAGCTTGGCCCGACCATAGCTGGTCTCCTTACCCCAAATCGCCACAAGAATGCGGCCAGGTACACCATAGCGCTTCTCAATGCGGCCAATTGTGTTGGCCCACTTTTGGGAGAGCCCAGAACCGTAGTCAGTCAGCCTCTGCAGACGCTTCTGATTAAAATATGCTCCGGGGGAACGGAACTCAGCCTGACTCTGCTCAAGCTTAGCTGGAGGCTTGGTTCCGGGTGGCACCAGGTCAGGTAGTTTCCAGTTCAGTTTGATCCCTGACAGGGCCTGATTGAAGGTGGACTTTGCTACTCCTTTATCCTTAGCATCTGGCCATAGTTCCTTCTGCAGCCATGTGGCAAACAGCTTTTCTGTATCGGCTCGGGAAGTGGCCTGGAGCGGTGTGGAAAAACATAATGCCAGGAGGACAAATCCGACCATTTTGCTAGAGAGTGAGAAAGCGCTCATAGAAGATCATCTACCGGTTATTGCTATATGGATATGTTATCAATCTCAAACTAGTTTCGCTGCAGTTTGTAGATGTTCTCTGACAATCTACTTAGCCCCTTGCCACTATATCTTTCTGTATCCTTGAGCAGGTCCAATGCGTGCAGATGAGTTACTTGGAAGTTGTCAGCAAACAGTTCCTCTACCTCATTATCTGTTACTGCATAGGGTGGTCCTCTCATCTCCTTCTGGGGATAATCCATTGCTACCAGCAGAACTGAACAGCCGCTAGGCAGAATTTCCCCGAGCAGTTTGGCGTAGGCCTTACGCTGCTTGGAATCCAGCGCTACTAGGGAAGCGCGATCATACACCGCATTTACCTGTTTAACATGATGCGATTTAAGCTGAAATATGTCGCCACACAGCAGAGTATAAGGTTCAGCCTGAAACTGCTGGAATGACCCTAGGTTACTACGCTTGGCAATCAGATCTTGATTGGAGAAAAACCCACTCACGGCAATTTCGCTGATCTCCACCCCAACGATGGAATATCCTTGCTGTGCCAACCAGATCATATCCCTACTCTTGCCACAAAGCGGAACAAGCACCAAGGAGTTCTGGTCCATACCTAAGGTATGCCAGAACGACAACAGATGCGGATTGATCTCTTGGTGATGCCAGCCGATATCTCCCTCCCGCCAGCGTTGCAGCCAGAACTCCCTGCTAGACTCCTCGGTATTATCTATTTCCTCAGACAAAGCTAACCAAAACAGATATCAACCATCAAATGGATTACGCACAATCAAGGTCTCGGCACGATCTGGACCAGTAGATATGACATCAATGGGTAGACCACTAAGCTCTTCTATCTTTTGTAGATAGGCCTGAGCCGCAGCCGGCAAGTCATCATAACTCTTAGTGCCCACGGTGGATTCGCTCCAACCAGGAACTTCAATATAAACTGGCTCACACTTCTCGATAAGGTTGGCCCCAACTGGTGGAATATCAATCTCTTTGCCATCTAGCTTGTAGCCTACGCAAACCTTGATACTGTCTAGTCCATCCATGACATCCAGTTTGGTAATACAGATGCCGGTAACGCTGTTGATCTGTAGTGAACGGTTCAATGAAACCATATCCAGCCAACCGCAACGACGCTGACGTCCAGTAGTAGCACCAAACTCATGACCTTTAGTGCCAAGATGATCACCAACCTCATCGAATAGTTCGGTAGGGAATGGTCCGCCACCCACTCTGGTGGTGTAAGCCTTAACAATACCCAGAATGTAATCTAGATGACATGGACCCATGCCACTGCCACTAGCGGCACCACCGGCAGTAGTGGTAGATGAGGTCACATAGGGATAGGTGCCATGATCGATATCCAGTAGCGCACCCTGAGCGCCCTCAAACATGATGTTTTGGCCAGCAGCTCTCATCTGATGCAGGGTACCTGTAACATCTTCCAGCATGGGTAGAATGCGTTCTGCCTGGGCCAGGGTTTGATCCAATACCTGGTTATAATCCACAGGATCGGCCTTGAAGTAGTGTTCCAGGGCGAAGTTGTGGTAGTCCATGACCTCGCGCAGACGCTCCTTAAAGCGCTCTGTATCCTGCAACTCACCCAAACGTATGCCACGGCGAGATACCTTGTCCTCATAGGTAGGGCCGATACCGCGTCCGGTAGTACCAATCGCCTTGTTGCCACGGGCAGCCTCTCGAGCCTGATCCAGGGCAATATGATAAGGCAGAATCAATGGGCAAGATTCACTGATGCCGAGACGGGATGTTACAGGCACACCGTTCTGTTCCAGTTTATCCACTTCTGTTAACAGAGCATCGGGGGACAGCACTACCCCGTTGCCAATCAGGCAACGCACATTTTCACGCAGTATGCCTGAAGGAATCAGATGCAAAACAGTCTTCTCACCGTCGATAACCAACGTATGCCCAGCATTGTGTCCACCCTGAAAGCGAACTACAGCCTCCGCACGATCGGTAAGCAGGTCTACAATCTTACCTTTGCCCTCGTCACCCCATTGAGTGCCGATAACTACGACATTTCTACCCATAATTTGATTCTCTAAATGTGAATATCTTTTATGATTGTTTTTGAGCTACTAAACAGCAGTCACAACCCACTCATTACCCTGGAGTGACAAAAGTGCACTACAGCCCATATCCTCAGCAGATCCAGCCTGTCCTGGCAAACCCATAACCACCATTTTCCCTTCTTTTCGCAGATTTTCAACTATCTGGTGCTGGCTAGGATCGTCTGACCAAGGAGCAAATATACCATTATTGACGGTTTGCTCCACACTTTTATTCAGTCGCATCAACAGCTTCAGATCAGAACTAAAACCGCAGGCGGGACGAGCCCGGCCAAAGGCTGCACCAATATCATCATAGCGTCCGCCTCTGGCCACCTCTTGCCCTAGGCCAGGAACAAAGGCAGCAAACACCACACCAGTATGGTAGTGATAGCCACGCAGCTCAGACAGATCAAAGTGCAGAGGCAGCTCTGGCATGCGCTTTTTCACCAGTTCTGCAAGATGAATAAGTTCATTCAGCGCATTTTTTACATCACTATTTGCTTGAGAAAACATATCATTAGCTCTATCCAAAGCATCTTCGCCACACAACTCCGGCAGAGCTATAAGCATTGCTGCCGCCTGCTTATCGATATCAAGCTGGTTGATCAGCTCTTTAATTTCTGGAACAGATTTGCGCTGCAAGGCATCAAACAACTCCATCTCGCTCTGAGCTGAGATACCGGCCTGTCGAACCAATCCACGAAATATTCCCACATGGCCCAGGTCAATATAGATATCCTGAAGACCAGCAAGCTTTAGGGTCTCCATCATCAAGCAGATTATCTCCAGATCGCTCTCCACCCCTGAGTGACCATAGAGCTCAGCCCCTGCCTGCAGAGGCGCGCGCGAACCGGCAAAGCCATCACTCTTGGTATGCAAAACAGTGCCTGCATAACAGAGGCGAGTTGGGTTCTCATCCCGCAATTTATGGGCATCAATTCTAGCTGCTTGAGTGGTGATATCAGCCCTAATACCCAAGGTACGCCCGGTTATCTGGTCAATAACCTTGAATGTCTTCAGGTCTAGATCGCCGCCACTATTTATATGCAGAGACTCCAGGTACTCCAAAAATGGTGGAAAAATAAGTTTATAGCCCCAGCTGGCATATAGATCCAGGATATCCCGCCGCAATTGCTCCACCACTGTGGCCTGAGGTGGCAATACTTCATCTACGCCTTCTGGCAGTAACCAGTTTTCTCTTTGCATGGTATAAACCTGTTTGGATTATCAGTGAACAAGATAGAGCATAACCACTCCAAGCACCATACTAACCAAACCGCTGATGCGCAGGGATCTGTTGTCCATCTCACTCATAGTTCGCATTATATTGCGCATGGCACCTGGATTTATGAAAGGGATAATTCCCTCAATCACTAGTACCAGCGCCAGTGCAGCAAGTAGATCTTGCCACATAAAGCCTCCCATTTGCCGCTTGTGTACATATTGTTACACGAAAAAGCCGGGCGTATACCGCCCGGCTGATTTATTCATGCAACATTACAATCAGCGACCCTATTGCCCTTTGTTCTTCTCATTAAAATATTTGAAGAACTCAGAATCCGGCTTAATCACCATCATATTTCCACTGTTGGAAAATACTGAACGATAGGCAGATAGACTTCTGTAGAAGGCGTAGAACTCGCTGTTAGTCTCATAGGCCTTGGCATATATAGCCGCCGCCTTGGCATCACCCTCACCGCGCAGTGTCTCGGCTTTTTTAAAGGCATTTGCCAGAATAACAGTGCGTTGGCGATCTGCTTCAGCAGTTATCCTTTCAGCAGCTTCATCACCCTTCGCCCTCAGGTCGCGGGCAACCCGTTCACGCTCAGCACGCATACGCTCATACACCGAGCCACTTACCTCGGTAGGTAGATCGATACGTTTGATCCTTACATCAATGACCTCCACACCCAGTTCACTGGCCTTCTCGTCTGCATCTTTGGTCAGCAGGGCCATGATCTCGGCGCGCTCACCAGATACCACCTCGACAATGGTGCGTTTACCAAACTCATCACGCAGGCTAGCGTTAATACGCTCGGCCAACAGGGAGGTGGCTCGGATAGGATTACCACCAGTGGAACGATAGTACTGCCCAATATTTGCGATACGCCATTTAACGAAGGAATCTACGATCACGTCCTTCTTTTCAATGGTAAGGAAACGTTCCGGTCTGGCGTCCAAGGTCTGAATACGTCCATCGAATATCTTGACGTTATTTACAAATGGAACTAACCAGTGCAGGCCAGGTTTGTAGTCTGAATCAACGATCTCACCCAAACGCAGCTTAATGGCTAGCTCCCACTGTTTTACGGTAAATGCAGAGAGCGATACACCTATAACAGCCAATCCGGCGATAATAAGTATTCCTAATTTTTTTGTTAACATTAGCGGACCCTCCTGCCACGAGTTACTTCACGCTGGAGCTGTTCCGCCTTCCTTCTGGCTTGATCAGTAATCGGGGTTGGAACACCACTGCTAGATGGCTTAATACCTTGCTGAATAAGTTTATCCAGAGGCAGATACATCAGACTGTTACCCGCATCCGTATCCATAATCACCTTATTGGTCTTACTCAGTACATTTTCAATGGTATCCAGATAGAGCCTCTGACGGGTTACCTCAGGGGCCTTCTCATACTCTGTCAGCACCGCTAAGAAGCGGCTGGCCTCACCCTCGGCCTCAGCAATAACTCTCTCTTTATAGGCGTTAGCATCAGCCAACTTGCGTGCAGCATTACCACGTGCCACTGGTATAACCTCATTAGAATATGCCTGAGCCTTGTTCTCTTTCTTCTCCTTGTCCTCACGTGCCTTGATGGCATCGTCGAAGGCGCTCTTAACCTGCTCTGGCGGCTTAGCCGGTTGCATATTGATGCCTATAATCTCGATACCGGTTCGATAACCATTCAGCAACTCCTGAACACGGTTTTTTATGCGATCTGCGATGGCGCTACGACCTTCGGTAAGGATAAAGTCCAACTTATTCTTGCCAATGGTTTCACGCACCGCAGTCTCGGTGGCATCACGCATGGTCTTATCCGGATCCTGATCCTGGAACCAGTAGTCTGATGCATCCTGAATCTTGGACTGCACAGTAAGCTCGATATCTACGATGTTCTCGTCCCTAGTCAACATCAACGCCTGATGCCGGAAAGAGGATATCTCATCCACATTGAACTTTCTGACTGTCTCTATGGGGAACGGCAGATGCCAGTGCGGACCGGGGTCGGTCATCTCCTGATAAGCACCGAAACGCAGGATTACACCACGTTGAGCCGGTTCGATGATATAGATTCCGCTTGCCAACCACACCAGAAAACCGATTACGACAACCATACCAATTCCGGCTGAACTTGGACCCGCATCGCCGCCATCAGCTCCTGAACCGCCACCTGATTTACGTCCACCGCCGAATAGTCCGCCCATCTTGTCATTGAGCTTCTTTACTACTTCATCCAGATCAGGTGGCCCCTGATCTTTACCATTACCGCCCCAGGGATCTTTATCCCCACCGGGTTCGTTCCAGGCCATTTACTACTCCTGTGATTATTCAGTTATGCGGTTTGACCGCGAAATGGGCTAATTCTATCCTGCATGTTTAATAAAATGAACCTAAATAGTAGCTGTATCGAGCAACATCTACACTCACACACCTAGATCGAAGCTTATTATCTGTCTATATGGAGCGAATTTAGCTTATTTCAACTAAAAAGCTGGATTTCTTAGGCAATCAACCTACTTTCCAACTCTTGTTCTCTACTAACCAGGCGCTCATATTCGTGCCTGGGCAGATCTATCTCCATCTCCCAACCTCCCTGTTCTAAATTCTCCTCAGATAAGATCTTTGCCAGCTGATAGAGCTTGGAGCGCAAACGACCATCTTCAGGCCCTAAATGAACCCTACGCCGCACATGATCCTTATGAAAAAACTCTGCTAGGGCATTTTGCAAAAGATCGATACCTACTCCGTCCTTGGCAGAGAGCCACACTCTTTTAACCAAACCGTCGTCTCCCCGCTCCACCCGGGGCCCCTCTCCATCCACAATATCTACCTTGTTGTAGATTTCGATCTGGGGTATATCACTTGCACCTATTTGATCCAATACAGAGTTAACCTCCGCAATATATTCTGCCCGTTGCGGACTAGAGCAGTCGATGACATGTAGCAATAGACCAGCTAATACTGTCTCCTGAAGAGTAGATTTAAATGCGGCAACCAACTCATGAGGCAGATGAGAGATAAAACCCACTGTATCCGCCAATACCACCGCTCCCTCTCCTGGAAGCTCTACTCTGCGTAGAGTTGGGTCCAGAGTAGCGAATAGCTGGTCAGCAGCATACACACCTGAGTCGGTTAAGATATTAAATAGGGTGGATTTACCAGCATTGGTATATCCCACTAGTGAGACGGTAGGGACTTCTGCCTTGTTCCTAGACCTACGACCTTGCTCGCGCTGACTATTCACCTTCTCCAGACGCTTGTTGATTTGAGCTATGCGGTTATTCAACAGTCTGCGATCGGTCTCAAGCTGAGTCTCACCAGGACCTCTTAACCCGATACCGCCCTTCTGCCGCTCCAGATGGGTCCAACCACGGACCAAGCGGGTAGATAGATGCCGCAACTGAGCCAGCTCTACCTGCAGCTTACCCTCAAATGAGCGAGCGCGCTGGGCAAATATATCTAAGATCAAGCCAGTTCTATCCACAACCCGGCACTTAAAAGCTGACTCTAAATTACGCTCCTGACTGGGAGAGAGATCGTGATTAAAAATAACCACCTCAGCCTCGGCTGCTGCTATGGCATCCACAATCTCTTCCACCTTACCGCGCCCGATAAAGTAACGCGGATCTGGAGATTGCCTGCTACCCACAACTGTAGCCAGCGGCTCTGCTCCTGCAGAAATGACCAGATCGGTGAATTCGTTAAGCTGTTCTGGATCAAAGCGCACACCAACATCCTGGTGAACCAGGATAGCGCGCTCACCGGTATCGGGACGTTCAAACATTAGGTGGGGATATGGGTACTGCACTGCAGTACCCAATATTCAGAATTAGAAATTTCCTGGTTCTGGCTGGCTGTCATGTGCGGTTGGAATGCGAATATTGCGTGCCGGAACAATGGTGGATATAGCATGCTTGTATACCATTTGATTCACACTATTCTTCAGCAACACTACAAACTGGTCAAAGGAATCGATCTGTCCCTGCAATTTGATCCCATTTACCAAAAATATCGAAACCGGCACCCGTTCTTTTCTCAGCGCGTTAAGAAAAGGGTCTTGTAGGCTTTGCCCTTTTGACATTGTTTTCTCCTTATTTTTTATATATACGACCCAACTGAGCCGGAACTTCTAAATTATGTGCACACTCACTCCATCTTCCTGAATAATAAAGTGTAGCACATGGCTATATATTTACTGATAAGCTTAAGATATGGGCCTGGAAACTATTTTCAAGGCCTGATCCAAAACATTTCCTTTCTCCTCATTCAACCAGTTGGCACCTTTTTCTGACCTCAGCCAGGTAAACTGCCTTTTTGCCAGTTGGCGGGTGGCAATTATGCCTCTCTCTACCATCTGATCGAAGGTGTACTCGCCCTGCAGATAACGCAACATCTGTCTGTATCCTACTAAACGCATTGAAGGCATTTCGTGGTCCAAGTCCCATTTCTGCAAAAGGCCCTTAACCTCGTCTTCAAAGCCCTGCTCCAGCATTTTATGAAACCTGCTTTCAATCCTAGTATGCAAAACCGACCTCTCTGCAGGGGCGCGTACTAACTTTATGACAGGGAAAGGAAGCTTTGGTTCACCATTACTATTCTGTAGTTCAGAAAGGGGAGTTCCGGTCAGCTCATACACCTCCAGAGCACGCTGAATTCTTTGAGGATCATTGGGACTGATCCGCCCTGCTGCTGTTGGATCTACTTGCTGCAATCTTGCATGCAACGCAACTACACCATGCTCTTTTATATCGGCATCTAGCTTAGCCCTTATGCCTGGATCTGCCTCTGGCATTTCAGACAAGCCATACTGCAGCGCCCGAAAATAGAGCATAGTGCCACCCACTAGCAGCGGTATACCTCCTTGTGCATGAATCTGCTCAATTTCATGTAGTGCATCCTGACGGAATCTAGCTGCTGAGTAGCTCTCAATGGGATCACATATATTAATAAGTCGATGAGGTGCCTTAGCCAGCTCTTCCGCCGTGGGCTTAGCAGTGCCAATATTCATTTCCCGATATACCAGAGCAGAATCTACACTTATGATTTCACAAGGCAGCTCCTGCACCAGATCAATAGCAAGATCGGTTTTTCCAGATGCAGTGGGACCCATTAGAAAGATCACTGCCTGCTTTGGCATATTCGTTTTGCTATTCATATTCTGTTACTGACCGCGCAGGAACAGTCGATCCAGTTCATCCATGCTCAACTGCACCCAGGTTGGACGGCCGTGGTTACATTGTCCGATACGCTCGGTCTTTTCCATATCCCGCAGTAGCGCATTCATCTCATCTAGAGTTAGTTTGCGATTAGCTCGAACCGAGCCATGACAAGCCATGCCGGCCAACACTGCATTTATCTCTTGGCGAATACGCTCTGAGGTTCCGTGTTCGATCATGTCTGACAACAGATCACGCAATAGCTGTTCCGGGTCAGCTCCCTGCAGAATGGCTGGAATTGAGCGTACTACCAACTTCTCTTTATCCAGTCGATCCACCTCCAGACCAAGCTCGGCAAGAAGCTCTTTATCTTTTTCCGCAAGCTCAGCCTCTCTCTCGGAGAGAGCAACAGTTACCGGCACCAACAGGGGCTGAGAGGTAATGCCTGAATCCTCAAAGCTCTGTTTAAAACGCTCATACACAATACGTTCATGGGCAGCATGCATATCTACCAGCACCAGACCTGACCTGTTCTGGGCCAGAATGTAGACCCCCTGCAGCTGTGCCAGAGCAAAACCAAGTGGCGGCATTCCGCTGTGGTCAGAGGTTTCAGTTGCTGCTTCACTGAGTGGTTGCTGGGCTTGAAATGATGCCTGGTAACCGCCCCTGCCTTCCGCGATCTGCAGACTAAGCGGCCTTGGTTCAAAGCTGGAGTGAGGAGACGCTTGCGGCTGATCAGGTGAACTAAGAGCTTCAGTTGCAAACTGGCCATGGGTAGCAGCCGATTGTTCAGAAACCGTCTCAGCCAACCCCTTTTGCAGAGTTCGAAAGATAAAATCATGCACCTGACGGCTCTCGCGAAAGCGCACCTCATATTTAGCTGGATGCACATTCACATCCACCAGGGCTGGATTCAACTGCATAAACAGAACATAGGCCGGGTGCCGACCGTGATAGAGAACATCTTGATAGGCCTGTCGTACCCCGTGACTCACCACCTTATCTCGCACCATACGACCATTCACATAGAAATACTGCATATCTGCCTGACTGCGATTAAAGGTTGGATTAGCAATCCAACCGGAAAGACGCATTCCTGCAGCATCCATCTCAATATAGAGCGAGTTTTCTAAAAATGCCGCACCCAGCAGTCTGCTTACACGCTTAGCCTTTTCAGTGTCTGTTGTAGCCTGCGCTAAGGAGATAATCTCTTTCTGATTATGGCGCAGCACAAACCCCACATCGAAACGGCTCAATGCAATCCTTTTAATAAGGGAGTCAATATGGCCAAACTCTGTGCGTTCTGCTTTGAGGAATTTACGTCGAGCTGGGGTGTTATAAAATAGGTCTCGCACCTCAATGGTTGTGCCCACCGGATGAGCTGCAGGGGCTGGCTCTGATGCGTCATCAGCACCACTTACGCTCCAGGCGGCTTCAGCCTCTTGCTGCCTTGAAGTCATGGTAAGACGAGAGACAGATGCAATACTGGGCAGTGCCTCACCTCTGAAACCAAGACTGGATACCTGCTCGAGAGCCTGTAAGCTATCAATCTTACTGGTTGCATGACGGGAGAGGGCCAGCTTCAGATCATCTTTAAATATGCCGCAGCCGTTATCCCTAATCCTGATAAGCTTGATGCCACCCTGCTCAACATCGACCTCAATCCTGCTAGCTCCAGCATCTAGGCTATTCTCCAACAACTCCTTTACCACGGAGGCCGGGCGCTCGACTACCTCGCCAGCAGCGATCTGATTTATCAGCTGTGAAGGTAGAGCGTGGATTCTCAAGGGATCTGTAAGACCTGACCTACTCTTATCTGATCACCAGAGATACCATTTGCATCACGTAGGCCATGTACGCTTACCTGATACTGTTTGGCAATCATACCCAGGGTGTCTCCGCTACTTATAACATGTTTACGAGTTACATCACTTTCCGGTCTTAGCTTTTGCGCCAGCAGAGTTCCTGGCGGCGGATTGGAGTAAAAATAGTCTTTTATTCCGGAAAGAATCGACTTGGCTAATTTATTCTGGTGCGAGTAGCTTCTCAGTTTGCTCTCTTCTACCGGGTTACTGATGAAGGCAGTCTCCACCAGAATTGAAGGAACATCAGGCGATTTCAGCACAGCAAAACCAGCCTTCTGAACACTTCTATGATGCATCTTTCCTACCCGTCCCATCTTCTTAAGCACTCTATCAGCCACGTCATGACTGACCTGTCTGGTACCGGTCTGGGAGAGATCAAGCAGCACGGACGCCAGAACATCATCTTTATCTTTCAACTCAACACCACCAATTAGGTCGGCGCTGTTTTCCCGCTCAGCCAGCCAACGGGCAGCCTCACTGGAAGCTCCTTTGTTAGACAGGGTAAAAACAGATGAGCCGCGAGCACGCCTGTCTCTGAATGCGTCTGCATGGATAGAGATGAACAGATCGGCCTTATGCTTACGGGCCAGGGCAGAACGTTTTCTCAGCCTCAGGTAGTAATCGCCATTACGGATCAACACCGGACGCATCCCTTTTTCCTTTTTTATCAAGGCAGCCAGTTTCTTGGCAATGGATAGAACCACATCCTTCTCTTTGGTTCCGCGTCTACCTATTGCGCCTGGATCTTCTCCTCCATGGCCGGCATCTATGGCTACCACAACATCTCTAGCCGGCTGTTTCTTCAGCGTCTTCTTCTTAGATACTACCTGCTTGACCGGCGTCTCATTTACTGGAGTAACAGAATCTACAGATTTGGTGTCAATCAGGTCCAGAACCAGACGATGGCCATATTCACGATTAGGGGCCAATGCAAAAATCCTGGGATTAATTCTGGATTTGAGGTCAAGGACTATGCGCAGGCCGCCCTCTCCCCGTGGCCCACTTCTGATGTTTTTTACAAAACGGTCTTTACCGGTAAAGTTAGATATGGATGTTTTCAGCTTGGCGTCACTGAAATCGATTACCAGGCGATCGGGATTGCTCAGGGCAAACATACGGTGTTGTATGCTATCGCTGACGTCAAACACCAATCTGGTGTGATCAGGGGCGCTCCAGAGCCGCAGACTGTTGATTTCAGTCTGCCCTGCCTGGAGGCTAAAACTAACCAGCAACAACAGGATGACGGCAATCTTGTTCATTTTCATCAACCATCACAAAAAATAGTATCGATACACCATTAAAACTAGCATGCAATAAACATTTTTTCCAGTGTTTTCTTGAAGATAGCCGATCTTTCTCTATTCAATTATTAAGATTTTACACAAATCGCTCAGTTACGCCCTTCAGAAGCTGTTCTCCCCTCTCGGTTTCGGCTGTGAGCTGCAAACTCCGACCTTGAGCTAGATGATCTATCTGTATCAGCAGATCTGGCGCTGGCAGCTCGCCCTGACCATGCTCTGGCCACTCCACCAAAAGGGTAGCTCCCTCCTCCATAAGATCGCGCAGGCCTAGATACTCCAGCTCTTCCGCATCTGCCAGCCGGTATAAATCTATATGACAAAAGCTGGCCTGACCTATATGGTAAGGCTCCATCAAGGTATAGGTTGGACTTTTTACTGCCCCGCGGTGACCAAGAGCATGCATAAAACCGCGCACCAGGGTGGTCTTACCCGCACCCAGATTGCCCTGCAGATAGATTATGCTGCCCTGCGGACACCCAGCTGCCAGGGCAGCTCCCAGCTCTTCCTGCTGCTCTGGGCTATTGCTGTGAAGCTTTAGCATTCAACCAGCTCTGGATTGATAAGCTCTCTGATAGTAGGCATAAGATCGGCTGCCAGCAGGCCACGCTCCCCTTTTTTTGCTTCAATATCAGCGGATTTGGCATGGAGACACACCCCCATGCTGGCCGCCAGTTCTGGAGCATAACCCTGGGCTAAGAGAGATCCTATCACCCCGGTTAGCACATCTCCCATCCCCCCGCTGGCCATGCCTGGATTGCCATCTGTACAGATATAACTTGCCCGCTCTTCTCCTGCCTGGATAAGTGTCCCCGCCCCCTTCAATACAGCAACACCACCATATTTAAGCTGAAGTTTACGCACGCTCAAAAAGCGATCTGACTGAATCTCCGCGACACTACAGTTGAGCAGGCGCGCCGCCTCACCAGGATGGGGGGTCAATATCCAGTCACCCCTCTGCATAGGTTCATAGGCCAGGAGATTTAGAGCATCTGCATCCAACACCATGGGTAGTTTGCACTCTAATACATATCCCAAAAGACCCTGAGCCCAGTTTGAGCTACCCAAGCCAGGACCGATGGCCACCACACTAGCTCTTTGCAGCAGTGGTCTTAACTGTTGCGGCCCATCTACGCCATGACACATAAGCTCAGGGCGCAACATATTCAGCTGTGCAGCATGTTCCGGACTGGTAGCAACCGAGACTAACCCGGCACCACACCTAGCTGCCGCCTCTGCCGCCATGCGAACGGCACCGGAAAACCCTGGTGCACCGCCTATGACCAGCAGGTGACCAAAACTACCTTTATGGGCGGTTCTGCTTCTAGGGGCAAGGTGCCCGGAAAGCCCATCCCAACTAACCCTGGATGCGGATGGAGTTTGCTCAGAGTAGACTGCGGACGGAACCTCCAGATCAGCAAAATGGAGCTCTCCACACTGCTCAGGACCATCTCCAGTAAACAGCCCCTGCTTCAGGCCGATAAAACTGATGCTGGCATCCGCTTTTACCGCAACCCCCAACACTTTACCGCTGTCAGAGTGCAGTCCAGACGGGATATCCAAGGCCAATACCGGCGCCCAGTGCTCATTGATTGTAATCAACGCTTCAGCCCAGAGGCCGGTTACTTCCCGCTCCAGACCAGTGCCAAATACTCCATCCACAATCACCTCGGTCTGCTCCGGCACAGACTCGTAGGGGATAACCTCACCACCCAGAGCTATGAAGGCATCGGCATTGCGTTTGGCATCTCCCGAAAGCTTATTAGAATCGCCCAACTGCAACACTCGCACTGCAATGCCATCCTGTAGGGCCAATCTGGCAACCACAAAGCCGTCACCGCCGTTATTGCCGGTTCCGCAAACTACGGTTATATCCTGAGCCTCAGGCCATTTTGTACGCAGCAGCTTGTATGAGGCACTGCCCGCCCTCTCCATTAGGGTGAGACCAGGTATGGCGAAATCCTCAATAGCAGTACGATCCAACTCCCGCACCTGTTCAGCACGGTAGAGGTCTAGCGGGAGGGTTTCATTCAGTTTCATTGTTTTCATACAGATCCAGTAGGCTCCATTCAAACTATTCCAGGGAATTGTATCTGAGATTTACCGTTTGGTGGGAGTAATCAAAGCATGTGGCACAATCTCAGCTGGTCATTGCCCCCTACAGCGTTAATCAATGCTATAGTTCAACCGCTATGAAAAGTGATGATTACCTGCAGTTGGCGCAATCTATAAAACTCTGGGGCCAAGAACTAGGCTTCCAAAAGGTCGGCATAGCAAACATCACACTAAAGCAAGCGGAAAGACATCTGGATGAGTGGCTGGATGCAGGACGACATGGAGATATGGAGTACATGGCACGCCACGGCCGAAAACGCAGTCGACCAGATGAATTGATACCAGGCACCATAAGCGTTATATCCGCCAGAATGGATTATCTACCGCCAGATACCAACCCAAAGACAGTTCTTGCCACGCAAAATCTCGGCTACATTTCACGTTACGCCCTAGGCCGTGATTATCACAAGGTGATGCGTAATAGGTTGCAGAAACTAGCCCAGCGCATCCAAGAGGAGATCGGGGAATATAACTATAGAATCTTTACCGACTCCGCACCTGTCATGGAAAAGCCCTTGGCCACCAAAGCGGGACTAGGTTGGGTCGGCAGGAATAGCCTGTTGGTGAGCCGTTCTACAGCATCCTGGTTTTTTCTGGGTGAGATATATACCAACCTGCCCCTGCCACAGGATAGCGAATCTGAAAACCACTGTGGTAGCTGTGACAACTGCATGGTTGCCTGCCCTACTCAAGCCATAGTAGCCCCTTATGTACTGGATGCCAGACGCTGTATTTCATACCTCACCGTTGAGTTCAGAGGATCTATTCCAGTAGAACTGCGACCGCTCATCGGCAACCGCATCTATGGGTGTGACGACTGTCTGCTTGCATGCCAATGGAACCTCTTTGTCGAGCCCACCAAGGAGCAGGATTTCATGCCCAGAAATGGACTGGACGCACCAGAACTTGTCGATCTGTTTGCCTGGAGTGAAGATGAGTTTCTCCAGCGAATGGAGGGATCCCCCATAAGAAGATTGGGTTACGAGTGCTGGATGCGTAATATAGCAGTAGCCCTGGGTAATGCGGAAAGCTCAGAACAGATCATTAACGCGCTGAAAACGAGACAAAATCACGCCTCAGAATTGGTGCAGGAACATGTGGCCTGGGCCCTCAACCGCCACAAAGCAGGCAAATAACCAACATCAAGGCGTAATGCCACGACTGGAAAGCCATTCGCGATCCAGTTCCCATCTTACTCTCTCAACCTTCCCTGACTCCATCACAATGCGCTTGGCCTGCTTCTGTACTCTTGCCATCTCTTGCTGAGCCTGCATCAGATCTGGATTATCCTGGGAACGATTTGCCAGGCGCGGGAAAATTATGCCCAGGGCCTTGTGCATAGGAAACATACTATTGCGTGGTGAACTAATTACCGCCACTTCATTCTCTACCCTTAGCACATGGAATTTGTATGGATAGCTGGATACAATCTGATCCTGCTGCAACAGTTCATTCAGCTCAGATACCGCCGGATCTTCATACAGCGCCCAGACCAGGAAGAGTAGAACCACCACCCCCAGGAAGATAGAATAATTTCTCGTAAATTTATCCATTTATCATTAATCTACACAGGCCTCATCAGCCCTCATCCACACAAATACCCCGCATACTTATTGCCTTTACTGTCTTGTACAGCAGTAAAGATATCAGCAGGGTAACTATGCCAAGCAGCCCAAACCCAATAAACTTAAACCAGACATATCCAGTCTTCTGATACATCAGCAAAGTAGCGATAGTGATGGCCGCCATAGGGAACGAGTAGGCCCACCAGGAGAGGAAAAATTTAATTTTGGTGAAACGCGGCATCTGGGTAAACAGTAGCAGGGTAAGAAATAGCGCCGAGTAATAGAGCACCCGAGCAAACATATCCACATCACCATTTAATTTCACATAGGATATAAAACCGATAGCAGGTGGAGCTATGAGAATAAACAGGGTTGGCAACAACTTACCTGGCAGTGGCTGATGGAAGATAATCCGATTGAAGATAATTGCCAGAAACACTATCCAGAACAGCATCCCCAGACTAAAGAAGAAACTGGACACTTCGAAATAACCGTGGGTAACGCCAGCAATCGGCACCAGGATATTACCAACTATAGGGATAAACCAAGCAGGATTTGAATGGTGAATTTCAAAGTGCTCATGATGCATCCACGCCTGCAATACATAGAGGGTAAACAACAGGTGGGCAATACTGCCTACCGCCCACAGACCAAACGAGATAGTTTTATAATCGTGCAGGGTACAGATACTCAGAAGAATAAAACTAATTGATATGGTGGGGAAAAAACTCAGTTTAATAGGATGAGCCAAGTCTTTCAAAACTGCACCTGGGTAACGCATCAGCTTAAGCAGAAAGAAACCAGCCAGCACAACGAATAAACATACGGTAAATAACATCAAGGCCTTTGAGATAATAGCCGGCATCTGTAGTACCGAGTGGGATTTCTCCCAAGCCAAGGTTAGGCCAGACATACCCATAACCGTGGCAAAAAAGGCAACGGGAAAGTGTTTAAGTCTTGATTCTTGATCCATCTGATTACTCCAAATTTTTGGTCTTACAACTATGACCTGCATGTTAAAGCAGCAGGCTTAAACCATGCATTGACAAATATCACAGTAATTTTGTTGGTAATTACAGGGTTATTGCAAATCAATCATCTGGCTGCGGGAAATCGTTAAAACTTGCCCCTGGATTTATCTCGCGCTCATCGAGAGGAATCTCCTCTGGATCTGGCCAGTTACCGGGAACCGGATCTACCCCATCTTGCATGGCAGGCAAAGGTTCTGGGTCGGCAAATACCGGATTTGACTTTAGATCCACATCTTTACGCATACAGAGGAACTCAATAGGGATCTTATTTGGATCGTAGCTGTAGAGGGAGCGGCAGAAGCCGTGATCTACAATATCTGCTGCTGGCATTTCGGCAGCATCCAGGCGGCTCATGATCTCCCACAGCTGCTCTTCATCTGCAACTTGAATAGAGACATGATCAAAGGCCTGCTCACCCGACTTGGGCTCCCCATGACGACGATATGGGAGACAGACTGCATTAGGCCACTCAAAGAAAACAATGTAGTTATCTCCGCCCACATGGAAAAACACCTGGCGCCCAGTGCCTTCGTTGGTGGTATAAACCAGCTTCATTCCCAGCAGATCACGCCAGAAGCGGATAGTGCCATCCAGGTCACAAGTACCAAAAGCCGGGTGATGTACTCCTACATACTTAACCATTCCAATCCCTACCTCTCGATATTTATAGAGGGATATTTATCCATAAGCATATACTAATACACGCTCTTTAGGAAATTGTCTCGGTAATAAGCCAATTCGTTTATGGAGTCACGAATATCATCCAAAGCCAGATGTTTCCCCTGTTTAACCACACCTTTGGCCACATCTGGCGCCCAACGCTTGGCTAACTCTTTCAGAGTACTCACATCCAGGTTGCGGTAGTGAAAGAACTCCTCCAGATCTGGCATAAGTCTGGCCATAAAACGCCTATCCTGGCAAATGCTGTTACCGCACATTGGCGATGCCCCCTTGGGCACATACTGCTCTAAGAACTCTATAGTCTCCCGCTCTGCCTTTGCGGTGTCATAACTGCTCTGCTTGACCCGCTCAGTCAAACCAGATTTTCCGTGCTGTTCGGTATTCCACTCATCCATGCCGTTCATAACCCTATCTGGCTGATGAATTGCCAGCATGGGCCCTTCGGCCAGGATGTTGAGATTTGCATCTGTGACTATGGTTGCAATCTCAATAATCCAGTCATTCAAGGTATCCAAACCGGTCATCTCTAAGTCTATCCAAATAAGGTTGCTTGCATCTTGGTCCATGCGTAATTCCTTGTTTGTTATGGGTGTGCAATGCAACTGATTCTAGCAGAAGGGTCTCTACAGATGTATCCTTATACCCTATGAACTGGTTTAGCTATCTTTTTATTACTGCTTTGGTTTGCGGACTTGTGCTAGAGTTCTGGCTAATGTTGCGCCAACGCAAACATGTGATTGCCCATCGCGCCAAGGTGCCAGAGGCTTTCAGCGACTATGTCTCCCTCGAGCAGCATCATACTGCGGCCGACTATACATTGGCCCAGATTAAGCTGTGGTCCAAAGAGTTGCTGTTTGGCTCGGCCCTACTCTTGGCATGGACCTTGGGAGGCGGCATTCAGTTAATCCAAAATATGTGGAATCTTATGGCATTGGATATTGATCCACTGCTGACTGGCACTGGGATTATTCTCTCTATTTTCATACTCTCAGGCATACTGGACCTCCCCTTCTCTATATATCGCACCTTTGTGCTAGAAAACAGTTTCGGCTTTAACCGCACCACGCCATCCCAGTTTTTTAAAGACCTGGTTATGCAGCTAATGCTCTCGCTCCTGCTGGGAGTGCCGGTAATCTGGATTGTCCTCTGGCTCATGCAAAGCGCAGGTAATCTCTGGTGGCTTTTAGCCTGGGTCTTTTGGACCTGTTTTACTCTATTTATGAGTTGGGCCTACCCTACCCTGATTGCACCACTATTTAATAAATTCTCTCCGCTAGATGATGCAGATATGCGCCAGCGTATCCAGCAACTGCTGGACCGCTGTGGCTTTACCAGCAATGGTATTTTTGTAATGGACGGATCGAAACGCTCCAGCCACGGCAATGCCTACTTTACTGGCCTGGGGAAAAACAAACGCATTGTCTTTTTCGACACGCTGCTAAAACACCTGGAAACAGACGAGATGGAGGCAGTACTGGCCCACGAACTTGGTCACTTCAAGCATCGCCATATCTATAAGGGCCTGATTATCATGATGCTCAGCTCTCTACTTGGATTGGGTCTACTCTCCTGGTTGATAGAGCAGCACTGGTTTTTCAATGGCCTGGGAGTAACCACAGAATCCAACCCCATAGCCTTAATACTGTTTATGCTGGCAACTCCAGTATTCAGCCAGTTTCTGCACCCTTTGATGGCGAAAATGCAGCGCAAACATGAGTTCGAGGCGGACGACTACGCGGTGGAACAGGCAGGAGCAGAACCGATGATCACCGCCCTGGTCAAACTCTACAAGGAGAACGCTAGCACCTTAACCCCAGACCCACTCTACTCTGCGTTTCATGACAGCCATCCACCAGCTCCAGTAAGGGTTGCTTATCTTTCATCCAAGCTATAGGGAGAAGCTAACAATGAAAAAATATATTGCTATAGCAGCAATCTGTTTAGTAACAGCAACTGTCCATGCTGGGGAGACAACAGCTACCACGGGGAAAAAACTGCATGTGGATAACTGTCTCTCCTGCCATAAACCAGAGCTCTACACCAGAGCAGAACGCAAGGTGACATCTAAAGACAAACTCTCCACCCAGGTACATATGTGTGTTTCACAACTGCAACTCGCTTGGTTTGACGAAGAGATAGAGAGCGTGACTGAGTATCTCAACAATGAGTTCTACAACTTCAAATAGTTAACCTATGGCTCAACGCAAACTCACGCAAAAACAGAAACAGCATATCCAGCGGATCCAGGAAAAGCGGCGTGAACGTCTAGCCAAACGCACAGAGAAATCGCTGGAACAGCATGATGAAGATAGTCCCATGGCAGGTAGAGTAATTGCCAGACATGGTCAAAATCTGGCAGTGGCTGACTCTGAAGGCAACATCCACCACTGTCTATCGCGGCAAAATATAGGCCATATCGTTTGTGGTGATCGGGTAGTCTGGCAAGCCACGGAGCAAGGCAACGGCGTTGTCACCGCGTGTCTGGAGAGAAGCTCTGTCTTAGCAAGGCCTGACTATAGTGGACGGGAAAAGCCCCTGGCAGCCAACATCACTCTATTGGTAATAGTAGTGGCACCGGAACCTGAACCGAGTGAATATCTGGTTGACCAATACCTGGTAACTGCCGAGACCATTGGAGTACCAGCCCTTATTGCCATCAATAAGTTTGACCTCATCCAAGGAGAGAAAGGGGAGCAGTTCAGTCGGCGCATTCAGCTGTATGAAGATATCGGCTATGCAGTAGCACATATCAGCGCCCATACCAATCATGGCTTGGACCCCATGGTAGAACGCCTGCGAGGTGAAACTTCTATCCTGGTGGGTCAATCCGGTGTAGGTAAATCCTCCATCATCAACGCCCTGCTGCCGGATATCGATCTCCAGGTAGGAAGATTATCGGAAGCAACCAACTTGGGCCGCCACACCACGTCTGCCAGTACCTGTTACTCCCTCCCCGCTGGCGGAGAATTGATCGATTCACCCGGGGTGAGAAGCTTTCGACTACTAAAGCTCAGCCGCAGTGAACTGGAAAACGGCTTTAGGGAATTTCGACCCTTCCTTGGTCATTGCCAATTCAATGATTGCCAACATCTACAAGAACCAGGATGCGCTATTAAGCAGGCCGTAGAAGATGGCCATATCTCGCAACAACGCATGGATAACTTTCTACACCTGGCTGACGCTATGCCTAATGGGTTAGGTGAATAGAAATCAATAAGACCAAGTACTGAAAAGTACCGCTTTAAGACAGAAGAGAGATTTTATAAACGCTGGTAGTGATAACCAAGTAGCAATTAATCTGCTATGACACTCCTAAAGTTGTCGAAGCCTGCTTTTATTCCAGCGTACCACTAAGTTTGTGTCGCCCTAACTCTGCTTAGACAACACTAAAGGCCTCATTGAATGAATATCGTCCAATATAGCGTAGACCACCGGCACCAGCAGTAGAACCAGAAACGTAGCCATAGCCAATCCAAAGACAATAGTAATTGCCATTGGGAGTAGAAACTGGGCCTGAATGGATGTTTCGAACATAAGCGGAGTTAACCCACCAATAGTTGTAAGCGATGTGAGTACCACAGCACGCAGCCTATCGCGCGCCGCCCCTGCCGCAGCCGCCTGCATACTTTCACCCGCAGCCACCCGCTCATCTGCTCGGGAAACCAGAATAATAGAGTCATTAACTATTATCCCGGACAGACCAAGAAGCCCAACCAGGCTAAGCATAGTCAAACTCTGGCCCATTACTAGATGTCCAAGCACCACACCAACAATACCAAAGGGGATGATGATCATAACGATGAGTGGACGCGCATAGCTGGCAAACACCCAGGCCAATACGATATAGATCAAAACAAATGCAATTAAGGAGCCATGCTGCAGATCGGAAAAGCCATCACTCTGCTCGCGCATACCACCGCCAACGTTAAGCTCTACGCCATGACGTTTTATCACTTCATTAAGCCCGGCCTGCTTCAACGCTCTACGCGCCTCTACCAGGGTCAGCACTTTACCATCAAGATCAGCGCCTACCGTGATATTGGTTCTGCCATCGCGGCGCATGATTGTAGAGAAGGCCGATTTCTCTTCCAGGTTGGCAATGTCCCGTAGGGGAACATAAATCCCTCCAGGACCAGCGATACGCATTTCACGCAGGGCTTGCATACCATGCACGCTACGCTCACGTTGAATACGAATCACCACCTCTTCGGAACGGCGGGCAAACCTGCGTACTATTTGTCCCTCCAGTGACTGTTGCACCTGTGAGGTTACATCATCAATGGTGAATCCCAGCATTCTGCCACGCTGAGTTAGACGAATAGCCACATCACGTTTACCCCAAGGTAGATTATCACTAACTGCCTGCACTCCAGGGATAGATGAGAGCAGGCTCTCAATTTCCAGTGCGGCAGTTTTCAAGCTGTAGGCATCATCTCCCTGCAGGTGCAGTTCTAAATCCTGCGGCGCGCCGCCATGACGGCGTACGCCGATAGAGAAGCTGGCAAGACCAGGAATGGATGGCACCATACTTTTCCAGGTACGTACTATCTCATTGGTACGTACGCTGCGTTTCTCTGATGGAGTTAGCTGAACATCCAGCTGAGCCAGATGATCACCAGATGAGTACCCAAGTTGTCCTAACCAGGAGAAGGTAACCTCAACAAGCTGCTTGCCTTTACCCAGTCGATATTCAGCCTTACTAAGGCTATCTTCAATAATCGCCAAAGCTTCTAGGGTCTTATCACGGGAAGTGCCAGCCTGCATTGTTATTCCGACAGAGACATACTCTGCCTCCGGTGAAGGAAAGAAGTTAAAACGCAACTTTCCACTCATAACGATGGAGAGACTAATCAATAGTAACGCCACCACCGCCGCCAACACCGCATAACGCCAGACAATAACAAAGTCTACTAATGGCCCGAACACTTTATCTCTGAAATTACTAAAGCGTCGATCAAACTCAAGCCGAAAATTGCTTTGACTGCCGCTATGGGATAAGGCATGACGTAGATGGGAAGGCAAAATAAAGAAACATTCAAGCAGGCTAGCAACAAGAGCTGCAGTTACCACTAGTGGCAGCCCATGCAACATATCACCTACACGCCCGGTAAAAAACATTGTAGGCAGAAAAGCGACAATAGTGGTTAAGGTAGCTGCCATTACTGGCGCTGACATACGTACAGCTCCGCTTTCCACAGCCTGTTTAATTGGCACGCCGTCTTCACGTAAGCTCGCGGTATGCTCACCAACCACGATGGCATCATCCACAATAATGCCCAGCGCCAACATCAAGGCAAACAGGGAAAACATATTGATACTTTGGCCGGTCATCCACATAACGGCAAAAGTAGCCATCAAGGCCACTGGAATACCGAAGGCAACCCAAAATGCTATGCGGGCATTGAGAAACAGAAACAGCACCACCATCACGATAGCCAGCCCCTGCAGTCCGTTCATATAAAGCAGATTGATTCTTTCTTGCAGATAGGAGGCCTGAACATCGAACAGTTCAATTGAAAGATCTTGCGGAAACCTGTTACGGGCTTTCTCAACATAGCTGTGCAGTATTTCATTTGTCTTCAGAGTGTCTGCTAAAGGAGTACGCTGTATCTCCAGGCGGATAGCTGATGTGCCTTGATGCAACCCCCGCACCTGATCAGAATTAAAGGTATCCTCCACCTTCGCCACTCGGTTGAGCACCAATCGTTCACCACTCTTACCAGAACGCAGAATAATTTCCCCAATCTCTTCTGCTGTATCTGCTCGCCCTACTCCATGCACTGACCGATCCAGTCCACCCCGCAGGCTACCTGCAGGTCTATCCCTGGTATCTCGTTTGATAGCAGCAGCGATCTCATCCATAGTGAGGTCATAGCGAGCAAGCATACGCTCTGGCACCATAACCTTAATCTCCTCCTCGCGAGTACCGGTCATGGTCACCCGATCAATACCCGCATCCAACAGGCCATCACGAATACGAATTGCATAGCCCTTCAGTTCACTCTCT
>JBNKKH010000031.1:0-81738 GCA_050291725.1 Sedimenticolaceae bacterium
ATCGCAGATTTTCGTCTGGTTCAGGAGAGGAGCGTCAAAGGCTTTCCGTTCCGTCTAAGCACAAAGTTGTATCCGGAGTGGGCCTTCTCCCGCACAACCCGTACTCCAGAAGGGTTGGGTAAACAGGTTGCAAAGGCATTATTGTCCTTGCCGGAAGATCATCCGGCAGCAAGGTCTGGAAAAAACGCCGGCTGGGAGGTGCCAGGCAACTACAACTCAGTACATGAGATGTACAAGGCAATACGCTTTGGCCCTTATGAAAACTTCGGTGAATTTGGTCTGCTGGATGTGTTGGCCAAATACTGGCCGGTGCTGGGACTACTGGCTCTTCTTTTGGCATTTGCTGTCTATCACACCATCTACTCTGAACGGATCAATCACGAGTTGATGCTTGCCAAAGAGAAGGCAGAGAGCGCTAATCGTGCGAAGAGCTCTTTCCTCGCCAACATGACCCATGAGATACGCACTCCGTTGAATGCGGTATTGGGTTATGTGCAACTGCTTCAGAGTTCATCAGATGTCCCTGATAGATGTCGACCTCAACTCAATTCTATCGCCAATGCCGGCAGCCACCTGTTGCAACTGATTACTAACATCATTGATATCTCTAAGATTGAGGCCGGTGCGGAAGAGTTGCAGGAAGAGGAGTTTTCATTAGAGAAGCTGGTTAATGGATTGGTTAGCGTATTGGATATCCGCTGCCGGGAAAAAGATGTGCAGCTGGTTTTGGATATGGATGTTGAACATACCGATCTACTGTTTGGCGATGCAGGAAAACTGCGGCAGGTGCTCTACAATTTGCTGGGAAATGCGGTCAAGTTTACAGATGTTGGTGAAGTCAGGCTTACTGTGAGACAAGATGGAAACCGGTTTTACTTTGAGATATCTGATACCGGTGAAGGCATTGCGCCGGAGGCCCAGAAAACTATCTTTGATCCATTTAAGCAATCCGATGAGGGGTTGCGGAAAGGGGGCTCTGGGTTGGGGTTGAGTATCTCACGGCGCCACGTGGCGATTATGGGTGGAAAGCTGCAGCTCGAATCAGAAATTGGCAAAGGTGCACGCTTTTTCTTTAGTGTGACACTGGAGATGAGTAGTACTGGCGACAATATGGTGACAGAGCCAGATTGGGGAACCAGTTATAAGTTGCTGTCAGAACGATCTTTGTATGCACTGGTAGTGGATGACGTGGCAGATAACCGAATTGTATTGTCACAGCTACTTGAGAACTCTGGTGTAGAAGTGGATACAGCAGAAAATGGTCTTGTTGCATTGCAAAAGATTGACGAGCAGCAGCCGGATATTGTTTGGATGGATATCCGCATGCCAGTAATGGGTGGGATCGATGCGGTGCGGCAGCTCCGAGAGATCCACGGCAAAGAACCAGTGTGTATTGCCATATCTGCCTCCAACTCCTCTATCAACAAAGTAGATATTCAGGGTTATCTCGACATGGGCTTTGACGGTTATATTCAAAAACCGTTCCGTCTGGAGGATATTTTCCAATCGATGGAAAAACACCTAGATGTAAAGTTTCAACGGGATGCAAAATCGGTGGTGACTGAAACCGAAAAGGTGTCAGTGCATGATATTTCTATTCCCCAATTTACCTGGGAGAGATTGAAGCAGGCTGCCGATATACATATGTTGACTGCACTTAAGGCTGAGGTCGTCCGCATGAAAATGGGTTCTGAGGATGAGCGGCGCTTTGCGGAGCAGTTGGAACAACCTATATCCAGATATGACATGAAAGGAGTTATGAAATTATTACAAGAGGTGGCATATGAGTGATGCGGCTCAGCGGCCACGTGTGCTTATAGTTGATGATAATCCAGAAAACCTGGATCTACTGGTCGATATTCTCGAGCCGTTAGAGTATGACATCGGTATTGCTACCTCTGGAGAGTCTGCACAACGAGTGGTACCTCTGTTGCAGCCGGACCTGATACTGCTGGATGTTATGATGCCGGGTATCGATGGCTATGAAACCTGTACCTGGCTGAAGCAAAATCCAGATTATCGAGATATTCCGGTCATTTTTATTACCGCAAAGACAGATATAGCTGATCTAAAAAAAGGCTTTGAGGTTGGTGGCGTGGATTACATACGTAAGCCAGTTCAGCGTGAAGAGGTGCTGGCTCGCACCCAGACACATGTAGCCTTGCGACAACTATCCAAGAGCTTAGAACAAAACTACCAGCAGCTTGCAGCGATACTATCAGTTGTAAAGGAAGGCACATTTTGCGTGAATTTGGAGGGAACAATTGGTTGTGCCAATCCCGCTGCAGTATCCCAACTTGGATTTACTGAAAAGGAGTTGGTATCACTTGAGCAGGTGGTGCCGGGTATGGTTGAAAACTCTGAGGCATGGAGTCAGTCGCCTATCTACACTGTTTGTAAAGAAGGCGGTGAGTTTTACTCAGATAATTACCTTTTTAATCGCAAGTCTGATGATCCAATACCGGTTGAATTTACCGCTTCCGCCCTGACCGATGAACTTGGAGATGTGTTCGGGGCGATTGTTGTATTTCGGGATATAACGGAGCAGAAAAAGTCTGAGCAGCGCTTGGTTTCATTGATGTCAATAGACCAACTAACTGGTTTGGTAAATTGGAGTGAATTTAATAAGCATCTGGGCAGTGTCTTAGACAGTAACAAAAAAAATGATGCCACTGTCTCTGTGCTCCTTCTCGATCTGGATGACTTCCGCGATATTAATGACAGTCTGGGTCATGATACTGGCGACCAGGTTTTAGCGGAGGTTGCAAATAGATTACGTAGTAATTTTACTGACGATGTTATGATCACCAGGTTGGGCGGTGATGAATTTGCCTTGCTGGTGGACGGTAGCGTGAACCCAGTCAGGCCAGAAGATATGGCCCAAGAGATCCTGCTGTTAATGCAGAAACCATTTGAAGTCCTCGGCAACCAACTTTTTCTTACTGCCAGTATTGGTATCGTTACCACTGAAGAGACCAGCAGCAGTGCGGAGGATATGATCCGTGCCGCTGATATGGCTGTGTATCGAGCAAAAGAGCAAGACAAGGGTGGTTATGCTTTCTATAGTGCGGATCGGCAACGTGAAGTCGTAGAACGTATGCGTATGACCAATAACCTACGGAAGGGTATACAAAATAACGAGCTGTTACCCTATTTTCAGCCGATTATTGATGTTCACGGCGGTGGTATCATTGGCGCCGAAGCTCTTATTCGTTGGCATGCTAAAGATGAGAATATAATCCCGGATACCTTTATCGGCGTTGCTGAGAGCAGCGGTCTGATTAGTAATGTGGGTGACTTGGTATTGGAGGCGGTCTGTTCTCAACTGGAGTATTGGCAGCAGTTGGCTGGCCCCCTAATTGTGGGTATAAATGTCTCTGCTAGACAGCTGAGCAATCCAGATTTCCCCAACCACTTTTTTAGCATACTGGATAAGCACGGTATCGACCCGGCTCTGTTATCACTGGAGCTTACGGAAAGCACGTTGATGGAAAAGCCGGAAAGAGCGATTCAAATGTTTAAGCAGTTCCAGGAAAAGAGGGTGGAAATAGCTATTGATGATTTTGGAACTGGTTTCTCTTCACTGAGCTATCTCACGCGACTCAGTGCCAACATACTCAAGATTGATCGTAGTTTTGTATCTAAGATAGGCGAAGATAAAGCTACGGAATCTATCGTACTTACTATTATTGGCATGGCCAAGGGCCTGGGTATGAAGGTGATAGCAGAAGGGGTGGAAACAGAGCAGCAGAAACAATTTCTTATCGAGCATGGATGCGACATGCTGCAAGGCTATCTGTTCGCAAGGCCTATGCCTGCGGAGGAATTTACTCAGCTGCTACGTAAAGACAGGTCCAGTTCCGCGAATCATTAATTCCACGACAACCCAACGCTTTAGGTCGTCAGAAGTTCTATCCGGTCATCTGCTACCCCAGCAATGTGACTCAAACAGTGCAGCACCCTGCGTTGACGCGAATATAGCCGGAAGTGGATATGGCAGCCGCGACCATCGCCCATTTCTGACAGCCAACGGCTTGCTTCAGCATCTATATAATGGGTGCGAGTTAGGTCGATCTCTATCTCTGGGTAGTGATGCAGTAAATCGTAAATCTTAGGCTCCACATAGTCTAGTGACGCATAATAAAGATCGCCCAAGATTGATACTCTATTACCCTCTATTTTTACGTATGGATGCGCTTTATGCCAAACCCAATCGATAAATGCAAAGGTGGCGCCGATCAGTGCTGCATTGAGTAAACCGAAGATGTGCACCGAGGCAAACGCCGAGAGAAAAACCACCATCTCCGTGGGAGACTTAAAGAGGTGGCGTATATCAGATATTCGTAGCATATTTGCCCCCACCAACATAATGAGAGCTGCCATGGAGGAGATCGGGATTATGGCAATTATGTCTTTAGCCAGCACGATCAGTATGCCAAGAAACAGTGCGGAAAAAGCCGGGGCTAATGAGCTTCGCGTCTTGAAGGCATGGAGCAGAGCAACGCGGTTGAATGATCCACAGCTGGGTAGGGCGGAGATAAATCCTGCCACCAAATTGGTGATGGAATCAGCGAGAACAGCTTGTCTGGTGTGAATCATTTTTCCTGTGATGCGTCGCGTTTGGCGCATGATTGCAGCAGTCTGAAAAATGCCCAGCATGGCGATGGCGATTGCTGAGGGAATCAAGGAAAGCAGGTCCGGCAGTGCATCGGAAGAGAATGTAGGCACAGATGGCCATAGCATACGCAAGTTCAGATTACCCACCTGCTCCAGCAGGGTAACAGATATGCCACCGTAGGTTTGGTTTAGATAGATAGAGTAGAGGGTTCCAGCGATAAGTCCGCCAATCAAATACCATCCTCTCAAACTGGGAATTGAGCGGATAATTATGCCTACTGCCAATGTGACAAAACCGACCTCGATGGCAAAGATGTTGCCATACTCGGATACAGACAAAAAGGTTTGCCAAGTGATGATTAAGGGCCATTCTACCTGGGTATTGAGCGGCAGTCCGCCAAAGGGGGCGATCGACTTGAAGATTAGAAAAAGGCCAATACCAAAAATAATACCTGAGACCACAGCTTCGCTCATGAAGTCTAATAGCCGGGAGAGAGGACGCACTACAACAAAAAGTAGCTGTACGATGCCAACCATGACCGCCAGTGAAAGGGCATACCCCATATACTCATTTCCAAACTGTGGGGCATAGGGCAGTAACGCCACTCCCATGGCTACAGACATACTGGAGTTAGGGCCTCCATGGAAGCGCGAAGACGGGTTCACCAGTGAGGTGATTAATACGCCGTAGATCGCGCAATAGATCCCAAAGTGGGGTGGAACCCCGGCCAGAATGGAGAAGGCGATGGCCTGCGGCAGGACTACAATGGCCAGATTCAAGCCAGGCAGCAGAGAGGGTATTACGCGCTGGAGTATATCTTTTTTCACTGCGCTTTATCCTTCGCTTTCCATTTTTCGATTAGGTTAAACAGTGGCGGCATGGTTCGCATGATCAGCTGTTGCCTTGCAGCAGCTATCACGCCTTTCTTATTGCCGGCGGGACGGGGCATAGTTACCAGATAGGCGGCGATATCACGTGCTTGGGTGTCTGTTAAGATACCGCGTTCATGTGCTGGCATGGTGGTCTTGATTATGGCAGCCAGGGTAATTGCTTCGTTAAACATACGTGAATCGGTGTTCCAGGCACCGGGGCCGGCTAGTGAAGGAAAGATCACGCTACCATCTTTTGCCGTTACTCCAAATCCCTGCTTGCCGTGGCACATGGCGCACTTTTTCTCGAAGAGCACCTTGCCGCGTAGGTAGTCATCCCCCTCACCAGTGGGTGGTACCTTGGTAAAGCGTCGCTCCGGATACTCCACTCCTTCGCGCAGTCCCTGCTTGAATGCTAAATAGCGCCCGTAGACCTTTAGGTCCTGAATTACGCTGTCTAGGATATTGGGCTTGAAACCATTGCTGGAGTTTATGAAGCACTGCATGGTGCGCAGCTCGTATGAGAGGATAATGCCGGTTACCGGATCATATTTATCAGATTGTACCCAAGCTTGGCCGATGGGGGCTGTCTCTGCGCGCATCCCTAGTTCAAGATGGCAATCCTTGCAGCGGATATTTGCCCGCACGTAGCGGCTGGCATGTTTCTGCGGATTGCTAAAGATGTTACATCCACGCTTTACCGCGCGGATATAGTAACCATCAAGTCCATCATCCTGAATTTTCAGCTTATTCATCAACAGGTCTTCACAGTCAGGCTCCATTACCACCTTGGCGCGCAGTTTATCCTCAGTGACAATATGGTTGTAGACAATGAATGTGAACAGGCCTGCGAGCATCAGTAGGGGGAAAATAGGACGAAGGTGCAGGCGTTGATACCAGGGTTTTTTATTCATAAGAGGTGTTTGCCCTATGCTGACAGTTGTTATTATTTTTCACCGCTCACCAACTAACGTTGGAGGATCAAAATTCCTGATTACAACTCTACTTCCTATGCGCTGAATTGTCCATTGGTAGGTATGAGTGATGTCATCGGAACGCCAAATATAAAAGCCCGAACATCTGTGAGGAATTGTTTTGTGTCAGGTGGTTTTCCTTGCTATCTACGAGCTAGTCGCAGCAACCAACAAGCATTGCGCTGTAAAAAATTATTACTTCGAGTTTATTAGCGGTTCGCTTTTTATGCCCAGAGTATTGAATATCTATACCGGCTTCTCAAACCCTGGTGGAAACTTCCCGGAAGCGATATAGGCAAATGAGATTACATGAGCGATAGCAACATAGAGTGATTCAGGAATCTCATCGCCCAGTGGTATCTGGCTCAATAGGGCAGCAAGCTCTGCATCACCATGCAGGGGTACACCATACTCTTCAGCCAGGGCTAATATCTGTTCTGCCAGCTCGCCACGCCCTTTGGCGGTTATGCGTGGAGCATTCTCTCCATCGTAGAGCAGGGCCACTGCAACATCTGAGTTGGTTCTATTCTCTTCACTCATGCTTTCTCATCCAGTAGTGACGTGTTTATGCTGTGTTGTGGTTTTTCCGGCTGTGCATCGCCGTGACTGGCAAGCAGTTTTCCCACACTCAGGCCGGAATCGGTGAAGGCCTTGCTCAGTTCAGCCATGCGCTTATTTAGCAGCTCAGCACTTTCCGCCTTTTCAGCCAGGAATATGGTTGATACTTCATTTTCATGCATGGATATCTTGGCCTTTACTGGTCCGAGCGGTTCTATATCGAAACTGAGGGTTACATACCAGATGGGTTTAGTGTCATCTCCCTTGTTTCTTGCCTGCTCCTGCTCTAGCCGAATTAGAAAGCTATCTACATGGTCCTGGTGTTTTACTGGAACCTCAAACTGCCAAACCTGTCGATTGCCTTCATCTGCAGGTAGAGAGGCTAGCTGATTCAGGTGAACCCTGGCCAGACTGCCTTCAGCGTGTCTAAACAGTATCTCCAGTAGTTTTACAAACCCGCTATCTGTCTGTGAGGTATTATTGGCTTGGGTCGTTGCGGGTTGTTGGGTTGGTAACTGCTGTTTGTTTAGTTGCAGTAGATTTCCTATCTGAAATAAAAGTTGTAACAGATCGCCTTTGAAGCTGGTTCCTGGGGGCTGTCCCGCTGCCAGTTGAGCCTCCATGAATAGTCCATAGCCTAGTATGGCCTGACGTAGTTGGGCGGGTGATATGTTGCCAGAGTTTGGAATAACGGCGGCAAGGATACCTCTTGCTGTCTGAATGAGGTTGGGGCCAACCTTATCTGCCAACGGGGTTTGTGCGCCCTTAGCTGTGAGATTCTGTAGTATCTGTAGCAGCTCTTTGTCACTGGTACCAGCCGGTGCTTGAGCTGTGGCTGTAGGGCTGTGTTGTGGCAGCAGTGGTGCGCCAGGCTGTTGTAGCTTGGGATCAGCTACGGACTGGGGCAGGCTACGCAGGATATTGGAGTACACTGCTTGGAGATTGGCATATAGACGCTGCATCGGTAGCTGTTTCGGCAAAATTGAGCGCAATACATCTGCCTGATAGCTGCGCACTTCGGCAGCACGCACTAGGCGCAGTTCTGGCATATTGCCAGCTTTCACTACATCCAGGGTTATTTTCTGATCTGCCCTTAGAGCTACCTGGGTACGGGCAATTAGCTCGGTAGTTCCAATCTTTAGCTTCACTAAGTTGTTACTGGTATCTGCCAGCACATTGGCTTGAAGCTGTTGCCCCGGCTGCAGGTTTTTTAAGACAGATGTAACCGTTGGTTGAATAGTTAATTTGGGGCTGATTGTTAGTTTGGATATGTCCATTAAATACGACTACAGTGTAAGAGACTATATAACAGCTTAGCGGCAAGAGTTAACATTTATTGATCATCTATCTCAAGTTGTATGACTGTTCTGACGATATAAGTATAGATGCTTTGCTGTTATTCAGTATAATCAGATAGTTAGAAGCGGAGATGCCAGATGCCTGCAGCGCAGGAGAAAGATAACAAACAGAAACTATGGTTCGTCCGTAGGTCAGGCACCATCAAGGGTCCATTCCCTGGCGGTACCCTGCGCCGCTTTCTCCTGTTGGGTCGGGTAGTGCCATCTGATGAGGTAAGCATAGATAAAAAGAGCTGGCAGGGAATCATGGATGTGCCTGAGGCGGTTCCGCCGGAGATTCGCAAGGCTGCGGCAGAAGGTAAGCTGTATGAAGTGCTGCAGACGAGTATGATTGAGGATGAGCGCAGGGGGGTGGAACGGCGCAACCAAGCAGAGGACATAAAGTATAGAGATAAACGCAAAGGGCAGAGAAGGCAGCAAGAGCCGGAGCTGATCAAACGCCATCAACTGGCTAAAAGCCAACTGATAGAGCTGTATAAGAAACGTAAAACACCTTACTTGGCATTTATGGTCGTTTCGGTTCTAGTCGTGGTGGCAGTAAGTGTTGGTTTGTATATAGGTTCTCCTGATGCTATTCCCGATCCTGACTGCAGTGCCAAGGCTGCTCCTGGGGTTAACTGGCGCAACTGTCGTTTGGGTGCGATTGATTATGAATCGGCAAATCTGCAAGGGGCCATTCTAAATAGCACTGTTTTGCGTATGGCTCGTCTATCTGGAAGCGTTTTTAACAAAGCGGACATGCAGTATGCCGATCTCTCTGGGGCTGATCTTAGTTATTCTGAGATTGCAGATGCCAAGATGAAGGGGATAAATCTCCAGGGTGCCGATTTGACCAATGTGGATTTAACCAATAGTGACCTAAGCTATGCCAATCTAAAAAACAGCAAGCTGGGTGGTGCAAAGATTAATGGCGCCAAGCTGACGAAGGCGATCTGGATTGATGGCTCTGTTTGTGGTTCTGGTTCTATTGGGAAATGTGTTAAACCGTAGATGTTTCGTTTGCCGCCTTACCTGAAAAACACTCAGTAGTGTAGCGTTGAATAAGGATATCATTAGCCCAGAAGTCTTTTTCCAAGCCTGCCTTTCTCTTAAGTTGCGTTAGAAATGATTCTGCATCCGGCAGAGATTCCCAAACAGAAGGTAGGAAAGTTCCCACGAATCTCCCATGTTTCAGTATTAGCCCATCAATGCCAGGACGCAGTTGGGTAATAAGGTCTTGTTCTGAAGCAAACTCCATTGGATGGGGAGGTGAGAGGATGGAAATATCTAACTCTAGCTCTATCATCTCTGACTCTGATAGTTGTGGAAAACGTGGATCACGAAATGCTGCGGCAAAGGCGTTTTCTACTACATCTTTTACCAGCGGTTGCACCGCCTCCAGATGACCTATGCATCCACGTAAATTACCATTTAGATTTAGCGTGACAAAGCAAGCTAGCTTCTCTTGCAGGTGGGAAGGGTAGCTGTCGACTTCTATATGCATAGGCTGCTCTACAATCAAGCCGTGGACTATAGACTCCTTGGCTAGTTGTAGCAGCAGCTCTTTTTCAGCTGCTGTAAACTCTAATGAGGGTGGGTTATGAGAATGCATAGGCTCCATATCCTACTACGCGATCCTTAGGTCCAGCTGTATCTCCTGAATTACGCAGGTCCAGAGTAATAGCTTTAAGGTTTTTATGCAATGCAACCTGAATAAGACCTTTAACCGGAGTCCCACCACAAGCTTGTGCGTGGGATATCTTGTCTGGTTGTAGCCGTTCTATTGCGTTGCTGGTGGCAGAATCAGCTTCCTTGGCTGTCGCATAATCCAGGTAGTGGCTCAGATCTGAGCTGACAACTATAAGTGTCTCGTCTCCTCCCCATAATGTATCAATTACATCAGCCACTGATGCTGGATCGACATCTCCGATAACCAGTGGGACTATTTTGAAATTAGTAAGGGTTTCTTGCAGGAAAGGCAGATGTACCTCCAGGCTGTGTTCTTGGGCGAAAGCTTGATCCAAAATCTGTACTTGGGGCAAATTTTCAATCAATGATATGGCATCAGAGTCTACCTCTAAATCACCCAACGGAGTGCGAAATGCTTCTGCACTACTCAGGGCCATTCCACGAAACGCAATTCGGTGCGAGGGCGCGAGCAGAACCACCCTACTTATAGTGTCGGCCACGCTTGCTAGCTGGGCGTATGCGGTTCCGGCTACAGGCCCGGAGTAGATATAACCGGCGTGTGGAGCAATTAATGCTTTAGGTGGATTGGATGCAGAACAGTTTGCTGCAGAGATGAACTGCTTTACATCCAAGCGCAACTCCTCCGGGTCATCCGGGTAGAAACTGCCAGCAACGATCGGAGCCTGGACTTTAGTAGCCAATATATTTCTCACTGATGCTTAGTTATGATCTAAGTGAATTATTGTTTGTACATTAATAAACTAGATCAGATAGGTGGAAAATCAAGCATTATTAATTACCTGAACCGTCTATCCTATTAACAGAGCGATACTTTATATCTAACACTGTTTCAGGTTTATAAACGGCGGGGGCATATCATGGGGTAGATCTAAGCTATTTTCCGACTAAATATTGGCATAGCTTGCCGGATGGTAGGGTGCAGTGTGATGTTTGTCCTAGATTCTGCAAAATAAAGGAGGGCAAGCAGGGCCTATGCTTTGTACGAGAGAACCGACATGGGGAGGTGGTGCTGACTACCTATGGAAGGTCTAGCGGTTTTTGCGTTGATCCTATTGAGAAGAAGCCTCTGAATCACTTTCTGCCCGGGACTCCGGTTCTATCTTTTGGTACAGCGGGATGTAATCTCACCTGTAAGTTTTGTCAGAACTGGGATATGAGTAAATCTCGCGAGATTGATATTCTGGCCGAGGATGCCACTCCAGAGGCAATCGCCATCAAGGCAAAAGAGCTAGGCTGTCGCAGTGTCGCCTTTACCTACAATGATCCTGTAATCTTTTTGGAGTATGCCGATGATACCGCCAAGGCCTGCCACGCTATTGGGATAAAGAGTGTAGCTGTGACCGCTGGTTATATATTGCCAGCTCCGCGGCAGCAGCTGTTTCGCCATATAGATGCTGCAAATGTGGATCTAAAGGGCTTTAGCGAAGAGTTTTACCAGTCGCACTGCAGTGGAGAGCTGCGCACTGTATTAAATACTTTGCTCTATCT
The DNA here is from genome assembly GCA_050291725.1 of Sedimenticolaceae bacterium. Lineage (GTDB taxonomy): Bacteria > Pseudomonadota > Gammaproteobacteria > Chromatiales > Chromatiaceae > JAAGZL01. The sequence goes on from JBNKKH010000031.1 coordinate 11,555, forward strand.
CCGCCATGAGACAGATGTCTGGTTGGAGCTTACCACCTTGCTGATACCCGGTTTGAACGATTCAACTAGGGAGTTGCAGGAGATGACCAGCTGGGTAGTAGATAATCTGGGGCCAGATGTGCCCATGCATTTTTCCGCCTTTCATCCAGCCTGGAAGATGCAGAATATTCCTTCGACTCCGGTAAGCACCCTAATCAGGGCGCGGCAGATAGCCCTTAACAACGGGGTAAACTACGCCTATACCGGTAATGCCAGAAATCCACAAGGTGATAGCACCTGGTGTGCTAATTGCGGGGAGCTGTTGATATCCCGTGATTGGTATGAGCTTGGAAGTTGGAATTTAGATTCAGCAGCAAGATGCAGCTCATGTGGCCACAGATGCGCTGGGGTTTTTGAGGAGAGGGCGGGGGAGTGGGGTGCGCGTAGGCTTCCGGTCAGAATGTCGTAGAAGCCATATTCTCCATGCGATTTTCTGGGTGCTAGCTTAAAGTCCAATAACCTCAAGTGCACGGGAGAATAGCCCTTTCTCCTCCTCCGGCTTCTGTTCTACCTCTTCTGTAGCCTTTTCTACAACCTCAGCCTCTTCTACTGCCTGTTGTTGCACATCTGCTTGATCCACAGCCTGGGAAACCTCAGCCTGAGCATCTTCTACCGTTTCAGGTAGATCGCCTCCGCTCTCTTGCCCCATCTCTGGTAGTTGATTCTCCTCAGATTCAGTTGCGCTGGCACTCTCTTCTTCATCCGTATCTATTCCTACGCTCTCCAGGGCGCTTGAGAAAAACCCCTTATCCTTTTTGTTATTGTCCGGTACGCTGAATACTGTCTCTGGTGCATCGGCCAAAGGGTCTTTTTTAGGCTCGGGGCGGAAGTCGCCATCAATGCGTACCAGAATGTCGTCCTCAAAAAATAGTGCAATATGGGTTTTATTGTCGGTGCCGCCACCCACCTCTTTGGTGTAGACGTAGTCCCAGCGATCCTGGTGGAAGGCATCTACCAGCAGTGGAGTACCCAGAACGTAGGCAACCTGTCGTCTATTCATTCCAGGCTCCAGCTTATCCACCATCTCCTGGGTTACCACATTACCCTGCTGAATAGTTGGTTGGTATAGTAGTGGGGTTTTACCCAGTGCATCTGGCACAGCATCACCTAGTTCCTGCAGAGTGTTGCAGCCGCTCAAAGTAAGACTTGTGACACAGAGCCAGAGGACTAAAGACTTTTGCATTAGATAACAACCCAGTATGATTAAATTTAGTTGGCGAATGATACCCGATTCGTCTGATTAAGACACTAGGGCCAGTTTACACTATTGCTGATATATAGCGTAAACAGACCTTTAAGGAGAGATTTAGTTGCAAGATAAAGAGATAAGAGATGCTGGACTGAAAGTTACGGTTCCGCGCGTTAAAATTCTGGAAGTTCTGGAAAATTGCGGTGATCAACATGTAAGTGCCGAGGATCTCTACAAAATTTTACTGCAGCAGGGAGAGGAGATTAGCCTGGCTACCGTATATCGGGTGCTGACTCAGTTTGAGATTGCTGAGCTGGTTACTAGACACAATTTTGAGGGTGGTTTTGCCGTTTATGAGCTGAACCGGGGTGAGCATCACGACCATATCATGTGCGTGGTGTGCGGTAAGGTGGTTGAATTTACCGATGATGTAATCGAAAAGCGTCAGCATGAGATTGCCAAGAAAAACGGTTTCGAGATAGAGGATCATACACTGGTAATCTATGGCCGCTGTGACAACCCAGCCTGCAAGATTAGTAAAGCTTAAGGAACCTCCGATCAATTGGTGAACTAGCATCTTGCGCCATGAATATGAACATCTTAGGGCGCAGTCTGCAGCATCCAGAAATAATCATGAATTCCCTAGATTTGGGAGTTAGAGATCATCTCCTGGGCATGGGCCAGGGTTTGGTCGGTAATTGTAACTCCCCCCAGCATGCGGGCTATCTCCTGTACCCTCTGTTCTGCGTCCAGTTGGATTACTTCACTCTGCACTGATCCGTTTTCTCCACCCTTGGTAACCTGCATATGGTTATGGCCCTGGGATGCTACTTGGGCCAGATGGGTCACACAGAGTACCTGTCGATACTCTGCAAGTTCTCGCAGTAGTCTTCCCACAATCTCTGCTGTCCCTCCACCTATGCCTACGTCAACCTCATCAAAGATCAGGATAGGGGTGCCGGAGCAGCGGGTTGTAGCGACCTGTATGGCTAGGCTGATCCGCGACAGTTCACCGCCAGAAGCTACCTTGGCTAGCGGTTTTGCTGGTTGCCCTGGATTGGCCGTAACCAGGAACTCAATACGGTTGAGGCCATTGGCGCTGGCCTTTTCTAGGTTTAGGGACTCAATCTCAATCTCTAGGCGTCCGTCTGGCATACCCAAAGTATTCATACTGCTGGTGACTTCATTGGAGAGGGCTGTAGCCGCCTTGTGTCTGCTGGCATCCAGTTTCTGTGCATATTCCAAATAACTTGCCTGGCTATCTTCTACTTGCTGTTCCAGTTCGGTTAGATGCACTCCTGCGTGTTCCAACTTCTCCAACTCCTGTTCCAGAGTGGACCTGGTTTGATTGATCTCCTCTGGTTTGCATCTGTATTTGCGGGCAATGTCATGGATATCACTGAGACGCTGTTCCACCTGCTCCAATTGGGCCGGATCTAGCTCAATTTCATCAGCATATTGACGCAGGGAGTGGGTGGCTTCTTGAATCTGAATGACAGCCCCATCCAGCATTTCGTGTACTTCGGAGAGAGCTGGGTCGGCGCTGAGCATCTGCTCAAGTTCGGTCTGAATCCTGGAGAGCTGGCTCTGAATGGCGCCCTCGTCATCATACAGGGTAGAGAGGATAAGTCCGCAGCCACTTTTGAGCATGCCTGCGTTGCTTAGTTTGGCGTGGTCTCTATCCAGCTCTTCCAGTTCTGACTCTCCCAGTTTTAACTCATTCAGTTCAGCGACTTGGTAGCGCAGCAGCTCCAATCTTTCACTGCGCGCACTGGAGGCACTCCTCAATCGGTCTAACTCATCCTGTGATTCACGCCACTGCTGGAAGATGGCTGCTGTCTGTTGCAGCAGTTTTTGATTATCAGCATACTCATCCAGCAGTTTCCGCTGTTGGTCTCGTTTCAGTAGCGATTGGTGGGCATGCTGACCATGGATGTCTACCAGCCGGTCTCCTAAATTTTGTAGCAGCTTTACTGGTACCGGACTGCCGTTGATAAAGGCCTTGGAGCTAGAGGAGCGCGACAATACTCGGCGCAGTATGCATTCGCCACCAGTATCTAGAGAGTTTTCCTGTAGCCAGTTTTTTACTCCATCCAGTTGGCTGATCTCAAGAGTAGCGGTGATTTCTGCTCGATCTGCTCCTTCTCGGATCATATCGTTATCTGCCCGCTCTCCCAACACCAGACCCAGAGCATCTATTAGTATCGATTTGCCAGCACCGGTCTCACCTGTGAGGGTAGTCATGCCGGGACGTAGTTCCAGCTCCAGTGAGGAGACAATGGCCAGATCTTTTATGTGTATGAGAGACAGCATCTATTAATCTAGTGTCTAGCCTAAGCCGGGCTTTCACTCCAACCTAATTTTACTCTTAGGGTATTGAAGTGATCGTGGTCTGTGGGGTGGATGAGGCGAACTGGATTGCGATGTTTATTAATTACGATTGTTCCGTCTTCAGGCTGGGTGGTTTTTAGCCCATCACGGGTGACATGTATATCCCTATATGTGGTTTGGCCGCAGACCACAACCTTAATCTCTGCATCTCCATCTACCACTATTGGTCTGTTGCTTAGACTGTGCGGACAGATTGGCACCAGTATATTGGCATTCATGTTGGGGTGGACCAGTGGTCCGCCACAGGAGAGGTTGTAGGCGGTTGAACCTGTGGGGGTAGAAATAATAAAACCGTCAGAGCGTTGGGTATTCACCAGCTGACCATTCACGTATGTCTCATACTCAATCATGCGTGAGATGTTCCATTTATGGATTACCACATCATTTAAAGCGCAAAAAATATCACCAGCTACCTCTACCTCAAGCATGGTACGCTTCTCTTCAATGTACTCTCCATCCAGAATATCACCGATTGCTTCGAACATGACGAAGGGGGAGATGTCGGTGAGGAATCCCAGGCGACCCATATTTACTCCGAGTAGAGCAACCTGATACTCCGATAGGCTGTCGGCGGTGTGCAGTAGAGTGCCATCACCACCAACCGCAATAGCAAGGTCACAATACTGGCCAATCTCATCCATATCGGCGGTCTGTAGACCATGTCCATCCAGATATTTTGCTGTATTCTCTTCCAGCAGTACTTTCAGTCCACGGCCGAGTAAAAAGTCGCTCAGGCTAAGCATGGTATCTTGGATGCCGCTGCCGCCATGTTTTCCTATAAGCCCGATTGAACGGAATTCTTGTTTCATATCTCTATTTACCAGAAAGGATCGACATTTGGTCGCAAGATGGAACTTATCATGGCTCAGGTGTACAGCCAACAATAATCTGTGTAATTCCAAATCTAGATTCATATTAGAATAGGGTGCGTTATCTTTCTTGACTCCATGCTAATCAGGCCGATAATTTATAGTATGTATAGAAGGTTTATTTGAGGTGACATGTGTCAGATAAAAGAGCCGTTAACCAAAGCAGTGTTAATGAGCGTGCGCAACATTTTCTGAAAGTGCTGATAGAGCGCTATATAAAGGATGGTGAGCCGGTAGGTTCCCGCACCTTGGCTCAGGATGCTGGCATGGATTTGAGTTCTGCTACCATTAGAAACATTATGGCCCATCTGGAAGAGGTAGGGCTGGTTGCCTCTCCCCACACCTCTGCCGGCAGGGTGCCCACAGTCAACGGCTATCGTATGTTTATCGACTCCCTGTTGACTCTCAAAGACCTAAATAAGGCTGAAATAGATAGTCTCAAGAGTCAGCTGGTCAAAGATCAGACTTCTACCTCGGTGCTGGAGTCGGCCTCCAAGGTGCTATCCGATGTGACCCATATGGCTGGTGTGGTTATGGTTCCGCGTGGCGATCAAGTCTCCTTTCTGCATATTGAGTTTCTACCGCTGTCTCCTGATAGCGTAATGGTTATCCTGGTAACCAGGTCTGGAGAGGTGATAAACCGAATCATAACTACCAAACGTGCCTATTCAGCTTCAGAGCTGGAGCAGGTGGCAAATTTTATCAATCAGACCTATTCAGGCCAGAGTTTAACCGAGGTTAGGGAGTCTATGGTCAACGAAATGCGCCAGGCTAGAGCTGATATGAACCGTATTATGGCCAGAGCCATTGAGATGACCGAGCAGGTTTTGGAGCCGGCGCAAAATGGTGCTGACTGCCTGATTGCTGGGCAGACAAACTTAATGGAATTCAATGAGTTGTCAAATATGAAGCGGTTGCGTCAACTGTTTGATGCCTTTAATGAAAAACATGAAATAGTCCATCTCCTGGATGGATGTATGCATGCAGATGGGGTGCAAATATTTATCGGAGAGGAATCCGGCTACCAACATCTAAACAAATGCAGTATCGTTACCGCCCCCTACGAGGTGAATAATAGGGTTGTGGGCGTGCTGGGAGTGATAGGTCCGAAACGCATGGAGTATGACCGGGTTATTCCGGTTGTGGATGTGACGGCAAAATTGTTAAGTTCGACCTTGAAACAGCTATAACCATCCCCAAATTAGGAGATTAGTTTAGAGATGATGCGTCACGGGTTTACCCGGGCTGCAGGTTATTTTATATGTGGAATTCGGAGATTTAAGTAAATGGCTAAAGATCAGGAAGCGGCTGACAAGGCTGCAGCAACTGAGAAAGAGGCAATACAGGAGAATCAGGCAGACACTGCAGCATCTACAGATGAGTTGCAGCTTATGCTGGAGGATGCCCGTAATAAGGCTGATGAGAACTGGAACCAGTTGCTGCGCGTCAAGGCAGAGCAAGAGAATCTTGCGCGTCGTCATGAGAGGGAGTTGGAAAATGCCCATAAATTTGCTCTGGAGCGCTTTGCTACAGATATCCTGGCGGTGCGAGACAGCATGGAGCTTGGTCTTCAGGCAGCCAACAATGAGGGTGCTGATGTAAACAGCCTGCGCCAAGGAACCGAGTTGACCTTGAAACTGCTGTCAGATGTGATGGAGAAGTTCAAGATTGTCCAGGTTGACCCAGATGGTGAGGCGTTCAACCCAGAATTCCACCAGGCCATGAGTACTCAACCCAGGGATGATGTGCCTCCAAACACCGTTATTGCGGTCATGCAGAAGGGTTACACCCTGAATGGGAGGCTGATTCGACCTGCTATGGTGATGGTTTCGCAGGGAGATGCAGGAAAAATTGATGAACAGGCTTGAAAAATAGTCGGTTTTTCCCCATCTGAGGGGTAACCACAAGTTTTAGAGAAAAACACAGTTTTATTGGAGATACCGAACCATGGGTAAAATTATTGGAATTGATCTGGGTACCACCAACTCCTGCGTAGCAGTTATGGAGGGTGACAAGACCAGAGTGATTGAAAATTCAGAGGGTGATCGCACAACCCCATCTATTATCGCCTACACGGGAGATGGCGAAGTGCTGGTTGGACAGGCTGCAAAAAGGCAAGCGGTAACCAATCCACAGAACACCCTGTTTGCCATCAAGCGTCTGATCGGACGTCGCTTTGACGATGAAGTGGTTCAGCGCGATATAAAGATGGTTCCTTATAATATTGTTAAGGCAGACAATGGCGATGCCTGGGTAGAGGCCAATGGCAAAAAGATGGCTGCCCCTGAGATCTCAGCCAAGATTCTGCAGAAAATGAAGAAGACTGCAGAAGATTATCTAGGTAGTGAGGTAACTGAGGCTGTCATCACTGTTCCCGCATACTTCAATGATTCCCAGCGTCAGGCCACCAAGGATGCTGGACGCATCGCTGGTCTGGATGTAAAGCGTATCATCAACGAGCCTACCGCAGCTGCTCTGGCCTACGGTATGGATAAGAAGCGCGGCGATCAGAAGCTGGCGGTGTTCGATCTGGGTGGAGGTACCTTCGATATATCCATCATCGAGATTGCAGAGATTGATGGTGAACACCAGTTTGAGGTGTTGTCCACCAATGGTGACACCTTCTTGGGCGGCGAAGATTTCGACATGCGCATCATTGACTATCTGGTTGAAGAGTTTAAAAGTGAGCAGGGCTTCGATCTGCGCAACGACCCGCTGGCGCTGCAACGTCTGAAAGAGGGTGCAGAGAAGGCTAAGATTGAGCTTTCTAATAGCCAGCAGACTGATATCAATTTACCGTACATCACTGCTGATGCTTCCGGCCCCAAACATTTAAATATGAAGCTGACCAAGTCTAAATTGGAAAGTCTGGTAGATGAGTTGGTGCAGCGCACTATCGACCCTTGTCGTACTGCTCTGAACGATGCTGGCCTCAGTGCTTCTGATATAGATGAGGTGATCTTGGTTGGTGGTCAGACCCGTATGCCTAAGGTTCAGGAAGTGGTTGAGAAGTTTTTTGGCAAGGCACCACGCAAGGATGTAAATCCTGATGAGGCAGTTGCCATCGGTGCAGCCATCCAGGGCGGCGTTTTGGGTGGAGAGGTTAAAGATGTACTGCTGTTGGACGTAACCCCTCTATCACTTGGTATCGAGACCTTGGGTGGAGTTATGACCAAGTTGATCGAGAAGAACACCACTATCCCGACTAACGCTAGTCAGACATTTTCAACTGCTGACGACAGCCAGACTGCGGTAACTGTGCATGTGTTACAGGGCGAACGCGAACAGGCTGGTGCTAACAAGTCTCTCGGACGCTTTGATCTGAGTGATATACCACCTGCCCCACGCGGTGTACCGCAGATTGAGGTGAGTTTTGACATCGATGCCAACGGCATCTTGAATGTTTCTGCTAAGGATAAGGCTACCGGCAAAGAGCAATCTATTGTGATTAAGGCTTCTTCTGGTTTGAGTGACGAAGAGGTTGATCGTATGGTCAAAGATGCTGAGGCCCACGCTGATGAAGATCGCAAGTTCAATGAACTGGCTCAGGCACGCAACCAAGCTGACAGCATGATCCATGCAATCAAGAAGTCCATGGAAGAGATGGGTGAAGATAAGATGGAGCCTGGCGAGAAAGATAGCATTGAGGCCAGTATTAAAGAGCTGGAAGAGGCTATGAAGGGTGATGACAAGGATGCCATTGAAGAGAAGACCAAGGCCCTTACCGATGCTTCAGCCAAGATGGCAGAACGTCTATACGCCCAGCAGGCTCCTGAAGGTGGTGCTGCTGGAGCTGGTGCAGAAGGCGCCGGTGCCGGGGCTGATTCGGCCTCTAAGGACGACGATGTTGTGGATGCTGAATTTGAAGAAGTTAAGGACGATAATAAGTAAGCAGTTCGGTAGTGTGTTGTCCTAAAACGTGCGGGTGCTGTGCGCCCGCGCGTTTTGCCTTTTCTACGGACGATGATTAAGAGTTGAAGTGCTGGAACAATAAACATGTCTAAACGCGACTATTACGAAGTACTAGGTGTAAGCAAGAATGCTAGCGAAGATGAGCTGAAGAAGTCTTATCGTCGCTTGGCTATGAAGTTTCATCCGGATAGAAATACCGGTGATAAGGCCAAAGAAGCGGAAGAGAAATTCAAAGAGGCTAAAGAGGCCTATGAGGTTTTATCTGATGCGCAAAAGCGTGCAGCCTATGACCAGTTCGGCCACGCCGGAGTAGATCAATCCATGGGTGGTGGTCCAGGGGCAGCTGGCTTCGGTGGTGGTAGTTTCAGCGATATCTTCGGAGATGTGTTTGGAGATATCTTTGGAGGAGGAGGTCGGCCAGGCGGTGGTCATAGAGCCAATCGTGGTTCAGATCTGCGCTATAACTTACAAATATCGCTGGAGGACGCTGTAGCTGGTACCACAGTCAAGATTCGCGTGCCCACCATGGTGAAGTGTAAGGCTTGTAACGGCTCTGGCGCCAAAAAGGGTTCTACCCCCAAGGGTTGTACCACCTGTGGCGGGCATGGTCAGGTAAGGATGCAGCAGGGATTTTTCTCGGTACAACAGACCTGTCCCACCTGTCACGGCAAAGGTACAATCATTGATGATCCATGCAGTGTCTGTCATGGTCAGGGTAAGGTGCAGGAGCACAAGACTCTATCTGTGAAGGTTCCGGCTGGAGTAGATAACGGCGATCGCATTCGCTTAGCCGGTGAAGGCGAAGCGGGAGAGATGGGCGGTCCAGCGGGCGATCTCTATGTGCAGGTAATGGTTCAAGAGCACGATATCTTCACTCGAGAAGAGGAGCACTTGTTTTGTGAAGTGCCAATTAGCTTTACCACTGCGGCACTAGGGGGAGAGCTTGAGGTACCCACCCTTACTGGTAAGGTGAAGCTTAAAATACCGGCTGGAACTCAGACCGGTAAGATGTTCCGCATGCGCGGCAAGGGTGTAACACCTGTGCGGGGTGGAGCGGTAGGTGATCTGATATGCCGAGTATTGGTAGAGACACCGGTTAATCTCACAGACAAACAGAAAGATCTGATTCGCGAACTGGATGAGTCCATGCAGGAGGGCGGTAAAAAACATAGTCCGCAATCCTCAAGTTGGGTGGATGGAGTAAAGAGTTTCTTTGAAGGTATGGGGTTTTAACAGGGCCGCATAGTACAGCTTCTGGTTAGATGTTGTAGGAGTCCGCCCCTGCGGGCGATTCATACTAGATAAAAATTGGGTGTTAAACATGACAAAAATAGCAATTGTAGGCGCAGCTGGTCGTATGGGGCGTAACCTGATCCAAGCAGTTTTTGATGCTGAGGATAAAGAGCTGGGTGCCGCTATAGAACGCCCAGAGTCCAGCCTTATCGGTTCAGATGCTGGAGAGCTAGCTGGCGTTGGTAAGCTTGGTGTTGCTCTGGTGGATAACTTGGAGCAGGTTCTGGACGATTTCGATGTTTTGATCGACTTTACTGCTCCTGTTGCTACCATGCAGCATGTTGCTATTTGTCGTAAGGCTGGCAAGGCCATAGTCATCGGCACTACCGGGCTAAGTGAAGATGATAAGAAACAACTGCAAGAGGCCTCTGTCGATATCGGTATCATGTTTGCTCCTAACATGAGTGTGGGAGTGAATCTCTGTTTTAAGCTACTGGATATGGCTGCCAAGGTGCTGGGTGACGATGTGGATATTGAGATAATTGAGGCGCACCACAGTCAAAAAGTGGATGCGCCATCCGGTACCGCCCTGAGGATGGGAGAGGTGGTTGCCGACGCCCTGGGACGTGACTTGTCAGAATGTGCCGTTTACGGCCGCGAAGGCATCACCGGAGAGCGTGACAGAAAAACTATAGGTTTTGAGACCATCCGCGCTGGCGATATTGTTGGAGAACACACGGTGATGTTCGCCGCCATGGGGGAGAGGGTAGAGATAACCCATAAGGCCTCTAGTCGCATGAACTTTGCTAATGGCGCTGTACGTGCTGCTGGCTGGATTATGGAGAGAGACAAGGGGTTGTACGATATGCAGGATGTGTTGGGCTTGCGCTGAGTTGCAGCTTAAATTTCAACAATAAGCTAAAACCAGAACAAAGATAGCTAACGGTTCTGCCGGTCGCATTTTTGTTAGGTGAACAGAGATCATGGATAGGAGGTAGGGAATCAGTTTTCCCAACTGCTGGAGATGGTGTTTGATATCGCACCTAACTTTCGCATCTATTGCGATGATTTTATCGTGCCTTCCGAAATCCATACCAATGTGGATAAACAACAGCTACAGACAAAATTCTAAGCTATGTCTGGTTTAGACATGGAATTCCACATGCTGTGTCATGATCTACACAATCAGGTTCAGCGTCACTCGTTAATCCAGAAGCTACAATAAGAGATAGGTTATAAAACACCATTTTCTCTAAAATGGCTTGTACCTCCTGTACAAGAATAATTCAATGTATCCCACATGCTAATTGACCAGCTTTGAGAATATTTCAGGTTATTTTCTATATTTTAAGCGGGTTAATTTAGTATTTTCTGATTTTGTCGCTATTGTTAGAAGGGGGGGTTGAAGTTACTAAGGATTGGTAAATAAATGGAGGTACTAATGGATAAGACAATAAATACATTGCTAATTAAATGTACATTCCTGGTGTTGATTTCCATATCTACCCAATTGCACGCTAGTAAATGCTTGTTTATCTCTTCCTATCATACAGGGTACGCCTGGTCTGATGGAGTTGAGCGAGGCTTGAGAGAAACCATTCAAGGGAAGTGTGAACTCAAACAGTTCAACATGGACACTAAGAGAAACAAGAAAGAGGAAGAAAAAAGAAGAGCAGCACTTAAGGCAAAAGAGTTGATCGAGTCGTGGAAACCGGATGTGGTAATCACAGCTGATGACAATGCGGCTAAGTATTTGCTCCAGCCTTATTTCAGAGAGCATGAAATACCTTTTGTATTTTGCGGTATAAATTGGAATGTAGACGAATACGGCTTTCCATATAGTAATACAACAGGCATGGTTGAAGTCGCACCTATTGATGCTCTGTTTGCAAAAGCCAAGGCCATTCTGGGTTCTCCCAAAAGAGCTGTATACATTGGTGCCAATACTCTAACTGAACAAAAGAATCTAAAGCGATTTCAACAGGCAGCACAAAAACATGACATCACTCTGGATTATCGTTTGGTAAATAGTAGGCAAGAGTGGATAGATGCTTACCGCAGTGCGCAGAAATTGGATTTTGTTCTAGTTGGCAGCTATTCTGGTATTGATGACTGGAATGAAAAAGCGGTAGTGGACTTCGTAAAGTCATCAACCCAAAAGCTCTCACTAACCAACCATGGGTGGATGATGCCCTATACAATTCTGGGACTGGTGAAAGTACCTGAGGAGCATGGAGAGTGGGCTGCGCTTGCAGCCTTAGAGATTCTGCGAGGAACAAAGCCCAGCGATATCCCCATAGTTTCAAATCGCAGATGGGAAATTTTACTCAACAGTGTTGTTTTGCAACAGAGCGGTATAGAGATAAATGAATCCCTGCTAAGGAAGGCGAAAAAAGTTAGCTTATGAAACATCATAGATACTCCAACGACATATTTTACGGCTATCGATTAACCGTTTTATGGCTGTTTGTCATACTCTATTTAGTGATCGCTCTGGCGCTGTCGATTGGGTATGAACTAAGAACTCTAGATAGTCAGCATAAAGATAGAAGTGGAATTATCCATCGCAACATAGTGCGAAGAGTTGCCAGCTTAGAAACAGTGCTGACATCCATAGTAGGACTGCGCCACGCAAGTGATACAGTAAGTTACGCAGAGTTGTCATCATTCTCGCAAGATATGCTCAAGGCATATCCTTATATTACAGCAATAATACATCTGCCGCGTGTTGAGCAAGAGAAGAGATCAGAGTTCGAAGCTGAGATGCATAAGCAGGGGTTTATCAGTTTTAAAATGGAAAAAAATGCCGACTATTCTGGCAAAGGTCCGCAGCCTCCCAGTTACCATCTTCCAGTAAGTTTTATTGAACCCATGAATCCGCATAGTGCTCGATTATTAGGTTATGATTTGACTGCAACTCAAGAGTTTTACCGTGCTGTTTCTGGCTCAGTACAGAGTGGAAAAATCATAGCTTTGGGTCCTGTTAAGGCAGCAAGTTTAAGCGAAGATACATATTTTGTTATGAAACCTGTCTATCAGGGGCGCTATCCACCGGAGAAAGGGGAGGATCGCTTATCCATGTTTGATGGGATGGCCGTGTTGGTTGTTGAACCAAAGCAGTTGGTTAAGGGGCTCTCTGGCCTTGAAAGCCAGCTCAATATCTCTCTCGCTCCATCGCTATCTATTACTGAAGAACCTAAATCGGGGCGGTCGCTCGACCTCAGCACCTTGCGATATTCGCGTAAGGTAGATGTATATGGGGCTAGTTTTAATTTATCAATAGATCAGCGTTTGACAGTTGAAATGATAAATTGGAAAAACCTACTGGTTATTTGGATTTTGTCTATATTCACCCTGCTACTGGTTATCAGTGTTTATCGTAATAAGCGTATAGGAAAGCTGCGGGAGGCAGAAGCAGATGCAGCAATTGCTGCAGAAGAGGAGAGGTTTTCACATGTTATCCAAACTGCATTTGATGCGGTAATAATCTCTGACGAGAATCGTGCAATATTAAGCTGGAACAGACAAGCAAAAGATCTGTTTGGCTACAAACAAGAAGAGGTGCTTGGGCGTGACCTTTTTCAGGTGATACTAACCCCTGGTTCAATGCCTGAATTAGATGATTCCCTAGTACCAATTATTCAGGAGTACAGTGAGCGCCCAAAGGGCGTACGTTTAGAGTTAGAGGGAAAAGATAAAAACAACAGGATCTTTCCCTTGGTCTTAGCCATCTCCTGTTCCAGGATAGGCGAGTTATTTACCATCAGTGTATTCGCCCGGGATATTACCGAAAGGAAAAAAATGGACGAAAGGATTCACATGCTGGCATACCATGATTCTTTGACTCAACTACCAAATAGGCAAGCCTTTAAGGAACGCGTTTGGCAGGCAATCAGCTTGGCTCTGGAGCAAAATAGCATAGGCTCTGTGCTGTATATAGATTTGGATGAGTTTAAACGCATTAATGACACCTTAGGCCACGACTTGGGCGACATGCTCCTGGTGCAGGTTACTCGACGTTTGGAGTCGCACATTCGTAGTAATGATACTCTGTTTCGCAGTAGTGATTACAAGGAAGATGGTGAAGATGCATTTAGCGTTGCCCGACTTGGTGGTGACGAATTTACAGTTCTACTTGAGAATATTCATGAGCCGGAAACGGCTGGTGATGTTGCCAGCAGAATAAAAGATGCTATAGCAGGTTTGTATAACGTAGGAGGGTATGAGGTTCACATTACACCGAGTATAGGAATAGCAATATTTCCACAAGATGGAAGCAATGTGGATGAATTACTAAAGAATGCAGATACAGCTATGTATCATGCAAAGAGGTTAGGTAAAAATAATTGTCAGTTCTACTCAGAGGATATGAATGTTCAAGCGGCAACCCGTTTGAAGCTGGAGGGTAAGCTACGAACTGCTCTGCTCTCTGAAGAGTTTTCCCTCTACTACCAACCTCAAATTGATCTCAAAACTAATGAGATTGTTTCTGCAGAAGCTTTGCTCCGTTGGATTCATCCAGAGTTAGGCATGGTTTCCCCGGCTGAGTTTATTCCAATTGCTGAAGAGACTGGAATGATTTTGGAGTTGGGGGAATGGGTTCTAAATCAGGCCTGCAAGCAGGCTAAGGCTTGGCAGGATGCTGGTTTAAAGCCGATTCGAATTGCTGTGAATCTAAGTAGCATACAGTTTACGCAAAAAGATTTAGCAGCTACAGTTTCACATGCTCTTGAGGATAATGAACTTGATTCTAGGTATCTGGAGTTAGAGATTACTGAGAGCATTATTATGCGCAATATACACGACACCATCTCTACCCTCAGTAGTTTCAAGGAGATGGGAATAGAGATATCTGTTGATGATTTTGGTACTGGATATTCATCACTCAGCTATCTCAAGCGCTTGCCGCTAGACACCATTAAGATCGATCGTGCATTTATTAAAGATATTCCACATAGCGAAGATGATATGACCATAACATCTGCAATTATCGCGTTAGCAAAAAACTTGGGTCTTGCTATTGTTGCAGAGGGGGTCGAGTCCAATTACCAATTAGATTTTCTAAAACGACATGAATGCGAAAAGGCTCAGGGTTTTCTAATTAGTAGGCCACTGCCTGTTAAGCAAATGGGTGACATTCTGCAATGCAACAAAATATAGAATTGATGCTGGCATAGGATTTGCAAAATATTGGCCGAAGAAACTGTTTTAGTTGAGGTCAATATATGAGCGCCCCAATTCCGATTGAGTTTAACCTAGATATGCGGCTAACCCCTCAAAAAGTTGCTGTAGTCCCATTCGACGGCCCAAATGCTGGTTCTGAAACACTTTTCAAGGATATTATGGCCGATGAGAATCTACTCTCAGATGTTATGGCTAAGCTAAAACAGGCCTTACCAGAGGAAGTTTACTCCCAGATTGAAGAGATGGTGGAATCCGGCAATGAATTGCCGTTAGCGGCAATATTTTCCTTAGAATCGCCGCTGTTTAGCCAAGATACAACTATGTTACAGAATGGCTTTGAGTTGGATCTCAGTCAGATCACAGCCTTTGTGAACTCTGTTAAGAAGATCAGTGAAAACCTACCAAAGCCTAATGGGAGTGCAGTAGATAAGGCATTGGACAGCTTTGGTCGCAACATAAGTGAGGCGCTTTCCCAGATATCTACCAAGGGCGAAGGGTTAGGAAAACAGATCCAGGAGCTACTAGCAGCTGCGAGGGCAGATATTACAGCTGCTGATCCCTCCAAGCTGATTATGCCTACCTCATCAGGTGTTGATGGCACGGTTACTCAATCTACCGCTCTTGGTACAGCCATAAGTGGCTTGGCTCAACCGTCTAATATCCAGGCAAATAGCTTGGTAGCTACACCAGCGCCAATAACCAGCCCAATGGGTGGCGAGTCCTGGAGCCAGGATATGGGTGATCGCATTATGTGGATGGTAGGTAAGGGGGTGCAGGCTGCATCTATACGTATCAATCCACCCGATCTTGGGCCAATCCAGGTTCAGTTGTCGGTTAAGAATGATCAGGCCAGTGTACAGATGGTGGTTCAGCATGGAGCGGTAAAAGATGCGTTGGATGCAGCTATGCCGCGACTGCGTGAGATGATGAATGAGAGCAATTTGCAACTAGTGAACGTAGATGTCAGCCATCGAGACTCCACTGGTCAGAGTAGTAGTTCAGCTATGTTTACCTCGGATCAAAGGGAGCAGTTGGGTCAGTTTCTACAGGATCAGGAGTTGCCAGCTCAAGTCGAAGAAGAGTTAGTAAAATATTACCTTAGTACATCCCTGATTGACGATTACGCCTAAAGGCTCTGTTCTTGTTGTGAGTCATAGGTATCGCTGGGTCACGTTCACTCTTAAGCTGGATAGTTGATTAGTTAATCGGATCTCAATTCAATGCTTGGGATAAGGTAAATGCAGAGATGCAAGCCTATTATTCCCCCTATATGCAAAATAACCTCTAGCGGTGCTGGATGCTCTGCTAGTATGATAGCATCTATATAATGGCAATTATGGAGACAGAAGCATGCTCTTGATTAGGCTGCTGATTTTTTCTGTATTAATAGTGATAGGTGCGGTGTTTGCCCTGAATAATAGCGATACAGTTACTTTTGGTTACTACTTTGGCACTCAAGAGATACCCCTTTCTCTGTTGTTAATCTTTTCCCTGATAATCGGCGCTGTTATTGGCATGTTGTCGGCAACTGTTAGCATCCTTCGGCTCAAGCGGGAAAACGCAAGCTTGCGTCGTAAAACCAAGACGGTTACCGAAGAGGTTGAGAATCTTAGGGCCATCCCACTTAAGGAGTGATTTTCTCCATGATGGAGCTAGTGGTTTTGCTGTTACCGGTAGCTGCGCTCTCTGGCTGGTTTGCCGCAAAGCGCAGTCATGCTAAGGGTAAGCAACCATACAGCAATCACAATACTGACTACTTCAAAGGACTCAATTTTCTTCTGAATGAACAGCCAGATAAGGCGATTGATGTTTTCATTCAGATGCTTGAGGTGGATAGCGATACCGTTGAGACTCACCTAGCTCTGGGTAATCTGTTTCGCCGCCGAGGAGAGGTGGATCGAGCAATCAGGGTACACCAAAACCTGATTGCAAGGCCTACCCTGAAGCCAGAGCTCCGTTCCCAAGCTTTACTGGAGTTGGGTCAGGACTATATGCGTGCAGGTCTGTATGATCGGGCAGAAAGCCTGTTCCATGAGCTTACTGAATCCAATGTACACCAAGAACAGGCCTTGTCCAGCCTACTGTTTATCTATGAGAAAGAAAAAGAGTGGGATAGCTCTTTGCAGACTGCTGCCAAACTGGAATCGGTAACTGGTAAACAGCTGAATAACCAAAGAGCACACTACTATTGTGAGTTGGCAGATGAGGCTAGAATATCTGGAGATATAAAACTTGCAGGTGTGTATCTGAAAAAAGCCCAGGGATGTAATAAGGATTCGATAAGGGCGGCCATACTTTTAGGAGAGGTGGAGCAGCTAAAGGGCAATTATAAAACCGCTTTAAAAGTGTTTAACAAAGTCGCACAGAATAATCCTGTATATCTATCGATAGTGCTTCCTTCGTTGCGTGATTGCTATGAAGCTATGGGCACACAAGCTGACCTTAGGTCTTTTTTGCAAGAGTTTATTGCTACCAATGGTGGATTAGCTGGAGCGGTGACCTTAAGCCAGATAATCAGTGATGAGGATGGAGTGGAAGCAGCAGCGAAGTTCCTTTTAGAACATTTAAAGCAATATCCAAGCCTAGATGGTATGCGCCAGTTGATTTCACTAGAATCTAAAGAGCAGACAATAACAAAGACAGATATTTTGCAAATATTAAATGCACTGTTAGATAAGATGGTAGAAGATAACTCTGGATACAAATGTACAACCTGCGGATTTAGTGCAAAAACTATGCACTGGTTATGTCCAAGTTGCAACAGTTGGAGCAGCATACATCCAGAGCAAAATTTAGTATAGAAATTATAGAAGAGAGGAAAGTTGCAGTGACACTAGAAAACCCTGGACCGCGGATTATTGTGGCATTAGATTATGCTGATATTGGTGCAGCGCTAGAGCTGGTTTCGGGCCTTAATCCAAATATGTGCCGTTTGAAGGTTGGCAAAGAGATGTTTACTAGATTTGGCCCACAATTCGTGGAACGGTTGGTTGCTCAGGGCTTTGATGTATTCCTGGATCTTAAATTTCACGATATTCCAAATACTGTAGCAGCAGCATGTGCGGCTGTGGCTGATCTCGGAGTATGGATGACCAATGTTCACGCCTCTGGTGGTCGGAAGATGATGGAGGCCGCCAAGAATAGGTTGCAGCAGATGCAAAATTCACCGCTATTGGTTGCAGTTACCATACTCACCAGCCTTGGTCAGCAAGACATCGCAGAGGTTGGCTATCCTGGTACCCCAGCGAGCAATGTAATAAGACTAGCGCAACTGGCAGATGCTTCAGGAATGGATGGAATAGTCTGTTCACCTCTAGAGGCAAAAGAGGTTAGGCCATTAGTCAGTGATGAGTTTTGTTTGGTAACTCCAGGGGTAAGACCTGCGTCAGCAGGAGAGGACGATCAGACTAGGGTTATGACACCTAAAGACGCCTTAAGCGCAGGTTCTGATTATCTTGTGATAGGTAGGCCAATTACCCAAGCGGATGATCCAATGCTGGCGCTGCAGAATATCCAATCTGAGATAGATTCTGCATAGGTCTTGCTTTGATACCAGGCGTGGTAAATAATGGTAGTTAGATAACAACAGCCAACTAAATGTTGTTATCCAACTAGTTGTCACCGGGATTGGTGGCTTAGATAAACATTTCATGGAGGATTTGTTATGAATTCCGTTCGGTTATTTGTTCTTGTTGTCTCGGTTTCTTTTTTTACCCAAGTTTCAGCTACCTCTATAGCACCTGGCGATTTAATTATCACAGAGGTTATGGCTAACCCTGGCGCTGTATCTGATGTGGATGGAGAGTGGTTTGAGCTGCATAATCTTACTGGGAACATCATTGATATAAATGGATTAACTCTATCTGATGATGGTTCAAATCTACATGTGATAGATAACGGTGGTTCTCTGATTATTGATCCGTTTGGATATCTTGTCTTGGGGCGAAATGGAGTTTCAGCAGTAAACGGTGGCTATACAGCAGACTATGTATATGACAATTTTGTGCTGGCCAATGGCGAAGATGAGATAATTATTTCCAATTCTGGAACCGAAATAGTCAGACTTGAATATGCTGCAGGGTTTGCAGTGGATGGTAAAAGCCAAGAGTTATCGGGCGCGGTGGATTTTCCACTTACTGGTTCAGATTATGTATCGAGCATCTCTGTGTATGGAGTAGGTGACTTCGGTACCCCCGGACAGGCTGGAGACTCTAGCTGGATAGTTGCCACTCAGCCGGTTCCGCTACCAGCAGCACTATGGCTATTTAGTTCAGCTACTATAGGCCTAATGGGGCTAACAAAAAAAAGGCCTGTTAAGCAGGCCTGAATAACAGCTATTAGCATTGGTAGATCAATAATAGGGCGAAATACATTGACGCCGCGGGCCACGGTATGGCTGAAAGGTGTTATCGTAATCGCGATATGAGCGATATCTGTTGTAACACCAGTTCACATGGGCACTATTATTGTAGTTTCTTCGATAGCTTCTCTGATAGTTGTTCTGCCTCTGGTTTTGGTTGTATAGCATTGTGCCGAGAACTATGGCGCCAAGGGCGATAGCCGTATTTCTTCTGCCCTTGCGCCCAACTTTTACAAATGCACCATCATAGTACTGGCTATCTTGGTGAGCTAATTGCCTGTCCCCGTATTCATGATGGTTCGCATTGGCTGCAGTAGATGTAATGCCTAAAACCAGTAGTGCAGATACCGCTCCAACATAAAGTGATTTTAATCTGCTCATTGAACTCTCCTAACTCGTAATTAGTGTGGTCAAAGCATGTGTTATAAGTGTAGAACAGTTGCTGGTTTTTCGCCTGTAGAAGTTTGGATGAACTTAATAAATATTTTGATAAAAATGTCATAACATATTGATATATTATGTTATTAGTGGTGTTGTTGGGTGTGGGGTATTTAGCTATTCTTGAGTATGCGTTGTTTATCCCGCTGCCAGTCACGATCTTTATCCGTTGCGCGCTTGTCATGCAGTTTTTTACCCTTGGCCAATCCTATCTCAAGTTTTGCCATACCTTTTTTCCAATACATGGCTAGGGGCACTAGGGTGAAGCCACGGCGTTCTACCAATCCAATAAGCTTATCCAGTTCTCTGCGGTGCATTAGCAGCTTGCGAGTGCGTACCGGATCTGGGTGTGTATGCTTTGATGCCGTTGGCAGGGCGGTGACATGGGCCCCAAACAGGAAGGCCTCTCCATCTTTGATCGTGACATAGCTCTCTTTTAGCTGCAGCCTGCCTTCACGCAGGCTTTTTACCTCCCACCCTTGCAGGGCTATGCCTGCCTCATAGCGTTCCTCTATGAAATATTCATGTTTGGCTTTTTTGTTCAGGGCGATGGTGCTGCCGCCTTGATTAGCCTTTTTTTTAGATTTCTTTGCCATGGCGGGCATTTTACGATCTTTTGTCCCATAAGCCAGTATATAGGCCTAAAAAACTTCCAACCTTGTCCTGAGCAGGATTTTAATTGAGAATACAGGTCGATTCGGATCATGGGGAATAATAAAATATGAGCGAACACGGCTCCATTCACGGTCAGTGGTCAAATCGCTTGATGTTCATTCTAGCGGCTACAGGCTCAGCGGTAGGTTTGGGTAATATATGGAAATTTCCCTATATCACTGGTGAGAACGGTGGCGGTGCCTTTGTTGCGATCTATCTGGCCTGCATCATCATTGTGGGTGTTCCCATAATGATGGCTGAAGTGATGCTCGGACGCAGAGGGCGTCAAAGTCCAATTAATACCATGCGTACCCTGGCAATGGCAGAAAATGCCAATAAGAGATGGGTATTGCTGGGCTGGGGAGGGGTGCTAGCCGGGTTTCTGATTCTCTCATATTATAGCGTTATTGCAGGTTGGGCCTTATCGTATGTAGTTCGTACAGCAGCAGGTATTTTTACTGGTGCTACTGCTGATGGCGTGCAGAGTATATTCAACGGACTGGTCGGTGATCCTGAGCGTCTCCTAGCTTGGCATACCCTGTTTATGGTTATGTGCATGGTAGTAGTGGCTAGGGGAGTACGGCACGGATTGGAGAAGGCTGTGCGTATCCTGATGCCAGCTCTGTTTGTCCTGCTGCTGGTTCTGCTTGGCTATGCCTATAACACCGATGCTTTTCAGCAGGGGCTGGATTTTCTATTTACGCCTGATTTCAGCAAGTTGTTTTACGAGTGTAAGCTTCTGGATGGTGTGGAGAGCTGCTCCCTAAATGGAGGGCCAATGCTTACAGCAATGGGGCACGCCTTCTTCACCCTCAGTCTGGGCATGGGCGCAATAATGGTATACGGCTCATATATGCCGCAGCAAAGCTCTATAGCTGGTTCGGTATTGATGATTGCACTGCTGGATACTCTTGTTGCTCTCCTTGCAGGTATGGCTATCTTCCCTATTGTTTTTGCCAATGGATTGGAACCTGGGGCTGGACCTGGTCTTATCTTTCAGACTCTGCCCATAGCCTTTGGCGCAATGCCCGGAGGTACTATTTTTGGCACTATATTTTTTATTTTGCTGGTGTTTGCCGCCTGGACCTCTGGTATATCCCTGATTGAGCCCGCTGTGGCATGGTTGGTGGAAAATAGAGAAATGAGTAGAATTCGGGCCTCAATTTGGGTTGGCTTGTCAGTCTGGCTGTTAGGCTTGGGTACCGTATTCTCATTTAATATTTGGTCTGGAGAGAGCTTTCAGCTATTTGGGAAAACCTTCTTTGACCTGTTGGACTATTTGACTGCCAATATCATGCTACCTCTAGGAGGGTTGCTTATAGCTATCTTCGCTGGTAGGAGCTTGAGTAGAGATTCATCTGTAGACGAGTTTAATATGGGAGATGGTTTTTTCTATAAGCTATGGAGGGTGCTAATCAGGTATATTACCCCTGTGGCGGTGGTTATAGTATTTTTGCATGCAATTGGAGTAGTTTGATTGGCTGTTGTTAGGAAATCTGCATTGGTGATGTATTCTGCTAGGCAGATGTTTGATTTGGTGGACGGCGTAGAATCCTATCCTGAGTTTCTCCCATGGTGCAGTACCACCACTATTATATCGCGTACTGAAGATCAGGTATGTGCGGAGCTGGAAGTGTCCAGAATAGGCATTAGCCAGAAGTTCTCCACCTGTAACAAGATGGTTCCAGGTGAATATATGGATATTGAGTTGGTAGAGGGGCCATTTAAACATCTTAGAGGGCGTTGGGACTTTACTGCATTGCGAGAAGATGCCAGTAAGGTGGAACTTGAGCTGGATTTTGATTTTTCGGGTAAAATGATTAATGCCGCCTTTGGGACGGTATTTCGCCAGGTTGCAGATACTTTAGTGGATGCATTCTGTAAAAGAGCTGAAGAGGTATACGGTAGTGAAAGAACAGATTGAAGTTGAAGTGGCGTACGCTACTCCGCAAGAGCAGATGATTGTAAAGATCGCGGGCGAGAAGGGGATGGATATTAAGTCTGCCATCGCGCAATCTAAGATTAGTGATAAATTCCCAGAGATTGATACGGAAAATGCCAAAGTTGGAATTTATGGCAAGATGGTCAAATTGGATCACGTTCTCTGTACTGGGGATAGGGTTGAGATATACCGCGAGTTGATTGCTGATCCCAAGGCAGCGCGCAAGAAAAAAGCGGCAGCAAAAAAAGAGGATAAATCTGAAGGCGCAGCTAAGGCTGAGTAGTTTCTAGATCTATTGTGTAGAACAGAGCCGGCCCCGTAGCGGCCGGCTCTGTTACTAATCTAGCTTATACCCGATAGTACTCTCTATACCATTTTACGAAGTTGGCAATACCTTCCTCGACGCTGGTTTCAGGCATATAGCCTGTATCTTCTACCAGTGCTTCAACATTTGCATAGGTATCAGGTACATCCCCTGGCTGGAGTGGCAGCAGATTCTGTTCAGCCTTTTTGCCTAAACACTCTTCCAGAACCGCTATGTAGTGCTTTAGCTCAACTGGGTTGTTATTGCCGATGTTGTAGAGGCGGTAAGGGGCTAAACTGGAGGCAGAGTCAGGTTTATCTCCACTCCAGTCCGAATTCGGTTCTGCAACTCTGTCCAAAGTACGGATTACACCTTCCACAATATCGTCGATATATGTGAAGTCGCGGCGGTGGTTTCCATAGTTAAAGACATTTATTGGTTCCCCAGCTAGGATGCTCTTGGTGAACAGAAATAGCGCCATATCAGGGCGGCCCCAGGGGCCATACACAGTAAAGAAACGTAGACCAGTTGCTGGAAGCTGATACAGGTGGCTATAGGTGTGGGCCATGAGCTCGTTGGCCTTCTTGCTGGCAGCATATAGGCTCAATGGATGGTCAACATTGTCATGTACAGAGAACGGCATATTGGTATTGGCGCCGTATACGGAGCTGCTGGAGGCGTAAACCAAATGTTCCACCTCGTTATGTCTGCACCCCTCTAGAATATTGCCAAAACCTACCAGATTGGTGTCGATGTAGCTCTGTGGGTTTTCTATGGAGTATCTAACTCCAGCCTGGGCCGCTAGGTTTACTACACGATTTGGTTTGTATTTGGCAAAGGCGTCAGCTACTGCCTGTCGGTCTTCCAGGTTGATGCGTAGATCGGTATATCCTGGGTGATCAACTGTGCGGGCTAGACGTGCCTTTTTTAGATTTACATCGTAATAGTCATTTAGACAGTCCAGGCCTATAACTTCATCTCCACGTTCAAGCAGACGTAGAGAGAGTGCAGAGCCTATGAAGCCGGCGCTTCCAGTAACTAAAACCTTCATACTTATTTTTTTCTCCGATTTAGATTGTGTCCTAGAGACGTCCATCTACCATTTCTTTAGGTAAAATATGTTTAACGTCATATAGGATAGAGTTATCTGCGCCAAATTTGCGGATATTTTCAGCCCCAAGTTCTTTGAATTCATCATGGGCTACAGCTAACACAATAGCCTGATATCTGTTTTGCTTGGGTTTGTCGATGAGGTTTAACCCATACTCTTTGCTGGCCTCCTTAGGGTCAGCCCATGGGTCATATACATCTACCTTGGTTCTATAGCTCTCAAATTCTGCAACCATGTCTGCTACCTTGGTGTTGCGTAGATCGTTACAGTTTTCTTTGAAAGTTAATCCTAGGATTAGGATATTACTATCGGCTACAGGCAGGCCTTTCTGAATCATCATTTTTATAATTACACCTACTATGTACTTGCCCATGCGGTCATTGATGCGGCGGCCAGAGAGAATTACTTCCGGTTGATGTCCAATAGCCTTGGCCTTGTGGGTTAGGTAGTAGGGGTCTACGCCAATACAGTGTCCTCCGACGAGTCCTGGGCGGAAGGGGAGGAAGTTCCATTTACTTCCGGCTGCTTCCAGTACCTCTAAGGTGTCTATGTCCATGCGGTTGAAGATAATGGCTAGCTCATTAATCAAGGCGATATTCAGGTCGCGTTGGGTGTTTTCAATAACCTTGGCGGCCTCGGCAATCTTTATACTGCTGGCTTTGTGGGTGCCTGCGGTAATAATGGTGCGGTAAAGCTCATCAATGAAATCTGCAACCTCTGGAGTTGAGCCTGATGTGACCTTAAGTATATTTGGCAGACGGTGTTCTTTATCGCCCGGGTTAATTCGTTCTGGGCTGTAGCCAGCAAAGAACTCCTGGTTAAATTTCAGTCCAGACTCTTTTTCCAGAATTGGTACGCAAACCTCTTCTGTTGCTCCAGGGTATACCGTTGATTCGTAGATAACGGTATCCCCTTTTTTTAGAAGCTTACCAACGGCGTGGCTGGCCGAAATGATTGGGCTTAGATCAGGCTGTTTGTGTTCATTGATCGGTGTAGGGACCGTAACTATGTATACGTTACACTCATTAAGGGAGGTAGTCTGGTCGCTAAAGGTAAGATTTTCTACTTGAGATAGTTTTTCTGGTTCAACCTCAAGGGTAGAGTCCTTTCCATTCAGCAGTTCATCAATACGCTCCCTATTTATGTCAAAGCCAACGGTTGGGAATTTAGTCCCGAACTCTACAGCCAGAGGCAGTCCTACATAGCCTAGGCCAATAACTGCAATTTTTACTTCATCAATATTTAACATGTGTCTTTGATCCATAATTCTATTTATTATCCTTCTCCACGCCTACTTGCGGCAGGATTACCGGAACTGGAGGTTCCCAACCTTCTGCTCGATGTTCAACTACTACGTCGGTGTATATGCCACCGCGTACATTGAATTTTGCTGTCAGGCGCATAAACCTAGGATTGGTTGCCTTTACTAGATCCTGATGGATCTGATTGGTTACATCCTCATGAAATGCACCTTCGTCACGAAATGACCAGGTATACATTTTAAGAGACTTTAACTCTACACACTGTTTATCTGGAATATACTCCAGGAGCAACTCAGCAAAATCCGGTTGCCCGGTTTTGGGGCAGAGACAGGTAAATTCCGGTATTTTGATTTTTATGGTGTAGTCACGTTCTTGCTGGGGATTATCAAATAGTTCCAGCTCTTTTGTTGGTTTAGTAGACATATTTATGCTGTCAGGTAGTTAAGGAAATTAGGTTGCCGATTATACGTAACAACAGACAACTACTCCATCTATAGATTGGCAATCTATTTCGCAGCTGTTGAGATCTATTTAAGTCATTTTAAACTGAATAGAACTCAATAATATTTTTCCCATGTCAATATAGCCTATTAAATAGCATAAAACAAATAAAAACAATAAGATATAGATATTATTTAATGTTATTACTCTTTTACAAAATGCTTGTCTAGAGCACCTTCAAACTGTATCTTAAGCGCCCATGCGATTGGAAAAAATAAAACTAGCTGGATTCAAATCCTTTGTAGACCCAACTACAGTAAATATCCCCAGTAACCTATTTTGTGTAGTGGGTCCAAATGGCTGTGGGAAATCAAATATTATCGATGCCGTACGCTGGGTTATGGGCGAAAGCTCTGCCAAGATGCTGCGTGGTGAGTCCATGGCAGATGTCATTTTCAACGGCTCATCCACCAGAAAACCGATAGGTTCGGCCAGTATTGAGCTGGTATTCGATAACAGCGACGGTAGTGCCGGCGGCCAGTACGCTAAATACAGCCAGATTTCGGTAAAACGTCAGCTGCACAGGGATGGACAGTCCAACTATCTTTTGAACGGAGTGCGCTGTCGTCGGCGCGATATCACGGATCTGTTTTTGGGAACCGGCTTAGGTCCGCGTAGCTATTCCATCATTGAGCAGGGGATGATCTCCCGTCTGATTGAGGCGAAACCAGAAGATCTGCGCTCCTTTTTGGAGGAGGCTGCTGGGATTTCAAAATATAAAGAGCGCCGGCGGGAAACTGAGAATCGCATAAAAAGAACAAGGGAAAACCTTAGTAGAATCGATGACTTAAGAGAGGAAATTGAGAAGCAGCTTCAGCGATTAAAAAGACAGTCTGCCACTGCTGAAAGGTACAAGGTACTGAAACAGCAGGAGCGCCAGATGAAGGCTGAGTTGTTGACCTTGCGCTGGCAAGAGCTGGGGGTTGAGCTTAAAGAGCGAGATGCCAAGCTACAGGAACAGACCACTGCCATGGAAGCTGCCCTGGCTACCCAGCGTAACTATGAAGCTGAGATAGAGCAGGAGAGGGAGCAGCATACTGAGGCCAACGATGAGTTTAATGAGATACAGGGCAGGTACTACGCTTTAGGAGCAGAGATAGCTCGGCTGGAGCAGTCAATCAAGCACAACGATGAGGTTCGGCAGCAGCAGGAGCTGGATCTGGAGCAGACTGAACAGGCCTGGCAAGAGTCTGTAGATCACCAGAAGCAGGATAGTGAGCGACTAAAAGAGGTTGAACGGGTACTGGAGGAGGAGGATCCCCATCTTCAGGAAGGACGAAAACTGGAGCAGGAGTCAGCAGACAAGCTGGCCCGGGCAGAGCAGGAGCTAATAGCCTGGCAGAACGAGTGGGATGAATTTAACCGCCATGCAGCGGAGCCGGCTCAGGTAGCTCAAGTGGAGCGGTCAAAAATCAACCAGTTGGAGCAGCAGGAGAAGAACAATCAGCATCGCCTGCAGCGTCTGGAGTCAGAACTGGAGCAGTTACGTGGACAAAATCAGGATGCAGAGATAGCCGGCATCCAGCAGCAGGAACAACAGTTTATGGGATTGGTAACCAGTTACCAGTCACAACTTAATAACTCCGCTGAGCAAGTTACAAACATCAGGCAGAACAGCGCCAAGATGCAACAAGAGCAGAATGAATTGTTGGCTGAACTACAGCAGGTTACTGGTCGCCTAGCATCTCTTGAAGCACTGCAGGAGGCTGCCTTGGGTAAACAGGGAGAGGAGACTGCCCAGTGGTTGGAGAGTAACCAGCTTGACCATGCGGTTAGGCTAGCGGAAAAAATCGAGGTTGATAGCGGCTGGCAGCAGGCCGTTGAGATGGTACTAGGGTTTCATCTACAGGCAGTATGTTCCGATGGTATAGACTCTTTTTCATCTAGTCTTGCAGCGTTGGGAAAAGGCTCGGTAACACTCTTTGATACTAGCGCCAACTCAGGAAGCAGTAATGCTACTGATAACTCATTGAGTCATAAAGTAAAATCACCATGGGATTTGTCGCCGCTGCTCTCTGGGGTTAAGGTCGCAGATGAGCTGTCACAAGCCATGGCAATGCGTTCCACGCTGGCTGACGGTGAGTCTGTTATAACCAAAAGTGGAATTTGGATTGGTCGTAACTGGCTGCGCCTTAACCGGGAGGCAGAAGAGACCTCCGGTGTGTTGGAGCGTGAGCAGGAGATTCGTAAGCTATCTGAGTCCAAAGATCAGCTGCGTGCCAAGAGTGAGCAGTTGGCTAAAGATTTAGAAGATGGCAGAGAGAAGCTACAAAAGGCCGAGCAGGATCGAGATCAGATCCAGGGAGAGCTAAATCGAGTTAACTCTGAGCTGGCGGACAAGCGGTCTACTCTGAGTGGTTTTATGGCACGGGTAGAGCAACAGAAGAGCCGACATGAAAATATCTCCCGAGAGATTCAAGAGCTGCGTACTCAGCAACAGCAGGAGACCGAGCAGATGTCTCTCTCCCGCACAAAACTGCATGCTGCCCTGGATGAGATGGAGTCACTCACTGAGAAACGTGAAGCCCTAGTTAAGCGCAGAGATAACCTGCGCACTCAGCATGCAGATATCAGAGAACAGGCTATAGATCTGCGCGCCAAGGCCCACGCCATAGCACTGCGCATTGAGTCCATGCGCTCTTCAAAAGAGTCATTACAGCAGAATCTGGAACGGGTACAGAGCCAGATCAGCAAGCTGGTAAGCCGTAGGGATGAGCTGCAGGAGTCGATTAAAGAGAGTCTGGCTCCACAAGAACAGAGCAAAAAGGATCTGGAGCGGCAGCTAGAGACGCGTGTTGAAATAGAGAAAGAGATGCAGGCGGCCCGCAACAAACTTGAGCTGGTGGATGCTGCTCTGCGTAAAAATGAGAAGGAGCGTAGTGAAGCTGAGCAGAAGGTACAGCAGGAGAGGGATATTCTAGAGCAGGGTAAATTGCAGCACCAGGAAATACTGATTCGCTACAAGACCCTGGACGAACAGATCACCGAGTCTGGCTTTGAGCGTGAGGAGCTGATCAATAATCTCTCTGACGAGGCTACACAGGAGGAGTGGGAAGAGAATCTGGAAAAGATGGATCTGCGTATCCGTAGACTGGGTCCGATCAACCTAGCTGCGATCGACGAATATCAGGAACAGTCTGAACGCAAAGAGTATCTGGATTCACAACATGATGATGTGAGTAAATCTCTGGATACTCTGGAAAATGCCATTCGTAAGATTGACCGCGAAACTCGCACCAGATTCAAGGAGACCTTCGATAAGGTGAACACAGGCCTGCAGGAGAATTTCCCCCGCCTGTTTGGTGGTGGACATGCCTACCTACAGCTCACTGGTGATGATCTGCTCGACACCGGGGTAACGGTAATGGCCCGTCCTCCTGGCAAGCGCAACTCCAGTATCCATATGCTTTCCGGTGGTGAAAAGGCCCTCACAGCAGTTGCTTTGGTTTTCTCCATTTTCAGCCTCAATCCATCCCCATTCTGTATGCTGGATGAGGTAGATGCGCCGTTGGATGACGCTAATGTGGGACGTTACTGCGACATGGTGAAGGCTATGTCTGAGAAGGTGCAGGTTATATTTATTACCCACAATAAGATCACCATGGAGATGGCGCACCATCTTACTGGCGTAACCATGCATGAGGCAGGTGTCTCCAGGCTGGTATCTGTTGACCTGAACGAAGCCGCCATGATGGCTGCAAGCTGAACATTACAACAATGAATGTTTTTTGAACCCAGTCGAATAAAACGACACTAATCGTTATTAACAATAATCTTGACCATGGTATGCTTGGCCACAAGGCAATAGTTTAACGAGCACACCATAAGAAGCTGGGAATCGCATCAATGGAAGCAGACATCCTACGTCTAGTACTATTTTTGATTGGGGCTGCAGTAGTATTTGGCATATACGCGGCAGACCGTTACAAGCGCGGTATTCAAGATCAATCTACCGAAGATGGGATGAACCTCTCCCCAAATGAAGATTTAGGCAGTTCTGTCCATATAGAGCCGCGCTGGGACCGGCTGTACGAGCCGGAAGAGAGTCAGATTACAGAGGATCAGATTGCACAGGACGAGGCTGAAGAGACTCAGCTTCTTAATCAACCTGCCAATGAGCCTCCTGAAGGCGATACCTACAATACTTACGCTGAAGACACATACCCACAGGATGTTTCTGCAGAAGAAGCCGAGAGTGATGTATCAGCTACCAGTGGGATAGATGATGCCATAAGCAGTGAACTGGAGCATCTGGAAGAGATTATCCACGATGATCCCAGATATGATCCGAGCTATGATCCCAGCTATGATTCTGAAAACAGCGCCGATTCTGATAGTGAGATGCCCAAGGAGCAGATGTCTATCTCCTTCTTCAGCCGGGAAGCTTCCAAAGATAGCCCGCAGGAAGTAGACCCTGATCTGCCAACCAAGATCATTCAACTCAACGTCATCCCGCATGATGAGCTGTTCTATGGAGATGACATCCAAAGCGCTTCCTATAAAGTAGGGTTAGAGCCTGGGGAGATGAATGTTTTTCACTATTATGGAGATGCCCAGGAAAAGCAGCAGCCTATATATAGCATGGCCAGCATGGTAGAGCCTGGAACCTTTCCCTTAGATGATATGGATAGTTTTTCTACACCGGGCGTGACCCTCTTTTCCCAGTTGCCAGGTCCTAAAGATGGACTAACTATCTTTGCTGACATGCTCTATGCAGCGGAACAGTTGGCCAATCTGTTAAATGGCGAGCTGCGTGATAAAAGCCATAGCGCCCTGACCAAACAGACCATAGGCCATATGCGGGAAGATATTCAGGAATATCACCGCCAGCTACAACTGGCCCGCAGCAAGAGATGAGCGGAACAGGCGCTGACCACCAGCGTATCCAACAGCTTCGAGATGAGATAAACCACAACAACTATCTCTACTATGTGCTGGATGAGCCGCATCTGCCCGATAGCGAATATGACCGTATGCTGCGGGAGTTGCAGCAGCTAGAAGCTAAGCACCCGGATCTGATCACTCCCGATTCACCCACTCAGCGAGTTGGGGCAGAGCCGTTGAAATCCTTCGCTGAGGTTAAGCACAGTCTGCCCATGCTCTCGCTGGATAACGCCTTCTCAGACGCAGAGTTTGAGAACTTTGAGCGCCGGGTAAAAGAGCGCCTGGAAACTGACCAAGATATCACATACTGCGCTGAGCCCAAGCTGGATGGATTGGCAGTAAGCCTGAGATATGAATCCGGTCAGCTGGTACAGGCCGCTACCCGTGGCGACGGTAGCCAGGGAGAGGATGTAACCCACAACGTACGCACTATCCAATCAGTGCCCCTGCGTCTTATGGGAGAAAATTGGCCAGAGGTGTTAGAGGTGCGGGGCGAGGTATTTATGCCTAAGGCCGGTTTTGAACGCTTTAACGCACAAGCGCGTAAGGCGGGCGAGAAGGAGTTCGTTAATCCCCGTAATGCAGCGGCTGGCAGTTTGCGGCAGCTGGACCCCCAGATCACCGCAACTCGTCCTCTAGATATGTTCTGCTACGGCTTTGGCGAGATAGCAGGCGGACCCCTGGCTGACACCCATAGTGGCGGCATAGCCATGTTAGCCCAATGGGGATTGCGTACTTCACCGGAATTAAAGACTCTAGTCGGGATAGAGCGGTGTAAAGAGTATTTCGACCAGATGGCCAAACGCCGCGACAGCCTGGAGTATGACATCGATGGTGTGGTGTTTAAGGTGGATAGCCTAGAGGATCAGGATAGCCTGGGATTTGTTGCGCGCAGCCCGCGCTGGGCCATAGCCAGAAAGTTTCCTGCCCAGGAGGAGTTAACCACGGTTGAGTCCATAGAGTTTCAGGTAGGTCGCACCGGTGCTATCACGCCGGTTGCACGGCTTAATCCTGTATTTGTCGGAGGCGTTACCGTAAGCAACGCCACTCTACATAACATGGACGAGGTGGCGAAGAAGGATGTAAGGGTAGGGGACACGGTATTCGTACGCCGGGCTGGTGATGTAATCCCAGAGGTGGTGCGGGTACTGCCAGAGCGCAGAAAGGGAGATGCTAAGCCGGTAGAGTTGCCACAGCACTGCCCCGAATGCGGGTCGGATGTTATTAAACCAGAAGGTGAGGCGGTGGCCCGTTGTAGCGGCGGACTGTTCTGCTCGGCCCAGCGCAAAGAGGCGATTAAACACTTCGCCTCCCGCCGCGCTATGGATATCGAAGGGTTGGGGGATAAGCTGGTAGATGCAATCGTAGATCAGGGCATGGTGCATGACCTGGCGGATATCTACCATCTTACCCACGAGCAGTATGCTGGTCTTGAGCGTATGGGGGACAAATCTGCGCAGAATCTGCTTCAAGCTCTGGATAGGAGCAAACACACTACTCTAGCGCGTTTTCTTTATGCCCTTGGTATCCGCGAAGTGGGGGAGGTGACTGCATCCGTCCTTGCTGGCCATTTCCGGCAGCTAGAGGCAATCAAACTAGCCAATGTAGAGGAACTCACTCTGATTGAAGGTATTGGGCCGATCATGGCAGAGCATATAGTTAGCTTCTTCCACCAGCCCCACAATCTTGAGGTAATCCAGAAATTACTTGATGCAGGTGTGCACTGGGATAAGGTTGAGGCGCCAGCTGCAGACACCCAAATCCTGGCTGGCAAGAGCTTCGTGCTAACCGGCAGCCTGAGTCGTCCCCGCTCAGAGATCAAGGATGAACTCATAGCCATGGGCGCCAAGGTGGCTGGCAGCGTATCTAAAAAGACCGATTATCTAGTGGCTGGTAGTGATGCCGGCTCAAAATTGGCCAAGGCGCAGCAGTTGGGGATAACCATTCTGGATGAGGCTGGACTCAACGACCTGCTTATCACGCTGAACACGGTCAGCACATAAGAAACGCCCATGCTGATGGATCGGCACTGGATCTACAGGGATGTTTCCGTAGAACATCACAATCTTAACTAGCATCGAATTTCTCATGGATGCCATATCAGCATGAATCAAAATAAAACCCCGACCAAGCTTACGCCTGGTCGGGGTTTGTTACTGCTTTGGCTTATACGTGGCAGATTCTAATCCACGTTCTCCTGTAGTTTCTTGGAGACTGACACCATGAAGCGTAGTGCGTTTTGGGTCTCCGGTTGACTGAGAATACGCAGGGATGACATGAGACCACCGGAACTTGGCGCACTGGCGATCTCTTCACGGGCCTCAATCAGGGACTCATGGGTCTGACCAGCCAGTTCGGCGATCTCTTCGTTGGCCATGTTGGCGATCATATGTTCTATGAAGATGGCCAGGCGTTCTACCATGCCGTCGGTCATGGCGTTGCGCATGGCATTGATCATATGGATGGTCTCAAACAGAGATACCAGACCACCTGAACGATGCAACATGGTCAGTTGATCAATCAAGGAATCCAGTGCATCGCGCGTATCCTCATCATTGAACTTATCCAGTAACTCCAGGCCATTACCCATGGTGGTTACCAAGCGTTCAACCATGCCGTCGGTTAGAGCATCACTCAAACCCTGGATTAGCAGGTGGGCATCGGATGTCTTGGCACTATCCAACTCAGTTACATTGTTTGCTTCAGTAGGCATTGGTTTATCCTCCTATAGCAAGCCGCGTGCGGACAACCAATAGAGACGGTTGTACGCAAGCTTGAACCAGTGAATCATCTGCGATGGCGGTCCTGGATTTGGTGGAGTGGTGTAGTTGAACCATACATAGGTGCCGCTCTTAAGACCGGTCTCCACAAAACAGAACACCTTGCCATCATAGTCGCGCGCCCAACAACCCTCAGTGATGAGTGATACCATATTTTCGATCAGGGTATCGGCCTCGAAGTGAGCGGTGGAACCGGCCTTGGAGATAGGTATATTGGTGGTATCACCCACCACGAATA
This sequence comes from Sedimenticolaceae bacterium, assembly GCA_050291725.1. Lineage (GTDB taxonomy): Bacteria > Pseudomonadota > Gammaproteobacteria > Chromatiales > Chromatiaceae > JAAGZL01. The sequence continues at coordinate 44,846 of JBNKKH010000031.1, forward strand.
CATTGGTAGAGCCTTCTCTATGCAGGGTCTTGGTGTTGGTTGGCACCCATCCGCCTGCACCCAGGTCTGAATCGTTGATGACCTGCGAGCCCTGATGCGGAGGGATAGTGACTAGGAAATCATAATCTAGCGTTACACCCTCTTCAGAGGTGATGGTCTTGGCCGCAGGGTCTGCCTCTTTGGTATTGAAGAATGTTTCATACTTTATGCCGCGGTTCTCCATCTCTGGTAAGGCCCACTCTGCCACCGGTTCTAGCGCGTGGATGCGACCGATTGGGTAGGTGTAGGTGATCTCACATTTATCCAGGATGCCCTTGCTCTCGAGGTACTCATAGAGCATAAAGGTGATCTCAAGAGGTGCGACCGGGCATTTGTGCGGAGCGTTGACATTAACAACTATTTTGCCGCCTTCAAACTCGTTAAGTGCGGTGCGCATCTTGCGGGCACCATCCAGATCGTAGAACCAGTGGGCAGCCTCGTCCAGACCAGGAACATTTTGTGGCATGATGCGTGATCCGGTGGCTAAGACTAGATAATCATATTCATACTCACGGCCGGATTCGGTCGTGACTTTTTGAGCTTCCACATCAATATTAGTGGCGGCATCAACGTGGAAGATGGCGCGGCGGTCTAAGACCTTGCGTTGATCCCGAAAAAGTTCAGATTCACGTATGCGACCAAAAGGTACATACAGTAATCCAGGTTGATATAAGTGTTTGTCGGTATTGCCTAATACGGTAATAACAACATCACCGCTAGAGAGTTGGCTGCTTAGCTTGCGGCATAGCCCGTTGGCTACGATGGTGCCGGACAGGCCTCCTCCTACTATAAGTACGCGTGTTGCCATGGTTTCCTCCTATGGGTCAGTTTGAATCATCATTAGCGACCATATAGATCCAGATTCTATTGATCGTTGTTGTAATATTCGGTGTAAGCGCAGTTAGTGCTACATCGAAACTGATGTCACGTTTACTGTTTATTATTATTTTGTTTTCTTAACTACTAGTGTGGCGTAGCCGTCGTGTTCCACAGTTTCCACAAACTCGTGGCCCACTTTTGCTACCCACTCTGGGATATCCTTGATAGATCCTTTATCAGAAGACAACACCTCAATCTCATCACCAACTTCCGCCAACTTGAGTGCGGAGATCAGCTCCATCAAAGGGCCAGGGCAGAATGAGCTGCGGGCATCAATGGTTTTACGTTCAGACATTTGTTATTACTCCAGTTACATATGTAAAAAAAAATAGTTGTGTTATTACATCTTGCTAGATCACGAGCAACTCGCCTTGCTCCGCATCGGAGAGGAATGCCGTGAGGCCTAATTCGCTGTCAAACAGATCATCCACCAGATCATCCATCCCTAACTCGGCCACATCTAAGGCCATAGAGCAGATATGCATGGACATATCTCCCAACATCTTTCCCTGTTCAAATAGGGTTATGGCATCTGGTACATCCTTGGTACGCATGATGCTGGAGAATGGTCCACCCTGATAGCGCTCCTCCTCAGTCAGGTTTTTGCGGAATACTAATGCAGCGTTCATGCTTACAAACACATGCACACCGCGCTCGGAGACAGCCGCTACTGAGGCGAGCATAGCTGTCATCTGAATTTTTTCGTGTTCACCTGAACACAACACAATAAATAGTGGATCTGCCACGAGTCTTCCTCCAAAATTATTAAAGGTGGTAAAAGTAAGTTTAAAAACTCAACGCAACACATTGCAGACCAAGGTCAGCAAAATGTTCTCGATTCTCGGTGGCAACGGATTGCCATGAGCGTCTTGTTAGTAAGTCATAAATGAACCCCACGGCAGGAGGTATCAGTACGACATTACTGCAACAAACCAGACGTCACGTCCGTCTACTTGATGTGTATGCTCTGGGCGTTTAGCGCCTCTGGCCTACTTATTGCCTCACTTCTACAAGGAACTATTTTCCTGATAGAGTGGGTTTTTTGATTATATTTTCTGTAAAGCGCTTTTATGTTAGTCCATTTTGGGGTAGTACTACAAGCTATGATTTTTCACTACAGCAAATTTTAGAAGTTTAGGACCGGTTATGGAATCGAAAGAGAGAAAAATACTAATGATGATGCGTAAGGTACTCACCTCTGTTATACGTGATGTTACCCCAGGTCCAGGCAGACCGTCCCCCTTGTCTGAACAGACCACGGAGGGCGTACGCGACTGTCTTAAGCTTATTGCCTTGCGGGAGCGGGAACTGGCAGACGTAGCAGGTGATGCCGTGGATAGACCATACTATGTGGATCAGCAGTCGGAGCCAAAGGTGGTGCCTATTGCGAATATTGCCAAACCGTCATGTAGCAAGGTAGATGATGACTAGGTAGTCAATTTTTTTGCGCAACACATTTTAACTTTTACTCAGTAAGCAACTAAGACACATTGCTGTGGAGGTTTTATAATGCCTAGATTGGACATAGTAATAGTAACAAAGGCATTGGCTGTAGCTATTGCCGTGGCTATCAGTTGCCCAGGCCTTGCTGATTCAAACAGTGCTGAAGAGATATACGACAAGGCATCGGCTTTAAAGCCAGACCTGGAAAATGGCCGTGAGGTGTATGAGATCTGTGCCTCATGTCATCTACAAGAAGGATGGGGTTTGAAAGACGGCACATATCCGCAGATCTCTGGACAGCATCGGTCTGTGTTAATTCAGCAGTTATCAGACATTAATTCCCATAATCGTGATAACCCAACCATGTATCCTTTCGCACTACCCGAGACTATCGGTGACGCACAAGATATATCTGATGTTGCGGCTTACATTGAACAAATGAAAATGACATCGGGTAACGGTAAGGGAGGGTGGCTAGAAGGCACCCCTGAATTTGAGAAGGGCAAAAAGTTGTTTGATAGCAATTGCGCCGAGTGTCATGGTGAAAATGGCGCGGGTGATCCAGACAAACTCTTCCCCAGAATTCATGGGCAACACTATAAATACCTACTGCGTCAGCTGGAATGGATGCGAGATGGTAAGCGGCGTAGCGTTAAGCACGATATGTTAAAAAACATCAGCAGCTTTGCCGAGGAAGATATTGCCCTGGTGGCTAATTACATATCACGCTTACCTGTTCCATTAAAAGATTTAGCCAAATAAGCAAACCTCAAGGTAATACTTTCTTAAACGGTTTTACCTCTACCTTACTGAATACGCCAGTGCGGGCATAGGGGTCAGCATCGGCCCAATTCTGAGCTGCCTCTTGAGTAGCAAATTCGGCAACGATCAGACTGCCGCTGAACCCAGCAGGACCTGGATCTTCGCTGTCAATGGCGGGGTGAGGGCCGGCGAGTATCAATCTTCCCTCATTCTGCAGGGCCTGAATGCGTTCCAGATGCTCTGTTCTTGCTGCAAGCCTCGCCTCAAGGCTATCTTGCCGATCTGTTCCCATAATTGCGTATAACACTGTTTTCTCCGCTGTCCTGTGGTTTTTTGCTTATGGTGGATATTAACCTATGCCAGAACTGAGCAGAAGTGGCTACGTTTCTATATAATATAACTATCTTATTAGCGAAACGTTTAGTGGTTATTCTCTCTCAATGAAGTATCTGTATGATCTCCACACCCACTCGACAGCTTCTGACGGCACTTTAAGTCCTGCGGAACTGGTTAAGCGCGCCCATAATTTAGGGGTAGATGTGTTGGCCCTAACTGATCACGATTCAACTGAGGGTGTTGCCGAAGCTCAAACAATGGCCCTGCGCTTGGGCATTAGTCTGGTTCCAGGAGTTGAGATATCTGTGAGTTGGGATCCATATGTGATCCACGTGGTTGGGTTGGGCATAGATACCACATGTCAGGAGTTGCAGCAGGGGTTGTTGCAGCTGCGGAAGCAGCGTGAAGAGCGCGCCATAGAGATGGGCAGGCGTCTGCAAAAAAATGGAATTGAAGGGGCCTATGAAGGAGCAAAAGATCTATGCAGTGGTCGTTTAATTAGCCGCACCCACTTTGCCAGGTTTCTGGTGGAAAAAGGGTATGTGGATGATGTCTCAAAAGTATTCAGTAAGTTCCTGGTTAGGGGCAAGCCGGGTTATGTGCCTGGGGAGTGGGCCTCCCTAGAAGCTGTAATCAGCTGGATAACCGCTGCGGGTGGACAGGCGGTAATTGCCCATCCGGCCAGATATCCCTTTACTCGAACCAAGCTGCGCAATCTTATAGGCGAGTTCAAAGATCTGGGCGGAGTGGCCATAGAGGTGGTGTCCGGCAACAATACGCGAGATAATACTCTTACCATGGCAAGGCACGCTATGGATTTTAAACTTATGGGGTCGGTGGGGTCAGATTTTCACTCTCCGGAACACTCCAGGATTGATTTAGGCAGAGTGATGGATCTTCCAGAACAGGTGGTACCGATTTGGCACAATTGGAGCCAACCTGATCTGGCAGCTGCCCTGTAACAAATAACAACAACCAGGCATTACTCTATTCATGGCCCAGTTTTTCCATATACATCCAGATAACCCTCAGCTACGTCTGATTCGCCAGGCTGTGGAGATTATTAATCAGGGCGGACTAATCGTATATCCCACTGACTCCAGCTACGCCCTTGGGTGTCAGATAGGTAATAAATCTGCCATGGATCGGATACGCCGTATCCGCAAGCTGGATCAGAAACACAACTTTACCCTGGTGTGTCGGGATCTCTCTGAGATTTCTACCTACGCTAAGGTGGATAACCAGCACTATCGTCTGCTGAAAACCCTTACTCCCGGTCCCTATACCTTCATCCACAAGGCCACCAAGCAGGTACCCAGGCGTCTACAGAATGTCAAACGTAAGACTATCGGCATCCGGGTGCCGGAGAACAAGATAGCCCATCTATTGCTTGAGGAGCTGCGAGAGCCGATTATGAGTTCCACCTTGATCCTTCCCGGTGAGGAGTTGCCTATGACCGATCCAGATGAGATGCGGGATGTTCTGGATTATGATGTGGATGTGATCATAGATGGGGGCCACTGCGGATTTGAGCCAACAACCGTGCTGATAATGGAGGATGAGAAGCCTTGGGTGGCGCGCAAAGGTAAGGGTGATTACTCCTTATTTGAAGATTGAGTGTCATATCTCCTGTGCTGATTTGATTGGAGCTGTATAATCTCCCGATGGGTAATCTAGATATAGTTCAGAAAATTGCAGTATTGGTGCTGCCAGTGCTTTTTGCCATAACCGTGCATGAGGCGGCCCATGGCTGGATGGCCAACCGCCTGGGGGATGCTACAGCTAGAATGCTGGGGCGAATCACCCTTAATCCCTTAAAACATATAGATCCGGTGGGGACGGTGCTGCTGCCCCTAGCCATGTTTGTGTTTGCCGGATTTCTGTTTGGATGGGCCAAGCCGGTACCGGTTAACTGGCGCAACCTGAATAACCCCAAGCGGGATATGGGGTTTGTGGCTATGGCCGGGCCTGGAATCAACCTGATAATGGCATTGATTTGGGCTCTGTTGGTGAAGATTGGCGTTCTGTTGTTAGGGGTATCCGAATGGGTCGCGATCCCTCTGGTCTATATGGGCAGCGCCGGGGTATTGATAAACGTGGTATTGATGGTGTTGAACTTGATGCCCATACTGCCACTGGATGGTGGGCGAGTGCTGGTTTCGCTTCTGCCGCCCAAGTATGCCATCAGCTACTCCCAGCTTGAACCTTATGGCATGGTGCTCGTAGTGCTGCTATTGGTTACAGGTGTATTGGGTAAAGTGATGTGGCCCATAATACAATTTACTGTAGGGGTTCTTCCCGCGTCCGATGTGGTTTGGCGGGTAATAACAATACTGTTTGCTTAATAGTGAGGAAAAATAGTTGAATACCGTTCCTTCGCAACATGCGCGTGTCCTTTCTGGAATGCGTCCTACCGGGCGTCTGCATCTGGGGCACTACCATGGCGTGCTAAAAAACTGGGTCGAGCTGCAACATGAGTACGAATGTTTTTTCTTCGTTGCTGACTGGCACGCCCTGACCACCCACTATGAAGATCCCTCCATCATTCAGGAGAGCGTCTGGGATATGGTAATAGATTGGCTGGCTGCCGGAGTAAACCACGGCGAGGCCAAGCTGTTTATTCAGTCCATGGTGCCGGAGCATGCGGAGCTACACCTGCTGCTCTCAATGATTACCCCTCTGGGCTGGCTGGAGCGTGTGCCCAGCTACAAAGACCAGCAGGAAAAGCTTAAGGAGCGGGATCTGGCAACCTACGGTTTCTTAGGTTATCCACTGCTTCAGGCCGCAGATATTCTCATCTACAAGGCCGGTATGGTCCCTGTGGGTGAAGATCAGGTGGCCCATGTGGAGCTGACCCGTGAGGTGGCGCGCCGCTTCAATCACATCTATGGACGTGAGCCGGGCTTTGAACAGGCGGCAGAACAGGCGGTAAAGAAGATGGGCAAAAAGAACGCCAAACTCTTCACCAAGTATCGCAAAGGCTATCAGGAGCAGGGGGATCAGGAGGCGCTTGAGGCAGCCAGAGCCCTGCTTGAGGGCCAGCAAAATATCGGTGTGGCCGATAGGGAGCGCCTGTTCGGTTATATTGAGGGTGGTGGTCGTCTGATTCTGGCTGAGCCTCAGCCCCTATTGACCAAGGCATCCAAGATGCCAGGCCTGGATGGACAGAAGATGTCCAAATCATACAACAACACCATCGCCTTGCGGGATGAGCCGGAGGTGGTGGAGAATGGGCTGCGTACCATGCCTACAGACACCAATCGGGTACGTCGGACCGATCCGGGAGATCCAGAGAGATGCCCTGTATGGCAGTTTCATCTGGTCTATTCTGATGAGAGTGTTAAGGCGTGGGTGCAGGAAGGGTGCCGCTCTGCCGGCATAGGTTGTATCGACTGTAAACAGCCGGTGATCAATGCCGTGCTGGATGAGTTGCGTCCGATTCAGGAGCGGGCCTGTGAATTTGAAGAGCAGCCTGATCTAGTTCGCAGTATCATTGCTGAAGGGTGTGAGGCGGCCCGTGATCAGGCCCAAGAGACCATGGAAGAGGTGCGTCAGGCCATGGGTTTGGACTACAGATAATAGGCTCTTGTTATGAGTTCCAGCGAAGAAACTGTAAGCGAAGAACATCACCATCCTGGAGAGCAGGAGGAGATGCCCTTTGCTGTAGTACAGGGTGCGCCTTGGACCGTCCTGCCCAAGGACCTCTATATTCCGCCCGATGCTCTGGAGGTGTTTCTAGACGCCTTTGAAGGCCCTCTCGATCTACTAATCTATCTTATTCGGCGTCAGAACTTGGATGTTCTGGATATTCCTATTGCCCGTATCACCGAGCAGTACATGGAGTATGTGGATCTGATGAAAGAGTTGCGCCTGGAGCTGGCGGCTGAGTATCTAGTCATGGCAGCTATGCTGGCGGAGATAAAGTCTAAGATGCTGTTGCCGCGTCAGGAGGATGAAGAGGCAGAGGAAGATGATCCAAGGGCAGAGCTAATCCGGCGACTGCAAGAGTATGAGAGATACAAGCAAGCAGCTGAAGATATGGATGAGTTGCCCAGGCTGGAGCGTGATCAGTTCCAGGTAGAAGCGGAGATGCAGCATAAGAAGCAGGAGCAGAAGCTGCCAGACGTGGACCTGAGAGAGATGCTGTTGGCCCTTAAGGATGTTATGCATCGGGCAGATATGTTCTCAAGTCATCATGTACAGATGGAGCCGCTGTCAGTACGCGAGCGTATGTCGCTGGTGCTGGGGGCCATAAATAGTGAGAGCTTTACCGACTTTGTAGAGCTATTTGATGTAGAAGAGGGCAGGATGGGGGTTGTGGTAACCTTTCTCTCCATTCTTGAACTGATAAAAGATGGCCTTATCGTGATGGTTCAGGTAGATCCGTTTGGACCAATTCATGTTAAGGCTGCGTCCGAATAATCATTTAAGTTGCATAGGAAGATAAGTTGGCAGAGAAAACCATAAGAGAGATCATCGAGGCTGCTCTAAATCGGATCAAGCTGTTCCGCAGGGCCCCGGTAGTTCCTAGTGAAACGATTCCAGCAGAATCTGTCGCTGAGGTGAGTATTACTCGGGAAAGTGATACTGAAGAGGATGGTTCAAGCAACCTGTCTCAGATCAAGCTGAAAGAGATTATTGAGGCCGCCCTCATGGCTGCTGGCAAGCCGCTTTCCATTGATAGAATTTCGAAGCTGTTCCTGCAGGATGAACAACCAGAGCGTGCTGATGTGCGCAAGGCTCTGGAGTCTCTGAGTAATGATTATGCCAATAGACCTATAGAGCTACTGGAGACGGGAGCTGGGTTTCGTATTAACGTGCGTTCTGAGTATGCGACCTGGGTTTCCAGATTGTGGGAGGAGCGACCACCTAAATACTCACGTGCCCTGCTGGAAACCCTCTCCCTGATTGCCTATCGCCAGCCCATAACCAGAGGGGAGATTGAGGATGTGCGCGGGGTTAGCGTCAGCAGCAGCATTATCAAAACCCTAATGGAGCGCCACTGGATTAAAGAGGTTGGTCATAGGGATGTTCCGGGTAAGCCAGCCCTGTTGGCCACTACCAAAGAGTTCCTAAACTACTTTGGACTTAAAACCTTGGGTGATCTGCCAACTCTGTCTGAAATTAAGGATCTGGACTCAATTAATCGGGAGCTGGATCTGGAAGAGCCAAATGGTTTTGGCGATGACCAGGAGAGTGAGGAGGAGAGAGAAGATGAAACGCCTGAGCAGGATGCTGAGGTAGTGAAACTGGAAATAAGCCAGGATAACTCACCAGACGTAGAGGATGAGAAAGAGGCAACTGTTACCGAAGCAGAACCTGATTCTGTAGCGGAAGCTGATCCTGAGAAACCGGGTGAGAAAGAGAGTGAGTGAGACAACACCACAGGGAGAGCGTTTACAAAAGGTTCTAGCCAACGCTGGACTGGGGTCCAGAAGAGAGATAGAGCGCTGGATTAAGGATGGAAAGGTTAAGGTTAATGGCCAATTAGCCAAGCTTGGGGACAGGGTAAAGGGAGAGGACCTGGTACAGATCGGCAATCGCAGAATCCGGATTGATCGCATCACTGATATTGAACGTCGGGTAATTATCTACAACAAGCCCGAGGGCGAGGTAGTCACCAGAAGCGACCCTGAGGGGCGCCCAACTGCGTTTCGTAATCTTCCTAAATTGAAAGCTTCTGGACGCTGGATTGCCGTGGGTAGACTGGATATCAACAGCAGCGGCCTAATGCTGTTCACTACCGACGGAGAGCTGGCAAACCGCTTGATGCACCCATCAAAGTCGGTAGAGAGGGAGTATGCAGTCAGAGTACTAGGGGAAGTGACAGATGAGATGCTTGAGACCCTGGTAAACGGGGTTGAACTGGAAGATGGTCCGGCTAGGTTTGAAGATATCGTAGAGTCGGGTGGCACAGGGGCTAATCGCTGGTTCCATCTGGTTATTATGGAGGGTCGCAATCGCGAGGTCAGGCGAATGTGGGAATCTGTTGGCGTTAAGGTAAACCGTCTCAAGCGGGTAAGGTACGGACCTATAATGTTGGGTGATCGTCTACATGTGGGTAGGTGCCGTGACCTGGAGCCGAACGAGATGAATGAATTACTGGCCATGGTGGGTATGGAGGCACAGCCAAAAATAACCAACAGTAGAGGGAAGCCGAAGAAACATTCGGGGAAAAAACGGCGCTAATGTCCTTCGCACCAAGCGGCCAACAACTGCGACAAGTTTTTGCTCTGCTGTTAGAGGCCTATGGTAGTCAAGAGTGGTGGCCTGGAGATACCCCGTTCGAGGTTATGGTCGGTGCCATCCTTACCCAGAATACCGCATGGAGCAATGTAGAACGTGCCATAGCTAACCTGAAAGATGCTGAGGTTATGCATCAACAGGGAATTATGAATCTACCCACTGATGAGTTAGCGCAACTCATACATCCATCAGGGTATTACAATCAAAAGGCAAAGCGACTACATAATCTATGCCGCTTTCTGCAGGAGAGTGGCGGAGAGGATGGGCTGCGCAGAATAGATACGGCAACTCTGCGTGACAAGCTGCTATCTATAAACGGAGTCGGTGCTGAAACTGCTGACGATATTCTGCTATATGCCCTAGAGCGTCCGGTATTCGTGGTGGATGCATATACACGACGCATTTTCTTACGCCTTGGCATGTTACAAGGGGATGAGGGATATGAAGAGATCAGAGGTGGTTTTGAACAGGCACTAGGGCCAGACATAAAGATGTACAATGAGTACCATGCACTTATAGTGTTACATGGAAAAGAGACATGCAAAACCAAGCCGCACTGCGCTCAGTGCAGCTTGACTGAGATTTGTACCTTTAGGTAATAACTTCCCGGAAGCAACCGGGTCGTTAGTTGATCATCATTACGTTTGCAGCATGCAGTCCCTTAGGACCCTCATTTACTTCAAACTGTACCTTCTGACCTTCTTTTACTGTTTTATAACCATCCATCTCAATGGAGGAGAAATGGACAAATACATCCTGCTCTCCCTCATCTGGTGTTACAAAACCGTACCCTTTAGCGTTATTGAACCACTTTACTATACCTGTAGGCATTTACCTTTTCCTCCTCACAACAACAAAAACCGCGTTTCTATCTGAATTATTATGTTGATCTAGTTATGTATCCTTGGATGATGATAGCAATACCCCATATGAAAACAGGTATTACTTATGTGACTATCCACAGATAGAACTTCACAGTATAGCCATACAAAAAAAATGGTCAAATTATTACAGAATAATTGCAGCGTAAAATATGTGGAAATATAGTGTATAGAGCTATAACTATATGAATTATATGGATATAACCGCTATGCGCATTTTTATATATATTCGATATAACCAGAAGATATGATATATAATCGTGCTTTAAATTTTGTTTCATGCAGCATCTAGAATTAATCTAAACTCAACCCAATATTATTTTAAACTAAGCTAATATAAGAGATATGTCAGACCAAACAAATAGTGAGCATGAGGGTGGTCTTGCTGTTCAGGAACTAAAGCCTGAACTAAAGCCTCCAAGGATGTATAAGGTAGTACTGTTAAACGATGACTACACACCGATGGACTTTGTAGTCGAGGTGCTGGAGTCTTTTTTCCGCATGAATAGGGAAGAGGCAACCAGGGTAATGATGAGTGTACATGTCAAAGGAGCTGGCGTCTGTGGCGTGTTTACCAGAGATATTGCAGAGACCAAGGTCGAGCAGGTCAATGAGTATTCTCGCAACAACCAGCACCCGCTATTGTGTGCTATGGAAGAGGAGTGACAAGCTGTTTGCCGGTTGTCATATATCTAGTAGTTGAGTAGGACTGAGATTAGATGTCGATATTAAGCAAAGACCTTGAATTTACCCTAAACCTTGCCTTCACTCGGGCGCGGGAGCTCAATCATGAGTTTATGACAGTGGAGCATCTGCTGTTAGCTCTGCTCGAGAACAGTTCTGCACTTGATGTGTTAAAAGGGTGCGGTGTAGATATTCCTCAGCTAAAAGCTGAAGTTGATTCTTTCATTGATGAAACTACTCCGCTGTTGGATGACGATGAGCGGGAGATTCAGCCTACCATAGGTTTTCAGAGAGTCTTGCAGCGGGCAGTATTTCATGTGCAGTCATCAGGACGCAAAGAGGTGACTGGTGCCAACGTTTTAGTGGCAATTTTTGGTGAGCAGGAGTCACAGGCCCACTATCTGTTAGCGAAGCAGGGTATGTCCCGTCTGGACGCTGTTAACTATATGTCCCATGGAGTTACCAGGGCGGGCGACGGCCTGGGTACGGGGTCGCTGGAGAGTGATAGTGATGAAGAGCTGGAGTCAGGTACGCCAGCACAATCCCCTCTGACCGAATACACCGCTAATCTGAATGAGCTGGCTATTGCTGGGAAGATTGACCCGCTAATTGGGCGCGATGACGAGATCGAGCGTGTTGTTCAGATATTGTGTCGACGGCGTAAAAACAACCCACTCCTGGTTGGCGAGGCGGGTGTTGGTAAAACTGCTATAGCTGAGGGATTGGCCAAGCTGATAACGGATAAAAAGGTGCCTCAGGTACTTGCTAACAGCACCATCTACTCTCTTGATCTGGGCAGTCTAATTGCAGGTACCAAATATCGTGGTGATTTCGAAAAGCGCCTCAAGGCAGTTCTGGCACAACTAAAAGATCAGCCGGAAGCGGTCCTGTTTATAGATGAGATACACACGGTAATCGGGGCAGGTTCAGCCTCAGGCGGGGTTATGGATGCCTCCAATCTGATTAAGCCAGTTCTGGCCACCAGAGACCTGCGTTGTATCGGTTCAACTACTTATCAAGAGTTTCGTGGAATTTTTGAGAAGGATCGTGCCCTAGCCAGGCGTTTCCAGAAAATAGATGTTACTGAGCCTACTGAGCAAGAGACATTTGAGATTCTCGAAGGGCTCAAGTCCAGATTTGAATCACATCACAAGGTAAGTTACACCTCTGAGGCGCTAAAGGCTGCTGCAGAACTCTCCAGCCGCTATATCAATGATCGACATCTGCCGGATAAGGCGATCGATGTTATTGATGAGGCCGGTGCCAGCATACAACTGCTTCCAGAGGGTGAGCGTCAGAAGACGATTGATGTAGAAGATATTGAGAATATCGTAGCCAAGATGGCCCGTATTCCACCGCAGAGCGTATCTGTTTCTGACGTGGAATCACTGCGCACCCTGGACCGCGATCTAAAAATGGTTGTGTTTGGACAGGATAAGGCTATTGATACCCTTACCGCCGCTATGCGTATGAGTCGCACTGGCTTGGGAGGAGAGCATAAACCTGTAGGTTCGTTTTTGTTTACCGGTCCAACTGGAGTAGGTAAGACAGAGGTTACTAGGCAACTGGCGCTAATCCAGGGCATAAAGCTGATCCGTTTCGATATGTCCGAGTATATGGAGCGACATACGGTCTCCAGACTGATTGGTGCTCCTCCCGGTTATGTTGGTTATGACCAGGGTGGTCTGCTCACCGAAGAGGTGAACAAGCATCCCCATGCGGTGCTGTTGCTGGATGAGATTGAGAAGGCCCATCCTGATGTGTTCAATCTGCTGCTGCAGATAATGGACCATGGAACCCTAACCGATAACAATGGACGCAAGGCAGATTTCCGCAATGTGGTGCTGGTTATGACCAGTAATGCCGGGGCTTCAGAGATGAGTAGGGCCTCCATCGGTTTTACCTCGCAAGATCACAGTAGCGATGGCATGGAGGCAGTAAAGAAAACTTTTACCCCAGAGTTCCGCAACCGCCTGGACGCCATTGTTCAGTTCGATCCGCTATCACCAGATGTGATTCATCATGTGGTAGATAAATTCATCTTTGATCTGGAAGGTAAGATGGCCCAGAAGAAGGTGACTCTGACAATTGAGTCAGAGGCCAAAGAGTGGCTGGCAGAACATGGCTATAACCAGAAGATGGGTGCGCGCCCCATGGAGCGGCTGATCAAAGAGAAGATCAGCAAACCTCTGGCGGAAGAGCTGTTGTTTGGGGCGTTATCTGAAGGTGGTCTGGTTCGCGTCTTTGTTGATGACAAAGAGCTGAAGTTCGAACTAAAGGATCACGTTGTTCATTAGTTTTCGCCTAGGGGCGAAAACAGTCATTAACGGGCGCGATAGGTAATTCGTCCTTTACTCAGATCGTAAGGTGTAAGCTGCACGGTTACAGTGTCACCGGTAAGAATGCGGATGTAGTGCTTACGCATCTTGCCCGAGATGTGGGCAGTTACAACATGACCATTCTCCAGTTCTACCCGGAACATGGTGTTAGGTAGGGTCTCAACAACCGTCCCTTCCATTTCAATAAAATCTTCTTTCGCCATTAGGTATCCTAGTTAATCTATTTCTGTAGCGGCCGGAGTATAACACAAGCTGGTGTGGTGAAATCCAGCTTTATCCTGCATTAATCGGATAATTTATCAATTGATATGTTTGCTTCGGAAGAAAACTCCTTCCAAATTCCGTCACTGTAGACCTGAATAGGCCGGTAATCTTGCTTATATTGCATTTTTTTGCAGCCCGGAATCCAGTATCCCAGATAGAGCCAGCGTAGATTTTGGCGTTTAGCTTCTTCAATTTGCCACAATATCGATACTACTCCTGGGCTAAGAGCGGATAGGGCAGGGTCAAAGAAGGTGTACACCGCTGATATTCCATTGGGCAGTAGATCAATCACAGCTACTGAAAATAGCTTGTCATCCAGATGAAACTCCACAAAAGCGGTATAGCACCAGGGGGTTATAAGAAATCTACAGTAATCATCTTGCGTTGGGTTTGCCATATCGCCGTCGGGATGGCGTGAGTTAATATAGGTAGCGTAGAGTTCAAAATGATCTTGGCTGAATTGTGCCGGAACCACCTTGACCTTCAGGCTGTCTTTAAGCCGATTCCAGGCCCGACGCTGGCTGCGTCTGGGAGTAAACCTCTCCACTGGAATGCGAACAGATAAGCAGGCCTTACAGCTATTACAGTCGGGTCGATATATATCACCGCCGCTGCGACGAAATCCCATATCCAGCAGTGACTGGTAAAACTCGGGGCTCTTCCTAGCCTCTGGGTCTATGAATATAGTTTGTGCTGATCTGTTCGGCAGATAGGAGCAGGGGTGTTCAGGTGTTATTAGTAGTTTGATGCGTCCATCGCGCTCTCTGTCGTTATCGCTCATGGTCTACTACTCTCTATTTGCCATGAATTGGCGCTGGGTTTAGTGAAGCAAAATTCTGCAAGGAGTTCGCTAAACTCTGAACGTGGAATCTCTTCTGCACCCAGGCTTATTAAGTGTTCAGAGTAGACTTGGCAGTCGATCAGCTCATAACCCCACGCAATGAGCTTTTCACAAAGATTGACCAGAGCGATCTTAGAAGCGTTGCTTCTGCGACTGAACATAGATTCGCCAAAAAATAACTTACCGATAGCAACTCCGTAAAGCCCGCCTACAAGACTGTTCTCTTCCCATACCTCTACTGAGTGGGCATCCCCCTGGTTAAATAGCTCCAGATAAGCCTGTTTCATCTCTGGGGTAATCCAGGTGTCAGACTGTTTCTCTCGTGGTGCGGCACAGGCTGTTATAACATCTTCAAACGCCTGGTCTGTAGTGACGGTTAGGTTGCTGTTGCGGATATATTTACGCAGGCTACGTGAGACCTGCAAGCGCTCAGGATAGAGAACTGTTCTGGGATCAGGTGACCACCAGAGGATGGGTTGATCATGGTTATACCAAGGGAATATACCGAATCTGTAGGCATTCAATAGCCTGGTTGGGGAGAGGTCTCCCCCAATTGCCAGCAGGCCATCTGGCTCTTGTTCAGCCTGTTCTACAGGTGGAAACGCTTGCTTGGGGTTGTTGGGGTCAAGGATAAACAGCATAATCAGAGATTACTTGGAAATTGAAACAGATGGAACAAGCGGATGAGTCAACAAACTTTGCGAATTCTGGTCGGAAATAAACTGCAACTGCAGAAAGTTGATGTGGAATCTGGTGAAAGATACTCCTCCACAGTTATTGGCTTCGTGCCTGGTAAAAGTCTGCTTATAACTACTCCCTTGGTAAATAATAAATCTATCATGGTCAAAGAGGGACAGCAATTTGCTGTCAGAATGGTCCAGGGTAGTTACATACAGGGATTTGTGGCGAAGGTGCTACATAACTCCCTGTCGCCATATCCTTATGTTCATCTAAGTTTTCCCAAAGAGGTGGAGAGGATAGAGATACGCAATGCTGACCGGGTGGAGACAGACGTGCCTGTGCTAGCTAAGAACTCTAAACTTCCTGATGAGCAGGGCAACTGGAAACAGGCATCTATTAAAGATATAAGCGCAACAGGCTCTAAACTTGAAAGCATGAGTAAGATTGGAGAGGAGGGCGAAACTGTTACGCTTAAATTTAAACTAAATATCTGTGCCCAGGAGGAAGAGATGGAGTTAAAGACCAAGATCATGCACCTGGATGAGCCAGATAATGTTGGAGCCGATGAGTGGGGTATCTATACCTACGGCATCAAATTTGAGGAGCATGGTCGCCTGGAGCGAGTGCTAATTCAGAACTATGTGCTGGAACAGCTCATGAGTCACACGATTTAATCCGCAGGCCCGGCCGCAGACCTGCGGATATCATTTATCTATTTTCCATTCGCATCTAAGGCATCTAGATAGCGTTCAGCATCCAGGGCAGCCATGCAGCCGGTTCCTGCTGAGGTAACGGCCTGTTTGTAGACGTGGTCCATAACATCACCAGCAGCAAAGACGCCTTCAATACTGGTTTGGGTGGCATTGCCCTCAATACCGCCAGTCACAGTCAGATATCCGTAATGCTTCTCTAGTTGATCGCCAAAGATGTCGGTATTGGGTTTATGTCCAATAGCGATGAAGATACCTTGCAGATCAATATCTTTAGTGGAGCCATCTTTAACATTTTTAATGCGCATACCGGTTACGCCAGTATCATCGCCCAGCACCTCTTCCAGTACGTGATCCCACTCGATGGTAATATTGCCGTTTTCGGCCTTCTGTTTTACCTGGTCGGCCAGGATTTTTTCGGAACGGAAGGCGTCACGTCGGTGTACTACGGTTACTTCAGAGGCAATATTTGAAAGATAGAGGGCCTCTTCTACCGCGGTGCTACCGCCGCCGATAACGGCAACCTTTTGATCTCTATAAAAAAATCCATCACAGGTAGCGCAGGCAGAAACACCGCGCCCTTTGAAGTTTTCCTCTGATTCCAAACCCAGGTATTGGGCAGAAGCTCCGGTTGCTATGATCAGGGCATCGCAGGTATAGGTCGCCTGATCACCAATCAGCTTAAACGGCTTTTCTGTGAGTTCAGTGGTGTGGATATGGTCAAAGATGATCTCGGTATTAAACCGTTGAGCATGTTTCAGCATGCGATCCATTAACTCCGGGCCCTGTACCCCTTCGTTGTCCCCAGGCCAGTTATCTACCTCGGTGGTGGTGGTTAGCTGTCCACCCTGTTCCATGCCTGTTATCAGAACAGGGTCGAGATTGGCGCGCGCTGCATAGATGGCTGCCGTATAACCGGCTGGACCAGATCCTAAGATTAGCAAGCGACAGTGTCTGGTTTCACTCATGGGTAATTACTCCGGAATTTGAGGTAAAAGTTTATTTAAGTTGTTTTCTGAATCTTGTTGATAGGTGAGTTAACCATATATGCATTAACATCGCGAAATTCAATCAGATAGGCAAATTCTACGTAATGTACTGTTGGGGGTAAAGCGGTGAATAGTCCTCTCTAGTTCCTTTAGAAATTAGACTAGATATGTTATATAACTATATAATAGATAAGCAACTATTTCTCTATCATATGGGCTGTGACTTAAAATCGATTGTTAAGCAGCGAAGTTAAAAATAGGGGATAATGACAATTGCTAATCAAATCGATTGTGTTAAAGGCTCTATCATCAGCCATCAGCTAGGTAAAAAAGTGTCACAAGCAAGAAAAACGGTTACACAACAGGAGCAGGCAGGAACTGGTCTCAATAGGCGACTGCGGGAAGGCATAATGCTACTCATGCTGGCAGTGTCAGCTTACTTGCTGCTCTCGCTATTTAGTTTTTCTCCCCAGGATCCAGGCTGGTCCTACACCGGGGGACAGAAGCAGGTTATGAATGCAGGTGGTCCCGTGGGTGCATGGTTTGCCGATGTATTTCTAAACCTGTTTGGAATTTTTGCCTATATCTTCCCCTTCATGTTGGCTTGGAGCAGTTGGGTTGTGCTGTATCAGGGAGAACAGGACGAATCGATTAATCTGACCCTTATTAACCTGCGGGCCTTAGGTTTTATTCTAACTCTGGCGTGTGGAAGTACCCTCTCTTCCATGCACGTATCCTCATTCAATATTCCATTTCCTACTGGAACAGGCGGCATACTGGGCTCTTTTCTTGAAGAGCAGATGACCGATGTTTTTAGCGCAACAGGAGGAACACTGCTGCTAATCGCTCTGTTTTTGGGTGGCGTAACCCTATTTACCGGCGTCTCATGGTTTACGGTAATGGATCGGATAGGAGAGGTGACCCTGAATCTATTCGAGAAGGCTATGCACATCTACCGTGGTCTCCAGGATGAACAGAAGGTCAAAGAGGTGAAGCGTCAGCGCAAGGATGCCCTCAAGATCGAGAAGAAAAGACAGATTGAGCGCAAACCACCCAAGATTGAGCCGGTAATGAGCGAAATCAAACAGAGCGCCAGAATCGAGAAAGAGAAGCAGGTGCCTCTTTTTGCTAAAGATCACGCAGGAGAGCTGCCACCATTGGCGCTGCTGGATCAGGTTAAGAGAAGTGAGACCGGTTTTACCAAAGAGGCGCTAGAGGCTATTTCCAGGCTGGTAGAAATCAAGCTGCGTGATTTTGGCATAGAGGTTGAGGTGGTAGCAGTCTGTCCAGGTCCAGTTGTGACCCTGTTTGAGCTGCAACTAGCTCCAGGCCTCAAGGTGAGCAAAATAACCAATCTTTCCAAAGACCTTGCTCGAGCCCTATCTACCACTAGCGTGCGGGTGGTAGAGGTGATACCAGGAAAATCCTATGTTGGTCTGGAGATACCAAACGAAGATAGAGAGATGGTCTATCTGAGCGAGGTTCTTAAGTCTGAAGCCTATGATAAAGCCAAGTCCCCCCTCACTATGGCCCTGGGCAAAAGCATTTCCGGTGAGCCTCGGGTTGCTGACCTGGGCAAGATGCCCCATGCGCTAATAGCAGGTACCACCGGTGCTGGTAAGTCTGTAGCTATTAACGCCATGATTCTAAGTATTCTCTACAAGGCTAAGCCTGAAGAGGTACGCATGATCATGGTAGACCCCAAGATGCTGGAGCTTTCAGTATATGAGGGGATACCCCATCTATTAACTCCTGTGGTAACAGATATGAAAGAGGCCGCCAATGCTTTGCGTTGGTGTGTAATGGAGATGGAGCAGCGCTTCCGTTTCATGGCCTCTGTTGGGGTACGTAACCTTGCCGGCTATAACAAAAAGCTCAAGGATGCGCAGAAGGAGGGCAAACAGTTGCCTAATCCTCTTTATCGCAGTGATCTTCCAGAAGGCCAGGAGCAGACCCAGCAGGAGTTTTTGCAACCACTGCCATACATCGTTGTCATAATCGATGAGTTGGCTGATATGATGATGGTTGTGGGCAAGAAGGTAGAAGAGCTGATTGCCCGCCTGGCGCAGAAGGCTCGTGCCTCAGGAATTCATCTGCTGCTGGCAACTCAGAGACCATCGGTAGATGTGATAACGGGGCTGATCAAGGCCAACATACCAAGCCGTATTGCCTTTCAGGTTTCGTCGCGTATTGACTCGCGGACTATCCTGGATCAGATGGGAGCTGAGCATCTGCTGGGGCATGGAGATATGCTTTATCTCCCACCAGGCACATCTATCCCTGAGCGCATCCACGGTGCCTTTGTGGATGATAATGAGGTGCACCGGGTAGTTAAACATCTGAAAGAGATGGGCGAGCCGGACTATGTTGACGATATCTTACAAGGCAGCCCCGATAGCGCATCAGAGATGTCACCTGATGGTAGCAGTGTTGAGGATGCAGATCCGCTCTACGACGAGGCGGTAAAAATTGTTACAGAAACCAGACGAGCATCTATCTCTGGTGTGCAAAGGCGTCTCAAGATAGGATATAACCGAGCCGCACGCATGATAGAAGAGATGGAGAGAGTAGGGATTGTAGGTCCACCTGAATCAAACGGCAGCCGGCAAGTTTTGGCTCCACCACCACCAGAGGTATAGCATGAAGTTACAAAAATTAATCGTTATGGTCCTGGCTTTGGCTGTTAGTCAGATAGTATCTGCAGGAGCTGGAAAAGATCGTTTGGATAAACTTTTGCGGGAAACCAAATCGGTAAAGGCTAGGTTTAGTCAGACAGTAACTTCCAAATCCAAGAATCAAGCGGCCCATGCTCAGGGCATGCTCTATATCAAGCGACCAAAGTACTTTCGTTGGGATTATGAGGCACCGTACAAGCAGAGCATTATTGCGGATGGTAAAAGGGTTTGGGTATGGGAGCCAGACATAGAGCAGGTAAGTACCATGATGCAGGATGCTGCACTAGGTGGGACTCCGGCAGTTGCTCTAATGGGTGGTGAATCGCTGGAGAAAGAGTTCAAGATCAAAGAGCTGAAAAAGCGTCATGGACTGAACTGGGTGCAGCTGATACCAAAAAACCTAGAGGATGCTCAGTTTACCCAGATCACATTGGGGCTAGACAGCAAGGGTCTTAAGCTCATGGAGATGGAAACAAAGAATGGGCAGACTTCCAGGTTTCATTTTACTGAGATTGTGCATGGCGCAAAATTTCCTAAAGGTCATTTTAAGTTTACGCCACCAGCTAGTTACAACAACTATCTGAATCTACCTAGATAATCTCATGCCGCATGAGTAACAGCGATCTCTTCTCTCAGCCAGACAACGAGGGCTTGAGACCGCTGGCGGACCGCATGCGTCCGCGCAGCGTGGATGATTTCCGTGGTCAGGTCCAAATCATGGGCAAGGAGAAGCCCCTGCGTGCCGCTATAGAGTCGGACCGTCTTCACTCCATGATCTTTTGGGGGCCGCCCGGAACGGGTAAAACCACCTTAGCCAGACTAATAGCTCACCACTCCGGCGCGCAGTTTCTTAGCCTCTCGGCAGTTCTGGCCGGGGTTAAGGATATTCGGGCTGCGGTGGAGCAAGCTAAACAGGCGCGCCAGATGGATGATCGCCCAACCATCCTGTTTATTGATGAGGTACACCGCTTCAACAAGGCCCAGCAGGATGCATTTTTGCCCCATGTTGAAGACGGCACTGTGGTGTTTATCGGCGCAACTACTGAGAATCCATCATTCGAGCTGAATAATGCGCTACTCTCCAGAGCCCGTATCTATGTTCTTAAGAGCCTGGGTGTAGATGAGCTAGAGCAGATACTCCTTGCTGCCTTGAATAATGCAGAACTTGGCCTGGGAGATAGGGAACTAGAGATAGACCCAGAGTTAATCCATCTAATTGCAGAGGCCGCTGATGGAGATGCCAGAAGAGCCCTAAATCTGCTCGAGATATCCGCCGATCTCAGCACGGGTAATTGCATTACCGAAGATATTGTAAAAGAGGTGGTGTCGGGCAACTTAAGACGCTTCGATAAAGGGGGAGATGCCTTCTATGAACAGATCTCGGCCCTACATAAGAGCGTACGCGGTTCCAATCCAGATGCTTCACTCTACTGGCTTTGTCGTATGTTGGATGGGGGTTGTGATCCACTCTATATAGCTAGACGAGTAGTGCGCATGGCTTCTGAAGATATCGGAAACGCTGATCCCAGAGCACTAAGCATTGCCTTAGATGCCTGGGAGACCCAAGAGCGACTTGGTTCGCCGGAAGGGGAGCTGGCCATTGCCCAGGCAGTGGTCTATATGGCCAGTGCTGCCAAGAGCAATGCGGTGTATATGGCATTCAAGGCGGCTATGGCCGATGCTAGAGAGCATGGATCTCTGGAGGTGCCGGTACATTTACGCAATGCTCCCACCAAGATTATGCGAGAGCTGGGTTATGGACATGAGTATCGCTATGCCCACGATGAGCCAGGAGCCTATGCCGCAGGTGAAACCTATTTTCCGGAAGAGATGGGAGAGCAAAACTATTATCAGCCGGTGGATAGAGGTTTGGAGATTAAGATAAAAGAGAAGTTGCAGCGTTTGCATGCAGACGATCTTGCAGCCAGGGCAGAGCGCGACCGATCACAGGAAAAGCTCTAAGCCTACTCGTTCTTAAACCGCTCTGGGTGTAGAATGTCGGTTTTTTAGCTGGGGAGTTCCCAACAGGTGTTACAAACCCTTGCCATTGCAGCTGGTGGTGCAGTCGGAGCCTTATTACGGTTCTGGACATCCAATGGCGTGTATGCGCTGTTAGGGCGTGGTTTTCCCTATGGAACACTGTCGGTGAATATCATTGGATCTCTGGCGATGGGCTTCCTCTATGTGATGTTTATGGAGCGTATGACGGTTGAGCCAGAGGTGCGGGCGGCGCTATTGGTAGGTCTGTTGGGGGCCTTTACAACTTTCTCTACCTTCTCTATTGAGACCTTGAATCTGCTGGAGCAGGCGGAGTACTCCAAGGCATTACTGAATGTGGTAATAAGTGTTGTAGGATGCGTTATTGCCGCCTGGATTGGACTTAAGATTGGGAGACAGATATGAAATCGATGGATGTCACCATGGTGCGTATATATCTGCATGAAGGTCAAGGCCAGATGCAAAGCCTAATGCAGTTGCTGCACGATGAAAAGAAGGTGCGTGGCGTGACCACATTTCGTGGAGTGTCTGGCTTTGGCCAGTCTGGCAAAATGCACTCATCCACACTGCTGGATGTCTCTCTGGATCTGCCTCTGATCATAGAGTTTTTCGATGAGCCAGAAAAGGTAGAGCAGGTGCTGGAAAACCTGAACGAATTAGTTAAACCGGGTCACCTAGTAAGCTGGCCTGCAAAAATAAATGTTGGTGAATAGATTATGTTAGACCCTAGGTTAATCAGAAATGAATTGGAAGCTACTGCTGAGCAGTTGGCAAGGCGCGGACTGCAGCTGGACACAGAGCAGATATCATCTCTTGAGGCCCGGCGTAAGGAGTTGCAGGTAGCTGCAGAACAGCTTCAGAGCGAGCGTAATAGCCGCTCTAAATCTATAGGCAAGGCCAAAGCTGCTGGGGAGGATATTCAGCCTCTGCTAGACGAAGTTGCAGACCTGGGCGACAAACTGAAGCAGGCTCAGGATGATCTCAACTCAGTACAGGCTGAGCTACAGCAGATAATCCTAGGTATTCCCAATATTCCAGCTCCTGATGTGCCTGAAGGCAGTGATGAGGACGATAATCGGGAAGAGCGGCGTTGGGGTACACCGCCAGAGTTCAGTTTTGAACCGAAGGATCATGTTGATCTAGGGGTAGCCCTGGGCGGAATGGATTTTGAAGTTGCAGCGAAGATCACAGGTTCCAGGTTTGTTAGCCTGCAAGGCCCCATGGCGCGCCTGCAGAGGGCGTTAATCCAGTTTATGCTCAACACCCATACCAAGGAGCACGGCTATACCGAGCTCTATGTGCCTTATATGGTCAATGCTGATAGTTTGCAGGGTACCGGGCAGTTGCCTAAGTTCGAAGATGATCTGTTTAAACTCAAAGGTGAGATGGAGTACTACCTGATTCCAACCGCTGAGGTGCCGGTAACCAATCTGGTGCGCGGTGAGATTATCGATGATGGCGACATGCCCAAGCGCTGGGTGGCCCACACTCCATGCTTTCGCAGTGAGGCTGGCTCCTATGGCAAGGACACCCGCGGCATGATACGTCAGCATCAGTTCGAGAAGGTAGAGATGGTGCAGGTAGTACGTCCCCAGGAGTCTGAGCAGGCTCTGGAACAGCTAACTGGACATGCCGAGACTATTCTGCAGAAGCTGGAACTGCCCTATCGGGTGGTTACCCTCTGTACGGGCGATCTTGGATTCTCCTCTACCAAAACCTACGATCTAGAGGTGTGGCTGCCAGGTCAGAACGCCTATCGCGAGATCTCCTCCTGTAGCAACTTCGGAGATTTTCAGGCCAGGCGCATGCAGGCCCGCTGGCGTAACCCGGAGACCGGAAAACCAGAGCTGGCCCATACCATCAACGGGTCAGGTCTAGCAGTGGGTCGTACCCTGGTGGCAGTGGTTGAGAACTATCAGCAGGAGGATGGCAGTATTAAGGTGCCGCAGGTTCTGCAGCACTACATGGGTGGGCTAGAGGTTATTATGTAGGAGCCCACGCCCTCTGGGCGAAAAGGCAAGGTGTAATATTCACCAATCTGTTAAACCAGCATAGTCAGCAGCACAACAAAACCGATCACAGCTAGAATAGGTACGGCCACGCTCATCCAGTCACCTTTCTCTGCCTTGGGGCTATTGGTAAGCATATGCTTGGCTCGTGGGAATATCACAGCGATCATTGCAAGCAACAGCATTGCCGAGCCAATCTTCATCCAATCCATTTGCGTCTCCTCAGTAAAATGAAAGCCCCGGCAGGCGGGGCTTTCTACTCTACATAACAGTTACAATATCAGTCATCAGACATAACACCCAGAATATTTAGCAGGTGTACGAAGATATTGAAGATGTTGATATACAGGTTGACTGTCATCAGCAGGTAGTTAGTCTGACCACCATGGATCATCTGACTGGTGTCGTACAGGATGAAGCCACTCATCAGCATGATCACGACAGAGGAGATGGCCAACGATAGTGCCGGCATGCCCAAAAAGATATTGGCTACAGCAGCCACCAGCACCATCAACAGACCTGCAAACAGAAAACCGCCCATAAAACTGAAATTCTTTCGGGTAGTTAGGGCGTATCCGGAAAGACCCAAGAAGATAACGCCAGTGCCACCAAATGCTGTCGCCACGATCTGCGGACCGTTTGGCAGGCTCAGATACTGGGTGAGTATAGGGCCGAGTCCGAAACCCATAAGTCCGGTTATGGCAAATACCACACCGAGACCGGCGGTCGAATTCGCGGTACGCGGCAGGACTAACCATATCAGCAGGAAGGCGCCGCCAATACTTAATAGGTAAGTCATCGGTGGCATCTGCGCGTAGGTGGAGATTGCAGCCATTATGGCGCTGAAAACCAGCGTCATTGAGAGTAGGGTGTAGGTGTTTCTGATTACCTTATTAACCGCACCAACATCTTGAGCGGCATTAGTAACTGAATAGTTCATTTGGTCACTATCTCCTTAAAAATAGCTAAATAATCCGAGTTTAAACCATGAGACTGTAAATAGATCCAGAAGGTTCCAATACATACTCCCTTATATGAGGGAAAAGTTCAATAATTCAATAGCTAAGAATTTGTTACGCTATTGCTCATACCACTTGTTGCAGGCGCCACAATCGGGTATTCTTCGCACCCTTGGAGAGGTGGCTGAGCGGTTGAAAGCGGCGGTCTTGAAAACCGTTGAGGGTTCATAGCCCTCCCAGGGTTCGAATCCCTGCCTCTCCGCCAAATAAAGCAAAAAGCCCCGTAAAAACGGGGCTTTTTGCTTTATTTGGTGTGTGCAGGCTCGATGAGAACCCTTCGTTCGACAAGGCGCGCCGCGCCGCAGGACGCCGGAGCAAAGCGACGGCGCCCCGAAGGGGTGAGCCGCGCAGCGGTGAATCTATCCCTGCCATCTGATCAAGGCCCCGTTTTAGATGGGGCTTTTTGCTTTATTTGGTGTGTGCAGGCTCGATGAGAACCCTTCGTTCGACAAGGCGCGTAGGCAGGTTTTTGCTTCTGCAAAACCTGCACTCCCGCCATCCTTGGCGGTCGCACGAGCCACGCCGCGGTGAATCTATCCTGCCATCTGATAAAGCTATGTCTAGAGCCTTTTGCCATATCACCCTCAGTTCTCAAAACTCACTTCCACTGTTGACACTAATCTTCACATAAGTCGAGAATGGGACTAGGCTTGTCCAATGAGCATATAAAACAATAACGAGGGAGAGCTTTTAGCAATGTTGATTACCAATCTTGAAATCGTTCCAGGCAAAAAGGTGGTGAAACACCTGGGTTTGGTGCAGGGTAGTTCTGTCCGGGCCAAGCATGTGGGGAGAGATTTAATGGCTGGCCTGAAAAATATCTTCGGAGGCGAATTAAAGGGATACACCGAGTTGTTACAGGAGTCCCGCGAAGAGGCCATGGAGAGAATACAGCAACAAGCACGATCAGTAGGGGGTAACGCTATCCTCAATGTGCGCTTTTCAACTTCGAGCATTGCACAGGGTGCAGCCGAGATATACATATATGGCACTGCAGTTGTATTGGAGTAGGCTATGTATGATCTAATTATTTTCCTTATTTTGCTTTCCCTCGGATATGGGTTTGGCAAATGGGCTGAATCAAAACACTATAAAAGCATTCTAGAACGGGAAGAGGAGTTGAACGCACTGCCTGCTATTGCCAGCCGTTTCCCGCCTGTAGATAAGGTTTATGAGCAGGAACTGGTGATGGGAAGTGTGGTGATATCTATCGATTATTTTAAACGCTTTCTGGCTACCCTACGTAACCTGTTTGGTGGCAGGGTAGTTTCTTATGAGACGCTGATAGATAGGGCGCGCAGAGAGGCACTGTTGCGTATGAAAGCAGAGGCGAAGAAGATAGATGCCAAGATGGTGTTTAATGTGAAGTATGAGACCGCATCAATCTCCAAAGGCGTAAAGAACACTATTGGCTCGGTAGAAGTATTGGCCTATGGTACAGCCCTAATACCCATAGGCATCGATGCAGTATAGTAATCCTAAGATTCCTGAGGGGATCAACACATCTAAAGAGCATCCGCTAAAAGAGTTTTTCATCCTAACAACCGGCGCTATCGCCGTGATCTTGTTAATTGCCGTGCTGCTCAGTTATTTCGGCGGCACCGTAGCCAGGCTGATTCCATTTGAGATGGAAAGGGATTGGACCCAAGGTGTTGTTGAAGACACTAAAGAGAGAAGTGAGCTGGAGCAATACCTAGATTCGGTTAGTGATCGTGTTGCCAGGTCCATGCAGCTAGAGGACGAGTTCAAGATAAACCTGCGTTACTCATCGGGCGAAACAATAAATGGTTTTGCTACTCTTGGCGGCAATATCATTCTATTTAAGGGGCTGCTAGAGCTATTACCCAGCGAAGATGCCCTGGCAATGTTGATTGCCCATGAGATGGCCCATATCAAGCATCGAGATCCAATTGTCAGCTTTGGCAGATCAGTCACCGTTCAGGCCGGACTGGCCATACTATTGGGGAATACAGATGCAAGCATACTAGGTAGTGCCGGTATATTTACCATCCTGCACTTTTCCCGGGAGATGGAGACAGAGGCGGACATTAAAGCATTTGCAGTAATTGCCGATATGTATGGGCATGTGGGCGGTGCCTCTGATCTATTTGGCCTGATAGCAGATGTCATGAAGAGAGAGGGCATGAGTGAACAACCGGCAATCTTTAGTTCACACCCACTGGACGGTATGCGTATTAAAACTATGCAAAACGTGGCGGAACAAAATGGTTGGCACTTGGATGGAAGGCGTACTCCCTTACCCACTAAATTTGCTCAGTGGCTAAAGGATTCTGAGAAGGAAGCAAACAGAGAGGAAAATAAAGAGGCAGATTAATTTTGCGCTAGAAATTAATTAGATCTAATACAAAAGGTTAGTAGCCAGTTTCGAACATTGAGATTGAACAGGTTTCATCTAAACATGCATGGTTTTATGGATAGATGTGACTAAGAGCAGCGTCATGGTTAGTTATTGTTCCCGGGAGAACTGGTGTTTACACTTTCGCAGAAAATCATTGGTCTTATTGCAATTGGTCTGGTTGTTTACTCTTTGTTTGTACTTCAAACTCAGGAAGATTTGATCGAAAGCACACTTTTTGATCAGGTAAAGAAACAGGTGTTGGTGTTTTTAGACGGACTGGAGAGAGAGATTACACTGCTTCCAGATCCGTTGAACCAGACGGCTTTGCAGAAGATGGTTCAGCGTTCTCTTCCACACAAGGAAAATCTTGAGTTCTCAATTTACCGGCTCTACATATATGATCGCGACGGAAATATACTTGCCGACACTAGTGGGAAGAAAAAAAAGGAAATAAAAAAATATTCTAGGGAGGTTCTCAGAAGCGGGAAAAGCCATCTGGGCGATAATGTAGAGTGGAAAACCGATGAGGTACAAGGACGTAAGATTCAGGTAGTAGAGGTGCTTACTCCACTCCATGTCGCAGGGAAGGTGGTTGGCGTTATCGAAGTGGAAGTGGATATTGAAAAGACCAAGAATACAATTCAACAGATTGATGATGCATATGAATTTCGAACCCTAGCTGCTTCGGTGGTGGGAGGCCTAGTAATGATGTGGTTTCTCTGGCTGGTGGTGCAACGAGGGTTGTTAGGTCCTGTCCTCGAGATTGGAGAAATGTCCCATAGCATTGCTGAAGGTGACCTGAGCGGTCGTCTGGATCGGCTTAAGGTTCAAGGACGTGGTGAGTTGGCTCAATTGGGGCGCGCGGTAAATACCATGGCTGACAGTATTCAACAGCTTATGGAGGAGCAGGAAGCGGCATATATCCAGGTTATGCAATCCCTTGCCAAGGCGCTGGAAGCCAAGGACCCATACACAGCGGGACACTCCAGCAGGGTTGCTTTTTGGTCGGTGCGTCTAGGTTTGCACATGGGGTTGCCGGAGGAAGAGATTAAGATTCTGAAGCAGGGTGCTTTAATGCATGATCTAGGAAAGATCGCTATCCCAGACGCCATTTTGAACAAGCCAGATAAGCTTACTGATGAAGAGTTTGCAGCTATGCGCAGTCATCCAGTGATGACTGCGAAAATTATGCGACCGTTACATCGTTTTGATAGGCACCGCGAGATAGCCTCCTGGCATCACGAGCGGTGGGACGGACGTGGTTATCCAGATGGTTTGCAGGGAGAGGAGATTCCCATACTAGCCAGGATTGTGTCTGTTGCTGATACTTGGGATGCCATGACCGGGGATCGGGTATATCGTAAGGGGATGTCTGTTGAGCGGGCGCTAGAGATACTAGAGAAGGAGCGTGATTCCGGGCAGTGGGATCCTGAGGTAGTGGATGCTTTTCTGCAGATGGTTCAGCAAGAAGGAGCAGACTCGATTGAAGTCAGCCAAGAAACACTAGATAAGGGTTAAACTTAGCAGAATAAAGGGGCGGAGACCCTTATGCGCTGGATGCAGGATTATTCCTTACGCGCACCACCACATCGATACTGTGCAGTTCCGTTCCGTTTGGCAGTTTATCTGGGGATGGTACTGAAAATACCTCTGGATCAAAATCAGTTAGTTCACCGGTGTCGATATTGAAGAAGTGGTGATGACGGCTGGTGTTGGAGTCGTAAAACGTTCTGCTGGAATCAGCCTTGATCTCTCGCACCAGTCCCTGCTCTGAGAACAATCCCATGGTGTTGTAAACGGTTGCTCTTGATACATTGGCCGCGACTTTGACCCGATCATAGATCTCATCGGCAGTTAGATGTTGATTCCGCTCGAAGACAATCCCGGCAATTGCCATGCGTTGGGATGTTGGATATACCCCATGGTGCTTTAATAGTGCGGCATAATCGCTGTGTTGCTGCGGCGTCTTCATCTTCATAGACAACAATTATAGGGGGTATTACCCGGTCTCGGCAATGAAAAATATAGATTCTGGCATGTTTAATTAAGGCCGTAGACGGCTAAAACCACCGGGATGGATAGCCAAAACAGTCCTTTCATCAGAAAAAACAGGGGTAATGCCCAGGCCAGTTTCTTCAGCCATATTTTCTTCTGTACTGCAGTTAACGGGTCATTGCGTCGTATCCTCATTGTGTTACTCCCATATCCTGAAATACCAGATCGGCAGTTGATTTGGCCACCTCCATGTGGCCATAGTTACACCCTTTAGGTTATATCGAAGCGATCTAGGTGCATAACCTTACTCCAGGCCGCCACGAAGTCTTGCACAAACTTCTCCTGAGAGTCGGCGGTGGCGTAGACCTCAGCCAGGGCGCGTAACTCAGAGTTTGAACCGAAGATCAGGTCTACTCGGGTAGCGGTCCATTTCACCTTCCCTGTCTTACGGTCGCTGCCTGCAAACACCTCTTCGTCTTGTGACGTTGCCTTCCAAGCAGTACCCATGTCGAGCAGATTGACGAAAAAGTCGTTGCTTAACACCTCCGGCCGCTCGGTGAAGACACCATTTGTGGACTGTCCGAAGTTGGCATTCAAAACACGCATGCCACCCACAAGCACCGTCATCTCCGGCGGGGTAAGGGTTAACAGTTGCGCCTTATCCACCAGTAGTTCCTCGGCCGATACGCTGTACTTGGCTTTTTGGTAGTTACGGAAACCATCAGCGATAGGCTCCAGATAGGCGAAGGACTCTACATCGGTCTGCTCCTGCGAGGCATCCATACGGCCCGGTGTAAACGGAACGGTTATTTCGATACCTGCACTCTTTGCCGCCTGTTCAACGCCGGCGCATCCCGCCAGCACGATAAGATCAGCCAGTGAGACCCTCTTATTAAACTCACTCTGGATAACTTCCAGGGTCTTTAGTACCTTGGCCAACTGCTTGGGTTGGTTGACCTCCCAACCCTTCTGTGGCGCCAGGCGAATGCGGGCGCCGTTGACGCCGCCGCGCATGTCAGAGCCGCGAAAGGTGGAAGCCGCAGCCCACGCAGTAGATACCAGCTCGGAGACTGAAAGTCCTGATGCCAGTATCTTCTTTTTCAGGTCGGCAACATCCTTATCGTCGATCAACTCATGATCCACCGCTGGGATCGGGTCCTGCCAGATCAGCTCTTCATCCGGTACCTCTGGACCGAGATAGCGCGCACGTGGTCCCATATCGCGATGAGTCAGCTTGAACCAGGCCCGGGCGAAGGCGTCGGCAAACTCTTCTGGGTGCTCATAGAAACGGCGCGAGATCTTCTCATAGGCTGGATCAAAGCGCAGGGATAGGTCTGTGGTCAGCATGGTGGGCATGTGGCTCTTTGCCGGGTCGTGGGCATCCGGTATCGTCTTGTCCGCCTCTTTGGCGACCCACTGGTGCGCGCCTGCCGGACTCTTCGACAGTTCCCATTCATAGCCAAACAGATTCTCGAAAAAGTTGTTGCTCCACTGGGTAGGTGTAGTGGTCCAGGTGACCTCCAGGCCGCTGGTGATGGTGTCACCGGCCTTGCCTGTACCATGGCTGCTGGCCCAACCAAGGCCCTGTTCCTCGATACCTGCTGCCTCCGGTTCCGCACCTACAAGAGCAGCATCTCCAGCACCGTGGGTCTTGCCGAAGCTGTGGCCTCCGGCGATCAGCGCCACCGTCTCTTCATCGTTCATGGCCATACGCGCAAAGGTCTCGCGTATGTCTTTGGCGGCGGCAACCGGGTCTGGGTTGCCGTTGGGGCCTTCCGGGTTCACATAGATCAGTCCCATCTGCACAGCGGCCAAGGGGTTTTCCAGATCTTCATGCTCGCCGGAGTAACGCTTATCTTCCAGCCACTCAGATTCCGTACCCCAATAGATATCCTGTTCCGGTTCCCATATGTCCTCACGTCCACCACCGAAACCGAAGGTCTTGAATCCCATGGATTCCAAGGCCACGTTACCGGCCAGGATCATAAGGTCGGCCCAGGAGATTTTTCGTCCATACTTCTGCTTCACAGGCCAGAGCAGTCGGCGCGCCTTGTCCAGATTGACGTTGTCGGGCCAACTGTTTAGTGGAGCAAAACGTTGGTTGCCTGTTCCGCCGCCGCCGCGACCATCGCCGCTGCGATAGGTGCCGGCGCTATGCCATGCCATGCGAACGAACAGGGGGCCGTAGTGGCCGAAGTCCGCCGGCCACCACTCCTGTGAATCGGTCATCACTGCATGCAGATCCTGTTTGACCGCATCCAGATCCAGGCTCTTGAACTCCTCCGCGTAGTCGAAATCTTCACCCATAGGGTTGGATTTGGCGGAGTGCTGGCGCAGGATCTCCAGCCGTAGTTTGTTGGGCCACCAGTCACGGTTCGACGTGCCACCGCCCGCTGTCTGATGGAACGGGCATTTGCTGTTTTCAGTCATAACCTTATCTCCATTGGTTTTAGTAATTACACGCTAGTCACCCGTTTTTGGGTGTCCCTGTTAATAACTCTATATGTAGATAAGTAATAGTAGAAATCGTTAATTACGTTATTAGTAATCGTCAATAGCTATTAATATGAGACTGCAAGATATCATCCCATGATTACCACGCTAATACTGTTGTATATCTATGTGCACAGCAACTGAAATATAGGTGATAACTATTAAAACGATACAATAAAACGATTTCACAAAATTATCTGTGTCCTCTAGATTACCTCTTAACCACTCGCATTGGGGTGGAGCAATTAGATTTTCAATACAAACATATATTTAAGAGGACACTGTTATGGAAGTTGTTAATACACCTGTAAGCGCTATGCCACGTCTCAACGAGGCGGCGCCGAATTTTGAGGCCCCGACCACCCATGGGGTCAAAAAGCTGGAAGACTACCGTGGAAAATGGTTGGTACTATTTTCCCATCCGGCCGACTTTACCCCGGTCTGCACAACAGAGTTCATGGCCTTCGCCAAGAGACACAAGGAGTTCCAGGCGGTGAATTGTGAGCTGCTGGGTCTCTCCATCGACAGCCACTTCTCTCACGTGGCCTGGGTGCGCAATATCAAGGAGAAGTTTGGGGTGGATATCGAATTCCCGATCATCGCTGATCTCTCCATGCAAGTAGCAAGGGCCTACGGTATGATCCAGCCGGGCGCCAGCGATACTTCTGCGGTACGCGCCACTTTCGTGATTGATCCAGAAGGGGTGTTGCGGGCCATGGTCTACTATCCCATGACCAACGGCCGCTCCATCGACGAGTTCCTGCGCCTGATTAAGGCGTTGCAGACCACCGATAGCCACGGGGTAGCAACCCCAGAGAACTGGCAACCTGGGGATATGGTAATCGTGCCACCGCCTGCCAGTGTGGAAGAGGCAGAGGTACGCATGGCCAACGATGAGTATGAATGCACCGACTGGTATTTCTGTAAGAAGGCTGTGTAGTTATAGCAACTTATGGATAAGATAAAGGCGGGGCCATGCCCCGCCTTTCATGTTTATATCAGGATCTTTTCCGTACCTTGACCGTGTTGGGCAGGTTATCCTGAACCACATCAGCAAAGGCCTCCAGGGCTTGGCGGCGCGGAAAGCTATGACGAAAGGCCAGAGATACACTGCGGTAGGTATCCGGCAAATCCAGTTTGCGGGCGATGACGCCGCTGTCAGTCATCCAGGTGCCACGGATCGCCAGGGCCGGGACCAGGGTACAGCCATAGCCTGCTCCTACCAACTGCAACAGTGTCTCTAGGCTGCTGGCTTGGAGGTCGCCCATTTCGTCGTCATGCGGTCGGCCAGGCAGTTTGCACACATCCATCACCTGTTGCGCCAGACAGTGGCCATCTGAGAGTAGTAGCAGGTTCTGTTCTTCCAGATCATCCCGGGTAATCTCATCTTTGGTATATAGCTGGTGATTGCGCGGATGGGCCAGCCAGAACGGTTCATCAAACAGCTGGATGGTGGCGAGATCGGATGGATCAACCGGGGTGGCGATGATTGCGACATCAAGTTCATGACTATGCAGGCGTTGCAGCAGGCGCTCCGTAACATCCTCTGTCAAGACTAACTTGAGTCGGGGATAGTGTTTTTTCAGTGGTGTCAGTATCAGTGGGATCAGGTAGGGGCTGATGGTTGGTATGATCCCAACACGTAACGGACCGGCCAGGGGGTCTTGATGCGCCCGAGCCAGCTGCTCGATGGCATCGGCCTGTTCAATTACCTTGCGGGCGTGATCGACGATCTCAGCGCCGGTGGGGGTTAGTTCCACTGAGCGTTTGGTGCGTTCGAAGATGGTTACGCCCAGTTCCTCCTCCAGCTTCTTTATCTGCCCGCTCAGGGTAGGCTGGCTGACGAAGCAGCGTTCCGATGCCTTGCCGAAATGGCAGGTCTCAGCAACTGCAATAATGTATTTCAGGTCTCGTAGGTTCATCGTTTTGTCTCATAGCTACCACCTATTGCTGAAGTATATATAAACGATTTCTACAATCAATGTGGCGGAGCCTAAGCGCTTTATTTACAGCGGGGGAAGAGGCAACGATCGCACTGGTCCAGAGTATTTGTTAAATTAAACCTAGGTTAAATTTAACAACCATCCGAGGTTAATCCGTTTGGCGTCTTTGGCTATTTGAGTTGCCTTGATTTCTGGCGTGCTCGGTGATTGGAGCTCTGCTCTCAATGTATTAAGTGGGACCTATCTTGCGGTTTCTGTGTCTGTGGTCGGGGTCCACAGGGCTGAAAGGGGATTCAAGATCGACCTTGAAGTTGATTGGGCAGCAGCAACGGTTAAAAAATTAGTTAGTAACTATTTGATCAATCTCTATTGTTGCCCTGTTGCACCAACCAGTCTAATGCCTCTTTGGGATCTGAGAAAACCTCAACGGATATTTTGAAACGATCAACGTGATTCATAAGCCGTTGCATATTAATCTGGCCACGTGACTTTTCTGGAGGGAGCATGGCCCAGTATTTCCAGCCAGCTTGTACTATCTGTGGTAGCCAGATATCTTGAGACCATGCGCTGTCCTCTGCACTTACAAAAGCGTTTTGGCGATCATCAGAGAGCCACTTCTGCGCGCCATACTTTTTTACTGTGGTTAATCCTGCCATCAATAGATTACGAAAATCTTCTCCTTTAATTGGCTGAAGAAGTTTATGATGAATTATGCCTGTATCAGGGTAGTACCACATGTCGGCAAACTCATTTTTTAGAATAGTTATTTTCGAGTCCACAAAGCATCCCGTAAATTATGTTTGTTCAAACCATATAACTATTAATATTCGAAAATAGTTGGCCATTAGTCAAGTTAGTTTATGTCTAATAAAAACTTGTGGTTATAAGGTGTTTCCATGTATAGATGTTAGATATACTTCTACAACTGCACAAGCTGTTGGCAAGAAATGCTGTAACTAATCTCGCAATTACAAGGAGCTGACAATGAGATTATACAACAAGTCACAATTATCACTCATAGCCATTCTGTTGCTCTTACTGATAACTGGAGTTGCTCCAGTCTCTGGTTTAGAGATGGACAAAGGATTAACAGTTAAATCTGCTGATGGCAGTACCTTGAGTTACGGCGTCAAGGGGGCGGGAGATACAACCATCGTATTTGTGCACTGCTGGACCTGTAATCACGGTTTTTGGAAACAGCAGATAGACTATTTTGCTAACAAGCATAGGGTGGTGTGGTTGGATTTGGCCGGACATGGCGCATCCAGCAGCAATCGCAAAGAGTACACCATGTCTGCCTTTGGGCAGGATGTTGCTGCTGTGGTAAATGCAGTAGGTGCAGATAAGATTATCCTCGTTGGTCACTCCATGGGTGGACCAGTATCAATCGAGGCGGCAAACCTTCTCGGAGATAAGGTGATAGGTGTTGTGGGTGTGGATACCTTTTATACACCGTTTGAGTATCCAAAATCTGAAGATAAGATCGAAATGTTTATAAAACCCTTTAAAGATGATTTTGCCGGTACTTCAGAGATGTTGGTTAGCTCTATGTTTATTTCTGGAGCTGATCCTGCCGTTAAAGAGTGGGTTTTGCAGGAGGTTTCCGGCACTAACCCAGATATGGGCATCAGCGCTATATACAATATTTTCAGGTGGAACGCGAAAAATGTTCCTGGTACGTTGGAGAAGTACGGCAAGAGACTACGCAATATCAATGGTGCGCCGAAGGGGGATGAGAAGCCTCTGCACGAGAGTGTGGTGTTGATACCCAAGGTTGGCCATTTTGTGGCGCAGGTTAAGCCAGATGAGTTTAATCGTGCGTTGGAGGAGATTGTTGTGGGATTTGGGGTTAAGTAGGTATTCCTTTGATTGATAATTAAATTACCGTCATCCCCGCGGAGGCGGGGATCTAGTTAAGGCCAACTCCAGTGGGTGACAACAATCTCCCTCTCCCCATTGGGGAGAGGGTAGGGGTGAGGGGAAACAAAAGGTGACGCATCTGTTTTTTCCTTCTAAGCCATAATTATCAAGTTAATAATAAATGCGTTAGTTAGCTTTAATCTTTTCGAATAACGCGCTGGGGGTAAGAGGCGCGCAGCGAAGTGGGGCGTACCAGTGAGAGTTTCAAGTACTCTGATCCCTTGATCGTTTAAGTGATTTGAATATAAAGTATGCGCCAATGGATACAAGCATTACTCCTTCTAGTGCGTTAGCATAATAATTACCCAGTATTTCGTGTATTAACCTACCCCAGTAATAGCCTTGGGGTTGCTCCTGAATATTCTGAATACTATATAAACCAAAATATACTAATAAGATACCGACTGTAATTCTGCATAGTTCTTTTAGTTTCATATTAATGACCAAAATAGTATTTGTGAGCTACGTTACCGTTATAAGCTAATTTAACGCATAACGCTCAGCGAACCGGCGGTGGCGCGTCAGCGCCGGAGACCGAGTTGCGCTGCTGGTTATGTGTTTCCACTACTAGCCATAAAAGTAAAATAACACATGAAACAATAGATAACGCAAACCCATGCGCCCACCCAAGAAATACGTGAGGCCAAAAATTATCTGTTATTTCAGAATAGTGAAGAATTATCTCCAGTCTATTCATCTCCAGTTCATCGCCAGAAGCATTATCTAAGAGTGATGAGCTTAACGTGAAATACACATATATCGCGTTTACGACCGCACAGATGAAAGCTGCTTTTATATATGTTTGTAGGCTCTTCATAAATATTCACACATAACAGTTATATTAACGAGACCTGTCGTCTCGTTATGCATTTTTAGCG
Organism: Sedimenticolaceae bacterium; assembly: GCA_050291725.1. Lineage (GTDB taxonomy): Bacteria > Pseudomonadota > Gammaproteobacteria > Chromatiales > Chromatiaceae > JAAGZL01. The sequence continues at coordinate 81,229 of JBNKKH010000031.1, forward strand.
CTCATGGTAATTCTGCCTCAGACATTTCAAATACAGGTAAATATAACCCATAAATGACTGTAGGGATCCACAACACGCCGATGAAAAGCAAAAACAGGGCAAAGATAATTGGTGTTTTAAATTTGGAAGTAAACATAATAACAACCGAAGCTAGGATGGGTAGTACCCAGATTGCCCATGCCCCAATAAGTACCACTTTAGTGAGAAATGGTAATTTACCTCCAAACGATTGGAACAACTGCGAAAATTGCGGAACGTAAATAGAAGTACCTATTGCTTCTATTGCAAGTAATAGTGCAATAATCCATAGACCAGAACTTGCGATGGAATTTGTTGTTGCTTGCAGTTGGTTCATATTCTTATAGGCGCTAACGCCGCTGTATGGGGCATTTTTTGTGTAGTGGAGTTTTGGGGTAGAGTGGCGAAGCCACCCCAAAACGGAACGAAGCAAAAAATGTCCCTATGACAGCTTTGTTAGGCGACATACTGAGATTCTTGTTTTTCTAATTC
>JBNKKH010000032.1:0-334464 GCA_050291725.1 Sedimenticolaceae bacterium
TGCCGGCGGGGGACAGGAGTTCGGGTGTTTTCATCAAAGCCGTTTCCAGGTGATACAGTTGACCCACATATCAGCAGCCTGGCCGCTCGATACCCAAGATAACAACGATAACCGTTCAGATGGTGGGTTATCGATACGTGCACAAATGATATAGACCACACCAACATGAAGCAAGATTCGCCTCCTGGAGCAAGGATACTAGACGAAATATAACTCTGTCGTAACCAGATCTTTGCTAGCCCCGATAGCAGCCAACTAAAACTGTGCCATAATCGAAGGAGAAATGGTGCTCGCATAATAATATAGTGGTCAATAGCGCGACACCTACCAAGTAGAGAAAGTTCTTTCACAGCAACTGAGGTATGATATGGACAGCAAGAGCATCATGGATTATGGCAACGAGTGGCTCAACAATATTATTGTCATCTCCGCTGCCGTCTTGCGCAACACTCACCTAAAACAAACCTCAGATATTAGATACACATCCCTAGTGACGGTACGAGCATCGTCACTATCTATGCTGGCAGGCTAACCAATATGGCCGAGGACAAGCGTCAAACAATGTCCATGACCGCCTTGAATCGACAGCTACGGGCGATCAGCAACTGCAACCAGGCAATGCTGCGCTCCGAAGGCGAGCAAGAACTGTTGGAGAATATCTGCAGGATCATTTGCGAAGACGCAGGCTACCACATGGCCTGGGTGGGATACGCCGAGCAGGACGAGGCCAAATCGGTGACTCCGCGCGCATGGGCCGGTGCGGAGGCTGGATACCTATCACAGGAGGGTCTGACCTGGGGTGACAGTCCGGCGGGACACCGGCCGTTAGGGCTAGCCATTCGTTCCGGCGAGACAACTTATGCGCAAGACCTTTTCAGCAGCGAATACGAATCTGCCCCTTGGGCCGAACATGCTCTATCACGCAATTACCGTTCTGCCATAGCCATCCCGCTGAAGGACGATGATGCGGTCACCTTCGGGGTGTTGTGCATCTACTCCGCACAGACACAAGCCTTCACCCCGGATGAGATCAAACTTCTGGAAGATTTGGCGTCAGATCTAGCCTTCGGCATCACTACCCTGCGTACCCGACTTGAGCACAAACGGGGCGAAGAAATTATGCAGGCGCGCATCCGGTTGTTGGAATTTGCCGACGCGCATTCGATGGATGAATTGTTGACCGCAACCCTGGATGAGATCGAAGCGTTGACCGGGAGCAGCATAGGTTTCTATCACTTTGTCGAGACAGATCAACAAACGCTTACATTGCATAGCTGGTCTACAAACACCATAAACCACATGTGTACGGCCGAAGGAACTGGCAGTCATTATCCTTTAGATCAGGCAGGGGTGTGGGCGGATGGTGTGCGCAAACGCCGTGCCCTGATCCACAATGACTATGCGTCATTGCCGAACCGCAAGGGCATGCCGGAAGGACATGCAGAGGTCATCAGGGAGGTCGTTGTGCCGATCTTTCGTGGCGAGCAGATCGTGGCGATCATTGGGGTCGGAAACAAAGCTACGGACTACGACGAGAGCGACATCGAGATCCTGTTCCAATTGGGAGACCTGTCATGGGATATCGCCGCACGCATGCGGGTAGAGGAAGCCTTGAGGGAGCAGGAGGCAAAATTCCGCACCGTAGCCGATTACACCTACGACTGGGAATACTGGCTAGGGCCGAACCAGGAGTTGCTCTATATGACCCCCTCGTGCAAGCGGATCACCGGTTATTCGCGAGCAGAGTTTGAGGCCGATCCAGGCCTGCTCAACCACATCGTTTATCCCGCAGACCGGAATACCGTGGACGCCCATCTGCACGACACCGATCACCTTGAAGATGCTCTACTGGATTTCCGTATCGTGCATCGCGATGGTGACATCCGCTGGATCACCCACGGCTGCCAGGCGGTCTACAGACCGAACGGACAGTTCTTGGGGCACCGCGTCAGCAACCGGGATGATACCAAACGCAAAGAGGCAGAACAGCAACTCGCCGCCAGCGAACAACTATTCCGCACCCTGGTCGAAAATTCTCCCGACCACATCGCCCGCTATGACCTGGATCTACGGCGTATCTATATGAATCCGGCCATCCAGCAACTGTTTAAGATGCCGGTTGTGGAGGCGATCGGCGTAACCCCTATGGTTGCCTCGCCGATATCCAACCCTGAGCGCTACATAGCCACTATAAAGCAAGCCATTGAAACAGGAGAGGAATTAAGTGATGAATTCTCCTACCTGGGCAGCGATGGTGAATTGCATTGGGACAGCATACGCTTCACCCCCGAGTTTGACTCGAATGGCAAAGTCGCCACCGTCCTGACTATCGGTAGCGAGATCACGAAAAAGAAACAGGTGGAGGAGGAACGGCAGGCGCACCTGCATTTTCTCCAGAGCCTGGACCGTATCAACCGGGTACTTCAGGAAGAGGGCGATATCAAGGAGATAATGAACAAGGCCCTCGATGAAGTGCTCGACATCTTCGATTGCGACCGTACCTACCTGCTCTATCCTTGTGATCCAGAAGCAGCGACCTGGTCGGTGCTGTTGGAGCGCACCGTTCCAGAGTATCAGGGTGATCTCCAGCTCAGCCTGGACTATCCAATAAATGAGAGCGTAGCCTCAAAGATGCGCGCCATACTCGATTCTGACCACCCGTTACGCCTGGGACCTGGAACAGAATTTCCGATCAGTGAATTCCTGCAGGAAAAGTTTCACATCCGCTCTTTCATGGCCACTGCCCTATACCCCAGTGTCGACAGACCCTGGGAGTTGGGTATCCAGCAATGTTCTTATGATCGAGTCTGGACCGACCAGGAGATGCGCCTGTTCGAAGAGATCAGCCGTAGAGTGTCGGATGGCCTAAACAGCCTGCTGATTCTGCGTAATCTGCGTCATAATGAGAAGGAGCTACGTTTGGCTGCCAGCGTGTTCGCGAACAGCCAGGAGGGCATCTTGATCAGTGACACCGACAACATAATCATCGATATCAATCCGGCCTTTACCCGCCTGACCGGCTATACCAGGGATGAGGCGATTGGACAGAATCCAAGTTTCATGAGTGCCGGCAAGCAAGGCCGGCAGTTCTACAGCGAAATGTGGCAAGCAATAAATAGCACAGGGCAGTGGCAAGGTGAAATATGGAATCGCCGCAAAACAGGTGAAGAGTATGCTGAGCTGCTCTCTATTGTTGCTGTGAAAGACGATAAAAATAGGCTGCGGCATTATGTAGGATCATTTTCCGATATCACTTTCATCAAACAGCACGAAGCTGACCTAAACCATCTTGCCCACCACGACGCGTTAACCTCAATGCCTAACCGACGTCTTCTCAGCGACCGAATTGAGCAAGCCGTAGCCCGCGCCAATCGACTTGGCGCTCGTCTTGCCGTAGTCTATCTCGACCTCGATGGCTTCAAGCCGGTAAATGATCTGTTCGGTCATGAGGACGGCGACCGGTTACTGGTGGTGATTTCTCAGCGTCTACAATCTTTATCCCGCAGCGATGATACCGTTGCACGGCTAGGTGGTGATGAGTTCGTACTGCTGTGGAATGACATCGGCAGCAATGAAGACTGCATCAAGACCATCGAACGCGTACTGCAGAATGTTTCCTTACCAACAGAAATTGAAGATGAATCTGTATCTGTTACAGCCAGCATTGGCGTAACACTTTACCCGGATGATAATGTCGATGCCGACAGCCTGTTGCGTCATGCTGATCATGCAATGTATATAGCCAAGCAGCTCGGCAAGAACCGTTACCAGATGTACGATGCACGGTTGGAACGACAGATCTCCTCGCGCGCTGATTTCTTGAGCAAAATAGAGCGCAGTCTGGATGAGGGTCAGTTCGAACTCTATTACCAGCCTAAAGTTAATTTTGCCTCCGGCACAGTCCAAGGAGTTGAGGCCCTGCTGCGCTGGAATGAGCCTATTCTGGGTCTAATAGGACCCAATGAATTTTTACCCTTGATCGAAAACGATAGCTTGGCGTTACGCATGGGCCGTTGGGTTATGGAACAGGCGGTGCGCCAGGAGAAGATCTGGGATGACATGGGCATTGTTTTGCCAATTAGCATTAACGCCTTTCCGAGTCACCTCAAACATTATACCTTCGTAGATGATCTGCTTAATGCAATCGAGTCACACTGGCCGCAGATGCCGAAAAACCGTCTATTGATAGAGATTGTCGAGTCCTCTGACCTGGAGGAGATGGAGCCGATCGAACAAGTTATCAAGACATGTAAAGAACAGGGGGTCGGCTTCTCGCTAGATGATTTCGGCACCGGTTACTCTTCTCTGATATACCTGCGACACCTGAGCATCGAAGAGTTGAAGATCGACCGTACTTTTGTGCGCGACATGCTGGAGGACCAAGATGACGAGGCAATTGTGCTCAGCGTGATCCGCCTGGGTCAGACATTCGGGCTGCGCGTGGTGGCAGAAGGCGTCGAATCAACCGAGCATGCTCAACACCTAATTGACCTTGGCTGCCATATTATTCAAGGTTACGGCATGGGGCGACCAATGCCGGCAGCGGCTCTCCAGAAGTGGCATAGCGACTTTCTAGCCAACGGAGTGAGGATGTCCTGATGAATACCCCTTTTCAGTCAATCGAATGGGCAGAAAGTATGAGCACCGGTATTGATGCCATCGACAAACAGCACCATTTTCTTGTCGATACACTGCAAGAGGCGAACAAAAAACTGCTCAGCGCGCATGACAACGCCGTACTGAGTGACATCACCAAGGTCCTGCTTAGATACGCTATCACACACTTCGAAACTGAGGAGAAGCTGATGCAGCGCTACGGTTACGCTGAATCACATCCAGCTGAGGCGCAGCAGCATATTAAACAGCATCGTGAATTTTCGCGCCAAGTGGTTGCCGTTTGTGACCAGCTACGCGAAGGCCGAGACGTCTCGCACATAGAGCTAACAACATTTCTGAATAATTGGCTACGCGTCCATTTGCTTGGTGTTGATCAGCTACTTGGTGAGTTTCTGCGCCAGGCCATAGGTGAAGCTGACAACGCGCCAAAGACTTGACCCCTATTATACTCACCCACATGACAGCATGAATCGCATAGATTAAATAAACTAACCCCTTTGGCATAAACTGTACGTTACATACTATATAGACTGACGCTGTTTTGTCGGACATATAAGCAGCTCACAATTGTGCCGCCATTGGCTGCCAAGACCACCCAGTTTGTTGCTGTATTAAATTAACAGCGTTAGTCTCTATTTATCCTTTACCTCAGCATGACCCTGGAGCCATGAGCGAGAGCACTGACGAAGATCTGATGACCATGTATCGCGGCGGCAAGGCCTCCTGTTTCGATGAGCTGTATGAGCGCCATCGTGCTCCCCTATTCCGCTATGTGGAACGTCAGTGTGGTAATCGCTCGGTAGCAGAAGAGCTATACCAGGACGTATGGATGCGAGTAATCAAGTCCAGCAAACAGTGGCAACCTGGCAGTAGATTCAAACCTTGGCTTTACCGTATCGCCCACAACCGTATTGTTGACCACTGGCGGGCTGGACGGGAGAACAACCCAGGCATTGAAGATGAGAATGTAATCCAACTAGACGGCCCATGGCCTGATGCAATGCTGCTTATACAAGAGTGCGTTGAGAGACTGTTTAAACTCCTGAGCGGCCTAAGCGAGGAGCAGCGCAACGCATTTTTACTGAAAGAGGAGACTGGGCTTAGCCTGGAGCAAATTGCAGAGGTTACAGGAACAGGCTTTGAGACAGTTAAAAGCCGCCTGCGCTACGCACTTAAGAGACTAAGAACAGGACTGGAGGGGTGTGATGAAAAATAACCAGGATCTGCACGACGAGCGCATCTCCCGGCTGTATAAATTGGGCAGCCAATCTGAACCGCCTGATCACCTGGATAGAGAGATCAAACAGGCCGCCCATGCAGAGACCCCAGCCAAGAAACGCCGTTATGTATGGCCCTCCCTGGCCACGGCTGCAGTTCTGGTATTGAGTATCAGTGTGGTTTTGAAAGTTCTACAGCATGAACCTATACAAGAGACCGTGCTAGAGTCAGCACCAACCAACGACGCTGCACTAGCGCCTGAGGTTATGCTCCAGGAGAGCACAGAAACGGCTGTTGATGGTATAGACATGGAAGCAGCAAAGCTGCAGCGTTACCGAGCCAAAAAACAGAGAACAGCACCCACTATTGCTAAACCGAAAAAAGCCGAGGCTATTGAGCTGAAAGCAGCACCGGCCGTATCAAGTGAATTTGAACTCCAACAAACAGGTCCCTTAGAGTGCCATGGCGTAAAACTGCCGGATAGCGATTCGAGAGATGAGTGGATCAGGCTGTATCAAAAGACCATGAATCTAGGCCAAGCTGAGGCGGCGAGCTGTCTAAAGCAAGCCTACCAGACTAGGTTCAACCAACCCATACCAATGACCTTGGATAAATAACAGCTAGCAACTACTCTAGCTGGACATATCTGCCGGTCTGGTTATCGATCTTAGAGTGGCACAACGATCCTTTAGCTCCCCCCAACTACAGGTAAGGACAAACCAGGCCAGTGTTGCTGTTGGTATTAGCTTCCCATCTACCGGCATCAAAACTTCCTCACAGGAGAGATACTGCACCATATCAGCCAAGCCTGGGTTATGCCCCACCAACATTACTCTATTGGCTGCATCCGGGCAGTCGCTTAGAACTGCCAGCAAATCGGAAACTCCAGCACCATAAATGCGTTGATCCTTGACTATGGAGTCAGCATTAAACCCCATGTGCTTAGCCACCCGACGCGCAGTAGTCCTGGCGCGTTCGGCCGGAGATGTGACTATATAATCTGGTAAGGCATCACTCTCACGCAGCCAGCGCCCCACCAGTTTGGCACCACGTTTACCCCGCTTGGTGAGTGGTCTGTCATAATCGCCGGCAAATACCGACCAATCCGACTTGCCGTGGCGCAACAACATTAATTCACGCGTCATTTGTAGTTTCCAATTTCAATCTATAATATGCCATAGCCGTCCATGATCTGTTGTATAAAGGCATGAATACAGAGCCAGGCGGTATTGGCCGACTTTAATAAACAACTATGCTTACCAATAAATCTACTGAACTTCCTAATCCGGTTTTTCTGGATAACTGCCTAAGAACTCCAGAACTGGGGCCATGCGCCCTGTTTTTCAGCGGTGGTTCTGCGCTAAAAGATTTTAGCCGCATATTGAAACAGTATAGTCACAATACTATCCATTTGGTGACACCATTTGATTCAGGTGGAAGTTCGGCAATACTACGCCGGGCCTTTTCCATGCCTTCGGTAGGTGACCTACGCAGCCGCATAATGAGCCTTTCAGATGAAAGCCTGGATTACCATATCTACATCTACAACCTGTTTGTCCATCGTTTTCCTACCGATAGCACCAATGAAGAGTTGCGCCAAGAGCTAGTAACTATGATTGATGGAAGCAATCCCTTGGTGCAGCCGATTCAGGATCCCATGCGGAAACTGATATGTAGTCAGCTTGACTGTTTCTACGACTCCATGCCCGATGCGTTTGATCTGCGCGGCGCTAGTATCGGAAATCTGATTCTTACTGGCGGCTATCTAAACCACCATAGAGAGCTAGATAAGATCTCTTTTTTGTTTTCCAAACTTATTGGGGCACAAGGTATAGTCCGCACCACCATAAGCGATGACCTTCACCTAGCGGCAACCCTAGAGGATGGCACTCAAATCATTGGTCAGCATCGCATAACTGGCAAAGAGACATCTCCCATCTCATCTCCCGTAAGTATAGTTGATATTTCCAGCGACCCAGATACATATGCGCCAACTAGCGCCCAACTCAATAAACCCAACCGCAAGCTGATTGATATGGCGGATATCATCTGTTATCCCCCAGGCAGCTTTTACTCCAGCCTGATTGCAAATTTACTGCCGCAAGGAGTTGGCGAGGCGATAGCCAACAACCCAGCGCCCAAGGTATATATACCAAGCCTGGACAGTGATCCAGAACAGCTAGGAATGTCTCTAGACACCTCTATTGAGACCCTATTGAAATACCTCAAGATGGATGCAGGAGTGGAATGCCCTAACAACAAGCTACTCAACCTGGTGCTGATCGATAGTAAGAATGGAAACTACAACTCATCTCTATCTCAAAATATCTTAGACTCTCTGGGAATACGCCTTATAGATACAGAGTTGATAACCGCAACAAGCGCCCCATATTACGATCCAGAACTTTTGGTCCGCGCCCTGCTCTCACTAGCCTAAAGTAACAACAGAACTAGCCGCTATAGTAGACAATCCGCCCGCGAGAACCCCTATGCAAAAAATAGCCGTACCCTTGATAATTGCTGCCCTATGTACACTGCTTGTTCCAGAATATGCTTGCAGCGCATCCTACAGCTACTCTTCCAGCAAATACTGCGGAAAGCAGGCATCTGGCTTTAATCAATGGAAAAAGGCCTTTAAGGAAATGGCTTTGGGACGCGGCATATCTCAATCCGTACTGGACAATGCTCTGGACAATATAACCTACAACAGCAGCGTCACACGCTTGGATCGCAATCAAAAGAACTTCAAGCTTAGCTTCAGCCAATTTATGAAAAAGCGCAATGCAAAATATATAGTGTCTAAAGGACGCATATTAAAGAAACAGAACAGAAGCCTCTTTAAGCGCATTCAAAACAGATATGGCGTACCCCCAGGAATTCTTATAGCTATTTGGGGAATGGAAACATCCTTTGGCAGTTTTATGGGAAACAAACCAGCCATACGCTCCCTTGCCACCCTGGCCTATGACTGCCGGCGCACTGCCTTCTTCACCCGCGAGCTTCTAGCCGCCTTGAAGACAGTGCAGAGAGGGGATATGCGACCAAGCCAGATGATCGGAGCCTGGGCTGGTGAAATTGGACAGACTCAGTTCCTTGCCTCTAACTATCTTAAATATGCTGTGGACTTTGACGGAGATGGCAGACGCGACCTCATCCACTCCAAAGCGGATGCCATGGCCTCAACTGCCAATTTTCTGGTTGCACATGGCTGGAAGGCTGGCCGTGGATATCAACCAGGACAGTCAAACTACAAAGCCATAAAAGAGTGGAACTACGCTAAGGTATATCAAAAGGCCCTGGCCACTATTGCCAAACAGATTGACGCACAGGATCGGCAACCCACTACGACGGCAACTGCGGCAACTACGGAAACTACGGCAACGCCACCAGAGCAAAGACCAAGACTGTTTTTCGACCGGTTATAATCCGGTTATAATATTGTAACTACAACTAAGCATCTAAATCGGGAACTTCCTGAGGATTTTCGTTCAGAAAGGCTTGCACTCTCTGCTCCAGCATTTGCGGGTTTATCGGCTTCAATACGAAGTCATGCACCTTGTGTTGCAAAATTTCCAACACCTTCTCTTTGTCATTCAAGGCCGTCAGCATGATAAACGGAATGCCTCTAAGCTCTTCATCCTGATCTACCTCATCCAGCAACTGAATACCATCCATCTTTGGCATCTCTACATCTGAGATGACCAGATCAATCTTCTTTGAGCGCAGAACAGATAACGCCTCAGAACCATCTGAGGCCTCACACATATTCTTGAACCCCATTTCACTCAGAACTCCTTTTACAATGGAGCGCATAGAGCGCATGTCATCAACGACTAACACTGTTAAGTCCTGCATATGTACGGCCTTTTCAGTTGCAAAATATGTTTGTGAACAATAATCAATTTACACAGCATAATCTAGTAAGCAAAGCCTGTAATAGATATTCGCTAACTAGCGGAACCCGATTCAAGCTGCTCCCAACGAGCGTAGGCCTGTTCCAACTCCTGCTCCAGCTGCTGCAGTCGCTGGTTGACCTCAGCTATGGCTGCGCCATCTTGCCGGTAGAACTCCGGATCCGCAACTACAGCATGCACTGATGCCAACTCAGCATCCAAATCCTCAATTCTCTTGGGAAGGGCATCTAACTCACTCTTATCTTTATAGCTAAGCTTAGCTGGATTAGAGTTAGGCTTGGTCTTGGCACTCTTAGGTGCGACTACTGGCTTGGACGCTGAAGCAGTAGTAGCGCGTTGGCGGACCCAGTCATCATAACCTCCCACATACTCCATCACTCTACCCTTGCCTTCGAAAACCAGTGTGTTGGTTACAACACTGTTCAGGAAGGCACGATCATGGCTCACCAACAGCAGCGTCCCCTGATACTCCAGCAACAACTCTTCCAACAGCTCCAGGGTTTCCAGATCCAGGTCGTTGGTAGGTTCATCCATCACCAGCACATTAAACGGACGGGCAAAAAGCTTGGCCAGCATTAATCGATTACGCTCTCCACCAGAGAGTGACCGCACCGGCTGCCGTGCCCGATCAGGGGTAAACAGGAAATCCTGAAGATAGCTGATAACATGTTTTGAGGTTCCATTTATCTCCACCTTGTCGCTACCATCAGCCAGATTGTCCTGCACCGACGCATCCTCATTGAGCGCACCCCGCAGCTGATCAAAATAGGCTACCTCCAGTTTAGTACCTAGCTTGACGGTTCCCTGCTGCGGCTCAATCCGTCCCAACAGAAGATTGATCAACGTTGTCTTGCCTGAGCCGTTAGGGCCAATGATGCCCACCTTATCGCCCCGCAGGATAGTGGTGGAAAAGCCTTTGATCACCGGCTCACCCTCCCAGGCATAAACTAGATTCTCCACCTCAACTACCAACTTACCGGAACGCTCAGCTCCCTGCATAGACATAGAAGCAACCGACTCACGTTCACGACGTTGGCTTCTCTCTTCTCGCATCTTTTGCAATGCGCGCACCCTTCCTTCATTTCGAGTGCGGCGCGCCTTTATGCCTTGCCTTATCCAAACCTCCTCCTGGGCCAGTTTCTTGTCGAAACGCTTATTGGCCTGCTCTTCCGCATGTAACATCTCATCTTTGCGGCGCAGAAAATTGGCATAGTCTCCGGGCCAGTCTGTGAGCTGCCCACGATCCAGCTCAACAATCCGATTGGCCAGCTTCTGCATAAACACTCTGTCATGAGTTACAAACAGTAGGGTGCCGCCATAGGAACTCAGAAACTCCTCCAGCCAGTCGATAGATTCGATATCCAGATGGTTTGTTGGTTCATCCAGCAGCAGTAGATCAGGCTCTTGTACCAAGGCGCGAGCCAACATCACCCTGCGCTTAAGACCGCCAGATAGCTGATTAAATTCTATTTCAGGATTTAGAGACAAACGTGAGATAACCGCCTCAACCCTCTGCTCAGCCTTCCATCCATCCGCCAGTTCAAGCTCGTGCTGTGCATGCTGAAGCTGCTTTAGTAGATCGTCATCACCACCAGTTGCTAACGCGCTGACAATCTCATGATAGCGTCGCACTAGCTCACCAATCTCACCCAGACCATCAGAAACCACATCAAACACACTACCATGAAACCCTTCGGGAACCTCCTGCTCCAATCTGGTTATCCGCACACCCTGACGCAGAACCAGCTCACCATCTTCCGGCTGTATCTCCTGGGCAACAATTTTCATAAGGGTGGATTTACCGGTTCCGTTGCGTCCCAGTAAGCAGACCCGATCACCTTTATTTATAGAGAGACAAACATTTTCCAACAGGGCTGGGCCACCAAATCCAATCTGGATATTTCGAAGAGTTATTAACGCCATATATTCAAATTTCTTGTATGTAGCTCATGTTACCTATAAACATGCAGTAAACGACTATTGTAACCCTAACTGAACTATTGATATAAAATAGATTGGGATATCTTTCTATTTCAGATCAAACCATGCAAATAGTAGTGAAATATTCTCTGTTATTATAACCAGGATTTACAGAAACAAATTTACTGAACCCCTATAATATGGCAGGCTAGGAGTTTGTTGGCGGCTTAGATGTGGTTAGGCCTCACAGTAGACTCGCCATAGATTGTGTAGAAATGAAACTAATATCAGACAAAGAAGCGTGGGAAGGACAGGCAAACTGTATCGGCTGCGCCATTAGAAACTCTGTTCTCTTTGCAGGCCTGGAAGAGGCCGATTTTGAACAGCTGCACCAACCTATAGATATGTATAACCTGCCGATCGGTTCTACCCTCTATCGCGCGGGCGACAAAGGCGATCGACTCTTCACCATTCGCTCTGGCGTACTAAAACTGGTGCAGTACCTACCAGATGGAAACCAACGCATTGTACGGCTATCTAGATCCACCGATGTAATTGGCCTGGAAGCGCTACTGGGACACACATACCAACACGATGCAGTTGTTCTCCAGCCCACCCAGGCCTGTATCCTGCCTGCAGGTGTAGTACAGTCCCTGGCTGAGACCAACCCTGTACTACATAAGGAACTGCTCTCCAGATGGCAACACGCCCTCACTGAAGCAGATGCCTGGCTGACAGAGCTCTCTACTGGGTCGGCAAAACAGCGTGTTGCCCGACTACTGTTACGCTTGGTCAAAGACGAGGAAACCAGCGAGTGCGACCTATTCAGTCGCGAAGATATGGGCGCCATGCTGGGAATTACCACCGAAACCACCAGCCGCGTCATCGCCAGCTTTAAACGCGAAAGCCTACTGGTGGAAACAGTACCAAACCACTTTCTGCTGGACATACGCAACCTTGAGCATATAGCGGAAGATTAGCCCGCTTAGTTGCCCCTACTCTGCTTCAAAACTATACCCCAGCCCAGACATGGGAAATTGCGATATTTCAATGCAATAACTCCATGATTTCACTAGCCTTGCTAAATCACCGACATAGGAGTGTCGGGTTGTATTAGTGTAAGCGCCATGCGCAATCTAGGAGTGGGAGCAGTAAATAATGAAGCAGAGCCTTGTACAAGAAACCTACCCGGTCTTTACCCTTGAAGTGGGCAAGAACGAAACCACATTCAAAACCGTTAATGATGTTTTAGTTTTTCTAAAAGAAAAAATAGAGGCTCATCGCGCCGCAACATACATAGCCACCTTTGACCACTATGCCCACACCTCATCACTAGAAGAGGGCAAAATAGATAGCTCTATTCTGGATGCAAAAAATATAGTTTTCTGCTTTGGCTTCACTCTACCCAGTCCCCAGATACTAGGGCTAAGACCACGCTCAATTGGCGTTGCGGAAACTGATGATAGCTTTGTTCTCAGCTTTATGGAGGCTCCCATGCCTGTGGCCAATGTTGTCATGGAGGGCTGGGCCATGGCTATCCGCAATAATATCGTCGATGCCAAAAAACCAGCTACGGCCTGTTAGCTCTCCCTGTCGCTACCATAGTGCGATGCAACGTAGGCATCAATTACCTTCTGAAAATCTATGGCAATTTGATCTCCCTTTAGGGTCACTGTCTTCACACCATCCTCATACACTGGGGCTACTGGCTCCTCTCCCGCTCCGGGCAGACTGATGCCGATATTGGCGTGTTTACTCTCACCAGGACCGTTCACCACACAACCCATTACCGCCACGCTCATCTCTTCTACCCCAGGGAACCGCTGGCGCCACTGCGGCATGCTTTGTCGCAGATAGGCTTGAACGTCCTGGGCCAGCTGTTGAAAATAGCTGCTGCTGGTACGGCCACAGCCAGGACAGGCAATCACCATAGGAGCAAAAGAGCGTAGCCCCATAGACTGCAGTATCTCCTGAGCTACAACCACCTCCTCAGTCCGCGCCCCACCCGGCTCTGGAGTCAAGGAGATGCGGATGGTATCGCCCACTCCCTGCTGCAGCAACACCGCCAAAGCTGCAGTGGATGCCACAATTCCCCTGGATCCCATACCAGCCTCGGTCAGACCAAGGTGCAGAGCATAATCAGACTGCTCCGCCAAGTTGCGATAGACAGCAATTAGATCTTGCACCCCACTCATTTTGCAGGAGAGGATAATTCGCTCCCGCCCCAGGCCGATATCCTCTGCCTTAGCGGCACTCTCCAGGGCCGAATTCAACATTATCTGATGGATCATCTGATCATTGCTCCTGGGATTGGATGATCGTGAATTTTCATCCATCATTCGGGCCACCAGCTCCTGATCCATACTGCCCCAGTTGACCCCAATTCTTACCGCCTTATCGTATCTACAGGCAATCTCAATCATGGAGGCAAACTGATCATCCCGTTTGGCGCCACGCCCCACATTTCCCGGGTTGATTCGGTACTTCTCCAAAGCCTGGGCGCACTCCGGATATTTAGTTAGTAGCTTGTGGCCATTGAAATGAAAGTCACCAATTAGGGGAGTATTCAGACCACGCCTATCTAACTCTTCATATATAACCGGCACTGCCTGGGCAGCCTGTTCCGTATTCACGGTTAGGCGCACCAACTCTGAACCGGCCTGAGCAAGATCTATGATCTGAGATACCGTTGCTGCAACATCTGCTGTATCTGTATTGGTCATAGACTGAACAACTATCGGTGCACTACCGCCTACGGCGACACCCCCCACCCTTACAGCCACCGAACGCCTACGTTTAGTGATTTTATTTGACATAAATTAATAATTCCGCGAGTAATAACAAAAACCTAGCTAATCATAGCTAAAATGGCTGTATCGATCTCGATATAAAACTGGATTTATCGACTTAATCAGTCAGTTATACAAGAAAGTTAGCTAAAGGTTATAACTAAATGCACCATATCACCCATTTGAGTAATTGGCTTCTGCTCACTGTTGATATACAATGCAGCTATAAATGAGATACGCGTCACACTTTAATGATGGTATTGCATCGCGCTTTTTCTTGCGCTAGATCATGTCTTAAGCGCCAGCATTAATAGTTTTACATTTTTAAATCAATTAATTACGAAAGTTGCAACTGCAGCAATCGGGGATAAAGGACAATTATGAACAAAACTGCATCAGCTATCTTGGGATGTATGACAGCTCTGCTACTTTTCAGCACCACAGCCAACGCAAATCTGATTGAAAATGGTGGATTTGAAAACCCAGAAAATGTTAATGACTGGACAGCTTATACCAGTGTTCCTGGGTGGGAAGGCAGCAAGGTAGAGATATGGAAATCAGGATTTAACAACGTTGTAAGCTATGAAGGCGTGCAACATGCGGAACTAAACTCTGAAGGTTCCGCCCCGTTTACCATATATCAGGAATTCAGCACAGAGATAGGCCAAACCTATCAGGTAGACTTTGCCTATAGAGCAAGAGACAACTCAGAAGAGTCTTTCCTGTTCGGAATCGTTGAGGATATAAATGATATTGGTAATGGCGATTTATTCAATGACCATGTTGTAGGCACATGGAGCACTTTCACTGGCACATTCACAGCCAATAGCTCCACCTCATACATCTTTTTCAAGAGCGTGAGCCCTGACGGAACCGTTGGTAACTTTATCGATGGCGTCTCAGTCTCAGCCGTGCCAGTTCCTGCTGCATTCTGGCTGTTTGGTTCAGCCCTGGTTGGCCTTGTAAGTTTCGGAAGACGTAGCAAATAATTTATATTTAGTGTAGTTGTAATAATAAAAAACGGGGGCTTAGCCCCCGTTTTTTATTGCCTGCATCTTTATCTACAACAGATGTGAGCAACCATAACGTATATTTACTAAGATTATTAAAGTAGCCGTGCGTAAAAATGAAAAGTTGTGGATGCCTGAATGGAAAAACAGAGAACCAGCCTAACCGATTATAGAGTAATTACAGATATTACCTTGATAGTCGCTGATAAAATTCCTGCATATTGCTGGGAATACCCCGATGCCCGAGGACGAAGATAAGTATGGAAACTATCAACATCAGCTATAGATTCCATCTAGGAACTCATGGAGAAGAGAAGTTTGATCTACAACTGAATGCGCAAACCATCGAGTTAATCCCACAACCGGAACAGAAACTACCTAAGTGGACCGACCTACAATTTCATCAGTGTCCCAACTGCCCATTAGACCCAGAGCAACATACGTATTGCCCGGTTGCCGCAAATATATCCCAGGTAATATGGCGCTTTGACAAGGTGGTATCCCACGACGATATAGATATAGAGGTAACCACAGACACCAGGCTAGTTTCACAGCACACCTCTGCACAAAAGGGGATTAGCTCTCTTCTAGGACTACTGTTTGCCACCAGCGGCTGCCCCCATACTAATTACATGAAACCTATGGCCCGCTTCCATCTCCCATTGGCCACAGAAGAGGACACCATTTTTCGGGCAGCAGGCATGTACCTGTTAGCGCAGTTCTTTCTCAAACGTGATGGGGCAGAAGCCGACCTGGAACTTGTGGGCCTTACTGAAATATATAAGAACCTACACGTAGTAAACACACATATCGCTGAACGTATCAAAAGTATCGCGATTACCGACTCTTCAACCAATGCGGTCATCATATTGGATACATTCGCCAATATAATGCCTTTTGTTATCGAAGATCACCTAGACGAGATACGTCATCTGTTTTCGGCCTATCTATCTGACCAGAGCGCTTGAGAAAACAGAGATTGTGTGATCAAGTTACCTACCAAACTTATTTTGCGGATTATTGACAAAATACTCCTTATCCCAGTCCACTCTGAATGGGGAGTTGGCGAATACTACTTATTACTGTATGAGAGAAAGAGATGAAATTAGAGTCCCTGGCACTACATCATGGGTACGAATCTGAACCAACCACTAAGGCTGCAGCTGTACCCATCTACCAGACCACATCCTATACCTTCGATGACACTCAGCATGGGGCAGATCTGTTTGATCTAAAAGTACCTGGCAACATCTACACCAGAATGATGAACCCCACAACCGCGGTACTGGAACAGAGGTTGGCGGAGATGGAGGGCGGCATAGGGGCACTGGCTGTAGCCTCGGGCATGGCAGCCATAACCTATACCATTCAGTGTCTAACACGCGCTGGGGACAATATCATCAGCACCAGTCAGCTCTATGGTGGGACCTATAACCTGTTTGCCCACACCTTCCCACAACAGGGGATTGATGTGCGCATGACCTCCTATGATGATTATGCTGGTCTGGAAAATCTGATAGATGATAAAACCAGAGGAATTTTCTGCGAGTCCATCGGCAATCCTGCTGGCAACATTGTAGATCTTGAAAAACTGGCAGAGATTGCGCACAAACATGGAGTGCCGCTGATAGTAGACAATACGGTAGCTACCCCCTATCTATGTAAACCGTTCCAGTTTGGCGCCGACATAGTTATCCACTCTCTTACCAAATATATCGGCGGCCATGGAACCACCATGGGCGGAATCATTATCGACTCCGGCAAATTTGATTGGGCCGCAAATAGTGAACGCTTTCCCGTGTTTAGTCAGCCCGACCCCTCTTATCATGGAGTTGTATATACAGAAGCGTTCGGTGCTGCTGCATTTATCGGGCGCTGCCGAGTAGTGCCTCTGCGCAATACCGGAGCAACCCTCTCACCCCATAGCGCCTTTCTAATACTGCAGGGGTTGGAGACTCTGGGGCTACGCATAGAACGCCACTGCGAAAACACTCTCCAGGTAGCGCGGCATCTGCAACAGCATCCAAAGATAGAGCAGGTAAACTATGCAGCTTTAGAGGATAGCCCCTTCTATCCACTATGCAACAAAATAACCCAAGGAGAGGCATCTGGCATTCTGAGCTTTAATATCAAAGGTGGCAGCAAAGCTGGTAGTCAATTTATTGATGCCCTGCAGATGATCCTGCGCCTGGTGAATATCGGCGATGCCAAATCCCTGGCCTGCCACCCAGCCTCCACCACCCATAGACAGTTAAGCCCCACCGAGTTGCAAAGCGCAGGGGTATCTGAGAGCCTGGTGCGGATATCGGTTGGAATTGAGCACATCGACGACATAATTGCCGATATCGACCAGGCCCTGGAGCAAGTCACTGCCAGCTAAGGAGACTATAATCGGATGAATAGGAAATTCACATATCTACTCGGCATAATTGCCACTCTATTTTTACTGTCAGGCACTGCTTCTGGTGAGATATACAAATGGGTGGACGAGGATGGAAAACCCCACTTTGCCAGCAGCCCTCCAACCCATGGTGAAGCAGAAATAGTAGAGCCAAAGGCAATCAACACCTACTCAAGTCCAGACAGATCAGAAGAATCACTGACTGAAACAGAGACATCGAACAGAAGGACACAAAAAAGAAAGAAGGTCGTCATGTATAGCGCAGTCTGGTGCGGTGTATGCAAAACTGCAAAAAACTACTTCAGACGCAACAAAATACCCTTCACTGAGTACGACATAGAAACCAGCTCTAAAGGGCGCCGCGACTACAAAAAACTGAATGGTAATGGTGTGCCACTTATTCTGGTAGGCAAACAGCGAATGAGCGGTTTCAGCGCGAGTCGCTTCAAAAATATGTACGGAGGATAATCTCCCTTTTTTACAATCTGTTACACAACCTACAGCCAATAAATACAAATGATTCTCATTGGCATCATCTCCAAACCTGCTATCTTCAATAGTAATAGGCGCAAAAAAGGAGATGATTAAAATGATTAAAATGAAAGAGATTCTAGCCAGCAAAGGCCATGAAATATGGTCCATAGGCCCAGATAAAACAGTCCTCGATGCCCTAGAACTGATGGCAGAAAAAGAGATTGGCGCACTTTTGGTGATGCAGGGAGAGAAGGTTAATGGTCTTTTCTCTGAACGTGACTATGCCCGCAAAGTGATTCTGCAAGGACGCGCTTCCAAAGATACCCCCGTGAGTGATGTAATGACCAGACGGGTCATATGCAGCTCTCCGGACCTCTCTGCTGATGAATGTATGGCCTTGATGACTGATAAAAGAGTTAGACATTTGCCAATTGTGGAAAACAACAAAATAGTTGGTCTCATATCTATTGGCGATATAGTAAAGGCAATCATATCCGACCAGCAATTCACCATTGATGTGCTAGAAAAGTACATTTCCAGTTAAAACCGAACACAAGACAGCAATTTGTTCTAAAATATTCGTAGGTGGTACTAAATAGTCAATAATGAGAACTGAGCTATGCAGCGAGCAGCCTTCTATCTACTGTTTGCGGTACTAATATCAGTAGCCGTATTTGATCCAGCCTTAGCTGGCAACAAGTTCACCAAAATAGGCGGTGGAGTATCCGGCTCTAGCGGCGACAAGATTGAGCTCCTAAAATCCATGAGGGGCATACTTGGTGGATTCATGGTTCTGCTTGGAGTAATCGCTTTCGCCACCCGCGGTCGCTTTGAGGGACTGGTGGGCATGGTAACTGGCAAAAGATTTGAGGCGGTTACTGTGGTTCCGATAGTCTTGATTATCTTGGGCAGTTTATTAATGTTATCCCACTTTTTTTAGATCAATACATTGCGCCGCAATAACCAAGGACGTATCTTCTGTTGTTTCTGTATATTATCTAAAGCATGCCTCTGATTTACGATTCCCCTCTGTTTCGCCCACCTTCCGAGGGCAACAATCTAATTATTCAAGCCACCCTGGGGTGTAGCTTTAACCAGTGTAGCTTCTGCTCAATGTACCGCAGCAAGCAATTCACAGCACGTGCGCTTGATGCAGTATTTGCCGACATTCACCAAGCTGCTGCCCACTGGCCAGATGCCCAGCGGGTATTTCTGGCAGATGGCGATGCCCTGGCCCTGCCCACAGAACAACTGCTCGCCATTCTGAGAGAACTAGCGACGGCGCTACCACGCCTGACCCGGGTATCCTGCTACGCCACTCCTGGAAATATTCGCAACAAAAGCGTGGATGAGTTGACCCTGCTGCGCAAAAACAGGCTGAGCCTGCTCTATTTTGGCATTGAGTCTGGATCTAATTTAATCCTAAAAAAGATCACCAAAGGCGCCAATCAAAGAAGCATGACGGAAGCGTTACTCAGAGCGCAGGAGAGTGGCATGAAGGTTTCGGCAACCGTTGTACTTGGACTGGGCGGGCACACATATGGTAATGAACACATTGACGGAACCATTGAGCTACTTAACAAAGCCCCTGTAACTTACCTATCTACCTTGCAGCTCTATATTGATCCAAGCAGCATGAATGAGTTTCAACGCAAATTTAGCGAACCTTTTAAAATGCCTGATGACCAGATGATACTAAAAGAGCAAGAGAGGCTTATCGCCGGCCTTAACCCGCCGCAGCCGATCATCTTCCGCTCTAACCATGCATCCAATGCGTTGGCGCTGGCAGGAAACCTGCCCAAGGATAGAGATAGACTGCTACTTCAGCTGAGAGAGGCCATGAATGGTCAGCGCCCACTACGTCCGCCCCATATACGCGGGCTTTGAAACCAAGATCTAACTAACGCACTACCCTTTATTAGCAAACCATCGCCATACCGCACCTTCAGGCTCAGTCTTTCCAGTGAGCAAATAACTCAGAATATTGTCGTTCTGCATTCCCCAATGCATATAATTATCGGAAGAGCTACGGCCACAGAAAAGCAGTTTATCTCCTGATTTAAGTGATAGATCTGACTCTGGAAGCAGAGTTCTATTCTCGCCACGCACATGCATTAGGGGAATACACTGTAGCTTTCTCTTCCTATCTCTTGGCATGCGCATCATGTTCTGTAAGGTAATATCTGCACCCTCGGCAATAGCTCTACAGTATGCTGGGGCACTAATGGCATTAATATCAACCTCCCATACCTGAGGCGCACGATCTTCCACCACTGCCGCTATGCGACTCACCAGAGCGCAAGCCCACTCATCATCATTAGACAGAGCACGCTCCAGAAAATCGGCCAACATGGGAGAAGAGAGCAGTATGCGAATTCTATTGGCAATAATAGAGCTGGGATGCATCCACATATCTTTCTCGACTGCATCAAACAGAGAGTGATTCTCCTGCCGATTTTGCCGTAAAACCACAAACAGGTTTGGGTTCAACTCCTTCGCTGTCATTATTATGGAGAGGTTATTAACATCGTCATCGGTTCCTGCCACCAGGCCAATGGCATCCTCTACTCCCGCCGCCTTTAGGGTTACCGCCTCAGTCCCGCGTCCTTTGATAAAGTGCTCTTTGGGCTGACCAGTTTTTTCCGGCATCATCTCAATAACAGCAGTTTCTATATCCTCATCGCGCAGGCGTTTATAGACAGCTTTACCAAACCGTCCATACCCACAGATAATCCAATTACCATCTTTCGGTGGGTAGAGAGGATCATCTAGTGGTGATTCGGAATTACCCAACAGCCACTCCTGCATCAGGTAAAGACCAGGAGCCTTGAAAGCAGTTGCCAGATAGAGAGAGAAGAGATCAAACGGATCAACTATATGATCAGTGCCAAAGGAGTCCATGTTGGCCTCCACGTCGTAAGAGTCAGCACGACAGATCACCTTAACATCATTATTCAGCAGCTTGGCTGTAATGGCAGTTTTAAGATTCACTTCATTACCGCTGGAAAGAGCTACCACACCTGCACACATGGGGTGGTTCAATCCAGCCATTAACATATGTTCTGGATTGCCGGCGTCACCACAGAGACCAGGAACATAGCTAGGTAAATTCTCCATCTGCAGCGCGTTTATCCGTTCAGGTGTCTCTTCAACAACTACGGCACGGCAATCCCTGCAGGTTAGAGAGCGAACTAACTCTCTTCCTGTTTCACCATAACCGCAGACAATAAAAAACTTCTCCCTTAACCTTCTTACCTGGGCCGTAAAACGCCTCTCTCTTAGAGCCTGACGAAACGCTGGATCCTGCACCAAGCTAATAATGGTGCCAATAGAGTAGATCCAAACTACAACAGTCAAATATATAGTTACGGTTACCCACAAACGTTGTGCTGCAGTAAACGCATAGGGAATCTCACCAAAACCGGTGGTACTGGCCATAAAGCTAACAAAATAGAAGGCGTGCAGGAAATCCATATGCCAAACATTGCCAGATGGGTCTTCCCCAGGAATCAGTACCAGCCCCATTATTGCAATGGAGTATGCGCAGATAAGTAGAATCAGCGGCACCCGCATGCGCCGCATAACAATAAATAGTATGTTATTCATTATCTGCGCCGGGGCATTACAGTCTCTATTACCAACAATACAACTGAAATTACATTTGCTAGCATGGCGCCACCGGAGAGGGAAACGATACTGGCCATCATGGATGGAGTCATCCCAGTATCACTTATATGTTCAGCCACAACCCACACCATAACTGCAGCGAACAGTTGCAACAGCGCCACCAAACTAGTAGATAGCAACACCGCTCCCATCTGCGTACGCTCACCAAACTTGAGTATCGTAGCGATGAGGTTTACCACTACCACTGCAAACAACTCATATAGATGGTGGTGATCAGGGTTGTGGATCTCCCCTACGAAGAAACCAAAATTCAGGGTCAGGGCCAATACAATAAAAAAACCAAAGACAACCTTTTCTAGGTTCATTATCTACTCCTTGGAGCGGTTATTTGCTTTATCGGTTATTGTTTCTCTAGAACGATAATAGCCCTATTTTGCCTTAACATCATGCGGTCTTATTAATTCCATAGTGTTGTTACAATAGGTAACAATTGATATCCTCACCCCCATGTCTCCAGCCAATGATCCAGACAAACTTAAGGAACGCACGCTGCTGCTGGCCTTGCTGATGCTGTTCCTATTCGCGACGCCATTTACCCTGTGGTGGGCATCATCGGCGTTCACCTGGCTTTTACCCTACCTACTCTGGATGTTGGTGATAATGCTGGGAGCCATAATAAGCTACAGGTTTAGTAGCCATGACCTATGATCTAGAGCTACTGTTTGGGGTTAGCGTAGGTTATCTGCTTGTCCTGTTCTTTATTGCCCATGCCACAGATAGAGGCATAATCCCTGAACGCGTCATAAAACACCCCTTAGTGTATATACTTTCACTCGGAGTCTACGCTACTTCATGGAGCTTTTATGGCAGCGTTGGCTTTGCTGAACGAGAGGGGTTTCAGTTCCTGACTATATACCTTGGGGTCACCTTCGCCTTCCTGCTGGCTCCACTGTTACTGAAACCGATACTGCGTATTACCAGAGAGTATCAGCTAACATCCCTGGCTGATCTATTCGCTTTCCGCTACCGCAGCCAACTGGCTGGAGCCCTAGTAACCATATTTATGCTGGTAGGGTCTCTACCCTACATCGCACTACAAATTCAAGCAGTCAGCCAATCACTCCAGATACTTACCCAGGAGTCCACCCCACAATTGGTAGCCCTTTGGTTCTGTGGAATTCTGATTCTGTTCGCTGTTTTGTTTGGTGCTAGACATATATCTCCCAGAGAGAAACATATGGGATTGGTAGCCGCCATTGCCTTCGAATCAGCAGTAAAACTAATAGCCATCTTGGCAGTCGGCACCTTTGCCGTTTTTGGTGTATTTTCTGGGCCCAGCGATCTGGCTCAATGGCTAAATGAGAACCCAGAGGCAACCGAGGCACTATATAAACCAATGCGTGAAGGCCCCTGGTTTACCTTGATGTTTCTCGCATTCGCTGCAGCCTTTCTACTACCAAGACAGTTTCATATGGCATTTGCTGAAAACATGTCTGCGCGCTCATTAAAATCAGCCAGCTGGGGATTCCCTCTATTTCTATTGCTAATCAATCTGGTGATACCACCAGTGCTATGGGCTGGACAGTATCTCAATCTGGAAATGGATCCAGACTACTATGTGCTAGGCATAGTTCTACACCAAAAAACTTCATGGCTACCGATCATGACATTTATTGGCGGCGTATCTGCAGCCAGTGCTATGGTGATCGTAACCACCCTAGCCCTCTCCTCCATGACTCTTAATCACCTGCTGCTCCCTGCCAGCTACCCCAATCCCAAAGTAAACATCTACCACTGGCTACTCTGGAGTAGACGTCTACTTATCGGCGTCATCATCATGGGTGGTTTTATCTTCTACCGGACGTTGGAGCACAACCAAGGTCTGGTGCAGTTAGGATTAATATCATTCGTAGCAGTTGCACAGTTTCTACCAGGAATAGTTGGAGCGCTTTTCTGGCAACGCGCCAACCGCAACGGCTTCATTATCGGGCTGATGGGCGGCATAACCGTCTGGGCGCTTACCCTGCTGTTCCCACTACTAGAGACTTCAGGTTTTATCAGCAATGCCTTTGATCTACAAACTATACGCAAAAACTCAGGCCTAGGTTACTGGGAATTTGCCAGCTTTTGGTCTCTGGCACTGAATGGAACCCTATTTGTAGCGGTATCTCTCCTCTCCCCCCAATCTAAACAGGAACAGGAAGCTGCACAGGCCTGCCGTAGCGGCTCTCCGAATCATCTTTCCGGTGTAGTTACCGCAAGCTCCCCAGAGCAGTTTAAGGAAGGCCTCGCCGGAATCATTGGTAAAAGCACAGCAAACAGAGAAGTTACGCAGGCTCTGCGTGACCTCAAGATGTCTGATCAAGAGACCAGATCCAGCGAACTGCATCGCCTAAGAGACCGAATTGAACGCAATCTGTCAGGCCTAGTGGGGCCACACATGGCCCACATGATTATCAACCAACGCCTTGAGTTGGATAGCGCTGCTAAAACAGCTCTTGCAGATTCCATGCGTTATGTTGAACGACAACTAGAGCGATCCAGATCACGTCTACGCGGCCTTACCGCAGACCTAGATAATATGCGCCGCTACCATCAGCAAATTCTGCTGGACCTGCCCCTTGGAGTCTGCGCCATAGAGGCGGATCACTCTGTTGTGATATGGAACCTGGCCCTAGAGAACATGAGCGGTGTTCCCAGCGACCAGGCCATAGGGCGAAATCTAAAATCATTACCTACCCCGTGGAATGACCTGTTAGCAGGATTTGCTGTAGCCCAGGACTCGCATATCCACCAGATGGAAGTAACTCTGGATAGCCGTCCCCACTGGTTCAATCTACACAAGGCAACGGTGCTGGACCAGGAGCAACAAAACATAGATAGTGGCAGCCGTACCAGCTTGGTAATGCTGCTAGAAGACCTAACTGATCTGGAGATTCTGGAAGCGGAGCTTGCCCACTCTGATCGCTTGGCATCTATTGGACGTCTTGCAGCAGGAGTAGCCCATGAGATCGGCAACCCGGTAACAGGCATCCACTCTCTAGCGCAGAACTTAAGGGATGAACGTGATAGCACAGAGATAAACCAAAGTATTGATGCCATTTTGCAACAGACTAGACGGATATCCAATATTGTTAAATCCCTTATGAACTTCAGCCGCAGCGGGGAGATTGGTAAAGACCATAAAAAGTTTATCTTGGCTGAGATAATTGAGGAAGCGGTACGCCTGGTTAAGCTAACCCACAAAAGCAAACAGATATCCTGGGAGATAAACTGCCCATCTGACCTCTGCTTGGTTGGTGATAAGCAGCGTCTATCTCAGGTGCTGGTGAATCTACTAGCCAATGCATGTGATGCATCAGAGACAGACAAAACAATTGAGATTATCGCCCAAGATATGGGTGATGAAATCACGGTTGAGATCATAGATCAGGGCACAGGCATTCCATCCGATATACAGGAGTTTATTTTTGAGCCTTTCTTCACCACTAAAGCAGCTGGGGAAGGAACCGGCTTGGGTCTATCCATGGCCCACAAAATCATTCAGGACCACAATGGACAGATAATTATCGATTCCAAACCAGATATAGGAACAAGGGTAGAGATACATCTACCGCAATCAAGTGCAACATAAAGGTATTGATTTAGGAATGGACCGCATACTGATCATTGAAGACGAAGAGGTAATACGCCAGGCCATGAAGCGCCTTCTGGAGAAGAATGGCTATAGCGTTGGGATGGCAGAATCGCTGGAAGATGCCGCATCCAACCATGACCTGAATGGTTACAGACTGATAATCACTGATGTAAGACTGCCTGGAGCTCCAGGTACAGATATCCTCACAATGGTAAAAGATGTACCAGTACTAGTAATGACCAGCTATGCCACTGTGCGCTCAGCAGTAGAAGCGATGAAAATGGGGGCTGTTGACTATATCTCCAAGCCATTCGACCACGATGAACTTATGCTGCTAGTGAAGCGCACTCTAGAGCGAGACAATCAACAACGGCAACAGGCCACTCTTAAATCTGATATGGAGCAGTGTTACCCGGTGCGCGGAATGGTTGGCCAATGTCCGGCCATGAATGAGATACGTAATAAAATCGAGAAGGTTGCTCCTACAGATGCAACCGTGCTCATCCTGGGTGAATCGGGAACTGGCAAAGAGTTGGTTGCGCGCGCACTGCATGAACGGAGCAACCGCAACAATGCCCCCTTCGTTGTATTTAACTGCGCAGCAGTGCCAGAACACATGATAGAAAAGGAGCTATTCGGTCAGTCCCAGGGTACAACACAAAACGAGCCAGGCCTGCTGCACAAAGCTACAGGGGGCACTCTATTTTTAGACGAGGTAGGTGAACTTCCACCTATCGCTCAGGCCAGGCTACTACGTCTGCTCCAGGGAAACACCCATGACTCTCAGCCGCATGACCCATCTGACACCACGAATGTCCGCATTCTCGCAGCCACTCACCGCGATATTCGCAAACTGATTGAAGAGCAACGTTTCCGTAGTGACCTCTATTTCCGTCTACGGGTGATGGAGATGACACTACCTCCACTACGAGAACGAGGCGACGACATTCGAGAGCTCTCCCTGTTTCTGTTGAAAAAGGCATGTAAACAGCTAAATCGTTTTGGCATAGAGTTCAGCCGCACGGCTATGGAGGCTATTCGCCGCTATCATTGGCCAGGAAATGTGCGGGAACTTGGTAACTCTATCGAGCGCGCCGTAATTCTGTGTGAACAGGAACAGATAACTCCAGAGCTACTGGCAATTGATCATTCGATTGGCACAAAAAAAGTAGCCGGCAACAGTGACAATCTCTCTCTGGAGGAGTATTTCCGTCAGTTCGTACTTGAACATCAAAATCACATGACAGAAACAGAGATGGCCAAAAAGCTGGGGATCAGCCGCAAAGCACTCTGGGAGAGACGGCAAAGATTCGGCATACCCAGACCAACCAGGCATAAGCAATAAACCGTGATGTTTATGCGGTATAAGCTCATATTGACGCCCATAAATCAGAAAAAAGCTATTTTCTCCCAGATCACAAATTTTTCTTATAAAAATAATCTGTTTACCCCCGGAAACACCCGTGTGTCTTTTGGTAACACTTTACCCCCGTTTAGCGTTACCTATAGACCCGTTTCTGCTGTTTTCAATACTACCCAGCAACACTATAAACCATTGTTTCTTATTGACATTTTACCCTGCTAGACCCAACAATTAGCTCAGATGTATCGGTCCGCGCCGATTCCACTCTGTAGTAACAAATGCGGGAACGATGAAAACTATACTTCTGAGGGGTAACAGGGATTAACCACCTTGGGTTTCGAAAACAATTAATCCATTGCACGGGAGTGATTTGAAATGAATAACAACGCTCAAGAGTATTGGAAGGCAAACATTCGCTTGGTAACTATATTACTGGTGATCTGGTTTGTCGTTTCATACCTGTTTGGAATTCTGCTGGTTGAACCACTTAACTCCATTAAGATCGGGGGAGCTGGTCTCGGTTTCTGGTTCGCACAACAGGGATCTATCTACAGCTTTCTAGTGCTGATCTACATTTATGCTAAACGCATGAACAAGCTGGATCAGAAATTTGGCGTACAAGAAGACTGAGGAGACCTGATTCATGGATCTACAAACTTTAACTTATTTAGTGGTCGGCGCCACCTTTGCTCTGTACATAGGTATCGCCATCTGGTCCCGGGCTTCTACCACCGGGGAATTTTATGTGGCTGGTAAAGGCATTCACCCAATAGCAAACGGTATGGCTACAGGTGCTGACTGGATGTCCGCTGCATCATTCATCTCTATGGCTGGACTGATTGCCTTCACTGGCTACGGTGGTTCAGTATTCCTGATGGGATGGACCGGCGGTTATGTACTGCTGGCCATGCTGTTGGCACCATACCTGCGTAAATTCGGTAAATTCACCGTACCGGAGTTTATTGGTGAACGCTTCTATTCACAGACCGCACGTATCGTAGCAGTTGTCTGCCTCATCGTGGCATCTATTACCTATGTAATCGGTCAGATGAAGGGTATCGGCGTAGCCTTCTCCCGCTTCCTGGAAGTTGATTACGCAACCGGCCTGTTCACTGGTATGGCCATCGTATTCGTTTACGCCGTACTAGGTGGCATGAAAGGTATCACCTACACCCAGATCGCCCAGTACTGTGTGCTGATCTGTGCATACACCGTACCTGCAGTATTCATCTCTGTACAACTCACCGGCAACCCAGTCCCACAGCTGGGACTGATCGGCAACATGACCGACGGCAGCGGCATGTCCCTAATGGACAAGCTGGACCTGGTAGTGACGGATCTAGGATTCAAGGAGTACACGACGGCGAAGATGGGCAATACGCTCAACATGTTCGTATACACCCTGACCCTGATGATCGGTACTGCTGGTCTACCACACGTTATAATCCGCTTCTTCACCGTTCCTAAGGTGAAAGATGCTCGTTCTTCTGCTGGCTGGGCGCTGGTATTCATCGCCTTGCTCTACACCGTGGCTCCTGCTGTAGGCTCCATGGCTCGTCTGAACCTGATGAACACCATTCAGGCCGGACCTGTAGGCGAACCAACCGCCAACCTGGTTTATGCCGAACGTCCACAGTGGTTCAAAAACTGGGAAAAAACCGGTCTGTTGCAGTTCGAAGATAAGAATGGTGACGGTCGTATCCAGTACTACAACGACAAGAACGAAGAGTTTGCAGCCAAGGCAGAGTCCTTCGGTTGGAAAGGCAACGAGATGGTTAAAGTTGACCGCGATATCATGGTGCTAGCTAACCCTGAAATTGCACAGCTACCTAACTGGGTTATCGCCCTGGTAGCCGCCGGTGGTCTAGCCGCAGCGCTATCAACAGCTGCTGGTCTGCTGCTAGCAATAGCATCCTCTATCTCCCATGATCTGTTGAAGGGTACCTTCACACCGCATATCACGGAGAAACAGGAGCTAATGTCCAGCCGTATTGCTATGGCAGGCGCCATCGCCGCTGCAGGTTATCTTGGCCTGCATCCACCTGGATTTGCGGCAGGTACAGTAGCTATCGCCTTTGGTCTGGCTGCATCGTCTATCTTCCCAGCGCTAATGATGGGTATCTTCTCCAAGAAGATAAACAACAGTGCAGCGATCTGGGGCATGATTTCAGGCCTGGGCATAACCCTGCTGTATGTATTCCAGCATAAGGGCATCATGTTCATTCCTGGCACTGCCTTCCTGGGTGATATGCCAGCTAACTGGTTCCTAGGCATCTCTCCAAATGCCTTTGGTGCTATAGGTGCACTGATTAACTTCGCTGTTGCGTTTGTTATATCACGCATAACTGAAGCTCCACCAGAGCATATCCAGCATCTGGTTGAGGACATTCGTGTACCTAAGGGTGCAGGAACGGCCACAGACCACTAGTTAGTAGCTTTTTTGGCCCCGCTGCTCAGCGGCGGGGCCTCATAAAAGCTATATGAATCATGTAACGATATGGAGCACAGCTCCAAATCCTGAGCTAATAACACTTGCGAAGAGATACAACAGGATAATCAGCAACAACATCTATACTTATCCAGAGAGCTTGTAGTTTTCCATACTCTTTGAGTACCACCTACACAAACAGACAGATATCGACTAATAAGGCTTAATGGAAATCGAACTAATCGAAATTCGCGATTTTCTGGCACAGCTTCACCCTTTCTCCGCCTTGCCAGAAGATAGACTGAACCAGCTCCCAGAGGCGCTGCAGATTCGCTATTTAAGACGCGGCAACACCTTTCCTCCTACCGACGCCGATCAGGATTACCTCTACATTGTGCGTAAAGGCGCTATAGAGCTGAAGGACAAGAAAGGGAAACTGTATGCAAAACTTGCTGAGGGCGATTACTACACCCCACCCTGCCAACTGGTAGATTTCGATCACACCAATGACAACCTAGCGGTGGAAGATACCCTACTCTATCTGCTTCCTTGCTCCGAGCTTAAGTTACTACAGATGGAGTCTGAAGAGTTCGGCCTCCATTTCAAAAACTCCATACGCGATCGCTTGCGACGAGCAGCATCAGGGGATGACCGGGAATCTGGCGACAGCATGGCGCACATGTCAGTAAAGGTATCTGAGCTGGTAAAGAAACCGCCTGTTACTATCGATGCCAACTGCAGCATCCAGGAAGCAGCCCAGCTAATGACAAAGCAAAACGTCTCCTCAGTAATGCTTATGGAGTCGGACAGGCTGGCCGGCATAATCACCGATAGAGACCTGCGTAAGCGCTGTGTGGCAGAGGGGCTGCAGGTGGACCAGGCAGCCCATACCATCATGACCAGCAATCTGGAGAGCATCCAACACAACGACTCAGCCCTAGAAGCCATGCTGACCATGACTCGCCTGCATGTGCATCATCTGCCGGTAATGAGAGATGAGGCAATATTTGGAATGCTAACGGCAACCGACATTACTCGGCATAATAGCCGTAACCCCGCATTTCTTGTTACAGACGTACGCAAAGCACCTGATCTGCGACAACTGGTCAGCGTCTGCAAACGTCTTCCTTCGCTCCAGTTGCAACTAGCCAACTCCAGCGCTGCTGCTCAGCATATTGGAGAGGCAATATCACTTATAACAGACGCCATAACCAAGCGCCTGATTGAGCTAGCCCAAGAGGAGATAGGACCGGAGCCGGTTCCGTTTGTCTGGGTGTGCGGAGGATCTCAGGCACGCCTCGAGCAGACCTCCCACTCAGACCAGGATAACGCCCTGATCTTATCTGATGATATAACTGAGGAGCAGGAACCCTATTTTAAAACCCTGGCCAACTGGGTATGTGATGGACTAAACGCCTGCGGTTTTGTCTACTGCCCGGGCAATGCCATGGCCAGCAATCTGGAATGGAGGCAACCACTCCGGGTCTGGCGCCAATATTTCAGCGACTGGATCACTAAGCCAGAGCCAAAGGCGCTCATGCTCGCTAGTATATTTTTTGATTTACGCCCAGTACATGGCGAACAGAAACTATATAAAAGATTACAACTGGAGATTCTAAACAAGACCCGCGACAACGGAATTTTCACTGCGCATATGGCTGGCAACGCCCTAACCCATCGGCCACCACTGGGGTTCTTCCGCAGATTCGTACTAATCCATGATGGTGAGCATGACGATACCTTGGACATAAAACATCGCGGCATCGTACCCATCACCGATATCGCAAGGATCTTGAGTCTTACCAGTGGCATCAACGCCATAAACACCACAGACCGACTAAAAACAGCAATAAACCTGGGAGCGCTCAGTGAAGAGATGGGAGAGAACCTGATTGACGCCCTGGAGTATATAGCCAGCCTGCGGATTCGCCACCAGGCAGATCAGATCCGCCGTGGGGACAAGCCTGATAACTACTTAGCTCCAGATGACTTGTCTGATCTAGAACGCAAACATCTCAAAGATGCTTTCAAAGTCATTGAGGAGATGCAAGGCACTATGGAAAACCGCTATCAAACAGGGCGTTTTCGCTAACAACTGGAGTCAGTCATAGTGCTACAACACTTCTTTAGCAAAGAGACTCTGCGCAAACGTGCACTTTCCCGTGTTGAGCCCGGTGTTATGCATGACTATCTCTCCACTCCATTTGGGGACAACAGTAGAGACTGGCGGGAAACTGAGATTGTAGCTTTGGATCTGGAAACCACCGGACTTAATCCCAAAAAGGATAGTATTCTCAGTTTTGGATTAGTAGAGTTAAAACACAATAGTATTCACTTAAACAGCGCCTGGCATGAGATTGTACAAACCAAAGATCAGATACCGGAATCGTCAGCTGTAATCCATAATATCACTGACGATGACTCAGCCGCTGGCAAGCCGCTGGAAGAGCTGCTTCCCAAACTATTGCAGCGCCTGGCTGGACGTGTGATATTGGTACATTATAAAAATATTGAACAGAACTTTATTGATGCGGCCTGTCGCCGTCTGTATGGATCACCCTTTATCATACCTATTATCGACACCCTACCGATTGCACAGAGACTTCTGGAGTTGCGCAATCACACCATCCAACCAGGAAATCTGCGCCTGTTCAACCTAAGACAACACTTCGGGCTCCCTCAATATAAAGCGCACAATGCGCTGTATGACGCCCTGGCTACAGCTGAACTCTTCCTGGCTATGGCATCAGAAATGACTCCTAGCGGAAAATACAAAATCGGAGACTTCATAAACGCATGAAACAGAGCGACAAAAACGCCAAGATCAAGATTCCTAAACTCTATAAGCGGCTGCTGCTTATTGTCATAGTAGTGGGCCCTATGTGGTGGCTGATTTTTACCGAAGATGGTCAACGTCGTAGCGATATGTTCATGCTCCGGATGTTTAGTGACGGCCCTTTCTATTTAAATCTTAAAGAGCTGAACAGCAGTTTCTCTGAGGATGAAATGCATCAGGTATACCCCGAACTTACCTGGCAGTGTAAAACTGAAGAGACTCCTTTTGGCGACCGCTACTGCATCAGCAAGATTGGCAGCTTCAATGACCTGCCGGCAGACCAGGCTGTGTTTTTTTTCCGCAATCACTCCATAAACGCAGTCCAGGTAAATTATCGCCACAACTACCATGAGACATTGGGCAAGGATCTGCGCCATCAGCTAGGCGATCCGCTGCCAGAGGCAGAAATAGCCAAGAGTATTCCCAGTACTAGCAGGGTAGTGCACTGGCGCACTAATGGCGGCCATGTAATCACCAAGCAGATCCTAGACAAAGGGGAAGAGCCCGCACTGCTCTGGCTCTCCTTAGCTCAGATAGCCCGTGACAGAACTTCAGGAGAGCAATGACAAACCCAAAAATTACAACGATACAGCATCAATCACGCACAGATAATTGCTAATATTGATCCAGCATTTAGTTACAATTGATAAATCGAAACGTTAAAACTCTATTAATATGCTACTTTGAACGAATTTTTCGCGTAATTAATTACACATTGGCAGTTACTGCCTAACATGGATAGATAGTATAAACGGCGTATGCCGTAGAAATAGACAACAGATAATACCGCTTTAGGAGGCACAAAATGTCCGAAATTAAAGTTTATCCAGTACCCGCAGATTTTGCGGCCCAAGCCAACGTTACCAGTGAAGAGTATCAAGAGATGTACCAGCGCTCTGTTGATGACCCTGATGGCTTCTGGGCAGAGCAGGCTGAGCAGTACCTTACCTGGTCTAAACCATGGGATAAGGTTGTGGACTGGAGCTTTATGGAAGATGACCTGCATATTGAATGGTTCAAGGGCGGCAAGCTAAACGTCTCCTACAACTGTCTGGATCGTCACCTGGATACCCGCGGTGACCAGACCGCTATCCTGTGGGAAGGCGACAACCCGGAAGAGAGCAGAGCAGTTACCTACAAAGAACTGCATGCAGAGGTAAACAAATTCGCCAATGCCCTCAAGGAGCGCGGAGTGGAGAAGGGAGACCGAGTCTCCATCTACATGCCCATGATCCCAGAGGCGGTTGTGGCTATGCTAGCCTGTACCCGCATCGGCGCCATTCACTCCATCGTATTCAGCGCCTTCTCTCCAGATGCATTAGCTAGCCGAATTCTCGACTCCGACTGTAAATGTCTGATCACCGCAGATCAGTCTATACGTACCGGCAAAGCCCTACCGCTAAAACAGAATGCCGACAAGGCCCTGGAGCAGTGCCCTGATGTTCACACCTCCTTCGTAGTCAAACGTGGTGGCGGAGAAGTTGAGTGGAATGACGAGCGCGATGTCTGGTACCACGACGCCCTGGCCTCTGCAGATCCAGTATGTGAACCGGAAGAGATGGATGCTGAGGACCCTATGTTCATCCTCTACACCTCCGGCTCTACTGGCAAGCCCAAGGGTGTTCTACACACCACTGGCGGCTATCTGCTACAGGCAGCCATGACCCACAAACTGGTGTTCGACTACAAGGATGGTGAGGTCTACTGGTGTACTGCAGATATCGGCTGGGTTACCGGCCACAGCTATATAGTCTATGGCCCACTCACCAACGGTGCTATCAGCCTGATGTTTGAAGGCGTACCCACCTACCCAGATGCTGGTCGTTTCTGGCAAGTGTGTGATAAGCACAATGTAGCCAGCTTCTACACCGCGCCAACCGCTATCCGCGCTCTGATGGCCTCTGGCGAAGATCTGGTAAAGGCCTCCAGCCGCAAGTCCCTGCGCCTTCTCGGCACAGTGGGCGAACCCATCAATCCAGAGGCCTGGGAGTGGTACCACCGAGTGGTAGGTGACGAACGCTGCCCCATCGTAGATACCTGGTGGCAGACCGAAACCGGCGCCCACATGCTAACCCCTCTGCCCGGCGCCACACCGCTGAAACCAGGATCAGCCACCAACCCATTCTTCGGAGTACAGCCTGTACTAATAGATGATCAGGGCTTCGAAATTGAGGGCAACCCAGCCTCTGGCAACCTAGCCATCAAACAACCCTGGCCCTCCATGATGCGCAGCGTCTATGGTGATCATAAGCGTTTCTATGAAACCTACTTCCAGATGTACCCCGGCTACTACTTCACCGGCGATGGAGCAAAGCGCGACGAGGATGGCTACTACTGGATTACCGGTCGTGTGGATGACGTACTCAACGTATCTGGTCACCGCTTAGGCACTGCCGAGATAGAATCTGCTCTAGTGCTGCACCCCAAGGTAGCTGAAGCCGCAGTAGTTGGTTATCCGCACGAGATCACCGGACAGGGCATCTATGCCTATGTCACCCTGATGTCGGGTGAGGAGTACCTGGATGAGCTGAAGGATGAACTAGTGCAACTGGTACGCACTGAAATCGGCCCCATAGCCAAGGTTAACATTATCCAGTGGGCCCCAGGCCTGCCTAAGACCAGATCAGGCAAGATCATGCGCCGTATTCTGCGCAAGGTGGCAGCCAATGAACTGGAGAATCTAGGCGACACCTCGACCCTGGCAGATCCTACGGTAGTAGAAGATCTGATAGACAACCGGGCAAATAAATAACCAATAGTAGAGCTTAAAGGCGGATCTTCGGATCCGCCTTTTTGTATAGTTCCAGGTTGTTTTCCAAAGTTAATATATACTTTGTATGATTAATCAGAAGTTCTATTACCCTACTGGAGACCTTATTGAACACATCACTAAAAGTTGGCGTCTTTGTTGACGCTGAAAATATTAAATTTAATGGTGGTTACCAGCTTCGCTACGATATCTTAAGACGCTTCGCAGCACGTAATGACGGAACTCTATTACGCCTAAATACATATATTGCTTATGACCAAGAACGGGCCAAAGAAGACCCGGATTATGCTAAAAAATCAAATGTATACCAGCAGATGGTGCGGGACTATGGCTGGAAAATTATTGTAAAACCCGTACGCCGTTTTATAGATGATGAAGGCAATGTAACCACTAAGGCCAATGCCGATCTGGAGCTAGCGGTAGATGCCATGCTACAGGTGGAGAACCTTGATCTAGTACTGCTGGTAACTGGTGATGGCGACTTTCTGCAGGTTGTAACTGCCCTGCAAAATCGCGGCTGCCGGGTGGAGTTGCTTGGATTTGAGAATGTCTCCAAACAGCTACAACGCCAGGTCGACGCCTTCTATCGTGGCTTCCTTATACCAGATCTACTCCCATTTCCCCATGAGCAACGTGCTGAATGGGGCTCGCTGGAATCAACCGTCCGTGGAGTTTGTACCAAGTGGTTCCCAGACAAGGGCTACGGTTTTCTACGCTATATCAAGGAGATATCTCACAATCTCTGGATAACCAACCCTAGAGACCCCAACTCTCCATATGAGAGCGCTTTCTGCCACACCAATGAGCTGGCTGATGATGTGGATGTCGAGGCCCTTATGAATAGAGAAACCATTCTGGAGTTCAATCTAAAAGAGAGCGAACAAAAGGGTGATGGCTACATGGCAACCAATGTACGGCTAGTGTATACCCCGAGCAAAAAGAGTCCCTATTAGCGATCCGGCATGGACAGTAACCTCCCGTCCATATCAGAAAATGTAGAGACCGTAGAACACGGCGGCAGACAGCCAGAAGGTCTAGCAAAAAACATACTGTTTGCTACCGCGCTATTATGGTCGCTGTTTCAGTTATGGGTGGCTTCACCCATCTCATATAACATAGGGTTTGGCGTATTCAACAACGCTGAAACCCGCTTTATACATCTGGCCTTTGCCATATTCCTGGCCTACCTCTCGTTCCCCTGGCACAAGGACAGAATTACCCACCACATACCACTGTGGGATTGGCTCCTAGCTGTTACTGCAGCACTGTCAGTTCTGTATCTATTTATATTTTATGATGAGCTGGCTGGGCGCTCCGGCTCTCCGACTACAATAGATGCGGTCATAGCTGTCATCGGTACGCTGCTGCTGCTAGAGGCCACGCGCCGCTCTCTCGGCTGGCCTCTTACCATAATCGCCTCCATATTTCTTTTATACACTTTTGTCGGCCCCTGGCTACCAGAGGTTATGGCCCATAAAGGGGCATCCCTGAAGCGGGTCGCATCTCATCAGTGGCTAACCACTGAAGGAGTGTTTGGAGTGCCGGTAGGTGTATCCGCCGGTTTCGTTTTTCTCTTCGTACTATTTGGCAGCATGCTGGAACGGGCGGGAGGTGGAGCCTACTTTATTCGTGTTGCCTTCTCCCTGGTAGGTCATATGCGGGGAGGACCGGCTAAGGCTGGAATTCTAGCCTCTGGGCTTACTGGCATGATATCCGGCTCATCAATCGCCAACGTAGTAACCACCGGCACCTTCACCATCCCGTTAATGAAGAAAGTTGGCTTTCCTGATTACCGGGCAGGCGCCATTGAGGTAGCAGCGTCTACCAATGGCCAAATTATGCCCCCCGTGATGGGGGCCGCAGCCTTTCTGATGATGGAGTATTTAAATATCTCCTATGCGGAGGTTATAAGGCACGCAGTTCTGCCAGCTCTGCTCAGCTACATAACTCTAATCTATCTGGTGCACCTAGAGGCCCTAAAAGCAGATATGCAGGGACTAAAACGACTGGACTTGGCCCCGTTAAGGATAAGATTGCTGCGCTGGGGGCTGGGGATATCAGGAATTATTATCTGTATCTTCCTAACCTGGCAGCTGCTGGAATTTACCACTAGGCTGTTTGGTGATCACTCCCTCTATGTAAATGGCGCCCTTTTGGCCGGGATATATATTGGGGTTCTGGCATGGGAGGCTCATCTCCCCATGAGCAACAGCTTCGACCCGGAGCATATTCCCACCGCCACCCAAGCCCTAAGGGGAGGGGTGCATTTTCTATTGCCTATAGTGGTGCTGGTTTGGTGTCTAATGGTATTGCGGCTCTCCCCTGCCCTTTCTGTGTTCTACGCCACCATGCTGCTGATTGTGATCCTGCTTACCCAGAAACCTCTGCGCAATATATTCTCCAGACAGAAAAATGCTAGCACCTGGAAAGAAGGGATGAACGACCTCATCCTCAGCCTGGAGAAAGGCGCCCGTAACATGATAGGAATAGCAGTGGCCACAGCCACTGCTGGTATTGTGGTAGGCACGGTGAGCCTCACCAGTATCGGGCAGGTATTGGGAGAGCTAATTGAGATACTGTCACTGGGATCCGTGATTATGATGTTTCTGCTCACGGCTCTGGTCTGTATGGTTTTAGGAACGGGCCTACCCACCACAGCCAACTATATTGTGGTATCTACCCTGATGGCGCCGGTGATAGTACAGTTCTCCGCCGCCCACGGCATGGATATTCCACTGGTAGCAGTACATCTATTTGTGTTCTATTTTGGCATCCTGGCAGATGACACGCCGCCTGTGGGTCTGGCGGCCTATGCAGCAGCAGGGATATCTGGTGCCGATCCCATTAAGACCGGCATCCAGTCATTCTTCTACGACATCCGCACTGCCATTCTACCCTTTATGTTTATATTTAATACCGAACTTCTGTTGATCGGCGTGAATAGCATTGGACATTTTCTACTGGTAGCAGCAACAGGACTGGCTGCCATGTTTATATTCGCCTCTGCCACTCAAGGTTGGTTCATTACCCGCAACCGCTGGTGGGAGAATGGGATACTGCTTATTGCAGCATTCTCCATGTTCCGCCCAGATTTCTGGCGAGACCAGATATTTCCACCCTATGAGCAACATCCTGCTATAGAACTACAGCAGGCTATAAAGGAGATGCGTCCGGGCGATCCTCTAAGAGTACAGGTAGAGATTGAAAATGAAAACGGTAAATCAGTTATTCGCAACCTGCTTCTGCCAGTTCCAGACGCACCACCTGAAAACAGAATTAAACAGCTAGGCTTTATCACCGAAACCAATGGGGACCATGTCGAGATAGTGGATATAGATTTCATGAGCCCCGCCGAGAATGCAGGGCTGGAGGCAGGCTTTGCCACAGCCATTACTGGCTATGAATCTAAACTAGAGCAACCGGTAAAGTATTGGTTTATCCTGCCGCCAATAGCGTTAGCAGCAATGCTAGGGCTGTGGCAGAAACGCAGGAGGCAGACGCTAAAACCATAACTGCTAATTAATAGCATATGAGTGCTTTTGTTTATATGAGACGGAAACGCAATACTCTAAAGGCATACTCCACAGCAAGCATCATCCTGTCGATTGGCTGCATGGTCAGCATACACCTCAATGACTGGTCCTGGCTCTCTCGCTGCGGCTCGCTGGTTGTGGTTATCGGAATCATACTAACATCCAGTCAGATTCTAGAACATATTCGACTGTTGAGAGTGCGCGAATTAAATTTAGCTAGTGAACTTAATCGCGACTGGGCCAGTGAAGAGCGTAAACAGGCACTGCTGGAATCACGCTTTAATGAGGAGACAACCTGGACTAACGAACGCTCAGGGTTTCTAATGTTGATTGCTGGCACTTTGATATGGGGATTTGGAGATCTTGTTGGGGTAATATTCTGATATCGAAAACAGCCAAAAACTACTGGAAGCTTGTAACAATGCACTCAAAATATCGTAGCAATATGGTTCTACTAGCCACTGCAGTGACTCTCTTCTTCGCGCTGTCTGGCTGTACTGACACCCAATCAAGCCGTTCTGATCAACCGATCATAGAACTGAACACCGATCGTCCCGGCTCTGATATCAGCACTATAGCGTTGGATAAGCCCAAGGCTGCCCTTTGCCGTGACGCCTGCCAAGCAAACAGTAAATGTGTTGCATGGACCTATGTAAAACCGGGAATAATCAATGCTAAAGCCCACTGCCGCCTCAAGAACACCATACCTGAGCCCAAACGCAGTAGCTGCTGTATATCAGGACGGAGATAGGCAAACTGGGGAAAACATACTATACATACAAGAATCACACTTGCACTTTTATAGGGATACGTAACGGGAGAATTATATGTCCGACAGTGATAAGCAAAAGAAAAAAGGTGGTATCTCTGCCGGCTTGGAGCAGCAGGAACCGGAATTAACCGCCAAGGTTAAAAAGATAAAAAACTCCATATATGAAAAAGAGCTATTCCGACTACAACTAGAACTGGTCAAACTCCAGGAGTGGATTAAACATACCGGGCTCAAAGTAGTAGTGGTGTTTGAAGGCCGAGATGCTGCGGGAAAGGGTGGAGTTATCAAACGCATCACGCATCATCTGAGTCCTAGAATATGCCGGGTTGTAGCACTACCCGCCCCTACAGAGCGAGAAAAAACCCAGTGGTATTTCCAACGCTATGTACCACATCTGCCCGCAGCTGGAGAGATGGTTCTATTTGATCGCAGCTGGTATAACCGTGCTGGCGTGGAGCGTGTGATGGGCTTCTGTAGCGACGAAGAGTATAACGAGTTTCTGCGCTCCTGCCCCGAATTCGAAAGGATGTTGGTACGCTCGGGAATCATTTTGATCAAATACTGGTTTTCTGTATCTGATGAAGAGCAGGAGAAACGCTTTCAAAGTCGACTAGAAGAACCTCACAAGCGCTGGAAACTGAGCCCTATGGACCTAGAATCTAGATCACGCTGGATTGAATACTCTAAAGCCAAGGACCAAATGTTCGCTCACACAGATATCAAACAGGCACCTTGGTACGTGGTTAACTCAGACATTAAAAAGCATGCACGTCTGAACTGTATTGCTCATCTTCTTAGTTTGATCCCATACGAAGACCTCACTCCCGAACCTATTGAGCTTCCCAAGCGGGATGACAGCTCCGGTTATGTGCGGCCTCCAATGTCTGATCAAACCTTTGTACCTGAGATCTATCCGCAAAAAAGCAGATAGGGAGATTCAGCAGAGCTAAAATGTTCCCAGACGCAACATCACCAGGGTGCAGGCCTCAAGCCAGGGAATGCCCTTTGCGTCTAGCCTTTCCTGTAGCTCCTTCGACTCTGTACCGGGATTGCAAATCACACGCCCCGGTTTAAGCTCTAAGATTTCATCGATCATAGGGCTTAGCCGCTCAGGCCCCACATACAGAGAAAGGGTATCAACCGCTTGCTCTATATCACTTAGGGTAGATGCAACCTGCAACCCCTCTATCTGATCAAACTTAGGATGTACCGGAGTTACGGTGTACCCATGCTCCAACAGTAAACGCACTGCTTGATTGGAATAACGCTCAGGCTTTGGACTTGCTCCAAGTACGACCACATGGTGTTGTTGCGGTTTTTTTTCAATGTTGTCACTCATATCAATTTATCCTGCTTAAATATTATTATGCCCTGTCAATGGGAAAGGCCAGCACGTCATGAATATGCTCTGCGCCGGTCAAACACATCAGGAGCCGATCTATACCCAAAGCTACCCCTGAACAGTCTGGAATTCCACTATCCAGAGCCGTGAGTAGATTTTCATCCATTGGTACCTGTTTGCTACCAATTTCCCTACGTCGTTCTAGATCAGAGTCAAAACGACCTCTTTGCTCATCTGCATTGGCTAGCTCATGAAAGCCATTGGCCAGTTCCACTCCATGCATATATAGCTCGAACCGCTCTGCCAATGGAGGAGTTCCATCCCTTATTCTAGCCAGAGATGCCTGGGTAGCGGGATAATCATACACAAAACAGATAACCCCTATGCCAAGATCAGATTCAATACAGTGGCTCATGAGTAGGTCTAACCAGCCATCTACCTCGGGCAACTCCATTGATTCAGCCCCCTGCACCCCAAGCCTCACCGCATGTTCACGCAGTTGTGCACAGTTAGAGTGGTGCGGATCAAATCCCAGGCGGCTTTTAAACAGATCTCTGTAGCTTGTGCGCTCCACCGGAAGAGTTTTTGGCAACAACCCATTGATCAGTTCAGCCACCTCATGCATAAGGTCATGCTGATCATACCCCGGCCGATACCACTCCAGCATGGTAAACTCTGGGTTGTGGAATCTACCCAGTTCCCCGTCTCGAAACGCCTTGCATATCTGATAGATAGGGCCGCTATTGGCCGCAAGCAAGCGCTTCATGGGGAACTCGGGTGAGGTGTGCAGGTAGAGCTGTTTACCCTGAGCCTGACCGGGACCGGTAAAGCTGGTACTGAAGCTCTCAAGAGCAGGATCAGTAGTGGCAAAGGAGGAACAGATTGGCGTTTCCACCTCCATCACCCCTTTACGCCGAAAAAACGCCCGAATATCTTCTAGAAGCCGAGCCCGCAGTTGCAGCATCGTGCTGCTTGCTATTGGCTTCCAGGCTTGCTGCTCAGTCACGCCCGAAAAGGATCACTCTTTGACGCGGGAGACGTACTCACCGGTACGGGTATCGACCTTAATGGCCTCACCTATCTGCACAAATAGTGGAATACGTACAACGGCCCCTGTCTCCAGAGTAGCCGGCTTGCCGCCGCTGCCAGAGGTATCCCCCTTAAGACCTGGATCGGTATCGGTAATGGTTAGAACCACAAAATTGGGCGGTTCTACAATAATAGGGTTGCCATTCCACAGGGTGACGGTACAGTTATCCTGCTCCTTGAGCCATTTAGTACTGTCGCCCAAGGCCTTGGCATCAGCTGTGGTTTGCTCAAAGGTGTCTGGATCCATAAAATGCCAGAATTCACCATCGCTGTAGAGATATTGTAGCTCCACCTCCAGAACATCGGCAGCCTCTACCGACTCTCCCGACTTGAAGGTACGCTCAATAACGCGCCCGGTCTTAAGATTGCGTATCTTTACCCGATTGAACGCCTGGCCCTTGCCAGGCTTCACAAATTCATTCTCAATTATCGAGCAGGGATCTCCATCAAGCATTATCTTGAGACCACCTTTAAACTCATTGGTACTATAACTCGCCATGACATCCTCAAAAAGCAACAAATTGAATACGCGTATGATAACCCGAACCATACCTTCTTGGCATCAATCACTTATTGATGCATTCAGAAATCCACATGATCTGGCGAAATTTCTCAAAATTGATCCACTCAGCCACGATCTCAACAGTGCGCCAGACGGGAATTTTCCCATGCTGATCCCGCGTGAATTCGCTAACAAGATGGAGAAGGGAAACCCCAAAGACCCTCTGCTACTCCAGGTAATGCCCGGCATTAGAGAATCAGACACTAAAGATGGCTATGCTACAGACCCAGTTGGAGAAGCCGCAGCCACTATAGCCCCTGGAGTACTACATAAATACCAAGGCCGAGTACTCCTGGTGACTACCGGAGCCTGCCCAATACACTGTAGATACTGCTTTCGACGCCACTTCCCCTACTCCGATTCCCTAGCATCTGGCCCCAACCTTGACCCTGCCATTGAATATATTGACGCGAACAAGGAGATAACCGAAGTTATTTTAAGCGGAGGAGACCCGCTTATGCTGAAAAATCAGGCACTGGCAAAAGTAATCAAGCGCCTAGAACAGATTGATCATCTGCAACGCATACGCATACATAGCCGCATGCCGATAGCATTACCCTCAAGAATTGACCATAAACTAACTGAATTATTAACAACTGGTAGATTTACACCCGTATTCGTGGTCCACTGCAATCATCCTAACGAACTAGACCAGAGTGTATGTGATGCACTGAAGACACTATCCAGCGCAGGAATTACTACTCTAAATCAATCTGTACTACTGCGGGGAATAAATGACAATGCTGAAACGCTAAAACTGCTCAGCGAAAAACTGTTTTCCTGTGGTGTCCTTCCATATTATTTACATGCATTGGATCAGGTAACAGGAGCCATGCATTTTGAGGTTGCAACAGAGAAGGCTGTAGCCATCTACAACAACCTGCAGAAATCACTACCTGGATATCTGCTACCAAAGCTAGTGTATGAAAAAGCTGGAGCAGAATCGAAGTTGCCACTATTATGATAGCTAAATGAAGAGCTACCAAATCCGCGTACTATAATAGTAGTCAATTAATGGAATTTACTATGGCAATTATAGGCTTAGCGATGTATAAACTTATCAAGTCCTTAAGAGGAACCTATTAATTGATTCTATGAAAAAGATTTCTCCTCTCAAACTAATTTTACCTGAGAGGGCTCCTGCCCCGGAAGGCTCTATATTCCTTGATGAAAGGGAGGTTCAAGCCTGGATATCCAACCTACCTCTGGCGAATACAGGCGAAACATCCAAGCAAACATTCAGAACTCTGGTAGAACTCAATCGTCTTGAAATACCCAATGTAACGCGAGCAAAAATTGCTAATATGCTGCGCCCTATTGTTAGACAGGTAGCGTCAAGTCTCAGCAAATACTATCTAGATGTACCAATTCCTCTTAGCGCAAAGAATCACAAAGTTGCAGTTCTCTGCCGCGAACTGCACATGGAACTAGCGAACTCATATAAGATAATTATAGAAAGAATGGCCTCTGGCCAGGATGAAAGTTTTGATCATAAAATCATGATTATCGCCCTGCATCAGGCTCTACATTATCTATTCAAGGTACTCTACTACTCAGTTATTGCTTACATTCCTTATCCTGGAAACACATGGAAAGAGATACACCAAATATATCTTTTTGCTGAACAAAACAACGTGGATGAGATACAGATTAACCGCGGCGGAAATAGCCCAGACTCTACCTAC
The DNA here is from genome assembly GCA_050291725.1 of Sedimenticolaceae bacterium. Taxonomy (GTDB): domain Bacteria; phylum Pseudomonadota; class Gammaproteobacteria; order Chromatiales; family Chromatiaceae; genus JAAGZL01. The sequence continues at coordinate 43,988 of JBNKKH010000032.1, forward strand.
AGCATTAAAGACATTTATCTGAACACCATGCTGCTAGCCCTGGCCTCACCATATGGGTTACGCCAGAAAGAGATAGAGGAGCTCTTCGACAAAACAGACGGATGGACTCAACATATTCTAATTAAGCCTCTCCGGTCAGAAGATGAAGATGAGGACGAATGGAAGTTTTTTGTAGATGCAGAGAGTGATAACCCACCTATACATATCTCACTGCGAGAAGAACAACCAGGCGCATTTTGCCACATAATAAATCCCTCAAAACTTATTAAACAGTTGCAGACAGAATTAAAAGCTATATATACCACCAATGACGGCGGCATCATTTTTAACAAGGAGATGCAAATAACTGCACCTTTGTTACGCAAGCTAATAAAGTCACTAACCTATGAACCAAAGCGTGGATTCATAAGAACAAATCTCAATTTCAAGCTAGGAGCTGTAGTTGGTATTTCGAATATTCACTCGCAAATAACATCAAATAGAGAAAAATCCGGAGAGAGTGAAGATGAACTAATAGCAGAAATCCAGAACAGTGAAGAATTCAAGGAATCATCCTTTCTAGACAGCTATTTTTCCGCTAACGACACCAGCATCCAGATTGTACCCTTGGACCATCCTGTAGACGAAGTGCTCTCTCGGCAACCGCAGTTAGATTCGTACATAGAAGATGACGGGATCCCGGCCTGGGCCAAGCAGTCAAAAGATGAGAAAATGGATATATTCTCCTGCAAAACTCATAATGAAAGTGCCGGTGGCTATTGCATTAATTGGAACGGAGACGATGCCCCTAAAATTATAGTTGGAGAGTTGATTGGGATTCAGTCTGCCAGTGATCACTCCCAGTTTAGTATTGGTATTGTACGCTGGCTTAGGCATATGCCAGAAGTTGGATTACAACTTGGTTTTGAAATCATATCGCCAATTACAGATGCAGTTACAATCTATACCAACGCGAACAGCAAACAGCCAGGCTCCACGCATAAATGCATTTTATTGCCAAAGAACACTTCAGCGAACAGACCCCCTTCTCTAATTATCCCGATCATAAATATACAGGTTGGGGATGAGATTGAAATTGAACAATCTGGCACGAAAAGGCCAGCAAAATTGGCTAGACTACTTGAATCAACAGGCTCATTCAGCCACTATGAACTAAGTTATCTTGATGAAGATAACGCGTAATATGTGTTTCACAACTACCCAACATTATATTTGCCAATAATTTTTTGTATCTAGCTCACGATACATAGTAATATATTGATTTAGAACAAAAAGCATTAACCATACCACTCTGAGCATGGAATAAATGAACAGCAAGCTTCGCCCTGAGAAAACCGCAAATCTACTCATAGTAGATAAATCCCCTAACGATGCTGAAGAGTATGCAAACGCTCTACGCAATATAGGGATAGCAGTGCACTCAAAACGCGTTGAGAGAGAGGATAAGCTTATCGAAGCCCTGAGCCAGGAAGCTGTTGACATGATCCTGTACACCAGCGGGACGGCTAACATCTCTCCAACTCATGCTGTATCCATATGCAACAGCAAACTCCCGGAAACCCCTTTTATCATCATATATCCTGATGACCAGGACCCAGATCAGCTACTGGACGCAATGCGTAACGGTGCGCGTGATGTGGTTTCCAAAGATGATATGGATCATCTGCAGATTGTTGCAGCCCGAGAGCTTGCTGCTTTACAAACAAGAACCGAGCTAGCGCAGACAAGAAAAAGACTTATTGAATCAGAGCAGCGCTGTAATATTCTAGTTGAGAGCTCAAGGGATGCCATAGCCTATGTACATGAAGGTATGTATGTACACGCCAACAAAGCATATTTAGATATGTTTGGCTATGTAGAAATGGAAGATATCGAAGGCCTGCCGATTCTAGACATGATCGCTCCAAAAGAGCTACAAAAATTCAAAAAGTTTTTACGCTCGCTTGATGAAAATGCAGACACCACAACAATCGACACCAACTGCCAAAGTAGTGATGAGAAGATATTTAAAGCCCAACTAGAGTTCTCTCCTGCAAGTATTGATGGAGAGCCATGCACACAGATAATCATACGCGATCAATCACTAGACAGTGAACTAGAAGAGAAAATTCAACTACTCGCAAATCAGGACACGCAAACCGGGCTCTATAATAGACGCTACCTTATAGACCAGCTGAATGAAATAACAGCCAATACTGATAAAAATCGTCACGACCACTCCCTACACTACATTCAAATCGACGGCTTTAAAAAAATACGAGCTGAAGTTGGAGTTATTAACAGCGACAAACTAATAAAAGTAGTAGCTTCAACACTCAGCAAAATCTTAAGTGACGACGAACTTCTTTCTAGGTTCGGCGACCATACTTTTATCATCCTAAGCAAGAAATCTAAGCTACTAGAAGCAGAACCTTTTGCTGAACTTATCCGCTCACAGATAGAAGAACACAATTTTGCTGTAGATGGTAATGAGATTGATTTAACTTGCAGCGTTGGCATCGGGTACCTGACATCCGATAACTTATCGAGCCAAGAACTGATTAACCAGGCATATAACGCATGCGAAGCTGCTCGTGATGAGGGAGGAAACATAGTTCTCTCATACGATAAAGAAGAGATGCAACAACATTATGGTGATGAAGCGACTGAAACTGACACTTCTGAGCCAGCTTCTGACAAGGAACCAGAAACAACAACAGACTATTCCAAAATTGACAACCTGATTAAGAATGCCTTAAAAAATGATAAATTTAAGATCGTTTATCAACCAATTGTTAGCCTCCAGGGAGACACCAGGGAACACTATGCGGTACTAACCAGAATAGTAGATGAAGACAATAATGAGGTGATGCCAGGAGAATTCATCGATCGAGCAAAGCAAATCAATCTCATGTCAAAAATAGACAGATGGATTATTAAACATGCCATATCTGAATTAGCATATCATCGTGGCCAAGGCCACAAGACCAAATTTTTCATCCATATTTCTGAATCAGGACTACAGGATGAATCACTTCTTCTCTGGATATGTGACTGCCTGCGAGAATCAAATGCTAAAGGTGCTTGGATTATCTTTCAGTTTTGCGAAGAGGATATCAGGGCACACACTCAAAATGCGAAAAAACTCATCAGTGGCCTGGAAAAAATACGCTGCCAAATCGCAGTCGATAGATTTGGGCTTAAGCCAAATAACGAGCTCATGCTGAAACACCTACCGATCAACTATATAAAGCTAGATCCTTCGCTGACACAAGGACTATGCCAAAGCCAAGAAAAACAGGATAAGCTTGGAGATATTAATCAATCAATACAAGACTTTAATATCAAAACTATCGCTATGGGTGTGGAAGACGCCAATAGCCTTGCTGTTTTATGGACTGTAGGAGTTAATTACATCCAGGGATACTTTATGCAGAAACCATCAGAGACTATTACTTACGAGCAAAATAACCTCTAGTGATTGGAAACCCCATGCGGAACGTGCCCTGTCGGTACATGCTGTCTAGCAGACTCACAGTGCCCGGCCTGATCATCGAAGAAAATATCAGCATTAAAGGAGCGTAAAAATTCGCTCTTATTCATCCCACCAAGAAAGAATGCTTCATCAATTCGTATATCCCAGGCCCTAAGTGTTCGAATAACACGCTCATGAGCAGGCGCCGCCCGAGCTGTAACCAGCGCAGTTCTTATAGGGGATGACTCAGGCGGCGCAGACTTCTGCAACTCATGCAGGGCAGATAAAAACGCCTTAAACGGTCCACCGGAAAGTGGCTTGCGAGCTGAGGCCTTTTCGCTCGCCGTAAATGCCTCTAGGCCCTGAGTCTTATAAATCTTCTCCGCCTCATCAGAAAAAACAACCGCATCACCATCAAAAGCAATCCTAAGCTGGTCTGTTTTATTTTCAGTACCATCAGTTTTCGACGGCAGAATAGTTGCAGCTGCAATACCTGACTCTAAAGCTTTTCTTACGTCATGGTGATCAGAGGAAAGAAACAAGTGCGCGCCCAGAGCAGAGATATACTCATATGGGTTGGTACCGCCGCTAAACGCTGCTCGGGAAATAGTCAAACCGTGGTGATCAATAGAATTAAAAATACGCAACCCGGTATCTGCACTATTTCTCGATAACAGAATAACTTCAACAACTGGCGCTCCGGCAAACAGATCATTCATTGCCAGCAGTTTTTTCACCAGAGGGAAAGCCACTCCCGGCTGCAGAATTTCATCTTCATGTTCTATCTGATATTTGCAATAAGCATCTATCCCCTCAGACTCAAACACCTTGTGAGAGTCATCCAGATTGAATAGCGCTCGTGATGAAATCGCCACCACTAATTTGAACAAACCTGCTTTATCAGCCATCCTGTTTAAGAAACACTCTGTAATACTACGATAAGAAAAGACAGGAGTCGTTACATGATACCTATCCAAAATAAGGCTATAACCAATAGCAAATTATAAACGAATATACATACTCTTGGGTATACCACTGCAGTTACGGCACAAGGCAAAAGAGGGCAATCTTATCTTATCCAACGATTAAACAGCGGCTATTACAGGTAGGCAGCCAACGCATGCAGTTCCTCGCATTGGCTCACAAATTTTTCTTCAATCATGTTAAGTGCATCAGTACTAAGACCAGGAATCTGCAGTAGCACCTCATCCTGCTTTAGCCTAGGCTCGTCCGAGACAGAATCTGACAATCCTTTTATCCATTTGAGTGATGAACGGACTAGGGCAACATCATAGCCATAATCAGCATCAGAATCATGCTCACCCACTGATCTCATGACTTGCCCAATAAAACCTGGCAGATGCCAACGTTCTACCAGCCACTCTCCAGCAGATATCCAATCTACCCCTATATGCTCCCGCTGTAGAGACTCAATATCAGCCTTCTCATCCTCACTGTTAATTGCAAGCACATGCGTCAGTTCGGATGGAAACAAGTGTGCTAAAACTAGATAACCAAGATTGTGCAACAAACCACATAAATAGATTTTATCTGGATCTGGACGCTCATCCATTGGAATTCTAAGGGCCATCATCCTGGACAGAGTGGCACAACCTATAGCCCTAAACCAGTACTCCTTGGTATCAAAACCGGAACAAACATTGGCCTGAAATGCCCCACTTACCGAAATACTCAAAGCAAGGCTCTTAACCATATTTATCCCAAGAACACGAATTATAGCTTCCTGCACGGTGGTTATGGGGTTCCTCTGTCCAAAGTAGGCTGCATTGGCCAAACCAACAATGCGCCCCATCAATCCAGGATCCTGGTTGATTATTTCCGCAAGCCGCTCTACATCTACATCTGGATCGCCAACAGCTTCTAACAAGCGAGTGGCTGTGATAGAAAGGGGCGGTAAATGCTTTAATTCAAGCACCTCATCCCTTGCATTGTTATGGGTGACTTCAGACATGTAGATCCTCTTCCCGTAAGAGATGATCTGCACCGCAGCCTAAACAGACAATACAATATTTCAGAAACATCCTAATCCCCACTAAAAACTCGCCAATAAAACATAACCCTGCTTTATCAGGCTAGTAGATACATCTAAGTACCAATTGGCTCACAACTAACCATCTGGATCATAACAGTTATCGACAACATAGCCGCAGACTTTAACCGTCAAGCCTAAATTGTCTTAATGCACTAACATTTGCTTATAGTCCTCATCAATAAAAAATGTGTCACATATAGTATTTTAGTAAGTGTTAATGTTACACTCAAAAGAAGCCATGACAGAAAACACTGCAAACTCATACTGTTACAGTTACCCTCATCCTGCGGTCACCACAGATGCGGTAATATTCACCATTTCTGAGAATAAACTCAGACTACTGCTAATTAAACGCGGGGTTGATCCATTCAAAGGGGCTTGGGCAATCCCTGGCGGCTTCCTGGAGTTAAACGAAGATCTGGATGAGTGTGCCAGACGCGAACTAAAAGAAGAGACGGGGCTGGAAAATATATATCTAGAACAACTACATACATTTGGCAAGCCAGATCGAGACCCAAGGGAGAGAGTTATTACAGTGGCTTACTACGCCATAACCCCAAATGCAGACATGGAGCCAAAAGCTGCCAGTGACGCAGCTGCTGCCGAGTGGTTTCCTATCGATCAGCTACCGAAACTGGCATTTGATCATGATAAAATCATAAACATGGCTCACAATAGACTTAAATTAAATCTGGATTACTCGGCTATAGCATTTCAATTTCTGCCGGAGACATTTACCCTAAGTGAAGCACAAAGAGTCTATGAGATAATACGCAATAGTCGACTGGACAAAAGGAATTTCCGCAAGAGCATAGCTAACTCTGGTCTAATAACGGAGACAGGCAACATGCGCCGCGATGGAAAACATCGTCCTGCACGCCTTTATCGAATAGCCGACAATAACAGCCTACACCCTATTAATAGTAAACATACTTATTGAGAATCAGAATGAGCCAAGCACGAATCGCCGAAGAGATAAAACTCAACAAAATCAATATTCCACCCCACCCGGAGTGGCCGAGCCTCTCTGCAGATGAGAAACAAGCGCTAAAAGAGCGCATCAAAGGCATGCTTAAAGAGCAAAATGCTGTGCTGGTGGCGCACTACTATACTGATGGTGATCTTCAAGAACTGGCTGAGGAGACAGGAGGCTGTGTAGCTGATTCTTTGGAGATGGCACGCTTTGGCGCGGAGCAGGATGCAACAACACTGGTTGTATGCGGCGTACGTTTTATGGGTGAAACAGCCAAAATCCTAAACCCGGAGAAACGCATTCTTATGCCAGACCTAAAGGCATCCTGCTCCTTGGACGATGGCTGCCCAGCAGACCAGTTCTCTGATTTTTGTGATGCCCACCCAGACCACACAGTAGTTGTCTATGCCAATACCAGCGCCGAAGTTAAGTCCAGATCAGACTGGGTGGTAACCTCCGGCATCGCCCTACCCATCATTCAACACCTTGCTGAAAGAGGCGAAAAGATCCTGTGGGGGCCAGATCAACATCTAGGTCGCTATGTACAGAAGATAACTGGGGTAGATATGCTGCTGTGGCCGGGTTCTTGTGTCGTACATGAGGAGTTCAAGTCGGTAGCCCTGGAACGTCTACACAGACTGCATCCTGATGCTGCTGTTCTAGTCCACCCGGAATCCCCAGAGAGTGTAATTGAGCAGGCTGATGTAGTTGGCTCCACCACTGCTCTAATCAATGCTGTAACCTCCATGGACAACAAACAGTTCATAGTGGCCACCGATGGCGGTATCTTTCATAAAATGCAGCAGCTAGCCCCAGACAAGGAACTGATTGAGGCCCCAACAGCAGGTGAAGGGGCAACCTGCATCAGCTGCGCCCACTGCCCGTGGATGGGAATGAACTCTCTACATAACCTGGCAGAGGTATTAGAAACTGGAGCGCAGGAGATTGCGATCAATCAAGAACTGTGCGATGAAGCAGTAAAGCCGATAAAACGCATGCTGGAGTTTGCTAAAGAACACGAGATAAACATGAAAAGAAAAGGCAACGCCTAAGCCTAATTCAGGTTTGCTACCGCACTTAGCAAAACATGTCTAATCATGCCTAGCAACATAAACTACTCTGAAAAGTTTGCGCAGATCTCCCTGCAGACCTCTTTTCAGCGCCTCCCGTTAGAGCAGCAGTCTTTTACCGAAGAGACCGCACATAAATACATGTTCACTATGCAGGAGTTACGACAGTTCATCGAGATAGCCTTAGATCTAACAAGTTGGGATGAATTAAATATAGAACAAACATGGTCTAAACTGCATGCCGGAGAAAAAACTGGCAGAGATAAAAAAAAAGAGTTACTACGGCAACTCTCCCACAGATGGCATGAATTAAAGAACGAACAAAACCACTACACCCATACAGCACAAGCATCAAGCAAAAAGCCTACTACCGCTACTACTAGCAAAGATGAGTTAGCTCTGGGTTACTGTCCAGTAGCATCAGAAAAAACCCGCTGTTGCAACCTACTCACTCTAGATGCGGTTGAAAGCTGTGGCTTTGATTGCAGTTATTGCAGCATCCAGTCTTTCTACCATGGAAACCAAGTAGTATTCGACAGCAACTTCGCCGACAATCTATCCAAGCTAAAGCTGGACCCAGACAAAATCTACCACATAGGCACAGGCCAATCTTCCGACTCTCTGATGTGGGGCAACAAGCATGGCATACTGGACGCACTTATCGATTTCGCCAAAGCCAACCCAAACGTAATTTTAGAGCTCAAAACCAAATCAACGAATATCAACTATCTTTCTAAAGCAGACATTCCCTCTAATATTATATGCACTTGGTCACTAAACACCCAGACCATAATAGATAACGAAGAACATAAAACCGCATCACTACAGCAACGACTAAATGCTGCCAGAAAAATTGCTGATACAGGAACAATCATAGGCTTCCACTTCCACCCCATTGTCCACTACTCCAGCTGGCAGGAAGAGTATCACTCTATATATTCACGGATTCAGGAAATGTTTAACCCTGCAGAATTAGCCATGATATCAATTGGCACCCTGACTTTTATAAAACCGGTGATTAAGAAAATCAGGGAGCGCAGCTTCCAGAGCAAAATACTAAAAATGCCCATGGTAGAGGCAGCCGGAAAACTATCTTATCCAGTGGAGACTAAACTAGAGTTATTCCGTCACGCGTATAACAGCTTCCCCAGAGAGTGGAAAGATGGTGTATTCTTCTATCTATGCATGGAAGATCATGCACTTTGGACTCAGGTCTTTGGTTATGAGTATCTATCAAATAGTGAATTTGAACAGGCAATGAAATCCAGCTACTTAAAAAAGATACTGCGCACACATGGGTAAGAGTATCTACCTCTCCCGTCCGCTCTTCTTTATACTGATTTTATGCGGTATCTACAGCTCTGCACACTCAGAGAGCCACGACCCCACTCTCATCACAACGACAAATCTTGCTCAAGAGGGAGAACTATCGCTTCGTACAAAAAGACCTATCCTAATACTATTCTCACGGGAGGGATGCCCATACTGCATTCAGATCAAACGCGAAATACTTAAGCCGATGCTAATCAGCGGTGACTATGCAGACAAAATCATAATTCGTGAAATCATACTAAACCCAACAGTTACTCTGCTAAACTTTAACGGATCAGCAGTTAAGTCTTCAGAACTGGCTGACAAATATAGTATAGAAATAACGCCAACCTTGCTGTTCTTAGGGCCTAACGGCAAGGAACTGGCAGAAAGAATTGTAGGTATCAACACGATTGAGCTATTCTCTTACTATGTAGATCAGGCAATTGATAGAGCAGCCCTCAATTTTCCATCCAGATGAGGAGAATTTCATGCCCAGACCAACCTACGACGTAATCTTCTCAGGCAAGCTAATGGAAGGAGTCAGCCCAGAAAAGGCAAAGCAACAGATAAGCAACATCTTCAAAACAGACAACAATCAGCTAAACCAACTCTTTTCCGGAAAAGCACTAACAATAAAGTCTGATGTAGATGAAGAAACTGCAGCAAAATACCGAGTAGCATTCAGAGAAGCCGGAGCACTAATAGAGATAAAGCCATCAGCTTCGCCTTCTAGCAGCAGAGGTAATACTTCACCCAGTCAACCATTAACAGATAAAACAGCAGACGAACTTACCTTACTCCCACCTAATACAGGGAGCCTCATTGACTGCGCAAAAAAAAGTTACACCACAACCAATTCCCGATATCAGCAACATATCATTAGCCTCACCTGGCAGCGTACTTGATGAAACACCTCCTCCAGAACCACCGGAAATCGACACCAGCACACTAAGCGTAAACCCACCAAACAGCGGAACCTTGGAGGATTGCAAAAAGCAGATTGAGCCTTATCCAATACCAGACATTACCCATCTCGACATAGATGACCGATAGAAATCAGCAATATGTATAGTTACCTTACTAACATATAATCGATTTGACTGGCAATCCAAACTGTTAACAGCATCTAAGCTATAGGCTACTGTTTAATTATGAATTTCAGACCAGCTCAATATCTTACTGATCTCTGGTCATCCACTAGAACCAGATTAAAAAATCGCCCAGACAGCGAGCATGAACAAGCAGGCGTTCGCATACTGATCACCATCATATCTGCCACCTGCCTACATATTATAGAAAGCACATATCAAACACCTTTAAACGCCTATTTAACTAATACTGATCTTTTCTACCTCATTCTCATTTATTCACTTACAATTTTTGCTGCAATAATAATCCATCCGCAGAAATCTGTATCTCGAAGAGTTATAGCTATAATTCTTGACCCAACAGTCATAGGTATTTTTTTGTTCCTAGGCGGAGATATTCACGCACCGTGGTTTGGTGTATATCTATGGATAATATTTGGTAATGGCTTTCGCTATGGAGAGAAGTATCTGTACTTGTCTGCTACCGCGTCAATAATAAGCTTCTCTCTTGTATTGCTATTTACCCCTTTCTGGCAAGAAATACTGCTATTGGGAATTGGCCTACTTATAAGTTTATTTGTATTACCAGCTTATGTGGTAACCCTTATAAAACGCCTGCAAGAAGAGAAAGCCAAGGCAGAACAGGCAAACCAGGCTAAAAGTGAATTTCTAGCGCGCATGAGTCACGAAATACGAACACCATTAAATGGAATTATTGGAACAGGCGAACTACTTGAAGCCCGCAAACTTGACCGTGAAGAGAGAGAATATGTAGCTACTATTAAAAACTCCGGTGAAACACTTCTTAGACTAATTGAGGATGTATTAGATATTTCAAAAATAGAAGCTGGGAAAATGGTATCAAAGTTGGTCACTTATGATCTATATGAGTTAATCGTCTCAACCAAAAACATCTTCTCACCTCAAGCAAAAAATAAAGGACTTACTTTATCCAGCAATATTGACATAAGACTACCAATTATTGTGAAAGGAGACCCCACACATACACGCCAGATATTGATTAACCTTTTGGGCAACGCTATAAAGTTCACTGAATCAGGCAGCATTTCACTCAACTGCAAACTAATTAACACAAAAAAACCAGCGGTAAGATTTGAGGTAGTAGACACGGGCATAGGGATTAGCGAGGAACAACAAGAAACAATCTTCGAAAAGTTCACCCAAGCTGACGAAGGAACAACAAGACGCTATGGTGGTAGCGGCCTAGGTACAGCCATCGCAAAACAACTGGTAGAGCTAATGGGCGGGGAAATAGGCTTAATAAGCTCACCAGACCAAGGATCAACTTTTTGGTTTGAAATTCCCGTCAATATCGACAATACCATTGAACCATATGACACAAATGAATTGGATTTTAGCGCTATTCACATCCTAAGAGTATCAGCTAATCAATCAAACCAGACTAATGCAACGAACCTGCTCAGCCAATGGCATGTACAACTTATAGACACCACCTCATTCACTAACGCCAAAGAAATTTTAGATCAAACAGCAAACAATATTGACATCATTTTATTGGATGGAATAAGCGTAACAGAGGACTTAGACGACGATTTAAACCTACTGACAAACACCATTAAAAACGAAGTTCTTATCATATACACTCAACCAGAACCGGATGACATGAAGCAACAGATGAAAAGCATGCATCCTATTTATACTCTACCAGAACCGATTGATAGTGAGTTGTTACACAACGCCCTATACCTAGCTCAAATCAACATACAAAACAAAGATCACCCCTCATTTAATAAGACAATACCACCAGATACAAGACCACTAAAAATATTAGTGGTAGAAGACAATCCTATCAACCGACTGGTTATTGGACGGATACTTGAAAACATCGGACATAAACTAAAACTAGTCAATAACGGAGAGATAGCATTAGAAACGCTAGCTGCAGAAGACTTTGACCTTGTTATTGTAGACATGCATATGCCTAAGCTAGGAGGTATTGACACATACAAAACCTATATCGCAAATAACCCCGACAAACATACTCCCTTTATAATGCTGACGGCCAACGCAACTACAGAAGCTCGTAAACAATGCGAAGATGCCGGAATCAAATACTTCCTGACAAAGCCAATTTCATCCACAAACCTAATACAGACCATAAACTCAGCCACATACAATAACAAGACGCATGAGCAAGATAATACTCAAGGACAAGAGCCCAATGAACTCAGCAAAGCTAATCCAATAAATACCGAGGTATTGAATCGCGTAATAAACATGGCTCCTGACAACGATTTTCTGAACCGGCTCTACCACAGCATGGACAACTATGGACAATCCATATTTGATGAAATGAATCAGGCCAAAACAGATGAAGATCTACAGAGATTCAAGAGTCTAGCCCATGCACTAAAAGGCGCAACCATCAGTCTAGGAATGTCTGAACTTAGCCTATTATTAGAACAAGCAGAATCAATTACCAGCGGAAAATTCAATAGCCAGGGGGCGAATTACATAGCCAAGTTATCAGAGACATTCAAGTCTGGAATGTTGCAAACAAGAAAAGAGTTCGAGAACATTGCCCCACAAAGCAGCAACAATCACCTCAAAGAATATAATTTATAACCACAGGCATACACAACATAGCAATAAGTGTTTGCCCGGCAATAATCGCAGCCATAACCTTAGAATCACCACCCAACTCTCTTGAGAGAATATAGGCCGATGAAGCAGTAGGCAGACTAGCCATAATTACAATAACCAATGTAGCAACGGGCGTCATATCAAATGCCCAACACAGCAGATAAGCCAGCAGTGGAGAAACAAATAACTTAATTACCGATGAAATAACGAGCGGCTTGACCGAATCACCAAATACACTCAAATGCACACCAGCACCTACAGATAACAGGCCTAATGGCAGAGCTGTTGCACTTAACAACCCCAATACTGAAATAGACAAATCTGGCAGCACAAAACCTAAATTATTCCAAAGAATGCCTAACATACACGTAAGAATAAGTGGATTAGTAGCAATATTCCTAGCCATAGACGTTCCGTTTATCTTCGCACCATCACTGGCAACAGCAAACACAGCAATACATAGCAAATTTACTGCAGGAATCATTATTCCTACTACAACAGCCGCAATTGCAATACCACTATCGCCTAACAATCCATTAATAACAGCAAGCCCAACGTAGGTATTGAAGCGAATACCTCCCTGAAACAGAGAGGTAAAAACTGCCGCATCCATTTTGAGCAAATACCCAATCAGCACTAGTAACAGACTAATAATAAGCAGCATTGCTAACAGCAACAAAACAAGCTGTAACAGCTGAACTTCTCCGGACAAATTAATTGTACTTAGCTTAAGAAAAAGCAGAGATGGAAGTAGAAGATAATAGGTAATACGCTCAGCGCCACGCCAGAAATCTGCGCCAGGAAACCTGACACGCTTAAGAAAAACACCAATAAGTATTAGTGAAAAGACAGGTATTAGTGCGTCTAGCATTTAGAGTTATATCCACTCATCAAGAGCAAGTGAAATTCATGTATAGCAGCCACTACTCCTCATGCTTATGCAAAACAGTCTTGGCCATACGCTTAGAAAAGTAGTATATGCGCTTTAGTTTCTCAAGAATATCCATCTCGATAGTATATGCCGGAATTCTATTTGGCTCATCCACAACCAAACGTTGAGCTTGATGCAATGCTGCGGAATCTGCCAACCCAGCAATCTCATCCTTCATGTCGATAACTTTTTGCGCCACTTCTCTATTGCTCTGTGAAACAGCCTGTACAGCCAATGCAACCGAACTGGTTACTACCTTATGAAAATTAGTAATTATCTCTCGGGTTGAGTTACTTATTGATACACCAGAACTAATACGCTGATTACCCAGCACAACCAAATTTGTCTCAACTATATCTCCAACATTTTCCAAGTCTGAAACAGCCTCCATTAGCTTGAGGAATTCACCTGTCTGTACATCAGTCATGCTATGCTTACCGATCTTTCCCATATACTCAACTATTTGCTCATAGAGATAATCCACTTCATCATCAAGTTTGTGAATAGATGCAAGCGTAGTCTTGTTACCAGAAAACATGGCGGGCAATATCTGCTGAAGCATAACATCGACCTGCTCGCCCATATGCAGAGTCTCTAGCCGTACCCTATCCAAAGCCAGTGATGGCGTAGACAAGAGCTCTTCATCTAAATATTTGGAGCGCGTAATCATGCCCTCCTCTTCCAGAGATCTATCTGGAATCAACCACTCCACCAAACGCCCAATTTGCGCAGTAAACCAAATAAAAATCAGAGTATTGGAAATATTAAAGACCGTATGGGCATTCGCGATCTGACGCGGAGTCTCCGCACCCAGACGGTCAATGCCAGTTAGTTCTGGATGAGATGGTGAGAACCAAATTACAAACTCCGCCAGATAAGGAATGAATGCAACCCACAACAGAACACCGCCAATATTAAACATCACATGCACCAAGGCCGCTCTTAATGCCTCTTTTGGCTTACCTATAGAAGCGAGCATTGCGGTAATGCAGGTTCCGATATTGGCCCCAAACGCCAACGCTATTCCAGCAGGGAGTGAAATAAGCCCCTGGCTAGCCATTACGATAACAATACCTGTGGTAGCCGATGATGATTGAACGAGACCGGTAAATACAGCAGCAACCATAATACCAATCAACGGATTCTCCATATGAATCATAAAATCGAGAAACGGTTGATAGGTACGCAGCGGACTCATCGCGTCACTCATCACGCTCATGCCAAAAAAGACCATTCCGAGACCCATAAGCATAGAGCCGTAATGACGAATCTTCTCTTCTTTGGACAAAAACAGCATACTAAAGCCAACGCCGATCATCAGCATAGCCGCCTTGGTAACCTTAAATGCAACAATCTGTGCAGTTACGGTGGTACCTATATTGGCACCCATTATTATGCCTATGGATTGAGACATAGACATGAGGCCTGCAGTAATAAATCCTACTACCAAAACTGTGGTTACCGATGAGGACTGAATTACAGCCGTAACGAAAGCTCCGGTAGCTGCACCTGCGAATCGATTTGCTGTAAGCTTAGCCAGAATCGATTTCATGCGTTCGCCAGCCACTGCTTTCAGAGCTTCTGCCATTTGCTCCATCCCAAATAGAAACAGAGCAAGGCCGCCAAACATCTGCATAGCCATTAAGCCCCACTCCATCTCATTGGAACTACCATCAGCCGCATATATCGGAGTTACAATTAATAGGAATAACGAACCAAAAAGCAGTGCCAATGTTGCTCGAAAATCTAACTTACCAGTACTTCCCAAGATGGTTCTGAGCATACTATTCACCCGATTTATTGTTTTTCTGATTTTACAATGGCAACCGTTACCGGACTCTGGCGCACCACCTGCTCAGCCTTGGAGCCAAGAAGCATATGTTTAAGCCCAGTCCTGCCCAGACTACCCATAACTACCATTGATGCATTAATTTTCTCTCTCACCTGCAGGATCCTGGTAACCGGGATACCCTTAACCATCATTTTTTTAACTTTTTTGAGGGTTTTATTATCAGAGTGCTTCTGCTTAATTTCTGTTATGAACTTCATAAACATTTCATCAGCAATATCCTCAACCCGCACCAACTGCTTCTTCTTGGCAATGCGTGAATAGTAACTAGGCATATCTCCTGGATCATGCACCACATGCAGAGCCACTATAGGCTGCTTACTACACTCTGCAAACTCACATGCCTTAAGTAGAGCTGCCTCTGAATGCTCAGAGAAGTCTACCGGCACCAGGATTGGCATCTTATTAGATTTTGCACCCATCTTTTACTCCCGGATTTTTATTGGAGCCCCTACTAAAGATAGCGCAATTAGAATTATTTACTAAAAATAATCATATTGTTTATATTTGGTGGGACAAAAGCACTAGCAACGCTCTACTCTGACTTTAATAACTGCTCTTGAGTCAGCTTCAAGAACAGTCAACCTATAGCCCTGTTCTTCTATGAAGTCACCTTCCACTGGGATATTGCGGACCCGACTAACAATGAGGCCGCCAATGGTATGCGCCTCTTCCACAGGAAAGTGCACATGTAAAATATCGTTCACTTCAGAAATCGGAGTGCGCCCACTCATCAAGTGTGAATTCTCACTCTCATGCTCAATATAGACCTTGCGTTTGGGGTGATACTCATCAAAGTCATACCCAACATCAATCTCACCCACCACCTCTTCAAACACATCCTCCATGGTAAGGATACCTACCGCAGAACCAAACTCATCCACCACAATAGCCATATGGTCTTTTCTGGCCTGAAGCTGTGGCAGCGCTCTATCTAATGTCTGCTTAGGAGACAGATATAAAGCAGGGCTTACATAATCAGATACAGGTCTATCCATGATATCTGGCTGCATCAGATCCCAGGTGTTTAAGGTAAGCACTCCCTTAACATTGGTAATATTCCCACTGTATACAGGCAGTCGGTTATAGCCATGAGCCATCACCCTGCGCACCGCCTCGTCCATTGCGCGAATCTCGTTGAGACCGACCACATCTGCCAGAGGAATCATCGCTTCGCCCACTGTGGTATCGGCAAACCGGATAATACGACGTATACGCTTACGATCTATTGTAGATGGCGATGCCGCAGTTTCGGTAATATCCAACAAAACGCGCAGCTCCTCACGTGTTATAAACATGTTTTGCGGCTCTGCACCTCCACCAACAATACGGGTGGCAAAGCGAGCCACACGACTGAAGATAAAGATTATTGGATAGAACAGGTAGGAGAAGAAGCGCAGAATATTAATTATTCTGGAAACTAGGCTATCAGCATTCTGCTGAAATACACTCTTCGGCACCACCTCACCGATTATCAGCAATATCGGTGTTAAAACCAGAATGGAGATCAAATCACCGGTCACGCCGAACAGATCTATAAAAATCAGAGCGCCGAGGGTGGAAATGATTACCGTAGCCAGATTGGTGCCAACCAGAGTGGTACCTAATATAACATCTGGTTTTTTAAACAGCTTCAATACTGTCCTGGCGCCACGATCACCTAACTTAGCCTTATGGCGCAGCTTCAGCTTATCGGAGTTCACCATGGCAATCTCTGAGCCAGAGAAGAACCCTTTAAGAATAAGGAAGAAAACTATCAGGAGCAGTTCAAGTATCCAATCCATCTCTACTCTCCTTCTGCTCCGTATCTGCTGCGCTATCTGTTAATTTATCTTCGTTCTCACCTTCATCCTCAATAGCACTCTCTAGTTGCGGCTTTCCTTCAGACAACTTACACACCCGCACCTGACTGATTCTTAACCCTGTTATCTCCTTAGCAGTAAATTCGTACCCCTCGTAAAGCACCTTGTCACCTTCCGCTGGCATCCGGTCAAACAACCTAAAGGCAACCCCGCCAATGGTTGCCATCACCGAATCGTCAATATCAAAATTGGTGAGATTATAGAAGTCGGCCAGACGCATTTCACCAGGCACTGTATAGCTATTTTCATCATCTTCCTGATAATACTCCTGACCCTCCATGCGTCCGGAAATCTCACCAAAAATAAAGGTAAGCACATCCTTCATGGTAACTATACCCAGTACCTCTCCGTACTCACCCAAGATAATAGCTGCGCGGGTATTGTGCTCCTGAAAGTAGTCAAACATCTCATCCACCTTCTTGGTGGGCGGAACAAAATGAGCTGGCTTGATAATCTGCTCAAGAGTGACATCCTGCATATCACCGCCTGCCCTGGTCAGTTTCAGTATGGTCTCTGAATGCACAAAGCCGATCACGTTATCCCAGTTGCCTTGGTATACCGGCACCCTGGGGTGGCACAGGTTACGGAACTGATCTATCAGTTCCGGCACGGGCAAACTGGCATTTAAATAACGGATTCTGGGGCTAGGTGTCATGATACGGTAGATATCTGTCTCCGAAGCCTCCAACAGATTATCAATCAGAACACGTTCAGTGGCGTCGATAATTCCGGTCTCTTCCCCCTCTTCGAGCAGGGTACGCAACTCATCCGGCTGCAGGATATTCTCACGACTAACCTCGTCCCCCACAATAAGGGTTGTGATCCTGTCAGACACCGACCTTACCACTTCACGTAGAGGCGTAATAAAGGTTATCCAGCGCGGAAGTATGCGCGCGGTAATACGGGTTGCGAACTTGATAGGGAAACTAACCGCAATGGTCTTGGGAGTGACCTCACCTATCAGGAGCAGCATCGGAACCATAATAAGAATATTGATCCATCCCACATCAGCCCCATCAAACAGTAGCAGCAGGATAGCTGTCATATTCACCGCCGAGGCTATATTAACCAGCTCATTTCCGCAGAGTATGGAGATAATCAAGCGCCGCGGCTCATCCAACATTGCATGGATATGCTCCGAGCGCTGGCCACGCTCATGGCGCAGTTTCTGTAGATCAATGCGACTTAGGGAAAAAAGTGCGGTTTCAGAACCAGAAAAAACAGCAGACATGACTAGCAACATGACCTGCAATAAGCCGCGCAGGACCAACTCCCAGTCTATAGAACTGAGTTGGAGTGATTCAAAAATGGCTTTCAGTTCATCCATTTGATTTATCCAAATCAGGCTTAGTTGTTATTTTGGAGCCTCTGTTGACCCCATGGAAGAACTCTTGGCATTCGCCAGGTTATGCTGCAGGTTCTTGCGGCGTAACTTTACACCTTTTTTACCTGCAATCACACCATATTACATTACATATCTCATCTAATACAGCAACTATAGACCATTAACCGCCCAAAAAGATGAAAACAGTGGTATTTTGGCCTATGATTTGCATTATAGAGATATAACAGCCAAAAACGTCAATTTACTGGCTTCAATGGGAGATACAGCAGTGGTAGCACCAATTTCTAATGACAAAATCCTGCCGTCAGATAGCAACAGCGGCCCTGTTTCTGGGAAAAAAAGAGCTGATCAAGAGTCCACGGGCCTGAAGACAGCTAACAGTGGTGTACTCCATCAGGATGAAGCTAGCGTAGAGACTGACTCAGTGGACGTTGAACGGGCAAACCAGGTATATAGCCAGTCTACGGCCAATCCAACCTCTGGTGAGAATAGAATTACCAACCCTGAACAAGCAAAATCCTTGGCGGCTGAAATACGCACCCAGATAGAAACAAACGCCCAACTGGCCTTAACAGCCCAAACAGGTGCAGCATCAAACAGTCTGCCAGCGCTATTGGAAGCAGCGCCAGTTTAATTACAATAGCGCATAAGCTGCCCCCTTGTGCCACAACCAACACGACCCTATATATAATTAAATGCGGTCTTCCCATTTAACAAGATTATCCAGTGCTATCTGCTGCCTACTAATGGTTGTCATCATTGCTGGCTGCGCTGACCCCGACCGCCCCACCATTGGATTTCACCTAGCCCTACAGCGAGGGGATATTGATCAGATCGAGCGACACATATTCTGGGGTGTAGACATAAACAAGGCAGGGCCTAATGGTCAGAAGCCACTGCATGTCGCAGCAGAAAATGGCCTTTTTATTGTAACCGAGCTACTGCTGAAACATGGTGCAAAGATCAATAGCAGAGACAGCAAAGGAAATACCCCCCTCCATACCGCCATTATGTTTGGCCGCACCCAGATAGCAGAACTTCTTATCCAGAGCGGCGCAGATTTCAGCCCCAACAAGCTGCTAGAGGATATGGTAAACAACAGTGTCACTGATCGCGATGTAATAAGGCTGCTCCTAAGGAGTGGAGCTGACATAAACCACATATCAGATCAGGGCAACACACCTCTACTGGATGCAGTCAAACAGGGCAACAGGGTGTTGGTAAAACTTCTAATCACCAACGGAGCTGATGTAAACAGACCTGGAAGATCTGGCCAAACACCGCTGCAGCTAGCCAAACAGCTAAAAGACGGCTTCATTATCCGCTTATTGCTAAAAAACGGAGCCAATCCGTGACCTGCACCTAATGTTCTGGTAAGTTCCATCCCAAATAGTTGTGGGGCACACCCCCGAATCAAAGATAAAGAAAGGAAAAACAGATATGGCATCCACTGTCGATGAACTCAGCATTAGCTACACCGAAGACGGTATTGAAGTGGTAAAAGAGCTGGATAAGGAGATCCTGTCCAAGGGAGCCTGGTCCACCGTTATTTTCAAATATCAGGATTGGAACCGCAGCAAGGGCGAGTATGGACCGGATAAATACACCATCCGCCGCTATCAAAAGCGCAATGGGGAATATATGCCGAAATCCAAGTTCAATATATCCAGCAAAGATCAGGCGAAGAACATAATCGCAGCCCTAGAGAAATGGACCAAAGAGTAACAGCAGAAATCTAGGCCAACAAATAACCCTCTATGCAGCGGAATGGCCTTTGGTTATACACATTGAATCATCCGCAATAAAAAGTGGTCTGAGCCTAGATTGGCCCAGACCACTATATCTAGATCAAAACCTACTAGGCAGAAGCTGCTACAGCATTCTCTTTGCGACGCGACATTCCGGCTAGACCAATCAAACCAGAACCGAATAGCCATACAGCAGCAGGAAGTGGCACGGCTGAAACATTGTATTCAATGTTATCAACTACCTCTGTTAGTTCTGCAGAGTGATAAATCTGAATCATGTCAAAAACATACCCAGTCACTTCGAACCTTTGGTCCATATCATCATTCCAATTAGGCGCGAAACTCAATGTAGTTAAGAACGAACCATTATTCCAAATCTCAGCATACAGCTTGCCATCACCTTGGCTTTCCCAAATTGGGTCATCGTTACCCAGATCGAAGGCAAGATAGTCAATATGAGAGGCAAAATCCATTTGTAGACGGCTTGAATCATCAAAAAAAACGCCCAGAGCTTGTCCGTCACTCTGATCAGCCCAATCATCTACTTGCAAATCTGCACCTGACGTATCAGAGAAGCTAACATCACCAATGGTATAACCGTTGACTTTGGTCCCAGTAGCCTCACTCTCAAAATCTATCATGACGGCGTTAGCTGCAGAAGCCGCAAACAAAGACAATCCCAGCACCACCCCAAAACTTTTTCTCATAATATGCCTCTTATAATTAAAAAACCGCAACTACACTTCCCAAGTGTATGTAATATTTAAAA
Source organism: Sedimenticolaceae bacterium (assembly GCA_050291725.1). Taxonomy (GTDB): domain Bacteria; phylum Pseudomonadota; class Gammaproteobacteria; order Chromatiales; family Chromatiaceae; genus JAAGZL01. Next base: position 65,069 of record JBNKKH010000032.1, read on the forward strand.
TAATTACAAAACAGTTTGGCTATATATAATATTAACTCACACTTTGCATAACCCACCGCCATCTTTGAACATCAGGATGATAACTGCAGCAACGACGAGTATAGAACGGATACGCACACCATTCGCAGTCACTAAAAGTGTGATTATGAATAGCGCCAACATTAAATCAAATATCTATAGCAAAAACCAGGCAGAAAACAGCATTGCCGCTCTGGAGAAGGAGATTAGATAACTCCCAATCCCTGCTCTGGCCAGTCTGCCAACTGAGAAAGTATGGCCCGCTCCCGCTCTCCAAGTTCAGGATCAACCATCATTTTGGCCAGACGGGCGCGGTAATCATCCAGGGTTATACCCACATCCACCTGTGGATCGGTGATACGTTCCAGGCGAAATTGCTCCCAGCGACTTTTCTCATCAGCTGAGAGACTCTGCGGCCAGTTACGGGCGCGGTAGCGGAACAGCATCTCGGGCAGGCGCCCATCCACAAAATCTAGTTTTATATCAGCAAGCTCTTCCACCGACGAACTGCGTACATACTCCATTAGACGCCGATCCGCATCGGAGAAGAACCCCCCTCCATACAGAGCCTGATCTGGATCGGTAATAGGAGCAAACTCCTGTCCAGTGTAAACCTGCTTAATCTTCGTATCCAATCCAGCATGGCGAATTATCTGCAGATGCCTTTCCGCCAGTGCCACATCTATACTCCACTCATCAGCCGCAGCATCCGTTAGGGTATTCATGGGCACCACCACCGGGCATTTGTTGATATGCACCTCTTTCAGCGGAATACGCTCCACACCCTCCGGCAGATCTTCCTGGGTGGTAAAGACCCGCTTTTTAATCTCCTCAGCACTCAACTCTATCAACGGAGTTGGATCGACTCGCAGATCATAAACCACCACTGAGTTTTTATTCACCGGGTGATTAATCAGAGGAGCCACTATGGCAATACATCCATCTCTAGATGGATATTTGGATGAGACATGCAACACCGGCTGCTTACTGGCAACGTTCAGCTGCTCCGCTACCATACGCTTATTACGCATTTTCAGTTGATGCTCAAACAGGCGCGGCTGTTTCTGCTTTATCAGCTTGGCCATGGCGATGGTGGCATACACATCAGACAGGGCATCATGGGCATCGGCATGCTCAATGCCATTGGCCTGGGTCAGCTCCTCCAGACGAAAACTGGTAACGCCGTCCTCTTTTTTCGGCCACTCAATCCCATCTGGACGCAGAGCACGGGTAAGGCGCACCACATCAATAATATCCCAGCGCGAATTGCCGTTCTGCCACTCTCTGGCATAGGGGTCGAAAAAATTTCGATACAGGCCGTAGCGGGTGAACTCATCGTCGAAACGGATACTGTTATAACCCACAGAACAGGTTCCAGGCGCGGCCATCTCCTGGTGGATGGCTGCAAAGAACTCTGCCTCTACTACCCCATTGGCCAAGGCGTGTTGCGGGGTGATACCGGTAACCAGACAGGCCTCTGGATGGGGCAGCATATCGTCTGCTGGTCTGCAGTATTGAACTAAGGGCTTACCAATTATGTTCAGCTCTGCATCAGTTCGAATACCGGCAAACTGGGAGGCGCGATCTCGTCTTGGGTCTATTCCCCAAGTCTCATAGTCATGCCAATAGAAGGTTAGTGCCATTGCTCTACTTTAACGTAAATAGCGTAGATAAAAAAAGCCACCCAACCTGAGTTGGGTGGCTTTTATAACCTCTATTGAAAGAGAAAGAACTAAATCTTCTCTTTAATACGTGCAGCCTTACCGGTACGCCCACGTAGGTAGTAGAGCTTGGCGCGACGCACGTCACCCTTACGGGTAACTTTTATATCTTTAATCAGCTTGCTGTAGGTCTGGAAGGTACGCTCAACGCCCTCTCCATGTGACATCTTGCGTACAACGAAAGATGAGTTCAACCCACGGTTGCGCTTAGAAATAACTACACCTTCGTATGCCTGCAGACGTTCACGGTCACCTTCTATTACCTTTACCTGGACGACCACGGTATCTCCAGGACCAAACTCTGGAACCTCTTGGTTCATCTGTTCGGCTTCTAGGGCCTCTATGATCTTGCTCATGGTCGTATTGCTCCTGTATCTTAACTGGCGCCTGTGTGCGCCTGAATAAACTCTTTAAGTAATAACTGCTCTTCTTTGGTTAACTCACGACCTTCCAGTAAATCAGGTCGTCGTAACCAAGTACGTCCCAGCGACTGTTTAAGCCGCCAGCGGCGGATGGCCTCGTGATTGCCACCTGTTAACACCTTCGGCACCAGCATATCTGCAAACAGCTCAGGCCGAGTATAGTGCGGACAATCTAGCAGGCCTTCACTGAAGGAGTCCTGCTCTGCTGAGTCGGCATCACCCAGAACTCCGGGCAACAGCCTCAATACAGCATCCATCAACACCAGTGCGGGAAGCTCCCCGCCGCTTAAAACATAATCGCCTATCGACCACTCTTCGTCGACATAACGATCAATAACTCTTTCATCAATCCCTTCATAGCGTCCGGCAATCAAGATTGTGCCGTCTCGCTGCGCCAGCTCCCTTACAGCTGACTGATTCAACTCTTTTCCCTGTGGGCTCAGATAGGCCACTTTGCTGCCAGGAGCTGCCTGTTTGGCATCTTCGATGGCCGCCTGCAGAGGCTCCACCTTCATAACCATTCCAGGGCCACCGCCATAGGGGCGATCATCCACTGTACGATGCACATCGCTGGTGTAATCTCTGGGATTCCAGGTAACCAGCTCAGCCAGCCCCTTATCGAATGCCCGTCCGGTGACACCATCACCGATCATGGCCTGCAACATCTCCGGAAAGAGGGTCACTACGTCAAAGCGCATAATGTACCTCTAAAACTCCGGATCCCAGTCTACTTCCATAATCCCTGCATCAAGATCCACTCTCTTTACTACCTGGTCTATATAAGGAAGCAGCCGCTGCCGCTCACCCTTAACAACTATCACATCGTTGGCACCGGTCTCGAACAGGTAGTCCAATTTCCCCAGCTCAACGCCTTCGATAGTTATGACCTTAATCCCTTCCAGGTCAGTCCAGTAAAACTCATTGTTCCCCAGCTCCGGCAACTGATCGCGCGGTATAGCAATATCCGTATCGATCAAAGTTGCTGCAATATCCCTATCATCAATAGTGGCTAACTTAGCAATTATCCCCTTACCGTGGGGCTTGCCTGTTTCCAGTTGGAACTCCTGCCAGCCATCTGCAACCTTCAAATACCATTTAGGATATTTAAGAATATTGCCGAGAGGCGAAGTATGGGAATATACCTTCACCCATCCCTTCACACCATACAGGCCGGATATCCGGCCCAGGGTTACAAATTTACGGCCAATCTCTGTAGTCACAGTGATAGCCTTTTATCTCTATCCAAACGCCTAATTCGACGCCCGGCCAGATCAAGCCGCTTTGGCGTGATCCTTAAGCAGCTTAGCTACGCGATCGCTAGCCTGCGCACCCTGGGAAACCCAGTGATCCACACGCTCTTTTTCGATACGCAAACGCTCTTCACCACCAGTAGCGATAGGATTAAAAAAACCTACGCGCTCAATGTAGCGCCCATCACGGGCACGGCGGCTATCAGCTACTACTATATGATAGAACGGACGTTTCTTAGCTCCGCTTCTTGCAAGACGAATTGTTACCATGTCCAACCCTTAAGTTAATTCTGTAGCGCGCATCCAGCCAAACCGGCCGGAGGCAAGTAAACCGGGCATTTTACGCTATTTTTTCGGAAAGTGAAGCTTTTTTACCTACTAATTTACCCAGCATCAGCGCTATGTGCAGATGAATGAGCGTCTAGCCAGGTGGGAAAAGCAGAATATCAGCTCCAAGAAGCCCGCGGAACCAGAAAAAGTCACACATATGGGCCCCACGCTCAAATCGAGGAATGAATAATTCTAAAGTTCTTTCCGCGAATAATTGCGTATCAACTCTTACTTACCAAGCAGGAGCAACCCTTCTAGAAAGGAAATCCACCAGGACCACCCATTCCCCCAGGGCCGCCCATACCTGGAGGCAAACCACCTTTGAGTCCACGCATCATTTTAGCCATGCCGCCACCCTTCATTTTTTTCATCATCTTTTGCATCTGGGCGAACTGCTTTAGCATTTTATTCACATCCTGCACCTGGGTACCGGAACCAGCCGCGATGCGTCGTTTGCGTGAACCCTTAATCACAGCAGGAAAGCGTTTCTCCTGTGGAGTCATGGAGTTAATGATGGCGATCACCTTCACCACCTCTTTGTCATTCACCTGATTTTTCACATGATCTGGCAAGTTACCCATCCCCGGCATCTTATCCATTATGGAGCTCAACCCTCCCATATTGGACATCTGCTCCATTTGATCTTTAAAGTCTTCCAGATCGAAACCCTTGCCCTTTTGCAGTTTTTTGGCCAGTTTTTCTGCTTTTTTGCTGTCTACCTTGGCCGTAACCTCTTCCACCAGGGACACCACATCCCCCATCCCCAAAATCCTTGAGGCGACCCGTTCCGGGTGAAATGGCTCCAGGGCAGTAGTCTTTTCACCTACGCCCAAAAATTTAATAGGCTTGCCGGTAATCTGGCGAATTGAGAGAGCAGCACCGCCACGGGCATCACCATCAGTCTTGGTGAGAATAACACCGGTCAGAGGCAGGGCCTCATCGAACGCCTTGGCGGTATTGGCCGCATCCTGGCCAGTCATACTATCTACCACAAACATGGTCTCGACTGGATTGACCGCAGAGTGCAACTCCTTGATCTCTCCCATCATTTCCGCATCAACATGGAGGCGACCGGCAGTATCGATAATCAGGACATCCTGAAAGCTCTTTTTCGCTCGATCTAGTGCATTGCTGGCAATCTGCAGCGGTTTCTGATCAACACTACTGGGGAAAAACTCAGCGCCAACCTCTGTAGCCAGGGTCTGCAACTGATCTATAGCAGCCGGTCTATAGACATCACAGCTGGTTACCATGACCGACTTTTTCTGACTCTCTTTCAGCCAGCGAGCCAGCTTGGCCACACTGGTAGTTTTACCAGAACCCTGAAGGCCAGCCATGAGGATTACTGCTGGAGGCTGGGCAGCTAGGTTGAGAGACTCATTGGCCTCCCCCATCACCTGCACCAGCTCATCGTTTACGATCTTTACCAGAACCTGACCAGGAGTGAGGCTCTTCATCACCTCCTCACCCAAAGCCCTTTCGCGTACCTGCTCTACAAAGGACTTCACTACAGGCAGAGCAACGTCCGCCTCCAGTAGCGCCATGCGCACCTCACGCATGGTGTCTTTAATATTATCTTCTGTGAGACGCCCTTGGCCACGCAGCCGATCCAGCACCCCACCTAGTCTATCTGTCAGATTATCAAACATAACTTTATCGATACCATAATTTTGTCAGATGGCCATTATAACCCTAAATGCCAATGCACCTAGTACCTAGTGACTAAAGAGTTTCGACTAATGACTAGTGAATTCTAATATGCGATTATCTACCGACATGAGCACAACAATAACAGCACTCCTGGCCATAGCCTGTTATGCCGCAGCCGGAATCATCATAACTATCCGGCTATTCAGGGAGCGTGGAGGCAAAAAGCCCCCACGCGCATCTGGCATTGGACTAGGCCTAGCCGGCGTGATCCTGCATACAGCAGTGCTGTATCAGAACATACATCTCGACAGCGGCATAAATCTGGGCTTTTTTAACGCCGCCTCTCTGGTAATGTGGATTATTCTGCTACTGCTTATGATTTCATCCCTGACCAAACCGGTAGAAAACCTAGGCATTGCACTACTCCCAATCGCAGCAATCTCCGTCGCTCTGGAGCTGTACATACCAACGACCAGGCTGCTACCGACAGATGCATCCTGGGGCTTACGGATACATGTCCTAATCTCACTCTTAGCCTACAGTATTTTCGCCATGGCAAGTATGCAGGCCATTCTGCTTTCGATTCAGGATCATCACCTGCGCAACCGCCACCCTGGTGGCTTTATTCGCGCCCTACCCCCACTGCAAACTATGGAAGCACTACTGATAGAGATGATAGGTCTCGGCTTCCTGCTCCTCACCTTTGCCCTAGCATCTGGACTGGCTTTTCTGGATGACATCTTCGCTCAACATCTGGTTCACAAAACAGTTCTATCCATACTTGCTTGGCTAGTATTTGGGACGCTGTTGTGGGGACGGTTTAAATTTGGCTGGCGCGGGCGCAAGACTTTAATCGGAACCCAAGTTGGATTCGTGGTGCTTGCTCTAGCCTATTTTGGTAGTAAGTTTGTGATTGAGTTGTTGCTTCGCAGTTAAGCATACGTCAATAAAACAGGCCGCAAATGAATACAGAAACTACGAATTATCGATAAATCTAATTCAGTGATTGTAGAAGCCCAACCCTCTGGGGATTATTCTAGATTAGAGCAATCACAACACAAATCGACCGCAAGGGCTGGATCCTACACAAAATGATTATCTATTTTGGATATCTTGATAGGCGCTGACCGCCTGACGTCCTGACGAAATTTTTTTCTTCAACCCGGCAAGCTCTTTTCTGCCCTGCTCCATTAGAGCCATGGTCTGTTTGTCGAAATCCACGATCTGCTGAATTTGCTGGGTCAGAGCAGCAGGATTTACAACATTATCGTTATCCAGAGGGAAGGCCTCATCCAAAAGCTTTTGCCGCTGCTGCTCAATCTCCTGCACCCGCTCCCAGTCGCCTTCGCGCGCAGTGGTCAGCATGGACCCACTAAGCTCAACAATCTTTTTCAGATGGGAAATAGTTTGATCAGAGGTCATTAGCCAACGCTAGTTGCGGCACTTTTCTGTGCTACCTGTTTCATATCACCAGGCATAGCATCCCATGCCTGCTTAACCTCTTTAAGAAGTGATGCAACCTCATCTAATTTCTCAATATTATTATCCTTGTTGGCAATTACGAGACACCTAACCATATAGTCATACAACCCTTCCAGGTTAGCCGCTATCTCGCCTCCTGACTCCATATCCAGGCTTTCGCTCAGCCCCTGTATGATAGATATGGCCCAGGTTATATTGCGCCCCTTTTCTGCAAAATCCTTACGCTCCATCTGACCACGAGCAAATGCTATCTTATCCAAAGCGCCTTCCATAAGCATCTGAATTAGACGATGGGGAGAAGCAAAGGAGGTCTCAGTTCCAACTGCTACCTTACCGTATTGGCTAACTCCACGTTTATGCATAGGGCTCATTACTACTCCTTATCAATTATTGCTATTACCTGGAATTAAATTTGCCAGGATACTGAGCTGCTGGTCCAGATAGCTGCTGGTAGCAGTTAAATTTGACATCAAGGTATCAAGCGCAGCGTACTGTGCTTTATATTTTGCCTCTATTATCTCCAGGCGATATGCCATGGCCTGCTGTGCATCCTGTACGTCATCAATCCTAGCATTTATACCATCCTCTTTTGAATCCAACATGCCATCAGAACCAAGAACATTTTCCAACAGCCCGTTTAAACGAAAAGCGTATCCCTGGTCATCATCAGAAAATAGCTCAATGACCGAATCAAGGTTAGTTGATATTTCGTCACTCAAGGTAGAACTATCTATCGACATCACTCCATCTTTATCAATATCGAAACCCACTTCAGATAGATATGACAAATTACCACTCAACCCAGTAGGGGTCGTATTGATAATTGATCGCACCTGACTCCGCAGGGAGCGAATTGTGTAATCTCCAGACAACTCCCCATCACTAAGTTCAGACATGGCGCTCTGAAGGGTATTGTATGCCGTTACAAATGCCTCGACAGAAGCCGTTATCGAGCTTTGGTTAATATCCACATCCAACTCAACTGCTGAAGCACTCGTGTCCAACAGATTTAGAGCCACCCCTTCGATAACATCGGTAATGCTATTGGAGCTGCGGGTAACATTGTATGTGTTGTCTATCAGAAGACCCGCATCATCTGCAGCCTGGGTCACTGCCATTCCTAACGGGTCGGCTATAGATGATCCGCCGCTATCCTCAAACGCCAGAGTCATCTCATTGTCTATACCAGTCTCATCGCTGGTTAGGGTGAGATAGTAATTATTGGAGTCTTGCTGAATAACACTTGCTGTCACGCCAACGTTATCGGATGCAGAGTTTATAGCATCTGCAATCTCCTCAAGAGTTTTACCTCCGATTTCAACACTAAAGCTATCTGAGCCGATGGTAACCTCAACGGTATCCCCAACACTACCAACAGTTGTTGTATCTGAATCGGAAAAAGAATTTGATCCTTGCTTCTGCGCTACAGCTAGGGAAGTAACCTGAATATCGTATGTGCCTACCGCAGCGGAGCTGCTGGCAGAAGCGGTAAAAATTGCCGTATCGGCAGAAGTTGCCGTATATACTTCGTAGGTCGATGCTGTACTAAGAGCTTCTGCAGCATCCTGGAATGATGCAACAGCACTACGCAGTTGACCAACCGCACTCATCTCAGAGTAATACGCAGCCTCTTTAACCTGTAAATTTCTCAACGGCTGCCGCTCAATCTCCATGAGTGACTCAATAATTGAGTTAGCATCAAGTCCAGAGCCTATTCCCAGTGCTGTGATTGTTGCCATTGTCTTCTCGTTACCTGCTACGTTGATTTAGTTAAGCCACACATGCCAAATATGAAAGCCAAGCCTCTTGATTGGTACTGGTTGAGCGCTCCATCTCAGGAGCGCTACCAGTTAATGAAATGCAACATTCAGGCCAAATGCCAAACAGTTGCCTTAGGCGGTTGACTGAAAGATAACTCCGACAGCGCCTTCGGCGGAAGAGCCACCGCTTGACTGGGAAGACTCAACAAGCTCACGAATATGCCGGGAAACCGCCAATACCTCTTCAGATGGCAGCTGCCTGATCGTCTCGCCTGTCTCGCTATCCATTACCTGAACTACTGCACGACCACTATCTTCATCTATGCTGAACCTAAGTTCACGACGAACGCCCAGAATGGCGTCATTCAGTTCGTTCACGACTTCTTCAGTGAGTTGGCTTTGGGCTGGTTCAGAAGTCTTGTTTACTGCCTCTTTGTTGCCACCTAAAACCACATCCTGCATCCTGTCTGCCGCTTGCACAGATGATACTTCCGGTGTACTGGAAGATTTAATCTTCTGTGATCTGGCATCTGTTGGCTCTGGCAGATAACCTGACCGATTGATGTTGTCAATTGCCATGTTAATCACCTTATCCTTGAGTTACACCCCTCCCGGGGTTAGCCGGGAGGGACCCATTACCACTACTGAAGTAGTGAAAGTACAGTTTGTGGCTGCGCATTAGCCTGAGCCAACATTGCTACACCAGCCTGCTGCAGAATCTGAGCTCTGGTAAGAGCTGCAGTCTCAGCTGCGAAGTCGGCATCCTGAACCCGTGAACGAGCTGCAGAAACATTCTCAGACACGCTAGTCAGGTTAGCGATGGTTGTTTCCAAACGATTCTGAATTGCACCAAGATCTGCACGTGAATCAGATATAAAGCTTAGTGCTTGATCCAATACATCAAGTGCAGAATTGGACCCGCTCTGTGTACTAATGTCTATATCAGCAACACTGTTAAGTGCACCAGATGTAGACGCAGCTACCATAACATCAGTATTTGTAGTAGATACCTGGAATGACTTAGCGGAAGTCAACTCCAACTTACCACCGACCACGATAGAGTCGGTCTCAGTACCGGAAGCAGTAGAATCTTCATCCTCAAGTGCAACACCGCCAACAGTTACAACACTTGCAGTATCAGCACCATCATTGTTACTAACGTCAGCAACCACGATGTCCTGTCCTGTATCGTTGTTCAGTAGAATGCCATCGCCAGCTGCATTAAGCTCTGCATAAATACCGGTAGAAGCACTTTCTGCGTTGATAGCGTCACGCAAAGCGTCTAGATCGGTCGCGCTACTAACTAACGCGCTAATAGTCACAGCACTGCCAACTGTAGATTGAGAATCATCCTGTGAAGACAGGGTAAATGAGATATTACCTGTAGCTACTGCCTTGAGCTCTACAGAGTTGCTAGCAGTTGCAGTTACGCCTGTATCATCAGAAACACCATTGATCTGAGAGGCTATTTTTGCTGCTGTTGCATCAGCAGCCACGCTCAATGTAGATGAACCAAGAGTGCCGGTGATTGAGAATGCAGCATCTAATGCTACATTGTTACCACCAGTACCATCAGCAACAGCGGTCAAAGCACCACCAACATGATCTTCGGTTGCAGTGCCGTCAGCTTTGTAAGCACCCATAGTAGTTGCTGAAGTACTACCAACTGTTACAGAAATCGTCTCATTAGCATTTGAACCAACATGGAATTTCTGGGCAGCGAACGTTCCGTCCAACAGCTTCTTGCCGTTAAAGGTCGTAGTTTCAGCAATACGGTTCAATTCAGCTGCTAGCTGAGCAACCTCTTTCTGCAAATTGGCGCGATCACCTGAGCTGTTGGAGTCGTTAGCAGACTGGATGGCCAGTTCACGCATACGCTGCAAAATGTTAGATGACTCTTGCATAGCGCCTTCAGCGGTCTGGGATAGAGAGATAGCGTCACCGGCATTACGCACTGCCTGGTTAAGACCGCGAATCTGAGAAGTCATACGATCTACGATACCCAAACCAGCAGCGTCGTCTTTGGCGCTATTAATACGCAAACCAGTAGAGAGACGCTCCATCGCAGTCTGAATTGAGCTGTTTGATTGACTCAGCGCACGCTGAGTGTTCAGGGACATAATATTAGTGTTAATTACCATTGCCATTTTTAATTTCTCCTAAACCCCACGGCATACGTTTGCTTAATGCTCTGTGGGTCAGGTTAATACTTGACGGATATACCTGAAATGTTCTGGTATTTACCGCCTCCGGTAATAGTAGCGGCCACGGCGGGGGAAACTTTAGACATAAGGATAAGATAATATAGCAGCATAAAAGGAAAGGAAAATCAGCATATCTTATTGATTTAACAGTATAATTTGCCAACAACTAACAATTATGCATTATTACCGGGAAGGAGCTTCCTGACTTTCTTGAAGCCTAGTAATTTAATGCCTAAACCAGGTGATTTATTGCAGCAAACAGGATAAACACAGCTAATAAACAAGCCTGTTCAGAGTACGAAAAGTAAGTTGCGGCTAAAGATAGTTAAATAGAGATAATCCCTGCACCTGCACATAGGCCTGCTGAGCCGCCTGCAGGGCCACACTCTGCTGATTAAAACGACTTATAGCCTCGGTATAGTCCAGATCCTCAACGTCAGACAGATGCTCCTCCAGAACCAACTGAATATCAGCATTGACCTCGTTCTGCTCATCAATGGCATTCAATCTGGCCCCCACCAATGAGTGAACATCGGACACATTATTCATAGCCTCTGATATATCATTCATATATCTATCTACCTGCCCGCCGGATTCCAGAGTTGAAGCCATATTCAATAAGGTTTCAAATATGTTGCTGGTTCCGGTTGTGGTAGCTGTGGTACCAGCGGCGAGTCCGGTGGTAGCTGTTGTTGCAGTGGCTGCCAACCCTATATCAATATCGTCATCGCTTGATGTCAGGGTCACGGTGGTACCTGTAGCCAGCTCTGCTGATACATGTGTACTATCAGATATAGCGTTAATGGCATCTCTGATCTGGGTGGCACGCTCTGCAGCATCGGCCGCAGCTGGTATAGCGCCAACACTGATACCGTTAACAGTAAGATCTCCATCTGCGATAGCAGTAAAACCACTAGCCGCAGCACCTGTAACTGTAGCCCAGGGACCGGTATCCACATTCATAAACAGATCAAATCCGTTATCTCCATCCGCTATGGTGCGGTCTGCAGATATCTGCAGCTGTCTCTGTCCCTGATCGCCAGCATAGGTGTACGTATCAGTGGCGGTACGGGTAAAAGGCTTGGTCCCGCTCTTATAGCCAGAGAAGATATAGTCGCCATTGGAGTCTTGAGAATTGGCCAGCCCTTCCATCTCATCCACTAACATTCTTATTTCATAGGCCAGAGCCTGTCTATCGTCTGCGGTCAGAGCGGCACTGTTATTACCCTTAACTGCTAATTCCCGAGACCGTTGCAACAGATTGGTAACGCTAAACAGTACACTCTCTTCCTGCTCCAGCCTGGAACGGGCGCGATCAGCATTGTCTTGGTACTGCTCTACTCGGCCAATTGCACTATTCAGATCTACAACCCTAACCGCCCCTGTGGGATCATCCGATGGCGTGATAATTCGCTTGCCCGTTGTAAGCTGCAGCATAGACTTACTCATTTTGGCCTGCTGCTCCAACATGGAACTTATGGATTGATTCGCCATGGTCGCGGTTGAGACTCTATACATAACTATCTCCTAACGGCCCCGAGCAGACTATCAAATAGGGTATTGGATACCGAAATAACCTGCGCTGCTGCCTGATAAGCCTGCTGAAACCGTATTAAATTTGCCGCCTCTTCATCCAGGTTGACCCCCGAGACAGAGGAAAACTGTGTCTCATTAAAATCAAGCATAGCCTTTTGTGAATTGTAGTTGGATTCAGCCACATTGGTCTTGGTGCCAACATCTGCTATCAACCGAGCATAAGTGCCCTGAAAAGTTGTGGTTGCCCCTAGGCCGCTAGCAGAATCACCCAATAACACATTAGCTGTCTGGATCTGCCCCATAGCCAGAGCATTTCTGTTATCACCAATACCATCGGTATTGTAACCAACAGTAAACTCATCTCCCGTAGCCGGGGCACCGGTTATCTGAATCTGGTAGCCATAATCCAGAGCACCTGGGGTCGGAAACACATCTGCCCCAGGTGTATAGGCAATACCTGATTCGAGCGTAGCAGCAGTTGTGGTATTAATAATGTCGTAGGTGGTAGCCGAGGTAAATCGGATTGTAATCGGCGGTGTTAACGCCCCTGCGGCGGTGGTGAATGCCGCATTGGATATATCAGTTACCTCACCGAACGATATAGCACCGGTTGTTCCAGTGTTACCACTGGCAGCAGCCGTCACTATTGGAGAGGCTGCTGCAACCTCTCTCGGATCAGTCAGATTTAGGCTCAAATAACCAGCAGCAGCTCGGGTGGGACGAATGTAGGTAGTCTCACCACCTGCGGGCGCTCCACCCAAGGTAAGGGTAAAGCCGTCAACAGTAGTTGTGCCTGCAGTCAGAGTAGTTGTGGTGTTATCGGATAGTCGCGTGAGGGTGTAGTTGGTGGTGCTACTGTTGTAAATCAGACTGTAATCGCTAGCAGTCAAATCGGTTATATCTGAATAGGCGAAGCCAACGGTACCTGTCGCCGCTGAATCTTGAATCACTACTCCCTGACTGGTCTGGGGCGCACTGAACAGAAGCCCGCCCAGATTCCCATCTAGATCCATACCACGCTGATGCTGAGTATTCATCTCATCAGTGATTCCCAAGGCCACCAGCCCCAGCATGTTTTGCCCGTTATCCAATATCTCTGAACGGAAGTTGAGAAGCCCGCCAATCTCTCCTCCGGTAATAAAGTCTGTTACAACCTGGGATGAATTTTGGTTGTTGTAGACAACATCCAGATTGTTACCGTCAGCGTTAACTGACGTTGAGAGGCTTGAATACCGAGTGCCAGTCACCAAAGACTGTCCACTGCCGACAAATACATTTATCGCACCATCGCTCTGCTCAACGGTGCTTACCGAAACCAGCTCTGAAAGCCGATTAATTAACCGGTCTCTCTCATCTAGCAGGTCATTAGGATTGCCGCTGGCAGTTACAATTTTGCCATTGAGATCAGCCAAGTTACTGGCAATACTAGTTACCTCACTGGTGATACCAGTAAGCTCATTATTCAGCTGCCTGCGAGACTCATTGATTTCACTGTTCAGATCGTAAAAACGATCAATCATGGACTGTGACTCTAGCAGGAATACCTGGCGGGCAGCTATTGAGGTGGGATCATCCGCAACTTCACTAATAGCAGTGAAGAAATCCTGTATTGCTGGATCCAGGCCAGTGTCTGAATCGGCCAACAGGCTATCCAGCCTACTGGCGTTGCTATAGTAGGTCTCCATCTCATTAGTGGCAGAGAGGCTAGATCTTACCGCACCAGCCAAGAACTGATCATACTGACGGGTTATCTGGGTAACCTGCACTCCGGTTCCCACCCAGCTGTCTCCAAACTGCTGGGGTATGCGGGTAGCCATATCAACCCGCTGGCGATTATATCCCTCTGTGTTTGCATTGGAGATATTGTGGCCAGTAGTCGCCAGCGAACGTTGATAGGCCAATAGGGCCGAAATACCAATATTAAGAATCTCACTCATCTCTTCACCTACTTAGGAATCTGGTTCACATGAGTCAACAGAGCAATCTGAAACAGTGAACGATCCCATACCCGTTATAGCGACCTTTCGCCGCTTTCCTTAAGCTGCTGCAGCGCCCGCTGCATATCTTTACCTTCCAGCACTGAAGTAAGTTTCTGTGCATAGCGTGGATCTGTGGCATATCCTGCCTTTTGCAGCTCTTTAAAATACTGTTTGCTGTCAGAAGTATTGGCCAGTGCCTTGGAATATCTGGGATTTGACTGTAAAAATTCCACATAATCGTTAAAGCTGTCGCGAAATGAGTCGTACGCCCTAAATTTATCTTTTTTACGTACAGCCACGCCCTGCTCATACTCCAGGGTTCCGATATTCACGCTACTGCCCTTCCAACGCCTGCCGGTTTTGATACCAAACAGGTTGTATGCTGAATCGCCCTTGCCTGATGGCATAATATGCTTACCCCAACCGGTCTCAAGGGCGGCCTGAGCCAAAATTGCAGCAGGAGCCAATCCCAGCTTTTCTGCTGCCTCACGCGCCCATGGCCAGAGCTGCTGTACAAAGTCGCTCTTGCTCCAGCTCTTAGGATCGGTCATATCAACCTGCTGCGTTGGCTGCTGTACCTGCTCTGCAGATGAGTCGCTAAACAGAGACTGAATCTTGGATGCTATTTTGGGAATAAATGGTGAGTTCAGCTCCTTTATAGTCTCAGGAACTGCATGCTGCATACTGACTCTGTTGCCAGCCCGCATCTGATTATCACCCATAGCGATTATTGGCTTTCCATCCTGCATGGAAACAGGGAGACTGGAACTTCGCTCCAGCATGCTAATAACCTCTTTACGATACTCTCTGTAACTATTTACTGGCTTGCTGTCGTTTGCTGCATCAGCTCCGCCGAGTTGCTCTTTAATTACCCCAGCTAAACCTATGCCGCCAGACTCAGAGAGATGGATAGCCAACTGCTGGTCATACATCTCCTGGTAATGCTCGGTCTGATCGCTATCCATAATCCCGTCCGCCAGCTTGGCTTGGCGCATACTCTTCAGCATCATCTGGGTAAACAGAGATTCAAACTGACGGGCCACCTGATCCAGTGAGCCCTTGGCATCAGCACGAGCCCTGGCTTTGAGCTCTGCTACACCCTGAAAATCTGTATAAATTGATGCTGGTACTGTGTTCATGGGATTAAATCACTATCAATTCCGCTTTTAGAGAACCTGCCTGCTTCAATGCTTCCAAGATTGCAACCAAGTCGCTAGGAGCCGCACCAACCTGATTAACCGCCCGCACCACTTCATCCAGGGTCACACCGGTGTTGAATAGAAACATGCGGCTACCACTCTCTTTAACATCCACCTGGGTATTGGGAACCACTGTGGTCTCTCCTGATGCCAGAGCATTGGGCTGAGATACTTGCTGATCCTCACTAATAGTCACAGTGAGATTACCGTGGGATACAGCAGCTGGTGAAACTCGAACCTCACTGCTGATCACAACTGTTCCGGTACGGGAGTTAACCACTACTCTTGCTGGAGCCAACCCTGGGTCCACCTCAAGATTCTCCAGCAGAGAGACAAAACTGACTCTCTGAGCTGGATCCATGGGAGAGTCAACCCGAATGGAGGTAGCATCAATCGCCTTGGCTGCGTTAGGACCAATGGCCTGGTTAATGCTATCTACTACTCTGCGCGCGGTGGTGAAATCGCTCCGGTGTAGATTTAGTACCAAAAAGTTATTTTTGCTAAATGGGGTTGCTACCATGCGTTCAACACTGGCGCCATTAGGGATGCGTCCAACACTTGGAATGTTGATGGTGATACTGGAGCCATCAGCCCCCGAAGCGCTAAGCCCGCCCACTACCAGGTTGCCCTGAGCAATTGCATACACCTTGCCATCTGCACCCTTCAAAGGAGTCATAAGCAGACTGCCGCCCCGCAGACTCTTGGCATCCCCAATAGATGACACGGTCACATCAATCTTCTGACCCGGTTTGGCGAATGGAGGCAGATCGGAATGAATGGTAACCGCAGCCACATTCTTAGGATTGAGTTTAGTGCCGGCAGGAACAACAATACCGAGCTGTGTCAGCATGCTTCTGAGGCTCTGCTCGGTAAACGGAGATGAGTTAACCTTATCGCCGCTGCCGTTCAATCCAACCACCAGACCGTATCCAATCAACTGGTTGGTACGCACGCCAGCAATAGATGCTATATCCTTTACCCGCGCTGCCTGGGTTACTGGCGCAAACAGACCTATGGTTAGGATTAGTCCTGCAACCACGAACATAGACAGATAACGGCTTAGCCTTTTCTGTTTATAGATCCAAGTTATGTCAGATGTGCGCATAATAATCTCTCCTAAAACGGCATGATTGCGCTGATGAAGAACTTAGACAGCCAACCCATGATGTTTGAATCTGCAACCGGACCATCCCCCACATAAACAATGGTAGGGTCAGCCAGACGGGTTGATTCAACTGTATTGGTGGAGTCGATATCTGTGGGACGAACAATACCGGATAGCTTTACATACTCGTTGCCCTGATTGATGCCAATACGCTTCTCGCCCCGAACCAGCATATTGCCATTAGGCAGAACCTCGGCAACGGTTACGGTGATATCGCCAGTCAGCTTATTGCTCTGAGAGCTATCGCCCTCGCCATCAAAGTCATGACTAGATTGTAGGCTTGTGCTGAGGTCGTTGTCTTTATTGCTGACCAGAGGCAAAACCTTAGGGGTATCAAATTGTGGGGTGCTACCCAAAATAGTTGGATTGGTAATACTAGTGCTATTGGTTTTTTTAGCAGCAGTTGCAGCCTTCTTGGTTGCATCAGTCTGCTCTACGAGCTTCACAGTCAACATATCTCCAACCCGGCGAGCGCGGATATTCTCAAACCAGAATGTTGAATACCCGGTCTGGTAGATAGAACCTGTACCTTCCGGGGCCGGAGGTGGAGCTATGGGACGAACAGCCGCATAGTCTGGATCCCGCTTAGGTGGTGTATTACAACCAACCACCAGCATGGTGACCGCCACTACCAGTAATATTTCAATCTTTCTGTTCATCTCTCTGCCTTGTTATTGCCAGTTATTCATATCAGAGCTGGTTACTTACATAGGCCAGCATCTCATCCGTAGTTGAAATAGCCTTGGAGTTCATCTCATAAGCACGCTGGGTTTCGATCATGTTCACCAACTCTTCCACTACATTTACGTTAGAGCTTTCCAATGAACCTTGAATAAGAGTGCCTAAACCATCCTGACCGGGAGTTGCAGTCTGGGGTGAGCCACTAGCTGCTGACTCACGAAACAGATTGTCACCGATAGCTTCAAGACCAGTCGGGTTGATAAAATCAGCAACCTCAATATTTCCAATAGTGGTTGGAGTGTTGCTTCCGGATACCAGGGCTGAGACCACACCATCGGAACCAATAGTTAAGCTAAGAGTATTGGCTGGTACGGTAATGGCCGGTTCAAAGGCATAACCGTTTGCGGTAACCAGTTGGCCATCAGCATCCGTACTAAACGAGCCGTCTCTGGTGTAAACGATGCTACCGTCAGGATGCAGGATTTGGAAAAAACCACGTCCCTGAACCGCAACATCAAAGGCGTTCCCGGTCTGCATTATATTGCCTTGGGTATGCAGCTTCTGGGTTGCCACAGTACGCACACCTGTACCCAGAGCAAGACCTGATGGTAGTTGAGTGTCTTGTGATGACTGGGCGCCGACCTGCCGAACATTTTGATAGATCAGGTCTTCAAAAATAGCTCTATCGCGTTTGAAGCCGGTGGTCTTTACGTTGGCTAGGTTGTTGGCAATCACAGCCATCTGAGTCTGCTGTGCGTCCAGTCCTGTTTTTGCTATCCAAAGTGCCGGGTACATAATCTTCTACCTTTACTTTTCTCTGTTAACTCTCTCTATAGATTGAATAAGCAATATCTCTGCCACTATTCAACTAACCGAAACGCAAAATACTGGTGGAGCTCTGCTCCATCTCTTCTGCGGTCTTCATCATCTTGACCTGAATCTCAAATCTGCGTGAGAGTTCGATCATATCCACCATAGAATCCACCACATTGACATTACTGCTCTCCAGCGCACCACTAACCAGCTGCAGCGTGCTATCAGGCTCTGCGCTAACACCATCTTTAAGGCGCATCAGGCCATCCATACCCTTTTCCAGGTCGGAATTATCTGGGTTAATCAGCTTAATCTGATCCACTATCGCCAATTCATTTACTGCCTGACCAAGTGGACGAATGGATATGGTTCCATCTGGAGCTATATCTATTTTCTCTGCTGGAGGTATAGCAATAGGGCCCCCATTGCCGATTACTGGCAATCCATTGCCGGTTGTGAGCAGACCATTGGCATCCAATACCAGATCGCCACGCCGAGTGTAGGCCTCACTGCCATCTGGGGCTTGTACCGCAATCCAGCCCTTGCCATTTAGAGCCACATCCAGATCTTTCCCCGTCTGAACAATCGAGCCGGATTTAAAGTCGACATCTGGACGCTCACTCAAGGCATAAACCCGGGTAGGATATCCGTCGCCAAATACCGGCATGCTACGGAACTGCTGCAGGTCTGCCAGAAATCCTGGGGTGTTGGCATTGGCCAGATTAGAGCTATTGGTGGCCTGGGCCAGGAGAGTCTCCTTGGCACCACTCATAGCTACATAAAGCATTCTGTCCATTTTTCCTTCCTTCGGTCGGTAGGGCTTAGGGCCGTGGGTTCAGGGCCAAGGAGGTTTTCCTCGGCCCTTGGACTTGGAGCCTATTACCTAATGTTAATAATGGTCTGAGTTATGGTGTCAGCAGTGGTGATCACCTGGGCGTTAGCCTGGAAATTACGCTGTGCGGTAATAAGATTCACCAGCTGTTCAGCGATATCCACATTAGAATTTTCCAGACCACCGGACTGAATTAGACCCAGACTGGAGGTGCCTGGCTCACCGCGCTGCACATCACCAGCCTCATAGGTTTCACTCCATTGGGTATCACCCTTCTGACGTAGCCCCTGCTGGTTATTGAACTTAGCCAGGGCAATCTCGCCCAGAACTTCTGACTGACCATTGGTGAAACGAGCAAACACCGCGCCGCTGTTGTCGATTTCGATGCCGCTCAATCTGCCTGGGGCATACCCATCCTGGGTTAGATTATTCACAGAGAAGTCATCACCTTGCTGGGTAGTATCGCTATAGTTGAAGGATATAGTTAGATTGTCAGCACCAGTAATGGCTTCAGCGTTATAAGCCAGATTGCCGGTAGCATCAACACTGCCAGAACCGCTTGTAAGAACACCATCGGTACCAAAATTCATAACAGCAGCAGGATAGCCTGCAGAAGCAGGAGCCGCTGTAGTTGCACCAGTAGCTGGATCTAAGACCAGTTCGGTCGTGCCATCGGTATCCAACATCGTAGTCCATACCAACCAGCTGTTATCTGTAGTGGATTCGCGATAGTACATAGTCATAGTGTGAGCAACGCCTAGGGAATCGTACACCGTAGTAGAGGTGGCGTTATCATAGGTAGATGCATTAGCTGGATCGAAGGCCGTGGTGGCAGGTATAGCAGTACTAGTGGGATCCAGATTCAGCGCAGCAATCGCTGATGTAGTTGCCGCTGGTGCCCCCGACGTAAGAGGAAGTCGCAGGTCAGTAGTAGCACCAGTATTGAAACCACCAGATCCATCCTCTTCAAATATCTGCAGCCTATTACCTGCATGATCTATCACATAGCCATCACGATCAGCATTATAGGCACCAGCGCGAGTGTAAACTTCATTGCCGCTGGCATCTTGCAGGATAAAAAAGCCCTCGCCGTTAATGGCCAGGTCTAGGTTGCTCGAGGTGAAATCTATATTCCCCTGGCTGAATTGTTGTGCCACCCTGGCTACGCGTACACCACGACCAGCAGAGGTGGTGCTGACATCTTGTACCGAATTGGCGTAGATGTCGGCGAACTCGGCGCGGGACTTCTTGAAACCATTGGTTCCAGCATTGGCGATATTATGACCTGTTACCTGAAGGTCGGTGGATGCGGCTGCAAGACCGCTAAGTGCTATACGAAAAGGCATTTGTGCTCTCCTATTTCAGCTTAATTATTGAATTTCAGCTATATCGCTGAACGAAATCGGTCCCAGCCCTTCCAAATTCAGGGCCATCTCTTGTCCTGGTCCACCCAGGTTTACGCTTGTAACCTTGGACTTGATCAAGGTATAGGGCACGACGGCTTCGCCTTCCTGCATGGAGGTGGCAGATATGGTGTACACCCCCTCTTCCGCGTAGGTTCCGTCATCCATCAAACCGTCCCAGGTGAATGCAACCTCACCCTTATCCTGGGTTCCCATATCTATCTCTCGCACCAGAGCTCCAGAGCTATCGTATACTTGAATCGTTACATCACTGGCTGAGGAGTAGAGCCCAATCATGCCCTCGACACTCCCACCACTGGTCAAATAACCGGTACTAATAGGCGCGAGCACCTCACGCCCAACCAAACCGGCTGCCTGCATGGCCTGGCCAGAGAGCAGATCATTGGAAAGGCCAGAAAATGAGCCGTTCAACTCCTCTATTCCGGAAACCGTGGCAAACTGGGATATCTGGGTAGCCATCTCGGAGTTTTCCATTGGCTTGAATGGATCCTGATGGGTCAACTCGGTGACCATAAGCTCAAGAAAATCCTCCATTGCCAGATCCCGGCTGCCCTTAGTCTCTTCCATTTCTCTGGTCAATCCGAGAGCGGTATAAATATCGGTATTATTGTTTACTGAACTCATTGTTCTCTCCTTATTGCTCGGCTCTCCCTGGGCCTCACTATTTTCGGACTAACTTCGTTCGCAAAAATCGCTCCCAGCGATTTATTCACCCATACGCAGGGTTGCAGACATAAGTTGTTTGGTTGTATTAACTATTTCAACATTGCTTTGGTAGGAGCGAGATGCGGAAATCATATTTGCCATCTCCTCCACCATGTTTACATTAGAGCGAAATATGTAGCCATCTTCGTTGGCCTGAGGATGATCCGGCGCATACTCCATATGCAATGGAGCTTGGCTCTCCACTACACCGGCCATACGCACGCCAACCGCTGGATCATTTGGATTCAGCTGGTTCAACATTGCCTTGAATACTGGTTGGCGGGCGCGATAGGTCTCGCCAATGCTACTACTGATAGAGTCAACATTAGCCATATTGCTGGAGACCAGATTCAGGCGCAGACTCTGTGCGCTCATGCCTGATGCGGCGGTATCGAATATTTTGAACATTGACATCTTATTGTCCATTAATCGCTGTTTTTAAAGTTTTGACCGTGCCAGACACAAAACGCAGACTGGCCTGATACTCCAGAGCATTGCTAGCAAATGCTGCATGCTCTAACTGGGAATCAACTGTGTTGCCATCGAGACTGGGCTGACTTGGAACTCGGTAGCCCATCTGGCTTGGAGGGACTATGTCCGTAGCCGCCTGGATGTGCCTGGAATTGGTGGTAGCAAGGCGCTGAGTGGTATTCACTTCCTGTTTCAACATAGCGTTAAAGTCAAAATCCCGCGCCTTATATCCTGGGGTATCCACATTGGCGATATTTCCCGCCAGCACTTCAGCCCTTTTTGCTCTGAGCTTCAGGGCCTGCTCATGGATACCGAATGCCTGATCAAATCTCATTTTGCCTACTCCGAACGTAATCTCTTACCTCCCATAGAGCAGGCTTCGTGCCAAATTTGTCGCCGACGCCTATTAACACCTCAGCGTGCACATGTATCCAACTGATTTAATTGTAATTTTTTTATATTGCGCGGAAAAACACCGGTAAAGAAAAACCAAGAGCAGCGCTAATAGCCACTGCCGACGTGGCAAGCCACATCCGCCAAAGCGGCAAAGTCACTCCGATAGGAAAAACAGGAGGACAGAAAGCTAGTCTTCTGGGAGAAAAGCAGTTGATCGGCCGCGGAAGCGGGCAACCGGTGTGTTTAACTGGTAATCGTTATTACTTCAAGCGGTAGACGATACCGCCATCTTTGCTGACCATCTCGAAAAGATCAGAGTGGGCGGTAAGAGACTCTGTAGAGCCAAGGAACAGATAGCCATTCGGATTAAGCGCACCGGCCAAACGCTCTATTATGTCTGCCTTCTTCTCAGCAGAAAAGTAGATCAGAACATTTCTACAGAAAATCACATCAAAACGGCCCATCAGGGCATAGCTCTCGGTCATGTTGTGATGACGAAAAGATACTCGTTTACGAATTTCCGGGCGCACCTCCATACAGCCATCACGGGGTATAAAGAAGCGCTGGCTCTGCTCCGCGCTCAATCCACGCGATGCAGCCATCCCACAATAAATTCCTTTTTTTGCCTCCTCCAGAATCCTAGTGGATATATCTGTTCCGATTATTTCAACACCGCCAGAGAGGCGCCCCGGATTGGCAGAGATATACTGCTGCGCAGTCATGCTGATATTGTATGGCTCCTGACCAGAAGAGCAGGCAGCAGACCAAATGCGCATGGATTTGCGTATTCTGGATTCAGCCTCAGGAAAAATCATATTTGTTAGCAGGTTATAGTGAGGCATATCACGAAACCAGAAGGTTTCATTGGTGGTCATAGCATCAATAATACTGACCTGCAGGCTCTTGTTGCTGATCTTTTTCAACTCTTGCAGCAGTTGGCCAATAGATTTGATGTTGTTCGACTGCAGTAGAGATGAGAGACGGCTGGTAACCAGATACTCCTTACCACTCCCCAGGACAATGCCACAGGCATCCTGCAGATATCTCTGGAATGCCTCATAATCCCCCGGGCCAAGTATATTATTTTGCACCACTGTTTATTCCAATTGTTATTACAATGTCCGTTGTTATTTATCCGCGTGCTCCAATAAACGCTTCTGCACCACAGTTGTCAACTCATCAGGTTCAAATTTAGCAAGAAAACGATTTGCCCCTACCTTCTCCACCATATTCTGATTGAATACACCACTAAGGGAGGTATGCAGGATAATATACATATCTTGTAAATCAGGATCTTGTCGAATAGCTGTAGTTAGAGAATAACCATCCATCTCTGGCATTTCTACATCTGAGATAATCAAAGACAACCACTCCTTGAGGTTTTTACCCTCATTATGCCACTCCTTCAACTGCCTCAAAGCATCCTTGCCGTTAACACAGAGAGTGGTCTCCACACCCAACTCATCCAAAACCCGCTTTATCTGTTTCCTGGCCACGCTGGAGTCATCCGCAACCAGTACATGGTGCCCCTGCTCCCTAACCCTCTCATCAATAACGCCTTCAGATATCTCTTCGTTGTAACCTATAACCTCTTTTAACACCTTTTCCACATCAATGATTTCAACCAGTTCATCATCAATCTCGGTAACAGCCGTCATATAACTTTTATCTGTTACCGCTTTAGGCGGAGGCAGCACCACATCCCAGTTAATATTTACAATACGATCAACTGAACCAACCAGAAACCCCTGCATTTTTCGATTGTACTCAGTAATTATTATAAAATGTTCTTTTGGTTCACCTAGAGAGCGGCCACCAATAGCCATGGAGAGATCCATAACTGTAATAGTCTTACCGCGCATATTGGCAATGCCACGCACAACAGCATTCGAGCCTGGAATATCAGTAAGGGGAGGACAAGTGATTACCTCCTGAACCTTGAACACATTAATCCCATAAAGCTGCTTACTTGCTAATCTGAACAGAAGCAGCTCCAAGCGGTTCTGCCCAGCTAACTGAGTACGTTGATCAATCCCGTCTAGAATCCCAGCCATTATTTCACCCCATAGTAGTTGCTCTACTCCGAGTATAGCGGCAAACAAAAACATATCTTTAACCGGCAATAACCAGCCGCATCATCCTGCTACTGCCACTGTTTTCACTAGATTTACCAACATATAAGCCTTGCAAACAGACAGTGAGGCACTGGCATATCAATTGCATATAGTATTGACAGGTTCTAATTGAGAAACAACGAGAAATGAGTTCACACTGCACACAAGCAAAATCTGGCACAGCACTGCTATCGACGGTCATTATCACGTTATGGGTCTGGATGTCACCAGCCATCTCAGCCGCTCAATTTCAGTCCCACGCAAGCATAATGGACGCTGCAAGCCAGCATATACTAGACCAAAGCAGCTATTACCCATCTCCACCAGATGTAATAGTTGGGAGACTGGACAACCGCCTGCGGCTTAAGCAATGCAGTGAACCACTGGAGAGCTATACCCCGCAAGGCAATAAACATATGGGGAAGATTACCGTAGGCATAAGATGTAATGGAACAACTCCATGGAGCCTATTTGTACCGGTAACTGTCAAAGTAATGACGAAAATAGTGGTTGCCACCAACGACCTGCCCCGCGGATCCATCATTCAGCCCGGGGATGTCACTATGGAGCTTAGAGATATTTCACGCCTGCATCGTGGCTATCTTGAAGATACAAAGGCGGCAGTAGGAAAAAAACTGCGGCAAAGAGCAGGTAGAGATAAAGTTATCACTCCATCAAAACTTGTGACTCCACTTACAGTAAAACGCAACAATCGAGTAATAATTCGAGCAAGCAACAAAACAGTTAATGTTAGTATGACAGGAAAGGCTCTGCAAAACGGTAGCATAGGGCAGGTTATCCGAGTAAAGAACGAAAGCTCCAACAGAGAAGTAGATGCCAGGGTAATTGCGCCTGGTATAGTTGAAGTCCCCATGTGAAAATAAGAAGCAGATTCGCTACTTTTTGGCTAAAAAAGGCATAAGAATCCTTAATTTGCTTAAGTACAATAAATTTATGCCGATAAAGCGAGTGTATGTATAGGAATTAACGACAGGTGTACTATGACTATTGAAATTAGTGGCGTACCGGGAAAACATATTCAGGACTCTGGAGAGAAGAGTAGTGTAACCGCTACAACGACAAAGGGCGGTAATCCACAGGCTCCTGCAGCTAAGAGCGGCAGCGGAAACGACACCGTTAGCCTCACCTCTTCAGCTATGCAACTACGTGCACTGGAAGATAGAATTGCAGAGCTACCCGTAGTTGATGTACAAAGAGTTTCAGATGTCCAACGCGCCTTGGCAACAGGCACAATGGAACTGAGTGAGGCCGATGCGGCCAACAATCTATTGGAAATGGAGAAGAGCTTCTCTTCCTAAACGGTCATAACATACTGCATGCAACTTACCCCAGAACAGAGGGAGGCCCTGGCCTCCCTTATCACTAGTGAGCTTGAGATGGCTAAAACCATGCTGGAGCTACTAAAGAGCGAACACACCGCTCTGAAATCAGAGAATCCAGACAGCATAAAAGCCACTAGCAAACATAAGCTGGAACATATGCAGCTTATGGAACAGAACATTGGACAACGCAACCGGTTTCTACAGAAACTGCAGCTAAGCGCTGATGAACAGGGAATTGAGCAAGCAGTAGCTGCTGCGGGTCAAAACAGTCAACTAAGCGCCAACTGGAATAATCTAAAAGATATTGCTCAAGAGTTACAGAAACAGAATGAGATCAATGGCAACATTATTGCCATCGGACAGCGCCGAGTAAAACAGGCACTGGATATACTCAGTGGCAAAGAGAACCTAACTGGCACCTACAGCCAACAGGGTGAAACTGAATACAGCAAATCCAACAATCTCCACACCAAAGCCTAAACAAGTCACACAACATCATCAAACATTGGCAGCCGCCATTAAACCAATGCTAAAATAGCGCCATGACCGGGGCCGTAGCTCAGCTGGGAGAGCGTCGCGTTCGCAATGCGAAGGTCGGGAGTTCGATCCTCCTCGGCTCCACCAATAACGGTCAACCACTTTGCCCCCGTAGCTCAGCAGGATAGAGCATCCGCCTCCTAAGCGGAAGGTCACACGTTCGAATCGTGTCGGGGGCGCCATTTTCTGAGGGAATCCTAAGCAGCTAGGTAGTTTTATTCACCTCCATGTGAATAAACCCTAGCTTCTTGCAACATCTATATTACTGTAACGCACTCCTGCCGCCACATAAGTAGTGGTTGCTGCCTAAACAACCCTTTCTACTTGAATGTATGGACATAATTAAACGACCAGTTTAGCTGGCTGTGGCTAGTAGTAATTCCACTACCTGAAGTTTCTTCCACCTCTGGGGCGTAAGTTAGTGAGAACCCTACTTTGCTAGCATCGCTGATTTTGTAGCCGAAACCAGCGGTAATATGGTCTTCAATGATTGCGGGAAACAGGTAGTTCAAGTTGCTATTTGGTACAGGATTGTCAGACAGATTTAGACCAGCACGCAGGGCGAGCTTAGGGGTGTATTGATACTGCACACCAAAATTAAATACTGTTTGATCATCCCACTCTTGCTGCATCTCTACATCCAGATCACCATGAGCAGCATCAGAGAAGGTCATTTTGAATGATTCCATAACACCTGACCAATCAATATGTTTGACATCTGCAGCCAGCAACAACTTATCGTTGGCCTGGAAAGCGAGACCTATGCCCAGGGTAGATGGCCACTGAAAGTCATTCACAGATATCTTTCCAGTAAATCCTGCCAATGCACCACCACCAGTGTTGCCAGCAGTAAGCGTAGAGCCGCTGTTGGAGGTTTCCAGATCTGACAAGTTGGTCTCCGTATGGTAAGACATACCAACAGTAAGGGCATCGGTAAGCTTGTAGGTAAGGCCCAATTTTCCGGCCAATCCATACCCTTTCGCCTTGCCAGTCATGTCATTATCATCGGAGAAGTCAAAACGACCCCAATCTAGGCCGCCAAGCCCCCCCAGCACAGGACCCCAGCCTGCATCAAAACCGGTGACCATGCTTGCCAGGCTGCTGGTAGGGACCGCCATTTTCAGATCTAACATGGCCCAAACCAAATCGACGCTGCCTCCAATTGCCAAACGGTCATTGACCTGAAATGAGACGGGGAACATCAGGCGTCCCACACCTAGCTCGGAACGCACATCGTCGCCAGTACCCATGGCAAGCTCACTGGATGCATCATACTCTGTTCCCATGCCGCCTTGAGCAAGCAGAGCAAAACCATAAGATATTTCTCCACTCTTGCGGATGTATGAAACAGATGGCATTAGGTAGGATGTACCGTCTGAGTGCGTATTAGCAGCTCCCGTCGAAGTAACATCTGGGCGCAGATTGCGCAACCCCACGCCAAATCTGGCCGTACCGCTTTTTAACATACTGAGGGTTGCTGGATTATTCATTACAGCAGAGTTGCCGGTATCGTATGCCATGCCGGCTCCACCCATGGCGGTTGCCTTTGAGCCGTAGCCTTCCAGATTCATTCCATTCGTTGCCAATGCCGGAGCAGCCACCACTGACGCTATGGCTGCAGCCACAAGCTTGTTACTTAACTTCATTATTCTCTCCTCTCAGACGGGTCATCCCAAATCTGCCCGCACATATTAACCACTTGATTTGTTTATTTATTATCCGAGCACTCCTTCTCTGGGACGCTCTGATTATTTCCCAAGTTGGCAATAAAGTCTACCCAGGCTTAATTAACAGATCGGCAACGGCCGGTAAACTCACACATTTTTACGCTGCTACCCTATAACTGAAGCAGATATTAGCAAGGCAGCTTTTGATAATTTGTGCCCTGTCACACCTTGAGCTGGTATCTAGGCAAGCTGTAATTAATTAAAATACCAAGGAACCTTGATCCGACAAAACTGACTTACTATGGTTAGTGGTGAAAAACAGATCACGTCATATAACCCAAGCGAACAGGATTATGAATACCAGCAAAACAGTGCTCCTGCTATCGATGCTTTTGCTGACGCAACAGCTGTTTGCTGCTAGTCTGTCAGGCCGTCCATCCCGTATCACTAGCGGCGATAGACTGGTGCTAACCACCGAAGACAACCAACATATTCAGATACAGTTATTGGGCATTAAAGCCCCGCCTATATCAACCCCGCTTGGACGTGCTGCCAAAAAACGCCTTTCCGCACTGGTTGCTGGAAAACCGGTAACGATCAAATTCCGGGTAAGAAACCGCTGGGGACAACCTCTAGCTAAAATACTGTTAGGTGATACAGATATAAATCTGCAGTTATTGAGTATAGGTCTTGCCACCCATAAACCAGATTTTCAAACAGTACTAGATAACAGTCTATACTCACAAACTACGCAGAGAGCGAAACGACTCAAGCTGGGCATATGGTCCTTATCTAACAGATCAAGACAACCAATTAAACCATTTGTAACAAATAGATAGTATCTTGCCATCACGGTAGATATCACCCTTAACTTACGGAAAAACTAAAAGGAGACAAGATAGTCATGGCTACGGACAAACCCAAGAGCAAAAAGGCTAACCAGGACGCAACAAACAAAACGGTCAAAAAGAAAGTAGTTAAAAAAGCAAAGGTCACAAAGAAATCAAGCCCCATAAAAGCGAGAGCTAAAGCAGCGAACTCTAACTCCTCTAAGCGAGGGAAGCAGATTACTCCTGAAGAGCGACTAGAGATGGTCAGAACCGCCGCATATTATCTTGCAGAAAAACGCGGATACCATGGCAACAACGAACTGGGCGACTGGCTTGAAGCTGAAAGAGAGATAGACTCAATCAGTTCGTAGCAAAAACAAACCCTGCCACTGAGGCGGGGTTTGTTAGCAAATGTCTCTAGAGCCTGTTAACACTAATTGAATTGTCAGCGTTGTGGCTAAAAAATGGCCCCAGCGACGATAATCCAATTAGTGTTAACAGGCCCTAGCAATCCATCAGGCAGTTCTCCTGCGGGTAGAAAACCCCACTAGACCAACAACACCAGAAACAAACATCCAGGCAGCAGCGGGAATAGGAACTGCAGCTAAATAGGCATGGTTATCTGTCTCAAACGCGTTACTAGTTGAGATGAATACAACCTTATCGAAATATTCAGAGGCGTTATCTGTCCATATGTTCCAGTAAGCCCCCTGAGTCTGATCTCCGGTGGGGCTTGTAGTTGTTCCAAAGGCGACTTCATACAAATCGCTGCCAGCGAAAGAGCCAACCATAGTTGTACCATTGTAAAGCTCTATGCTGTTGTAGCTATCAGGAGATCCGCCAAAAAATCCAAAATATTGATTGAGCGAGCCCAGAGTTAAGGTGCCTGGTGATGATTGCCCACTACCTGGACCAACTGTGTAGTAAGATGAGGTATCACCTGGAGGCGCAGCCCAATTACCTCCAGAACTTCCAGCGACTACAGCGCCACCAGAATACTCTACAGGCAAACTACCTGAGTTAAAATCTGTCACTGTTGCACCAATAACAGAGGTGGTATAACCCTCTCCCGCTACAGCTTGACCGCCAGCCGTAAGCGTATAGGAGAAAGCGGAGGTTGCAGCCAGCAGCATACTGATCGTAACTGCAGGAAGTACATAATTTCGCAAAATAGTTTTCATTTTCAATAACCCCGATTGCCAAACCAAGCTAAGCGATTAATATAATCGTACTTACAAGAGTTATATTAAGAGCATCTAGGGCTTGACACATCGCCCAAACGGGTAATGAAATTGATATTTATCAGATTTTAACCACATGCAATCTATAGGGTTTTATGGTTTGCGCTCATCCTGTGCAACAACCACACTCAATCACTGGTTGGCTTTTTTTTCTTTTTATTGCTTTTAGTATCGTTACCAGACTGCAGACGCATTTTGAGCAACATGCCGATAAGGGTGGATTCCATGGCTTTGAAGGCCTTAGTTTGAGCCTCCTGGTGGGTAGTTGCAGCATTTTCCTCCAACATGGAGAGACGGGCATCGAAATAGGCTATGTCTGCCTCTAGCCCGCTAACAGTCACCTTTGGCCACTTCTTACCATTTGGGTCTTTCTTCTCTTTGTTGTCCTCAGAATCAGACATATGCTTAATCTTCTCTAGCTAAATGCGTCTCAACATATCTACCATATGCCGTTTCCCTGGCAACTCCTTTAAGTATAATACTACTAAACACGATCAAAAAAGAGACCATATACTCAATCTTGAACTATCTAGATTGCACCAAAAAACAACCATCGGTAACCAGATTATGACAAAGATACGCCAGGAAGACCTTATTCAGAGCATCGCAGATGGCTTGCAATACATCTCATACTACCATCCAGCTGACTATATTGAGGCTCTAACCAAGGCCTGGGAACAGGAGGAGTCCCCAGCAGCCAAAGACGCCATGACCCAAATCTTAGTCAACTCCAGGATGTGCGCAGAGGGGAAACGCCCCATCTGTCAGGACACAGGCATGGTTGTAGTCTTTCTGGAAGTAGGAATGGGCTTGCAGTTCGAAGGCGATATGGCTCTGGATGATATGATTAACGAAGGAGTTCGCCGCGGTTACAACCATCCGGATAATGTACTGCGAGCCTCTATGGTTGCAGACCCAGCAGGTGCGCGCACCAACACAAAAGACAACACCCCAGCCATAATCCACACTAAAATGGTCCCAGGTAA
Source organism: Sedimenticolaceae bacterium (assembly GCA_050291725.1). Taxonomy (GTDB): domain Bacteria; phylum Pseudomonadota; class Gammaproteobacteria; order Chromatiales; family Chromatiaceae; genus JAAGZL01. Next base: position 95,825 of record JBNKKH010000032.1, read on the forward strand.
CAAGCTAGTGGTAAAACTGGCAGCTAAGGGCGGCGGTTCAGAGAACAAATCAAAATTCACCGTACTTAACCCATCCAGCAGCCTGGTGGACTGGGTCCTGGAGACCGTGCCCAAGATGGGGGCTGGTTGGTGCCCTCCCGGCATGCTTGGCATAGGCATTGGCGGATCAGCAGAAAAGGCCATGCTCCTGGCCAAGGAGTCCCTGATGGAGCATATTGATATCCATGAACTGAAGGCGCGCGGAGCGCAAAACCGCACCGAAGAGCTGCGTCTGGAGCTGTTCGAGAAGGTAAATGCCTTGGGTATAGGGGCCCAGGGTTTGGGAGGACTGACCACGGTACTGGATGTAAAGATCAAAGACTACCCGACCCATGCCGCCTCCCTGCCAGTGGCCATGATCCCCAACTGTGCCGCCACCCGCCACGTAGAGTTCACCCTAGATGGAAGCGGACCGGCAAACCTGCAGCCACCAAGCATAGATCTCTGGCCAGAGATCTCCCAGGAAGGGGCAGATAATGCTCGCAGAGTTAACCTGGATACTATAACCAAAGAAGAGATCGCTAGCTGGCAGCCGGGAGAAAGCATTCTGCTATCAGGCAAGCTGCTAACAGGTCGGGATGCAGCTCACAAACGTATCCAGGGGCTGCTGGAGAAAGGCGAACCGTTGCCGGATGGGGTGGATTTCAACAACCGCTTTATCTACTACGTTGGCCCGGTCGATCCAGTGAGAGACGAAGTAGTCGGCCCAGCCGGACCTACTACCTCAACCCGCATGGACAAATTCACCGACATGATGCTGTCTGACCTGGGCCTGATCGGCATGGTGGGCAAGGCAGAACGTGGCCCAGCCGCTATTGAGAGTATCAAACAAAATGGTGCAGCCTATCTTATGGCTGTGGGTGGTGCTGCCTACCTGGTATCTAAGGCAATCCGTTCAGCCCGTATCGTAGCCTTCGAAGACCTGGGCATGGAGGCAATCCGTGAGTTTGAGGTGGAGGACATGCCGGTTACCGTAGCAGTGGATAGCAAAGGCACATCAGTACACCAGACCGGTCCTGCGGAGTGGCGGATTAAAATTGAGGATATGAAGAAGTAGCAAGTTTTGCATGACACAAAAAACGCCGCCTGATAAACAGGCGGCGTTTTTTTAACTTCAAACAGGAGGTAAAGCTGCTCAAGCAGTCCTGCGTCGAACACCAAGCAACCCAAGCAATCCTGAACCAAACAACCAAACTGCAGCTGGTACCGGAACAGCAGATGCTTGTGAGGATGAATACACCAGATTATCCAAGGTATAGGTTTCTGCGATACCTGATTGGGTTCCAGCTGTTAGCACAACATCGGTAAAAGCAACATCGGTAACAAAACCCCAGAATGTTCCACTAATACTCTGAGGTATCTCGGTGGTTAAAACCTCGGTGCCACCAGCCAATAGACTCAAGGTAACATTAATACCGGTACCCTTGCCTCCAGGACCAGCAAGATCCCAATCACCACCAAAACCAAATATAGCTGTAGCAAACGAGAATGTAGTTGAATCACTACCAGGTACTACACGATCGCTCCATACGCCCCCAGTTACTTCGCCTGCATCACTAACTACACTAACGCCACTATTCAAAACAGTGTCTGAAAAATCCTCGGTTGCAACAGTCGAAAAAGCTGATTCCCACGCTGCCTTATCTGTATAAACAGTAGTTGCAGCATGGGCCTGGATGGTTAAACCAAACAGACATACTAGCCCCAATAAAATGGTAATTCTCTTATTCATTACTTCGTTTCCTTATACGTTCTTAAGTTGATTTATACGTAAAAACAGCCACCCGATTAAATAATCTGGTAATTATTCTAGCAATGAAGTAGAACAGCACATCCCCCATTTAGGTTATAAATGGCACGGACATAAAAAAAATGGGTTCTGAGAAAACAATTAGTTAGATTATTCAACACTCATAACGCGTATATAGTCAGTCCCACCAGCTGTTTGGAATTTGCCTGCAACGGTCAGAATTAGATCTCCGCTGGTGAGATAGCCCATCTCCCGCGCCCGCTCAATCCCGAAGCTGATTTTCTCCTCATCGCTGATCTCATCGGGCGGGAGCAGGGGCAGCACTCCCCAGTTGAGAGCCAATCTATGGGCTACCACCTCAGATGCGGTAACTGCAATGATAGGGCACTCTGGCCTGTGCCGGGAGATCTGCCTGGGGCTAAAACCGGTCTCGGTGAGACTAAATATCGCCTTAGCCCCAAGCCGTTTTGCCATTCCAGCCACGGCGGTGCTAATGGCGTCAGTAACTCTGTTGGACGGATTGGGCTTAACCGTCTGCAAGAAACCATACTCTGCCAGGGAGTACTCGGCCTGCTCTGCCAAATCTGCCATGGTCTGCACCGACCTAACAGGATATTTACCAATGGCCGTCTCTCCAGAGAGCATTACAGCTGAGGTCCCATCTAAGATAGCATTAGCCACATCGCTGGCCTCGGCCCGGGTGGGTTTCGGATTAACCTCCATGGAGGACAGCATCTCAGTAGCAGTAATGACCGGTTTACCCATAGAGACAGTGGCCCGGATAATTTTCTTCTGCATCCCTGGAACCTCGGCCAGAGGCAACTCCACACCGAGATCTCCTCGAGCCACCATCACACCGTCAGCAGCATCCACAATCTCCTCCAGATTATTTACCCCAGCCCGGTTTTCAATTTTGGCAATAATTGGGATGCCTGCTCCAAATTCCGACTGTGCCTTGCGCAGTTCATGGATATCTTCAGCTGTCTGAATAAAGGATGCTGCAACATATTCCACGCCGTGTTGAGCGGCAAAAGCCATCTCCTGCGTCACCACTTCGCGGTTTTCCGGACTTACCGCACTCAAAGGAAGTTGGGTGTCTGGCAAATTCACTCCCTTGTTGTAACGAAGGACACCACCATGTACCACCTGGCAATGTATGGACTCCCCCTGGATAGAGACTACAGCTAGCTCTATTGCTCCATCATCAAGCAAAATACAGGTCCCCACCTCCACGTCCTTATAGAGATCAGGGTAGGAGACAGAAACCCCTTCCCGGCTACCGATGCGGCCATCGCAATAGATGGTAAAATCATCGCCACTCTCAAGCTCTACAGAATCACTCTCTAACTTGCCAGTGCGAATCTCAATACCTTTGGTATCCACCATAATCGCCACATGGGTTCCCGACTCTTTGGCTGCCTGGCGCACCATTCCCACCCGTTTGGCCTGTTCTGGCCCGGTACCGAAAGAGAGATTGATGCGGAACACACTCGCCCCAGCCTTGATCATCTCCTTAATGGTAAATACAGAGTCACTGGCTGGACCAATAGTGGCAACAATTTTGGTTTTTTGACGAATACTCATAGGCGCTTCTACTAACCTCTTAAAAGTTATTGGTTATAGATGGAGAGTATGGTCGATTATTGTGAATTTTTCGCTACATAATGTCCGCGGGGCGGATGTAGTTCAGTTAATAGTTTTGCTCCTTCACGAACACAGACACTTCCCCCTCATCCCCAACCCTTCTCCCCCTGGGGAGAATGGAGAGAAGCGGACGCGATAGCTTTCGGATTGCTTATAGCAATCCGCGCCTACAGGTAAAGCTGGATATTACCGTTATAGATTGGAAACGGGAGTAGCAAACTTCAGCATGTAGGAGCCCAGTCCTCTGGGCGATAACAACTGACCGGCTCCTAAGCTCCTAAGCTATAGCACGATATCGCAAAAGCTGGATCCCGCGATCAAGTCGCGGGATGACGGGGAGACACTTGCGGAAATTTGCGTTTATTTGCGGACTGCCTGAAGATCGAACCCCGGCAAAAGTACTTAAACCACCAGATCCAACTGCTGGATAGTACCCACACCTCCATCCTCTTCCAGAAAGATGCCTGTATCCCGTACCGCACCCAGAGTGTCATTAGCGGCATCCTTCAACAGGAATTGGGTGTCGACATGGCCCAGGTAGATAGCCCCTACTCCACGCTGACCCAAGGCAACCAGCTCATCATTACCTGATGCATCCTTAGACCAGATGCGCAGGCGGTCATAGATGCTGTCGCTCTCATCTATCCAGTTGTTACCATCGGCATCATACTTAGCGAGATCGGCAAAGCCGTTGCCACTCTCTGGACCAAACAGCTCGCTGCCGTCGTTGATTTCACCATCGCCGTTTCTATCCAGGGCCAGAAAGCCACTACCTGGTCCGACAAAGGCGATCTGATCTGATGTTCCATCTGCATCGATATCGAAACTGAAGCTACGCTCGGTAAGTTCTGCTGCGGAGCCACTAAAATTTACCACCAGCGGATCTTTCAGGGCATCGCCAGCACGCAGGCTCAACCGCTGCTCTGAGTAAAACTCCCGACTCATATTCAGCTCAACACTTATGTCGATTTCACGACCATCTGCGGTATGCACCACTCCACTGGCAGAAAAGCTGGTTGATTCTGCCTCATAATGAGATTCATAGAAGTCGTAGACTAGACCCCAGCCCTGACTCTCACCGCCAGTCTGGGCCTGATCTGGAGAATCAACCTCGGTCGCATCAACTGGGGCCTGTGCCTCCTCTATCTCAGATGCAGACGTAAGCTTGATCTTTTTGCCGGTCATCTGCTCAACCAGGAGTTTAATCAAAAGCTGCTTCAGCTCCTCCAGGGGTTCCAGAGGCTCTTTATCCTCTAAAACCGCCTTTGTTGGCTGCAGAGAGCTCGCCTCGGCAGATATCTCTACCGGCTGGAACTCAACACTTAAGGTTCCGGCAATGGCGTCAAAACGGGCGCGGTTTATCAGTCCGTTGACGGCCTGTGGCTCCTGATCACCTCGCCAAACAGTGAGGGACTCGCGTCTTTCGTTCTGCTCTTCATATAGATGTTTGCTGCCCAGCTGCAGGCTGGAATCGACGATTTTCATGGCATGCACCATAGGATTGCGGCTATTGACCTAGATGGCGGCCAGATGTGTGGATTCTTGAGAAAAAACCCAGGAAAACAGTTCCTAACTAACTGGAATTAAACGACTTTCACCTTAACCCCCCTTATGCCTGCTTCTATCAGCAGGCTGTGAGCTATTGAGAGCCAGATGAATTATTCAGACAAGATAAATCCGCAAATAAACGCAAAAAACGCCAATAAAACCAGACGCCATCCCCTACCGTAATACTGGAATGACGAGGAGTAGTTGCAAAAATTTGCGTTTATTAGCGTTTATTTGCGGACTTTTTCTGCCAGGCAAAACAAAACGGTTGGCTTACAGCTCGCGGGTAGCAGTAAATTTTATATCTGGCCAGCGCTCTATAGTTAGATCCAGATTCACCCTGGTGGGGGCCAGGTAGACCAACTGATCATCCCCATCCAGAGCCAGATTGTCATGGGCCTTGGTCCTAAACTGCTCCAGCATCTTAGGATCATCGCACTGCACCCAGCGGGCGGTGGCAACATTAATATTCTCCACAATTGCCTCCACTCCATACTCATCCTTTAGCCGATGGGCCGCCACATCAAACTGCAGCACACCCACTGCTCCCAGGATTATGTCGTTGTTGCGCATAGGACGGAACACCTGGGTGGCCCCCTCCTCGCACAGCTGCACCACACCCTTCTGTAGAGCCTTCAGGCGTAGCGGATCCTTCAATACGACACGGCGAAACAGTTCCGGCGCAAAGTATGGAATGCCCTCATATTTCAACTCCTCGCCCTCGGTGAAGGTGTCACCGATCTGAATGGTGCCGTGGTTATGCAGGCCGATGATATCCCCCGGCCAAGCCTCTTCCACATGCTTGCGCTCATCGGCCTGAAAGGTGATGGCATTGCTCACCTGCACCGATTTGCCGATGCGCACATGACGCATCTTCATGCCCTTTTTGTAGCAGCCGGAACAGACCCGTAGAAAGGCGATGCGATCGCGGTGTGCCGGATCCATATTAGCCTGGATCTTAAACACAAATCCGGAGAACTTTTTCTCCGACGCCTCCACTTGACGTTGCACAGTATCGCGCGGTATCGGGCTCGGGGCATACTCCACAAATGCGTCCAATAGCTCTTTCACGCCGAAGTTGTTGATGGCTGAGCCGAAAAATACCGGCGTCAGTTCCCCTCGGTTGTAGGCCTCTTGATCCCACTCATGGCTGGCGCCCAGCACCAGCTCTATCTCTTCCCGCAGCTCATCGGCCTGATCACCGATCACCTCATCCAACCTAGGGTTGTCCAGCCCTTCAATCACCTCTCCCTCTTGAATCTTGCCACCATGGGTGGCAGTAAACAGGTGAGTGTTGTTACTGCGCAGATCAAATACACCTTTGAACCTCTTCCCCATACCAATGGGCCAGGTGAGCGGAGCACACTTTATTTTGAGTACAGACTCTACCTCATCCACGACCTCCATCGGGTCTCTACCCTCGCGGTCCATCTTGTTGATGAAGGTAATGATGGGGGTAGTACGCAGACGGCACACATCCATCAACTTGATAGTGCGCGCCTCCACACCTTTAGCAATGTCTATCACCATCAGGGCCGAGTCCACCGCAGTCAGGGTGCGATAGGTGTCTTCGGAAAAGTCCTCATGGCCTGGGGTATCCAGCAGGTTTACCATGGCATCACCATAGGGAAACTGCATCACCGACGAGGTCACAGATATGCCACGCTGCTTCTCCAGCTCCATCCAGTCAGAGGTGGCGTGACGCGCTGCCTTGCGGCCCTTTACTGTACCAGCAAGCTGGATAGCCCCTCCAAACAGCAGCAGCTTTTCGGTAAGGGTAGTCTTACCAGCATCCGGATGGGATATGATCGCAAAGGTGCGACGGCGGTTCAGTTGTTCAAGCAGTTCGGACATGGATAATACACGGCAAACGAAAGGCGGATATTATACATAATCTGCAAAATGGTGTTGCCTAATTTGAGTGTCTGCAAACTGAGGGGCTTTATAAGCGATTCTCAAATTCAGGCCTCAGCCAGATTATACATTGCGCATCTGTGTGGTTTTGCGAGACTATGCGTCACTAACTTTTTACAGGATTCCCCAATGACAACCATCGGCACTCCCTTCTCATCTTCAGCAACTAAGGTACTGTTTTGTGGTTCTGGAGAACTAGGCAAAGAGGTAGTTATAGAGCTACAGCGTTTTGGCTGTGAAGTGATTGCCTGTGATCGCTATGAAAATGCACCTGCCATGCAGGTAGCCGATCGAGCATACAGTTTCTCAATGCTGGATGGGGATGAGCTGCGCCGGGTGGTTGAGCTGGAGAGGCCTGATTATATCGTGCCGGAAATCGAGGCTATCTCTACCGATACGCTGGTGGCCCTAGAGTCCGAAGGTTTTAACGTGATTCCAACCGCGAATGCTGCGCGCCTGACCATGAACCGCGAAGGCATTCGTCGCCTTGCCGCTGAAGAGCTGGAGATACCTACCTCAAATTATAAGTTTGTAGATAATAGGGAAGATTTTATTCAGGCGGTTAACGATATTGGTATCCCCTGCGTAGTGAAACCGATCATGAGCTCATCCGGCAAAGGTCAGAGCACCATTAAATCGGAAGCTGATATCGAGAACAGTTGGGTGTATGCACAGGAGGGTGGTCGTACCGGAGCGGGACGTGTCATCGTAGAAGGCTTTGTCGATTTTGATTATGAAATCACCCTGTTAACCATTCGCCATATCAATGGCACCAGTTTCTGCATGCCGATTGGTCATAGACAGGAGGATGGAGATTATCAGGAATCATGGCAGCCACAGCCCATGAGCGATGCCGCTCTTACTCGCGCCAAAGAGATCGCTGAGAAGGTGACAGACGCCTTGGGTGGTCGAGGTATTTTTGGTGTAGAGCTGTTTATCAAGGGAGATGCGGTCTATTTCAGTGAGGTATCACCACGTCCGCATGATACCGGCATGGTAACCATGATCTCTCAGGATCTTTCACAGTTCGCACTGCATACGCGTGCAATTTTAGGCCTGCCTATTCCAAACATTATGCAACATGGTCCTGCGGCATCTGCAGTTATCCTGGTGCAGGGTGACTCAAACAGTGTGCAGTTTAGTAATCTCGAAACAGCCCTTGAGGACCCAGATACCCAGATACGCCTGTTTGGAAAACCTGAAGTAAAAGGAAAACGTCGCATGGGTGTCGCACTGGCTCGTGGTACTGATATTGAAAATGCTAAACAGAAAGCGTTGAAGGCAGCTTCAGCAGTCAAGGTTAATCTTTAAATTTTATCCGTCCCCACTTCTTCTACTATCTTTGAACTGGAGTGGAAAGTTACTGCTTCTGTTTTAACTTTATTGTGTGGAATATTTTTTCGACTGTTGCATAGCTCTCTTCGTTCTCTAGAAAGCAGTGGATGGTTAGTTTTATCGATCCCAGTGACGATTTTTTAATCTGAGGGAAGTGCACTCCAATCAAATATGGATGACCAACAGATTGGTTGGTGTTGTTGGCTGTTACGATCCGAGCGGCCACGCTATCTATCTGTATCTCTTTGGACTTATAGTTTTTGTAATAGTCTTCTTTAGTTAGCGCACCGGAGTAGACCCCATAGTCAAACGACAGCTTAAAGTGCGGCGCATCAATGGTGCCAACGATAGAGTCAATGCCAGCCCCCTTGTGCAAAACTGTACCTGGTGGTGCTTTAAGGCTGAATATATTCCCAACCTCCACTGTCACCCATCCATCGGGGACAGTGGAGGAGTTTTCATCCGCCACTGTACAGGCGCTCAGTACCATCAGCAGGGTGAACATCAGACCTGCACGCCACAAGGCTCTAGAGAAGTACATTTTGGGTACCAAATAAATAGCAGCAATATACCCACTAGTCTAGGTTAGGCTGCCAATCTGCGCTTTCTGCCAGCAAATCCCATGGCCGACAGCGCACTAAGCATAAGCCAAAAAGCACCTGGCAGTGGCACGGCGGATGCTATAAGGATGGGATTAATCTCCAGATATGCTTGGGAACCATCAAACTGTATCAATGGGCTAGCTAGGATAGTCGCAATCTGCGAGGCTGTAAGGTCAGTGTAGCCGTTCAGGTAAGGATCCATAAGATTGTCACCTGACAAATGCCCAAGACCAAGGTTGTGGCCAAGTTCGTGAGCAAGCAGTTCAGCACCATAACCACCTGCTGCAGTGGACGATTCTACGGCTACAACGTTGCCAGGGTAAGAACCACAACCAACGATGCTTACATTGTACCCACCACAGTAGTCTACGCTGTCTACAAAAAACATATTTACACCCGGCGCAGAAAATGGAGCACTATTCCACAGGGCAACACGCTTTGCCTCTGTATCTATATCTAGCAGTGAAGCGTCGTAAATAGTGGTAATTTGGTTAAACCTGATATCTATGTCCGCTTGGGCAAATACGACATCCAATTCTGCTTCATTGGTTGTTACATATGCGGCCCATGTAGTGATCGGACTAAGCAGCAGCACCAGCAGCATGCTGACTAAATATCTATTTAGCTTATTCATTATTGTTGTAACCTCCTGTAATGGAAAATCTTTATACTACTGCTAATTCGCACTCTACAATCATAAAGCACCAGCCACTAAAAGTGGCCACACTTGATTGAATCCATGCTACATAAAACAGTTCCTAAAGTACATTTCGAAACGTGGTGCGTAGCAAAAATGTGATGCATTTATTTTTCCATCTATAAAATCATCGCCTTTTTGCTGTATAGCACTAGGGCTAACATCAGAACATCTTCATGATAGTAGCTGCGACGCTGTCCAATCTCATTGAAACCAGATGAAACATACAGCGAGAATGCACCTAGTTGGAGTTACGTACTTCAAGAAATATAGTGTCGGATTTCTACCTATCTGCTTCTGTCGCCTAAACGGACTCCCGCATACCAGCAGTTGAGTTCCACACGAAGAAAGCCTAGTATTGATCCACGCATAACAGTGTTATGTTTATTAACCCGTACTTATTCTCAGGGCAGGGTGAAATTCCCTACCGGCGGTATGTCTCGTTTGAGATGAGCCCGCGAGCGCCCTCTCTTGAGAGGGGTCAGCAGATCCGGTGTGAAGCCGGAGCCGACGGTGAAAGTCCGGATGGGAGAGGATAGGGCCGAGACGCCAATTCGTATGAATTGGCGTGTAGTGTCTTATGTCTAGCGATCTGGTTAAGACTAAATGTCAAACTTGCCAGATGGTTGGAGTGTTCCTTTGCGCCCTGATTCAGGTACATCCATATATGGAGAAAACCATGAATCAGACCTATTCAAATAACCTTTTAGCACCATTCGGTGACCCTTTTACCCGGGTCGAGTCTGCTATCACTGCTCTACAGCAAGGCCTAGGCATCTTGCTGGTGGATGATGAAGATAGAGAAAATGAGGGTGACATCATTTTCCCGGCCGAAACCATAACCACTGAACAGATGGCCATGTTGATCCGGGAGTGCAGCGGCATTGTCTGCCTCTGTCTTGATGATCAATTCCTCAAGCGCCTAGAGCTTCCAATGATGGTTGAGCGGAACAGCAGCCGCAACGGCACCGCCTTCACGGTAACGATTGAAGCTCGCCATGGTGTTACCACTGGCGTATCTGCCGCAGACCGAGTCACCACCATTCGCGCCGCAATTGCCGATAACGCATCTCCGGAAGATTTATGCCAACCCGGACATGTCTTCCCACTACGCGCCCAACCAGGAGGCGTACTGACCCGCCGAGGGCATACTGAAGGAACAACCGACCTTATGGGCCTTTGTGGGTTTAAGCGGGCCGGTGTACTTTGCGAGTTAACCAATCCAGACGGCACCATGGCCCGCCTGCCTGAAATAGTCACTTTTGCCAACAAGCACGGGATGCCAGCGTTAGCTATTGAAGATTTGGTTGTCTACCGACAACGACTACTTGCTCAAGCTGGCTAGATAAGAGGAATAGGGAGAGTGGATATATGGCTATTATCACAATCCATTCTCCCTTCCCATCTTACGTCTAGGTTCATTTGTATCCAGATAAAAACCGGTTACGCAAATAACTCAATCTGCGATGTCAGAGAGCCAATGCCAACACCAGAGCATCTTCCCTACCATCTTTAGCAGGATAGTAGCCGCGGCGCTGTCCAATCTCATTGAAACCAGATGACTCATACAGAGAGAATGCAGCCTGGTTGGAGATACGTACTTCAAGAAATATAGTGTCGGCACTCTGCCTGCCCGCTTCTGCAATAAGATGTCGCAGTAATCGACGCCCTAAGCCCTGCCCCTGCATCTCTGGATCGATACAGATATTAAGAATCTGAGCCTCACCGGCAACTACCGACATCACCGCATAGCCAATTGGGGACGATTTTAAATGCGTACCATTATGATAGACACAGCAGTAATAGCCGCTACGCAGGCAGTCTTTGAAATTACCCACACTCCAGGGAAACTCATAGGCCCGCTGTTCCAGCTCCATCACAGCATCCATGTGTTCTAGCTGCATGGGACTTATTTTAAGATTACGATCTGTTAGAAGTGCATTCATAACTATTAAATGTTGTAGGAGCCCACCCCTGCGCGAAGCACATGGATGTGCGAGTGCCGTGGAGAACAGGATGTTCGAGAACGGTTATCTTACATAACTCCGTATATGGCATAAGCATCAATCGCCCAGGGGGCTGGGCTCCTACAGCTAGTATCACTATCCTTTTAAGAGACGATAAACTCGCTGCAGATCCTGCCAGGCTTTGCCTTTTTGGTCAGGGGAGCGCAGTAGATATGCCGGATGATAGGTGACCACCACTGGGGTTTTAGACTCACCAATAGCATCTTCCCGACCACGCAACTTGCCCACAGCCACATCCGTCTTTAGTAGGTTGTGGGCAGCTATTCTCCCCAGCGCCATAATAACCTTGGGTTGGATAAGATCGATCTGCCGCAGGAGGAATGGTTCGCAGTTTAGCGCCTCTTCCAGATGAGGGTCGCGATTCCCTGGTGGACGACATTTGAGAATGTTGGCAATAAACACCTGTTCCCGGCTAAGCCCAATCGCTTTGAGCATAGCATTGAGCAGTTGCCCTGCCTTGCCCACGAACGGTTCACCCTGGCGATCCTCATCCGCCCCCGGAGCCTCGCCGATGATCATAAGGTCTGCATTTTGCTCGCCCACACCGAACACGGTCTGAGTCCTGGTTTTATGCAGCTCACAAGCCCGGCAGCTCTCTACTCTACTTCTCAGCTCGGACCACGACAGGCCGGGAATATCGCTCTTGGCAACTCTTTTTGGAGCTGCTTTGGTCCCTCCAATCGGTTCTGGCTGCAGATCAGGAGTAGGTGTTTCCATTGGAATCTGGACGACATCTGGCTCGGGCGCAACTTCCCGCCCGACCCAGTTCTGGATGCCCATGGCTTCCAGATATTGTCGTCGCAGTGACTCTTCCATCTTAGGGCCTAAACACCGCTGGTCTGAGGATGAGCCTTTTTCACGCCATGCAGAATCAGATTACAGGCGTTGATATAGGCCTTGGCAGATGCGATCACTATATCAGTATCCGCTCCCTGACCGTTGACGATTCTACCGCCCCGCTCCAGCCGCACCGTAACCTCGCCCTGGGCATCGGTTCCGCTGGTAATGGCATTTACCGAGTAGAGCAGCAACTCACAACCGGTATCCACAATCGACTCAATAGCGCGAAAGGTGGCATCCACCGGCCCACCGCCATCAGAAGATCCGGTCACCTCTTCGCCATCTACTGAGAGAACAATAGATGCATTCGGCGTCTCGCCAGTCTCGGAGCAGACCTTTAGGGATACCAGATTCACCGTCTCATTCTCCGCCCGAATAGAGACATCGGTCACCAACGCCTGTAGATCCTCATCGAAGATCTCATGTTTCTTATCGGCCAGATCCTTGAAGCGGCGGAAGGCGTCATTCAGCTCCTCTTCGGCAGCGAACTCAATACCCAACTCCTCAAGACGGGCGCGGAAGGCGCTACGCCCAGAGTGCTTGCCCATCACCATGCGATTCTGTGACCAACCCACATCCTCAGCCAACATAATCTCATAGGTCTCACGGCTTTTAAGAACACCATCCTGATGGATGCCGGATTCGTGGGCAAAGGCGTTAGCCCCCACCACTGCCTTGTTCGGCTGTACCGCAAAACCGGTGATACCGGAAACCAGACGGGAACAGCTTACGATCTGAGTAGTATCCAGACGGGAGTCACACTCAAATACATCACCTCTGGTGCGCACCGTCATCACCACCTCTTCCAGAGATGCGTTGCCGGCCCGTTCACCCAGGCCGTTGATGGTGCACTCCACCTGCCTAGCTCCATTCAACACAGCAGAGAGGGAGTTGGATGTAGCCAAACCCAAATCGTTGTGACAATGTACTGAGAATATAGCCTGATCCGAATTCGGCACCCGCTCAATGATCTGGCGAATGGTCTCCCCAAACTGCCAAGGCACATTGTAGCCCACCGTATCCGGGATATTGATTGTTCTGGCCCCGGCCTTGATGGCTGCCTCAACTATGCGACAGAGGAAATCAATTTCGGAACGGCCAGCATCTTCAGCGGAGAACTCCACATCATCGGTAAAGTTACGTGCGCGCTTTACCGCTTTTACTGCCTGCTCTACCACCTGATCCGGAGACATGCGCAACTTATGCTCCATATGGATCGGTGAGGTAGCAATAAAGGTGTGGATACGTCCAGAGTTGGCATCCTTGAGGGCCTCCCCAGCTCGGTCTATATCTTTATCCAGAGCACGAGCCAATCCACAGACAGTGCTATCTGTAATGGTTCTGGCCACCGTCTGCACCGACTCAAAGTCACCCGGACTGGCAATAGGGAAACCTGCCTCAATAACGTCCACCCGCAGCTTCTCCAGGGCCTTGGCAATACGAACCTTCTCATCCTTGGTCATAGACGCGCCGGGGCTCTGCTCGCCGTCGCGCAGGGTGGTATCAAATATGATCAAACGATCTTTGTTACTCATGGCTAACTCCATACACACCCCATATAGGTCATGATTTGGGGTGCTAATTTAATCTTGGAAAAATCTATCTTGTTTGTGCGTACTGCGGGCCCTCGCCAGGGCGCTTGTATAATTTGCCCCTCAGGGCAGCAGTCGCAGTACATTTAGAGGAAGGCGCGCAGACGCAACTTGCCGGAAGACGGCGAAGGAGATGGAGCTTGTTGCGTCATTAAATGCCATGTATTGAAATATAACCCATGGTTAGGCTCTTGCCAAGTAAGGCGCTACTCATTCTCTGATTCAGCCTTCAGACCTTTCTCGCGCTCTTTCCTGCGCTGCCGCAGATAGACCAGGGTCAGCACCGGGCCAGATACTGCGTAACAGACAAATCCCACGAACACAAAAAGAGGTGTCTCCCACTGGCTTACAGCAAAAGCCAACATGATGACAACCAGCATAAAGAAAGGCACCTTGCCACGAAAATCCAGCTCTTTGAAGCTGTGATAACGGAGATTACTCACCATCAGCAAACCAATAACGGCGGTTACTATCCCGGCAAAAACAGCCAAATCATCTCGTGGGATATCGTACTCCACCCCAGCCCATATACCAGCTGCAAGGATTGCTGCCGCTGCAGGACTGGGCAATCCCTGAAAATAACGCTTGTCCGCTATACCCACCTGAGTATTGAAGCGAGCAAGCCTCAACGCCGCCGCCGCAGTGTAGATAAACGCAGCCATCCAGCCGAACTTACCCAAGCCCTTAAGCGCCCAGACATACATCACTAACGCCGGAGCCAGGCCAAAAGCCACCATATCAGACAGGCTGTCATATTCAGCGCCAAACTGAGTCTGAGTATTGGTGAGACGAGCCACCCTACCGTCCAGACCATCCAGAATCATGGCAACAAAGATGGCAAGAGCAGCCGGTTCGTATTGCCCATTCACTGCAGCCAGCACAGCATAGAAACCACTGAACAGGGCAGCGGTGGTAAATAGATTTGGCAGCAGATAGATGCCGCGTCTGCGTTTTGCCTGTGGCTCTTGTTCCGACATTAAAACCTTTCGTATATTGCTATGAACCATCATTCCGGCGTATGCCGGAATCCAGTAAAACTCTTAAATCTAAAGCACTGGATTCCGGGTCTACGTTTTACTCCGCCCGGAATGACGAGTTCTTATTAGTAAGTCAGCTTCAACTAGACTCCGACCCATGTGCTGATTTTAGTTTTTAGACTTATCAACAATCTTTTTGATCCAAGGCATCATGCTGCGTAGACGCTCACCCACCTGCTCAATATCAGAAGCGGCGTTGTTACGACGATGAGCTGTCATCTCCGGATAGTTAGACATCCCTTCCAGGATAAACTTCTTAGCGTATTCGCCAGTCTGAATGTTATGCAGACACTCTTTCATAGCCCAGCGGCTCTCTTCGTTTATGACTTTAGGGCCGGTCACATACTCGCCATACTCCGCATTGTTGGAGATGGAGTAGTTCATGTTGGCGATACCGCCTTCATACATCAGATCAACAATCAATTTCAGTTCATGCAGACACTCAAAGTAGGCCATCTCAGGGGCATAACCTGCTTCGGTCAGGGTATCAAAACCGGCCTTAACCAGCTCAACCGCGCCGCCACAGAGAACAGCCTGTTCACCGAACAGATCGGTCTCTGTCTCGTCTTTGAATGTGGTCTCGATGATACCGGTACGTCCACCACCAATCGCGGAGGCATAGGAGAGCGCAATATCTTTAGCCTTGCAGCTTGCATCCTGATAGACAGCAATCAGGTCAGGAATACCGCCACCATTCTCAAATTCACTACGTACGGTATGACCAGGAGCCTTGGGTGCGATCATAATTACATCCAGATCTTCTCGTGGAACGATCTGGTTATAGTGGATAGCAAAACCGTGGGCAAAAGCCAGGGCAGCTCCCTGCTTGATGTTGGGCTCAATTTCGTCACGATAAAGTACAGACTGAAACTCATCCGGAGTAAGGATCATAACTACGTCAGCGCCCGCAACCGCCTCAGGCACAGGCTTAACCTTGAGACCGGAGTTGGTAGCTTTAACGGCTGAGCCGGATTCTGGACGCAGCCCGACGGTTACGTCTACGCCAGAGTCTTTCAGATTGTTAGCGTGGGCATGGCCCTGAGAACCGTAACCAATGATGGCGACCTTCTTGCCCTGAATAATGGAGAGGTCTGCGTCTTTATCGTAATAGATGTTCAAGCTCATTTGAGATTACCTTTTTAATCGTATTCCTAAAAAATATAACTATGTTTTTACTACTGTCTCGTTAACCCTCTCTCCCCCAGGGGAGAAGGGACCATATTTTCAATATCGCAAGAACATTTATTCCTACGATTTTCTAGCTTAGTCCAAGTTAAAGTGTCAAACCCTTAGCACCACGGGCAATGCCAGATGAACCAGTTCGTACTACCTCTACCACCAAACCCTCATGCACCGCTTTGATGAAGGCATCCAGCTTGTTGCTGTCACCGGTCATTTCCACAATATAACTAACGTCTGTTACATCAATGATATTGCCACGAAAAATATCCACCAAGCGTTTCAGCTCTTCGCGGTTAGCTGGCTCGGCCTTGATCTTAACCAGCATCATCTCACGCTCAATGTGGGAGCCCTCAGAAAGATCCAGCAGCTTTACCACCTCTACTAGTTTATTCAACTGTTTGGTGATCTGCTCAATGATCTCCTCATTACCGCGAGTGACCAGGGTCATACGCGACAGCGAGCCGTCCTCAGTAGGGGCTACCGTTAGAGATTCAATATTGTAACCGCGGGCGGAAAACAGCCCAGCCACTCGTGACAGGGCCCCTGATTCGTTCTCTATTAGGATTGAAATAATATGTCTCATAATCAAACCAGCTCACTTTCAGGAGGAAGAAACATCTCGTTATGGGCCTTACCCGCCTCTATCATCGGATACACATTCTCTTCAGGATCAATGGCAATATTCATAAAGACCAGCTGATCTTTCATGGCAAATGCCTCCTGCATGGACTTCTCCAGATCCGCCTTCTCAGTGATCTGCATACCTACATGACCATAACTTTCAGCTAGCTTGATAAAATCTGGAGTGTCATCCACAGTCGAGTGGGAGTAGCGCTTTTCATAGAAGAACTCCTGCCACTGGCGCACCATACCCATGAAACCGTTATTCAAAACCACTATCTTCAAGGCCAATCCATGCTGCTTACAGGTAGCAAGCTCCTGAATACACATCTGGATACTGGCCTCACTAGTGACCACCACCACTTCCTTATCTGGATGGGCCATCTTTACGCCAATGGCTGAAGGCAGGCCAAAGCCCATGGTCCCCAGACCACCAGAGTTTATCCAGCGCCTTGGCTCGTCAAAGCCATAGAACTGAGCAGCGAACATCTGGTGCTGCCCCACATCAGAACAGACATAAGCATCGCCATTGGTAACCTTGTGTAGCACCTCAAGTGCGTACTGAGGCTTGATAAACTCACTTTTGCGATCATATTTGAGACAGTTTTTACCACGCCACTTTTCGATCTGGTCCCACCAGTTGCCCAGGGCATCTCTGTCCTGTTCTGCCTTGCTCTCTTTGAGGGCTTTGAGCATATCCTGCATTACCAGGTCCACCGCGCCCACAATGGGAATATCCACCCGTACGTTCTTGGAGATGGAGGATGGATCTATATCTATATGGATAATCTTGGCATCTGGACAGAACTGCTCCACATGGCCGGTAATCCGGTCATCGAAACGAGCGCCAATCGCTACCAGCACATCGGTGCCGTGCATAGCCATATTGGCCTCATAGGTGCCGTGCATACCCAGCATCCCCAGGAACTGTTTATCACTGGAAGGATAGGCACCCAGCCCCATCAGAGTACTGGTTATGGGCAAGCCAAGCTGACGTACAAACTCTCTAAGCTGCTCTGAGGCATTACCCAGAATTACCCCGCCGCCCGAGTACACAACTGGCCTCTTGGCAGCAAGAATCATCCCTACAGCCTTTTTGATCTGACCGTAGTGTCCCTTGGTTACTGGATTGTAGGAACGGATTGAGATCTTTTCCGGATATTTATAAGGAATTTTGATTCCCGGATCGGTTATATCCTTAGGAATATCGATAACTACCGGACCAGGACGCCCAGAACTGGCGATATAGAAGGCCTTCTTGAAGGTCATAGCCAGGTCATTCAGGTCCTTCACCAGAAAGTTGTGTTTTACACATGGCCGAGTGATACCAACGGTATCTACCTCCTGAAAGGCATCGCTACCAATGAAAGGTGATGGCACCTGACCGGTAAGCACTACCATGGGGATAGAGTCCATATAGGCTGTGGCTATGCCGGTTACGGCATTAGTGGCACCAGGCCCAGAGGTAACCAATGCTACACCGGTTTTACCAGTAGCACGCGCATAGCCATCAGCGGCGTGGGCAGCGCCCTGTTCATGGCGCACCAAAATATGCTTAACATCATCCTGCTTGAAAATAGCATCATAGATATGCAGAACGGCCCCACCAGGGTAACCAAACACATATTCCACACCTTCGTCTTTCAAGCACTGAACGACGATTTCGGAACCACTCAATTCCACGTCAAAAACCTCCAACTACTGCCACAGCAACAATAAATGTGCGCTATACGCCGAAAATATCAGCAAAAATTCACGGAACAGCACAAATTACTAATATTGCATAGACAGGTCAAGGAAAACAGGGGGATAGAGCAAATATTTATCTCCCTGACTCACTATCAGCTAAACTATGACATACATGAGCAGTATGGCACTGCTAGTGTAGGAGGTAGAGCGACGCAGGAGCCAAAGCCGAGGATGAGGGAAAGATACAAAACAACGAGTTATCTCACAATCCCCCCCTCACCCCAACCCTCTCCCCAGAGGGGAGAGGGAGTTAACGGGACAGCAGTGCCTCCATATATATAACGACAAAACCCGAAACAACCCAACGCAAGTTAACAAATCACCATATGGACACTTGCCAACAGAGCATTCTGACTCATAATATTGAGTAGGGAAATTAACTATAGGCATTGATACCAGTATGAAAAACAGATCACTCACCTCTATAGCCGTATTGCTACTTATCTGGGCAGGGACAACTTTGGCAACAAGTTATCGCTGGGTGGATGAGAATGGGGTAACTATCTATTCGCAATCGCCCCCACCATCTGGAAAAGCAACCATAGTCAAAGCACCACCACCCTCTCCCAGCAAGCCAGGAGAGACTATGGATAAACTCAAAGCAAAACTTAACGCAATTAACGAGAATAAGAAAAAAGAACAAACCGCAAAACAAAAAGAGAAAGAGGCAAGCAAAAACGCTGAGACCTGCCAGGCAGCAAAAAAGTACTTAGCTCATCTTAAGCAAGCTGGGAGGATAAAAACTAAAATGGACGACGGCAACTACAAAATCCTGTCAGAGGAAGAAAAAACAGCGAAGATGGATAACACAAGAGCAACAATTAAAAAGTACTGCAAATAGGCAACAATCGTATTAACAGAAACGAAAAAACCCGAGGATAACCTCGGGTTTTTTGTTTTAAAGCTGAATTCAGCACAAAAAGCTAGTAATCACCCTCTTTTTCAGCCTCCAGCACTGGGGTTCTTGGCCTTAATTTCACTTAAAACCTGCTTAGCCTGCTCCTGCCCCTGAAAAAATCGCCCAAAGCTAAGGGCCTTCTCCAACATGTCACTGGCCTCCTGAAGGCTACCAGCTTTATAGTAAGCCATACCAAGGTGATAACTAATATCAGGTATTTTCAACTCTTCGCTATAGGCCCTTTTCAGAATAGTAAGAGCCTCCTTGTTCTCTCCACGTATGTAGTGGACCCAGCCCAATGTATCTATAAACACAGGGTTTTCCGCTAAAGCAAAGCCCTTGGTTAGTTCTAAAGCCTTATCCAGCTCAGCTTTGTTCGGCTCGCCACGCACCAGTATCATTGCCAGATTATTTTTTACTAAATCCAGGTTAGGACGCGCTGCAAGCAGCTTTTCATAAATAGCACGCGCTTTGTCCTGATCACCATTCCTGTCATAGAGCGCAGCCAGCTTTATCGCCAAATTGAGATCATTTGTTTTTTCATACCCACTCTCAAGAGTAGCAATAGCTTTCGTTACATCCTGGTTAACCAGGCTTATTTTTGCCAGATTATCGTACGGCACAGGCCACTTGGGGTTAAGCTCATTTGCCTTCTGGAATGCAACTGCCGCTTCATCCAAACGCTTTTGAGTGATAAGAATCTCACCCTTCAAGTTATAAGCCAGAAAGTTCTTACTGTTGCGCGTAATCGCCTGCTCCACCATCTCTAGGGCCTTTTCTGGCTGCTTCAGGGTCAGCCAACTCTTAGCTACAGCGATTAGCGGCTCAACCGCATTGGGGGAGATTCTCAGAGACTTCTCAAACAACGCAACACTATCTTCAAATTTACCAACACCCTGAAGAGTCAAACCCTGGTAATAATAACCAGTGGCTTTATCTGGGTGCTTCTCCTGCATCTGCTTTGCGACCTTGGAAAGCTCATCCCATTTTCTCTGTCCAGCATATATCTTGGCCATACCCAGCATTATGCCTGCGTGATCCGGCGCAAATTTCTGCATCTTCTTAAGCACAGCTATAGCATCATCCGGCTTTCCAGTCTGAACCAGCAGTTGGGCCAACTCAAAGTTTGCAGCTGTCTCCTGAGGACTAACCTGGATTGCAGCCTCAAGACTCTCCCTAGCCAATGCAATTTCTTTTTTCGCCAAATGCGCTCTAGCCTTCAGCCTGAGAGCTTTTACATTACCTGGATCTTCTCCCAACAAGGTGCGCAGGTCAGCAATGCCTTTGTCACTGTCTTCGGAAGAAAGAGATATAGCAGCCCGGGTCAGCAGCGCATCCTCATTCTTAGGGTCTTCAGCCAACACACCATCGACCAACGCCTTGGCCTCATCTAGCTTCTTCTCCATCATCAACAGGCCGGCAATTTTAGTCTTGGCGGCGATACCATCCTTGCCGTTCTTATCTTTATCGGATATGGATTGATAGAGACTCATAGCCTCCTCAAAGCGTTTTTCCCCTAGATACACCTTGGCCAAGGCAAACTGCAGTTTGTAGTCTTCAGGATTATCCTTTACAAACTTCTGCAGCTCCATCTCAGCCTGCTCTCTGGTTGCTTTATCTCTTCCCAGGTATTCAACCAGAGCCAATTTAGCGTCGGCACTTTCAGGATTTGCGGCAACAGACTCCCTCAGAACCTTTAAGGCCTCTGCCCCCTTGCCCTTGGCATGATAGTAAGCTGCAAGTCGATTGCGATTGGCCAGATTATCTGGCTGGATTGCGACCATCTGATTCAGCAGATCAAACACACCATCGGTATTACCTGCTTTCTCATACATCCGCGCCAGCAGCAGGTGAATCCCCATGTGCTTGGGATTTTCCTCTACCCCTTTCTTGGCCAGCGCTATAGCCTTATCCATCTTGCCAAGATCTGCATAAAGGGCGGCAAGAAGTGAGATTGCATCCATATTTTTGGAATCAACCTTCATTGCTGATTCCACATCCTGGATCGCATCCTCCTTATTGCCCATGCGCGCCTTGGCTAGCCCCTTAAGGAGCATGGCAGCTGCATCGCCAGGCTTCTGCACCAACACCTTATCAGCGGCTTCAATTGCCTTCTCCGGAGCTCCACTCATAGCATACAGACGCCCCAGATGAGTCAAAGCCCCAACATGGTTAGGATCAAGCTCAACCGCCCGCAAGAACAGAGCGTAGGCCTGGCGCCAGTTCTGCTCCTTCTCCATAATTTGCCCTAGCATGTAGTGCCCTTCAGCATCCTGAGGGTCAATTTGCAGTACATTCTTGAACTCAAGCTTGGCTTTTACGTAGTTACCCTGCTCGTAGAGATCCATTCCGCTCTCAAAATACTTGGTCTTGCGATCCTCAGCCCCGCCACAGGAGGCCAACAGTTGAATCAGGGACAGAATCAACAAAATGGAGAGAAGGGGTTTAAAACGTAAATTCCTTGTCATATGCACACCAGCACCTCATATATAAATTTTATGGTAATTATCGAGCCATCCTAGAATAGCATCTATTAAGAAACATCTATATGTTTCAAATATTGGGACATAATATCTTGGGCAACTTGATCTATTCAGTTGAGCCCTACCTTCACTGGCTTCCCAAAATAGCTTTTCTTAGAAGGACATTAACAGAAGTGGCATTATAGCAATCTAATTATTAGACCGTCTAACGTTAGGGAACCACAGATTAAAACTCATTCCATCACAATGTCCGTAATTCAACTAATCCGCCAAGCTTAACGGCATACGGCGGCCTCTTCATTCGTCACCCCACAGCCCCCCCCCTGTTCAATATCCCAAGGCTTGACCGCTGGAACCAGGAATTTCATGTTCCATGCTCCAGCGTAGAAACAAGGCACAAAACAATCAAAGGATAATCTGACAGTGTCGATTACTGAGTAAATTATCCCTGCACTGGCACTGCGTAACTGTATGAGATCACATGGCAGTAGTGTTACTATTGAAGAATCAAACCGAATTATCTATTGTGGTCAATCATTTAGAAAAAAATGACAAAACCAGCATTAACAGCAGATTTTGAGCATCTTTGCCAAGACCCGCGTGAAACCAGCCGCAAGCGCATATGAATTATGGAACGTAATGACTAAATACAAACAACTCCAAGACCACCTGAGAACAAACCAATACACTTGGCTTATCACTGGTGTCGCAGGCTTCATTGGCTCTAACCTGTTAGAAAACCTCCTGATACTGAAGCAAAAGGTTGTTGGACTGGATAACTTTGAAACCGGATACCAACACAACATAGACCAGGCTATACAAGATGCTACTGCTACACTTGAGACTGAAGGGCTACCTAGTAACGCCGATAACTTCACCCTCATAGAAGGCGATATAAAAGACCTAGAAACCTGCAACAAGGCCTGCAACGGCGTAGACTTTGTCCTCCATCAAGCGGCGCTAGGTTCGGTACCAAGATCCATCGAAGACCCAATTCGTACCAATAGCGCCAATATTGATGGCTTCCTGAACATGCTTGTTGCTGCAAGAGACGCAAAAGTGAAACGCTTTGTTTATGCAGCATCCAGCTCCACCTACGGTGACCATCCTGACCTGCCAAAGGTAGAGGATAAAATAGGCAACCCTCTCAGCCCATATGCAGTAACCAAGGTGGTAAATGAACTCTACGCGAGTGTCTTTGCCAGCACCTACGGCTTCAAGACCATAGGCCTGCGTTACTTCAACATCTTTGGAAAACGCCAGGACCCAAATGGCGCCTACGCAGCAGTGATACCAAAATGGGTAGCGAGTATATTGAAAGGTGAAGAGGTCTTCATTAATGGAGATGGAGAGACAAGCCGGGACTTCTGTTACATAGCCAACACAGTACAGATGAATCTATTGGCTGCGCTGACAGATAATAGCGCTGCAACAGATCAGGTATACAATGTAGCACTAAATGATCGAACCAGCCTGAACCAGCTCTATGAGATGATTGAAGAACTGTTAATCCAGAAGGTAAAAGGATTAGAGAAAAAGACCCCCACGTACAGAGAGTTCCGTGCTGGAGATGTACGCCACTCACTGGCGGATATTACCAAAGCTAAGGAACTGCTAGGGTATGAACCAAGTCATAGAATAGGTGAAGGCATGGTTGAGGCTATGGATTGGTATGTTGGAAGTTTGAAAGCATAAAAGCTGGAATCTTTGATATAACAAACATGCTCATATTTAAATTCTTACGCATCGCAAAATCTGTTACTGCCGTTAAATATCCAACTAGAAAATGGCGTCCCATAGACCCACAGACATTTCCATAAACGTACATTTAGTTGATATGAGCAAGTAATGAGCGAGTACATTAAGCGACAGAAAAATTAAGGGCGCATAGTAGATCAGTCGATATTGATTTAGTAGACAGCAATCTTTGTGGAGTTAAATGAATGGCAGCATTGTTATTTAGCTTATGGCATCTCACAGAATTAATGCCGCGGTCCTTGTTGAGGAATATTAACTATTAAGATCATGGCAAACGCAACTTTAAGACAACAGTTGATAAAGGGATTTAGTGGAAATATGGTATTAAGAATACTTAATACCATATTAATGCTATTGAATGGTGTATTACTAGCGAGGCTATTGGGCCCTGAACAGTATGGAATATATGTTTTTGTCCTTTCTGTAGTTGCATTACTTGGCATTCCAACTCAAGAAGGTTTACCCACTCTTATTGTTAGGGAGGTTGCAAAAGAATATCAATCAAATAATTGGAGGAATTTAAAAGGCCTGTTAATGCTTTCAAATTATTTCGTAATCGTCTACTCAACTTTAACAATTATAGTTTCTGCAATTACCGCTTGGAATATCTGGAACCCAACAGATATAAAAGCAATATCTTTTTTTTGGGCATTATCACTTCTGCCATTGGTCGCCTTTGGGAATGCCCGAGGCGCCACCCTAAGAGGGTTCCATAAAGTTGTACAGGGTAATTTGCCTGAACAACTAATAAGGCCATTGGTGACCGTAAGCCTACTCGCAGTATCTATGTTAGTAGGTTTGGAAGTTTCTTCTGCTCTGGCCGTTCAGTACACATTATTAGGAGCGTTTATTGCTTTTCTTGCAGGAGCTATATTACTAATAATTAATATGCCGAAGGGTTTAAAATTTAACAAGCCCAGCTATAAGCTTAAAGAGTGGAGTAAAAGTTTAGTTCCCTTGATCTTATGGTCATCAATAGATATCCTGAATAGCCAAGTTGCAATTATATTGTTAGGGCTACTTTCATCAGAGGAAAATGTTGCGTTATTTAAAATTGGCTACCAAACCGCTTCTTTTGTAGCGATTGGTCTTTTGGTCGTAAACCCTGTTATAGCCCCACACATCGTTCGGATGTATAATAATAGCGAAATAAAGATACTACAAAAACTGCTTGTTACTACTTCGATACTTGTCACTTTAGCTGCTGTTCCAATTTTCCTTATTTTTATATTCTTTGGCCATACGTTATTGGGTTTTGTCTTTGGCGATATATATACTGCCGCATATAATACTTTGCTATTTATTAGTATTGCGCAATTAATAAATGTCATGCTTGGTTCTGGTGGATTGATATTAAATATGACTGATAATGCAAAGTCCACTCTAAACGGAAGCTTTATTTCTGCATTTATTAATATTTTATTATGCTTTTTATTAATTCCTTTGTTTGGTTTAAATGGAGCGGTATTTGCTGTTGTAGTTTCTATAATAATAAGGAACATTATCTGGAGCATAAGTATATACCGTAGGACAGGCATGAATAGCACCTGCTTTTATTTAAAAGTTTTTGCCAAATAAAAATGAAGATTTTATTTATTATTACCAGCTTGGGTGGAGGTGGCGCAGAACGTGTGTTATCAATAATTGCCAACGAGCTATCTAGAAGGCAAATTGCTGTAACAATTTGTACTTATTACTCTTCAGATACCGCATACACTTTAGATAAAAATATCAAATTGGTACCTCTATTCGAGGAAGGCGAAATACAAACTAACATTTTTTCTAAAATAATAGAAAAGTTTAAGTTTTTTGTAAGATTTAGACGTTTACTAAAAGAAAATGATATCGATGCGGTTATTTCATTTATGAAGGGGATGAATGGAAAAGCTATTATAGTTTCAAAATCATCAAACATTCCCGTAGTTGCCACAGAACATACAAATCACAAATGTGGCATGAACTTGCTTTCATGGGTAGAACGTCGATGGTTATATAAAATGGCCGATGCCGTTACGGTGTTAACTGATTATGATTATAACGAGTTTTATAAAGGTTTTTTAACAAACGTAACCGTTATGCCAAACCCAGTTGATTTCCCGCCAATAAAAATAATGCCGGAAAGAGATAAGACAATCTTAGCATCTGGTAACTTAAATAGGTGGTTAGGCAAGGGGTTTGATAATTTATTAAAAATATTTTCCAAAGTTGTAGAGGATCATCCTGATTGGAAACTTAAAATAGCAGGTTCAGGAGATGAAGGGAAAAGGCATCTAATGCTTCTGTCCAAAAAGCTTAACATACAAGAAAATGTTGTATTTTTAGGGTTTTGTTCAAACATAAAAGAAGAGCTACAGCGATCCTCAATTTTTGTACTGAGTTCCCGATATGAAGGGTTTCCTATGGTATTGATAGAGGCTATGTCTCAAGGCTGTGCGTGTATCAGTTTCGATTGTGTGTCTGGTCCTGGTGAAATCATAGAAAACGAGATTGATGGTATATTGGTTGAGGATCAAAATATGCAACAAATGGAAGCGGAAATATGCAGGGTTATTGAAAATGAAAAACTGGGGGAGTATTTAGGTAAAAATGCTATAAATAATGTTCAACGGTTTTCTACCAAAACAATAGTTCATAAATGGCTTGACCTCATCTCTAATACTATCTCGAAAACAATGTAGCGGTGCGGCACCGGAAGTAGGGTATTCTGACTGCCTGGAGAAACTCAATGACTCACCTAAATCCACAACAATTATTTACGCCGCCAATGTACCAAGGGACGGATAGAGCTTGGAGCTCCAATTTTATTAATGTCTGCAATAAGGAAAGCGTGCTTGAATGGGACTTTTCTTCTGTAATGTCCATACTTGCCAATGGCTATGCATTAGGTGATAGGACATTATTTAAACAGATCAAACGACAGCCTTGGCTATCCTCATTAGACGACAAGGGTGACGTTAAATTATTAGACATACCTAAACATGGTGTGATTTGGAAAAACCCTAAAGAAGCCGCGGCTGATTTATTTGAGTTGCTCTGCGAAGAAATACAAGGTGTTGCTAATGGATACGAAACCATATACGTATTACTCTCAGGTGGATTAGATAGCAGGATTGTTGCAGGCATCGCCCATCACTTAAAAGCGTGCGGCAAGATCAAATCTGAAATTATTGCTCTGACCTGGGGGCTGGTAGATTCACGAGATGTTCAATATGCAAAAACCCTAGCGGATATGTATAAGTTTAGGTGGCAACATGTTCCTCTTGATCAAGGTGACTTGGAAAATAATATCGAAATCATGGCTAATATACTAGGCGCCGCTACCTCTCCAATTCATTTACATCGAATGGACTGGTTTAAAGACAATGCAGTGGCTAATTCACTGGTATTAGCAGGTAGTTATGGTGATTCTGTTGGCCGTTCAGAATTTTCAAAAAGAACAGTTCTGGAGCTACTGCCGATAAAGATATTTAATTATTTTGATTTGCTGGATATGCGAGAAGCCAGGATTGCTACCCAAGAGCTACAGGCAGAAATAGCCGCAATGCACCTTAGGACAGGTGATAAGCCCGATTATGTCAAATATGAGCATGAGCAACAGGCTTTTTATATGCGTGGCTTAATAGCGCATACCATGAGCGTTATTAATTATTCTGGTACCAGCACCGTATACCAAGTTTTCACCTCGCCAAAAGTTTATGGATATATGTGGTCATTACATCCAGCAGCGCGTACTGATAATGTTTACCTTGAAGTATTAGAATTACTTGGTAGTGATATAGCGTCCATCCCATGGGCAAGAAATAATAAGTCAATGAAAGGCAATTCTAAATTGGCACGAAAAGAACTTAGGCCTAACTATCATGATTATAGGACATGGTCAATTAACATATTAAGGAAGGAACTTGAGCAGCATGGATCTAATGAATTCTTTGGGGTTTTCGAGCAAATGGGTTTTTTTAATCAAGCAAAGCTACGTGAATTTATCGATTGTTTTATAAATAGTGACAACGCAAAGTTGTCACATGGCTCGCAGGCTTATGGCAATTTAGTGTGGCTACTTTCATTGCAACGCTTAAATAATAAGATATCAACACAGCTTAGACGTCAGGATTTAAGTCAAGTGACGATTCCTGATGTAAAAGTAAAACTGGATAGTCGCAGTTCAGTTAGGCGTTATCTTAGCAGTATACCATTCATCCGAAAATCAGCGGGATTCTTGCGGAGAGAATATTTACGAAGAGAGTCATTGAAAAAATATCCGCCTGATTATAGAAATGATTGAGTTACGTATTTATAAAGAAGAACATGGCTTTGGAAATATGATTGGAAGAAGGGATAAAGTGTTTCGTAGATACAGCTATCATACGGTGTTGGCTGCAAAGCCAGGATGAGATTATTGATTATATGTGCTGTGGTTAGGTATAAATTCAACAATTTGTTGGATTCCGCCAAATCTCTTAGTTGCCGACATAGTTTGAGTATTACCGAGTGAAATTTATACCATCATGATGAATGTTAAAATAATCGCAGCTATTATTTTGTTTGTGGGACTTGTGGTTCAGTTCATAGCACTAGGCCATATTCAACCTATATTGATAATATTCATCTACTTGATAAGTGGAGTAATACTAATATATCTAGCCAGATCTCAAGGGCAGTTTGAGCTAGATATATATCTTCTTTCATTTTCGACAAGCCTACTTAGCTCAGGTGTGGCAGCATTTTACAGAACCCACCTAAAAGATCCTCATCAGTTGAAGTCTGATGCAAGTCTTTTCTATGAATTATCCTCTGATCTTCAATCTAATCTGTCTTTGGATCAATTGCGTTATGAAACAGATGGTGGTGGGGCTGTGTATATTTGGAGAGAAGTATACAGATTCATGCACTATCTTGATTTGGGGATAGGCCCATATATTGGTATCACATTCAACGTATGTCTCGTAGCCTTGACTGGTGTTATATCTATAAAAATAGTAAAGGCAATCTGGGGTAATGATAAGAAGCGGCTAAGAAGATTCACATATCTCTACTCCTTTTGCGGGATATTTTGGTTATATGCATCTATTCACTTGAGAGATAGCTTTATTTTATTTTCTACGACTTTGCTTTTATATCTGTGGGTTAAACTGCTCGTACTTCCGAAGCTGAGATATGTGGTTGTGGTTGGTATGGTATCTGTAGTATGGATTGTTAGCTATAAGTACATGCGTGCAGAGTACCAGTATATACCTGTAGTGATGGCAGCGATGGGTATGGGTACATGGGTTTTATGTTCGCGAAATTATATCTCAAGAACTGTATTTGCCTTAACGTTATTAATATCACTAGCTTTATTGCTGTTAAATTATAGTTACATGTCTTCTTTGCAAGAAGATGTAAAATTTGGAAAGACATGGGGTTCTGAAAACAGCCTGGTATCTTTAGGTGAAAAGTATGTTGTTAATACACCATTGCCAGTTAGGGCGGTCATTGGGACATATTATCTCCATGTTTACCCGATCCCATTTTGGGGTGGTTTTCAACTAACTACGATCTACCATTTATTAAAATCGCTAAATGCTATTTATTTATTCATTGTCATGCCTATGGCAATAGTTGGCGCAATAAATGTCGTAGGATTAAGGCGCAGGACACGATCACCACCACTTATGTTTGCTTTATTAGTTTATGTTGGATTTTCCATGATTGTTGCATTAACGTCACTAGAAACAAGGCATCTTGGTGGTTTTACTGTTGCATTACTCGTTCTAGCAATTGAACCAGATTTTTCAAAATATGCTGAGAAAAAAAGGCTTAATAATTGGCGGTTAGTTTGGCTGTCAATCATCGCAATGGTTCATTTGGCATGGTTTGCAATGAAATACTAGGGGGTGGTTTTGAAGCTTTTATGTGTTATAGACCATTTTGGCTCTGGCGGAGCACAACGACAGCTTGTGGAACTTGCTTGTGGCCTAAAAAAAAGGGGGCATGATGTTGAAATATTTATCTATTATCCGGAATACAACTTTTTTAGAAGTCGGATTGATGCGGCAAATATTTCAATCATCCACTGCGAAGCAACTAGGCCAAAACCAGTTCAAATAATACACAAACTTACTAAACTACTAGGCCAGAATAAATATGACATTATCTTGTCATTCTTAAATAATCCTAATCTATACGCTGAACTTTCTAGAATTTGGCATAAAGATATTAAGTTGGTTGTGTCAGAAAGATCTAATTATTTAGATGATAAATCTAAAATCGGATCATATCTAAGACGTAATTGCTATAGGCTGGCAGATCACGTAGTTGCAAACTCTATTACACAAAAGGATTGGCTTACTCAGAACTATCGTCATCTAATAAATAAAGTATCTTCAATATACAATGGGTTTAACATTGATGAATATACAGCGCCTTTACATATTCCACAAAACAAGCATGACTTAAAGCTACTGGTTATAGGCAGGGTAGATGCAGTAAAAAATGGACTAAATTTATTTTATGCACTGAAACTATTTCACAAAATGAATGGGTGGGTACCAACTGTCAGTTGGGTTGGAAGAAGGGATGTGACACCTGAAGGCCTTAAATATGCTGTCAAATTAGAGCATAAATTAAATCAGTGTATAGAGATTGGACAAAAGTGGTCCTGGTTAGGTGAAAGGGATGATGTGATTGCGCTATTGCGATCACACCATGCATTAGTCCATCCAAGCTTATATGAGGGGCTTCCAAATGTCATCTGTGAAGCGCTCGCATCAGGTCGGCCAGTACTTGCTTCTAATGTTTGTGATCATGGTTATTTGATTGGTGACAATGAGCGAGGGTTTTTGTTTGACCCAAATAAACCAGAAGAAATATGCGGTGCAATCCAAAAACTCTCTGAATCATCTAGCGTAGAATGGAATGATATGCATAAGGCAGCAATTGACTACGCACATAAAAACTTGTCAGTTCACAAACTAACTACAGAGTATGAAAATCTGTTTATGAGGCTTCTAGGGGAGTGCGATAAGGTGACGTCAGAATGAGCAAGATCACGAATGTGCTTCTGCTGTTATTGCTCTTGTTCTCAAATGTATTGTGGGCTAATGCACACAATATTCTGTTGGGGAAAAAAGCGTCATATTCCATAGAGCCAAATTATGCACTTAGCAAGGGTGGTGACGACTTTAATCTAACTGATAATGCCTTTAAAGATACAAAGCTATTAAATGCGGTAGTGCCCCCGTGGACATCCAAAGATACAGTAACGTGGGCGATGAAAAGAAAACCTGGTGTAAAGATAAGTTTCGACATGGGTTCGCAGAAGATCATAGGAGAGATTAGGCTAGGCGCTCACTCTGGTGGTGATGTCGCACTACCATTGGCGGCCCTAGTGTATATATCTAATGATCAAAGGAATTGGGAATATCTTGGTAATTTAGTAAATGAGCACGTAGTGCAAACACGCGGTAACGTTTCACACAAGTTTACTCTCAAAGGTCTAAATGACAGCGGCAGATATATTACACTTTATGTTGTTTCAGGTGGTTTTTATTTAAATCTTGATGAAATTGAGGTTTACGATGCAAATGCAAACACAAAAAGCATCCCACATTATGGGCCAAAAATAATATCTATTGATGACCATGTGAAGAAGCATCTTCAGTTAATTAAACAGAAAATGACATCGCTGGCATTAATTGAATCAGCTAGGGAAGTTATTAAGATGGGCGGTAAAGCATTGGCTTTATCAGTTTTGGACGATTTATCAGCTATAGAAAGCCGTGTTAAATCGCAGACAGACGTATTGTTAGAGACAGATGAGGAATTAGGCCTCCCTTATACGAGCACAGATCGTGATGTTGCCAAGTTAGTTGCAAGCTATTTTAGAAAGAATACAGGTGAGTTAGTGAGTATTACGACGCTAGCCGGGAATGACCTTTGGTCCAATAGTAGTAATCCATTTATTCGGAAAGAAGCCTCAAAACCTGACAAAATTCAACTTCACATGGCCGGTAATGAAATCGAGCCACTTGCAGTCAGCATTGCTAATAACTCAAACAAGTTACTAAAATTTAACATTAAAATAAAACTACTTTCAAAAAAAGGCGACATAATGTGGCCATCAAACAATATTGACTATCATCTAACTACCCATGTTGTCGCGAGTAACTTTGGTTTTTATGATGATGCTTTGCTGCCAGTATCAGATGTAATATCTATTGAGCCTGGCATTGTCAGGCAGTTGTGGGTTTTTTTTGACTCGTCACACATTAAACACGGTGACTATAATGGTAAATTGATTTTGAGCAATGAACTAACGGAATCAAAAGTACTTAATGTCGGGATTAAAGTTTATCCCATTGATCTAAAATATCAAGATGTGCATAAGACAATTAACTGGGCATATTTATCTAAAGGGAGGGTGAAAGAGAGGTTCAAAAAAAAACACGCCCGTGCACTTAAGCGTTCTCATAATACGGTACAAGTTGTACTCCACGAACAAGTTCCTTGGCCAAAAGTCGACCATATAACAAAAAAGTTTGTAGAACCTATGCAGTTGGATTTCACTGAACTAGATAAAATGATACAACTTAGACCAGAAGTGGATCTTTGGTTGATATGGACAAATATGAAGCATGAGTCGCGTAGATTGCTAAATTATTATGGCGCCACCAATCCACCAAGATTGAATAGTGCTAGGCATAAGGCATTCATAAAAGAGTGGGTCAGACTGATCAAGGAGCATATGCTTAACCTGGGACTTGGTAACAATAACTATGCGTTTTACTGGTTTGATGAACCATCTGCTAAAAACGGATTCTTAGATGTGGTTGTACCGTATTCCAGATTATCGAAAGAGGTAGACCCTACTATAAAAACATTCACAACACATAGGCTGGATCCAGCACTAATATCACAGCACCCCGATGCGATAGATATTCATTGCGTACCTACCAGTGATATCCAAATTAAAAAGCACAACAATAAATATATGAATAAAAAACTGTTTAAAGATCTTTGGCATTATAGAACTGACAGCTTAAAACAACTGGATCCACATACAAATTATAGACTTCATCACAGTTATACTTTTGTTAATGGTCTGAATGGCGCAGGGTTTTGGGTATGGAATGATAAAGGAGGCCAGTGGAGAGACCAACTCAGCGCTTTTCCTAGTATGGGAATGATATATAGAGGTAAAAGCGGCCCAGTTACAAGCAAACGTCAAGAGGCCTGGAGAGAGGGGATTGAGGATGTGGCTTTATGGCATGCCTATATGTCATTCAAGTCGCAAAGTACTAACGGAGAAACATTTGATCTAATGTCTTCTCTTAAAAACAATGTTGTTCAGAGTGCAAAGAGGAATCGTTATAAAGGAGGGTACATGGAATTGCAGCGTACGCGAATTAAGGCCCTTGAAAACATAATGAAGTATAAATTTAATGAATGAACTTTCTTGGAGTAATATTGGGACCATGCCTAATAAACCTGCGCCCCTCCTATATGTGAGATGCCATTATGCGGACCAATGTTAAATTGGACGTATTGATGATAGGGCCTTTGCCTCCACCTGTAGGTGGGCAATCAATTCTCGTCGATACCATTGTAAAACATGGCTATATAGAGAAAATAAACTATGAAGTATTGAACGTTTCGCATCACGAACAAAGGCTATTTAGAAGGATAAAATTATCAATAAAATTACTAGTGAGATTATATAGACTACTCCAGGAGAAGCGTAAATCGTCACAACTGGTTCATATCCACACATCTGCCGGTATTGCATTATATGAAAAAGGTGTAATGGCGATTCTCTCTAGAAGATTAGGCATGCCTGTTATACTGCATATTCATGGTGGCAGATTAGAAGCTATGTTGCGAAGTGCGCATGGACTTAAACTGCACCTAATTAAATATATTATTTCTAGGATGTCTGGAATTGTAGTGCTAAGCAATCATATGCACCAGGTAATAAGTCAGCATATTCCAACTCATGCACCAATAACCGTACTAGGAAATCCGTCTACAATATCTTTTGATTATGAGCAACCAAAAAAAGTTGATAGTCATGTTTCATTATTATTTGTTGGGCATATTAAACCAGAAAAAGGGTTGCTCGACCTTCTTGCTGCTTATATGGATTTAAGGTCTAATCGGAAAACAGATATTCGATTGGTGATTGTAGGGGCAGGCGATACTAAACCAAATGAAAGCTATGTAAAAAAGAAGTTTAAAGATGCAGGTGCCGAAGATGTTATTTTTACTGGGGTTCTTAATGGTAAATCGCTAGCAAAAGCATACAGTGATGCTGATGTATTTGTATTGCCGTCACATAGTGAGGATCAGCCTTTAACTATTTTGGAGGCCATGAGTTGTGGTGTACCAGTAGTTGCTACAGACGTAGGAAGCATCTCAGAAGTAGTTGAGAATGGCATCAATGGCTTTTTAATTAATCCTGGAGATATAGGGGAGCTGGCAGGCCGTCTGGATTTATTATGTAATAATCGCGAACTTAGAGAATCAATAAGTGCTGCAAACCGTTCCAAAGCGCTGGAGAG
This sequence comes from Sedimenticolaceae bacterium, assembly GCA_050291725.1. Lineage (GTDB taxonomy): Bacteria > Pseudomonadota > Gammaproteobacteria > Chromatiales > Chromatiaceae > JAAGZL01. Next base: position 130,076 of record JBNKKH010000032.1, read on the forward strand.
ATTTAGCATTGAAAATTATATTAGGAGTTTAAAAGGATTGTATTTGTCAGTTTTACAATAAAGCATATAATGTACTTGAAAGATAACATGATATAAACGGTCATGGTGATCACCCAGAAAACCTGCCAGGGTGAAATAATATAACTTACTCATGAACTGTTAGCTTCGAGTAAGTCTATTCACATACATATATACATACATAACGACAAATACATGAAAGATGGCCAGCAACAACCTTCAGTAGAAAAATACCAACAATATCTTAAACTAACAGGAGAATGGTTGCCAAACAGTATCAAGAATGGTAACGATGGTTCCTCCGCGTATTCCTCACCGATTCCATTCGATGAAATCGTTGAGCCACCAATGCGTGTTTTGATATTGTAAACCAGTTACAGGATTAATATGGCGGTTTCCGTCGAAAATATTTTACGTTTATATCATACCTTAAGGTATTTAGAGCCTGTTCAGTTAGCGTTTCTATTGCTTCGCCGTGGCCTTCCGGCAATACCCGTAAAGCCAGGCACCTTGGCCAGAGTAAACGAAGAGCTATACCTGCAACCACTGTTACCCGTCACAACATTTCAAGACTCTGAAAACTCATTTACCTGTCTCAATCAGACCATTGAGTTTGAGGAATCTCACGTTAACTGGAACCCTTCGAACAGCTCCAGACTCTGGTGCTATCACCTACACTACTTTGATCAACTACGCGATACCAATCGTTCTATGGATAATAAACAGTTCTTGTTAGAAAATTGGATTAAAAACAATCCTCAGGGCACCCATCCTGCATGGGAGCCATACACTGCAAGCCTACGTATCGTAAACTGGGTGGCGTTTATGCTGGGACGTTCAGCGCCCAAGCGCTTGCCTACTCACTGGTTGGATAGCCTGTATGAGCAAACCCTCTGGTTAGAGCGGAATGATGAAAGGCATATTCTTGCAAACCATTATTTTGAGAATATTAAGGCCCTTTTGTTTGCTGGCGTATTCTTTCAGGGGAGTAATGCAACGCGTTGGTTGAATAGAGGCAAACGCCTCTTACTCGAACAACTGTCAGAGCAGTTTCTTGATGATGGCGGACATTATGAGCGCTCGCCACATTATCATGCGCTGATGCTGGAAAATCTGTTGGATCTATTGAATTTGAGTAAGAGCAATTCAGGTATTCTCGGTGTAGATGTAGAGACCGCACTGGAAAACTGTGTCGAACGCGGACTGGCATTTTTGCATCGCATCACCACTCCAGATGGGACTGTCCCACTGCTTAATGATTCGGTTAAGAATGCGGCGCCATCAGTTGCCAAGCTGTATGAATATGCTGGCAACCTTTATGATATAAAGCCCCCCTATCATACTAACGAAATAGAGTTAATCAATGAACCAGATAGCGGCCTCTACGGTTATCGTCGCAAAGGTGACATGTTGCTAATTGATTGCGGTGATATCGGCCCAGATTATCAACCAGGTCATACTCATTGCGATTTCCTCAGCTTTGAATTAATGCTGGATGGCCAGATGCTTGTGGTAGATTCTGGAGTCTATGAGTATCAAGCTGGCAAAATGCGCAGTTACGTACGCAGCACAGCAGCACATAATACAGTATCAGTTGATGGGCAGGAGCAATCGGAGATCTGGGGAGAATTTAGAGTTGCCAGAAGAGCAGAAAAACTACAGGCAGATATTGCCCACACTGAAGATGGATGTATAGAGTTCCGTGGCAGCTATAGCGGATTTCCTCAGGTTGCAGGCCGCATAACTCATCAACGAAAAATTCTGTGCGAATTTAAGGATAATGGAGATTCCTTTGTTATTAATGACCTCATCCAAGGCAAAGGCATTCATAGAATAGATTCTTTTCTGCACTTCCACCCTGATATTGAACTTATTGAAAAAGAAGCTGGACGCTGGAGTTTGGTTCTTGAGAACAGAGTAGTTGCGCAGGTTACAATCATGCACAGTCAAGAACAACAAATATCCACACGGATTGAGTCAGGCTGGTACTGCCCAGAATTTGGTATCAGACAAGAAAATAAGTCTCTAATAATATCAACCACAACCGACCTACCAGCTGAAGTAAGCTACAAGATTGTGAGAGCCGACTAATGCACATTCTCTTTCTATCCCACTACTTTCCACCCGAAGTCAATGCGCCTGCAACTCGTACCTACGAGCATTGTAAAGAGTGGGTAAAGGCCGGCCATAAGGTTACAGTAATTAGCTGTGTACCGCACCATCCTAGGGGCGAAGCTTACCCCGGATACAAAAACCGTTTATACCAAGTAGAAGATAAGGATGGTATTCGCGCAATTAAGGTCTGGACATATATAACTGCTAACGAGGGATTTATTAAGCGCACTTGGAATTACATCTTTTACATGAAGATGGCAATCCTTACTTCTATCTTCACTGCTAAAGCTGATGTGGTGATTTCAACATCCCCCCAATTCTTTAATGGCCTAGCTGGTTATTTTGTCAGCCGCCTCAAACGGGCGCCATGGATACTAGAAATAAGAGACCTTTGGCCAGAATCTATTTTAACTGTAGGAGCTATAAAAAATAGAACCATCATTAGATTTCTTGAGTATCTAGAGATGTTCGCCTATCGCAATGCTGATCAAATAGTAGTTGTTACCAATGCATTTAAAACATATATGATTAACAAAGGGATAGATAGCGACAAAATTCATGTGGTAACCAACGGAGTCAATCTAGATTTTTTCCAGCCCATAGAAAAAAATATCGATCTAGCTGAAGAACTGGGCGTAACCAACAAATTTGTTGCCGCATATGTTGGCACGCACGGAATGGCTCACCATCTCGATACCATACTTGAAGCTGCCCAGCAGTGTAATAACCCAGATATCGTTTTTCTAATGGTTGGAGATGGAGCAGAACGAGAACGTCTTCTGCGCACCAAGCAAGAGATGGGATTAGATAATGTGATAATGGTTCATCAACTATCAAAAGAGAAGATGCCGGCCCTCTGGTCTATTACAGATGCAAGCTTAGTACTATTGAAGAAGTCCGATCTTTTTCAATCGGTTATCCCGTCCAAAATATTCGAAAGTATGGCAATGCAGTGTCCAATTATCCTGGGAGTTGAGGGCGAGGTAAAAGAGATTATTCAAGATGCTAATTCAGGCATCTGTATCGAGCCTGAATCTTCAAGTGAACTGCTTGCTGCTGTAGAGGAATTACACAGTAATAAGGACTTGCGCCAGCAAATGGGTATAAACGGGCGCGATTGTGTTAATAAAAAGTATAATCGCCAGACGCTGGCAGAAAAACTAGAAAAAATAATGGCAGATCAAAGAAGATGATTAAAACAGAGCTAGAAAATGCTTTTTACAATAATTATACCCAGCGAGACAACTGCACTTGCCAACACCATCTTCTCCAAGCGTTCTCTTCGATTAAACAGGGCATCTACAGCATAAAATAGCACCACAATCTCGATCACTAATACAGCATCAACACCATCCATGACTTTTGCATCTGGGAATATTGAAATAATCAAAGCCATGGCTAACAATAAAAAATCAAGAGATGAAAACTCTCTTACTGAACTTCCAGCCATTCTGATCAGAAGCAGAACCACGACTGCCAGGATTAAAAACAGAACCGGAAGATAGGCAGCAAGCACACTACCTCCTTGTTGTGACACCTCCATGAAATATGTAACAAATCCAGCTGTAACATATAACCCCAGCCTTCTCGCCGCACTTGTTAACCCATTTATGACAATAAAAGTAGGCAGTAAAATAACCAGTAGCAGAATAGCAAACACACCAAAGTCTTTAGGGATATCATCTATACATAACACCCCTAAGATCAAAATAGCACTGAATAATACTCTCATCAGATAGTAGGCAAACTTTCTGAATTCACCCAATCCACTACCCAGGCCTATCTTTTGCAGAAGTTTCTGTGAAACAACCACCCAGCCACTTAAGGTTCCTCCAGTCTTTCTTGCAAAAGAAATCATAGAAACAATAGCTATACAAAACACCGTATACACACCCAACAGTACTAGGTCAGTTGCATACCGCATTAAAAAAGCAGTAACCACTAGAAATAGTTGTATGGCGTAAATAACAAACACGGCTTCTCTGTGAGCGAATCCTATTTCTAACAACCGGTGATGGATATGGTTTCGATCAGCAGAAAATGGTGAGCGCCCCTCATATATCCTACGCGCGATAACAAAGAAAACATCAAACAGAGGCAGGCCCAAAACTAGAATGGGCATCATGGGGCTGAGTGCAGTATTACTGTGTTGTGTAACCAGAATACAGATCAGGCCAGAGCTAAAACCAAGTATCTGACTTCCTGTGTCGCCCATAAAGATACGCGCCGGATAGGTATTAAAACGCAAAAACCCCAGAGTTGCGCCTATTAGAGAAGCGCCAAATATTACTATATCAGAGTCACTAGCCAAATATGCCGCAACAGTCATACAGCCGATTGCCAGCATACTGGTGCCACCTGCCAAGCCATCTAAACCATCAGACATATTTACTGCATTAGTCACTCCAACCAATAGGATTACAGTAAATATATTAGCTAGATATGGCGGGAGCGAGTTGTCCGCAACAAAAGGGAAGTTGTGAATTCCACCCCCTCCCCAATAGACAACTACTGATGCCGCTACTATCTGCCCAACAAACTTAATTCTGAAATTTATGTCGCTTATGTCGTCCCAAACACCGAACAGAAACAGAATAACCAGAGCTAACAGCAACGAATATGTCTGTTCACTACCTGGCATCCAAATAAGCAAGGGAACTAAACATCCAAAAAAAATGGCTATACCACCAACTCGCGGTATAACATCAGAGTGTATTTTCCTGGGACCAGGCTCATCAACAAGACCAAGGGAAGGCCCCACCCTAACCAGCAGCGGTATAAGCATCATTGATAGCGAAATAGCTATCAGAAAAGAGACTAACCCCACAGTAGACATAGAAAACTCATTCTGGAATATACCTATCCAGCCCTTTACCTACATCTCTGGCAAACTCTTGCAACAACTTGTCACTTTTTGCAACATCCTGTTCAGATGGAACCATTGTGGTAATCCTAACCAGCGCCCCATCTGTTCTCTGCTTGGTTAATGCGTCCCAAAACAGAAACCATTTCACCAAATACTCGTTGGTCATCACCCTTCCGCGCTGTTGAAACCAGTAATAGACCAGCTGTTTCACATCCCCCATCTGAATAATAGCTCTATTAACTGATATAGATGCACCTGCTGGACCAGCACCGTCCACCACAACTTGCCCAAACTCTTTTATCCTCCATCCTCCACCAGGCAAGCAAGATTTTGGAGAGTGCACTGAAGCCCCCTTACGCTGAGAGTCGTAATATGCTACATAGAAATTAATAGGTTGTCCGTCAGCACCTGCATAATCTGCCAATATATAGTCAGTTAATTTCAGAGCATCAAGATAGATACTCTCCAGTTCATTCTTCTTCCCAGCGCGCCCTCCAATTTCCATTGGAAAATCACTGAAGGTAGCCCTCTCTGGGATAACCTCACTTCGCTCAGGCAAAATTTCAGAGGAAATTGCTGTTACAACTAACAGAGCAAATGCTACGAAGAATGTCTTTGGTAAAGCGCGCTCTTTTATTTCACCTGAAGTAGAAGCTGCCACAGGCGGATCAATTGCGAACACCTCACCAAATGGTAAGCTATTTTTTCCAATTTTAGACAACAGCCACATCTCAGCAACAAGCACTGCAGTACAGGCCATAAAAACAAACCATCCTTCAAAATCATGCAGGAATCCCTCTGCCATCTCCTGCCCCCAAAACTCAACCATCACACCAATCACACCAATGCGAAAGCTGTTCATAAGTACTGTAATAGGAATAGTAGAAAGAAACACAACAGTCTTCTTCCAAAAGGCATCTTTATATAGATATGCTGCGATAAAACCAAGTGACATCAGAGGAAAAAGGTAACGCAGTCCACTACAGGCCTCAACCACCTGCAACTTAAACTGCCCAAGGTCTATTACATTACCTTCAAGAAAAACACTAATGCCGAACAGCCTAATAACCTCAACCCCAATTTTTGAAGAGATCAATTGAAGAAACGAAGAGAGGTTGTTGTATAAAAAATTCGGCAAGGGAACCATAAAAAAGAGTATGCCGAATGGAATCAAGATTACCCTAAATGCTGACCAGCCCATAATTGACAACAACAGGCCGCCTAACGAAATAAGGAATGAATACTGAAGAACTGTATATAGGGTACTAAGCTCACCTATCACAAATAGAAATAGACCAATACATAAAATCCCCACCCCTAACCAACTGTTCTTGAACTCTATCGCAGATAGATCATTTTTCTTTTGCCAGATAAAGTAGGCTGCAATAACAGGTAGAAGATAGCCATGGCTATACTCGTCTCTTGACCAGTAAGAAACCATGTGATCAAGTCCGTCAAAGAAGATCAGCATGATCAGACCGAATGCCACACCAATTAGAACAAGAGGTGTCAAACCAATTTTCCAGTTATATACGCTCATAATTATGCCACCAAAATTATTTGGTCCTATATTCCTCTAACAAAGCATGTACAATCCTATTGCAGGCCTTTCCATCGCCATAGGGGTTATGTGCCTTCGACATTTTCTCATAAAGAACAACATCTTCAATTAACTGTTCTACAGTTGAAACAATTAGCTTAGGATCTGTCCCAACTAGTTTAACTGTCCCAGCGTCAACAGCTTCCGGCCTCTCTGTTACATCTCTCATCACCAACACAGGCTTACCCAGTGAAGGTCCCTCCTCCTGCACGCCACCTGAGTCAGTAAGAATAATATCGCAACTATCCATAAGCCAGACAAAAGGGGCGTAATCCTGTGGATGAATAAGATGAACGTTGGATAGGCCGTCCAGTATTTCATATACAGGCTTTTGCACATTAGGATTTAGGTGTACAGGATAAAGTAGATCCCAATCCGCATGCCGCTCTGCTAATTCGCGTATCGCTGTACACAGATCAATAAAGCCCTGCCCAAAGTTCTCCCGCCGATGTCCAGTAATCAAAATTAGTTTTCTATTTTTGTCAGTTATCTTTTCGTATAACTGATCACCAAACAGATCACTCCAATATGCTGCAGAATAGCCTGCAACCTTATCACGCACCATTAGTAGTGCATCAATTACAGTATTACCGGTTATATGTATCTGCTCCTCAGGTACACTCTCTCTTATTAGATTATCTGCGGCACTCTGGGTAGGTGCAAAATGGATATTGGTTAACTTCCCAGCGAGAGTGCGGTTGGCCTCTTCTGGGAACGGAGCTCTGAGATCACCAGTACGCAATCCTGCCTCCACATGTCCTATAGCTATTCCCTCATAGAAAGCTGCCAGAGCTGCGGCAAAACAGGTTGTGGTATCTCCATGTACCAATACAATATCTGGCCGGTCTTGGCGCAATACATCTCTTAGGGACAGCAGTACATTGCTGGTTATATCGAACAGATCTTGGCCAGGGCGCATTAAATCAAGATCATAATCTGGGACTATATCAAACAAGCTGAGTACCTGGTCTAACATCTCACGGTGTTGCGCTGTCACACACACCTTTGCCTCTATGCCTTCGGCACGCTTCAGTCCAATAACGACCGGCGCCATTTTTATAGCTTCAGGCCTAGTTCCAAAGACTGCTAGAACTCTCAGACTCACTGTCGAACTCCATGGGTAGAAACATGATGACTGAGATCAGAACATAATAATTTAACCGCTGCTGTATACAGGAATAAATCTCCCTTGACAGAGCGGTTCCTGGACCCCGCTATCAAGTCACGAAATGAAGATAGCGCTGTAGTACGACTAGATTCAACACCCATACCTATTTCACCACGCCACGAGTATCTATCAATAGGGTCTCCTTTAGCTCAGAAGCCTTGAGTCCACGAAACTCTTTATGGTCGACCAGTAGTAGCAGGATGTCTGACTGCTTAATCACGTCCTGATATGGCAAAAGTTTAAACTCATCATGTGAAGATATATTTGGCTCTGCAACTAGCACCTCCCCTAGCTGCTCCGCACTAATCTGCCTCACAATCTCTAAAGCAGGCGATTCCCGCAAATCGTCCACATCAGCTTTAAAGGCCAGCCCAAGACAACCGATAACTGGATTTTTAAACTTTTGTGCGCTCCCCCTAACCTTATCCACTACCCAGTTAGGCTTGCTATCGTTTACTTCACGTGCTGTACGGATAAGATTGGCCTGCTCTGGAGAAGCTGAGACAATAAACCAAGGATCTACCGCTATGCAGTGGCCACCAACGCCAGGTCCAGGCTGTAGGATATTTACCCTAGGATGACGATTAGCCAACTCTATCAGTTCCCATACATCCACACCCTGCTCATCACAGATTAGGGATAACTCATTAGCAAAGGCGATATTCACATCCCTAAAGGCATTTTCCGTTAGCTTGGCCAACTCGGCTGTTCTTGCATTGGTTGCTAACACTTCACCACGCACGAAGCTGTGATAAAACTCCACAGCCTTTTCGGTAGATTTATCACAAACTCCACCAACTATACGATCATTCTCAATAAGCTCTGTTAGAATTCTTCCAGGTAATACCCGCTCAGGACAGTGGGCAACATACACATCCTCTCCCACATTATGTCCAGACTCTGCAAGTATTTTTGCAACCACTTCGTCTGTTGTTCCCACTGGACTGGTGGACTCGAGAATAACTAGGTTTCCTTGTTTTACGTAGGGTGCAATTTTACGTGTTGCATCTTCCACATATGTCAAATCAGGCTGATGATTTTCTTTGAACGGCGTAGGCACTGCCAGAATAAATATATCCGCTTCTTCTGGCTCTAACCCAGCGCGTAGATTGCCAGAACCGACGGCTGATTTAACCAGAATATCCAGGTCAGGTTCTACAATGTGGATACGTCCTTGATTGATAGTCTCCACAACAGATGGCGTTACATCTACGCCATAAACTTCAAACCCTTTAGTTCCGAGCAGGGATGCCGTTGGCAGACCAATATATCCCAGTCCGATTACGCATACTTTTTGTCTTTTATCACTCACTGCTCTACTTTACATCCATTATGGTTAAATACTCTGATTGTAGGACCAAACTACTACTAACATCTTAATCCAAACGTCACCCTCAGTGGTTTGGCGTAGTCTGCCCCTTCCCCTCATCCTAACTTTCTCTCCCTGGGAAGAAGGGACTCTTTTTTACCCCCTCTCCCTCTCGGGGAGAGGGTTGGGGTGAGGGGGCAACATTTTAGCTATTCGCCTTAATTTGACTCTCCCCCTCATCCTAACCTTCTCACCCTAGGGAGAAGGGACTCTTTTTTACCCCCTCTCCCCCTCGGGGAGAGGGTTGGAGTGAGGGGGTGAACATTCAGCAAATAACGCTAAGCTAATCCGCCTTTCGTTCTACATAATTTATTCATCACTCCCATAACCGTTTGGGTTATCTCGTTGCCAGCGCCATGTATCTGTACACATATCTGCCAGACCAAGTTCCGCCTTCCAACCAAGCTCACTTTCGGCAAGAGTTGGGTCTGCAAAACAGGCCGCAATATCACCTGGGCGACGACTTACAACTTCATATGGTATCTTCCTACCAGATGCCTGCTCAAATGCTGACACCATCTCTAATACGCTATAGCCTTCGCCAGTTCCAAGATTAAAGATGTTAACGCCAGCGTTCTGCTGCATATATTCAAGCGCTTTCAGGTGCCCTTTAGCCAGGTCTACCACATGAATATAGTCGCGCACACCTGTTCCATCTTTAGTTGGATAATCGCTGCCAAATACAGATAGCTTTTCTAGTCTTTCAGATGCGACCTGTGCAACATAAGGCATAAGATTATTCGGTATGCCGCTAGGGTCCTCCCCTATCATCCCGCTTTTATGTGCTCCCACAGGATTAAAGTAGCGTAGCAAGCTAATATTCCATCGGCTATCAGATACGTATAAATCTTTTAGGATTTCTTCTATTACAAGTTTTGACCTGCCATAAGGATTGGTAGCAGACACAGGAAAGTCTTCTTTGATAGGCAGAGATGCTGGATCACCATAAACAGTTGCGGATGAACTAAACACGAGGTCACGCACATCAAAATCTTGCATTACCTGACAGAGTGCAATTGTTCCGGAAATATTGTTCCGATAATATTCAAGCGGTTTATTTACAGATTCACCAACCGACTTCAACCCCGCGAAATGAACAACACTACTGATCTGATGCTCCTTGAATACTCTCTGCAAACCATCAGAATCTAAGATATCTATTTCGTAAAAAGATATGGTCTTCCCTGTGATTTTTTCTACTCGATTAATAGATTCTCTACTGCTGTTACTCAAATTATCTACTACTACCACATCGTAGCCAGCATTGAGCAACTCAACACATGTATGTGATCCTATATATCCAGCTCCACCGGTAAGTAATATCTTTCTATACGCTGACATTAGAATAGGTCTTCTATCTCTTCACTATCACTCATTTTTTGAAAAATATCTTTCTTGCTCAGCATTGGCTGTATATCTAAATCTAATTTCTTTTTAAGATGATTCCTTATCCTAACCGCCTCTTCGTCTTCCTCCTGACGCATTGGAAAAATACCACCTCTCTGCTTGTCTTTAACCACATCGAGAACCATTTTTGCACCTATCTGCCGAACCTCATCAGCAAACGCATATACCAGGGCAAAATCGCATAAGGTATTAATCAATCTGGGTATACCGCGACTATAGTAATGAATAACAGCACAGGCAGATCTGCGGAATACATCAGGGTCACCTCCGGCATGTTCCATGCGATACCGAATATAGTCCATGGTGTCCTTAACCTTTAATCTCTGAATGTGGTAATCAACAGAAACCCTTTGGGCCAACTGCCTCAGCTCTGGCCTCTTCATGATTTCCAAAAGTTCTGGCTGCCCAACCAATACCAGTTGCAACACCATATGCTTTCCAGAGTTAATATTTGAGAGCATACGCAACTCTTCCAGAGTCTCTGCTCCAAAATTCTGTGCCTCGTCAATTATCAGCACTGTGCGTCTATTCTTAGAATATTCCTCAATAAGAAAATCACTGAAAACCTGGTATAGCTCAGTTTTGGTTTTCCCTCTAAAATCGAGACCAAACGCCATCAACACCCACTCGAGAAGCTCCCCAAAAGCCTCATGAGTATTGGATATCAAACCCACAGTGATATCGTCATCCAACCTATCGAGCACATGATGAATCAATGTTGTTTTGCCTGAGCCTACCTCACCGGTAATAACCGTAATGCCTGCCTCACTTCTAAGGCCGTAGTTAAGCATGGTCAATGCTTGGCGATGATACTTCCCCATGTAGAGAAAAGATGGGTCAGGTCTGAGCGAAAAGGGTCGCTCATTTAATTGAAAAAACTCTTCGTACATTATTTACACACTAGTATGGTGAGTGTTCATGCTCACGCGCCTTGTTGTAGACAGTACCCAAGAGATTGCTACTCTCCAGATAGCGCATAGACTCCCTTACTTCTGCAGGGGTGCTAACCCCCTCCTCTACAACCAGCAGGCTGGACTGGACCTTCGGCAGAAATATAAGAGCATCATCTATATGTAATAGCGGAGGAAGATCAAATAAGATAATACGCGATGTATATCTATTGGTTATATCATCAATAAGGTCAGCCATTTCTGGAGTGGATATAAGTTCGGATGAGTGTTGTATCGCTTTTGCTGACGGCAGCAGCACCAGCCGCTCTATACCCGGATGAACCAGGAGGGACGATATCTCCATATCTCCAGCCAAGTGATCGACTAATCCATGTTCAGGTTTAAACCCAAAGTAGTTATGCACTGATGGATTACGCATATCCAGATCCACCAATAGAACAGTGTGGTTAACCTCAAGGGATAGGCTTACCGCCAGATTTGCTGCAACCATAGACTTACCACACCCCTTAGTGGGACTGGTAACTGCTACTGTGTTGATACCCTCATTTCTTATCCTGTGTAGAATCTTAGTACGTAAAATTCTAAATACATCTGCTTGTGGGTGCCCCTTAACTCCTGCCACTAAACGATTATCCAGCATCTCTTTAGAAGATACAGATATAGTCTTTGTGTCTGAATACTCAATTGCAGAGTAATCTTTCTGTTCCACTTGGTCAGTAGGCCGAACAGATCCAGCACGACTACCACTCTTTGTAGTCTTGTGCCTTTTCTCTTCTGCCTTCTTCAGTGCTTCATGAATTCTTTCCATTTGCTATCTCAATATAAAGATTAACTGACTAAATTACTCAATCAAATTGCTACGCACCAATACCCAAACGACGCATTACTACGAACCAAAGAACATCGAGAGGCTTAATAAAGAAATGAAAGAGAATAATAATCAACACGACAGCTACCAAGCCTATCTTAATCGCCAACTTCTTATACTTCTCCTGTTTCTCTTTTTCAGCATCTATCTCTATGTATGGCACTGTGATCAACGGCGGTGAGCCTGTTACCTGAATCAGACTAGCAACATCTTTAATTGAGTCACTCAACGCCTCTGCAACTGCAACCGTACCCACCCCACCAGCTAGTGAAAAAACAAACCCGAGAAAAAGTATGGCCAGTCTGTTGGGCTTAGAGGGCTTTTCAGGTAACTGAGGTGGCTCTATAAGCGAGAAGCGCTCACCCTTGTTTTCACGCTCAAGAGACTCGGCCAACTCAGCTTCTAGCTGCTTGGCTTTAACCTCTTTGTATTTAGCCATTGCGTTATCATAATCACGAGTAAGATCACGATACTCACGCTCAACCTGAGGGCTCTTCATCAGCCTCTCCTCATAATCGCGCACCTTATCCATCAGCTCCTTACGCAATTTCTGCAGCGAATCAAGCTCACTCTTTGCCGCTTCCAATTGACTTTGAAACTGAAGATAAATTGGATTATCCGCCTCAATATCTTCATCTTCTTTCTGATTTTTCTTGGCCTTTTTTAATGCATCTTGAGCCTGTACCAGGCTACGATTCACCTTCTTAAGGTCTGGATGCTCAGGTGAATACTTATCCTGGAGCAGAGCTTTTTGCATCTTAAGCTCCTTAACCTGCATTTTTAGCTCTTCAGTTTCATCCGTAGCGCCAACTTCTGTACGCAGTGCAGCAATCTCTTTTTTAATCTTTATAAGATCTGGGTGCGTTGGGGAGTAATGGGATGAGAGCGAGATAAGTTGGGTCTGCAACTCCTTCAGTCTGCTTCTAGGCCCAAGCACAACGCTACCTCTGGAAGAGGAACCATAGGCATCAGGACTAATTTGAGACAACTCCGATGTGAGATATATCTTTCTCTCTTCCAGAGTCCTGATTTGCTGCTCTACACCTTTAAGCTCACTCTCTGAACGATTCATCAACTGGATATTCAGTTGCTGCAGCTCTGGCAGATTATTACCGTTTTTTTCCTTAAAGGTAGCCAGGTTCGCTTCGAGTTTGGAAACCTTCTCCTCCAGCTTTTTCGACTCCGCCGCCAAAAACCCTGTGGTCTCAATTGCCGATTTTGCCCGGCGCGCAAGGTTGGCCTTAAGAAACAGCGAAACTAGTTCATTCGTGACTTTCTGACTGATACGCGGACTTTCACTATTGAATGAAAGGGAGAACGCTATGGTTGCAGTTGTTGGCCTGCCGCTACGTGGATCGACTACATCTGCACTGATCATCTCCAAATTAATCTCTTCTCGCATCTCCTCGACCAGGATGCTCATACTTGTAGTTTTTCTTTCATCCTTGTACAGATCATAAGTATTGATAATCTTAGAGAGATTCTCGGTGGTCATTACCTTCTGGCTAATCACCTGAATTCTCTCGCCGGCATATGAGGTAACGGTAGAGCGTACCAAATCGACCGGAATCTCCTGCTGCTCAATAAGAATAATAGCTTTTGATTGATATACTGAAGGCAGCCCTATTGCCAATAGGATGCTAATAACAAAAATAACAATTGCGGGTATTATGAATTGTTTCTTCCGCCGGTTAAGCATGGCCAGGTAATCACCTAGCCCCTTTTCATCTTCCATTTCTAATGTTTCTTGCATCTCTCATCCAACTATTTTGTCTAATAACCACTAATTTGCGACTAGGGACATTAAGTAAAAAATATGCTATCAATCTAGCCTAAATAGAACCGCGCAGTATATTCCATATTCAACTTCTAATAACCTAAGCCACTCACTAACACAGTGGCAGATAATGGCTCAAGCTTAAGCAACATATCTACTGTGCACCACCCATACTGAACACTTCTTAGTTACAGAATAGTAACCCTATTAACAGACAGGAATTATGCCGCTACAGCTCCATCCACCTAGATAGAGACTCTTTTGGCCAGACATACCTCACAGTAATGTACACAGCGTTAGATTCTGCGGGCCCAGCATCTGATGAGGTGTATTCCGACTGCCGATAGTGATAAGAACCACTAATAGTCCACCAACGGGAAGCCTTCCAGTTTATTCTTGGCTCAATGGAAAAATAGGTTCTATCATCGCCTGGGTCTGTCCGCCCCCCACCGCTTTCGTTTTGCTGAAAAGTGCTAGATAAGGCGAAAGTTGTTCGCTCAGACATTTTACGATTTAAAGACAAATTCAGGCTGCTCTTGCTTGTCATCTTACCTGCGCCGCCTGCACTTTCTGATGTTTTTATGGAGGCACTTAATGAGCCAAGCTCGAACTGTTTTCTTAAACCAATATCTATCAGTTTACCAACACTACTAAACTCTTCTTCTGTGGTACCACTTGTATAAGTTGATTCAGTATAGTTAGGACCTATAAGCGCATTTAAGCTCAAGGTCTCAGAAAACATGTGATTAATGCCAAGCTGCAAACTGGTTGTATCAAACTCTGTTTTGTTTGAGCCATATAAGAGACTACCTGTCGAAGAATATAACGATGCACTTAACACAGCTTGTAGAGTGGTTCTTTCGGAGAGCCTATATTGTAGCGAGGTATATGCAGAACTATTGGTATAATCACTTAGACCTGTAAATTCGGCATCTTCATAGGCCACATCAGTATAATTCCCGCCAACCCGAATAGATGCACGCTCTGTTAAAGTGCGGTCAAAGTATGGACTTATCGCTTTGGTTATTCTGATTTTATTGGTGTTAGAGTAACCAGTGAAGTCGAATTCACTTGTTCTGGTGCTTTCCCGTTCATAGGCAGCCCCAAGACCAAAAAGATTAAGGCCTGATCGATAAGATGACTTAAGGTTGAAAAACTGGTTATTGGTGTTCAGATAGGCGTTATCATCGAAGCGCCGATCAATCATCTTTGCCGTAATACTGACATCACTCACATTGGTACGAAAACCCAAAGCAGCATCAGCTGTAATACTCGAAGTAAAAGTTTCAATCTCTGAGTTGGTGGAAAGCTGCAAATTATCACTGTAGCCAAGGCTAGCTCTTACGCTTGGTTCAAAGTACCACTTCTCGGCTAACGCTGGCGATGACGCCAGAAAGAGAAACACGCATAACACAGAAAGCCTGGGACTAAACAGGCTCTTCTTGATAAGTTGTGAGATAATCGACATATCAATTATCACGGCGCAGTAGCTTTGGTTATTATCATTGTAGTCTTTTGCAAACTTATGGCACTACAACGACATCCCCAGGCTTCAGAAATATATTTTGGGTTAGATCTTTACCATCGACTACCTTGTCATAATCAAACGGTATTGACTTCTGCACTCCATTAACTCGACGCAATATCAGGATTTCATCGCCCTCTGCAAATGGATTCAGCCCCCCTGCCATTCCGATAGCCTGCATAACATCTACATTTCGGTTACTCAAAAACTCTCCCGGCTTAAGAACTTTGCCAACTACGTAAATTCTGTTGCCTGTCATCTGTTTAAGATTCACCGTAACCACTGGGTCAGGTATATATTTTTCCAGGCGCGCAGCTATAGCAGAATTAACCGCTTGAACCGTTCTGCCCTTAGCCATAACGCTACCGACTAACGGAAAGGATATTCTGCCGTCAGGCTGTACCAACACTTCACTTTGCAGATCTGGCTCTTTCCAGACCGATATCTCAAGTATATCTCCTGGCTGGAGCAAGTATTTATCATTCGCAAATATCTTAGTCGACAGCAAGAGCAGACACAGAACAATCAGAACAAGAATTATTTGGTTATGCTGAGTTTTGGACATAGTCCTTATCCCCTAAATTTCATTGGTATATTAAAACCTGAAGCAAGAAAAAACCTTTTCTCGCCTATTGTATAGATTGGAGAGAATATACCACACCATTAACGTTAACAATAACAATTAACAAACTAATAACCCGATGTTTTTACCAGACATTTACTTAAAAAAGCCACATGCTAAAACAGGCATTTATTCACACATAAAAAAAGAGGAGATAACCCCCTCTTTTTTAGATTCAGCTAGCTAATTACTACTATGATATAGTTTTCCTGGTCTTCCCACGCCCGACCACACCAAATCCAGCCAGAGCAGACACAAACAACAGCGCAGCTGGAGGCAGAGGCACCGCAGTAGCATCAAAATAGACAGAGTACCCATCAAGCTGACCATTTGACGTTCCAGTTATTCTAACCAAGTAATCACCAGCGTCGATTCTAGCGAAGCCTAGATCATCAAGATGCCCAACATGTCCAGTAATAGGATCTATGAGATAACTACTGGAGAAGGATGCAGTAGCTAGTGCTGAGTCACTACCACCATATTCAAAAAGCTCAAGAGTAAAGCTATCTACCTCTCCATCCCACTCGTAATAAACATCAAGGACAGATGTGGCATCAGAGGTAAACCTATACCAGTGCACATTACTGGCATTTGGCAAAGAGTCTTCATAGTTATTGACATAGCTATCGACAGAGGTTAAATCTGACTGCGTACTCTTAACCAGAAAGGAAGTTCCAATCATGCCACTAGGACTAGGACCGGGATAACCCAAATTTACATTACCAATATACCCATCGTAAATTCCAAAATGGTAGCCTGCGAGATCAATGTAATATCCACTGTATGTGTACTTACCTTGATCACCACTGCCTGAACTGTCGCGCACAACACTACCATCAACATAGTAGGCCGATGCACTTACCGACATCAGTAGCCCTGCCAATAGAAGTCCAGCTACACCGATTAATTTTTTCACTTTAACACCCCGATATTCACCTAACTCAACGTACGGAGAACACAGTCCCCGTCTTTGGCTAGTCACTTAATATCCACATTATCTCAAAAAAACGTCGTGAATGGAAATATCACCCACTATTTATATGCAAAATAGATTTTTAACAAAAGACCTCAAAACCGGAAAACGTCACTTAATAAGGATTATGTACAGATTAGGGCTTGTCCACATCACTCAAATAGGTAATAAGCCAGCATATCCACAAGAATTAATGCATTAAATCAGGTAGATATCTTAAAAATAAAGTATTTAAATTCCTACCTTTCTGTCAATGCCAACTGTTTGGCTTTTATTATTGGCTTCAAAATATAGTCTAAAACCGTCTTTTCCCCTGTAATTATATCTACAGTAGCCACCATACCAGGAATAATAGGCAGCTTTTTATCGCCTTTTGCTAGGTAATTTTTTTCAGTTCTCACCATAACCTTATAATAGGCATTGTTATTCTCATCCAGCTCTGTATCAACACCTATCTGCTCTAATTTGCCTGAAAGACCACCATATATGGAAAAATCATAAGAGGTAAATTTAACCCGCGCCTTCTGATTCGGATGTAAAAATGCAATATCAGCAGGCCTAACCCGCGCCTCCACCAAAAGAGTATCATCAAGCGGTACGATCTCCATCAAATCCTCGCCCGGCTTAACCACACCACCAATAGTGCTCTTCTTAATCGACTTAACCAACCCCCTAACCGGCGACCTTATCTCAGTCCTTGATACTTTATCCTTTGCCCCCAGGATTACCTCTTTTACTCTGGCAAACTCAAGATTGCGTTTTGATAGCTCTTCCGCACTCACCGATTTAAAGTGTCTAAACTTCTCATTGATACGACTTTGCGCCTCGCTGATAGAAGACTCAACCCTAGGCAAAGCCAACTTAGCTCCACTAATCTTTCCTTCCAGTTCGTTTATCTGCCGCTTTATCTGCAACAACTCAACCTTGGGCACTATGCTTTTCTTTACCAAAGGCTGAGTAATCTCTAACTCCTCCTGAGCCAGTTTAAGGCTAGCCTGCAGTTGCTTAAGCTTACCCAACAGTTCGTCTTTCTCCTGTTTTTTCTGAGTAAGCTGCTGCTCAAGAATAGCCACCTGGGAACTAAGCTCAGATTTTCTTGCTTGATAAAGCGCCAACTGATCTTTAACAATAACCGGATATTTTTTCCTAATTTTAAGGCTAAACTTCAGTGGCTCCCCGCTAGCCTCAGCCTTCAATCTGGCTATTTCACCTACCAAGCTATCATATTTAGCCTGAATCTCTCCAAAGCTGGATGAGAAGCCGGTGTCATCAATCCTGATAACCACCTGCCCTTTAGATGCCAACTGCCCTTCCGTAACCAAAATCTCTTTGAGTATACCGCCCTCAAGGTTCTGGATAACTTGAACACGCGATGAAGGGATTACTTTCCCAGTTGCATGAGTAACTTCATCTATTACAGCAAACCAAGCCCAGACTGTGGCAACTAGAAAAAAGACCATTATTAGGAATAGCATAGTCAGTGAGTACGGAGATGGTCCCTGTACATATGCCGCATCAACCTCTTGGGCATAATCAGCATCAGACCAATACTTATCTGAGTACATATTCATAATCTTGGTAGAAACTGCATCCTTGGTTTCAGACCAGTCCATATTGGACAACCTATCCTTTACTCCCGACAGATTTTTATTCAAATATGACTTCACTGGCCCGCCTCCCTTTTTTCTATCTGCTCACGGGTGGCAGCTTTTGCCATATTCAATACATCATCTTTGGACTCATCTTTAACTATTTTGCCGTTACCCAAAATAACCACTCTATTTACCAACGAAAGGAGCGTAGGTCGATGAGTAATAAGAATCATTGTCTTGTCTGCCAAGACAGTACCCAGGCGGTGCATAAACATCTTCTCAGCTTGCATATCCATCATGCTGGTAGGCTCATCCAGGATTAGAATACGCGGATTAGTTATTAAAGCGCGCGCCAGTCCGATAGCTTGACGCTGCCCACCAGAAAGCGCCTGCCCACGCTCTCCAACCATCCAGTCATAACCTTGAGGATGCCGGGAAACAAACTCATGTACTCCAGCAAGCTGAGCCGCTTCTAAAATCATGGCATCATCTGCAAAGGGCGCGCCCATAGCTATGTTGTCGCGCACGCTCCCCTGAAACAGCAACACCTCCTGCATCACCACCCCTATATGAGAACGGACATCTGATGGGTCAATTTGGCGCAAATCGGTATTGTCCAACAATACCGATCCATCAGTTGGCTCATACAGGCCAGCAATCAATCTTGATATAGTAGTTTTTCCAGAACCTATAGGCCCGATGAAGGCAATCTTCTCCCCAGGTTTGATATGAAATGATACATCATCAATTGCAGCCACATTAACATTTGGGTAGCTAAATGAAACATTGTCAAATCTAACATCTCCCTTCACATCTGAGCGGCTTAGGAACGTTTGACCTACTCCCCGCTCAACAGGAAGTTCCATTATTTCGTTAAGGGACTCTAGCGCGACCATAGCCTGATTATAACGACTGAGCAGCATAGCCACCTGTCCCAGAGGAGCCATAGCCCTACCCGATATTATGGTGCAGGCTATCAGTCCACCTACGGTCATTTCGCCTTCCATAATCTGATATACACCAATCAGTATTACCCCAACAGTTACCAGCTGCATGGCGGTCTGCGAAAAATTGATACCTGTTCCTGCCACCAACCTAGCACCAAGACTGGTCTTAGCAGCACGCCCTACAAACCGTTCCCAATCTCGCTGCATGCGGCTCTCAGCACCCAGAGACTTAACTGTTTCAAGTGCACCAATTGTTTCTAGAATAACTCCATGTTTCTGCGACTGCTGCTCAATCTCTTTACTTATAGCCCGGCGCATAGGCCACTGCAGAAAAATACCTACGGCGAGAACAACCGGAACCGCCAGAGCAGGAGCTAAAACCACCACCCCTCCGATCGCGTAAATGATAATCAAAAACAGTATAACAAAGGGTAAATCAACCATCGCTACCAGCGCCGCGGAACTAAAAAATTCACGCAACGACTCAAACTCACGCAGGCGATTAGCAAAGGCACCAGACGACTCTGGCCTGGCGTGCATTTTTATATTTAGGACCTGTCCAAATATCTTACTTGAAAGCAGAACATCTATTCTTTTACCTGCGTTATCGACAAAGTATGACCGCAGTGTCTTCAACATAAAATCAAAGAAGATCACAATTGATACACCTAGCGCCAACACCCACAATGTCTCTTCCGCATGATTTGGTACCACGCGATCATAAACGTTCATCACAAACAAGGGACTGGCTAAGGTAAATAGGTTTATAAGTATGGCAGCAAGCAACACCTGGGTATATGTAGGCCAGAACTTAAGCAGAGTATCCCAAAACCAGTCTCCTGCTGTTTTGGTCTCTTCTTTTTCCGCGCGGTGCTTTAATCCAAAGTCTGGTTTTACAAAAATCGCATAGCTTTCATAAAGCTGTTCGATTTTATCCATAGGCACTATATCTGTGCCGCCACCAGACTGAGGGAAAGACACCTCAGCCATTTGAGCGCCATTTTTAACAAAGCGCCTAAGAAGCACACAGGCATCACGCCCCTTCAACAACAACACCGCAGGAAGAACCATATCAGGTATATCGTCTAACTCTCGCTTGTTTACCCTTGCAGACAAACCAGCACGTGCAGCCGCCCGCACAAACAGTGCTGGGGTCAACCGTTTATCTTGTAAAGGGAGACCCGATCTAAGAGAGTTAACTGAGTGGGGACGACCATAGTGTTTAGTAAGTAGAACTAACGAACCCAGAAGAGGATCCGCAGCCTCATTATCAATATCCTTTACCGACACCGACCAGGAGCCTTGCTCTACAGCACTATTTACATCAGTATCTTTTTTTTGTTCAGACATTGGCGCCCACCTATACCTTACTGCTTTAGCTGATTATGTCACTGATACCTGATGTACGCTATTAGTAGCAAACAGCTAACTACCTTGCATAAGCACTGCAGGACCAGTCAGCACCTTCTTAATTAAGCTGGCTTGTCGGTTAGTATCTGTTTTGGCAAAAACAGACTTTAACTGGGTGCGAACCGTATGCATTGTCACATTTCTCGCCTCAGAAATTTCTGCCAATGTCTCACCTTGTACCATTCTTAATAGCAACCCAGCCTCTGACTGAGTTAACCCATATACTGACTTCAGGGTATCTTCAGATATGTTAAAGAACCCGCCCCCACTATCAATAAATATCGCCACACCATGCTCAGCACTCTGCTTACCTACAGACACCATAAGCATAGTTATTGCATTTCCATCTTCACCCGTGATCTTCAGAGTATAGTTTTCTTCTGCGTCTTTCAGACCTTGAGACATACCACTTATAAGACGGTGCAGCACGCCATTTTCATCAGGATCCATGGCACAGCAACGCTTATCTTTTGAGATATACACCCCGCTCCCATTTGCACATGTTCTCTTGGCCGCTGAGTTCATAAATATGACTCGAGACTCTTTGTCAGTGAACATCATTCCAAATGGAAGGGTATCCAACGCCTTAAATGCCGCCTGCTCATGTGCGGATATTTTCTGTTGCTGACTAACCGAACAGAGTTTTCGATTTCGGTGGAACCTGGTAATGGCAGCCAAGATGCTAAACTGTAGTTTTTCAGGATCACAACTAGAACCGGACAGAACATCCTCAACACCCAGTTGCATCAAAGAGAGAGCAAACTTCTCTTCATAGCCATCCAAAACAGCAATCACCGGCATTTGTGTAGTAATACCTTGAGGCAAATGCAAGCGCTCCAACCAGTCCCAGCCACTTCCACCCAAGAAAAGAAGCAGCACATCTGCCTCCTTTGCTTCACTCTCCAAAACTGCTTTAGTATCATTACTCGACACCTGATGGTGCTTCAGTAAAAACTGAATTCCATAACTATCTGCGGACAAGCAATCATAATCTCCTTGCAACTTGCCACCGACACAAAGAACATTTATCTCTTTTTTGTCAAAATTAGTATTCATTTACCTTGGCAGCTTATATACCAAACGAGAACCAGGACAATAATTACTTACAAAACAACACAATAGAACAATATTCATTTTATTGTTTTCCATACCCAACCTTATCGACCAATGAACAAAAATCCTTAAATATTAATAGAGCTACCAGCATACTCATTCATCATCGACTAAAAAAACAAAACCCCTTCCATACGCACGTACAGAAGGGGTTTACTGTGTATGTTGCCAACCTAATGGCAGCTATGGATATCGATTAGTTGTTATTAGATACTGCCACCGGTGTGGTTACGCCCAGCAGCTGACGCAGCTTGCCAGTAGTAGCCATAATGAGATATCTGGCATACAGAGCTGAATTTTGTGCTGATATATGTTTTGCCTTGGATGAAAACAGCTCATTTTCTGCATCTAAAACATCCAGAAGATCACGTTTACCAACTTTAAACTGCTCTTTATATGTCTCTGCTACATCTTTATTCGACTGTACCTGGGCAGCCCGTGATACAACTTCATCATCCTTTCTCTTCATGCTGCTCCATGCCCTACGCACTTCCTGCTCAATATTTCGCATAGCATTAGCCACCTGAGACATGCTTTGGCTGTGACGGGCAGCAGCTGCTTTCTCCCTGGCATTATCACCCCCGCCACGGTACAAATTCCACTTCATTCTGAGCATAGCCCCGAAATCTTTGTCTATACCACGGGTGCCATCAAGATTGTCGTTATAGGTTCCACCCACCTCCAGTTGGAAGCTTGGGTATTTGCCGGCTTTCTGCACTCTAATTCTTGCTTTGGCAGCATCTAAATCTGCCTGATACTTCTTAATATTTGGATTGTTTTCCATAGCCAAGGCTACAGCGGCGTTTTCATTTGCAGGTAAACGAACATCACTAAACGTAGGTTTACGAAGATTTGCAGGCATGCTGCCAACTATCTTCTTGAATTCGATACGTGCTCTATCGAGATCCATTTTGACCTCTGTTAGTCGAGCTCTCGCATTAGACAATCTAGCACGGGCCTGATGCATATCACCAATTCCGAGCTGGCCGTTATCAACGCGCTCCTTAACATCATCCAGAATCTTTTTATGCACCTCAATATTACTATTGGCTAGCCCAAGAATTTCGGTTTGACGAATTACATCCATGTAAACACGCGCAACATCAGCAGCCAAAACCTCGCCACGATCCCCTATATGCTCCAAGGCCCCCCTTAGTTTGGCCTCTTGCTCTTCTACCGTACCTTCACGCTCAAAGCCATCAAAAATGACTTCCCGCATCATTAGCCCGGTCTCTTTACGATCAATATCTACCCAGTCGTTATTACCTGCTGCACGAGTAGAGCTATTGTTTGAATACTCATGACCATAGGCCATTTCAAGGTCTAAAGTCGGATAATAGCGAGACTTAGCCAGATCAAGATCGCTCTCTATCGCGTTGCGAAGATACCGAGCATCTTGAATCTCAGGATAAGAGTTCAGCGCGGTCTGAACCGCACCCTTGAGGGATTGCGCCACAGCTGACGATGCAGAAACGACACCCAACAGCGCCATAGCGGCAGTGATTAACACCATACGATTTTTATTCATGCAAATAACCCCATATCCCTTAATCCCCGTACATCCAGCCAAAATCTTATGTGGCTGCTCTAGATTATATTCTATTTCTATACGCGCGCATTCTACTACAAAGCCAGACTTCTGTTAAAACTATTTTGCCCTCTAACTGCGACACCATCTTGACAGATTCTCAGACAACACTAACTACACGCTCAACTTTTTTTAGCAGTGCAACAACCACAACCACTAGTTAGGCTGGCAGAAACTATCTACTATTTTTTCGGTTCCCAGCGCAATAATACTATAAAGAACAATTAGTTACGTGCACAACTTAAGCATATGCGAGCATCTAGTTGACAACAATATGTTTTTATCTCAACAAACACAATTACACCGAACAAACAAGGGTAATTCAAAATCACATCAAAGGCAATAGAGACACAATTGCGTCATGATGTCTGGGAAAGTGGGGGAATTAGTGGAAGCAAATACAGCTTCAGGACTGATCGGATGAGGTGTCAAACAGAAAGGGATTTACACCAAGCGAGGATAATTCCTGTATCCCTGGTACTTCTGCAGAAGAATTAGTGAGTGAAGAATGTGTTACTGAAGCAGCTTGGGGTGCGTTAGATTGCGCTACGGCGAGATTCAGCGTATCAAACAAGGCATCTAAATCTATTTTTTCTTCAAAATCCAACACTCGAACACACCTGATAGGATAGAATGTACCTATTATTATAATCAGAACACAGATGCTTTTTCTGTGAACCCTATCCCATGTAGAACGCCCCCCACAATACAGGTGTTACAGGGGGGCGGTATATCAACTAACTTTGATCAACGACCAAGTTACCATTATTAAACAGGTCTGTTTCCGATTGCCCCGTCACGCCCAAATCAACAGAAAAACCTGCAATGGCGCCAGAACCGGTGTCTATTGTAAGAACCCCAGTTGCGGTATCCACATCCACATAGCTTAGACGTGTTGCCTCATCTGCCCCTGGTACTATGGAATCAAACAGAGCATCAAGATTAATCACATCGTTATCCGTCCCTGGAACAACACTAAAATCAAAATCTGCGATTGTGTCATTGCCGTCTAGAGTAACATCCTCGAAAACAAACCGATCACTGCCAGCGCCGCCATTAAAGATGTCATTTCCGGCTCCGCCAATAAATACTTCGTTTCCAGTCCCGCCATAAAACACGCCGTTTTCATCGCCGCCAACAAAGTCAGCATCGCCGATTGTGCCCGAAGAATTTACTGAAATATCGGTAAAAACGGAACCCAGAGGAGAGCTGAGTGAGCTAACAGATGGGAAACCTGTTCCAATGAATATCACACCATCACCTACAGCCGTATAGCTTATTGAACCTTCAGAAGTCACATACTCCCACCCAAAATCACCGATAGGAATAGGGTTGTTGCCATTAAAAGGGTTGAAATCTGTATCTATCCCAAGAAAGTACTCACCGGCAACGCTTTGATCCTGTGTTACGGTTATTGTCTCCCCAGCGCGAAGATAGATACTCATGCCATCCCAATCACCAAATGATGGCCCTACTGTCTCAAGAACCACATCAAAAGCTCCTGAGTCTACTGGTCTATTAACAAAGGGGGCCGGAAAAAAAGGCGGAGGGGAAAATCCACTTGCATCATCCCCAACCAATTTGGCATACATCTCTAAATAATCATCCCCATCGTTATCGTATACGCTGATTACCGGGATCTCACCATCACCACCATCATCTAGAGAGCTTGATTCAGTAAGATACCCACGATATTGATCAAACCCAACCTCGTCGGTAATGTCTATTTGATTAGAGTAGGGACCGTGGCCTATATCATCGTCTGAATCTAGCACCAGGCTTGCAAATGCAGCACCACCACCATTTGGGGCTTCGCCTGCATCACCAGCAGCAGGAGCAATCAGATCATAATTTAGATTGTCGATGAGGGAGACAATATCCTGGCCAGGTACTGCGGTACCATCTTCGAGGGTAAGCGCAGGTGGCGTGCCTGCCTGAGCCAACACTATGTAGTTTTGAAATACCACCTCAGAGCCATCTGGTAGCTTTACTACAAGATCTGTAGGAGCAGTTTCACTTTGGAGAAAGATCAGTTCCTTGAACTGGTCCATACTTGCAACCTGTAGCTGCAATCCGTTATTTTGCTCGTTTTGTGCCATCGAAAACTCTCCGCATTAGAATCGTAACTACATCCTCTACTAGGACCCAAGAGGCAATATACTATTGTTCTAAACTTGCTAAATGCTCAAGCGAGCACCAGCACTCTATGGTACTGATTGTGGCTCCTACAACCTTAATTCACATCCCCTATTTGGGTTAAAGCTTACATTTTGTGAACCAATGCGCCTTTTATTTTCACTATATCAAATAGTTATCGTCATAATATAACCTATTCCGGCCTCCCAGTGTAGTATCCTTGGGCTCCATCCACATTGAGAGAATGTAGCATTTCCCACACACTCTCTGACTCCACAGACTCAGCAATTATCTGGATATCCAATCCATGGGCAATATCGGCCAAGGCTTGGATGAAGAATTGGTGATCCTTATTCTCCTCCAGGGAGCGCAGGTAGCTACCATCTACCTTCAGATAATCTACTTTTAAGGATTTAAGATAGGCTAGGGAGCTAAAACTGCGCCCAAAATGGTCCAGGGAGAATCTCACTCCATAAGGAACGAACCTATCTATAAGTGATTTTAGCTGATTCAGATTAGCCGCAACTCCATACTCGGGAAATTCAAAAATAAGCCTACGAGCGATATATTCGTGCCTAGCAAGAACCTGCTCTAACCACCCCAAGAACGGCTCAGCAGAGAGCGACTTTAGGGATAGATTAATGGCAAATTCATCGGTAATGGTCGTATCATCCATGAGGGTATCAACCAGCCTTTGCACCACAGCTTTATCGATTGCCGCAGCAAGTCCCACGCTCTCTGCAACAGGTAAAAACACCCCTGCCGGAATCAACTCACCATCGCTATCCGGGATACGCACAAACACCTCGTTGTGCATAAGATTTTGCTCCGGACAGCTAACCACAGGTTGATGCAATAAGCTGATCTTGCCCTGATTAAGAGCATCTTCAACAAAAGCCCGCCAATCACCAGCTGTGCGCACCTTACGCCGATCAAGATTTTCCGGCGCAGTGAGTTGCCAGCTATTAGCCTTACTAGCCTGCGCGGAACGTAGGGCCATATCCGCTTCTGAGAGTAGCTGTTTCAGGCTTTGGCGACCATCAAAGTATGCAGCACCAATGTGGGCAACATCTGGCGAATCCGGCATTCCAGTGCTATACAGGCCAGCCAAGGCAGAACTCACCCGCTGACACAACTCCTTCGACTCCTCCAAGCCGCAATCCTCCACCAACAGGCCGAAATCTGCTCCGGTGAGATGGGCCAGAGTGTGCTTCGGTACATCCTCTGTCACCTTTGCCAAGCACTGGGCCACTTCACACAACAGTTCATCCCCAGCCTGATACCCCTTGCGGTCGTTGTACTCCTTAAATGATTTAAGCTGTACCAGGTAGAATGCCCCCTGCATAAATCCCTCTTCCGATTCGATTCGGTCAGTGACTATATCCATAAAACGCCGTTTGTTATCTAACCCGGTAACGGGGTGTTGATAGGCTTGCTGACGCAGCCGTGATACCAGAGACTCCAGCTCGGATATCATCCACTGCACCTTGGCCGTCATACGATTCATCGCCTCCATGATCCGGCGTAAATCTGGAGTTTTAGGAAGATCATCCAGCACCGGAAACTCGCGATTACAGACAGAATTGGCCTGCCACTCGATCCGCTTCAAAGGCTTAAGCAGCCAGCGCAGCACTGCCATCCCCAACATCAGGGCAAATAGAGCACTGAGAAAGAACCATATGGCGGTATCTTTGGCAGTATCCCATAGCTGGATATAGGCGTAACCTGGATGGCTTTGAATCAATACCCTTCCAGCTTGGGTCCAGCCAGACATAACCGCAGCCTCTCCAACCGGAGTCTCAAGAGGAAATGCTGATATAAACCAGGCGGGCACCCCATCAATGGCTATTGGCAGCTCCAGCTTCTTAAGAGTTTTACCCTCAGCATCTTCGACTACAAGCTTGCGATAGTAGCCGCGATCAAATATAGCATCAGACATGGAATCGACAGAGGCCTGATCACCATTCGCCAGATGCGTGGAGATGGATAGCCCAAGCGATGTCGCCGTATCCTGAGCATGGGATTCTAGCTGAGCCTCAATATAATCCCTGGTGTTACGTACGCTGATAAAAAATGTACCGACAAACACCAACAGCATCAGCAGAATCACCAATAGGGCTAATCGACGTGACAAGGTCATGGTTTATCTCCCTTGTTTCTATTAGGGTCATTATGGTTGTTTTCGTTTTTCATTCTGGCCTTTAGATCTTGCCATAGATTTATACGCTTGGAAGTCCCAACACGCATACCTTTACTTCTGCTTTTTGATAGCCAAAGGCCGCTACCATTAAAGCTATACACTGGAGCCAGATCAGTTCGCTTGTCTGCTGGAAGAATACGTGAGTTTAAATTATCCAACACTAGAGGCACAGCATCTGGACTGGGGTAGTAGGTAAGCACCATATGGGCTTGATTCAGCTTCAGAGCCTTTACATACATGATACGCAATTTGGAATCCGGCACACCCAGTTCGCGCAGAGTGAAATACTTGGCGATGGAGTAGTCTTCACAATCTCCCGCCCCTCTGCTCATAGCCTCTATCGGAGTAGCCCAATAATCATTTTTTCCCCACAGAGTGATATCTGACCGAAACCTGAGGCGATTAAAGAAGTCATTCACCATGGACAACTTCTCTTTCTCACTATACTCCTTACCGTTCTGCATCAATTTTTGCCAGCTCAGCACCCGTTTTACCGCTTGTTCTCCATATTTATCTCTTACGCTTTTTATCACCTCAGGACCCAAGACTATCCCCTCAGCAACCACCAAGCTTGCAAGCAACCAAAGCAAAGGAGCAAAACGGGTCAACCACGGACGAACCCCCGTAACTCTACTACGATGCAATACTCCTGCTCTCTTAAGCGATACAGTCACAAATTGTCCCTAAAAAGCCTCTGTTACTTTAGTTATAGGCCGGTTTTGTTAGTTCAAAAGCGATAACAGGGAGAAATAACGCATAAACGCGCCTCAACCATTACGCAGTTGATCAAAGACTCTTACACATATATTTCGCCCGGAATATCAAAAACTTGAATCGGTAAAGTAGCAAATGGATTGTTACCCTAGTGTCATATAGATAGAATAGCCCGTTATTTGAACAATCGGACAAAAACAGATGCGTACATCCCAGTTTCCCCTACAAACAGTCAAGGAGACCCCATCCGAGGCAGAGATTGCCAGCCATCAGCTAATGCTGCGGGCCGGAATGATCCGCAAACTTGCCGCCGGGCTCTACAACTGGCTTCCTCTGGGGCTGAGGGTGCTGCGTAAGGTTGAGACAATAGTACGGGAAGAGATGAACCGAGCCGGAGCACTGGAGTTATTCATGCCAGCGGTACAACCGGCAGAGCTGTGGCAGGAGTCTGGACGCTGGGAGAAGTACGGCCCAGAACTACTGCGTTTTAACGATCGTCATCAGCGCGAGTTCTGCTTCGGCCCTACCCATGAGGAGATCATTACCGACCTAGCCCGCAACGAACTTCAGAGCTACAAACAGCTACCGGTCAACTATTACCAGATCCAGACCAAGTTTCGGGACGAGATCCGTCCGCGCTTCGGCATTATGCGGGCACGAGAATTCCTGATGAAAGATGCATACTCCTTCCACGCCGAGCAGGAGTCACTGCAGCAGACCTACGACCAGATGTATGCAACCTACTCCCGCATCTTTGAGCGTTGCGGACTCATGTTCCGGGCAGTACAGGCAGATACTGGCAGCATCGGGGGTAACGCCTCCCATGAATTCCACGTACTGGCGGAATCGGGAGAAGATGCCATCGCATTCTCCACTGAAAGCGATTATGCCGCCAATCTGGAGCTGGCCGAGGCTCTGGCTCCAGCTGGTTACCGCCCTGCCCCTCAGGCGGATATGCAAAGCGTGGACACCCCAGAACAACACAGCATTGAAGAGGTAAGCAACTACCTCAAGATAGAGTCAACTCAATGCCTAAAAACCCTGATCGTACATGGATCTGAAGAGGGTGCATTAGTGGCTCTAGTTCTTAGGGGCGACCATGAACTCAACCCTATCAAAGCAGAGAAGCTCCCCGCTGTAGCCGAGCCCCTGACCATGGCGGAAGAGGATGAGATTAAAGCGGCCATAGGATGTTCCGTTGGCTCCATCGGCCCGGTTGGCCTCGATATACCATGTATAGTGGATCGCAGCGCTGCAGCAGCAGCTGACTTCGTTTGCGGAGCCAACGAAGATGGCAAACACCTTACCGGTGTCAACTGGGAGAGGGACGTTGCTCTGGACCAGATAGCTGACCTGCGCAATGTAGAGGAAGGGGATCCTAGCCCAGACGGCCAGGGATCCATAACTATTGCCCGAGGCATCGAAGTAGGCCATATATTTCAGCTAGGCCAGCGCTATAGCGAGGCCATGAACGCAACTGTTTTGGATCAAAATGGACGCGCCCAAATCATGACCATGGGCTGCTATGGAATAGGCGTATCCCGAGTTGTTGCCGCAGCCATTGAACAGAACCATGATGATAAAGGCATTATCTGGCCAGCCTCTATAGCTCCCTTTCAAGTAGCTCTGCTACCCATGAAGATGGACAAGTCCCACCGTGTACGTGAAGCAGTAGAAAAACTCTATGCTGATCTTAAAAATGCCGGCATTGATGTGCTGCTGGATGATCGCTCTGTGCGCCCTGGATTTATGTTTGCAGACATGGAACTGATTGGAATACCCCACAGGGTCGTTGTAGGAGAAAAAGGCCTGGACCAAGGTACAGTCGAGTACCGTGGCCGCAAAGAGACGGAGAACAGCATGATCGACCTGGACAATATCGTATCTGTGCTGCGTGAGCGTCTGAAGATTGAGATAACATAAAGCTCAAGACAGCATCACTCAACTTTCATAATATCGTTTATATATAAACCGCCCACCCTGATCAGGCAACACGGTCAGCTTCGGCTCAACAAAAGGCAATAAAGATTATGGCAAAAGAAGCAAGTTTTACCCGGGAAGAACTACTCGCCTGCGGTAATGGAGAGATGTTTGGACCAGGTAATGCTCAATTACCAACCCCCAATATGCTAATGATGGACCGTGTAACCAAGATTACAGATCACACTGGGAGCCACGGCAAGGGAGAGATATTGGCCGAGCTGGATATTACCCCAGACCTTTGGTTCTTCGATTGCCACTTCCCTGGTGATCCGGTTATGCCCGGCTGCTTGGGATTGGACGCCATGTGGCAGTGCGTCGGTTTCTTTCTAGCCTGGATCGGCAACCCCGGCCACGGCCGCGCGCTAGGTGTGGGAGAGGTGAAATTTACCGGACAAGTTCTGCCTACAGCTAAAAAAGTAACCTACGAAATCAACATGAAACGTGTCATTAGCCGTAAGCTGGTACTAGGTGTTGCAGACGGAGTGGTAAAAGTGGATGGACGCGAGATCTACACAGCAAATGATCTTAGGGTTGGCCTATTCACCTCCACTGATAACTTTTAATCCAGCGCAACTCTATGTAACTCAACAAGCAAAGATGGTCTATCCTTTGACAAATAGCCCGCAAAAAGTGAACCAGCACACAAACATGGAGCTTTGATGGGGCTCACTTTTGAAGTATGCGGCATAAATCACTATCCACTTGATCTACTGAGGTTTAAATACAACAATAGAGCAGCGTTTATAAAATATTATTCAGAAAAAGAATATGACGGATACAAAACATAAACGGATTTCTCCAAAAGAGGTCTTTGGCAACCTGCCCGAAGGCTCTTTAAGGATCCTGCAGATAACCGACACTCATCTATACGCTGATCCTGCGGAACATCTAGCCGGACTCAACACTGAGCAATCACTGCTTCAGCTGCTGGGTATTGCCAAGGAAAAAATTCTGCCGGCGGATCTTATATTGGTAACGGGCGATCTAATACATGACGCATCAGAGGAAGGCTATCAACGACTGAGAAATCACCTGCTGGCCCTCAACACTCCCACATACTGCATTCCCGGAAACCATGATCGCAACCCCGTCATGGAGCAGAATATCAGCGGAAATGGAATAAGCACTCAAGCAATATCCAGACACGGAGACTGGGCATTTATAATGCTCGATTCCACCATACGGAATGAAGTAGGAGGGCATCTAAATGCAAACCAGTTGTCCCTGCTTAAATCAGGATTAGAAACACATGCTGACTGCAATATCCTAGTTTCTCTCCACCACCACCCCATATCCTTAAATAGTGCTTGGATAGATAAAATAGCCCTAAACAATCCGGAAGAGCTATTTTCCATTCTTGATCAACATAGTAATGTGCGCGGACTACTCTGGGGGCATGCCCACCAGCCATATGACGGCGAACGCAATGGAGTTAAACTGATGGGGAGTCCATCAACCTGCATTCAGTTCAAGGCCTGCCAGGATAAATTTGGCATAGACTTAACCCCGCCAGGCCTACGCTGGCTAGCCCTGCTACCAGATGGGACAATTAAAACAGGAATTGAGTACCTGAAAGATACCCCGAAAGGAATTGATCTCAGCGTTAGTGGCTACTAAACAGAGCGCAACCAGAAACCCTCACCCCTTTCAGCCGCTTCACTTTAGCTGCTATTATGCTTAAAAACATAAAATAGCCTCATCAAGAGCTATTCTAGCTACAATAACAATCAGAGAAACAGTATTGGCAGAATTAACAACAATCCAGCTGACCACCCCAGCTCTAGACGCTATAAAGCACCCGGACACCCTAACAAAACCACAAGCTGTTCGTAGCTGGGCTGACAACCTCCCTTACGCCAACCCTCCACGTATGGCGCAGGAGGCACTATCATCACTTAAGCTGCTAAACCGGCACCCTGACAAAGTCCCTCAACGCACAGATATCATGGTGATATATCTGGATCTATTCAGCAAAACCATGGATATGGTGCGCAAAGTTATCTGTAAAAACAACGAGAGACAGGGAGCAAACAAAAACAGTCACGAATTGATCTCTTTAGCAGATGCCATCTGTTCTGAAATGGCTTATGGCTTCAAACACATCATAAATAGTGAGTTAAACGCAGAAACCAGAACTACACCTACCAAACGTGCAGAACATATCCAGCGTGCCATTGCCTGCCTATCCTCTGGCTTGATACTGAACATGGCGGCATACCGGCCTGAATCACAAACAGCATGGCGTGAAATATTTCAACTGCTGACAATGGCACAGCAACTTGGTGTAGCAAATCAAGAAATTACAAATGTAACGGAAGATGCTGGTTATGAAGTTTCAGTACTTAACAGTTTCAAGAGCATTTTACTAACATCTATTCTCGACCCATCCAGACTCACTCCCAGAGAAATATGGGGGGCACATGACTACCTATCTTGGCATGCAAAAAATTCCAGAATCACTTCACTGGAGCAGGCATCTGATTACTCAGGCAACTACCTAATTGCAATGGATGGCATAAAAAAACCAACCCTGTTTAACCCTGAAAGAGTACCG
The DNA here is from genome assembly GCA_050291725.1 of Sedimenticolaceae bacterium. Classification (GTDB taxonomy): domain Bacteria; phylum Pseudomonadota; class Gammaproteobacteria; order Chromatiales; family Chromatiaceae; genus JAAGZL01. The sequence continues at coordinate 163,532 of JBNKKH010000032.1, forward strand.
CAACTCCCTGGCAAACATATGATATTGGAGACTCATGGATTAAACATAAATATCAGCAAACATCTTGATATTCTCTCTGAGGACAGGACGGCACTGGTTAGAGGCAGTGAAAAACTGAACCCCGGCATCAAAATACATCTGCTGCAACAGATGCTACATATCTGGCATATCAACCCCAAAAGACGCCACGAGAGAAAAGAGAAGTTTGACCGGATAGCGTGTGCCTTTGGAGTAGGCTCTGCGTATCAATTCCTTAAGGAAGGAACCATGCGCAACCAGGAAGATCAAGAACCTAAAATAGACACCGCGTTCAAGTTAGATACAGATCCAGATATACATATAGATATAGACATTAATAATAGCGAGCCTGGGCTATCAGGAATACTTACTACTTACGAATGCAGGCAAGAGAACATAAGCAGAGGAGGTATGATGATCATCTCCTCAGATCAACAAATAGCCAAGCTAAAGATAGGGCAGATGGTTATTACTGAGAGTTTAATAGATGAAACGGCACAGACCCTAAAGATAGGGGTAGTAAGACGGATATCAAATAAAAACCTCAACACCATAGAATTTGGCGTTCAATTCATTCCTGGGAAACTGCTCGCTGCCACTGTCCTACCAGAAATTTTTGGGCGCAAACACGCAGCTGCTCTACAACCATGTATAGTTTTAGAGCTGGGAGAAAACAGACCCAAGGCATTGATAACACCCAACCTTACCTACCATGCAGACAGGCACTATCTGCTCGAAACCAATGGAAGCAATACCAACAGAATAATAGCCGGAAAACTACTTGAATCAACCGCATGCTTTGACTGCTTTGAATACAACGTGCTAAAGCACTCCTGAAAGATCCCTAACCATCTCCGATAAATAGCTTCGACATTGGCATAGACATCGCAGCAGCTAAATCACCCTCTACCTGCCCCATCACCTTCCAAAACTCTCTCTCTCCAGAATCCTCAACGTTATCCAGATGTTGCAACTGTGGAAAAGAGCAACTGCCTATACTATGCAGATCAATCAGCCTAACCTCTGACATATCCTTAGCCAGGGCCCAGCCTCCACCCTCTCCTTTCAACACCAGATTTGCTTTGGCTAGATCGTACAGCATAGTCTCCAGACGCTCTTCAGAACCGCCTTCAATCTCTTTCGCTATGCGCTTAATTGGCAGCACATCCCCAACCTGCTGTGCCTGCCACAACCTCTGTAGCAACTTAAAGGCAAGAAACAGCCAGGAGCCTGTAGCCTCACTCTCAGCAATAGACCACTCATCTTCATATATTCCAAGGCAACAGGAAAACTCAGCCCCCAGCAAAGTGACGACCCAGGATAGGTAAACCCAAACCAGGAAGATTGGGATTGCAGCCAGGGCACCATAGATGGCCTCATAGGCAGGGAAGCTGGTTAGATAAAAGGCAAAGCCGCGCTTGGCAAGCTCAAACAGAATGGCCGCCAGCACTCCTCCAGCAACTGCATTCTTGATTGGAACCCGACGATTGGGCACTACGGCATATAACAAAGTAAATGCCGTTGCCGAAGCCAGCAATGGAGCCAACCCCAGCAGACGCCTACCAACCCCCAAGGTTGCAGCCGCATCAGAGAAAAGAGGCAGCGAGACCAGATAGGATGTCACCGCCATACTTACACCAATCAGCAGGGGCCCCAGAGACAAAATGGCCCAGTACACAATAAACTGACTCAGGGGGCTACGCTTTTTCTTGACTCGCCAGATGGTATTGAAGGCACGATCAATATTCGCCATCAAGGCCAGCGCCACCACAATCAGAAACAGAAAGCCGGCGCCGGTAAGCTGAGACGCCTTTTGGCTAAATTTCTGCAGATACTGCTGCAAAACCTCCCCCGAGGCGGGAATAAAGTTGGCAAAAACAAAGTCCTGTATCTCGTCTGTTACTCGCTCAGAAACAGGAAACGCAGAAAACACCGCCAGAGAAACAGTCATCAAAGGCACCAGCGACAGCAGGGTCACATAGGTAAGCGACGCAGCGCTTGGCATGCCCTGATCCTCAATAAAACGAGCACCAAGCAATTTAATAAAGTGCCACTGCCTCTGTAATATTTTGGAGATATTTTCCATTCACATCACCGAATTGAGCTTTTAGGACGATAATCCAATTAGTTTTAACAGGCCCTAGTTAATATAGGTTAGAATTTATCAGGAGCAACTACATTATCAAACAAAGATAGATACACTTTACATTAATAAAACTGTGAATACTCAATTCCCCCTCATGTTAAGCCTGAAACAGACTGCATCTCTGGATAACTATATCCCCGGGGATAATATTCAGGCGATCTCCGAGGTGAGTAGTTGCGCCCAGGCAAAAAGTGGTAAATATCTATATCTTTGGGGCTGCAATGACACTGGCAAAACCCACCTTGCAACAGCGGCGGCAAAAATGGCCGATGGCAATGGCATTGCCGCAGCCTTTATACCGCTATCCAAGGCAACTGAACTATCCCCTGAGATGCTGGATGATATTGAACAGATGGATCTGGTCTGTCTGGATGATATTCAAGCCATTGCGGGAGACCGCTCCTGGGAAGAGGCACTGTTTCATCTCTTCAACCGCGCTAAAGAACAGAACACGAACCTCATAATCACCTCTGACAGCAGCCCATCCAACTTGCAGATCAATCTGCCGGATTTGGTATCACGCCTCGCGTCTGGGATCAGCTATCGACTTGCCCCGCTAAATGACACTGCCAAGATTAACCTTCTGATAGACAAGGCAAATGAGCGAGCAATGGGACTCACCCCAGAGACAGCCAGCTATATTCTAAAGAACTACTCACGCAACATCTCTTCACTGCTGGAGTTTCTGGATAAACTAGACCAGGCCTCACTAGCGGCCCAGCGCAAACTAACCATCCCGTTTGTGCGCAGCCTGTTTACCTCTTAAACGAGGCTATTCCGAATCTCTATTGTGGTCTACAGCGCGTTTACTCCAGACCACAACGTAGTTCAAACCACTCCATATGGTGGTAATCAAGGTAAGCCAGATAAATGTTTGTAGCAGCAAGGCAGGCATGGAAAGAAAGCCCTGATTCAGCACCACTGCCAGCACCAGCAATATCTGCACTACCGTGTTGAACTTACTGATCAAGGTGGGAGCAGCGTCCAACTCTGCTACCTGAAAATTATAGACAAAGGCACCGGTGACAATAACCAGATCACGCAGAATAACGACAAACACCAACCATATAGGAAGTAAACCAAGCCAGCCCAATGAGAGCACAGACAACACTAACAGTATTTTATCTGCCAGGGGATCCAGCAATCCCCCCAGACGACTCTGCCAACCGTAATGCTTTGCTAAATAGCCATCCAGACCATCAGAGACCCCAGCAATAGCAAATAGGATCAACGCAATATCAAAATTGCGCTGTGACAGCATCCAAACCACCGGGATCGATAAGAAGATCCGCAGAATGCTAAGGGCGTTGGGGATATCTCTAGCTTGCATAAAATATAGCGTTATATTTGTTCTAGACGACCCTGTCCTAGCAACATGATTCCAGTAGTAAATTTCACGAGAAGAGATAATAAACCGCATAAGCGTCAGCTGTAAATGAGGTCGAGCTAACAAATCCACCCATGTTTTCCTTAGTAAATAGCAAAAGCCGGGTTTTCCTGCCATCCAGAAGCTTGGTAGAATCCCGCTACCTCTTTTATGCCAGAACAGTTAGCACAGCCCAGGAATCACTAAATGAATCAAGATAACAACTCTACCCCAACATCTATCAGCTACCGCGATGCAGGGGTGGACATTGATGCCGGCAACACCCTGGTGGAGCGCATTAAACCCATCGTAAAAGGCACCTTCAGACCTGGTGTAGTCACCGGCCTTGGGGGGTTTGGCGCTCTGTTTGAACTGCCGCTGGATCGTTATCAGCAACCCATCTTGGTCTCAGGCACCGATGGCGTAGGCACCAAACTCAAGCTAGCCCTGGAGCTTAAACGCCACGACACTATTGGCATAGACCTAGTGGCCATGTGCGCAAATGACATTATTGTCACCGGCGCAGAACCCCTATTCTTCCTAGACTACTACGCCACTGGCAAGCTGGATGTGGATGTAGCGGTAGATGTAGTCAAGGGAATTGCCAAAGGCTGCGAACTATCTGGTGCCGCGCTCACCGGAGGCGAAACCGCTGAAATGCCGGGGATGTATGATAAGGATGACTATGACCTAGCTGGATTCTGTGTTGGCATCGTAGAAAAATCCAGAATCATTGAAGCAGGACGGGTCAAAGCAGGCGATATTCTGATTGGCATGGCATCATCTGGCCCACACTCCAACGGCTACTCCCTAATAAGAAAGGTTCTTGAGGTCACAAACAGCGACCTGAAGCAGCCACTGGCAGAAACCTCCCTGGGCGAGGCCCTGCTGGCCCCTACCAGAATATATGTAAAGCCACTGCTCGAACTGCATAACAAAATAGATATCCATGCCTTGGCCCATATTACTGGCGGCGGCCTTCCTGAGAATCTGCCTAGGGTGCTACCTGAGGGAACCAAGGCCGTAATTGATACCAACTCCTGGGAGAGACCAGAGGTATTCAACTGGCTACAACAGCAGGGCAATATAGAAGAGAGCGAGATGTTACGCACCTTCAACTGCGGTGTAGGCATGGTGCTCTGCGTAGATAAACAGGATGCCGATCTTGCCATAGAAACATTGAGCAACGCAGGGGAACAGGTTTGGCGCCTGGGTCATATTGCAGAGTCCGCTGGTGCACCAGAGGTGGTAATAAGCTAAATGAGTGAGAAACTCTCTCTGGTAGTTCTAATCTCCGGTAGCGGCAGCAACCTGCAATCCATCATAGACGGAGCGGCCTCTGATCTTCCAGTGGAAATCAAAGCCGTCATCAGCAACAAGGCGGAGGCCTATGGTCTGGAGCGAGCACGCAGTGCCGGTATAGAAACCAGAGTTCTGAACCATAATGAGTTCGACGGCCGTGACAGCTACGACCAGGCCCTGGGCGATCTTATAGACGAGTATCAGCCAGGCTTGGTTATTCTTGCCGGATTTATGCGTATTCTTACCCCAACCCTAGTTAATCGCTTCCACGGGCGCATGTTGAATATTCACCCCTCCCTACTACCTAAATACCGTGGACTACATACCCATCAACGAGCGCTGGAGGCAGGAGACAAGGTCCATGGCGCCACTGTCCACTTTGTGACCGAAGAGTTGGATGGGGGACCACCGATCATCCAAGCACTGGTACCAGTTATGGAAGGCGATGATGCCGGCAGCCTAGCAGCCAGAGTATTGAACCAGGAACACATAATATTTCCGGCAGCGATCCGAATGTTTGCCGGGGGCGAACTGCGCCTGGAAGATGGTGTCGTATACCACGAAGAGAAACCACTGACATCACCAATAGTAATAGACACAACCAAAAACCCAGCACAATGAACTATTTGCGCCACCCCATAACCACGCTGACCCTCTTAGGGATTTGTTTGCTATCCACTGGTAATGTTCTAGCGCAAAATAGACCACATCTACAGCCATTCACCGCAAAATATCAACTCAACCGCGGCGACATGCTAATCGGCAAGGTGACCAACACACTGCGACTAGAGAGCGATGGCAGCTACACCTACACATCCATAACCAAACCGGTGGGTATAGTGGCCGCCTTCAGCAGCGATGTGATAACCGAAATCAGTCAGGGGCGGATTACACCCAACCAGGTCACTCCCCATACCTACACCTACGAGCATAAGAGAAAGAAACGCCCCAAATTCCGCAAACAGCAGTTTAATTGGGCAGATAACAAGCTATCTATAGTTGAACCAAAACCTTCCACAAGCCTTGATATCTCCAAAAACACACAGGACAAAGCCAGCATGATCCTATCCATAATGCAGGCCATGTCATCACAACCCAGCGCAATCAAAATCAAGGTCGCAGACAAGAAGAAACTAAAAGAGTACCTCATCAGCAAGCAGGGAAAGGAGCAAATCAAGGCTGGCGGCAGGGATTACAACAGCGTGAAGCTAGAGCTGTCCAAATCAGGTGAAGAACCAACTACCATGTTCTGGTTAGCGCCCGAGCTCAGCTATCTACCGGTACAGATCGAAAAACTGGAGAAAAAAAAGAGCTATACCATGATCTTGCTGGAGTACACACCGGGACAGCCTGAGGCAGCAAATAAATAACCTTTTCATCTCTTATGGCCGCGACCGCGGCACACGTGGAAGCAGATAGCTCGCCCCCTCACCCCGGCCCTCTCCCCAAGGGGGAGAGGGAGATGGTGCCGGCTTGCGCCGGGGTTTTTATAGGATTCGGCTCAACACCTGCTTAAAAAACCCTCCAGGCGCGATAGTAATCTGAGCGTTATCCACACTAATTTCATCCAGCGGATACTCCGTTACCTCCACCCCGGCCTCGGTGTACATCTCTTTGGAAAGAGTTAGATCATCAGCCCAGCGTGATAGAAAATCTTCACTCGGAGAGATGTAGACCACACGCCCCACCTCTTCCTGGATCAGCTTGGAAGCGCAGCGCGGACATGGTGGATGGGTCACAAACACCGTACAACCTGTGAGATCGCGCTTAGCGAAGATCATGGCATTCTCTTCGGCATGAATGGTGAGGTTTAATTTACGATTCCGGTCAGTAAGGCGCTCAGGGGCATCTTCCACCCCAGCAGCAAAACCGTTATAGCCCAGAGAGATAATTCGATTACCCTCGGTTATCACCGCTCCCACCTGGGAAGACGGGTCTTTACTCCAGGCAGAGATGTGCGCCGCCAACCCCAAAAAACGTGTATCCCATTTTCTACTCATTATTACTTTTCCAGGCAGATCAAGTTGCAGACATTCTAATGGAAACTACTAACCTAGCAATAACTATCGCCTGATTAATAAGCAGCATTGAGGCATGCAGCCTACAATCATGAGGTAATTACCTTGGCAGACCCCGATCTATTTAACCAAACATACTTTTGCTATTCTTGAGCTAGGGAATAGATATGAGAGTGCAATGAAACAAAAACTATTAAACGCCATCGCCGCGACCTTGATTACAGCTTTAGGGCTGATTCCCACCCAGAGTATCGCTAAAGAACCTACCTCAGCTAACGGAAAATACCATAACCTTATTCAGAAACTTCACTGCCCATCGGACAGGGCCAGATATGGCAAATACCGGGATTACGGCTACTGGGGCGGCGGCTCCTGGTGCGGCCAGCAAGGTCAACCCGGGTATTGGGTCTGGGTCTACCCCTTCTGGTATGTGTGGACAGATAAAGGGGTTCCGGCTGCAGCATCCGCCCACGGCAAATACAGCAATCTATTGCAGACCTTAACCTGCCCAAAAGACCGACGCCGATACGGCAAATATAGTGAGTACGGTTACTGGAGAGGTGGAGCTTGGTGTGGACAACAGGGTAAACGCGGCTTCTGGGTATGGGTAGCGCCCACCTGGTACATATGGGGAACAAAGAAATAAAGCCTCACTAGCTTGCTACTGTTATTTCTTGTCGTCCTTATGCACCTTGCGATGAACCAGAGTGATAACAGTAAGAGCAATGATTACCGCTGCCGGCAACATCGCTCCCTGCCATACAACGTCACTGCCGGTAATCCAGCCAAGTTTTAGTAAAGCTTTAACGCCATAGCCGAACAAGCCGGTCAGGTAGTAACTGAGAACAATAACCGACAGGCCTTCAACCGTGGTCTGCAACATTAGCTGCTGCCGTCCCTGTTTGGACATCCCCTCCAGCAAATGCAGATTCTGCTTCTGCACCGTCATCTCAACCCTGGTACGCAACATATTGGTAGCGCGGTCCAGTCCACGGGAGAGTGAGTCTAGGCGCTCGTTGAAGTTGTCATAGCCTCGGACCGTGGGCCCAGTACGAGCCAGAAGAAAGGTACCCAGAGGTTGATTTCCTTCCTGCACTTTTTTCTCATCCAGGGCTTTCAGAATACGGCGAAACTGCACATCGTAGGAGTGGGCTGCACCCATACGATAACGCATAGTCTCTTTCAGCTTGGTCACCTTAGCGCTCTGTTCTGTAAGCAGTGCCAACCAGTGCCGCTCTTCATCGGAAGGGGCATCCACCATGGCATTAAACATCTCCTGGGTCTGCTGGGTGAAACCTACCTCCAGTTCCCGCAGTTCTGCTGAGCGTTCACGGAAACAATCCAGTGGCATGAGAATCAGATGGTAGTAGTTCTCTATCTCCACCAGACGCTTAATCTGCCTACCCAGCTGCGATGGGCTTAACTCCCCAGCCAGAACCAAATAGTGTTCCCAATTTGATTCATCTAGCTGAAATGTAGTCCATACTTGGGCCTGTCCTCCCTGTATCTGACTGCCGTAGAGACGATCGCTACCGAATAGATACTGCCGTTCGGTCTTCTTCAACTGCGGCCAATCGGTTACCAGGATATCCAGGGCCACTATGCGCTCCCACTCCGGTTCCGGGGTAGGGATGGTTTCTGGTAGTCTCAAGGGACCAAAACCCAGTGACTGCGTACCTGCAGCCATATGGGTAAAGGCATAGGTAACGAATTCGGAGTGCAGCTCCCAGGTTATGCGTAACTTATCACCATTGCTGTAGGTCTTTTCACCTACCGAGTGGCGCTCCCCCAGATTAGCCTGATCACTATTAATACCAAGAGCAAGAAACAGCTCCACCATATCGGCCCGAGCCTTTTTTCTGCTCCCCTCCTGCTCCGGCAGCAGATAGGCAGAGTGGTGGATATGAGCTGGCAGCTGCACATCCAGGGGCGGGCGCTCATGCAGTTCCCGATGCACTCGGGCTGCGATGGATGAGTCAGCTAACTCTTCACTATCTGGGCATGCCGCCTTCATAATTACATTCCAGCCTACTCAGATGCTCTAGTTAATCGTTCTGAATAACGATACTTGGGAACTTAGTGGCATAGCTTTTGGACTGCTGCGACAGCTTAGCAGCCGTCTTACGGGCAATCTCTCGATAGATATGGGATATGCGATGTTCCGGCTCAGCTACCACAGTTGGTTTACCGCTATCTGTTTCTTGACGAATGCGGATATCCAGCGGCAGGGCGCCAAGAAAACCCACTCCATACTGCTCAGCCATGCTAGAGCCGCCACCCTGACCAAAAATATGCTCTTCATGGCCACACTCAGAGCAGATATGGATACTCATGTTCTCCACAATACCTAGTATCGGCACCTCTACCTTCTCAAACATCTTAAATCCCTTGCGGGCATCCAGCAGAGCTATATCCTGAGGAGTGGTCACAATAACTGCACCGGCTACCGGAACTTTCTGGGCCAGGGTAAGCTGGGTGTCACCGGTCCCCGGAGGCAGGTCAATAATCAGATAGTCCAGACTATCCCAGTTGGTGTCGTTCAAAAGCTGCTCTAAGGCCTGGGTGACCATGGGTCCACGCCAGATCATAGGGGTCTCTTCCTCTACCAGAAAACCGATGGACATCGCCTGCAAACCATAGCTTTCCATAGGCTCCAGAGATTTGCCATCTTTAGATTCCGGCTGGCCGGACACACCCAGCATACGGGGCTGAGATGGTCCATAGATGTCTGCATCCAACAGCCCCACCTTGGCGCCCTCTTCCACCAGAGCCAGGGCTAGGTTCACTGCAGTGGTAGATTTACCCACACCACCCTTACCGGAGGCAACGGCGATAATGTTCTTTACGTTATCGATAGGCTTGAGAGATTTCTGCACTGAGTGGGACACCACCTTCCAGCCAATATTTATCTCTGCAGAATCAACTCCATCTATAGCCTCAACCTGCTCTTTTACTGCAGCAGCTATCTCATTCTGAACTCCCTTTGCCGGAAAGCCCAACTCTATGGTGACCTTTACGGCCGCACCATCTATAGCAACATCTTTGATTGCTTTAGCCTCTACCAGGTCAATCTCCAGATGAGGCTCTACATAGCCTTTGATTGCCTGTTCAATCTGCTCACGTGTCACTTCAGACATAATAGTTACTCTCCTGACAACCGGTCACCACCGGCTATATTAGAATATTACGATACAATATAAATTCCAGTTTACACCAACCTGGGGGTATTCCCCAACCAGATTAGTTGGTTTTTTCCGGCCTTATATAAATAAATTTTAAAGCTTGATGTTCGTAGCGCATGATATGTGGAATAATTCCCCGATTAGATTAACCATAGCGGTCAAAAATCAACCAACCATGAGCAACAAACAAAGAAAAATACTGGTCACCAGCGCCCTGCCCTACGCCAACGGACCGATCCACATCGGCCACTTGGTGGAGTATATCCAAACAGATATATGGGTACGATTTCAGAAAATGCGAGGGCATCAGTGTATCTATGTCTGCGCTGACGATGCCCACGGCACACCTATCATGTTGCGGGCACGCCAGGAAGGGATTGATCCGGAAGAGTTGATCGCCCGCGTTGCTGAAGAGCACAAGGCAGATTTCTCTGAGTTTAGAGTTGGCTTTGACAACTACCACTCCACCCATTCAGAGGAGAACAGGGAGTGCTCTACCCTGATCTATAAGCGCAACCGCGATAAAGGCCATATCAATAACCGGGTGATCACCCAGGCCTACGACCCCGTAGAAAACATGTTCCTGCCGGACCGCTTTATCAAGGGCGAATGCCCTAAGTGTGGTGCCGATGATCAGTATGGCGATAACTGCGAGGCATGTGGCGCCAGCTACTCTCCCAACGAGCTGAAAAATCCAGTGTCTGCCGTCTCTGGAGCCACCCCGGTGGACAAGGAATCGGAACACTACTTTTTTAAGTTGGGCGACTTCGAAGAGATGCTGAAGGGGTGGACCAAGGGCGGACATATACAGACAGAGGTCTCGAACAAGCTGGATGAATGGTTCCAGGCCGGACTCCAGGAGTGGGATATCTCGCGCGACGCCCCATACTTCGGCTTCGAGATTCCGGATCACCCAGGCAAATTCTTCTATGTGTGGCTGGATGCACCCATCGGCTACATGGCCAGTTTTAAAAATCTGTGTAATCAAACAGATGGGTTAGTATTCGATGAATACTGGGGCAAGGAGTCAGATGCCGAGCTATACCACTTTATAGGCAAGGATATCATCTATTTTCACGCCCTGTTCTGGCCTGCAATGCTGCACGGGGCAGATTTCCGTACACCCAGCGCCGTCTTCTCCCACGGCTTTTTGACCGTGGACGGACAGAAGATGTCTAAGTCCCGCGGCACCTTTATCAAGGCCAGAACCTATCTGAATCATCTCAACCCAGAGTATCTGCGCTACTACTTCGCGGCCAAACTTAGCTCTGGAGTGGAGGATATAGACCTCAACCTGGAGGATTTCAGCGCCAGAGTGAACTCCGATCTGGTGGGCAAGGTGGTAAACATCGCCAGTCGTTGCTCCGGTTTTATCAAAAAGAGATTCAACGGAACCCTATCCGATCAGATTTCCGAGCAAGAGCTGTTTGATGAGTTTGTTGCTGCGGGAGACTCAATCGCCCAGCGCTATGAAAATAGAGAATTCAGCCATGCCGTGCGAGAGATTATGGCCCTGGCTGACCGCGCCAACCAATATATAGATGAGAAAAAGCCCTGGGTTATTGCCAAGGAAGATGGCAAAGATCAGGAACTACACGACGTCTGTTCCATGGGTATCAACCTGTTCCGCATACTCATGGGCTATCTGCGGCCAATCTTGCCCGCCACGGCAGAGAAGTCTGAGGCATTCCTGCAGATTGAACCAATGGCCTGGGAAGATTTACAGCAGCCACTAACCGGGCATGCGATCGCCAAATTCAAACCCCTAATGACACGAGTAGAACCACAACAGATTGAGGCTATGGTGAACGATTCCAAAGAAGACCTGACTGCCCAGAACCAGGGCACCGAACCCAAAGCAGCCGGCCCTCTGGCGGATGACCCAATTGCTGACACCATCGAATTCCCCGACTTTGCCAAGGTGGACCTACGGGTGGTGAAGATTGTGAAAGCAGAGCACGTAGAGGGTGCTGACAAGCTGCTGCAACTAACATTGGACCTAGGCGGAGAAACCCGCAACGTCTTTGCAGGTATCAAGTCCGCGTACAACCCAGAAGATCTGGAAGGCAAACTTACGGTAATGGTTGCCAACTTGGCGCCACGCAAAATGCGTTTTGGCCTCTCTGAAGGGATGGTGCTGGCAGCAGGACCAGGTGGTAAAGATCTCTTTATCCTTAACCCAGACGATGGTGCTAAGCCGGGAATGAAGGTCAAGTAATCGCTCTTCACAGCACCCATAATAGAAAGGCCCGCACAGTGCGGGCCTTTTTAGTAGAGACAACTTGCCAATCAATTAAGCAGTTGTGTCATCCACCTTTGCATCTGGAGCATGTTTCTTAACTGACTCAATACCGTTATCGCGAGATTTTGCGGTCTCGTAGGACTGGCTAGTACCGATAACAGCATTATTTCCTGCCTTTAGGTTAAAAGAGTACTTACCACCCTTGGTCTCTTTCCGCTCATAGCGCCCATCGTCAGGGGCATTTTTCCTGACTGATTCGATTCCATTGGTGCAACCAGTCTTAGCCTTATAGCTTTCGCTCGCCAGAATGTTCTGCCCATTACTAGCCTTTAGACGGAAACGGAAACCACCAGATTTATCTTTATAAATTTCAAATTTACCAGCCATGCTCTATTCCTCCAGTTATCTATTGTGTTGTTATTTCTGTGCAAACAGAACAATTTGCATAGAACCGTTTTAAAGCCGCGCTGCGGAGAAGGTATCACACTCCCGCACTGAACCCCTATCCAATCCAACCCTAAACCATCTGGAGCGTTGCTCAGAGCTACCGTGAGTGAACGAATCAGGGTTGGCGTAACCTTGTGCTTTTTTCTGCAATCTGTCATCACCGACGGCACTTGCTGCAGCAAGACCCTCTTCGATATCACCGCTCTCCAAAATTTGCTTGGAACGATCTGCATGATGGGCCCAGATACCGGCATAGCAATCTGCCTGCAGCTCCATCATAACGGATAGCTGATTAGACTCCTTGCTGCTCGCTCTAGCCTTAGCTTGTTGTACTTTCTGCGATATCCCAGTCAAAGTCTGTACATGGTGGCCAACCTCATGCGCAAGAACATAGGCCTGAGCGAAATCTCCCGGCGCCTTATAGCGTCGCTTGAGATCTTCATAGAAACTCAGATCAATATATACCTTCTGATCCCCAGGACAGTAGAACGGACCCATCGCCGCCTGGCCAAAGCCACAGCCGGACTGCACCGCACCTCTATACAGAACCAGTTTAGGTTTTTTGTAGCTTTGCCCATTCTGCTTAAACAACAGACTCCAGGTATCTTCTGTATCTGCCAGCACCACAGACATGAATTCGGCCAACTCTTTTTCCGACGCTGACTGCTGTATTGGTCCGGAAGTAGTTTTTACCGATGGAGGGGAGCCAAGTAGAGTAGAGAGATCCCCCCCAGTAAACATGACATAGCCAACGAACCCTAAAGCAACTATTGCCGTACCTTTGAATCCTAAAAATTTATATATCACAGGAAGCAGGCGCAGCAGACCACCGCCACCACCCATGCCACCGGAGACACGCGTACCCCTGCGATCCTCAACATTCGAGCTTTTTCGTCTACCTTTCCAGCGCACTATTCACTATCCCCGAAACTGTTTCCTATCAAAGCGCGACCAATATAACCAGTTATACCTTGGCTTAAAACGCTTTTTTTACCAGGGTCAACAAAATACCAAATTATCAAACCGAGCAGAGGTATCAGCTAAAACTAACTCAAGGATCGATGATCACCCAGTTTTCTAGTGTTTTCAACAGTATACAATAAGCGCTCTAATTCTCGACACTGCCGAAAACCACCTATCATGTATCAACTCCACCTACCCCATCTATCCAGCAAGGAGCGGATGCCCCCACCGGCGGTCGCATCCCCACTCCGTGGGGCCCCTGCTCTGCGCCTCGGGCTATCCGCCATAACATGCCAAGAACACTTTTAAATAGGGTGCTACTTCATGGCGGATGCCGCCCACCGGCGGTCGCATCCCCACTCCGTGGGGCCCCTGCCTCGGGCTTTCCGCCATAATATGCAAAGAACACTTTTAAATAGGGTGCTATTTCATGGCGGATGCCGCCCACCGGCGGTCGCATCCCCACTCCGTGGGGCCCCTGCTCTGCGCCTCGGGCGGCTACATTCATCAATGACACGCTGTCAGCATGGATATAGAATTTCTCTTTATCTTGATATTTCGCAGTTAATTCTTAATGAATTGATAGATGGGGCCATAACTATATTTGGTATTGTCTAGTCTATTAATTTTTTAGAAAATACTTATACTGTAGGATTTTATTAATTAAACAATGGGCTTAATGTCCTCTCAGACTGGATTCCAATGCAAGAATATATCCTGATACTGATTAGCACCGTGTTGGTGAACAACTTCGTACTGGTGAAATTCCTCGGACTTTGTCCGTTTATGGGGGTTTCCGGTAAGATTGATACCGCTATTGGTATGAGTCTCGCTACCAGTTTCGTGCTAACCATCTCTTCTGTAATCAGTTACCTGGCCAACGAGTACATGTTGGCACCGCTGGGACTGGAATACCTCCGTACCATTGCCTTTATCCTGATTATCGCTGTGGTTGTACAGTTTACTGAAATGGTCATGCATAAAACCAGCCCTGTGCTCTATCAGCTACTTGGCATATTCCTACCGCTGATCACCACCAACTGTGCAGTTCTGGGTGTAGCTCTCCTTAATATTCAAGAGAAGCACAACTTTATTGAGTCAGGACTATATGGCTTTGGCGCCGCTGTTGGCTTCTCCCTGGTACTGGTGCTGTTTGCTGCTATGCGCGAACGCATAAACGTCTCTGACGTTCCCAAACCATTCCAGGGCAGCTCGGTCGGTCTAATTACTGCTGGCCTGATGTCCATGGCTTTTATGGGCTTCGCAGGCTTGGTTGCTACGTAAGGGTTTAATGAGATGTTGATTGCGATTATTGCTTTATCAAGCCTTGCCCTGGTCTTTGGACTAGTGCTGGGTTACTCCTCAATCCGCTTTCATGTGGAAGAGGATCCGATGGCTGAGAAGATCAATGAGCTTCTACCACAAAGCCAGTGTGGGCAGTGTGGTTTTCCTGGCTGTCAACCTTACGCTGATGCCATTGCCGCAGGCAATGCCGAGATAAACTCCTGTCCACCAGGTGGTGAAGCAACCATGATCTCCATAGCCCAACTATTGGGAATAGACCCTGTCCCTATGGGAGCAGAAGGCGAGGAAGCACCACCACCAAGCACTGCGACTATCCGGGAAGAGGAGTGCATTGGCTGCACCATGTGCCTCAAGGCCTGCCCTGTGGACGCAATTATCGGATCAACCCGTATGCTGCATACGGTAATAGAAGATGAGTGTACCGGCTGCGAGGCATGCGTTGAACCATGCCCAGTGGACTGTATAGATATGGTACCAATTACTGTAGATATAAAAAATTGGACCTGGCCGCTGCCAAATAAAGATGTGCCTGGTGAGATTGCTGTACCTATGCAATCTCAGGCTGCGGGATAGGGGCGAAACAACAATGTCAACGTTTTACACACAAGATAACAATCAAATACGTAAGCTCTGGAAAATCTCCGGAGGTATTCACGTACCGGATAATAAGACCCAGTCAATCGCACGTCCTGTAGGCAAAGCTGCCATACCCAAGCGTCTGGTTATTCCACTACAACAACACATTGGCGCGCCCAACGAGCCCCTGGTTTCAGTTGGAGACCGAGTTTTAAAGGGCCAGATAATCGGCTCTTCCAAGGCATTTATCAGCGCCCCGGTACATGCTTCCAGCTCTGGCACAGTTGTAGACATCGATGAGTATCCAGTCCCGCACCCATCAGGACTGAAGGGGCCATGCATTGTCATTGAGACTGACGGCAAGGACGAATGGTGTGATCTGCCGACCCCAATGAAGTATTTCGCCACCTGGGATAAAACCGATATTCGCGATCGGATTCGCCAGTCCGGAATCGTTGGCATGGGCGGCGCGGCATTTCCAACCAGCGTAAAGATGGTTCCGCCTGAAGGGCAGCAGGACATCAAAACCCTAATCATCAACGGGGCCGAGTGTGAACCTTACATCACATCTGATGATATGTTGATGCGAGAACATGCCGATAGAATTATTAATGGCGCAGCCATAATGAATCACCTGCTGGGTGCAGATGAATGCATTATCGCCATCGAAGATAATAAACCGGAAGCGATCGAGATAATGAAGAAGGCGGTCTCTGAAACCGAAGAGCTTACCAACGCCTGTGTTGTTGTGATCCCCACTCTCTACCCCAGCGGTGGCGAGAAGCAGCTAATCTACATCCTAACCGGCAAAGAGGTGCGCCAAGGCGGCCTGCCAGCCCAGATTGGTGTAGTAGTACAGAACGTGAGCACTGCTGTGGCTGTTTCTGATGCAGTTACCGAAGGCAAGCCCCTTATCTCCCGCTTGGTTACCTTTACCGGCGAAGGGGTCAAAGAGCCACAAAACATGGAAGTGCTGCTTGGAACCAGAATTGAAGATCTTATCCCACAGGTAGGTGGCTATACCGATAAGGCCAGCAAACTCATCTTGGGTGGACCTATGATGGGATTTAGTATGCCCTCTGATGAGATGCCTCTAGCTAAATCCAACAACTGCGTGTTGGTACCAAGCGTTGATGAAATACCTAATCCTGGCAAGATAAACTCCTGCATCCGCTGCCTGCGCTGCGTTGATGCCTGCCCCATGAATCTGGTACCTCAGAACATGTACTGGCACATTCGCGCCAATGCTCTGGATAAAGCCAAGCATAACAACCTCTTCGATTGTATCGAGTGTGGTTGCTGCTCCCATGTTTGTCCATCACGCATTCCGCTAGTACAGTTTTTCCGTAGCGCCAAAGCGGCTAACGCCCAGCTGGATCGAGATCAATCCAAAATGGAGCGGGCACGCGAGAGGGCCGAAGCCAGAACCGAGCGCCTGGAAAGGCTAGATGCAGAAAAGAAAGCCCAGATGGCAGCAAAAAAGGCTGCGATGCAGAAGAAGAAAGAGGCGGAAGCTGCTGCAAAGAAAGAGCAGGAAGAGAACTCAACTACCGACACGGTCACAGAGTCAGATAAGCCTGAAGGTCAGGACGGATAAGTATGCAATTCAACACAATAACATCTCCACATACCGACCGCCCAAACAGCGTCCAAAAAGCCATGCTGTGGGTGATACTGGCCCTAATACCAGGAGCCTTAGGCATGATCTGGTTCTTCGGCTGGGGCATACTAATAAACATGGGACTGGCTATTGTTACAGCTATTGCCTGTGAAGCCCTAACCATGAAGCTGCGCAGCCGGCCGATCAAACCGGTAATTACAGACTTAAGCGCCGTACTCACCGCCATGCTGTTTGCCATCGCGGTACCACCACTATTACCGTGGTGGCTAACTATTGTAGGCATAGCCTTTGCCATCCTGCTAGTTAAGCAGATATATGGTGGACTTGGCTATAACATGTTCAACCCCGCCATGGCGGCATATGTGCTACTGCTGATCTCATATCCGGTACAGATGACCTCTTGGTTGCCACCTATTATGTTGAACGAGAACCCAATGAGCTTTGTTCAGACCCTGGGCATCATATTCAGCGGCGTGCTGCCAAACGAATTGACCTGGGATGCGGTAACCATGGCAACCCCATTGGACACCATGCGCACCGGCCTCAGTCTTAATCAGACCGTTAGCGAAGTCACGCAAAGCCCGGTACTAGGATATTTCGGTGGTAAAGGCTGGGAGATCGTATCTGGACTATATCTACTGGGCGGCCTTTTCATGCTATATAAAAAGGCTATCAGTTGGCATATCCCGGTTGCCACCTTGGGCAGCCTGGCAATCATGGCGTTGATATTTAGCGTGCTGGATGCTGACGCCTATCCATTTGCCAGCTTTCACGTATTCAGCGGCGCCTCCATGCTTGGTGCTTTTTTTATCGCCACCGACCCGGTGTCAGCTCCAGGAACCAGAAAGGGTCAGCTCTTCTTCGGAGCAGGCATAGGCATCCTGGTTTATGTGATTAGAACCTGGGGCGGCTACCCTGATGCTATCGCCTTCTCAGTTCTACTAATGAATACAGCAGCGCCGGCTATCGAATTCTTTACCAGGCCGCGAACCTTCGGTCACAGGGGGTCTGGCAATGATTAAACGTATTGTAATAGCCGGGGTGGTCCTGGCCATATTCGCCGTTATAGGTGTGGGGCTGGTGGCCTTCACCCACATAGCGACTAAAGATCAGATTGCAGAAAATGAGCGTATGGCCTTGCTCAACAGTCTGAATGCATTGGTGCCAGCTGAGAGCATCGATAACGATATAGTTTCTGACCTCATCGAAGTATCAGATCGAGAGAAGCTAGGGACAGAAAATACCACTGTATACCTGGGCCGCAAAGCTGGCCAACCAGTTGCTGCAGTATTCACATCGGTAGCACCCGGTGGCTATAGCGGCCAGATCAAGCTGCTAGTTGCAGTCCTGGCTGACGGTACACTTGGCGGCGTACGAGTTGTCTCCCACAAAGAAACTCCAGGGCTAGGTGACAGGATAGAGGTAGAGAAATCAGACTGGATCCACAGCTTTAAGGACAAGTCTCTGGGCAACCCTGAACTCAGCAAGTGGAAGGTAAAACGTGACGGTGGCATCTTCGATCAGTTCTCTGGCGCCACCATTACTCCGAGAGCTGTAGTCAAGGCAGTAAAGAACACCCTGCTGTACTACCAGGAGAACGGGAAACAGCTGTTCATTACCAAGAGCAAACCAGGCAAAACTGAAGAGAAAGCGGAAAATATCAAGCCGGCAGCTGAAACCGGCAAATAATTGGGTAAACGAACATGTCAGACACTACATATGGTCAACTGATAAAAGATGGACTTTGGAATAACAACCAGGCGCTGGTTGCTCTCCTCGGTCTCTGTCCCCTACTTGCTGTAACCAACACAGCAATCAACGGGCTAGGCCTAGGAATTGCCACAACTGTGGTGCTTATCTTATCCAACTTCACCATATCATTGATTCGCAACGTCGTGAGAAATGAGATTCGTCTGCCGGTGTTTGTATTGGTTATCGCCTCTTTTGTAACAGCAGTAGAGCTAAGCATGAACGCATGGTTCTTTGAGCTCTATAAAGTTCTAGGTATCTTTATCCCTTTGATTGTTACCAACTGCGCCATCATCGGTCGCGCTGAAGCATTTGCCTCTAAGAATAATATGGCAAAATCTGTAGTTGATGGCTTAGCCATGGGCATAGGCTTTACCCTGGTGTTAGTGGCACTTGGCGCTATACGCGAGTTTGTAGGCATGGGCACCCTATTCTCTCAGGCGCATTTAATGTTTGGAGAGGGCGCCAGAGGATTAACCTTCAGCATGGGAGAGGATTTCAAAGGCGCGCTGCTTGCAATTTTGCCGCCGGGAGCTTTCATAGGCTTGGGACTGATGCTGGCCCTGAAGAATAATCTAGATCACTCTGCTGAGAAGCGCGCAAAAGCAAAGATACAGAACGCGCAACCTGAAGCTGCCGCCCAAACCTCATAATACACCAAACAGAGTTTAGCTTAGACACAGAAGAGCTAATCAGTGGCAGACAGCGCCTTCTCCATAGCCTCTGCCAACTGACTCTGTAAAAACGGTTTTCTAATCAGAAGCACAGAGTCATAAGCTGCAACATCGATGCAGTTACGCTTATAGGAGAGCACCAACAGCGGCACCCTGCCGAGAGCATCAATACAGACATCGGCTATACGCCCTATATCTCTACCCGCCGGGGAGTCTGCAATTATGACCAAGTCAATATCCTCCCTTTTCTGTAGACCAGTGATTAAATCGCTCAACTCACCTACCTTGTCAACCGCTTCTACGGTCATATCCTGCCCTAAACAACACCTAACTATCTCATCTCTACTAACAGCGTTGGGCTCTAAGACAAAAACCTTTTTGTTCTTTAGGCTGGATAGTTTGCTTACGTAGATGGTCTCATAATCATCGGTTTTTGCTGGAAAGCTGAACCAGTAAATAACCCCTCCCTCGCGCGGCCCGAATCCAAACTCGCCTCCCATCAATGAAACCAATTTGTTAGCAAAACTATTTCCCAGATCAGGGGTGCTATCCACACTAATACCTGGCTGTTCACGCAAAGCTATCAAATCACCACTAGAATCATCTACGTTACAATAAAGGAGCGGAGCAGAGCCTTTTATCTCAAACAGAAGCATTGCAAAATTTGAGCTATCAATTTTTACCTCTACTTGCACTTCATCGCCCAAACAACTATTTACTGCAGACCTAAGAATATTGGTCAGCACCTGTCTTAACCTTTGCTCATCACCAACAACAATGTGGGGAACCCCAGACGCAATAGAGCACACTAACTCTTTCTGATTAGCCAATAGTTGCTTCACCAAGGATGAACACACTTCCACAATCAAGGTATGTATATCAAATGGTATTGTCTCAAGATGTATCTGTTTTGACTCCAACTTATAGAAGTCAAGAACGTCCCCAATTACAGAGTCTAAAATTGAGGCGGACGAGTTAATATCATCAAGTTTATCTAGTTGCCCTGAAGTTAACTGTTGTTCGGATAGATCTTGGGTGGCCCCCAGTATATCCACTAGTGGCTGACGCATTTCATTGGTCATATTCGAAAGAAAGCGACCAACCATACGATTTGAACTTTCTGCTTCACGACGCGCTGTTTGCAACTTTTGCATTAGCGCATGCTGGTAAATGGGTAAAACCGCGAGCGCTAACAACACAAATGACGCCTCCAGAGGAGACTCATTCCACGCCTCAAGCAAAACAAAAACGCCAAAGTACGCCAATATACTCATTAATGAAGCCAGTTTCAGATGGCGCTTTCCATAGCGCGTACCGTAGGATATAAATATCCACACATACAAAATGAAAAATGGGCTAGCTGCATTGCCAGTCAAATATATACAAGCGGTTGTCGCAGTTATATCAACAACTAATGAGAAATAGCGCCTCTCACTCCATTCAGGGCGAATAAACACACTAACCAGGAGCGCCAAGAAAAACAGTAGAGAAACAGAAAAATAGATAACAACAGTGCTAACACTTAAATTATAGCGCTCAGACAACGCACCAGCTAACACATATATTACGGCAAAACCCCAAACCCCCAACCGAACCATCGCCGATTGGAACTCCTGGTTTTCGTACATACCAACTCTGTCAAATGCTCGCATTACAAACTATTCCATGTCATTTAAATTGATACTTAAATATACTATATCTTACTGTTTATTATGTATTATAAATTTTTAGCGTTTTTTTAATTTATACGACAACATGCTCTTTCCAGGCAACATAAACAAATAGATAATAGTATCAATGAGTAGCAGATAAATTTCCTAACCAAATCCATTATGAATAAAATAAAACGCCTGGAAATCTTCGAACGATTGGCCCAGGAGATTAAAAACCCAACGTCTGAATTAAACTTCAACTCGCCATTTGAGCTGTTAATTGCGGTAA
Organism: Sedimenticolaceae bacterium; assembly: GCA_050291725.1. Lineage (GTDB taxonomy): Bacteria > Pseudomonadota > Gammaproteobacteria > Chromatiales > Chromatiaceae > JAAGZL01. The sequence continues at coordinate 185,082 of JBNKKH010000032.1, forward strand.
TCCTATCAGCTCAAGCCACGGACCGCTCAGTAAATAAAGCGACTGCAAAGCTATTCAAAAAGGCCAATTCCCCGCAAAAAATTCTCAACCTAGGCGATGCCGGACTGAAAGAGATGATTAAGACCATCGGTCTTTTTAACAACAAGGCCACCCACATAATCTCAACCTGCAAAATTCTGATAGACAAATTCGATAGCAGAGTCCCAGAGGATAGAAAGGCACTTGAATCACTGCCCGGAGTTGGACGCAAAACCGCGAATGTAATTTTGAATACTGCCTTCGGACAACCAACCATCGCGGTAGACACCCATGTATTCCGGGTATCCAACCGCACTGGTATCGCTCCTGGAAAAAACGTACTTGAGGTAGAGAAAAGGCTGCTGCGCCTGGTTCCGTCAGAACACCTTATGGATGCTCACCACCTGCTTATCCTACATGGGCGCTATACTTGCGTAGCCAGGAAACCCCGTTGCGGCTCTTGTGTTATTGAGGATCTCTGTGAATACAAGGACAAAACCGACGCAGAGAGATAAAAAACAAGCTACCCTGATTTCATATATACCCAGAAGCTAATTAACCAGAGGTTCCTTAAATGTTTGGTAACGACCGAAAACAGATGCGACGCTTTTTTACTGACGCATGGAGTAAACAAAAAAACGGGACATCGATGGAGTCAATGGAAAAGCTCATCGCTGAGATAATTCAACAACACCCAGAATATCACGCACTGTTAGATCAAGCAGATGTTGCTGTGGAAAAAGAGTTCATAGCTGAGGCAGGCGAAGCCAACCCTTTCCTACACCTATCCATGCATATAAGTCTGCAGGAACAGATCAGTACAGACCGACCTCCAGGGATAACTTCCGCATACAGAGAATTGGTTATGAGCAAAGGGGATACGCATACAGCAGAACATTTGATGATGGATTGCATAGGGCAAATGATATGGAAAGCCCAAACCAGTAACAGCGCACCAGACGAACAGGCATACCTTATGTGCGTAAAAAACCTACTTAAAAAGTAGAGGGTAGTTAGGAAAATTTAAACGTCTTACCGGAGTGCTACGAATTAGCTCATGTTAGACTCCAGTTTGTTTTCATCCAACCAAATCAAGCCTCACCTTCAAAAGTAAAGCCAGCATCTTCCACAGCCTTACGCACCAGATCATTGTCATCCAGACCTTCGACCTTCACTAGACCAGCATCTAGCATTACATCAACATCCGCCTCAGGCGCAACCGCTTTTATCGCCTGCTCCACAGAGCTTACACAACCACCACAACTCATACCTGAAACCCGAAATATACCAGACATCAATCGTCTCCAATTCTGCTGATTATCTTACAAACAGTAACTTCTTCGTTAATAGTGTAACAATAATTTAAGCCTGTTTTCCGTATCTGCGTAACAGTAACGAATTACTCACCACGCTAACAGAAGACATAGCCATAGCCGCTCCTGCGACAACAGGGTTTAAAATAGCTAATGCGGCCAATGGAATAGCAACAACATTATAGATTAGCGCCCAGAAGAGATTTTGGCGTATTTTCCTATAGGTTGCACTGGACATAGCAATGGCTTCCACCACCAAACGAGGATCACCCCGCATCAAGGTGATACCGGCGGTATGCATAGCGACATCTGTGCCGGTACCCATAGCCATTCCCACATCTGCAGCAGCCAGGGCCGGTGCGTCATTAATACCGTCTCCCACCATCGCAACTTTGGCCCCTTTTGTCCGCAATTTCTCTACCTGTGCAGCCTTATCCTCAGGCAACACCTCTGCAATCACACTGTCTATCCCGATAGAGCTAGCTACAGACTGGGCAGCATGGCGGTTGTCACCACTTAGCATTACGCTGGTTATCCCGCTACGCTTAAGGCTCTGCACCATATCTGCAACACCATCTTTAATCGGGTCGATAACCGCGATCATACCAAGCACAGACCTGTTTTCATCTAGATCAGCTACCCACATCAATGTCTGCCCCCTGGACTCGATGGATTGGGCCTGCTGTCTCATTGATTCTATCGGGATCTCCTGTTCCCGCATGAGACGTTCATTGCCTATCGCCAATCTGCGTCCATCCACCTCTGCCAATAACCCTCTACCCGGCACACTCTTGAAGTTTTTTACTTGCAGTAGATCAACACTCTCATTTCTGGCGTGCTCCAATACCGCCCTGGCCAAAGGATGCTCACTCCCCTGCTGAGCTGACGCAGTAAGCTGCAGCAGTTTGTAATCGTCGCCATCAAGCGTAACGATCCGCTCTAATGTTGGAGTTCCTTTGGTCAGGGTTCCGGTCTTATCAAACACAACAACATCCGTTTGATGGGCCAACTCCAGCGCCTGGGCATCCTTGATAAGAATGCCTTTTTTTGCGGCCACTCCAGTACCCACCATGATGGCCGTCGGGGTAGCTAACCCAAGGGCGCAAGGACAGGCAATAACCAACACCGATACTGCGGCCAGGAAGCCAACCTGTATTTCACCAAGCCATAGCCACCAGATAAAAAAAGTAATCAGAGAAACCAACACCACCACTGGAACAAAAATAGCGGAGATCCGGTCCACCAGCTTCTGCACGGGAGCCTTACTAGCCTGAGCATTCTCCACCAGTTTAATAATGTGCGCCAAAGTAGATTCGGTACCTACGTTAGTAGCCAGGATGCGCAACATGCCATCACCGTTAACCGAAGCTCCTGTAACCACATCCCCAGGCTCTTTGGAAACCGGCATGCTCTCACCAGTCAACATGGACTCATCCATCTGACTGCTTCCTTCAAGTATCAATCCATCTACTGGCAGTCGCTCTCCAGGACGCACAATAATCACTGCGTCACGCTGCACACTCTCAGCCGGCACTTCAACAATCCTGCCATCGAGTTCGATCCTGGCAGTTTCTGGACGCAAATCCATCAGAGCGCGAATAGCAGAAGTCGCACTACGCTTAGCCCGCCCTTCCATCCATTTGCCGAACAGAACCAGAGTAATGATCATGGCTGAGGCTTCGAAATAGAGATGCCCTCCAGCCCCGCCGGTAAACACCACATAGGTACTCAAGCCCCAGGCAGCGCTGGTACCCATAACCACCAACACATCCATGTTACCCGCCCCACCACGCAGGGATCGTATCGCTCCAATATAGAACTGCCCTCCACACAAGAACTGCACCAGACTGGCCAGGATAAACTGGAGCCACGGAAAAAGCGCGGCATCAACACCTAACGGCATTAGGAACATTGGCAATGCAAGAGGGAGCGTGAGCAGTGCGGAAACCAGCAGTCGATTCTGTTCCCGCTTATTCTGTTGCCGGGCCCGAGCATCGGCTTCGGCACGCTCCTGCGCTGTGGTGGTAGCTGGTGCAGCAGTGAATCCGGTTTTGGCAACTGCCGCAATCAAATCCTCCTGGCTAACAGCGCCAGAGTGAACTGTAAGCGAAGCCTTCTCTGTAGCCAGGTTTACCGCAGCTAACTCAACCCCAGACTGCTGCGATAAAACCTTTTCTAAACGACTAGAACAGGCGGCACAGGTCATGCCGCTGATATCCAGCTCTATCAATTCAGTGGAAAGAGTGTTATCTATTTCGTTACTCACTGCTAACTTTTTCTCCACTAGTGTAAACTTCACATCTATACATACAGACAACAATAACCCAGGATAGCTCCCATGACCCAATATCATGGCCCATTTCCAGGCAGTGACAAACCAGAAATCACAGGGGTTTTACTGGTCAACCTGGGTACTCCAGACGCTCCCACCACCTCAGCAGTGCGGAGATACCTGGCGGAATTCCTCAGCGACCCCCGAGTGGTGGAGATGCCGCGCCTGCTCTGGATGTTTATACTGCACGGCATCATCCTGCGCACCCGTCCTGCGCGCTCCGCAGCAGCCTATCGCAAGGTCTGGACCGATCGGGGCTCACCTCTGCTTGCCATCTCTCAGGACCAAGCGGCCGCCCTGCAGCAGCAGCTGGAGCAACAGTCAGACCAGCCTATGCGGGTGGAGTTAGCCATGCGCTACGGCAAACCATCCATCGCCAGCGGCCTGAACAGACTACGCCAAGCCAATGCTAGACGCATCATAGTGCTACCGCTCTATCCCCAATACTCAGCCACCACCACCGCCTCCACCTTTGACGCCGTCTCCAAAGAACTACAACAGTGGCGCTGGCAACCGGACCTGGAGTTCATCAGTCACTATCACAACCATCCAGACTACATCACTGCTCTAACCAAGAGCGTGCAAGATTATTGGCAACAGAACGGCCGACCAGAAAGGTTGCTGATATCGTTTCACGGCATTCCACAGGAGTACGCCGATGCAGGGGATCCTTATCAGGATGAGTGCAATACAACCGCAAAGTTACTTGCAGAGAAACTAGGACTTGATGCAGATGAGTGGGCTATATCGTTCCAGTCCCGCCTGGGTCGCAAGGAGTGGATCAAACCCTATACCGACGCAACCCTAAAACAGTGGGGTGCGACTGGAGTAAAGAACATGCATGTCATCTGCCCGGGTTTCCCTGCTGACTGCCTGGAGACTCTGGAAGAGATAGCGATCGAGAATAGAAATCTGTTTGTTGCGGCAGGCGGCGGCGAATACAGCTACATCCCTGCGCTAAACAGCTCACCTGAGCATATACAGATGCTGGCAGAAATCATTAAGGCGGCTCACAAATTAGATTAAAAGCAAGCAGCTAATTTACACATGTAACACAATTATTTGTTAGTTGAAAAATAAAAACCATAGAGGAGAAGCTCGGTGAACGAAGCAATAAAAAAAGACAATATTTTTATTAGAATTATAAAAAAGATAATAAAATGGCTAATAATGCTGGCTGTTATTATAGGGTTTTTAATTTTTTACATAGACTACCGCTCAGATAAAAAGAAAGAGTTTTATCTTGAAACGTGGACTGCAACAAAGGCTTCATGTAATGGAAATACTGAATGCATTGAGCATGCAAAAGCAAAATTCAAGCAGTGCTTTAAAGAAAACTACTATACAGAAAAAAAGGGAAGGTTTAATCGAGAGGATAAAGTAGATGAGGAAGGTCTCGAGTCTTGTATTAAGGGGGATAGTTAAGGAATACAGCTAACCGGAGACTACAGAAGATAACACAACAGTTGAGTTAAGCATTGACACTGGCGCCGAGAAGCTCTAGCTAATATTTGCCGTGATTCGCGTCCATTTGCGGACTAAAAACCACAAGGGGCTGACCCAACGGGCCAGCCCCTTGTGGTTTGTATCTAGTTTAACCTACTTGTTCAACTTAGCCGCCACCCGCAACCGCAGTGCATTTAGTTTAATAAAGCCCTCTGCATCTTTCTGATCATAGGCTCCAGCATCGTCTTCAAAGGTGGCTATAGACTCGTCGAACAGACTATTGGTATCGGACTTGCGTCCTACCACCATGATGCCGCCCTTATACAATTTGAGACGCACCACGCCGTTGACCACGCTTTGGGTCTGATCAATAGCAGCCTGCAGCATGTAGCGCTCAGGACTAAACCAGTAGCCGTTGTAGACCATACTGGCATAGCGCGGCATCAGCTCATCTTTCAGATGGGCTGCCTCGCGATCCAGGGTCAAGGACTCTATGGCGCGATGCCCCTTGAGCATGATAGTGCCGCCTGGGGTTTCGTAACAGCCACGTGACTTCATACCCACATAGCGGTTTTCCACGATGTCGTCACGGCCAATACCGTTGGCACCACCGATCTTGTTCAGGGTCTCCAGCACCGTGGCCGGGCTCATGGCCACACCATCAATGGCGACGATGTCACCCTTCTCGTAGGTTAGCTCAATATAGGTTGGTTCATCCGGGGCCTGCTCCGGTGAGACGGTCCAACGCCACATATCAGCAGCTGGCTCTGCCCATGGATCTTCCAGATCATAACCCTCGTAGGAGATGTGCAGCAGGTTGGCGTCCATAGAATAGGGAGATTTCTTGCCGGCACGCTTCATCTCTACCGGTATGCCGTGTTTCTCGGCATAGGCCATCAGCTTCTCGCGTGACAACAGATCCCACTCGCGCCAGGGGGCGATAACCATTACGTTGGGCTTCAGGGCATAGGCGCCAAGTTCAAACCGCACCTGATCATTACCCTTGCCGGTTGCACCGTGAGATATAGCATCGGCCCCAGTCTCGTTGGCGATTTCAATCAACCGCTTGGCGATCAGAGGGCGCGCAATAGAGGTACCAAGCAGGTATTCGCCTTCATAGATAGCATTGGCACGAAACATGGGGAAGACGTAGTCGCGTACGAACTCTTCGCGCAGATCATCAATATAGATCTCTTTTACTCCAGCCGCCTCAGCCTTGGCACGAGCAGGCTCTACCTCTTCCCCCTGACCTATATCAGCGGTAAAGGTTACCACATCGCAGCTATACTCCTCTTGCAGCCACTTGAGAATGATAGAGGTATCCAGACCTCCAGAATAAGCCAATACCACTTTATTAACACCAGACTTAGACATTAAATTTACTCCTGAATCTGCGCCCATCTACTGAAAAACGGCATTATATAGCAAATGGCATATTGCTGGGAGATTGAGCCATATTTTTCTCTGTTTAGAAGCCACTCTCTACTAAACAGCCAAGGCCAAATAAACCATAACCGACCATGAGACATGGTGCTTTTCAATAGTTGTACTATATTTACACACTGTGCGCATGTAAATTTTGGCGCTAATTTAACCTAATTTGAGGACTATCTATAATGGGCAAAAAGAAATCTGACAAAAGCGCTAAAGAGTTAAAGGAAAAGCAACGCAAAAAAGCTAAGCTAAAAAAGGCGCAAAAAGCTAAGAAGGCGCAAAAAGCTAAGAAGGCGAAAAAAGCTAAGAAGGCGCAAAAAGCTAAGAAGGCGAAAAAAGCGAAGAAAGCGAAGAAAGCGAAAAAAGCGAAAAAAGCTAAAAAGTAAGGTATCCCATACAGCAGACTAGAGAAAAAGATACCCGGACCCTATACCGGGTATCTTACATAAGCTACGCTCAGCGCTCCTGTCGGCGCCACTTCTGCACGATCATCTCTACATCAAGATCATCAGCACTCAACTGCCATTTTGCATAAAAATCTACATCATCACTGTTAGGCGTAGGATCGGGAGCCTGCATCATAAATCTTGTAGCAACCGGAACCGACTCTCCTAGGGCCAAAGCCTCACCCCGTGCCAAAGTAGAAAGAATATTTGTTATATCTGCTTCTGCGTCTGGAATCAGATCTCTTATATACTGCTGATCATCCGGGTTAGTCATGCGAAAACATACAAAGCTGCCACATTGGGCCAATACTGTTTCTGAGAGCTCATGCGGACGCTGGCTAACTACCATAAGCCCAACTCCGTATTTACGCCCCTCTTTCGCAATACGCTCCATGGAACGCCTAGTGCCTTCGTACTGAGTTTCATGGGAACGTGGAATGTAGGCATGGGCCTCTTCACAAACCAACAGAATAGGGAAATCCCTGGACTTTTCGTTCCAGTAGTTCATCTCAAATGCTAGTCGTCCAATCTGGGCGGACACAGTTGGTCGCACATCAAAAGGAACCGAACTAAAATCAATCACATTTATCTGGCTTTTAGGAATAGACAATCCAACAAACTCTCGCAACAACTCCGAGAGACTACCGGATGAATTGCGGCGCTTGGGTTTGAAAAGAAAGTCATAACGCACATCATTCATGCGACTCTGCAGCTTAATGAGAAACTCATCAAATTGACCATACAGCGGGCCTTTAGTCTTGCCAAAATCCTGCGTCTGTTCATTGGCCCGTTTAAACTGGTCAAATAGTTCATCCATCGAGAAGAATACTGGTGAATCTATCGATATCTGGGAGTTAGGTATCTCAGGATTAGCCTTAAGTCTAAGCTCATGTACCACCTCACGCAGATAGGCAATTTGTATGGTTGAATTTGTGTCTTCCCGGTCAATCAAAAGATCCACCAGTTCTGCGAAAGTTAACAGCCAGTAAGGGATCTCTAGCTCCCTTGCATCAATGGCCTGCACCACATTTTTTTTGAAGGCCGTATGCCTCTTGCCAGCTTCATCGCTCCAAACATATTCGCCGTGTATATCCAATACGATAATATGGGCCTTGGGCATAACAGCGAGCGCACGCTGAAGCATATTGGCCACACCCCATGACTTACCTGAACCAGACTGCCCCAGAACCGCAACATGCCTACCAAACATAACTGAAGGGTTGAGGCAGACACGCATAGAGGGGTGGGACGGCAAGTATCCCAGATTAAAGCCCATCGCTCGAAATTTCTCGAACATAACTCCAATCTGTCCGCTGGACATAATATGCACCTCTGCTCCAGGTATCGGAAAATTACCCAGGCCGCGCTCAAACTTCCCAGCCTGATCAATCTCACCAACCGGCATTAGAGAGATATATCCTTTTCTAATGGTACGAGCAATATTGCTATCACCACCACTCCCTGATACAGCCTGAATTTCCTTATCATCCTCACTGGCACTAGTTACCAGGGCTACTATCTGGATATCGCGATCTTTGATGCGAACATATGAACCAACTTGACCAACTCTAACCGCCTCACCACCAACCAACAGCACTGGGAACCCATTTTCAATATCTACAGTAAGGGTGGCGGTCATACCGCTTCCACAAACTTCGGAAAGACGTCCTATCATTGTCGTGGTTTTTGTCATGGCTATTTTTACCCTACTAATGCGCTAATTATTATCTAAAACCTACTTATCCAAGGTGACAGCATACCTCAGATAACCAGCCGGTTGTGTGAACAAAATCAACATTAGCATTTAACACAATTTCACGCCCAGCTGCACGCGTAGTTATTGACATAAAAAAAGCCCCTCAACTGAGGGGCTTTTTGAAAATCAAATCTATTAGATAATGCACTTACTCAAATATATCATCATCCAACGTAACTTCACCATCGTTCACATCATTGTCACGCTTCTGGATGTAAGCATCACGCATAAACTCGTACTTATCTAGCGCAGCCTCTTCTACAACATCACTAGCGCTTAGCAGATCAGCACGGGTATCAATAGCACGTAACGCGTATGTAGTATTTCTGACTTTAACAGGGTTCATGTGAACAACCGGGTCAGTAAACCAATCACCAACTGATCCGACCACATCACGAGCACCACTCGGACCAAAAAATGGAAGTACGATGTAAGGGCCATGCCCAACACCCCAATAACCCAGGGTTTGACCAAAATCTTCGCCAGTCTTTTCAAGATTCATATTACTGGCAACATCGATAAAACCAAGTATTCCAACCGTGCTATTTACCACAACTCTGCCCACATCAGATGCAGATCTTTTGAGCTTGAACTGCAGCAGATTGTTAATTGCGGAACCAATATCATCCAGATTAGAGAAGAAGTTGGTTATACCCTTATCCACAGGGTCAGGCATGACAGCGCGATAGCCCTTGGCTAGAGGCTTCATCAAAACCTTGTCCAACACCTCGTTGAACTGGAACATCACTCTGTTGAACCCTTCAATAGGATCCCGCGGATCGTTATAGCCGTTGGTGCTGGCACAGCCGGTAAGGGCTACTATAGCCAGAGTTACCACTGTTACCTTCAGCCTTTTAAGAAGACTTCCTCGCGCCATTTTTCTTTTCCTTAAAAAATATTATCAAACCGGGGCGCAACCACTAACCACGAAAAAAGCGGCTAAAAGTGATCCCTCCCCATACTATAATTACAACAAGTCTCATAAATGATACAGCATGTATCGCTCTCTGGATAGTAATAATTTCGCTTTATATGCAGCTTTGGCGTCACGCCTATACTCACCGACCATCCATTAAGAGATACCTATAAAAACTGTCAAAAGCTCCAAGACAGCCGATAATAACCACAATTTATCTGTTATTTATACCGCATAGCCCTCAGACACCCAACAGCTCGGCCAAACACAGCATCTTGAACACTATCGGCAACTAGCCAAAATTATTTAGCTTTTCCCAATCCAGTAAAAACTGGATCAACAGCCGCTCTGAACGCATAGGACAAAAAATACAGCCAGGACCGTAAGTTACATTTTCCCAACTCCACCACATAGACATGCCAACAGGGCAATCATCATTAAATAGCCAATATGTATTCGATATAAGCACCTTCTTGCTTTATGCTCCCCGCATGAACAGAACACAATACAACCCGCATATTGCAGATAGATTTCGCGGATTTCTTCCAGTTGTTGTTGACGTAGAAACCGGCGGGTTCGATGCAGATAATGACGCATTACTGGAGATCGCGGCAGTTACCCTCAAGATAGACGACACAGGCATACTACACATCGCCGAAACTATCTCGTGTCATGTGGAGCCGTTTCCCGGAGCAAACATGGACCCAAAGGCCCTAGCATTCACGGGTATTGATCCGCATCACCCCTTTCGAGACGCCATGCCAGAAAAAGATGCTCTACGCCATATCTCAGAACCAATTCGCAAGGCAATCAAAGCCAGTGGCTGCAATCGGGCCATCCTGGTAGGGCACAACGCCTTTTTTGATCTGGGGTTTATCAATGCAGCGGTCAAGCGCACCAGCTACAAACGCAACCCATTTCACCCATTCAGCACTTTTGATACCGTATCCCTAGCCGGATTAATGTATGGCCAAACAGTCCTGGCCAAGGCCATTGAAGCCGCTGGCATTGAATGGAGTAATGACGAAGCCCACTCAGCGATCTATGACGCAGAAAAGACCGCCGAACTGTTTTGCACCATCGTAAACCAATGGAGAGAACGCTTTCCAGAACAGCCCTGGATAGCTCACGCCGGGCTATAAAACAGAAAATTTACTCTATTTACCATCGACGCCGTTGTATTTTTGCAACACATATCTATATTAAGCACCACATCCATCGACATTTTTCTGTAGCCAGAACTCCAATAATGCCATATGCCACAGCTTGCTCCCCTGCAGCCGGGTAAGATGCATCTCTGGAGCTGATAGCAGCATATTTACATATGCCGGGGCATAGATTCCCCGCTCACGGCAGGATTTTGACTCCAAAATTCCCCGCATAAACTCCAAAAACTCTCCCCTCACATACTTCAATGCTGGCATGGGGAAGTAGCCCTTGGGCCGATCAATAACCGCATCTGGAATCAGGCCGCGAGCCATGGCCTTGAGGGGATGCTTACCCCCTTCACGCAGCTTAAGCTCCGGCGGGCATCTAGCCGCCAACTCCACCAGCTCATGATCCAAAAAGGGCACTCGTGCCTCCAGACCCCAGGCCATGGTCATATTATCCACCCGCTTTACTGGGTCATCTACGACTAGGGTGGTGACATCCATATGTAGTACCGAGTCCATAAAAGTGTCCGCGTGAGGTTCTGCCAGCATCCTGGCTACCTGTTGGGAACTATAATCCTCCCCCCTAAATTCGGGCTGCACCATATGAGAGAACTCTTCATGATCGCGGTCAAAGTAGTGGCGAGAGAAACGCTGCAGCGGTGTACCATCCCTATCCTCTTGCATACGCGGGTACCAGAAGTAACCACCAAATACCTCATCTGCCCCCTGACCGGACTGCACCACCTTTACCTCTTTAGCGACCTGCTCTCCCAGTAGATAGAAGGCCACCGCATCCTGACCAAACATGGGCTCCGCCATACAGTCCACCGCTTCCGGCAACCGCTGCAACACCTCACTGTTGGGAATATGGAATTTTCGGTGCTTGGTTTCATAACGGGCTACTACCTGATCAGAAAACTCGAACTCATCACCCTTCTCCCCAGGGTGATCTTCAAATCCCACGGAAAAGGTACGCAGATCAGCAACTCCAGCCTCCGCCAGCAGAGCCACCAACAGACTGGAATCCAGGCCGCCAGACAGCAGCACCCCAACCGGCACATCCGCAATCTCATTGCGCCGTTTTACCGCTTGGCGTAGGGAATCGTGGATAGACTCCAGCCACTCGTCATCGCTCACAGTATAGTCTGGACGGGTTGCCGTGAGGCTCCAGTAGGACCACTCCCTACTGCTACCATCTGTATTTATTAACATACAGTGGCCGGGCGCCAGCTTACGCACACCCTGCAAAATTGTACGCGGGGCAGGCACCACTGCATGCAGGGAAAACAGATTATGCAGGGCCACCGGGTCAATAGAGCAGTCGACCCCGCCTGCCGCTAGCAGAGCCTGGGTATTAGAGGCAAAACGCAACCCGTCTTTACCCTGACTGTAATAGAGCGGCTTGATCCCCAAGCGGTCCCGAGCCAGAAACAGATGCCGCTCCCGCTCATCCCAAATAGCAAAAGCGAACATGCCGTGCAGTCGGGTCACACACTCCTCACCCCAGGCATGCCAAGCCTTGAGAATAACCTCACTATCCCCTTCGGAGAAGAAGTGATACCCCTTATCAATCAACTCCTTGCGCAGATCTGGATAGTTATAGATAGTGCCGTTGAATACCAGGGCTAGCCCCAGCTCCTGATCCACCATGGGCTGACTGGCATGCTCAGAGAGATCGATAATAGATAGACGGCGATGACCCAGCGCCAAAGGTCCATCACTAAAACTACCCTCATGGTCCGGACCTCGCCGCTCCAGCTGCTTGATCATTCGTCCAATCACTTCTAGGCTGGGGGAGCGCCCATCCAATCTTAGTTCACCACAGATTCCACACATTCAGTTTCAACCCATAAAATATTTAATGATTTCAGCCTAACCCAGGTTAGTTATCGCTTACTTACATCTCCCTGCAATACTAGACCATACTGATAAAGCCGATTCTTCTTCTCCCCTGTCAACTCTGCAGTTAGGGCTACCGCCCGCTTCAGAGATAGCTCCTGCATCAAAAGTTTCAAGGTCTTAATCGTATCAGCTGCCAGCTCGTCGCTCTGCTTCTCCTTGCATCCAGTTACAATTAACACAAATTCCCCTTTACTCTGCATGGGGTCCAGCTCCAACGTCTCATACAGGGAGCCTAGAGTATCGTGCAGTATGGTCTCATGCAGCTTGGTCAACTCGCGGGCAACCACCCCACTCCGCTCAGCCCCAAAGATATCTACCATATCCTGCAAACAGGCCTTTACCCGATGACTGGACTCATAAAACAGCATAGTCCTGTGCTCGCCGGACAACTCCTCGAACTCCGCCCTGCGCGCTGCCTTGTTCCGACTGGGAAAACCAAGAAACAGAAAACTGTCTGACGCCAAGCCAGATACACTTAGGGCTGCAATAGCAGCACTTGGTCCCGGTATGGGAGATACGGCAATCCCCTGCCTATGACACTCCCTAACTAAGGCGAAGCCTGGGTCGCTGATCAAAGGAGTGCCCGCATCCGAGATCAGGGCCACTGAGTCTCCCTGCTGCAGACGACCTACCACCTTCTCCAGGGCTTGATGCTCGTTGTGTTCATGCAGGGACAGCATCCTGACATCTATAGCAAAATGGCTTAACAGGGTACGACTATGCCTAGTATCTTCCGCAGCTATCAGATCTACTTTGCCCAACACCTCAATGGCACGAGCTGAAATATCATCCAAATTGCCGATAGGGGTAGCCACCACATAAAGAACACCGTTTTTCATTGACACAACCCACCCTAGAAAAGATACTGTTTAATTATCGTCTGCTGCCGATCTATTTGGCCTAAAAAACAAGGATCACTCAGACAGGAACTTTATTATCGTGCCTGCCTCTATCTAACCATGCAACAAAATCGTCTTTTTCTTTACCTGCTGCTACTAATTTCAAGCTTGCTCTCAGGGTGCATATCCGACCCCACAACCAAGTGGATGGAATCAGAGGTACCAGATAATATGCGAAGCAATAGCATGTTCTCCCGCGCCCTCGACATGGAAAAGTCTGGTCAATATGCAGAAGCAGCCCGCCTCATGGAACAGCTGGCGATCAACACCCAGCCGCCACTAAAAGAGGAGGCCATGCTCAGGGCGGTAGAAAACTACCTCAAAGCGGATGATAACGACTCGGCGTTTCGACTACTGCAGGAGGTAGGAACAGACAACATGCCGCGTCTAAGCTTTAAACGCCGTGTGTTAATGGCTGAAGTAGCAATTAAAGGCAACCGACCCGATGAGGCCTTGCAACTATTAGAGGTTCCACCTGACAGAGGGACACAACCATATCTACTCAAGCTCTACCATAAAAATCGCGCTGAAGCCTTTCGTCTTACCGGTAACCTATTTGAGAGCGCACGCCATCTATCTCAATTAGATAGACTTACTGAATCCCAGGAGCAACGCCTGGAGATTCAACTTAACATCATACGCGCCCTCTCCTCCTACACCGACCCCTCCCTAGAGATGTTGAAGCCCATTCCTCCCGGTATTTTTGGCGGCTGGGTAGAATTGACCAGAGTAATAAAGAAAAATACCCAAGACCCGGCGCAAGGAGCTGTAGCCTATCAACGCTGGCGTAACGAGTTCCCCAATCACCCGGCACTACCGCAGTTACTGCAAAATCAGGTACAAACACAAACTGAGAGTTTCACCTCAACATATTCGCAGAGCAAGCAAATAGCCCTGCTCCTACCAAAAACAGGGCCATACGCCAGAGCGGCCAGGGCTATCTATGACGGGGTCATGGCAGCGCATAACAGCCAGCCTGAACAACAGCGCCCAGTCATAAAAATATATAACAACAGCAACAGCTCCGGCACGCTCAGACTATACAAGCGCGCAGTGATGGACGGTGCTGACAAGATAATTGGCCCCCTGGTAAAAGAGTCGGTGGCACAACTAGCAAATGCCAGAAACCTGGAAGTTCCAGTGCTGGCTTTGAATATAGTCCCACCCCAGGGATCTATACCAGACAATCTTTATCAATTTGGCCTATCTCCAGAAGATGAAGCAGAGCAAGTAGCTGAAAAGGCCTGGACTGATGGTCACACCAAAGCCATCGCCCTGATCCCTCAGGGCGACTGGGGTAAACGGGTATTCAGCAGCTTCCGCAACCGCTTTGTTGGTTTAGGTGGAGAGGTGGTTGAGCATCAAACCTACAACACAAAGAAATATGACTTCTCTTCCACCATAAAAACGTTGCTAAACATAGACGAAAGCAACGAACGACGCCGCTCTATGCGTAACGCCCTAGGAAGGAAGATTGAGTTTGAGCCATATAGACGACAAGATGCCAGCTTCATCTTTCTGCTGGCAAAATCTGGGATGGCACGGCAGATCAGGCCGCAACTGCAATTCCATCACGCCTCTAAACTGCCAGTGTATACCACATCCCACAGCTACTCAGGCAAACCAGAGCCGAAGAGAGATCAGGATCTGGAGGGGGTAATATTCCCAGACATCCCCTGGCTCATAACCAATGAGGGCGCACAACCACTCTCCAGGGAGCTGATACAGGAAACCCTTGCGGCAAAGAACGCGAATTACGGACGTCTCTACGCCATGGGCATAGACAGCTATAATCTACTACCCCATCTATCACGCCTTAAATCATCGCCCAGAGAAACCATGGACGGCAAAACCGGCATACTTTCAATGGAAAGGGGTAATCAAATCCACAGACAACTGGTTTGGGCCAAAATGACAAAGGGCACACCTGAAATTATCGGCTATGCCCCTAGGCTAGAGCGGAAAAGCAACTACGTTGCTCCTACTCCCAGCTTTAGCCCAAGTCGATCTTCGGACTTCTTCTCCTGGTAGATAAAACAATGCATGACTGGCTTAAACGGAATTGGGCAACAGACAACAGCAGCAAAAAGATAGGCGATAAGGCAGAACGCCTAGCGCAACAATATCTGGAACAGAAAGGGCTCACCCTTATCACAAACAACTACCACTGCCGCAGCGGGGAAATTGATCTAATAATGGATGATGGAAACTTTCTGGTATTTATTGAGGTCCGTTATCGAAAGAACGATACTTATGGCTCTGCGGCGGAAAGCATTACCAGGTTGAAACAGCGTCGTTTACTAGCAACTGCCAACCATTATCTACAAAATGAGAAACTCTACAGAGACAACTCATGTAGATTTGATGTAATAACTGTTTCAGGGCAGTACAATCCACAGATAGAGTGGATTAAAAATGCCTTTCAGGCTTAGTCGCTTTAGACAAAGCAAGTCAATAATCGGAGAAAAACATGAGACTGGTTAAACCTCTAGCTATCACAGTAATCCTACTGGCCATAAACCTACTCTACGGGTGTGCCCCAGTCGTTGTAGGAGGTGCTGCCACCGGAGCCTCAGTGGTGCATGACCGTCGCACAGTTGGTACTACCGTAGAAGACCAGAACATCGAGATCAAGGCCCTACGCATAAGAGCCCAAGATAGTGACCTGACCAATAATTCAAACCTTAGCACCACCAGCTACAACAAAGTGGTGCTACTTACGGGACAGGCAAATTCAGAAGAGTATCGCCGCCGCTATGTTGAACAAATACGCCGAATTCCCGAGGTAAAGCGAGTTGTGGATGAGATACAGATAGGACCATCTGCATCTCTAACTCAACAAGGCAAAGACGCTTTTATAACATCGAAAGTCAAAATCAAGTTATTTGATGTAAAACTACCGAACTTCGACCCAACCAGAGTTAAGGTCGTTACCAATTCAGGCAATGTCTACTTAATGGGTATAGTTACTGAACAAGAAGCGGCCCAAGTAGTACAGAAGGTACGCTATGTATCTGGGGTCAAACGCGTAATAAAGATTTTTGAATACCAGTAGCCTGGACATGGAACAACTCTCCCCAGGGGTGGTTGCTGAGCTGTACGCAATATTTGGTCAGAAATCCGTACTAACCGACCCCGGGGACTGCCTCCCATACGGCTACGATAACAGCCGCCGTCAAGCCATGCCCCAGGCGGTTGTATTTGCCACCGAACATGACCAGATAAAGTCCTTGGTCCGGCTCTGTCATAAGCAACAGATCAACCTCATAGCCAGAGGTCGCGGCACCGGAACCACCGGCGCAACTGTCCCTGACCTTGGGGGAGTTGTGCTCTCCCTTGAGCGAATGAACAGAGTCCTAGATATCGACCCTGATAACCGCTTGGCCAAGGTTGAGCCTGGGGTAACCAACCAGGAGCTACAGGATGCAGCCAGAGAACAGGGATTCTTCTGGGCTCCGGACCCAACCAGCTCTGCCATTTGCACCATTGGCGGCAACCTAGCATACAACTCTGCTGGACCGCGCGCGGTTAAATACGGCACGCCCAGGGATAATACTCTAGGCCTAAGAGCCATTACCGGCAGCGGCGAAGAGATCCGTACCGGAGTAGAAACCAGCAAAGGAGTGGTAGGCTATGACCTCACTCGTCTCCTGATCGGATCTGAAGGAACCTTAGCTATAATCACCGAGGCCACTCTTAAACTGACTCCACTGCCCGAAACCAAACAGACGCTAAGGGCAACCTACACTGACATACTCTCAGCAGCACAGGCTGTTTCCGCAATCATGTCCCAGCCGGTAACCCCCTGTGCGTTGGAGTTTATGGATGGGTCGGCCATTGACCTGATACGCGACTCTTCCGTATCGGGGTTAGCTCCTGAAGCAAAAGCCATGCTCATGATAGAGGTGGACGGACCCAAACACTGTATTGATGAGTCTGTGAAGGCAGTAGCAACTGCCGCCCGCAATCAAGGCTTGATTGACCTGCAGATGGCTAAGACCAAAAGCGAGATAGCACAACTGTGGAAAGCCAGGCAATCCCTCTCTCCAGCTCTACGCAAGATAGCACCAAAAAAGATTAACGAAGATGTGGTGGTTCCCGTATCCAGAATACCGGAACTGATAACAGGTTTGGATAAGCTGTCTCAAGAGAGGAACATAAAGATAGTCAACTTCGGGCATGCGGGTAACGGCAACATACACGTAAATCTACTTACTGACCCGGACGACCCGGAGAAGATGCTGCAAGCTTATAAATGCCTGGATAAGACATTCGATCTGGTTCTGCAGCTTGGGGGTACCCTGTCAGGCGAACATGGGATAGGACTGGAAAAGAGGGATTATATAGCCCGCGAGATAGACCCGCCCACCCTCAAACTTATGACCGACATAAAGAGACAGTTTGACCCTGCTGGAATTTTAAACCCCGGTAAAATCTTCCCTCCAAAATAGTCTGACTATTTCATCCTCAGAGGAGAGGCAGTGCGATCATACTCTGACTCCAGCCGACCCCATACATAATCTAAAGAGTTTGAGCATATCATCAGTTTTTGCACTTAAATGGCGCACATCCATATAAACCGCGAATATAAAGCAGTTAAAAAATTATAGTATTTTGAAATATATAGAGAGTTGTTCATTCCATCCTGCCCACACAGTTTGCTCTGTGATCAATATCTCTTTCCAGTTACACCAGGAACAACTAAAATTCCAGTTATTTGGGGCAGAGCAAAACTGATGTCACTATTATCTATCCTCTTTCGCAGAACCTGCTTGCTACTGCTCATAATGTCATCTGTTTATGCAGAATGCCTAGCCGCAGATACATGGAAGAAACTGGAGGACGGTCTGGAGTTGGGGACATTCCAAGTAAACACTACATCCCTATTCAACCATAGCGAAATCACCGTATTGCGGGTCGACCCCAAACTCTGGGATATTAAGCTCTACTCAATAAAGCAGTTCGATTATAAAAAAGGGATAACCACCAAAGAGTGGAGCCAACGCCATAAACTTACTGCGGCTATAAACGCTGGCATGCATCTGCCGGATATGTCCACCCATGTGGGATATATGCAAGCAGGCGATACAATCCAAGGCAAAAAAGTAAAGAGCTATCACTCCCTAGCCGCCTTCTCACCCCAAAAAAATGAGGTAACTCCATTCAGAATTTTTGATCTGGATGACGCTAATCCAGAGTTTGATCAGATCAAAAAAGATTATGCCCATGTAGTGCAGAACCTGCGCCTAATCAAGCGACCAGGGGAAAATCGCTGGGACAAGAAGAGCCGGCGCTGGAACGAGGCAGCCCTGGGAGAAGACAAACAGGGGCGCGCTTTGCTAATCTACTCCAGCGGCCTACTAACCATGCATGATTTAAATGAGACTCTGCTGTCGCTGCCGCTCGATATCGTCGCCGCCCAACATCTGGAGGGGGGAAGAGAGGCGCAGCTATATATTAATCACCCCAGCCACACCAAAGAGCTGAATAACAGCATGGACCCCCTGTATCTTGGTACTAATAGAAATCTGGGGGCCTGGCCTATTCCAAACATAATAGGAATTAGCAAAAAAGGCTCTAAATAACGACCTGCACCTGAGCGGATCTGGCAATAAAAGCAACACCCTAAAAAGGCACTGTAAGTCGACGCGCCCTTATATTAATCAAACCAAGCAACAGCAATAACGGTGCAACCACGCCCCAATTACCAATCTGAGCATAGGGGGTTGTTCCCGACATAGGAAAAATCTCACCCCTAAGTACATACTCTTGGTTAATAGGTGAAGTTGCAATCAGTTTACCTTTGGGTCCGATCAATGCGGATATGCCGGTATTAGTTCCGCGCAACTGATAGCGTGAAGTTTCTAATGAACGCATACGGGCAATCTGTAGATGCTGCGGCAGAGCTATAGATTCTCCAAACCAGGCATCGTTGCTTACATTTACCAAAAACTCTGCTTCCGGCATAGCCTCTATTATCTCGGAACCAAAGGCATCCTCATAACAGATAGATACTCCGGCCATCCGTCCCAGCACCTGTATCAACGGCCGCTCTGCATCGCCGGCAGCAAAATTGGACATGGGTATGCGCAGATAATCGATTAACGGCTGTAACAACAAGCGCATGGGCATAAACTCGCCGAACGGTACCAAGTGTCGTTTGAAGTAGGCGTTACGTACAGAACCTATGGAGCTGACAGAGTTATAATAGCGCTCTCCCTTATCCCCCCACACCGCAATACCAAATAGCAAATCACTACTCTGCTGCTGCGCCTCTTTCTCCAACCCTCTGAATAGATCATCTTCCAGACTACTATAGTAGTCTGGTATAGCCGTCTCCGGCCAAACAATCAGGTCACTATCCCACTCTTGGCGAGTAAGATCTCGATAGAGATCAATAGTTGGCTGCCTAGTCTCTGGTCGCCACTTTAGTCCCTGTACAAAATTGGCCTGGATGATACTGACCTTTATTGCATCACCGGAAACACCACTCCACTCTTTCAAATTCAGGAGCCAGCCGCCACTCCATATTAAACAGAGAATCAATATGGATGCAGTTGCAGTTTTTATACTCTTAATCAAGGCGACCAAACAAACAGCAGAAAGCATCACTGCCAGCGTCACCCCATAGACCCCAAGCAGCGGGGCATAGCCTTGCAGTGGAGTCCCTATTTGGGAATAGCCTAGGGCCAGCCAGGGGAAGCCACTCAACACCCAGCCGCGCATCCACTCCAGCAGCACCCATAACATAGCGAACACAAGCAACTGAACTGGCCAAGAGGCAGCACCAGATATGCGTTTACCCAGCCATCCTATCAACCCATAATAGAGTGCCATTAAGGCAACAAAGGCCAGAGTGAGGATTATGGCCAGAACAGTTCCAACCCCGCCGAACTGATTAATACTGATATGCAGCCAGAACACGCCCACACCCAACAGGCCTAAACCGAAAGCCCAACCCAGGCGAAAGGCCAGACGCGGATCGGAATCCAGAAACAACAGTAGCAGAACAGCTGGCCCTAAAACCGCCAGGTGGTAATAATCAAAGGGAGCAAAAGCAAATACCGTGGCCACGCCGGCACAAAAGGCGACGGTTAGTTTTAGAATTGTTATTAGGGCTGACATAAATCCTAAGGTAGCGAGTTACTCATCCTTAGGCAACAACCGCACCTCAAGCAAATGGATCCGGCGGCTATCCGCCCGCAACACCTTGAACTTGAATCGATCTATATCCACTCGCTCACCCCATTTGGGCATATGGCCCAAAGCATTAGTGACCAGGCCAGCCATGGTATCGAACTCTCCATCATTCAGATCAACACCAAAGTACTCGTTAAAATCCTCAATGGGAGTGTGAGCCTTGATGGTATATTCTGTCTCGCTACGCTTCAGGATAACGGTGGCATCATCAAAGTCATGCTCATCCTCAATCTCGCCCACGATCTGCTCAAGTACATCCTCAATAGTCACTAGCCCAGCCGCATCCCCATACTCATCCACCACTATTGCCATGTGATTGCGGTTGGCACGGAACTCATTCAGCAGCACGTTGAGACGTTTACTCTCAGGCACGAACACCGCAGCACGCAATAGATCACGCACATAAAAACGTTTAGATTTTTTACTGCAATATGCCAGCAGATCTTTGGCAAGTAGTATTCCAATTACTTCGCTACGATCCTCATCGATAACTGGAAAGCGGGAGTGGGCAGACTCTATCGCTATGGGAAGAATTTTTTCCAGCGGCTCCTCTCGGTTGATCACAGTCATCTGAGCCCGAGGAATCATGATGTCACGCACCCGCAGTTCTGATACCTGCAGCACCCCTTCTATCATGGAGAGAGCTTCTGAATCCAAAAGGTGTTGCGCCTTGGCATCTTTTAGTAGAGAGAGAAGCTGCTCACGATTCTCCGGACCTTCATTGAATACGCGGGCCAGCTTTTTCAGCCATGGTCTCAGGGTAAAACTACTTCCAGGGTCGTCTTTACTCATCTATTCCTTCTCTGTATGGATCTTGAAACCCAAGACCGGCCATCACTTCTGTTTCCAGCCGCTCCATGGTTTGGGCATCTTCTTCATCTTGGTGATCATACCCTAAGAGATGCAATACCCCATGCACAACCATATGCGCCCAATGTGCCTCTGAGGGTTTTCCCTGCTCCTGTGCCTCACGCACTACAACCGGAACACATATCACCAGATCCCCCAGCAGATCACTATCTACAACCTCTGGTAGGTTTGATGGAAAGGAGAGAACATTGGTTGGGTTGTCTTTACCGCGATACTGCCTATTCAACCCTTGAATCTCATCCTCATCCACCAGCCTAATCACTATCTCGGCCTGCTTCCGCTCATCACGCAGAGCGGACTTAGACCATATAATAAAGCTCTCCTTGGATGGAATACTGTCCTGTTGCGTAGCTATTTGGAGTTCCAGCTCCAGATTCACTTTGTCTCCTTGGCGCGATCATAATCTTCATAGGCATTGACGATACGCAGCACCAGGGGATGGCGCACCACATCACGTGAATTGAAGAAGGTGAAACTGATGCCGTCCACATCCGCCAACACCTCGGATGACTCGCGCAGACCTGACTTCTGCCCCCGAGGCAGATCCACCTGAGTCACATCTCCAGTAATGACGGCAGTGGAACCAAAGCCGATGCGGGTCAGAAACATCTTCATCTGCTCTGGGGTAGTGTTCTGAGCTTCATCCAGAATAATGAAGGAGTCATTCAGGGTGCGTCCACGCATGTAAGCTAGAGGGGCCACCTCGATCACATTGCGTTCGATAAGCTTGGCCACCCGCTCGAAACCCAGCATCTCATATAGGGCGTCATACAGCGGCCTTAGATATGGATCGATCTTGTCTGCAAGATCACCTGGTAGAAAACCCAGCTTCTCCCCCGCCTCCACCGCAGGACGCACTAACAGTACCCGCCGCACCTTATCCCTCTCCAGGGCCTCTACTGCACAGGCCACCGCCAGGTAGGTTTTACCTGTACCGGCCGGGCCGATACCGAAATTTATATCGTGGGTAACAATACGATGCAGGTACTCCTTCTGATTGGGACCACGGGCTCGCACCATGCCGCGCTTGGTCTTAATTACCACCTCTGGCACATCCCGCTCGACATCTTCCCGCAACAGCTCCTCAATACCAGACTCCTGCAGATAGAGATGCACCACCTCTGGGGTAAGCACCTCATGTTCCGAGTTGGCATACAGTCCTTTCAGCACCTTGGAACAGGCGCGGGTAGCCTCTGGCTCTCCAATAAGATGAAAGTGATTGCCACGATTATTTATCTCCAGCCCCAGGCGCCGCTCAATCTGGCGCAGGTTTTGGTCCAGTTGGCCACAAAGATTGGACAACCTGTGATTATCTTCCGGAGTTAGTACCAGGTCTATTGATTCGGGATGCTCAGACACGTTTTCAGTAATTGAAGGTTAGTTGTGATCAAGGTAAAACCGTGAACAGTGAAAGATAGAACACATATATTAACATTAGATGACAGTTAGCTTCCGTCTTTTAATGATAGTTCATCTACCAGCTCACCGCGCAGTGAATTGGGGAGGGCCTCGGTGATGGTCAGCTCCACAAACTCACCGATCAGCTCATGGGGACCAGCAAAGTTCACCACTCTATTATTCTCAGTACGCCCTGCTAGCTGACTGCTGTTTTTGCGTGACACCCGCTCCACCAACACTCGCTGCACCGTGCCTACCATGCGCCGGCTTATCTGCTGGGCCATTTCATTGATACGTTTCTGCAGGCGTTCCAGCCTCTGCTGCTTCACCTCCAGAGGAATATCATCCAGATACTCCGCAGCAGGCGTTCCAGGACGGGCGCTAAAGAGAAAACTAAATGAGTGATCAAAGCCAACACTCTCAATTAGCTCCATAGTGCGCTCGAAGTCCTCAGCGCTCTCACCGGGAAAGCCAACGATAAAATCGGATGAGATGCTAATATCTGGCCGCACCTCACGTAGACGTTTGATCTTGGCCTGGTACTCGAATGCGCTATGGTTCCTCTTCATCAGAGCAAGAATACGATCCGATCCAGACTGCACCGGCAGATGCAGATGACTCACCAGCTCCGGCACCTCCGCATATACATCAATCAGGCTATCGGAAAACTCCAACGGATGGGATGTGGTGAAGCGAATACGTTCAATTCCATCCACCCCGGACACGGCATGGATAAGTAAGGCAAGATCAGCAATCTCACCATCATCCATTAACCCGCGGTAAGCATTTACGTTCTGCCCTAACAGGTTAACCTCACGCACCCCCTGTTGCGCCAATTTGCCCACCTCAGCCAACACATCAGCAAAAGGACGGCTTATCTCTTCTCCACGGGTATAAGGCACCACACAGTAGGTGCAGTATTTGGAACACCCCTCCATTACAGAGACAAATGCGGTAGGGCCATCCGCCCTGGGCTCTGCCAGGCGATCAAACTTCTCAATCTCTGGGAAGCTAACATCGATTACTGGGACCTGCTCCTTACGCGCCGTTTCCAGCATCTCAGGCAGACGATGCAGTGTCTGGGGTCCGAACACTAGATCCACATACGGAGCACGTTCGCGGATGGCATCCCCCTCCTGACTAGCCACGCAACCACCCACTCCAATAACCAGCTCTGGCCGTTTGGCCTTCCAGGGGCGCCAGCGCCCCAACTGGGAAAACACCTTCTCCTGGGCCTTCTCCCGGATAGAGCAGGTGTTGAGCAACAGCAGATCCGCCTCCTCTGCCTGTTCGGTTAAATCCAGGCCATGGGACTCTTTGAGTAGATCCGCAATTTTAGCGGAGTCGTACTCATTCATCTGACAACCGAAGGTTTTAATAAAGAGTTTCCCGGACATGGGCACCACAGATATCTAAAAAGGGGCGTTAGGTTACTCCCAGATGGGGATTTTTTCCAGTTTTCGTGAGTTGAGGCTGCTTACAGCACCATCGGCAGCATTAGCTGGAGGCAAATTCCTGTCACTTGGTTGCATAATCTTATGCCTTTAGGGAAAATGGATGAACTGCATCTGCAAAAGACATTTGTTTTCGTTGATTTCAACCTAATAACTGGATAGCTTATTGGGAAAGGGAAAATGGTAATTTTATATGAAAAAATTAGTTATATCAGTCGCTCTTATGGTCGCGTGTATTGTGTCATTTAATGCTCAAGCTGCGACTCTCGATTTTTCTACGGTCCAGGGCATTCAGGGGACTACTCTTACGCTGAGTAATGCCACCATTAATCTTATAAGTGGTAGTCACATCCTTGTAGGGCCTGGTGCCGCAAGCCAATCTGATGGTTTCTGCTTTATCGGTAGCGGATGTCAAGCCGATGGTGAAATCATATTTAACAATAGTGTTAAAGATCTGTTTTTTGATGTTGATGGCGCTCAAGCAGGAGATTCAGTCCTGATTAGCGCCTATGATGATACGAATTCACTATTAGGCTCAATATTGGCTACAGCCGACGGAAGATTGGATTTCTCTGCCTTTGGTGCCATTAAACGTCTATTCTTTGATGATAGCTCCTCTGCTGCCGGTGTTGGTTACTCAACTTTTGAGTTTGAGAATGCGTCCGCAGTTCCTGTACCTGCTGCAGTTTGGCTCTTCGGCTCAGCATTGTTGGGGCTTATGGGCTTCTCTCGGAAAAAAGCTACTTCCGTTTAATACCAGCCTAACTTAGCTTGAACGAGCCCCACTTCGGTGGGGCTTTTTATTTGAGTTAATTAAACTGTCCCCGCAGACCAAACAAACATCCTCTAGGCCCAGCGATCAAGTCGCTGGGTGACATATTCATATATTTGCGCTTATTTGCGGTTATTAGCGACATTTGCGACTAGTTTTACTGACTGGTTCCCCGCCTACGTGAGGATGGCAGTTTTCTCTGATATCTTGGCTCTATTCTCTCGGCCATAAGCCCTTATACCTTATCCCTTATTTCGCCGTATCTCCTGCACCAACTCCAAAGCCGATTTATCACAAGGAGTCAGCTCTGCATCAGACTCAGCCAGGGGTTTGGTCCTGTCTCCCCACTTCAGCAGATGGGCACTCCAGGTAAGACCGCCACCAAAAGCCGGCATCAGGATGTTGCTTTGGGGCTTTACCCGCCCCTCTTCTACCGCCTCCACCAGAGCAGTAAGGGCAGTGGCGGCAGACATATTGCCGTAGCGATGGATATTTACAAACACCTTCTCCGCAGGAATACCTGCCCGGTGGGCCACTGCATCTATGATGCGCAAGTTGGCCTGATGCGGCACCACTATATCGATATCATCTGCCGGTAATCCAGCCTTATTGAGCACATCTTCGCTGGCATTCGCCATGCCTTTAACCGCCCGCTTGAAGATCTCCTGACCTTCAAAGTTCCACTCGATATTGCCCAGAATTCGTCCCTGATTGGCCCATTCCACACCAAAACCGTGCAGACTTAGGATATCCCTCACTTCCCCGTAACAACCCAGGGACTCGGCCATTACCCCTGCAGGATTGTCGCTTGCCTCGAGGAAGAGTGCGGCAGCGCCATCACCGAACAGTACAGCTACGTTACGATTGTCCCAATCCATAACCGGGGAGATTACCTCAGCGCCAATCACTAGAGCATTATTGACCACTCCTGAGCGAATCATGCTATTGGCCACAGTTAGGGCATAGAGACCACTGGTACAGGCAGTATTCACATCCATACAGGCGGAGTTTTTTGCTGCCAGCATTTTTTGCAGCCCAGAACAGGTATTGGGGCATAGGGTATCTGGTGTGGTGGTACCGTAGATAATAATGTCAATATCTTCTGGGGACTTGCCCGCTGCGGCCAGGGCGCGCTGGGCTGCCACATGAGCCAGCTCGGTATTAGAGACATGAGAGATACGTCGCTCCTGCATCCCGGTGCGTTTACGAATCCACTCATCATCTGTCTCAAGAAAGGTTGCCAGATCGTCATTGGTCAGAACAGCGGGGGGAAGACACTTGCCCCAACCGGTAATAGCTGCATATCTCATAACTTCGCCCGTTTAGAATTTGTTCTAATTACCCATCCAAATCGATGGCCAGGCGCACTCCCTGATCAATGGCCCGTTTTGCGTCCAGCTCTGCAGCTACATCTGCTCCACCAATTATATGTAAGGGAATTTGTACCATATCCTGCAGCTCCCGTCTCGGCTCCTGCCCTGCACAGATCACTATGTTATCTACCGCCAGCTGTTTTGACTCTCCGGCTACCATCAAATGCAGACCCGCATCATCGATCTTTTGATAATCGCAACAGTTTAGCATCTGCACTCGCTTCATCTTGAGATCGGCCCGGTGAATCCAGCCTGTGGTCTTACCCAAACCAGCTCCAACCTTGCCGGACTTACGCTGCAACAGATAGACCTCACGGGGCGACTCCTCAACACTCCCAACCACCCCGGCAACACCTCCCCTGGCCCGAAGGGACATATCCACGCCCCACTTTCGCATAAATACCTTGATATCCTGACTGCTGTCCTCAGCGCCGTGGGTCAACAGTTCACAGATATCAAAACCTATTCCCCCTGCACCAATCACCGCCACCTTCTCCCCAACTTTAGCGCCCTTGATCACGTCCACATAGGAGAGCACCTTTGCATGCTCAATCCCATCAATGGCGGGTATTCTGGGCACTATTCCGGTAGCGAGAATAGCCTGATCAAAATCCCCGCTATTGAGATCAGCTGCAGTTACTTCATGCTTTAACTTTAGCTCAACCCCACTCAGTTCTAGCTGTCTACCAAAGTAACGCAGCGTTTCATAAAACTCCTGCTTGCCCGGGACTCTTTTAGCCAGATTCAGCTGTCCACCAATCTCATCAGCGATATCAAACAGGG
Source organism: Sedimenticolaceae bacterium (assembly GCA_050291725.1). GTDB lineage: Bacteria > Pseudomonadota > Gammaproteobacteria > Chromatiales > Chromatiaceae > JAAGZL01. The sequence continues at coordinate 212,548 of JBNKKH010000032.1, forward strand.
TAACCTTATGCCCACAATTTGCAGCTGTAACCGCAAAGGCCATACCAGCGGGACCGGCTCCGACCACCGCCAACTTCTGCGGATTCTCCGCTGGCTTAACCACAATCTCCGTCTCATGACAGGCCCTGGGGTTGACCAAACAACTGGTGAGCTTCCCCACGAAGACATGATCTAAACAGGCCTGATTACATCCGATGCATGTATTGATCTCATCCGCTCTTCCCTGCTCTGCCTTGAGCACAAATTCCGGATCAGCCAGAAATGGGCGCGCCATAGAGACCATATCAGCATTGCCGCCTTGTAAAATGGCCTCAGCCACATCAGGAGTGTTGATACGATTGGAGGTTACAACCGGAATAGAGAGCTCCTGTTTTACCTTAGCGGTAACCCAAGCAAAGGCAGCCCGCGGAACCTTGGTAGCAATGGTTGGGATACGGGCCTCATGCCAACCTATTCCCGTATTGATAATAGTAGCCCCTGCATATTCCACCGCCTTACCCAGTTCTGCCACCTCCTCATAGGTGCTGCCATTCTCAATTAGATCCAGCATGGAGAGGCGAAAGATGATAATAAACTCACGCCCTACTCTTTCTCGAACTCTACGCACCACCTCTACAGGCAAACGGATACGATTCGAGTAATCACCACCCCACTCATCATCCCGCTGGTTGGTGTGGCGAACAATAAACTGATTAAGAAAATAGCCCTCAGATGCCATGATCTCCACACCATCGTATCCAGCCTGTTGCGCCAGCGCTGCACACCTTACAAAATCATCTATCTGGTCTTGTATCTCTTCAGCAGTTATCTCTCTAGGGGTGTAAGGGTTGATGGGAGATTTTATGGCAGAAGGGGCTATCTGTTTATCATTGAAGGCGTAACGACCAGTATGCAAGATTTGCATACAGATCTTTCCACCCTCGGCATGCACCGCCTGAGTGATTAATCGATGATCAGGCAACTGTCTCTCTGTCATCAAAGTTGAAGCGCTAGCATGCACTGCACCCTCCTTGTTTGGCCCAATCCCTCCGGTAACTATTAGGGCCACACCTGCGCGGGCACGTTCAGCATAGAACGCGGCCATACGCTCAAAGCCACCGGACAACTCCTCCAGCCCCAGATGCATAGAACCCATTAGCACCCGATTCTTCAGGGTGGTAAATCCAAGTTTCAGAGGTCGAAAAATATGGGGGTAATCCGTTGTTGCTGTCTCGTGCATATCTTTTTGGTCCAAATATTATTTATCTTCCGGCATTGCAGGCTCAATTGGAGCCAGGGGCTCAAAGGTAGCCTCTCTCTTCTGACTCTTTGCCAACATACTTTCCACAAGATCTGCCTGCTGAAACATACCCGCCTGCCAGGTTGCGACATAATCTAGGCTATCAACAACACTATGATCACGAGCATAGTTGAGCATCAGCTTACTGCCCATAACAGCTACTGGAGAGTTGGCAGCAATCTGCTGCGCAATGTTCATTACCTCTTGCAACATAGAACGGGCATCAGGGAAAACTCTATTTACCAAGCCGCTAGCTTGAGCCTCATCCGCCTCCATATTACGCGCCGTATATGCCAGTTCTCGCACTAGACCAGGGCTCATTACTGAGGGTAGTCGCTGTAGTGACCCCAAATCGGCTGTCATGCCAACAGCTGTCTCTTTAATTGTAAAGAATGCATCTTGAGTACAGTAACGACTATCGCAGGCAGCAATAAGATCCAGCGCCCCGCCGATACATCCCCCCTGAACAGCAGCTAACACCGGCATACGCAGATTTTCCAATTGACTAAAGCACTGCTGCAATTCCAGAACTAGGCGCCGTATAAACTCGCCTCGCCTAGCCGGTTCGCCACTAAACAACCTGGGATCAGGCTTTGCGAAAACTTCCAGATCCATTCCCACACAGAAATGTTTCCCGGTGGATGAAATCACCAGCACCCGAACATCTTCCGAGTTATGGATCTCATTCAAAGCCTGGGGCCACTCTCGCCAGAAGGCGCGATTTAGGGCGTTGTAAGAGTCAGGCCGAACGAGCTGTATATGGGCGATAGCGTCGTCCATACTCAATTTGATTGTGCTGTATTCCATGAGACCCCCTAGAACTTGACACTGTTAAGATTGAACCGGATATTTGACATTGTCAAGATGTAATTGGTAGCGTTTTAATATGAAAAAGGAAAAACAACCATATCACCACGGTGATCTACGTATCAGTCTGATAACGGCAGCAAAGGATATCTTACAAACCGCTGGACTGAATTCCCTAAGCATGAGAAAGCTAGCAGAAAAAACTAACGTATCTCGCGCCGCCCCTTATCACCACTTCAAGGATAAAAACGAGCTGCTTTGCGCTATCGCAGAAGATGGGTTTCTGCAGCAGGACAGTTTGATAGAGAGTAAATTAATCTCGTCTGATGAGAGTGATCCTAGACTTAGATTTGAAAAGTTCATTCTGGCATTTCTGCGTTTCGCCTCAGAAAATAAAGAGCAGTACGACCTCATGTATGGAGGAACTATATGGAAAAATGGCACCCCCACTCAAGCGCTATCCAATGTATCTAAAATCAGCTTTAAGCTCTGGCTGGGAGAGGTAGATAGGCTACAGCAGACAGGCGTACTTAAGCAGACCACGTCCGCGCTGCGTCTAGCTCAGGTAACCTGGGCCGCACTGCATGGCCTATGTAACCTATCGAATGATCGCATCTATAACGACCCGAAAGATATTGATGATATGGGGCGCACTGTCGTCAAACTGCTACTAACTCAGTAGAAGTTATATGAGCTATTTGAATTCTATCTAACCGATTGGTTTCGTTTATAAATTCATCAAAGAAATAAAACACTCTACCGCAGGTACTGCACTCGCGCGGGAATGCGGTCTTAGATAACTCACAGAGCCATTTCGGTACCTGCTCTTCCATGGAGACTGCCCAACAAGGTTAGTTTATGTTTTCTATCTAAACTGGCTGTAAAGCATAGACCATTCTCTTTACAACTAACTCTCTCGGACAGAAAACACTTAAAGTATAAGCTCCCTCATAACCCAACAAGCTCTCCGTGCAATCCACTAAAACGCGGAATATCCACCAGATCACGAGATTTTATTACTTGCGGGTTATATTCAACGACAACAAGGTGTGGACGCTCTGGGTTGATAAGCACCGAAACTACGCCATCTCGATCACGAAACGCATCTTCTAACTTATTTCTGCCATCATCATCTAGGGTCTCATCTATATGGATGGTAACATCGGCTAGATTAATATCCATCATACACTCCCTTTGTTCAGACTTAAGATGTGACTAAAGCATAAACCATCTTGCGATTATTTGGGGGAGTTTTTCTTTTCCAAAATGAACAATTGCCACATAGTTTTTATTCCCTTCCTATCTGGACTGCAGTTGCTCTCTATACTCATCACTCTGCCGGTACTCCCCAGGAGTCATACCGGTCCAGCGCTTGAAAGAGCGGAAAAATGCTGAGGTCTCTTCAAAGCCCATCAGGCCAGCAACGTCATTAATAGAAAGCTGTGGAGAGTTCATGTAGTTGACAGCGGTTTTTCTGCGACATTCGTCTTTGATTTTTTGGAAGGTGGTTCCCTCTTCCAGCAGGCGGCGACGCAGTTTAGATAGTGACATGTTAAGAGTATTTGCCACCTCCTTGGCTGTTGGAACAGGCATACTGAAATCACGCCCTATTAGAGCAACTATTTGGGATGTAAGAGTAGTGCAGTCATCCTCCATTACCAGCAGTTGGTAAGGAGCAGTCTTTAAAAAGCCGTGCAGGGTTTCCTCGCTCTGTATTATTGGGTAATCCAGATAACGTGCAGCAAATACCATGGCGTTATCGTGTTGCTCAAACTTTAGCTCTGACTGAAATTTCTTATAAATCCCAGGGATCGCCTCCTGTTCAGGGAAATTAAAATAGGCCGCACGTAACTCCAACCTTTCTCCGATTAACCAGCTTACAAAATGGTGCCACATGGAGAGAGAGGTACATATACTGGCTGGCGGCTCTGATGCTATCAACTTTTCCGCCTCAGATGCATCCATACTATCCAAACCAGCAAAAGTGACCTTGGCGAAGCGCCCCTTCTTATCCAATTTAGGTTTAATTTTCGTGCCTTTCACTATTTCATGAAAATCACTGGCGCGACGAATAGCATGACCCAAGTTTTTACACTGAATAATTGCATGACACATCATACGAAATGCGCCATTGGGCAAACTGCCTCCGCTGAGCATACCGAAGTATTCATCTTGAGTAACATACATCACCCGTTGATAGAGAAAGCCAAACTTTTCTGCCGGAAACTCAGTTTGATGCTGGATCTCAGCTGGATCTATGCCCACGTACTCCAATAACTCATCAACATCATAGTTCTGCTCAGCAACCCGATCTAACAGCTGCTTCACATAACCTGTCGGCACTGTAATGGTCTGTTTCATTGCGCCCGTCTCATATTCTACCTCGGGTAAGAAGATGTTATAAAATCATCTCCACCTTTATGCAACTCGCGGGCTAACTCTTTCCAGCCTTCATGCAACATATGGTGACACTACATATTTGGGTAGTTGGGACCGCCGCTACCTTCGGGTGTAGTCCATAGAATATTGCGGGTAGGGTCTTTGATGTCACAAGCCTTACAGTGCAAACAGTTCTGGGCATTAATCTGCAGTCTCTCACCTCCATCCTCTTCCACAATCTCATAGACACCTGCCGGACAGTAGCGCTGCTCTGGAGCTGCATAACTCTTCAAGTTTATGGAAATAGGAACAGAGCTATCACTCAACCGCAGATGAACCGGCTGATCCTCTTCGTGATTGGTGCTGGATAGATAAACTGAGCTGAGACGATCAAAGGTTATTTTGCCATCTGGCTTGGGGTAGTTAATCGGCTGACATTCAGCTGCGGGCCTTAACTGCTTTCTATCCTCGCCATGATGACTCAAAGTCCAGGGCGCCATGCCCCGAAACAGCTTTAAATCTATACCAGCATAGAGAGTGCCACCCCACAGCTTCCATTTGGCAAAGGCGGGGCGAAAGTTTCGCGCCTGATGCAGCTCGCTGTAGAGCCACGAGTTCTTGACCGCATCGGGATAACTGATCAGCTCGTCACTGCTGCGACCATTAGCCAACGCATCCACTAGGCTTTCCGCCGCCAGCATTCCGCTCTTCATGGCCGTGTGTGATCCTTTGATCTTTGGCACATTGAGAAAGCCAGCGCTATCTCCTATCAGGGCACCGCCAGGAAAAACCAAACCCGGAAGTGACTGCAGGCCACCTTCGCTCAGGGTACGTGCCCCATAGGCTATGCGCTTACCACCTTCAAAGTAACCACAAATGGCCGGGTGGGTTTTGAATCTCTGCATCTCTTCATATGGAGATAGGTATGGATTGGCGTAATCCAAGCCAACCACCATGCCCACCGCTACCTGATTGTTTTCCAGGTGGTACATAAAGCTGCCACCATACACATCCTGCTCCAGCGGCCAACCCGCCGAGTGCACAACAAGCCCAGGCTCATGCTTATCTGGAGCTACCTCCCATAGCTCCTTGATACCGAGTCCATAGGTTTGTGGCTCACATTTGGCATCAAGCTTGAACTTTTCAATCAACTGCTGAGAAAGGGAACCACGGCAGCCCTCAGAGAACAGCGTGTACTTAGCATGCAGCTCAATCCCAGGCTCATAACTATCTTTCTGCTCTCCATTGCGGTCCAGCCCCATATCGCCGGTGGCAATGCCTTTGACTGAACCATCTGCATCGAACAGAACCTCGGCTGCAGCAAAACCGGGATATAGCTCAACCCCCAACCCTTCAGCCACTTCCGCCAACCAACGACAGAGATTTCCCAGGCTGGTGATATAGTTGCCGTGATTGTTCATTTGCGGAGGAAGCATCCAACCCGGAAAAGGGATGGCTTTCTGCTCTGACAGCAGGAGGAATTTGTCATCTGTTACTGACGTGTTCAGAGGAGCTCCTTTCTCTTGCCAGTCAGGAATTAACTCAGAGAGTGCGCGGGGCTCCACAATAGCGCCCGAGAGAATATGCGCGCCAATTTCAGAACCCTTCTCCACCAAGCAGACACTAAGATCCAGTTCCCGCTCAGCGGCCAACTGCATGATTCGGATAGAAGCAGCCAGCCCAGATGGACCACCGCCTACAATCACCACATCATAGCTCATGCTCTCTCTTGCCATGCCGCTTCTCCAGTTATTATTACAGCGCTTCTGTCAGTTCTGGGACCGCATCAAACAGATCAGCCACCAGGCCATAGTCAGCCACCTCAAAAATAGGAGCATCCTCATCCTTATTGATAGCAACAATCACCTTGCTATCTTTCATCCCCGCTAGATGCTGGATAGCGCCACTAAGGCCAACTGCAATATAGAGGTTCGGAGCTACAATCTTGCCCGTCTGCCCTACCTGATAGTCATTGGGTACATAGCCAGCATCCACCGCCGCACGCGATGCTCCCACTGCGGCACCCAGCTTGTCTGCCAGGGCGTCGATCAGCTTAAAGTTATCGCCACTACCCACACCGCGCCCACCTGATACCACGATATCAGCATCAGTAAGCTCTGGACGATCAGAGACGCTTAGCTCCTGGCTGACAAAACTGGAGCCAGCAAATACATCTACTGCCCCTATCTCCTCAATAACAGCAGACCCACCCTCGCTTGCAGCGGCATCAAAGGCGGTGCCGCGCACCGTGATCACCTTGATCGCGTCGCTACTCTGTACCGTAGCCAAGGCGTTACCAGCATAGATGGGACGCACAAAGGTATCGGCAGACTCGACCTTTATTATGTCGCTGATCTGAGCCACATCCAGCTTGGCAGCAATCCGTGGCATAAAGTTTTTGCCGCTGGTGGTTGCTGGGGCCAAAATATGAGCGTAATTGTCTGCTATGCCAACAACCAAATGAGAGATATTCTCCGGCAAGCTATGTTCGTAGGCTGCGTCATCACACAGCAACACTTTGCTTATACCATCAATCTGTGCTGCCTGTTCCGCTACAAATCTACACCCGCTTCCCGCCACCAGAAGATGCAACTCATCCCCTAGCTGTTTGGCCGCAGTTACGGCATTCAGAGTAGCCGACTTAATGTGGGCATTGTCATGATCAGCTATTATCAATACGCTCATGAGATCACCTTCGCTTCATTTCTTAGTTTTTCCACCAACTCGGTAACAGAGGCCACCTTGATACCGGCCTGACGCACCGGCGGTTCAGTCACTTTCAACGTCTGGAGACGCGGAGAGATATCCACCCCAGTATCCGCCACAGGGATAATCTCCAGTGGTTTCTTCTTTGCCTTCATAATATTGGGCAGTTTGGCGTAACGCGGCTCATTCAAACGCAGATCTGTAGTTATCAAAGCCGGCAGAGTTAAGGCTACAGTTTCCAGGCCACCGTCTACCTCTCTGGTAACCTTGACGTTGCCATCCTCCAGCTCCACTTTGGAAGCAAAAGTACCCTGAGGCAGATCCATAAGAGCAGCCAACATCTGACCACTCTGATTGCTATCATCATCAATCGCCTGCTTACCCAAGATAATCAGGTCCGGCTGCTCTTTTTGCGCAACGCTTTGGAGCAGTTTAGCTACAGCCAAAGGCTGAAGTTCAGCATCGGTCTCAATCAATATTGCCCGATCAGCCCCCAGAGCCAAGGCGCTCCGCAGAGTCTCTTGGCACTCTTTGACGCCAAGGGATACTGCAACAATCTCATCCGCCTTCCCCGCCTCTTTCAGACGCACAGCCTCTTCCACCGCAATCTCACAAAACGGATTAATGGACATCTTTACATTGTTCAAATCAACTCCGCTTTCATCAGAAGCGACACGGATCTTGACGTTGTAATCAACAACTCTCTTAACCGCTACGAGTATCTTCATTCACCTTCTCCGTAATACCGTTAACTTTTTCCAACTTATCAAAAATAGGCCTGTACTCTTCCGGCAGTTCCAGAGCACCACCTGCATAGCCTGCCAGTTGCAATATATCTGCTGTCGGAACATTCCCACTCTTGGAGCGAAACAACCCTTTAATCACTCCAACAGCAGCCAGCTTCTCTTCAACTTCAAAACGTTGTTCTATGTAGAGCCACTTTTCATCCCAGCCGATAACTCTGGTTAGCAGCTTGTAGCGCTGCAACGGATCAATCTGTTTAATAAATTTCAGATTGGCCACTGCCACCACCGGCAACCAACGTCTGGATAGCAGCTTTCTCAACATGCCTGTCTGGATTATCAACTCAGTCCTACCCAGGTCCATCATGCTGAGGTAGCGGGCATTGGTTAGATGCATGTTTATATCCAGGTCTGTGGGTAGCACCCGCAGCATCAACTCACTCGCATCCGTCAACTCTATACGCTTGCGTCTCGGCGCAGAAACAAACAGCCATATGAGTCTAAATATTAGATTCATATCTCAAAGGCTTCGTCATTGAACTTCATAATAATATTGGAACCTGCCACTATGGTTTGATGCAGGGCATCACACTGGGGCAACAGACGTTGAAAATAAAAATGGGCCGTATCAATCTTGGCCTGATAGAACAGAGACTCTCCTCCATTCACCTTGGCGCTGGCAATCTCCGCCATACGCGCCCAGAGATAACCCACGGCTACCAAACCAAACATGCGCAAATAGTCTGTCGCCGCCGCGGCGCTATCATCCGGCGTTACGGCCAACTGTTGGGTAACATATTCTGTTGCCGATTTCAGCTTGGCACAGGCCTCGCCTAATGGCTGAATAAAACTCTTAAGATATGGATTGGAAGAGTTCTGCTTTAGGTACTCCTCAATCGGCCCAAAGAACTGCTGCAGATATCTTCCATCTGACGCAGTAAGCTTGCGCCCCACCAGATCCAGAGCCTGGATACCATTGGTTCCTTCGTAGATCTGGGCAATACGGGCATCACGTATGTACTGCTCCATCCCATGCTCCCGAATATAGCCATGACCCCCTAGAACCTGCACCCCTAGATTGGCCATCTCTGACCCTATATCGCTATTGAATGCCTTCACCACCGGGGTAAGCAGAGCAATAAAATCCTCCCCGTCCTGACGCCGCTGAGCATCCGGGTGATGACGCGAAATATCCAACTCCCGAGCAACCCAGGCCACTAGGGCACGACACCCTTCAGCATAAGCCCGTTGGGTCAACAACATGCGTCGAACATCCGGGTGCACCAGTATAGGGTCAGCAGCTTTATCTGGGCTTTTGGCACCAGTCAGGGCGCGCCCTTGGATACGTTCCCTAGCGTAGCTGACTGCACCTTGATATGCAGCCTCGGCGATACCCAAACCCTGGATACCTACTGCCAAACGCTCTATGTTCATCATGATAAACATGGCGGCCATGCCTTTGTTGATATCCCCAACCAGATACCCTTTGGCATCATCAAAATTCATAACGCAGGTAGCTGAGGCCTTGATACCCATTTTATGCTCAATGGCACTGCAGTTAACCCTGTTGGGCTCGCCCGCCTCTGACTGCTCATTCACCAGAAATTTAGGTACCAGAAACATGCTGATACCCTTGATACCCTTAGGGGCGTCGGGGGTACGGGCAAGCACCAAGTGAATTATGTTTTCACTTAGGTCATGATCGCCGGCAGTAATAAATATCTTGGTGCCACTAATGGTGTAGCTGCCGTCAGCATTAGGCGTTGCCTTGGTGCGAATCAGCCCAAGGTCGGTTCCACAGTGAGGTTCGGTAAGGGACATAGCACCGGTCCAGCTACCATCCACCATCTTGGGAAGATACCTCTGTTTTAGCTCATCACTAGCCTCAGCTAGAATAGCGTTGCAAGCACCATTGGTAAGTCCGGGGTATAGGCTAAAAGAGATATTACAGCTGGCGATTATCTCTTCAATCATAAGCCCCAAAGTCTTGGGTAGCCCCTGTCCGCCATACTCCACCGGCCCGGTCAAACTACCTAGGCCCAGATCGCAGAAATCCCGGTATGCCTGAACAAAGCCTGTAGGAGTAGAAACAGACCCAGCTTCAAACAGACACCCCTCCTCATCCCCACTCTGATTGATGGAGTGCAGCCTCTCTTCACAAAACTTCCCCGCCTCATCCAGGATGGCATCAACCAGATCTGGAGTAACCTCCTCAAAACCTGGCAGCTGTTCAATACTATTTGGATCAAACAGTTCGTTATACACAAACCGCATATCACGCAGTGGTGTCTTATACGTAGGCATATGGCCAATTCCCAATAGAAACTATTTAACGATGAAAATAGTCATGCAATCTCCCTTCAACTCCAATAACAAAAGTCGCCTAATTTCATAACATTTTACTTCCTTAGCGCAATTTATGACGCAAAATGCCACTGTTTACCGCCAAACACCCAGCAAAACAATCGACACATCCATAATCATAACATAATGTATTTATTACCATTTATCATACTGGCGAATTTAGATATAAATGTTGAATCAAATTGTTATTGGATAATGGAGAAAAAACTTTCACTCTAACGCCATCCAAGAAATAGCTAGATTCACTGACCATTTATACACTAATTAACTATAGGCTTTTTAAAGATGGGCGAATATAGAGTACCTCACCGCGATATCCGTTTTGTTCTGAACGAGCTGCTGAATATGGAGCAGCACTACCAGGAACTAAACTGCGAAGAGGCCACACCGGACATGATTGACGCCATCCTGGATGAGGCGGGAAAGTTCGCCGAACGGGTCGTAGCGCCCCTGAACCAGAGCGGAGACCGACATGGCTGCGGTTTTGAAAATGGCGTGGTAACAACCCCGCCTGGCTTCAAAGAGGCCTATCAGCAATACGTAGAAAGCGGCTGGCCATCACTACCCCACAAAGAGGAATGGGGAGGCCAAGGCCTGCCAGAATCTCTTGGCATAGTTATCAATGAGATGATTGGAACTGCCAACTGGTCCTGGAGCATGTATCCAGGACTCAGCCATGGAGCCATGCGCACCCTGGAAGCCCATGGCACCCAGGAGCAGAAAGAGACCTATCTCACCAAGTTGGTGAGCGGTGAGTGGACTGGCACCATGTGTCTAACTGAATCCCACTGTGGCACCGACCTCGGCCTACTACGTACCAAAGCCGAGCCTCAGGAAGATGGCAGCTACAGCATAACCGGCACCAAGATATTCATCTCTGCCGGCGAACATGACATGGCCGACAACATTGTACACATCGTACTTGCTCGCCTGCCGGACGCACCAGAAGGCACTAAAGGAATTTCTCTGTTCATAGTGCCAAAGAAACTACCAGACGCAGCAGGCAACTGCGGAGAGGTAAATAGCCTGAATTGTGGCTCCATTGAGCATAAGATGGGCATTCATGGCAACTCTACCTGTGTTATGAATTTTGACGGAGCAACAGGATTCCTCATAGGCCAGCCCAACAAGGGTCTAAGCTGCATGTTCACCTTTATGAATGCAGCACGCCTTGGTACCGCGATTCAAGGCCTAGCCCATGCCGAGTGGGGCTTCCAGAACTCCTACGCTTATGCCCGCGAGCGACTACAGATGCGCTCCCTAACCGGACCTAAGGCAGAAGATAAGCCAGCTGACCCCATCATTGTCCATCCCGAGGTGCGTAAAATGCTCCTCACCCAAAAAGCCATCTCTGAAGGCGCCAGGGCGTTAATCTACTTCACCGCAATGCAGATCGATCTGGTGGAGCACTCTAAGGACAGCAAAGTTGTGGAACAAGCCGACGACCTGCTATCTTTTATCACCCCCATCGCCAAGGCCTTTCTGACAGAGATGGGATTCGAATCGGCAAATCATGCCCTACAGGTATTTGGCGGGCACGGATATATATCAGAGTGGGGCATGGAGCAGAACGTGCGTGATAGCCGCATCTCCATGCTGTATGAGGGCACCACCCAGATTCAGGCCTTAGACCTGCTTGGGCGCAAAGTATTGCTCACCCAAGGCAAAACCCTGAAGCGCTTCACCAAAATCATTCATCTGTTCTGTAAAGAACAGGCAAAAAACAGAGAGATGAAAGAGTTCATTGAGCCTCTCAAAAAGCTAAATGATGAATGGGGTGGTATGACCATGAAGATCGGCATGAAGGCCATGAAAAACCGTGATGAGGTAGGTGCGGCATCGGTTGATTATCTCATGTACTCAGGTTACGTTGCTTTAGCCTACTTCTGGGCAAGAATGGCGCAAACCGCCCAAACCAAACTAAAAGAGGGAACCAACGAAGAGGCCTTCTATAACTCTAAGGTAGCAACAGCTAAATTTTACTATCAGCGCATTCTGCCACGCACCGCCAGCCTAGCAGAGACCATGCTCTCAGGTTCAGACAACCTGATGGCATTGGATGAAGAGAGCTTCATCTTCTAAAGTTGGATATAACACCAGAATAATTACAGATAAAATTAAGAGGCACACCCTATGAGCGACATAAACAGCTTACTTAACGACATGCAGCAACGCTTTAACCCGAATGCAGCATCTGGGCTAGACGCAATCTTTCAATACGACATAACCGACAATGGCAGCTGGCAGATAGAGATTAAAGAGGGAGCCTGCACGATAAACGAGGGAGCGCTGTCCGACCCCAATGTCACCCTGTCGATGGATTTGGACACCTTAGCATCGGTCCTCAGTGGTGAAACTGATGGCATGCAGGCATTTATGAGCGGAAGTATTCAGGCAACAGGAGACGTAATGCTGGCCACACAATTGGCTGACCTATTCCCATTAAACGGAGGTTAAGCCAGTGATTACAGGTAGAGCAGAGATTGGCTGGATACCGGAGGATATCAATCCGGATGGCTTCAAAACCATCCCCGAACTCCTGGATCACTGCGTCAAAAACTTTGGTGATAAACCAGCCTTCACCAGCTTAGGAAAAACCATAACCTACAACGAGCTGGCTGAACTCTCCTCTGCCTTCGCCCACTTTTTACAAACGGAAACCGACCTCAAGCCTGGTGATCGCATTGCCATTCAGCTACCCAACCTTATTCAATATCCTATAGTTCTATTTGGCTCTATTCTCGCCGGCATGATTGCGGTGAACACCAACCCGTTGTACACGGCCCGGGAGATGGAGTATCAGTTTAAGGATTCCGGCGCCAAAGCATTGATCATTTACCAATGCATGGCCCCCAACGCTGAGAAGATCCTAGCCAATACCAACATCGAAACAGTCGTTTTGGTTCAGGCCGCCGATCTTCATGGATCACTGAAACGCACCCTGATACACGCTGTTATCAAATATGTAAAAAAAATGCAGCCTGACTTCAATCTGCCCCAGGCTGTGTCAATCAGGGAAATACTGAATAGGCATAAGGGCAAAAAACACACTCCGGCAGAAGCGACACCCGCAACCACTGCAGTTTTACAATACACTGGCGGAACCACCGGATACTCTAAGGGCGCAGAACTGACCCATGCCAACATCTTATCTAACATACTTCAAGCGCTGCCACGCATACGCACATCCGGAGAGGATTGGGCAGAAACTGCCATCTCCCCCCTCCCTCTTTATCACATATATGCATTTACCCTGGCGCAAACTGTTATGTTATACGGTGGGCACGCCGTATTGATCCCCAACCCACGGGATATACATGGATTTATCAAAGAGCTAAAGAACTGGAAACCTACCGCCTTCCTTGGCCTAAACACCCTATTTGTGGCGCTCTGTCGTAATCCCGGATTTGCCTCTATTGATTTCAGTAAACTCCGCATTACATCATCTGGCGGCATGGCCCTCACCCATGACGCAGCTGACCAGTGGAAGAGGATAACAGGCTGCATCATAACCGAAGGTTACGGCCTTACTGAAACATCGCCCATGGTCACCATCAACCCTCCTGGGAAACAACAGATAGGAACCATCGGCACCACCCTGCCCCATACAAAAGTTCAAATAATTGATGGATCAGGAAATGAGCTTGGAGTCGGCAAAGATGGGGAACTCTGCGTCTGGGGGCCACAAGTAATGACTAGATATTGGCAGAAAGAGGATGAGTCAGACTCCGCTTTCACCGAGGACGGTTACTTCAAGACAGGTGATATAGCCGTATTGCATAAAGATGGATTTATCAGTATTGCTGATCGCGCTAAAGATATCATTATCGTATCAGGCTTTAACGTCTACCCTAATGAGGTTGAAGAGATTGCAAGCCAGCATCCAGATATTATTGAGTGTGCTGCCATAGGCATTCCAGATGAGGTAACTGGCGAGTCGGTAAAGCTATTTGTCGTAACAACAAATAACGAGCTAACTCTTGAGGATATTCGCAGCTACTGCCGCGGCAAGCTAACCGGATACAAAATTCCAAAGAGCATGCAGATTGCAGAGGAGTTGCCCAAAACTAACGTTGGCAAGATCCTGCGCCGCTCACTTAGAGATGACACTAGTAGTAGTTAAAGGAAGAACTTCATGCCTCTACCAAAAGCACAAAGACGCAAACAAAAGCACACCAGGTCAATCAACTCAGGCGCCTTTCTACGCGATGACGGCCTCTGGGATATTGAAGCCCGCATGACCGACATCAAAAGCGAAACCGTAGAGAGTGAAGTGCGGGGGTATGTAGCGGCGGGCGAACCGTTCCATGATATTCGAATACGAATAGCTATCGACACCGCTTTGAAAGTGCATGAGGCACACGCCTCCATTGACGCCTCGCCCTTCGAGACATGCCCAAATATAACCGATGCCTACAAAAAACTAATTGGCACTCACATCAGACCGGGCTGGCGTGCAAAGGTAAAAGAGCTGGTGGGAGGAGTAAGTGGTTGCACTCATATCAACGAACTATTGCCAGTTATAGCCACAACCGCATTCCAGGCCCTGTGGTCACATAGTGATGAAGCGACCAAAAAACAGGGGTACAAAATTATGCTGGATAATTGCCATGTCTGGTCTAGAGATGGCGAAGTGATGACCAAACTTGTTTCTGATGGCGCCATAGAGACAGAAGAGTAATCACTAAGCAGCTCAAATCTATTTACAGCGAACCAAATTAAATGCAGACACCAACTGCCTGCATAATTTTCAAAAACGTTCTATGAAGGAGATACGTGTCATGTTGATGCAAGGTCAATTCATCCGCGTACAAACTGTTGAAGAAGGCATTTATGAGGTCGTATTTGATCGAAAAAATGACTCCATCAATAAGTTTGACCAAGCAACGCTGCTGGAATTGAAACAAGCCGTAACCGAGCTAGGGAAAACAGAAGGCCTCAAAGGGGTGTTCTTCTCCAGCACTAAAGACGCCTTTATTGTGGGGGCTGACATCACTGAATTTACTCAGATGTTCTCCCACTCAGAAGAGGATATATACCAGCATATCCTGGGCCTGAATGATATTTTCAACGCTATCGAAGATCTGCCCTGCCCCACCGTAACAGCCATTAACGGTCTAGCTCTGGGCGGCGGCTTTGAACTCTGCCTCTCCACTGATTATCGCGTTATGGCAGATACAGCTCAGGTAGGACTTCCTGAGGTAAAACTGGGCATCAACCCAGGCTGGGGAGGCACCTTCAGACTGCCGCGTTTAATCGGCATTGATAACGCTAATGAGTGGATCTGTTCCGGCAGCCAGAAAAAGTCGGGTGCAGCCCTGAAAGAGGGCGCGGTGGATGCGGTGGTTACAGCAGACCAGGTAAATGCTGCAGCTCTGGACCTAGTTAAGAAATGCATCGATGGCAGCATCGACTACCAAGCGCGCAGAAGCGAAAAGAGCAGCCCAGTTAAACTCAACCAAATGGAACTAACCATGGCGTTTGAATCCGCCAAGGGCGTAATCGGCGCCAAGGCCGGCCCCCACTACCCTGCCCCCATGCAGGCCATCAAGACCATGCAGAAGGCCGTCAAACTGGATAGACAAGGTGCCATTGATGTTGAGGCCAGGGCCTTCGCCAAGCTAGCCCGCACTGATGTTACCGCATCTCTGGTGGGACTGTTCCTGAAAGACCAATACGTGAAGAAGGTAGCCAAGAAGTACACTAAGAACACCGAACCGGTGGCAATGGCCGGGGTATTGGGCGCAGGCATCATGGGTGGTGGCGTCGCCTACCAATCTGCTTCCAAGGGTACGCCCATTCTGATGAAGGACATCAATGATACTGCTCTGCAACTGGGACTGGATGAAGCAACCAAACTGCTCTCCGGCCAACTCAAGCGCGGACGCATTAATGAACAGCAGATGGCCAAGACCCTTACTCAGATTACACCAACCCTGAGTTACGGTGATTTCAATCGCGCAGACCTGGTAGTAGAAGCGGTGGTTGAGAATGCAAATGTGAAAAAGAGCGTTCTGGCTGAGGCAGAAAAGGCCATGCGAGATGACGCCATCCTCACCTCTAACACATCTACCATCTCCATAACCGAGCTTGCTACTGCCCTGGAAAAACCAGAAAAATTCTGCGGCATGCACTTCTTCAACCCGGTGCACCGCATGCCTCTGGTGGAGGTAATCCGCGGGGAGAAGAGCGGTGAAGAGGCTATCGCCCGCACCGTTGCCTACGCCAAAGCCATGGGCAAAACCCCTATCGTGGTTAATGACTGCCCAGGCTTCCTGGTCAACCGGGTGCTGTTCCCCTACTTCGGCGGCTTCTCAGCCCTGGTAAGCGATGGCGCAGACTTCCGCCAGATAGACAAGGTGATGGAAAGCTTCGGCTGGCCTATGGGCCCGGCCTATCTGCTGGATGTAGTTGGTATAGACACCGCCCATCACGCTGACGCCGTTATGGCTGCCGGCTTCCCAGAACGCATGAGTCATACAGGCGAAAACGCCATCGACCGCATGTTTGCCAACGATCGTTTCGGCCAGAAAAATGATAAAGGCTTCTACCGCTATGAGTTGGACAAAAAGGGTAAGCAGAAGAAAATCAATGACGATACCGTGGATGAGCTGCTCACAGATATCACTGGCGAGGTAAAGCAGTTCTCCGATGATGAGATCGTTGCGCGCATGATGATCCCTCTCTGCATCGAGACCGTACGCTGCATCGAAGAAGCTATAGTAGCTAGTCCGGCAGAGGCGGATATGGCCCTGATCTACGGTATAGGTTTTCCACCGTTCCGCGGCGGTGCCCTCCACTACCTGGATCAGCTGGGACTGGAGCAGTTCTGCAACATGGCGGCAAAGTATGAGCATCTAGGTCCGCTCTACCAACCAACAGAGAAAATGAAATCGATGGCCGCAAGCGGCACCAAGTTCTTTCAGCAGGAGGGAGATGAGTAATGAGTATCTCTATCAATGATGTAGTCATAGTTGATGGCGTTCGTACCGCCATGGGCAAATCCAGAAACGGGGTATTTCGCAATGTACGTTCTGAGGTCCTCTCTGCTGAGATTATCAAGGCGCTGCTGAAGCGCAACCCAGAGGTCAATCCTAATGAGATTGAGGATGTAATCTGGGGCTGCGTAAACCAGACCTTGGAGCAGGGCTTTAACATCGCCAGAAACGCATCTCTACTGGCGGGACTGCCCCACAGCGTTTCAGCCCAGACCGTCAACCGCCTGTGTGGATCATCTATGTCCGCCTTGCATATCGCTGCTCAATCCATCGCGACCGGCTATGGCGAGATCTTTGTGGTGGGCGGCGTGGAACACATGGGGCATGTCCCCATGGATCACGGTATAGATATAAACCCTGGACTATCCAAACATGCAGCCAAGGCAGCCATGATGATGGGAGTAACTGCCGAACTATTGGGTAAGATGAACGGAATTAGTCGACAGATGCAGGATGAGTTTGGCGTGCGCTCTCACCAGAAAGCCCACCAGGCAGCGCTAGACGGTTATTGGGACAAGGAGATTATCCCGATAGAAGGGCACGATACCGAGAACGGTTTCAGAACCTCCATAACATCAGATGAAGTAATTCGTCCGGAGGCAAACATTGATGACATGGCAAAGCTAAAACCGGTATTCATCCCCAAGGTAGGCACGGTAACCGCAGGCACATCCTCCGCTCTATCCGATGGTGCCTCCGGCATGCTAGTAATGTCAGAGCAGAAAGCGAAAGAGCTGGGGCTAACGCCTCGGGCCCGTATCAGAAGCATGGCCGTTGCCGGATGTGATCCATCCATTATGGGTTACGGTCCAGTACCAGCATCGCAGAAGGCGTTAAAGCGCGCCGGCCTGACAGTGGAGGATATCGACTACGTAGAACTGAATGAGGCCTTTGCCGCTCAGGGGCTATCTGTACTCAAGAACCTAAAGCTGCTGGATAACATGGAGGAGAAGGTAAACCTCTATGGTGGCGCTATCGCCCTGGGGCATCCTCTTGGCTGCTCCGGAACCCGGATATCCAACACCCTGCTCAATGTTATGGAGAACAACGATGGCAATCTGGGATTGGCTACGATGTGCATCGGCATGGGCATGGGCATAGCCACGGTGTTTGAGCGCATGAACTAACAGCAACCCTAACCATGCAGTAAGGCCTGAAGAACTCTTCGGGCCTTATTTTTTTCTATTCGAACAAAGCAGAGCAAATCTTGTATCATTCCTGCATGATTAAACGCTCACTCTGCATCGCCCCCATGCTGGACTGGACAGATAGGTATTATCGCTACTTTGCCCGCCTCATAACCAAACACACCCTACTCTACACCGAGATGGTTACCACCGGCGCCCTGCTTCACGGCAACAAGACACGCTTTCTTAAGTTTGATCCCGCGGAACACCCTGTCGCCCTTCAGCTTGCAGGCAATGATCCATCCGAGCTGTCCGCGTGTGCACGCATGGCAGAAGAAGAGGGATACGACGAGGTCAATCTAAACATAGGCTGCCCCTCAGACCGAGTACAGTCCGGACGCTTTGGCGCCTGCATGATGCTGGAGCCTGACCTAGTGGCCGAGTGCATCCACGCCATGCAGCAGGCGATATCTATCCCGGTCACAGTGAAGCACCGCATAGGTATTGACCACGATGACAGCTACGAGCCTCTGCACAAATTTGTCGCAACGGTTGCCCAAGCAGGATGCCGCAGCTTTATCGTCCATGCCAGAAATGCTTGGCTAGATGGTTTGAGTACAAAAGAGAACAGGGAGATCCCTCCTTTACGCTACGAGACGGTGTATCAGTTAAAGCAGGATTTCCCCGAGCTGGAGATCATTATCAACGGCGGCATAAAGAGCCTGGAAGCAGCCAAACAGCATCTGGAACATCTGGATGGAGTGATGATCGGGCGCGAGGCCTACCAAAACCCCTGGATGCTGGCCGAGGCGGACAGCGTGATATTTGGTGACAACCACCCCATTCCCAACGGCCATGACATCATCGACCAGCTAATACCCTTTGTGCAAGAGGAGTTTACACGAGGCACCCCCATAAGCCGTATCACACGCCACATTCTGGGTCTGTTTCAGGGCCAGCCTGGAGCCAAGGCCTGGCGGCGTCACATTAGCGAATATGCCCATCGCCAAGGAGCAACTCCTGACTTAATCACACAGGCAGCCAGCATGGTTTCCAGAAACAGCCAGAGCGACTAGCGACCCTATTACCACGCAAAAATAGACATCAAAACCACGCTATTAGCCATATAATATTAAAGATTTATGAAAATCTGACGATACAATCTTCAAACAGGCTCTCAACTGCGTAGATTGCAACAAATTTCTGCCCAAACGACTACTCTGTTTAATTCTGGATTGGGTAAAACCAAACAGCGCGACAATCAGTATTATTTTTTGTTAGCCGCAGGGAATATAACAACAGGGGGGTGTAACCCATGCTTATTTCTGGCATGTCAATAAAGGCTAAATTGCTGCTAGTGACAGCAACATCTTCTCTACTTTTCATTGTAGCAATATATTTTTCACTGCAGGGCACCGACAAGGTTAGTCAGCAATTTACCACCTTTATTAATGTTGATCAGAAACGACTAGCCACCCTGCAATCCATGCAGGCAGAAGGATCACAGACAATTATTGCTGCGGCAAAAAAGATCATGGTGCCAAGCCTGAAGCCTCCCGCAAAGGTAGCGACCAAAGCAGCAGACAGCTTTGATCGCGCTCTAAAGCAAGCCAAACAGCTCTACTCAGGCGACACCCAAAGAGTGAATCACATCAACCAGATATCTAAATCATGGGCAGAGTGTCGTCCTGGTGCTATATCTGTCATCCAGCTTATGGATAGAGGTCAGCGGGAAGAGGCGCAATCACTCTTCAATACAAAAGTACAAAAAAACTGGGGCAATATTCGCAAGCAACTACAACCATTGATCAGCTACGAGGCAAAACGTGTAGCTGAAACCAAAGAGACGGTAACCAACCAGGTAAAACAAACATTCCAAGCCGTAATAGGCATGGGAATTGTTGCCCTACTGGGTGCCTTGATTATGAACTTGCTTGGCAGCCGCAACATTGTTAACAGCATAAACAGTGTTGCCAAAGAGCTGGAGACCATAGGCTCAGAAGGCGGCGACCTAACCCGTAGACTCCCAGTTGAGGGAGGATTAGAGCTAGAAAGATTGGCTGCAGGCTTTAATCAATTTGTGGCCAAAACTCAAAGCCTGATGTCAGAGGTTGCTCAATCAACAGAACAGATGAACCACTGCTCTATTGAACTATCCCGTGTTGTACACTCTTCACGCTCAATCACAGATAAGCAGGATGAGTCCATGCAGCAGGTAGCAACAGCCATGACTCAAATGGCTGCCGCTGTTAAAAGCGTTGCAGAAAGTGCGGCCAACGCCGCTTCACTAGCAGAAAATGCTGACACCCAGGCTATAGAAGGTAATCGGGTAGTTAGCAAAACAGTACAGTCAACCCAAATGCTATCCAGTGATATTGAAAAAGCATCTGACGATATGCTTGCTTTGAAGCAAGAAACCAATCAGGTAGAAATGGTAGTTTCTGTAATTAAAGACATTGCTGAACAAACCAATCTGCTGGCCTTGAACGCAGCAATTGAAGCGGCCCGTGCCGGTGAAATGGGACGCGGATTTGCAGTTGTTGCAGATGAAGTTCGCACCTTAGCCAGCCGCACCCAGGCATCCACCAGTGAAATCATAAAGATCATCGAACGTCTTCAGGATGGCGCGCAGCAAACAACCAACATGATGGAAGAGAGCAGAAACGGTGTGCTCCAAACCTTGGAACAGGCATCGCAGGCTGGGCAAGCCTTAACCGCAATCACCGATGCCGTGGCTAAAATTCGAGATATGAATACCAGTATAGCCAGCGCAGCAGAAGAACAACAAGCTGTGTCGGATGAGATTCATCGCAACACCGTCAGCGTGAGCGAGCTATCGCAACAAAGCAAAGAGTCTACGGTGTTGACGGAACAGGCAGGAGAGAAATTGAGCAACATTGCTAGCAAGATTACCAGCCTAGTGGGACTCTTCAAGCTTGAATAACCTACAACTCTAGTCGCTTTCTGCTCCAGAATTTTATATTTCCATCTCAGCAGAGACGGAAAGCACCGACCACCGCAAAAACGGCCAGGACACTAGGTTGAGACAAACGCATCTGGTAATTGCAATCCCTTAACAAATTGAGCCACGATTATTTCTAATACCCAAGGATAGCACGAGG
This sequence comes from Sedimenticolaceae bacterium, assembly GCA_050291725.1. Lineage (GTDB taxonomy): Bacteria > Pseudomonadota > Gammaproteobacteria > Chromatiales > Chromatiaceae > JAAGZL01. The sequence continues at coordinate 234,073 of JBNKKH010000032.1, forward strand.
ATATCTACATACACACCAGCTTATCATTGCTCTTCCCTAAGGAATTCAGTTCAATTTACACAATAGTGACACCAAGCATAGATTAGAATATCTAGCATACACTGGTTCCTACTCGCCATGATCTGCGCTATAAGCCTTGCCTCAGCAGATGCTGCCACCAAGCATTGGCTGCAGGATTACGCAGCCAGAGAACTGATCCTGATTCGCTTTAGCCTATCGGGGCTACTGCTTAGCCCTCTCCTACTACTGCAGCCGTTTCCAGAACTACCGTTTGAGTTCTGGAGCTGGATCGCACTACTGATGCCCCTTGAGATCATCGCAATGCTGCTCTACATCAAGGCAATTCGCGACTACCCACTGTGGCAAACTCTACCCTATCTGGCATTTACCCCCGTGTTTGTATTATTTACCGGGTGGCTGCTACTGGGCGAGATGGTTTCACCACTAGGCCTTGGCGGAATCTTTCTCATCTTTGCTGGCACATGGATGTTAAATATAGAAACTGACGAAGCTAATGAGAAACTTGGTTTGCTGTCACCTCTGTCTGCAATCACACAATGTAGCGGCTCCAAACTAATGCTGTTAGTAGCTCTCATCTACAGTCTCACCTCGGTTGGCGGCAAGGCAGCTATGCAGTACATGCCTCCCGCTCTGTTTGGGCCTTTCTATTTTGCGTTGCTCGGCTCCATAACGCTGACTCTACTGTTGACACACAAACCCAAGACCTTGCGAGCGCTTTACCGCAGACCAACACCAAACATAATGATCGCACTATTTATGGCAGTTATGGTTATCAGCCACTTCCTGGCGCTACAACAGATAGAGGCCGCTTACATGATTGCAGTAAAACGCAGCAGCATGTTGTTCGGCATAATATTCGGCGCAATTCTGTTTAACGAAAAAGGCCTGAGATCCCATATGTTCGCAGCAGGCGTTATGCTTTTTGGGGTTGCTCTGATTGCTCTTGGCAGCCAGTAACGGTTTCCTTTTTGCTTATATCCCCCAAGGGCTTGAACTTAACCAGCAGCAGAGGTAACAGGGTTAGGTTTCCAACCAGGGCAACCAGCATGGCGAAACCGGTAAGCAATCCAAAGTATATGGATGGAATAAAGCTGGACAGAGCCATAATGGAGAAGCCTAGAGTCACGGTTATAGAGGTATAGTAGATGGCCCGACCCACACTGGAGTGACAACGCTTAACCGCACCCCAGTAGTCTCCGTCTAGCTCCACCTCTTCTCGGAATCTGTGGATATAGTGGATGGCATTATCTACTCCAATGCCGATAGTTATAGCAGCGATAGTGATAGTCATAATATCCAGCATAATTCCTAACCAACCCATAAGACCAAGTATGAGTCCTGCTGCAACTACTGTGGGAATTACACCTATGACCGCTAATTTCCAATTTTTGAACAGCATAAAAAACATAACAAATATTGCCAGAAACACCATACTCAGGGTCAATATCTGGGAACGGAATAGACTCTGCAAAACATTGTTGTAAAGCACCAGCATGCCAGAAAGTTTGACCTGATTCTGCTCCAAACCAAACTTGTTAATAAGATCACTTTTTATCTTCTTCAGCAGAGCGTCACGCTGCAGGTTTTTATCTGAATCGATAACTCGGATGCTAAAACGTATCTGGTTGCCATCCTTGGACATATACGGATCCAGTATCTGTGCCTTCACCTTCTCAGGTAGACGTTTATACACTACCCCCAGGCTGAAGTTATCCAACGGGACATCATTGTTGAGCATCGTCATCATGCTCATGGTGGTTGCCAGGGAAAGCACCTTCCCGGTTTCTGGCAGAGAATCAAGATAGTTATGAATCTTCTGCACATCCTCTAGCTGAAACATGTTAAACCAGTAGCTATTGCCCACAACACCTGCAGACTGACTGTCAAACTCCGACCCTAAGTCCATTTCCAGATCTGCATCTAGCTCGCCGAAAGCCTCATCATCACCATCATCTTCAGCAACCTCGCTATCCATAGCCTGATCATCTGCAGCGACCTGTGCAGCAAGCTCCAATTTATCCTCCGGCTGCTGCTGGACTGGCTTGCTCGCTTCCCCTTCAGCGCCATTTAGGAAATCGCTTTTTGCATCCAGCACTACATCCAGCGGAGTGGTTCCGCCCAACTCCCGGTCAATCAGCACCATGCCCTTATAGATCTCGGTGGACTCCTTAAAATAATCGATAAAACGATTCTCTACCGAGAGCTTACCTATACCTACAATCCCCAACACCACAATCAGAAGATACAGCGCCAAAACTGGATTACTGAAGCGTTGAATGCCGCTAGCCAATGAGCGTGTGAAAGCAGCAGTTGCATCATGCTTTCTCAGCACTGGCTTGCCTGTTTTTAGCAACACCAGGGCAGCCGGAAAAATAAGAAATGCTGCCAAGAATGCCAACCCCACACCAACAACCATCATCCAGCCAAAATCTATCACTGGACGAATACCACTCACGATGAGGGATGCAAAGGCTACCATGGTAGTAAGAGAGGTATACACTGAAGGGGCAAACTTGGAACGCATGGTCTCTTTCAGCATCCAGATCTGAGAGCGACTTGGATCCTCAGCATGCAACTCTTGATGGCGCACGATTAGATGAACCGTTAAAGATAGAGTAATAATCAATAACAGCGATATAAAGTTGGAGGAGACCACAGTCACCCGCCAATCCACCAGGCCGAGAAAACCAACCATAAAGATTGCTGCTACACCACAGATCAGCATAGGCACCAGGACCCAGCGCGGCTGTTTAAATGCTATGGTCAGAAGCACAATCAAAAACAGCGTAACGCCTATTCCGAACATCTTAATATCGCTATCGATAAAATCGATCATATCTGAGGCGATCATAGGTACGCCCCCCAGATGAATCTCGCCCTTATCTTTATATTTTTGTAAGATCTTTCGTACTGAAGCAATATCACTCTGTAGTTGTGCTTGCAGCTTGGTGTTGTGCTGCCTGATCTGAGCCGTGATATCTGCCAGCCTCTTTGTCTCTTCCACAGTTAGCTGAGACGACATCTGCTTTTCCCATAGCAGGTCACGCTGGCTTTGCAGATCAAGCTGAACCTTATCATGCTTGAGATAGACCAGTAGCGCTGTAGTTGTCTCATCCAAACTAGTCAGCAACTTATTGTAGAGCGGACTCTCACGAAACTCTTTGCGCGCCAACTCAATATCTATACCCTTGGTTTCAAGGGTTCGTACATGCTCTTGCAGTTCAGAAACAGAAACGCGAGGACTGTTGATAAGAGGCACATCCAGTATAGACAGGACCGACTCGACCCGTGTCAGAGCAGACAGCTCATCCCGCATATTACGTATAGTGTCTAGACTCTGCTTTGAGAACAGATCGTCCTTAGGCTGTAGAGTAACAACCAAAAAATCATCTGAGCCGTAACGGGCACGCACTGCGCGATAGAAACGCAGATCTTGGTCGTTCTCTAATACTAGAGAATCCGATGATGCATCCAGTTTAAACTCCTGGGCATACCAAACCGCACACATAAGCAACAGTATGACGACTAAACCAATCACCACTGGCCTGTTTAGAGTTGTTCGAAAGTAGTAGTCCGCTATCCGTTTGATCATTATCAATGCTATTTATATGTATATGCCAAAACCGGACCATAACTGCCCAAGCCCAGATCACAAGCCCCTAAAGATAAAACTAACACCGGCTCAGGGCAAGAAAAGATTAATTATGTTTTTATTTTATAGGGGAGAGATACAACATTATCTCGCACAAAACCTGACGGCTTTCCCAGCTCATCATATTTTACGCACTCTCCATGCTTGAATTGGAAATCACCAATATAACAGTGAGATATCTTGCGCTTAAGATTTTCAGCATAAGGTAGCCTCAGAAAGTGCGAGACCATTCCCCTGATTACGCCTGCGTGAACCACCAATAAAACACAATCATTTTTGTGCTTTTTCCAGAGATTTTCTACAAAGCAAATACTGCGCTGCTGCATCTGCCGAAAGCTCTCCCCTTTTGGGTAGACGAAATCAGGGTCATTTTTATGTTTGGGGATATGCTTCTCTACCCATTTTTTGCTTTTCTTATACAACGCACCATAGTTGACCTCGTTCAGTTCAGCATGATCGTATATAAGCTTAATACCTCTTTTTTTCGCGTGATACATACCGGTTTGGCGTGACCGCTCCAGGTCACTGGTATAGACAGCGGCAAACTCAAGGGAGTTTTTATGCATAACACCATCAACAAACGCCACATCCACCTGCCAATCTTCAGAACGAGGGGAATCGCCCCATCCCATAATCTGTCCAGACTTATTAATGAGCGTTTTATAGTGGCGTACAACAATCAGACGCATAAGTCACTGTCTCTATTTTGGTTATCTAAAAAATATTCAGCGTTAAACCAATCTATTTGTTGCTTTTACTGTTACTGTTTTCCATGGGGAACAACTTGATAACGGTGTCGCTAATAATTCCAAGCACTTCACCTATGGTCTCCTCTATCCCCTGGCTAGAGACAATGGGAATTCCAACTCTATCCGCCTCATTCAGCAGATAACTCTGCAGCTCCCAGATATCATCCATGTGATTTAGGTACTTCTCTGCCTTTCTCTCCTCACTTATTCTGGCCCTAGCTTTAAACCTCTTCCGCAGGCGCGATCTATCCATGGTCGCTAGCATAATGGGGATAATAATCATGTCATCACCTACGTCTTGCATGCCCATATGGGTAGGCAGCACATGCACCCCTTCCAAAATCAGATGCTGTCTCTCTAACGAAGCCCGGGAGATGGATGCCTCTAATGCCGGCTGCATGGCGTTAATTTGAGAAAGGAAGCCGGTGATAACGGGGCTATCCACCTCTTTGCGCTCCATTTGCCGAGGAAACGGCAGCCCGCGCCAGGCAGCAAAACTTGAGTGCATCAGAGTGGGAACAACCTGACTTGGCAGATAAGAGCGGATAATTTCACGCATCATATCTGTGGACTGAATCCCCGCAATATCTAGACGGTACGCCAGCTCAGCTGCCAGGGTACTCTTACCAGAACCAGTGACACCGCCAATAAGTATGATCATGGTTTTACTGGAATTCTCAAAATTACGCCATGACAGATACCTATTTGCCGCCTCAATGCCAGCGTACTCATTTAGTGAACTAAAAATAATTTTCCGCAGATCCGCATGTCCAATCTCACTAATTCCATCGTTGAGCAATGCTTCATGTACACTCAAGGCACCATTTCTGGCGATCTCGGTTGGAATAGCGCATGCCTCAAGAGAGTGAGTGAGAATGCCAACTGAGAAGCGATCACTGCGCGAAGGTGAATGCACAATAATGTCCGTATCCAGCAGAGGCTTATTCTCATATGCCGTTCGCGCCTCTTCTCCATGCCTCTTTTCCACCAAATCAGCTACTAATAAAAACAGGTGATGCTTGGCGATTTGCTCTACATCTTTAAGCTTATCTCTAACCTCTTGAGACAACTCATAAGCATCGACATAGGACAGCCCAGACTTGATTAAGGATTGGACCAATATCCCCCTAAAGAAGGGGATCTGATCCTCGCCTTCCATATTTAATACTGTTGTTTTCGCCATAATTAACTCTGCAACCTTAACAAAACGGGTAAAGCCCTACAGATTCAGCACACTGTCAACACTTTAGCTTATAACAGAGCCTTAATGAAACCTTATTCCATCATCCCCCAACAGATAAAAAAACCACCTACCTCTATGAAAACACACAAGTAAACAGATTTAACAGAATCGCATAAATATTGTTGACCTTTATACAGATAGAGCTAGAATGGGCTTGCTGCGTATAGAATATACAACCTACAGTGATAAAGCAGTCACGGTGAACCTTATCTCCCCTGCTCTTGAAACGTAGTTTTTTCACGTTACACAGCAATTTAGGTTAGCTATATTTTTATAGCAAAAAAGTTACGTTACATCAGAGGATTTAGAAAATGGCTGAACAGCAAACAGGCACCGTCAAGTGGTTTAATGACGCAAAAGGTTATGGATTTATCGAGCGCGAGGGCGGGGCCGACCTATTCGTTCACTTCCGTTCAATCGTTGGCGATGGCCACAGAACATTGAAAGATGGACAGCAGGTCCAGTTCACAGAAGTAGAAGGACAAAAAGGTCCTCAAGCTGAAAACGTCACTCCTCTATAAGGGCTGACCACAAACAGTTTCTTCTAGCCCAGCCCGGGCAACCTGGCTGGGCCTTCTCATTGCCGCACAAAATTTCACCCGTCTGGGAACTCTATCCTTACCAGACTACCTTTCCCCTGATCGCTGCTAATCTGCAACCTAGCCTTATGTCTGGAAGCTGACCTTTTTACGATAGACAAGCCCAGACCAGTACCTCCTGACTCCCTGGACCTGCCTGTATCAACCCTATAGAACGGCTCTGTAAGGTGTGGAATATGACGAGCCGGGATACCATCCCCTGTATCTGCTACTTTTAGCACTGACATGCCATGCTCTTTTTTCCAGAAAATATCCACCTTAGTCCCAGCTGGCGTATGGTGAACAGCGTTGGTTATTACGTTATAGAATAGGCTTTCCAGAGTCTTCTTCTCTCCCATCAGCTTCAGCGATGGATCCATATCCAGAGTGATAATATGCTTACTCTTCTGCGCTAGAATCCTGGCATCGGCAACCACTTTTTCCAGCAGAGCTGGAATATCCACCAACTCCGGATCAAAGCCATCCTGTCCGGAATCCAGCCTTGAGAGCAGCAAAAGATCATCTACAATGCCGCCCATCCTTTCTGATTGCTGATACATCAGGTCTACGGCATGAGACCAATGCTCAGGAAGATCATCTCCCTCCAGATGCATAGTCTCAAGAAACCCGCTGAGCACGGTTAATGGGGTTTTCAGCTCGTGGGAAACGTTTGCTACAAAATCACTACGCATCCTATCTAAGTGATAGAGACGGGTGATGTCGCGGGCTACCAACAAAACCAACTCATCCTGCTGAGCAAAGGTAGTCAGCTGGATTGAGAGTATTCTAGCCCAGTCTGCAGGAGACTCCAGCTCCAGTGGTTTAGTAAAATCACCAGCCTCCAGATACTCCTGCAAAACAGGATGCCCCGCCTCATCTACCAGAGAACCAATAATCTCACTCTCCGGATCAAGGCCAAACATCTCCCGACCCGCACGGTTGCACCAGCGTATCTGCCAGTTTGGCCTAAGTATCATCACTGCATCAGGGAACGCCTCAAAAGCCTTGCGGAACAGGGAAACAACCTGGGTGTTATACTGCTCTTGTTCACGCACCCGCTGCTGCAGAGTGGTTATCTGCCTGCTCAAACCAGGAAGCAAGCCTGAATCATGAGTTGCAGATAATTCGACATCACCCTGCAATTTAGATCTAATACTAGACAGCTGCAATAGATACCAAATCACCAGCGCGCTAACGCCGATAGCAAAGAACAACAAATAAGTTTGAAACAGCAGCCCACCAGCAAGGGTAAACAGGGCAAGCAAGATAAAATTCCTAATTTCGGTAGACCACCCTGATAACTCCACTTCGTCCACCAACATCACCCTTTAACCGAAAACTTGTAACCTACCCCACGTACAGTTTGAACCAGATCCGCATAGCCAGCAGGTTCAAGAGCTGCACGCAGCCTTCTGATGTGTACATCTACAGTACGATCCTCAACATACCTACCTTCTCCCCACACCCGATCAAGTAATTGCGCACGGGAGAATACTCTCTCTGGTCGTGCCATCAAAAAATGGAGCAGGTTAAATTCCGCAGGCGAAAGCTCAATATCCACATCACCAGAAAACACTCTCCTTGTCTCCGGGTTCAGATGCAGACCGTCTGTTTCCAGCTCGGATTGATCCAAAGAGCTACGTCTAAGCAGTGCTCTTATACGAGCCACTAGCTCACCGGGAGAAAAGGGTTTGGTAATGTAGTCATCAGCGCCTACATCTAGACCCCTGATCTTATCCTGCTCAGAACAGCGAGCTGTTAACATTATTATAGGAAGCTCCTTGGTGGAGTCTTTACTCCTCAGCTCACGGGCTAGATCTAGCCCAGATTGACCTGGCATCATCACATCCAGAAGCAGAAGATCTGGGCTATCACTGATGATGAGCTGTTTTGCCTGTGCTGCGTCTTCCGCCTCTATACAATCATATCCAGAACGCGACAGAGTGAACCGGACCATCTCACGTATGGCTGGCTCATCATCTATCACCAATAGTTTAGCCATACCTACCTTCAATATAGTCAGAAGTCTCTTTGCACTTTGGAGTAACAAAAAGCTCTTCGGTGGCACTATGCTCCACTACCTTACCCATAAGCATAAAGATACACTCGTCGCTAGCTCTGCGGGCCTGAGCCATATTGTGGGTCACAATCAGAATGGTGTATTTTCCTCTCAGCTCCCAGATCAGCTCTTCCACGGCAGCCGTGCCTTCCGGATCCAGAGCAGAGCAAGGCTCATCCATTAACAGAACTCTTGGCTTAACAGGCAGCAAGCGCGCAATACACAGCTTCTGTTGCTCCTCCAAAGAGAGAGATGTTGCCTTGCTATCCAGCTTGTCTTTTACTTTATCCCACAACAGAACCTGGCGCAGTGACTCCTCCACAATCTCATCAGAGTCTATCTTGGCTGCCGCACTCCCTTTGTTGTGCAGGCGGTGACCAAACAACAGATTGTCCCGGATAGAGATCGGCAGAGGATTGGGGCGCTGGAACACCATCCCTATCTGTTTGCGCACCTGTACCAACTCTACTGCAGGGTCATAGATATTGTGATCAAACACATTGACACTTCCATCAATGCGAACATAGCCCAAGCGTTCATTTATACGATTAATGCTACGCAGAAAAGTAGATTTGCCACAACCGGATGGACCAATCAATGAAGTTATGATGCCATTCTTAATCTGCAGATCTATATCGAACATAGCCTGAAAAGTGCCGTACCAGAGATTTAGTTTCTCTGTAGTGATGGCATATTCAGCCTGTTCCTCTACTGTTTCTACTCTAGCTATCATTGTTTAATATCTTCAACATGATCTGGATTTACCCAAACTTACCTTCTATATAGTCCTGCGTACGCTGGTCCTTTACCTCTCCGGTGAACAGCCCCTCAGTGACGCCAATCTCTACGCACTCCCCGCCCAGAAAGAAGGCAGTACGATCAGCCAAACGCCGTGCCTGCTGTACCAGGTTGGTAACCAGGATAATGGTCATCTCTGATTTTAGCTCCTTCAACACATCCTCAATGCGCATAGTGGTGACAGGATCAACTGCGATGGAGAACTCATCCAAAATTAACAGCTCAGGTTCCTGAGATAGTGCCCGGGCGATAGTCAGACGCTGCTGCTGTCCGCCGGAGAGCAGGCTCCCCAGAGAGTCCAGCCGATCCTTTACCTCATCCCAAAGCGCAGCCCGCATAAGGCAGCGCTCAACAATAATATCCAACTCCCGCTTATCCTTGATACCGCGCAGACGTGGTGACAGGGCCACGTTTTCATAAACAGTCAAGGGCAAGCCTACCGGCAAAGGAAAAACCACTCCGATGCGACTACGTAGCCCGTATACATTTTTAATGCTGCGAACATTTCTGCCGTTGAATAGAATATCTCCCTGTACCTGCATGTTATTGTTAAATCTATCCATCAGATTCAGAGTCTTGAGAAAGCTGGTCTTGCCGGCATTGGCAGGACCGATAATCCCAAAGATTTCATTTTGGCGCACATCCAGAGTGACATCACTCAATGCTGGCACACCAGCATAGCTAATGGTCAAATCGCGTACGCTTAACTTGATGTTTTCAGAGTCAGAATCCACAGCAGCTTCCGACATGATATCTGTGGCTACCATTTCTTCTTACCTCGCAGATACATACGGAAGGCGATAGAGATGCTGTTCATAATCAGAACCATGGCAATCAACACCAGTGCCACACCATAGGGCAGTGCATCAGGCACCCCTGGCACCTGGGTGGATACCACAAACAGATGTAAAGAGAGAGCCATGGTCTGATCAAACATACTCTGAGGAAGAAATGGCAAAAAGAAAGCAGCCCCGGTGAACATGATGGGCGCAGTCTCTCCGGTAGTACGCGACACCTCTAAAATTACGCCGGTCAGAATTCCACTAATCGCATTAGGCAGAACAATGCGACGAATGGTCTGCCAACGAGTAGCTCCCATGTTCCAGCAAGCCTCACGAAAAGATTGTGGTACCGCCTGCAAAGACTCACGAGTAGAAACGATTACCACAGGCAAGGTCATAATAGCCAGGGTCAAACTGGCAGCAAGAATACTTGTGCCAAAACCAAAGAAAATCACAAAGGCACCCACGCCGAACAGGGCGTGCACAATAGACGGCACCCCGGCCAAATTAATAATGGCCAGGTTGATAATACGGGTAAACCAGTTATCTCCTGCATACTCGCTTAGATAGATAGCTGCAGCCACCCCCAAAGGAACAGAGATAATAAGAGCCAGTGACACCAGCCACACCGTACCCAACAGTGCAGGGAAAATGCCCCCAGCAGTCATGCCATTGATCGGGTCACTAAAGAGAAATTCCAGGGAGACCACGCTACCGCCCTTGTATATCAGGGTACTAAGGATAACCAGCACAGGAATAACCAGCAAAACGGTCATCAGCATGAACAGAGTTTTAAACAGCCTCTGTACCTTTCTGTTTTTTACGTTTAGAGCGGACTCTTGAAACATCTCAATTTAATCCTAACCATCTCTATACCTACTGCTTCCTGATTCCACGCACAACTAGGTCAGCAGTAAGATTGATTATAAATGTGATAAGAAACAGGAATATCCCTATGGTAAACAGGGCCTGATAGTGTTCTGAGCCTACGGCGGTCTCGCCCAACTCAGCAGCAATAGTAGCGGTGAGGGCGCGTACCGAATCGAACACACTACCCGGAATATTCACCGCATGACCAGTAGCCATCAGTACCGCCATAGTTTCACCAAAACCACGACCGACTCCCAGCAGGACAGCTCCTAGCAGGCCATTCTTGGCAGCAGGAATCACCGTCTTAATAATTACCTGCCAGCGGGTGGCACCCAGAGCCTCAGCCGCTTCTCGATAACGATCAGGCACCGCTTTGAGGGCATCCTCAGCGATAGAGGTCATGATAGGCGCCGCCATAAGTCCCAGAATAATGCCCGCATTGAGCACATTCAGCCCCACCGGCACATCAAACAGATCAATAATCAGGGGGTTCATTATGGATAGACCGATAAAGCCCCATACCACGGAAGGAATAGCCGCTAACAGCTCCACCAAAACCTTAAGCGCCTCCCTGGTCCGGCCGGTGGCAAATTCACCTACATAGATGGCTGCTCCAAGCGAAAACGGTATGGCCACCAACATGGCCAGTCCGGTTACTGAGGCGGTACCGGCTATCAGGGCCAGAATGCCGTACTCCGGTAGATCTTCGTCACTCGGCTCCCAATAGGGGGAGAGGAAAAACTCTTTGAACGAGAACCCATCAAATAGAAAGCCGATGCCTTCCATGGTGATGAAAACAAATATACCGATTATGAATATGATTGTAGAGATGCCCCCGATGAACACCAGGGACTGCACCATCTTATCGATATACCAGTCCAGGTTGCGTCGATCAAAATCGATATCCACTGGTTTGCCACTAACTTCTGGCATTACCTAATCCTCAGCCTCTTCACCACATATGAGATCCATCAGATCTTTAATATGCAGTGCCAAATTGCGGTACATGGATTCAATCTCCTGAGTGCCAAGTGGAGCTGAGGTCTCGCCCACATCCCACTCTAGGGCGCTGGTATGGAAAGGAACATCTGAAAGATAGCTGTTGATGCCACCTTGAAGAGTGATTACAACATGCTGTTCAGCAAGATCATGACTGCTGAGCTCACTCAAAGCGGTTGGCTCTAGCCCTTCCTGAGTAACACCACGTTCCGACAGGAACTCAGCCAAAGCTGGATTTATTTCTCTGGCTGGAGCCCTGCCAGCGCTGCTAAAATTCCCACAATTAGGATGATTTTTCTTGCCTATGGCCTCGGCCAACTGACTGGCCAGACTGTTATCCTCATCTACAAAAAGAATGTTATATACCTTTGGCTTTTTCTGCCTACCGGTAACGGCAAATATGGTGTCTTCGCAAATATTCCTGCACTGATCCACCACTCGCTTGAGCTGATTAAATACTACGAACAGAGCCAGAGAGTCCTTAACCCCCTGAAGTTCGGTCTGTTCGGTTATCTCCGCATAGACCGCATCTAGATTGTATTCCACATTATCTGAAAGATGCTTGGTGCCCTGAGCCAGTTCAGAATTAAGGTCATTGAAGGCCTTAATCGTCTGCTTCACCATAGTCATGGTATCGGCAGTCATACGCTCCAGTTCTCGCCCGAGAATATCACTAGGCGGCGATGACATCCGCACCCCCTCACGGGCAATAATCACCGCATAATCCCCGATCCGCTCAAGCTCAATATTGACCCGAATAACGGATGATATGAGACGCAGATAGGTACTACTGGGCAGGTGCACCGCGATAAACCGATGACATAGGCGGTCTATCTCTCGCATAGTGCGATTTATAGGATAGTCGTTCAGGACAGTAGTGTAAGCAAGCTTGTTATTACCTGTTTGCAGGGAGTGAATAGCATTGCCTACTGCTTGCTCAACCCGCTCGGCTTGCACCCCAACTTTATCTCGAATTTGTCTCTGATCTCGAAACAGACGTTCCTCTAGAATGGACATATCACCGTTACCAAATATAAAGAAGAAAACAAATCAGGCTATGCCTGACACCCCAACCGAATAAACCCTAATTGTAACAAAACCCGTCAGACCAAATAATGGCCTCGACGGGTAGTTGTACATTGCCTCTACTCCAGCTATTTACAGGTTACATCTCTTGCCGGGGCATAGCCCTTTTTCACTAGAATACACTGACCTTCATCGCTTTTTATCCAATCCAGATACTGTTTAATCGCACCCTGCGGCTCACCATTGGTGTACATAAACAGTGGCCGGGCAATAGGATAGCTACGATCACTGGCACTCTTTACACTAGGATTCACGCACTCGCCGCCATCTTCTTTGGCGATACATGCCATCTTGACATGATCGGTAGTATAAGCCAGACCGCTATAGCCGATAGCACACGGGGTCTTCTCTACCAGGTCCACCACGTCTTTAGATCCGTGCATATCCAAAGTGCCCTGGCGAAACTTGCCTCTCTTGCCCAACACGGCTTTGCGGAAATAAGCATAGGTACCAGAGTTGTTCTGACGACTGACCACCACTATCTTGTCACTATCACAACCGGGAACTTTTAGCCCCAGATCAGACCATTTTGTGGCTCTGCCATCACGAATATAGATATCTTTCAGCTGGTCAAAAGAGAGCATTTTAGCTGGATTGGCAGAGTTGATAAAAACTGCCAGGGCATCATATCCAACCACATGTTCAATAGGATTCTGCCCCTTCTCTTTAGCACTTTTTATCTCTCTGCTTTTCATCTTGCGGCTGGCGTTGGCAATATCCACAGTGCCGTTAATCATCGCCGCTATACCCGTACCAGAGCCACCCCCTGAAACTGCTATGGCAGTATCTGGAGCCACATCCTTATACGCCTCAGCCCAGGCCTGGGCCACATTCACCAGGGTGTCAGATCCTTTATTCTGCAGCACAGTTCGATCCGCGGCATTAACACCAAAGGTGGCGCTTGCAGCGATCACAGCTATTAGGGTCTGGGTTAAATTCATTAGCTTCCTCAATTTGGCAAATTGCTCGTAGTTGAGTGTAGTGTAATAAGCAAATATTACAGAAATGTTACGATTTAACCTGTTTGGCTATAAAACGGTCATTTTTCTGCAACACTCTGCTAATTTCCCAGCAGAGCATCCAGATGAGTAGCTACACTGCGGCCCAGGGCGTTCAGGGCATATCCACCCTCGAGCACCGATACGATGCGTCCCTCAGCGTGTTTATCTGCGATCTCCTTTAGCATGGTGGTCACCCAAGCGTAGTCTGTCTCACGCAACCTGAAGTGAGATAAATCATCCTCAATATGGCCATCAAACCCGGCTGAGATCATAACCAGCTGCGGCTTGAAGGCATCTAGGGCTGGCAACCACTCCTCTTCCACCTTCTGCCGGAAGGAGTTGCCATCAGTCCCGGATGGCATAGGTATATTGGCGATATGGTCACAACCGGTAATGTAACCACTATAGGGATAGAATGGATATTGAAAGCTAGAGCCAAAGAACACTCTGGGGTCATTTCTGAAGATATCTTCTGTACCATTCCCGTGATGCACATCAAAATCCAAGATAGCCACTCGCTCCAACCCATACTCCTCTAGCGCGTGAGCAGCCCCTACGGCGACATTATTGAAGTAACAGAACCCCATGGCCTGACCTCGCTCAGCATGGTGCCCAGGTGGTCTTACCGAGCAAAAGGCGATACGGGTCTGTTTCTGCATTACCAGATCTACCGCATAGACCGCAGCTCCTGCTGAACGTAACAGTGCATTAAGGGTCTTAGGCATCATGAATGTATCATCATCAAGACGTAAAATACCCTCCTGCGGTGCCTCATCTATGATCCTGGCGATATGATCATGGTCATGCACCCGCTCAAGGTGCTCTCTTTTAACCATGGGGGCATCATGCTGCAACACGACAAAATCCATCCCGGAACTGATCAATCTATCCTGAATGGCATTGAGTCTAGCTGGTTGTTCTGGATGATCTTCGCCCACATCATGTAGCAGGCAATCCTGATGAGAAATAAATGCTATTGGCACTACTCAACTCCAACATAACAATTAAACAAAGATGTACTACTATTCATGCATGAGACCAAAACAATATGGAAATATACTTACCGCACCAAAAGCGCTAAATCCTGCATACACATGTAGATAGCCAAATGCCAGAATAAAACTAATCAATAATGAAATTTAAATTTAGCACAACCTAAATATGTTTGTTTTTTTATTTAAAATTAACTAAATCAAAATCGAGACTACAATGGGCCCACATAAACTTGAAAAACTATTCGAACCCAGCAGCATAGCCATCTTCGGCGCCAGTGAAAAACTCCACGGGGTCGGGACCGCTGTCCTCCAGAACTTGATAGAGGCCGGTTTCAAAGGAAACATATATCCAATTAACCCTAAGTACGACGAGGTTCAGGGATTACGCTGCTATAAAACACTGGAGGAGATTGACAACCCTGTAGATCTTGCGGTCGTAGCTGTGCCCACAGCTGCCGTAATCAATGTAGTCCACCAGTGTGGAGAATTTGGTATCAACTCCATGATTATCCATAGCGCAGGGTTTGGCGAAACAGGGCCAAAAGGCCGAAGAATGGAACAGACCCTGATGGAGACCGCCCGCCACTACGGCATCCACGTTCTCGGCCCCAACTGTCTTGGTCTCATGCGACCAGATATCGGACTGAACGCAACCTTTCTAGACGCCCCAGCACCAAAGGGGAAGCTAGCCCTAGTCTCCCAGTCAGGAGCTCTATGTACCGCAATCATAGATTGGTCTCGACCCCATAAGATGGGGTTCTCAACCATAGTCTCCCTAGGTAACGCCAGCGATGTGGATTTTGGCGACATTCTGGACTACCTGGCCGCCGACAGCTCCACAGATGCAATTCTCCTATATGTGGAGGGCATACATGACTCACGCAGATTTATGAGCGGCTTAAGAGTTGCGGCAAACTCCAAACCGGTAATAGTACTTAAGGTAGGACGCCATAAAAGAGGCGTAGAGGCCGCCACCACCCATACCGGAGCCATGTTTGGATCAGATGAGGTGTTCGATGCAGCACTGGAACGGGCAGGCGTAGTAAGGGCCATGTCTTTTGGCCAGATTTTTGCCGCAGCCGAAATCCTTTCCACTAACCGGCGAGTTAATGGAAACAATCTAGCCATTGTCACAAACGGAGGTGGACCCGGCATTCTCTCAACTGACCGCGCCATAGATTTGAGAGTTAACATACCTACTCTAGAACCCAAGACCATCGCTGAGATTGATAAATTCCTCCCGCCCTATTGGTCCCACGGCAATCCAGTAGACATTCTAGGAGACGCTCCTCCTGAGAAATATGGCGCTGCGGTTACTGCCTGCCTGAAAGATAAAAATGTTGATGGTGTCCTGGCACTACTCACCCCACAGGCAATGAGCAAACCAGAAGAGGCCGCTAAAGAGGTGGTTGAAGCCGGGAAAAAGAAGAAAGACAAGCCGGTCCTCTCCTGTTGGATGGGTGACGCCAAGGTGCACAAGGCACGTGAGATATTCTCTGCCAACCGCCTACCAACGTTCTTAACACCGGAGCGGGCAATTGAAGCCTTTGCCTACCTCTCACGCTACAGAACAAACCAAAAGATGATGCTGCAGACACCTGGACCACTATCTGATGCCAGGCCTCCTGATGCGGAAGGGGCTCAGATGATAATCGAAGCAGCCCTGTCGGATGGCAGAAAAATGCTATCTGACGCAGAATCCAAGGCTGTGCTGAGTGCATTCCACATCCGCTGCACCCCTACATTGATGGCCAGAACCCCTACAGAGGCACTGGTTGCAGCCGAGTCGGTGGGCTTTCCTGTAGCCATGAAGATTTGCTCGCCTCAGATTTCACACAAATCTGATGTGCACGGAGTTAAGATCAACATCATGACCGCACCAGATGTTAGGTCTGCATTCAAGTCCATAATGGACGAAACCCATCGCGTACTACCAGATGCTGAGATCGACGGCATTACGGTTGAGCCCATGGCATCTACCAACGACACCAGAGAGCTTATGATCGGAGTAAAGCATGATGACATCTTCGGTCCGGTGATCGCCTTTGGCGCAGGAGGCACCATGGCCGAAGTGCTGCACGACAGCGCTGTCGCCCTCCCACCGCTCAACCATGTACTGGTCAAAAGACTCATCAGCAGAACCAGGATTTCCAAGCTATTGGGGCCATTCCGTCACATGCCCGCAATTAAAACAGAAGCGGTAGAAAACGTGATACTGCGCATATCTGAAATGGTATGCGAACTACCCCACATTCAAGAGTTGGACATCAACCCTCTGCTGGCTGATGACAAAGGGGTAATTGCAGTGGATGCAAGAATAAGCGTCAAACGCCCACCAACTTCACCAGTGCCATACTCCCACATGGCGATTCATCCATATCCATCCAGCCTGAAGCGACACACCCATCTGCCGGATGGAACTTCGGTCAAACTTCGACCAATCCGCCCGGAAGATGCGGAGCTACTTAAAGAGTTTGTACACGACATGTCGCCAGAGTCTAAATATTTTAGATTCATGCAGGCCATTGATGAACTAACCCCAGAGATGTTGGTGCGCTTCACTCAGCTGGACTATAGCCGAGAAATGGCCATCATCGCAGTTACAGATCAAGAGAAAAAGGCAACCCAACTGGGCGTTGCACGATACACCGTCAACCCGGACGGAGACTCCTGCGAATTTGCCATAGCTGTATCAGACAAGCACCATGGCATGGGGATTGGCACCCAACTAATGGAAAGCCTAATGGAGGCAGCGCGTTACCATGCAGTCAAAGTAATTGAAGGCGATGTCTTAACCGACAACCGCCGCATGCTCACTCTTATGCAAAGCTTGGGATTCTCAATAACAGCGTCCATCGATGACCCAAGTGTTAAGAAGGTAGAAAGGTGGCTATAGGTTATAGTCACCTAGCGCCTTAACCTTTATTTCGCGCCATAGATCGCGAAATGCCAAACCAGACTTACTGGCAGGGGCGAACCTGCTCACTGGCATGCGCTTCTCTGCCATCAACTCTATATTCTTCGCGTAGGGAATGGCGGTATTCAGCATCTCTTTAACACTTTTGGACATTGCAGCAACTATATCCCGCTGCAATGTCCTACTATCGTCATACATAGAAAAGAACGGTAGACGCTGTGGGTTGATAGACGACTCTGCGCTAAAATATTTAAGCAGTTGATCATAGGTACGAACAGAGAAAGTACTAGGTATCAATGGAATCAATAATGCGTCTGCCGCATGAAATATATTCTCCGTCATAAGAGATATACCTGGAGCACAATCGATAATCATCAAATCATATTCCCCTTGCAGGGGAGCAAGCCTATCTACGAACCGCTTAGATTGACCCTTGGTATTCGCAAATACCTGATCAAAACTGCGTAGGGAAAAATCTGCCGGAATCAAATCCAGGCCTTCAAAATCAGTAGCCTTAATGGACTCTTCGAGTGAGCGGGACTTTTTACCAAAAGATTTTACTCCGCCTTTAACCTTAGGTTTTATTCTAAAGCAGAAGCTTGCAGCCGCCTGTGGGTCCAAATCCCACAACAGTGTTCTGTAGCCATCACAAGCAGCAAGATACGACAAATTTACCGCAGCCGAAGTCTTACCCACTCCACCTTTTATATTGTGAGTAGCTAACACCTTCATACATTGCCACCGCTAACCAACATGACCTGCAGAGAGCTAAAACGCTTGCGCATCTTCTTTCGAGTAAAACGTTTAATCTGCTTTACTGCCCTTTTGTACGCCTCTGTTTTTTCACATTTGCGATCAGCGATAAGCTGCTCTACCGCCTCTAGCGAAATCTTACGCACCGCCTGCGCCTTCTTCATGCCAGACTTATACTCACGCAACCTGCTGTACTGCAGATTCATATCTCTAAACTGATTCAGACTAGATTGCAGCTTGGTGTGGGCCTTGAGTAATTTGTCAATCTTTTTACCCGGAAACAGGCTACTAAAAGCTTCCAAATGATACCCCAGATGCTTACTTATCTGGTGCAACTCATATATCTCTTTAACACTGACCTCTTGTGACTTATTCTGTGACTTTTTTACCACCTCGAAGAAAATGGTCTTAATATGATCCAAAGCCAACTCACCTATGGGAGCCACAGCATCATCGGGCAACTGCTCTGCACTATCACATCTGTGCAAGAACTTACTCCATGACTCAATCAGTTTATGGTAGCGCGGACTATTAAGAGAGGTGCGCATCCGCCGCAAATCACGCTTTTTCTGCTCTTGTAGAAACAGATACAGCGAATTCAGCGCCTGACGATGGTCCGCATCTACCCTATCTTCAAAGTCATGAAACAGACTCATATAGATATCCAGATCACGTATCGGTGTAGCCTCTTGCTCTATCCATTGAAAATCATGCACTACCGAGATTAGATTATTTGCTGGAAAAAGAGAGGAAAAGCTATCAATTAAGGTGCTGGTACGCCGCACTGCTACCAGGAAGTCATGCAAATACTCCGGATCCTCATCCTCCCTTGCTCCTGCAATATTGCTCTCCATGATCCGTAGAAACTTCTCCAGGATCTGAACCATTACCTTAAGCGCCGGCTGATCACTACTTAGTGAAAATGATGGTCTGCCTGTATATTGCCCCGGTGTAATATTCAGCACATCCAGTGCTAGCTGCATGGGGTCCTGAGCAACTGGAGTGAGTCCACTATCCCTCTTGGCCCATCTCAATCTATCTTCAAACTCCGCTGCATATCCACGATAGGAGAATAGATAAAGTACTTCACTCATGGCTACCTGATCTGCAGGTTGGGGAGAGGCAATATGATCCCTGCGCCACTCCACCCGCATAACTGTCTTGTCATCTCTATTTAACAGTAGAAGATTATCTGTTTGCACATTCAGGGTGACAAGGGCAATGAGCGTCCTTCTACCCAGAATCTGTTTTAGCCTTGCCTGGGAACCAACACTACTGAAATCTGCGGCTTTTTTCGGCGGCCTTCTGACCATGCGACTGAGCAAAACAGCACCGCTATTCAGCTCTCTCCATAGCAGCAGACAAGACCCACCGCAGCACTCAAGCTCCAGAACCATACCAGATTGATATAGACGCCAATCAAAAGTATCCAGATAGATACGCTTGCCACTCACCCGCTCTATCCGTGCATTCAGCTTGCCAGACAACAGCTCCCCCAGCTCATCCAGGGAAAACCTTTCGGGTACACTAAAAATCCTCTTATTATTGGCCAACGCCTACTCCAAGCCAAACTGCTATTACGACAACAATAACCTTTATTTGGAATCTATTAAACCGCATATCCAGCTATTGCTATTGACGATTTCAATAAACTTCATTTGCTTCTGTCGAACAGAGAGTGAATCCGGTTTCGGAATTAATACGGAACAGTTAATATGCGGCGGCAACTTTTATAAGCAGTGATGCTATCCACAAAAAGCCGGGACTAACCCTAGGCTTTTTGTTTCTGTCTCTGAACACAGCTCTTACATGCCGCTGGATAAAAGCACCTACATAAGATCATTATCCATATCACGCAGCTCTAACAGTTCTAACTCCCTGGTAATCTGTTCTGCACTTAAAGACTCGTACACCTGCTCGTCTACTGCTGCTATACCACCAGACATCTCATACCAGGCAAATCCCGTATTCCATGACGCATGGCAGTAACTACCCTGACGCGACCTGGGCAGGCAGTATAACTCGCCAGGCGCAGCAACAAGATTGTAACTAATCTCTTGGCGATGCAGTTCAGAAATAAAAACCCAAGCCTCATGTAAAGAGGTGAATTTACCACAACCTACCGGATACTCCTTCTCTCCTCCGTTGTGCTTCCACTCATCGCGCAATAGAGGCAATCTTTTCTCGCGAACAAACATATGAAAATGCAGATTATTTATCGAAGCATTGGCGCCATAACTGTTATAGCCAAACATAACGTCTGGCATG
Organism: Sedimenticolaceae bacterium; assembly: GCA_050291725.1. Lineage (GTDB taxonomy): Bacteria > Pseudomonadota > Gammaproteobacteria > Chromatiales > Chromatiaceae > JAAGZL01. The sequence continues at coordinate 254,844 of JBNKKH010000032.1, forward strand.
GTTTCGCCCATCTGCTCGCACACTCGCCAAAAATAATCCAGATCGTCTCTATGTAGATATTGTGGCTTGAGTGCTTCCCGCTCTGGCACTATCAGAGTATGCATTGGCATAAAGGGGTATTTGTTGTAGTACATAGAAGTACTGCGCCCACACAACTCCCCTTCCCAGAAAGACTCCTTGAGCAAAAACTGCTTGTTGAAATGAAAGCGTTCCGCATCAAAGGGGGCATAGATCCCATCTACTTTTGTATCGGCAATGCGTGAGGGGCGAAACGATCTAAGCTGGTTGAACTGCACCTCCCACGGACCTTCGTCACGAAACTCCGTGTGGTGCAGACCATCCATTCCAATCTGCAGCAGCTTACCAAACACCCGAACATCATCTTTAGCGCCATCCAGATAAAACTGTCGTGGATCTTTTTTAAAGCTCCTTCTCAGAAGCGTATAGCGCCCTCTTACCTTCTTCTCGAAATCTTGTTGCAGTCGGGGATCAAAGCTGACATTAGCCAACACCAGAATAAAAACACCCAACTCGTTGTAGTCATGCAACAGACCAACCAGCCCCTGCTTAAATCTTTCGGCAAATCTATCCTGAGTTGAAAAAATATTGTAGCTCATAACCGTGATATTACCCACAACAGCTGTTTTCGTCTCCATCTTTTCTACTTAAAAAGAGATTACGTAATGGCCTAATGCCAAATACAACCAAAATCAACAGACAAATACCGGTAACAACAACAGGGAATTCATGAGACACATCTCCTCTTAGCGAGCTCTGGGCCAGAACGTCTACTCCATAAGCCGCAATCACCCAATCCAGGAGCAGACCTAGCAAAATAGCAACTCCACTTATCCCAAAGATATATACTCCAACTACTCTAACACCTAACTCTCGACGCACCAGCGCAAGAGTTGCAATGTTACTGGCAGGTCCAACCAAGAGAAACACCAATACAGTCCCTGGAGAAACTCCAGCAAACAGCATGGCATGCGCCAGAGGGGTGCTGGCGGTAGCGCATACATACATAGGAACTGATACTGCGAGTATCAACAACATGACCCCCAGACCACTACCCCACTCCTGAAGCATATCAGGGGGCGCAATAGTCACTACGCAGCCAGCCGCAATTATGCCAACTAACGACCACAGTGAGAGATCATCAATTAGATCAGAAAAGGCATACCTCAAGCCGTCAAAATTGCTCCTGCCGTCCCCCTACTTTGTGTAATATCATCCTGAGAACAACATTCAGCGGAGCCGCAACCTTCTGACCCGGACTCTATATCTACTGCTAGCTGCTACTCACCACTATCAGCGGCACCAACCAAAAGGCCCGCGCTAATGGCCGACAAAATAGCAGCAAACGGCCTAAGCAGAGCCATAATCGGTCCGAGCATTACCCAAGAAAGCGCTACCGAATCAACCCCAGTTTCAGGAGTTGAAATCAAAAATGATGTAGTAGAAGCGCGGAAAGCACCAGCTCGGGATAGAGAGACCGCAGCTGGCAACACCCCGCAGGAACAGAGCGGTAATGGCGCCGAATCAAGGACAAGATCCAAGGTGTTTTCAATCAGGGCTTCGATCATGCTCACTGCACTTATGCTTGGCTTCAGGCACCGGATCCACACCCCCCTCATGAAAGGGATGGCAACGCAAAATTCTTTTTGTTCCCAGCCAAAGGCCCCGCAACACTCCATGCACCTCTATTGCCTCCTGCATGTAGGCCGAACAGGTTGGATAGTAACGGCAATTATTTCCCAAAAAAGGAGAAATGAGATAACTATAGCCCCTGACAAGAAGCACAAAAAACCGCCTCATGGGGACACCTTATGCATCTTGCGCTGCCGCTGGAGTAACTGATTGAATACAGTGGAAATCATATAAGCCAACCCGGCCACCAAGATTATTGTAGCCCCAGACGGCAAATCTGCCACATAGGAAATAACAAGACCACTGCTGGTAAACAGCACCCCCAGAACGGAGGCTAGCAACATCATCTTGCCTAGAGAGTTGAGATATTGAGCAGCAATGGCAGCAGGAAGGGTGAGCAGAGCAATAACCAGGATCAAACCCACGACCTGAATTAACAACACCACAGTCATGGCAACCATGCACAGCAACAATAGATAGAACCCAGTTACGGGCACCCCACGCAAACGGGCAAACTCTTCATCAAAAGATACGGCCAGAAACTGACGATAGAACAACCAGACTATTACCAAAACCAATAGATCCAAAACCGCCATTAGCCAAAGATCTTGTTGCGGCACCATAAGAATATTGCCGAACAGATAGCTCATAAGATTAACGCTATAACCAGGAGTTTTAGATATAAAAATGATGCCTATAGCCATACCTACAGCCCACAGAGCACCTATCAGTGTGTCTTCCCTCTCTTTCCAGCGCAGACTGATCCAGCCGATCAAAATAGCTGCCAGCAGTGCCGCCGCCAAAGCACCACCAAGGGGAGAAAAGCCAAAAAACAGTGCCGCCCCCATACCTCCCAATACCGCATGAGAGATACCTCCAGCCATAAAGCCTATCCGCTTTACCACCACATAGCTCCCTACTATGCCGCAGCCAATACTAGCCAGCAGACCACCCAACAAGGCCTTCTGCAAAAAATCGAACTGCAGTAGGGCGGTATAAAACTCACTCATGAGATTGCTCAATTGTGTACATGTTCCACCATATGGACGTGGGAACCATAGAGTTCATCTATCACCTTTCCATTAATACAAGAGGTTTCATGACAGACCAGAGTTCTATTCAAGCAGGCTACGCGACTGACATATTGAGAGATAAAACCAACATCATGGGACACCAAAACAATGGTCATACGCTGGTTAAGGTGCTTTAGCAGATCGAATATATCACTCTCCACTCGCATATCTATATTGGCAGTAGGCTCATCTAGAATCAAAATTCGCGGCTCGCAAGCCAGCGCTCTTGCTAACAAAACACGCTGGAGCTGACCTCCCGATAGAGTTGATATCTGCCGCTTTGCCAACACCTCCACCTCTGTCTCAACCATTGCCCGATGGGCAATCCAGCGATCCTGTCTTCTATAGCCACCAAACCATGAGGAACCACCCAAACGCCCCATCAATACCACTTGTTCCACCGTGATGGGGAAATCACGCCCAAACGCTGGATACTGAGGCACATAACCGATTTTCCGGCTGGCTGACTGTGGTTCACAGCCAAGCACATCAACACTACCACTCCCTGGCTCAAGTAGACCCAGAATCAATTTCAATAGCGTACTTTTTCCACCCGCATTAGGGCCCACCACCCCCAAGAACTCACCATCTTCAATCTCAAGATTGACCCCCTCCAGAACAGGTGGCCCAGAATAGGAGAAGCTGACATCTTTAATTGAAATTACGCCATTACTCATGTGATTACTTTACTACCTAACGATCCTTAACCATGGCCTCGGCCACATCACGCAGGTTTTCTGGATAGTCCATCGATAAAGGATCAATTACCACAACCTTGGCACCAATGGCTGTAGCTACAGCTGCGGCCTGAGTTTGGCTAAACTGCTTCTGCACAAAAATAGCGCCAATACCATCCTGTTTCGCCTCTGCAATCAAATGGGCTAAGGCCTTGGCACCTGGCTCTTTACCTTCGCTCTCAATCGGAATCTGTTGCAGGCCATAAGTGTCTGCAAAATAGCCCCATGATGGGTGGTAAACCATAAATCTTTTCTTCTCCATCCCAGTTAAGATAGCGCGTATATCCCCATCCAACTTATCCAAAGATTTAGCAAATTCAGCATGATTTTTAACTAAGACCTGTTTTTGCGCTGGGAGTAACTCAATTAATCTATCCCTTAGCCTCAGGGCCATAATTTTTATGAGTGGTGGACTGAGCCAGATATGCGGATCAAGTCCATCCTCGTCATGAGCATGTCCGTGCTCATGACCATCATCACCCTCATCCATGGCGCGCAATTCTATGCCTGCTCGCGCATCCAGGATAGGCAGGCGGGGATTGACGCTCTGAATACGCTTCATCCAGACATTCTCGAAGGGAACCCCGATTCGGTAATAGAGATCGGCCTGGGATATATCTGCCATCTGCCTGGGCGTTGGCTCATAGGTGGCCGGGCTCTCTCCAGGCTGCACCATTAGCTGAACTTGCACTAACTCCCCTGCTATCCGTTGTACTAAGCTTTGTTGGGGAGCAATGCTGACAGCCACCTTAAGCCTCTCCGCTGCCACAAGAGAACCGCTCAACAGCAACATTAAAACCAGCAAATAAATACGCATGAGATTTATGGCCTCCATGGACAACCTAGATATGACTGGATTTATCTAACAACTGAAAGATACACTCTCAACCTAGGTATTATAGCGTCAAGGGTCAACATGAGCACTGGAAAACTTATTCTCTTCTCCAACAGCGCAGAACCATCACTCTCGAAAACGGAACCACTTGTTGATACTCTGAGAGATATAAAACTAATCGGCGAACCTTTAGATCAAAACACAGGAATATATATTACCGGAGAAAACTTTCTTCAGTTGATAAGCTTTGTCGGCTGCTCCACAAATGTATGCCTAACCCCAACGCCAGGCGCTGACAGGGATTTTTGTCATATTACACTACTAGGCCCCCTCGACCAGCCAACACTGATAATGGATGGCAACTGCCGCACCCCTCGCTGCCCCGCATGCAAAAAGCCAATGACCGACTGGCAACAACAGATCAGTAGCCAAAAATTAAAATGCGTACATTGTAATAAGGAACCGCAATTAGATGAGATTTCCTGGGGAAGGCAAGCCGGCTATGGGCGTATCTTTATTGAGGTCAGTAATATCTTCCCGGGCGAGGCCAGACCAACTCATATACTGCTTGGAGATTTATCCAGAGCAACCGCAACAGAATGGAACTATTTTTACACCGATAAATAAAAGTTACTTTATGGCACAGCGTTTAGCAAAATCCACCGCCTGATGTGCTGTCCAATCCCCTATCAGCTGCCCCAGCATATTATTACATCACTGTTTACTCCTCATCTCAGGAGCGCATGCAGATAGGCAGCAAGAGTGAATCTTGTTGATTCTACCTTTCGAGAGTAACCCCGCGTTTAATTTTGCTTGTTAGATATCTATATTTATTAAGCTAAGCGCTAATACAGCGATTCTTGCCTTCGTCTTTGGCCTTATACAGCGCATCGTCCGTTCGAGAAAATGCGCTGTCGGGTGTATCCCCTTCCCGGAACTCGGTATACCCACATGAGATGGTAAGAGTTATGGGCTTATCTCCTGAATGAAATCCACTCTCCTCAACCGATTTGCGAATCTTCTCTGCCACAACACCAGCCTCGTCCAGTTTGGTACCAGACAACAACACACAGAACTCCTCACCACCATACCTACCAACAAAGTCGGTCTGGCGTAAGCTTTTCTGCAGTATCTGGCCAATCACTCTTAGGGCCTTATCACCAGCCTGATGTCCGAAACGGTCGTTAACCAATTTAAAATCATCCAGGTCCCAAACCATTAATATCAGTGGAGACTTGAATCTTTTCCAGCGATTATACTCATCCTTAATGCGCTCATCGTAAGCAGCGCGATTAGCCAGCCCGGTTACTGGATCCATGGATGAACGCGCTTGCGCCTCTAGTATCTTCTTTCTTAGAACCGCGGTTTCACCCTCTACCTCACTCAAACGCTCCCGTAATCTCTTTTCGTTTTTTACCGCCTCGGCAAAGCGGTGTTCTGCAACTTTGAGATGTTTATCCATATGACCTTTTATGTTTTGCAGACGTGACGAAACATCACTCTTTAGAACTTGTAGATCACTGGCGTCCCGCACACTAACAGCAATACCGCTAACCTGCTCCTTCACGGCCTTATCCAGTACTTTTCCACTCTGCAGTGATTGCTGCTGCAAATTCTTGCCGTTAACAACATACTGATCCAACTCTCGCAGTTGGGCCATCAAGTCTGCCAGAAAGCTCCCGGTTTCTCGTGTCTCTTTGTTAAGGTCTTTCAGCAGGCTCGAGACAATCTTTGTCAGGTTTTCTATTACATCAATTACCGCCTCTTGATCATGTTTTTCCAGCTTCTTTTTCAGTGATGAGATATCCTGACTCAACTGAGTGGGCCAATTCAATTTACCTAGCAGTGATAGCAGCAGGCGCATCGACTCATCATTAGCCCCAGTAGAACGATCATCACGCTCACCACGACTAAAGAGACCCAATAGTTTGGAACTCTTCTCTCCCTTTGCGTTAGATCCAGCATCATCTGCCAACAATTGAATAAGCTCATCTAGCTTCTCATCGCTAGCGGCAGATGGATTAGCTGCCAGCTCCTGCCCCAACTCTTTCAGGCGCTTGCCCTTTCTGCCAGAAAGATGTGAATGCTTTAGCAGGCGATGAAAAAGATCGCTTTGGCTGCTACGCTCTACTGGCTCATCTTTCTCAGGCTTATCGTGGGCACGCATAAGCGCCTCAGAAATGGCTGAGATATGACGATGCACATTCTCATTCACCCCTTTCTTCAGGGCATCGCGCAGTTTAACCAGATGCGGATCTAGGGTTGGATCAAGCCCTTTTGTCGCCAGGGTAAGGCGTATAATAGTTCGACACAGAAGCTGTTCAGTCTCTTCGCTACTAGCAACTTCACCTTTGAATTTCTGTTCCAGTGAAAAATATTTCTTTTTCCAATCCTGCTCTTGCGTCATTTCTCACCCCTAAACAGCTATATCTATCTGACTTGGAATAAGCACATCAATGCCTATAGGAAGATGGTCAGAGACAGAACAGTCAACCACCTTTGGGTTTTCTACATGCAACCCCTTTGAGACCAGGATGTGATCCAGTTTCCTCATCGGTCTCCAACTGGGGAATGTCCCTTTTTCGCATGTAGGTCTTTGCAAATCGGCCACATCCAAAAGATACTCCACCTCTTCCGAATCAACTCCACAATTAAGGTCGCCCATTACAATAGCATTGGGGTAACGCCGAACTCTTTCTGCGATATACTCCACCTGAAGCATCCTGCTCCTGCGCCCCAGAGCCAGATGTACTATACATACCAACAACATATCGCTGGAGTCCCCAAACTGGGCATATATAGCGCCGCGCCCAGGCAGACCAGGAAGTTTATGCTCACTGACACATCTAGGGGTATTCCGACTCAGCAGGCCGTTACTATGTTGCGCAAACTTGCCCAGACTACGGTTAATCTGTTTGTACCAATAGGGAAAGCCCGCTCTATGGGCCAAATACTCTGTCTGATCTACAAAACCGCTACGCAGGCTACCAGAGTCTACCTCCTGCAAACCCACCAAATCATACTGCTGCAACATTGAGGCAATGCGATTAAGATTTAACAGCTTTTCCCGATGCGGGAGAACATGCTTCCAACTTTGGGTAACGTAGTGGCTATAGCGCCGTGTATCCACGCCACTCTGGATGTTATAACTTAGAATCCGCAGACGCTGATAGCCTCCACCTTCCATCACCCAAACCCCACATTAGCCCATTACTGAATTAAGACCCTGCCTACTCTTTGGCTGCAGCCTTGGCTTTACGCACCTTTTCAATCAATTGATTCAAGGCCCCTATCATAACCTCATGATTCTGCCCAGGAATCAAATATTTGCCATCAACAACCAGTGCCGGAACACCTTGAATACTGTAGTTCTCTGCCATAACTGATGCCCGTCTAACACTGGTGAGCACAGAAAATGACTTCATCGCATTGTGGTACTCGGCCATATTCACGCCATTGGCCTCAAGAAAAGCATCCATATCTGCTTCTGTGCGCAACCTCTTCCTCTCCCTATGTATGGCGTGAAAGATCTTTTTGTGAATCTCAGCATCAGCACCAATTAGATTTAACGCATAAAATGCCTTGGCATACATAACAATCACTGGCTGATCAAATACCGCTGGAATTTTTACAAAATCCACATCTTCCGGCTTGGTTTTTAACCACTTTTCCAGGTAGGGCTCAAGGGAGTTGCAGTGGCCGCAAGAATACATAAAAAAACCCTGCACCAGAATACGTTTCCCATCCGCTCCTGGCTGCTCTGGATCAACCTTCCTGTAGTGCACATCTTCCTGGTACTTATCCGCAACCCCAAGCACTGCAACTGGTGCTAGAAGCAATATTGCCAAGAGAATTTTTCGCATATCGATCTTCCTCACTCTGTTATATAGCGGCATATCTGCCATGTTCTTTAACGGTGCATAGCTCTGGATAGCAGTAGCTGGCAAAGCCATTCATATTATTGTTACGCCGTAGGCCATTATACCCATGTGACAATGGGTAGAGCAGTGGGTTCAAACTTAGCTTGTGTCATACAGAGTATAGAAATCACCAGTCCAAAACCACAAAGGGCGCCCCGAAGGACGCCCTTATATATCAATTCAGAATAAACTGCTTCTTAGCGCAGACCCTGAATGTACTGGGTTACTGCAGCTATCTCTGTATCGGTCAATCTAGCAGCTACGCCCTGCATCATCTTTTGCTTATCATTGGTGCGAGTCTTAGCACGAAAATCTTTCAACGCCTTCTCCGCGTAGGCAGCATGCTGACCACCAATACGGGGAAAACCGGCTATTGGATTACCCATGCCTTTAGGTCCATGACAGCCCATACATGGAGCAACACCGGTGACCGGATTGCCTGCACGATAGATTCTTTCACCAAGTTTGACCTGTTCTGCATTTGCCTGACCAATAGACTGTTCCTGGCTACTGAAGTATGCAGCTAAATCCTGCATATCCTGCTCAGATAGCGGTAGCGCCATCGGGCTCATCAAAGGATCCTTGCGCTCACCGGACTTCAATGCCTGCAACTGCTTCAATATAAAGCTTTGGTGTTGGCCCGCAAGTTTTGGCCAAATAGGAGATAGGCTGTTGCCATCAGGACCATGACACGCTGCACAAACAGCAGATTTTTCCTTTCCTGCCGCCGCATCACCTCCAGCCTGAACTACGCTAGACGTAAAAACCAATACTATAGAAACTGCTGCTAGCCACTTACTCATGGTTAATCCTGTAATAATTGTCTGAAACCCACAAAATAATATCTACTAAGCTCAGAGCCTGTTGACCCGAAAAAACTGTGCATGTATACCAGAATGACACTAATGCGGTCAAATTGAGACAGACTATATAAGCATAAAATCAAGAAATCTGCAGGTAATTGCGCTATCCCCACAGCCAGCAACTCAACCAGCCGGCAAACAGGGTATTATTGCAAACACATCAGCAAACAGACGCTAAAACAGATATGTTTGACCCACAAGCCGTAAAAAACCACGTAATCTCGCATCTCAAGCGATCATTATCACCGGAGTTGGTTAAACAGGGGCAGGTTGCATCCATCACCCTCCCTCTCCGGGAGATAAACCTACGCTCACTGCCCCAAATAGCTGGCGATTGGTTATTTTGGAACCGCCCAGACCATGACAAGACAATATTCGGCCTGGGCAACGCCATACAGATCACCGCTTCTGGCCAGGACCGGTTTGAAGCCCTAAGCCAGGAGCTGCAACAACTCCACAGCAACTGGAAATGGCTAGACCCGGAACAGACAGGTTGCAAGCCCCTGAGCTATCTCTGTTTTGCCTTCAGCCCATATGCTCAGATGACGGGACCCTGGAGTGGCCTACCCAACTCAGGGCTGTTTCTGCCAGAACTAACCATGCAACAGCGGGATAATAGCTGCGCGGCTATATTCAGCGTAAATCTCTGCAAAAACAGAGATATAGATAGCATACTCCAACACTGGACAGAGCTATTCGCTACCTTTATTGATTCACTAAACCAGCCATACACCCCCCCAGGGTGCAAAACCACTCTTAGCAAAATCACCACTTCAGCAAACCAGAAACAGTGGCGCCAGCTTATATCTAAGGCCCAGTCCAGCATCTCTTCAAGCACACTAGAGAAGGTGGTTCCTGCCCGACATCTAAGGGTGCAAGCAGAGCGCAATTTAGACCCAAGACAACTCATGGCCACTCTGGTCTACCTATACCCAAACAGCACGTTGCTAGCCAGTCGAATTGGAGCGCGCACATTTGTATCCGCAACACCTGAGCAGTTAATTAGCCTGCAAAATGGAAAAATCCGTTGTGATGCTTTGGCCGGTACCATTCATCGCTCAGCTACTGAGAACAAAGACCAGGATTTGGGCCAACTTCTACTATCCGACCCTAAAGCAAGGCATGAACATCAGTTGGTAGTACAAGATATCAACACATCCCTGGAGGCTGTCTGCTCCAATATTGAATATTTAGCGCAACCCTCACTCCTGCGCCTACGTAATCTGCAACATCTCTATACCGAGATCAAAGGACAGCTAAAACCAGACACCACGCTACTGGAAGCTACAACCAGGCTGCATCCAACCGCAGCCGTCAACGGCTATCCCAGACCAGAGGCAAAACAGTGGATCATGCAGAATGAGCCCATAGACCGAGGCTGGTATGCCGGGGCTGCTGGGTGGATAGAGTATGACGGCAATGGCAAACTGGCCGTACTGCTGCGCTGTGCACTTCTAGATAACAACTATGCCGATCTATTTGCTGGTGCAGGCATAACCGCCGAATCAGACCCAGATGCTGAGTATGCGGAAACCGAACTAAAGCTCAGTGTCATGCTAGAAGCCCTGGAAAACGCCTGATGGCGATTACAGATTGCTAGCCTTATACTTTTCACTCAACAAACTAACAAGGAGTGAGACTGCAATATGAACGATCAGGGAGCTGAAAACCTGCTCTGGGCAGATTCACTGATGGATGGCCTGAACTCGGCCGGCGTTACCCGGGCCATCATCTCACCCGGCTCCCGCTCCACCCCCCTGGTACTGGCGGCTGATCGCCACCCAAAAATCCAGACCTGGACCATAATAGATGAGCGCTGCGCTGCATTCTTTGCCCTGGGCCTGGCAAAATATGACCAATCGCCAGTTGCGATCATCGCCACCTCCGGTAGCGCTCCTGCCCACTGGTACCCGGCTATTATTGAGGCCAATTACTCAGGTACGCCGCTGATCCTATTGAGCGCAGACCGCCCCCCTGAGTTGCAGAATTGCGGTGCCAACCAAACCATAGACCAAACCCATCTCTTCAACCGACAAGTGCGACTATTCTTAGATCCAGGACCGGCAGCCGCAACCCCTGAGGGTCTAAAACAGATCAGAGAGATAGGAGTAGAGGCGGCACATCAAGCGCTGGGGCAAAATCCAGGTCCAGTCCACATTAACCTGCCGCTGCGTGAACCCCTAACCCCGGAAAAAATAGCGGAGCCTAGCTACAGGCATCACAATATTCCCGCACCGAATCAGCAACTGCAGATAGATTCGAAACAGCTAGAGCGCGTAACAGAGATTATGTCCCAAGGCCCAGGCATAATCATCTGCGGCCCATCTAACGCGGAGGCTGGAGTGGCACAAGCTGTTGCCGAGCTGGCCCGACGCCTGCATCTACCCGTTCTGGCTGATCCATTGAGCAACCTACGTTTTGGCGCCCATGGCCACTCAAACATCATTAGCAATTATGATGGCTTTTTACATCACCAGGGCTTTCTTGCTCAGAGCAGACCAGCGTGGGTGCTGCGCTTTGGCGCCATACCTATCTCCAAGACCCTGATGCAATATCTACAGCAACACAGCCCGGAAACTATACTCTGCGCCCCACGCGGGGACTGGCCAGATCCACTTCACCAAACCAGGGAGATAGTGCGAACCCACCCAATTGATCTGTGTAACAGACTGATGGAGACCGAGCTGCAGCCAGCTCCCGATAAGTGGCTAAAGCAGTTTCAGCAGATAGAACAGCTAACCGGCACCGTTCAACCAGCTAACGACTCTGATCAAACATGTGAAGATTTGACTGTACAACAGCTTATCCACGCCCTACCAGATGGAGCAGTTCTTTTCAGCGGAAACTCACTACCGATTCGGCACCTGGATAGGTGGAGTGGTTGCGCAACCAAGAGTGTTCGTATAGTTGCAAATCGCGGGGCCAGCGGCATCGATGGCAACATCTCCAGCCTACTGGGCCTGGGAGCCGCCAGTAAACGCAAAGTGTTTGCTCTTCTAGGGGATCTGGCCTTTTACCACGATATGAACGGCCTGCTGGCAGCAAAAGGCATAGATGGAGTGATTGTTCTGCTGAACAACGGTGGCGGCGGCATATTCAGCCATCTACCTCAGGCGCAGCTGGAACAGTTTGAATCTCACTGGCTGACCCCCACCAACCTGGATTTCAGCAAGGCAGCAGAGCTGTATGGCGTTAACTTTAATCGGATAACCAAGCAGTCAGAGTTCACCCCAGCGCTGGAGGTCGCAGCGGCAGAACCGGGACTAAGCCTACTTGAAGTAATCATTGACCGGAAACACGCCTTGGCGCGCCATCAAACCTGGTTAACAGCAATCAAAGAGCTCTCAATCTGATTTGCCACCATCTAGCTGAATACCTGGAGCGACAGAGCGCAAATGCAGATCTCGCTGCGGAAATGGGATCTCTAGTCCAGCCTCAGCCAGAGCCTTATTCATAGCCATATGCAGATCATGCTTGAGAGGCAAACGGCGTATTCTCTCTCGTACAAAAGCCCGCACCTCAAAGTCCAAAGAGCTATCGCCAAACCCTAAAAAGAACACCGTCGGCCTTGGCTCTTCCAACACCTCAGGATGGGACTGCACCACATTGGTCATTGTTTCCAGAGCCTTCTCCGTGTCAGAGCCATAGGCAATACCAATATTGAACACTACGCGAGTAACGGGATCAGACAGCGTCCAGTTGATCAGGGGGTTGGTTAGAAAATTTTGATTTGGAATCACCTGCTCTTTATTATCAAAATCGGTGACAGTAGTGGCACGTATTCGTATCCTGGTTACGGTGCCGCTGAGGCCATCAATTGTAACGGTATCACCGATCCGCACAGGCCTCTCAAACAGAATAATCAGTCCTGAGAAAAAGTTGGCAAAGATCTCCTTCAATCCAAAGCCTAGTCCCACACCCATGGCCGCCACCAGCCACTGCACATCACCCCAGCCAATACCCAGCATATTCAGTGCAATGAAGAAGCCCATGGCCAATATGGCATAACGGCTGATCATGGTAACTGCATAGCGGTTACCCGGCTGTAGGTCCAGAGGTTGCAGTACAGTTATCTCTAATAGACCCGCCAAGTTTCTCACTACCAGCAACATGATTATCACTACAGCCGCGGCTAGCAACAGATCCCATAGCGAAACCGCAACCAACTCCCCTCCTGTTGCCTGGTGTTGCCACAGCACAATCTCGTCTAGCCCACCAAGGGCAGGCGTTATGGTTGACCAAAGAAAAAACATCATCACGAGGAATGCTATGGCCCCCAACATCTGCAATAGCCTCTGGGTCTGCTCACTGATGGTGGCAAGATTTATCGCCTCTAGCTCTTCCGCTTCCGGCACACCCTCACCCGCTTCATCTGCGGCCTGTTTTGCCGCCTTACTCTCCTGGGCTGCCTCTCTTTTGGCGCGGGCCTGCTTCAAAGCCAGACGCCGCTCGGCAATCATCAACCAGCGCATAGCAAAGCTATGGATCAACAGGATTAACACGCCAATTGACAACGAAACAAATAACAACTTTTTAAATAGAACTGCAGTGTAGTGGTACCCCTGAATAGTAAGCAGCAATAACCCGAAGGCCAACAGAAATACCAATGGATACCACAGCATCTTTAGACGTATACCCTGTAAAGCAACATGTCTGGAGCGACTTAGTGCACCACTCTTCGGATTCAAGCTGATATGAGCAAACCACAGCATGACTAGGGTGGTAACAAGGCTCATAACCCTTCCCAGAGAGCTCCAGTAACCCTCATCCAGCTCCCACTCAGTAATTCCACCAACAAAGACAGCAATCACAAAAACTGGCGTAAGCCATGGCAATATTGTTGCGTACCTATCTATTGCATGCGGATCCCAACGCAGATGATTGCGCGCCAGGCCGTTCTGCATTACCAAATAGCGGCTGAATCTCAACACCAAATAGAGTGCCGATACAGACATGGCTGACATTCCAACAGCCCAAACAAAACTGGCTGCCGCATTTTTATACAGCAACCACCCAAGACCGCCTGTCACCAACACTGGCGGCAGAGATAATAACAGCGTGTAAACAAGAGCTATCAACGAGTAACGGAATCGATCATGGTTCACCTTCCCAATCTTTGGAACCACAGACTCCATCTGATCTAGCATACGCTTGCGCATTAGAGTTATAGCAACCACCAGTAGCAGCACCAGCCCAACCCTAATTGGATAGCGCATTACTGAGCGCTTAAGTTTTAAAGCAACCGCACTCCAGTTCTCTCCACTAAACAACCAAACCACGGCATCCTTGAGCCTCCCCAAATCATCTAGACCAAGAGGAGGCGCACTGGGGATCCACACCAGATTCTTATTCAGGAACTCCTGGAAAACAGCAGCCTCACTGCTTAGCTGGCGTTGCTCCAGACTTATATCACTTAGAACACTCTCATATCTGTCGTACTCAGCTGATAGCTTATTAAGTAGTTGCACTCTATCCCGCATGAGCTTTTGCATGCTCGACGAATAGGATGAAGTCTGGGTCAGGGTTATGTCAGCCGGTTGCTGCTCCGTAATATAACCGGCAACCCCCTCTGCATCTGCAAGCCGCTGTAACTCATCGGCCAGTTTAAACTGTTGCGTCCTAACCGCTGACATCTGCTGACGGTACTCATCCGCCTTCAATGCCAACATGCGCACATCTGGTAGACTTCTCTGCTGCGAGAGCAACAACTGTCCCAGGGAGTCATCAATGCCCGCAATATCTACCTGCTGCTGCAGACGCTCGCGATCACGCTTAACCTTCTTCAACTTGGATTCTACATCTACACGCCGCTCAGTAAGTTGCTCTATTTTGTCAGCGATTTCACCCAGCTTTCGACTTAGCCCAGTATTATACTCCGCCTCCCTCTGCACCACTTGGTGTTTACCCAAGGTTCCCTGTTCAACCTTTTCCGCAACCTCACGCGCCTTCTCCGCCTCCTGAGACAACAACCTATTCAGCTGGTCCTGCTGCAGGGCTACACTCATCCTTGAGTGTTTTAGCTTTGCCTCAGCTAACTCTATACGCATTTTTAGAATAGCCAGACGCGGCGTATAGCTGAGACGCTCCATCTCCAGTCGCTTAACTCTACTGGTAAGGGCATGCTGTTCTGCCATGAGAGAAATACGCTGGGCATCAGCGATCTCAGCTTCCCCCTCTTCTAGACCATGGAGTTTTCTTTCAATCTCATCCAGCTGTTGTTTTGCCTCTTGTAACTCAGTACTGGTCTCGTCTGGTCGCAGACGCTCATTTCGCAACTTTAGTTCCAGCTTAGCAAGATGGCTTTGATCCAAACTTCTGGCAGCCTCAGCTTTATCAAGCTGCTGTGTCAAATTGCCCTGATCAGTGCTAAATTTAGCCGTATTTATTTTTTCATTTGCCCGCTGCTGCTGTTCAAGCTCTGACTTAAGCTGAGCCAGCTCTTTGGTTGAAGAGTCCACCACCCCTCTATATTCATCGGCAAGCAGATCATCTCCCTCAGCACTTGTTAGTTGCGTCTGAGCACTGCGATAAAGATCCAGCGCGCTTTTCTGATCTTTATCCAGCTTATCCAAGGCCTCCAGATCAGCTATGCGTGACCCGATTTTTTTCAGATCAAGATCCTGAGCCACAGAGTGATTGGGCACAGATACCACACTCTCTTTAGCAACAGCGTTCATGCCCATTAGTAGAACAAGCAGTAATGGAATAGCTATAGAGTTTGAAATAAAACGCTTACACTGTGTCACCAGACTCTCCGAGCAACAAATAAACTTATAAATTATTATTGTAGACCTTACGCCTTCTCTGGAAAAATAGCACTCTACAACAAATAAGGGCAATGATTACATGGGCAACAATACAGCGTGGGAAGTTCCACAGGATATGCAGTTTGAAGATATCCTCTATCATCAGGCAGAAGGGATTGCTAAGATCACAATCAACCGTCCTCAGGTAAGGAATGCTTTCCGCCCCCAGACTGTTCAGGAAATGGGGCAGGCCTTTCGCCGCGCCCATCTCGACCCCAATATCGGTGTAATAATTCTCACCGGTGCTGGGGACCAGGCCTTCTGCTCAGGTGGTGATCAATCCATTCGTGGCGATGGAGGTTACAAAGATGACAGCGGAGTGGAGCATCTTAATGTCCTGGAGCTACAACGCCAGATTCGCACCCTGCCTAAACCAGTAGTAGCCATGGTGGCGGGTTACGCAATTGGTGGGGGCCACGTGTTGCATATGATCTGCGATCTAACAATTGCTGCCGACAACGCTAGATTCGGCCAGACCGGACCCAAGGTTGGAAGCTTTGACGGCGGTCTGGGAGCTGGCCTACTAGCTCGTACCGTTGGCATGAAAAAGGCCAAAGAGATATGGCTCCTCTGCCGTCAATACGATGCCCAACAGGCACTAGAGATGGGACTGGTGAATACGGTCGTACCACTAGCCGAGCTGGAGAGCGAAACTGTGCAGTGGTGCCGGGAGATGCTCGCACTATCCCCGACTGCACTGCGGGTACTGAAAGCTGCATTCAATGCCGAAACCGACGGCCTAACTGGCATTCAAGAACTGGCCGGAAACGCCACAGCTCTGTTTTATCAAACAGAAGAGGCGCAAGAGGGGAGAGACGCATTCATGGAGAAACGTAAGCCAGATTTTAGCAAATTCCCTAAGCGTCCATGAACAAATTAGAGCTGTGGTTTCTAGCCATACGTCCCAAAACCCTAGGCATATCCGTTGCTCCGGTTCTGGTAGGCACCACCTTGGCCCATGCTGAAACTGGTCTTCTACAGTGGTTACCAGCCGTGGCCGCACTGTTCGCAGCCCTGCTAATCCAGATCGGAACCAATCTCTATAATGATGCTGCAGATTATGACCGCGGCGCAGATACAGCTGATCGGTTAGGTCCAGACCGAGCCACCGCTCAAGGTTGGTTCACTTCTAAAGAGGTGAAAAATGCCGCCCATATCAGTTTTGCACTTGCCTTCTGTATTGGAACATACCTGGCGGCTATTGGCGGTTGGGCCATAGTAGTAATCGGCCTGCTATCTCTTCTTGCTG
Source organism: Sedimenticolaceae bacterium (assembly GCA_050291725.1). Taxonomy (GTDB): domain Bacteria; phylum Pseudomonadota; class Gammaproteobacteria; order Chromatiales; family Chromatiaceae; genus JAAGZL01. The sequence goes on from JBNKKH010000032.1 coordinate 271,977, forward strand.
GATATGCCTACACCAGTGGACCTAAACCTATAGCCTATAGCGCCAGCGGTGAGCTGTTTGTATTTCTCTTCTTTGGCCAAGCAGCCGTGATGGGCAGTTACTATCTACAAACCCATAAGATGGGCTTCAACGCCTTTCTCTGCGCCACCGCATTGGGACTACTGGCATCTGCAGTTCTCCTGGTAAACAACTATCGCGACCATAAAACAGATGTCAGAGCAAAAAAGTTCACCCTAACGCACTATCTGGGCAGAAGCAGATCCCACATCGTCTTCGGTCTACTGCTACTACTCCCCTTTTTGCTACCACTGTTTCTATCAGATGTCAGCGCTAAAACCTGGCTCACACTAATCCTATTGCCTACGGCAATACTGCTGCTCCGCAACTTTGTTCTAGAGAAACCAGGTCCCATATTCAACACCTATCTGGCAAACACAGCCAAGCTCCAGCTGGCCTACTCCATCTTATTGTCTATTGGGCTCTATCTATCCTAAACACAACTCTACAGCTTGCTATAATCTGAGAATTGTCAGAATATTGCAGACTGATGAAACTCACAGGCACCAACCGAAGCGGAATTAGAATGAACCAAGATAGCAAGGCATCCGATACCTTCGCTCAAGGCTACTCATGCTCGCAGGCAGTTCTATCTGCCAGATGTGAAAGATATGGCCTAGACCAGAGGACCGCCCTCACCATAGCTGCCGGTTTCGGTGGTGGCATGGGGCGCACCGGTAACGCCTGTGGAGCAGTAACCGGAGGCATTGCCATTATCGGCCTACACGCAGGATCCGACAAAGCTAGAGACACCGCAGCCAAAGAGAATACTTATAAAATGGTGCGTGAGTTTGTATCTGGATTTGAAGAGATGTTCGGATCTGTAAACTGCACTGAACTAATGGGGTGCCATATTGGAACCCAATCCGGATACGACCAAGCGCGGAAAAGCGGCATGTTTGAAAACGTTTGTCCACGTTTTGTTGATGGAGCGGTGGAGATACTTGATGCTGTTCTGGAGAACACAAAAAAACGACATACCGAACCAAACCAACCCAGTACAACAACGTGAGATACTGCCCAATCGGCTCTTACCAGCCGCCGTCTCACATCTGAGCATACCCAAAATAAAAGAAGACAACACTCTCTAGAAAGTTAGACTATTTGTCACTGTACCCAGTAATTTTGCGGCCCTTACAAATTAATATTCAGCTCTAATCTAAGAGTATCAGTATGACCAGACCCAACGGCTTCTGAATGATCAAAAGAGAAACTCACGTTCAGATCATCCTTAATCTGATAGTCAGCGCCCACCTGTAATAACCACATCGATGTTGCGTCCTTATCTAAAACGAGGCGGTAGTTAGTTGTGTCACCGACATAGTGCATATCAGCATTAGAGTCACCAGTAAGATTCAGACCATATTCTACTTTTCCGAATGGACGCAGCTTACCCCCGGAGAAAAATCGTTGAGAAATGACCTCGGTACCGAAAAAGACCATAGCCTGTTTCACAGTCTGCTCTTCATACGCCAAAGCTAAATTGCCACCAGCTTCAGCATAATCATCAAGACGGATGTATGCTCCCTCCAGCCTGGCATAAGGACTCAGACTGAAGTCACGATAGTTCATAGTATCCTTACGCGCGGTAAATGAACCAAAAAGAATTTTGGCATCCCTGTCTCCACGCAGAGTCTGGGACCCATCGACACGTAGCGTGTCTATCTTCATACTCCCCAAACCAAGAACAGCTTCCATCTGCGGCATATTTTCAGGTTTAAAATAACCATAGCCTGAAACAGCATAATTATCGGAATCAAGGCCGCTACCTACACTGCCTATATCCACTTCATCCTGACCATAAGTAAGAGAAACACCAAACAGACCGCTATCCCCAACAGGACGATCCATTCCTGCCGTAATAGTGAAACTCTCTGAATCCAACTCAGAGCCAGAAAATCCTTCTGCCTTGCCGATAGTAATATTGCCTTCAGTCCATATAGACCAATCTCCTATGACAGTCCCTCCGGTTGGATTTAGGTTAACCACCCCGAATTTCTCACGGGCTTGCTCCATCGCCAGCTTGGCAGCATAATCCTGCATACTGCCATCCACGTCAGAATCATAGGCCGACAACAAGCCAGGCAAGTCAACTGAAGTACCGTTGAAATAACCGTTCAGATGAGGATTAGCAAAGGTAAACTCTATTCCCTGACGCGACTTTTCTTCTGAATTTCTGTTCTGATTCAACCAACTCATACGCCTGTTGACTGCCCGCATACTGGAACCAGCAAACCGGGAGGCCATATTTGACATCGCCTTTACACTGTCAACAACATCTGCCTTTTTTGTTGGATCACTGCCGTAAGTCCAATTAAATTGCACGGCAGCCACATTGGCGTTAGTTGCCGCATCATGAAACGCCCCAGCAGCAACATCAATGGTGGTAGCACCAGCAGATTGCGGGGTAAAGGTAGCCGTATATACCGTGGTTGAAATTGCAGTAAAGTCAGTGATAACGCCATTAGATACCGTAATATCTGCTGCAGAAAAGTCTGAAGTAGGCTCACTTGCGGTGAAGGTAACTGCTAGAGAGGCGTTATCAGATGAGGCCCCATCCTGCACCTCTGCTGCGGTGATCACCATTGTGGGTGATGTTACATCAGCTGAGGTAGTAAAACTTAGGGCGGTGGTATCGGAAATACCTGCAAAGCTCAAACCAGCAGTACTATCGAAGGCCGTAGCATCAATCAGCACATAATACTCTGTTCCAGCATCAAAAGTGGCAGATGGATCAATAGTAATTGCGTTGCTACCGGAACCTGTAACCTGCGCAGAACCAACCGCAATCGTCTCCACCAGAGAATCATCTGAAGTTTTACGAATCTCGATACTCCCAGTCTCAGCATCTACATTATCAGAAAAATTCAAAACAATGTTGGTATTGATAGAAACATCTGTTGCATTATCTGCAGGACTACTGGAAGAGAGTGTTGGAGCACTAAGCGTAGTGAAATTGTATGTTGCAGGGCTGCTTATTCCAGCAAAATAGGCGCTATCATCAACCGACTGAAATGCGGTTGCATCAATAAAAACATAATAGCTTGTTCCCTCAGCAAATGTACCTGTCGGATTTATGGTCACTTGGCTACCAGATACCGCAACGGCACCAGAAGTGACATTTATGCTCTCAAAAACTGTATCATCCGATGATTTATAGATCGTGATGTTGCCTGAACCAGATGCAATAGCTTCGCTAAACGTAATAACAAGGTTTGCATCCAGGGTAACCGTTGTTGAATTATCCACAGGAGACAGGTTAGAAATTGTTGGCGCTGTTGCAGATGAAATATTAAGTGTGGCTAAGCTTCCAGATGAGGCAGATGGGGTATATTCGATTACATATCCACCAATAGAATATCCAGTAACAGGTAAATCATTCCACGATCCAGAACTTATGATTTGCAGGGCATCTTCATTGCCAGCGTCGTTTGGCTCACCGGTATTCCAGGCAGTATACATGCCATTTTGAGCGGATCCAGGTATAGCGTAATTTGCGGCCCTTCCTAACCAAAACAGCACACCACTCTCATCGGCAGGAACCCCGGGGTCATCAATCCAGCGCCATTCTCCTTCGACATCCTGATCAGTACCACCAAGCCACGCCTCAGTTCCACCTGTTTTTGACTTAATAAAATCAAACTCATCCGCACTGGTTACCGTAGCCAGGTATCCCTGCATTCCATTCAAGTAAGAGCTATTTGCCGCAGCCCGCGCTGTAGTCCAGCTTATTGAGCCCGGCACAAATTTATAGAAGCTACCAGTAGCTGCGTAGTATGAGGCATCGCCCCCGGCACTGATATTTAGAACAGACGCGGTTAACACACTTGCTCCGCCTTTATATTGGAGAGAGGCAGCAGCATTGTTAACATCAGCAAGGGAACCGGTAAAGGCAATTTCTGTGGCCAGACCATTTGTCCAGTTAGCTTGTGGGTAGCCGGTTACCTCACTCAATCCAGTCGTTGTGGTAATCTGAATTACGCCTGCAGATACTGAAAAAGTAACGCGAAAGGTATCTCCCGGATTAGTGGTTGAAACTGGCGTATCTCCACCACCATATATGTCTTGAAAAGCAGCTATATCGCCGGTAAAGCTTGCTGGCAGAAAAATGGTGTCTGCCGACCACACCTGTGTTGATACAGAGAGTAATACAACACATAGAAATAAAACGATTTTCTTATGGCCCATCCTCTTATATTCCCTCATTAAGCCAAAACACTAAATCACCCATAACCCTAGGACGAAAAAATACACGCTGTTTGTATGGATTTAGAAGCGTAAAACAAATATGCGCCATCCGCAATCTTTAGGCATACCAACTCTATTCCCCGCCCCTACCCACTCTGTGGCATAGGTTTACCGACTGCAGCTACTATAAACTAAATATTTATAATACCCTGCCGATATAACCAATATCTGGATAGCCGGATTCAGGAGATTAGGCATGAAAATTAACAAGTTACAGACAAATTCACTTACCTTAGCGATATTTTTATCATTCGCCACCGCAACTATGGCGGATTCTGCAAACTTTAATCCCCTGCGCTCCCCTAACTCCATGCCGAAAAATCCTGTAGAAATGGGCCTTACCTGCGCCCAGCTTGATCGTGAGATATCTCGTGCCACCCCCTACACTTACAACTATCGCACCGATTTCGGTAAAGACCCATATGCAGGCGGCGCTATTATCGCCGGCGCAACTAATTCTTTCATAGGCTACGCCTACCCTATCTTCAGCTTAGTTAGAGGCATCGCCGAAGATAACCGCATCCAGTCGGCCGAGAACAGAATTGAGCACCTGCGTAGAATCAAGGCAGAAAAGCATTGCTATGAAGGAAGAAGTTAGCTCCTGGCACAAATGAGCACGGCCTGATTGATCAATTCTGTCATTAGGGTAAAATCCCCACCCTTCAACGTATATTACTTTTTACTGGAGCAAAACCATGGCGCTCGAACGCACCTTTTCCATTATCAAACCAGATGCCGTAGCCAAAAACGTCATCGGCAAAATCTACAGCCGCTTTGAAGAAAACGGCCTCAAAATTGTCGCTTCCAAGATGCTGCACCTTACTCGTGAGCAAGCCGAGGGCTTCTACGCTGTGCATAAGGAACGCCCATTTTTCAATGATCTGTGCGATTTCATGACCTCCGGCCCAGTTATGGTCCAGGTACTTGAGGGAGAAAACGCCATCAGCAAGAACCGTGAGATCATGGGTGCAACCAACCCACAAGAGGCTGCCCCTGGAACTATCCGCGCCGACTTCGCCCAAACTGTGGACGAAAACGCTGTACACGGCTCCGATGCCCCTGAAACAGCTGCAGTAGAGATAGAGTTCTTCTTCCCTGAAGGCGTGTGCGAACGCACCCGCTGATTCAGGTCTAAATAAGGGCTTGAAAGCCGCGCCCATCGGTTGTAACTTCAACCGGTCAGCGCGGCTTTTTTATGCCGAGATAATACTAACTAATCCACTATTTATGAATAAATTAATCACCACAACATATTTGTGCATTTAGAATCTGGAGCAATAATGAAAAATACCTTCCACCACCCACTACCAGATAAAGATGGCTATTTTGGACCCTATGGCGGCAGCTTCATCCCGGAAGAGCTACAAAAAATCATTGATGAGATTACTGAAGCATATCTTACTATTCGTGAAGACCCAGAGTTTCTCAATGAACTGGCTGATCTATACAAACACTATGTAGGACGCCCCAGCCCCATCTTCCACGCCAAGAACCTCTCAGCAAAATATGGCACTGATATCTACCTAAAACGCGAAGACCTGAACCACACCGGGGCACATAAAATCAACCACTGCCTGGGCGAGGCTCTTCTGGCCAAGAAGATGGGCAAGAAAAAGATAATCGCTGAAACCGGAGCAGGACAACATGGTGTAGCCCTGGCCACGGCAGCTGCCCTAGTGGGACTTGAGTGTGACATATACATGGGCGAGGTAGATATCGCCAAAGAACACCCTAATGTTGTACGCATGCATATTCTGGGAGCTAAAGTTATACCGGCAACCCACGGCAGAAAAACCCTCAAAGAGGCAGTTGATGCCGCCTTTGGCGGATATCTGGAAGATCCGGTAAACCAACTCTACGCCATCGGCTCCGTAGTTGGCCCCCACCCCTTCCCCATGATGGTACGCGATTTTCAATCCATAGTGGGCAATGAAGCCAAAGAGCAGTTCACGGCAATGACCGGCGGCTTACCAGACAACCTTGTAGCCTGCGTCGGCGGAGGCTCTAACGCCATGGGGCTATTCAGTGCCTTTCTTGATGACGCATCGGTCAAACTGTTCGGTTGCGAGCCAGCTGGTAGAGATCTAGACACCGACGGGGAGCACGCTGCCACTCTCGCCAAGGGTGAGCCAGGAGTGATGCACGGCTTCAAATCTTACATGCTAAAAGATAAAAACGGGGAGCCCCAAGAGGTCTACTCCGTTGCCAGTGGCCTGGACTATCCATCTGTTGGACCTCAGCACAGCTATCTCAAAGATATTGAGCGAGTCATATACGAAACCGTCGACGATAAAGAGGCTATTGACGCATTTTTTGAGCTCTCCCGCCTCGAGGGAATCATCCCCGCAATCGAATCCGCCCATGCCGTTGCTCAGGCAGTACGTTTGGCCAAAAACGGTAATTGCGGCTCAATCCTAGTCAACCTTTCCGGCAGAGGGGATAAGGATATCGACTTCGTAGTTGAAAATTATGGTCAAGAGTACGGCATAGACTCTTCGCTATAGTACGTCCCTGCTGCGCTACACCCACACTTTATTCAGGCCTAAAGTGTGGGTGTAGCAGACACCAGAGTGGAAATATTAAACGCCAGCCTCACACCTTACTCACTTCCACTAACAGAGAGGTGGCATAGCCACTCGCATAGCTTACAGACACGCCAAGGCTATCTACTGCAGTTAGAAGAAAAATCCGGCATTATTGGCTACGGAGACTGCGCCCCTCTGCCTAGCCATGGAACAGAAACGGCAGCAGAGTCTCTAGAGACCCTCAATTCCATAACCCCCAACCTGCTCAACTCCCTAGCGCCTGACGTCCTGAACAAGCTGCCAGATATGGCCTCTACCCCAGCTGCCCGCTGTGCTCTGGAGAGCGCCCTGCTTGATCTAATAACAAAACAGCAGGCGACCCCCCTACACAAATGGATGAACTCACAGTCCAAATCTGCAATAAAGGTCAATGCCAGCGTAGGTGCATTAAACGAGGGGTTAAACGACCGCATTGCCGCAGCTATTGGACAAGGGTATCTGCTCCTCAAGCTTAAGGTAGGTGTATCCGCAGCAACCCAAGAGCTTGATCTACTAAATCTGCTATGCAGCAACCTGCCCGACCAGGCCATGCTGCGACTGGATGCCAACCGCGCCTGGGATTTTGCCACCGCACAAGATTTTCTGCATGAGATACGCCAGATGCCCATTGAGTCGGTGGAAGAGCCGCTGTTTCAGCCCGACACAAATCTGTTACGGCAGCTGCAAGATGCTACCCACATAACTTTGGCGTTGGATGAATCAGTAGCGGAGCTGAAGATAACAGACCTGTCCCTGCTTCAACCACTGCACCGCATCATACTCAAACCCATGGTATTAGGAGGAGCTCTGCCTGCCCTGCACCTGGGACAACGCGCTCACTCTCTGGGAATAGAGACAGTAGTAACCAGCACTATAGATAGTGCCGCCGGAGTATGGGCAGCGACTCAACTAGCTGCAGCCCTGGATCCAGAACGCAAACTCCACCACGGAGTTGCTACCAGCGATTGGCTAGAGCAGGACCTGGGCAAAGGGCCGAACAGCGAAAACGGCTGCATAACCCTACCCCAGACACCGGGCTCAGGCTTTGTTCCCTACGACTGATCTGCCATAGCTTTCAGACTTTTTCGGTCCAACTTACCCATAGCGTTGCGCGGCAACTCAGACAGTCGGATAAACTCTCTTGGCCTCTGGGTTGAAGATAGATTTATGCGACACCATGACTCCAGCTCTGCACTGGAAAGGTTTCCTGTATACAGCGCCACCAAAACATCCCCCCAGACTCTATCCATTCGGGAGCTAATGCCCACACCATCCACGCCAGGGCAGTTGATCATCAAATTTTCTATCTCAAGGGGATGAATGGTGTTACCGCCGGATATCAATATATCGTCAGCTCTACCCAGCACCCGCAAACGGCCTGATCGGTCTATCTGCCCTAGATCGCCGGTTTCGAACCATCCATCTTGCGACAACCCATGACCTAAAGATTTATCTGGATTGACGTACCCCTGCATCACTGCAGGACCACGCACTTTTATACGACTGTTGTTCGACAGCGCGATCTCAAACCCATCCAGCGGCAAACCAACACTAGCGGGAATCAACCCAGCATCATCACTACAATCGGTAACACACTGAGAACAGGTTTCACTCATGCCGTAACTTACACAGAGAGGCCAGCCCGCAGCATGGGCCCGTGAGGCAAGCTCTGACGAGAGACCTCCTCCACCGACTAATGTCACTCGCAGATTTTCAGGTGGAGCAACCTCAGCAGCAACATCCAACAACTGCGCCAGCATGGCAGGCACCAGAGAGATATGACTCACCTGGCCGCTATTAAGGTCAGCCCAAACCTTTTCCGCAGCAAAGCCTTGATGCAACAGCATCCCGGCACCAGCATCCAAACATCGATACAGGATCATAGCCCCACCTATGTGAAACATGGGCAGACAGTTAAGCCAAACATCCTCAGACTGCAATCCAAGCCTACTGCGAGATGCTGCAACGCTTGCGGCTATATTCCCCCCAGAGAGCAGCACCCCCTTTGGTTCACCTTCACTGCCACTGGTGGCAACAATTAGCTGTATCTGACCCTCGAAAGCGGCTGGCTCCACAGCCGTACATGTTTCCGCATTGGTGGGGATTAGAATGCTCCTGACTCCAGGAGGCAAATCATGCAACTCCATATCGGTCAAAACCAAATCCACCCCAGCCTGCGTCAACAGGCTATTCCGGCGCTCTCTGGCCATATATGGATCCAACGGAAAAACAGTCACTCCAATATGGAGTGCAGTAGATAACAACTTAGATAAGACCAAAGAAGAGGGAGTGATCACCGCTATCAGATCGCCCGACCGCAACCCTTGCTTTACCAACAGTTGCATATAGAGCAAATTGTGTGACCTTGTCTGGCTCATATTGGCTACACGTTATAACATATCGGCTATGCGTATATACATGCAGACAATTCAGAGCCAGGAGCAACCCCTGAGATTCTATCAACTGCACCTACAGCAGGATCTTCTGGGCAGCTGGGTATTGGTACGGGAATCAGGTTTCCAAGGTAACCGCGGGCAGGTAAAACGCAGCCATTTCAAGGAACGAAACGAAGCAGAACAGGCTATGGCACGCCTACGGGATATGCAGACCAAACGGGGCTATCAAGTTGTATTTATGGAAGGTGCTGCCAGCGGGTAACAAGCCGACTCTCAATAAGAGCCGGCCCGTTAATTGTTGCGAAACTAATGGTTAGTGATCCATCCCTTTTTCCATTTTCATCATAATCTTGCGTACTGGAACCTCCACTGCCTTCTTGCTGCCATCTTTAAACACCAGGTTAAGGGCAACTTTGTCTCCGTCTTTCAGATCCTTGACCAGTCCGATTAACATTATATGCAGACCGTTTGGCTCCAGCTTCACGGTCTTACCAGCAGGCAGATCAATCTTGTCTATTGCTATCATATTCAACATGCCGTCTTGCATAACGTGAGTATGCAACTCAACTACCTTAGAGGCCGCACTCTCGGCTGCAACCAACTCAATATCTTGATCAGAGCTGTTAGTTAACCCCATATAGGCGAGGCTGTTAGGCTGTCCTGGTGGCAAAGCAGGCACATATGGATCGGCAACAGTAATAGCATCCGCTGCAGTTCCTGCGAAAACTACAGCGCTGCACAACAATCCCAGGATTAAAGCGGTAATACGATATGTTAATTTCATCTAATTCTCCTCCGTTATGATTCATCGATCAAAATGCTTGGTCATTTACTATCTGCAGCCAGAGTCCGCCTCAATACCTGCAAAATCTCGCTCGGGGGCGCTCCATGCCTTATGCTTCCTTGCAACTTCCCCTCCTTGTCTACCACATAAAGATCGGCGGTATGATCAACTACATAGCCCATCGCAGAATCCTCTGCCCTTTTTCTGTAAGCAGAGCCATACTGTTCAGCCACTGCAGCAACCTGTTCGTTGCTGCCAGTTACACCCTGCAAGATAGGGTGAAAAAAGGTCGCATAAGCCTGCAAGCGTTCTAGGCTGTCCCTATCCGGGTCCACGCTTATAAACAGGGCTTTAATCTGCGCAAGCTCTTCCTGACTCAATTCATTGAGAGCAGTAGAGAGCAGAGACAGGCTAGTGGGACAGACATCCGGACACATAGTATAACCAAAATAGAGCACCACCACCTTGCCGCGCATAGCCTTGAGACTCACTGGACCAGAGGCAGAGTTAAGAGTGAAATCCCCACCCTTGGGCGCCTGTTTAACCTTGATGGTTTGGCTCGGTTCTGGATTCCAGAGCAGACTCAGCCAGACTAACGCTACTGTTAACAACAGGATTAAACCGATAGGTAAAACTCTTTTCATATCTAAACCCCTCTACTGCCCGGAAAGCGGATAGCCAGCTCTGGTAGTGTTAAAGCGAAAGGGAGCAGCAATCAAACCACCCTTGGTCTTAACCAGTACACGAGCTTCCCACTCCATGACTGTCATGATACACACCGGCAACACACCGGACCCACTAAACATACCACCACCTTGAGCCTTGAGTTTGGAACGATTAAAGCCCATGTCCATGTTCAGACCAACAAAGTCAACCTCTACCCCCTGGGCGGAGACTCCATTTACCTTAGCCTTAAGTTGCAGGGGTTTAACCAGAGGAATTGACCTTGGTTCAATGCTGAAGCTTACCTCTGTGCCATCAGGAAACTTACCCACACAGGGGCCAGACCTGAGATCACAATCTGGGTCAACCGGCGCTACAGCAGCTAGCTCCGGGTGCAACAGCGGCTGAAACTTGTAGACAGCAACAGCGATCAGAGCCAAGCACAACAGGCCCACTACTATCCAGAGATTGCGATCAAAATCACTCACCAGCTTCAATATTCCCAAGATTAACGGTGTGGCATATACCGCACTTTTAAGGTGCTTTAAACAGCGAAGGAGGAGTGAAGCCCTAGCTTCACTCCTCCTTCACTCTATTTCGATCCTACAAAGGATCTGCCCTTTTATCAAGTTAGGCCACCAATGGGCCAAAACCTGTTTAAGGACTGTATTACAGAGACAGAACCCACTTAACCAGGGTACGAGCCTCTTCTGGCTTTACCAGGGCACTGTTTGGTGGCATAGGAACCTGGCCCCAAACGCCAACACCGCCTTCCAGAACCTTCTTCACCAGCATATCTTCAGCAGCGGCATCGCCCTTGTACTTGGCGGCAACTTCTTTATAGGCAGGACCAACAACCTTAGCTTCTATCTGGTGACAAGCCATACAGTTTTTGGACTTAGCCAGAGCTTCGTCAGCTGCAGCGTTACCGACCAGACCCAGAGACAGCAGGGCACCGCCTGCAACAATTGCGATAGCTTTCATCTTCATAATTTAGTTCCTTATGTTACAAGTTACTTAAGCCCGGAATTGGAAAAAACCGCCAGGCAATTCAAAAATCGGTCCAAAATACTACCACAAACTTAGAGGCAAACTAGGCAAAATTATCAATCAGAAAGGGAAATTGTTCCCAAAAAAGTCCCCTTCTAGCTAATTACACCTAATCTTCCTCCACGATTATACGTCGTAACGGACCCTGGCCTGGCAACAGAGCGTTCAATCTCCGCCTGAACCCCGGAAAGGATGGCGCCCTGGAAAACCGAAACAGATGGCTCCGACAGTCGCAATCACTGGCCCCAAAACCGGGGAAAGGCTGGCTTGCACCCCTGCCTTTTCCCACCAGGTTACTCCAAGTATGTTCTCTCCTAGCTGAATCGCAGCTGAACCAGATCTCCTGCAGCCCACAAACAGCCCGCAGATAGTCTATATGCCAATGAGGTTTAGCAGATATGCGCATGTGGTGGCCACAGCGCGCTGCCACCCCACCAGGCCCGAAGGCGCTGCCCACGTACGCATACCAACCAGGGATAATCTCCAGCTCCCCCAAACGCCCCGCCTGTATACGCATATGCTCCCGTGCCTGCAGCACCAGAACATAGGTTCCGGAACATTTTTCTAGAAAAGCGGCCGGCTTCATATCAAGGAAAAATATCTCTTAATGGTTTTTATCAGCCAGACTGCCCAGATAGAGGGCCAGCCCCAGCAGGGTGATACCTCCGGCAAACATCAGAAGATCGTAGGCGCTCTCAAACTGCATACCTAGAGCGTATTCAAAATAGCGCACCACCAGGATCATCAAAACCACTTTTGCCAAACGACCTTTCAGATCATCCAGGCTATGAATCATCAATACCTGAGAGGCATTCTCCGCATCTTCCGCCTGATCTATCTTGCTGATAAACAGCTCATACAGACCCAGCCCAAAAATCAGCAGAAAGGTAGCCAGTAGATAGCCATCCACTATCTCTACTACATGGGTGATGGTAGCGCTGCGCAGAACAGTACGCGCCGCACTATCCAGCTCAGGAGAGGCATATCCCACTATATGGGTAATGGTGTAAAAAGCGTCCACTGTGGCGATATAAAACAGCCCAAAAGCCCCAAATATCGAGGCGATAACCCCACTCATTACCACCAGGCGACTATCCCACAGCAGGCCCTCAACAACTTTCTCTAAACTCTTCATTTCAGCCCAATATTGTTTCTTGATTAGATGGTTAATCTTTCAGATAAATCTGACTTCCCTTCTCGGCGTACTCCTGAGCCTTGGTTTTGAGGCCATCCTCAAATGCCTCTTCCACCCCTATTCCATGCTCTGCCGCATAGTCGCGCACATCCTGACTGATCTTCATAGAGCAGAATTTCGGGCCACACATGGAGCAGAAGTGAGCCACCTTGCCCGCCTCCTTGGGCATAGTTACATCATGAAACTCCCTTGCCTTCTCTGGATCCAGACCCAGGTTGAACTGATCCTCCCAGCGAAACTCAAAACGGGCCTTGGACATAGCGTTATCCCGCATTTGGGCACCAGGGTGTCCCTTGGCCAGATCCGCGCCGTGGGCTGAGATACGGTAGGTGATAATCCCCTCCCGCACATCCTGCTTATTGGGCAGGCCCAGGTGCTCCTTGGGTGTGACATAGCAGAGCATGGCACAGCCATACCAGCCGATCTGAGCAGCACCAATACCAGAGGTGATGTGATCATAGCCAGGAGCGATGTCAGTAATCAGGGGACCCAAAGTATAAAACGGTGCCTCGTAGCAATCCTCCAGCTCCTTATCCATGTTCTCCTTGATCATCTGCATGGGCACATGCCCCGGGCCTTCGATCATCACCTGTACATCATGCTCCCAGGCGATCTTGGTTAGCTCCCCCAGGGTCTCCAGCTCGCCGAACTGCGCCTCGTCATTGGCATCTGCCAAAGAGCCAGGGCGCAAGCCGTCTCCCAGGGAGAAGGCCACATCATAGGCCTGCATGATTTCGCATATTTCGGCAAAATGGGTGTAGAGGAAGTTCTCCTGATGATGCGCCAGGCACCACTTGGCCATGATGGAACCACCGCGAGAGACTATGCCGGTAACCCGGTTGGCGGTGAGGGGCACATGTCGCAGTAGCAGGCCAGCATGGATGGTGAAGTAATCCACCCCCTGCTCCGCCTGCTCAATCAGGGTGTCGCGCACTACCTCCCAGGTTAGGTCCTCGGCTACGCCATTCACCTTCTCCAGGGCCTGATAGATAGGCACGGTGCCGATTGGCACTGGAGAGTTGCGGATTATCCACTCCCGGGTCTCGTGAATATTCTCTCCTGTGGAGAGATCCATAATGGTATCCGAGCCCCAGCGGATACCCCACACCATCTTTTCCACCTCTTCAGCGATAGAAGAGGAGATAGCAGAGTTACCCAGGTTGCCGTTAATCTTCACCAGAAAATTACGGCCGATGATCATGGGCTCCAGCTCAGGATGGTTGATATTGGCCGGGATAATTGCCCGTCCTGCAGAGATCTCGCTGCGTACAAACTCCGGAGTGATCTCCTGCGGTATATTGGCGCCATGGGGATTTCCTGGATGCTGGCGCAGCAGTTTTGCATAGCGTGGGTCAGCACGCAGCTCTGTCAGGCGCTGATTCTCCCGAATGGCTACGTACTCCATCTCAGGGGTAATTATGCCCTTGCGGGCGTAGTGCATCTGGGTAACATTGCTCCCGGCCTTGGCCTTGCGTGGTGCACGGATATGCTCAAAGCGCATGCTAGCTAGAGAGGGATCAGAGGCGCGGCTGCGTCCATAATCTGAACTGGGGCCTTCCAGCTGCTCAGTATCCGCCCGCTCTTCAATCCAGCCACTACGCAGGTCAGGCATACCTCTAAGCAGATCAATCTCTACACTGGGATCGGTGTAGGGACCAGAGGTGTCATACACCGGAATGGGCGGATTTTTCTCCTCTCCAAAATTGGATGGGGTATCGGTCTGACTGATCTCGCGCATGGGCACACGTATATCGGGCCGCGAACCCTCTACATAGATCTTGCGGGAGCTAGGAAATGGTCGGGTGACCTCCTCCGACAGACGCAAGGTTTGCTGGATAAAATCTTCTGGGATCGCGCTCATCTGTGAATTCCTCATGCTGGCGCAGGAAGTGACCAGCCGAATCGACTCCTCAGCTTCCCTCCGCCGTATTTGTACCTGCAGCCAGGCACTCGGATCAGGTTCAAAGGGTGTTTTCTCAGCCTCACCTACCAGTAAACCTCTCCTGGTGGCGCGGCACCCCTAGCTACCTGACAATATCTGTCAGGTGGAACTTGGCAACTTATCGGATGAAGCAGCCCATTGCAAGGGCAGGAACCATGTGAATATTGGGTGAATACTTGCCTGCACACGGGAAAATTCGTAGTCTATGTCTCTCTCAAAACTCCTATAACGATAAATAACATATAATTACGTCATCTAAGGCAACAACAATGATTAGCGACAATATGGAACTGGCTAGAGAAAACATGGTGAAACAGCAGATCAGAACCTGGGAGGTACTAGACTCCAGGGTCCTGGATTTGATTAGCCAACTACCCCGAGAGGAGTTTGTTCCAGAACAGTATCGGGAGCTAGCGTTTGCCGACACCGAAATAAATATCGGCCATGGACAGAAGATGCTAGCCCCTAAGGTGGAGGCTAGAATCCTCCAGGCCCTGAATATTCAGCCTGATGACAACATACTGGAGATCGGCACCGGTGGCGGCTATCTCACAGCCTGCCTGGCTACTATGGGAGCCAGCGTCACCAGCCTGGACATCCAGGCCGATTTTACCACCCACGCCGCTGACCTGATGAAGAAACAGGGAATTGAGAATGTAAAACTGGTTACTGGAAACGGCCTAGATGCCGTCCAGGAGAGCGGGCCCTATGATGTGATCGTTATAACCGGTTCCCTACCCAAAATAAGCGAAAAACTAAAACGCCAACTCAATATGGATGGACGTCTCTTTGCCGTTGCCGGTGACTCTCCAGCCATGGAGGCAGTGCTTATCACCAGGGTTGGCGACTACCAATGGAGAGAAGAGGTAATCTTCGAGACAGATCTGGCGCGACTAGAAGATCCGAGTTCAGCGGCCGAGTTTATTTTCTAACTAAAGACGCTGTTCGATTAAACCAAACAGCCGATCCACCGCACCCTGATTCTCCTGCACCACTTGGCGCCCGTTCTCGCCAACACGAGTGCGCTCGCTGACATCCTCCAGCCATAGCCGGATAACTTCAGCCAACTCTTCAGAACCGGTTACCATCTGTGCTGCCTCTTTTTCCAGCAGCAACTCACTAATGGCAGCAAAGTTGTACATATGGGGGCCAAATACCACCGGTTTACCCAGTGCGGCTGGCTCCAGTATATTCTGCCCGCCCCGCTTAATCAGACTTCCACCGACAAAGGCCGCATCCGCTGCCGCCAGGAACAGAGTCAGCTCTCCCATACTGTCTCCCAGGAACAGTTCTACATCGCTGCCGCACGGCTCCCCGCTGGAGCGGCGCACGCTCTTCAACTTTGCATGCTTACAGAGCGCATAAACCTTATCGAACCGCTCAGGATGGCGTGGCACCAGCACCAACAGCGCATTAGGGACATCCTCCAGAACTGCTTTATGTGCAGCCAGGACCTGCTCATCCTCCCCCTCCTGAGTGCTGGCTGCGACCCATACCGGACGTCCGGACCACTCCCTGCGCAACACCTCTGACCGCTCCAACAGACTGGCAGGGAGCTGAGAGTCGAACTTAACGCTACCGATTGTGCTTATCCTATCTTGGGGCACACCCAGAGCTACGAATCTTTTGGCATCCGCCTCCCCCTGGGCCGCAATCAGGCCTATTTTATTCAGGACCATGCGGCTAAACGCAGGAAATCGAGCATAACTGGCAGCAGACTTCTCAGAGAGTCTCGCGTTGGCCAAAATGGTAGGTATCCCCTTTTGCTCACACACAGCAAGCATATTGGGCCACACCTCAGTCTCCATAATAACTAGCAGCTTGGGTCGGGCGCGCCGAATAAAATTACGCAAAGCAAATGGCAGATCATAAGGGGCATATACGTGCTGCACACTATCGCCAAACAGGGTTTTGACCCGCTCAGAACCGGTGGGAGTGGTAGTGGTGATTACAATAGGCAGGTCGGGATGGGCCTGCAGTAACATCTTCACCAGACGCTCTGTGGCCATCACCTCTCCTACAGATACTGCATGAATCCAGATGCTTGCGCTGAGATCAAATGTCGAAAAAAAACCGAAGCGTTCCAACCAGCGCAGCCGATAGCCAGGCGCGCGCATGCCTTTCCACTGTAGGCGCAACAGAATAAATGGAACCAGGAGGTAGAACAGTAAAGTATAGAGACGCAGCATTCTCTTCTGCTAACCGGGTAGCAGTTCGTCCTCTACACAAGCACAGAGGGCGTGGGCAAATACAATATGCTGCTCCTGGATAACTCTGGTGTCGTGGCCCTGAGCCAGGATGGTGTAGTCTGCTATGGATCCAGCTTCTCCACCGTCCCGCCCGGCAAACAGAATGGTTGTATAACCAAGCTCTTTACATCTGGTTAAGGCATGGACGATATTGGGCGAATTACCCGAGGTGCTTATGCCGAGGAAGATATCTCCTTGTCCCATCTTACCTTCTAGCTGACGCTGAAAAATCATGTCATAGCCGTAATCATTTCCGATTGCGGTCAGAGTTGAGCTATCCACTGTCAATGCCTCCGCAGGAAGGGATGCTCGGTCTCTACCCAGACGACATACAAACTCCGCTGCCAAATGCTGAGCATCCGCCGCTGATCCGCCATTACCGGCAATATAGAGCCTTCCCCCTGCGCGATAGGCCTCCACTACCTTGGTTACGGCTTGATGGAACTGCTCCAGTTGATCATCCTGTTGCATGAACCCCTGCTTAGACTTGATAGAGTCCTGCATGGCGCTTTTAAGTGCTTCAGCGTATTTCATAATCGGCTTAAATGGATCCGGGTAGTGGCTTCAAGTGGTTATTTCACCACAGAATCAAAAATTTTTACATTGTCTTTCAGATGGTTGGAGTTGATGGTACCAACTATCATGCTACTGACCCCTGGCTGGGAGAAGATATACTCCATGGATTTAGCCACCCCTCCTGGACCAGCCACATGACCGCTCTGCAGCCCTTTTTTGATAAGCACCCCTCTATTGGTGGCCGCAGCCGCCTCCAGAACTGGCAAGTCATCACTATAATCCGGATTGCATGTAGCCATCACCACATCCATCTCTTGTACCGTACGTAAGCCTCCCTCCGGGGTTTTACTGGACATGCCGTGAGCTCTGATTAGACCGCGCTGCTTAAGCTCCCGCAGGGCATCCAGAGCCCCCTCCTGTTCCAGTATGGCCAGATCGTCACCGTCGGAGTGGATAAGTACCAGATCCAGATACTCCATATTCATGGTACGCAGACTCTGCTCCACCACCTGAACGGTAGTATCGAATGAGAAATCGAATCTGGATTCTCCGTTTTCAAAAAACTCTCCTACCTTAGACACCACCACCCAGCGGTCACGGGGTCCGGGAAGAAGTCTGCCCAACCGAGACTGACTGCTGCCGTAGGCAGGTGCCGTATCCAGCAGGTTGATACCGAGATCTGTGGCCAGAGCCAGAAGGTCACTTATTTCTGAATCTTGTGGCAGGTCAAAAGGCTTCGGGTATTTAACCTGTTCATTGCGCCCGAACTTGACCGTACCCAGCCCAATGGGACTCACCATGATACCGGTTGAGCCTAGTGCTCTTAGATCCATTGTTAGTTTGCCTCCCAGGGCGGAAGGGCCAGATCTGGATGTGGCAACTTACCCAGGGCCTGCAGATCAGCCTGCCGAGAAGTCACTCCATCTTTTTCCAGAGTAGCAATAATCTCCTGAGCAAGACGCGGAGCAAAGGCTAACTTGGTAGGCCAGACGGTAAGCACCCCATCGTCTGAATCGATAAAATAGCTTTCTGGACGTATGCCTCCAGCAGTTTTGGGTTCGGCCCGATCGATGCGTAGACTAGACCATTGGATATTTGAGATATCTATCCATGGCAACACCTCGGCAAGCTCCTGCTTGGCCGCCGCTATCTGCTGCTCAGGGGAGCGATTGACCCCGGATTCTGCTATCTGTCCACCCAGATACCAGGCCCTGCGCCCATCCAACATGGGAGCGCTGGTTATGGTGATACGCGGAGTGGAACCTGAACCTAGACAGTGGGCATGTATGTTGGGAAGCTCGCCCCGAGCTATCGCCATATGCAGGGGGCGGAGTTGCATTGCAGGCTTATCCCGCCCCATCTTCTGTAGCAGAGCAGCATTCCCCTTGCCGGCCGCCATGATCAACCTATCTGCCTCTATAGTAAGATCACTGCCCGGAATGGTTAGCAGATGCGCCCCCTCTGCACCTCGTTCAAACCGGAACTGGTCATCTTCCAGCAGATAACAGTGCTCCAGCAACTGGCCAGCTAAGGCCTTGATTAGAGATGATACATCTAAAACTTGCTCTTCCAGTCGATAGAGATTTCCCTGAAAAGCCTGATGATTGAAAGGCTGAGGCCGATCCTGCGCAGAAACCTGGGTCATACGACTACGCATCACCTTGCCGGCAAAAAAACCAGCCATACGCGAAACCAGACTGGTGGTGGACCAAAGATATTGGTGGTCGCTCAGAACCTCTACCTGACTTAGGTCTAACTCTCCCTCTCCGCGCAGACAGGCCTGCCAGATAGCTGGCATCTCTCCTATGGCACGGGCAGATTCGGTGAGATTACCGGCAAGAGCATATTTAGCTCCACCGTGGATAATTCCTTGGGAGGCTATAGTCTGCACGCCACCAAGTGCATTTGACTCAAACAGCACTGCTGCATACCCAGCTTGCCGTAGCCGCGCCAGGGTCCAGAGGCCAGCTATGCCTCCTCCGAATATTGCTATGTTCGCCCTGGCATACTGCATATGGATAATCTTGAATCAGCTCGACTGGTTGATGCTGGCACCACGACCTATGCCATAGTAGACGATATCTTCCATCTCCATGACCTCAGGATCGTACAGGTTACGCCCATCAAATATGAGCGGCTGCTTGAGCCTGGCTCGTACCAAATTGAAATCGGGCGCTCGGAACTGCTTCCACTCGGTAACAACAACCAAGGCATCCGCGCCTTCCAAGGCATCTTCGGCTGAATCACATATAGTCAGATCTGCCCTATCACCGTAAATGCGTCTGGCCTCTCGAGAAGCCTCAGGATCGTAGGCCTGCACCCGCGCTCCCGCAGCCCACAGCGCCTCCATCAATACTCTGCTGGGTGCCTCACGCATATCATCGGTATTGGGTTTAAAAGCCAGACCCCAGAGGGCAAACAGCTTCCCCGCAAGATCGCCAGCAAACTGTTTCTGAATCTTGGCAAACAGGCTGTGCTTCTGGGTTTCGTTCACTTGATCCACTGCTTGTAACAACCTAGCCTGATACCCATTTTGCCCAGCTGTATGCTCCAGAGCCTTCACATCTTTGGGGAAACAAGAGCCACCGTAACCAGCACCTGGATAGATAAAGTGGTAACCAATACGTTTATCCGATCCGATACCGATACGAACCTGCTCGATATCTGCTCCCACCTTCTCCGCGATATTTGCCAATTCGTTCATAAATGTGATCTTAGTGGCCAGCATGGCATTGGCGGCATATTTAGTAAGCTCGGCAGATTTAATATCCATCTCAATCAGACGATCATGGTTGCGATTAAAAGGAGCATAGAGAGTGCGAAGATACTCCGCAGCATCGTGATTGTCTGTGCCAATAATGATGCGATCAGGCTTCATAAAATCATCAATGGCATTCCCCTCTTTCAGGAACTCAGGATTTGACACAACATCAAATCCCATATCGCCCATACTGCGCTCCTCCAGAGCAGCCTTCAGTTCTGCGCGTACCTGATCAGCTGTACCAACTGGCACTGTGGACTTATCCACCACAATCTTATATTCATTCAGGTGAGCACCAATCGTTCTAGCTACAGCTAGCACATACTGCATATCGGCCGATCCATCTTCATCCGGCGGGGTACCAACAGCAATAAACTGAAACATGCCATGGGCCACGCCCTCAGCCGGGTCAGAGGTGAAACCGATTCTGCCAGCATCCATGTTGCTCTGTATCAGAACATCCAGCCCCGGTTCGTGGATTGTGATTTTGCCCTGTTTTAAACTTGCTACCTTCTCCTCATCTACGTCCACACAGAGGACATCATGACCAACCTCTGCCAGACAGGCGCCGGTAACCAATCCTACGTATCCAGAGCCAAATATAGTGATCTTCATAATCGATCCTAACCTTTTACTTAACCTGTTTTATTTCTGATTGATTCTATAGTGCTGGTGGTAGAGCAGTTATCGACAAAACTCATAACCTTCACTTCGCCACCAGCTTCACGCACACAGTTAGCGCCTGGAATGTCATCCGGATTATTGTCTCCACCCTTGACCAGAAAATCCGGTTTCAGTCTGCAGATAAGACGCTCCGGCGTCTCTTCAGAAAATGGCACTACCCAATCTACGCAGCCTAAGGCTGCCAATACGGTCATGCGCCGTTCCAAGGTATTTACTGGGCGGTCATCGCCCTTGAGCTGGCGTACAGTTTCATCCACATTTACCGCGACAATCAGACGGTCCCCCAGGCGGCTAGCCTGTTCCAGATAGGTAACATGCCCAGCATGCAGAATATCGAAACAGCCATTGGTAAATACCACGGTCTCGCCCCGCACCTTAGCCGCCTCCATGGCTGACACTAACTCATCCTCAGTCACCGCTCCACGATGAACTACCTGCTGTTCCGCTAGTGCAGCGCGAATCTCATCCATTGATGCGGTTGCCGTTCCCAATTTACCGACAACGATTCCAGCCGCCACATTGGATAGTTGGGTGGCTGCCTCCAGGGGCATGCCAGCAGCCATAGCCGATGCCAGAACTGAGATAACAGTATCGCCAGCACCAGTCACATCGAACACCTCACGGGCATGGGTTGGCAGATGGCGCGCTGGTTTGCCTTTCTCCAACAGGCTCATGCCCTGCTCACCCCGGGTAACCAGCAGCGCCTCTAAACCGAGTTGTTCCATCAAATCAATACCGCGCTTTACCAACAGCTCATCGCTGCCGCATGGCCCCACAACCGCTTCCAGCTCAGAGAGATTGGGCGTGATTAGGGTTGCACCAGAATATTTTTTGAAATCGCTGCCTTTGGGATCTACCAACACCGGTTTGCCTGCGGCCTTGGCGCGCTTTATAAACTCGCTTACATCACGCAGCGTTCCCTTGCCGTAATCGGAGAGCACGACTAGATCACTATCTTCCAGTTGCGAATCGAAGCTGGAGAGAAGTTTCGCTGAATCAAATCCAGGAAACCCATCTTCAAAGTCCAATCGGATTAGCTGCTGATGCCGACTGATGATCCGCAGTTTGGTAATTGTAGGAAGGCCATCAAGCCGCGTAAAACCGCACTCAACCCCCTCCTCCTGCAGCTGTTGCTCTAGGGTATTGGCCATATCATCGTCGCCAGTGAGACCTAGCAGATTTGCCTTGCCGTTAAGGGAGACGATATTCAATGCCACGTTACCAGCACCACCCGGACGACCCTCTTCCCCGGTTACTCGTACCACCGGGACCGGCGCTTCAGGGGAGATGCGATTGGTGCCTCCATGCCAGTAGCTATCAAGCATAACATCGCCTACGACCAGCACATTTATATCACTAAAATCAGGTAGTTCTATCATTGATCCAATTGCTTGAGTTTAAAAAATGGATGGTAACACAAGAGCAAGCCATTTCCTGTGTCTATATGGTTTCGGCCAAAGATTTGATTTTACCCGCTTTAGCCACATCCAGGCCTGCTGCTTTAGTATAGAGATCTAAAAAACGCTCCAAACCATATTCGGTGAATATATCGCGCTGATCACGATTGCGTAACAGATGGCGAAAATTGCGTATTCTCTGATCCACCCTAAGCGGAAATTTTGAGAAGCGCATATCAGCCACATCAATCAGGCCAAAGTCCCCTTGTGGTAGCAATAGAACATTGCCTAAATGCAGAGAGCGAAAGTAGACACCTTTACGATGTAAAAGTGCGATGAATTCGGCAAGCTTCTGAAACAGATCTTCAGATAGTCCTTCTCGAGTAGCAATCTTTTCCAAAGACTCACCTTCCATCAAGGGATAGATTATTCCGTGGCGTTTAATCGCATGGCAGTAAAATATTCGCTCAACGTGCACACAGGGGATATTCAATGCACTTAGACGCTGTGCGTTGCGTCGAAAACGCAGAGAGTATGGATAGATCACTGACAATGAGAACCAGCGCTTTATGCGGATCAGTTTGATTATCTGTTTATCGGGAGTCAGCAGAACCTTTATTCCATGCCGATCGCGCTCAAGCTCAGTTGCGCCTTGTGCTAACTGGTTATACTCCTGTTCAGATATTAACCACATAGCTAATCAGCCTGCTTCTGTTTAATTACGGCTTTGGTTGGCATACGTCTTCCCAAGTGACAGGCCACATCACGATATAATCTGCTGGCCTCACCGGGCTTTCTTGTATTACCCAAATACCTACACACAAAGCGCATGCGGTCATATTTACTCAGCAAGCTGATAGCGACACGCGCTAGCCCAGACAGATCTACCACTACACCTCGATGGTGGCGCAAGCGCATACGGGAGGCACGAGGAGCATCTATCCACACAGGCACAAATCCATCTTCTCTCTTTTGCAGAAGAATATTGCGCCACTTCAGGTCATGGTGAAAAAAGTTTGCTGCATGCGCTTTCTGCATCTGCTTGATTAGCTGTCTTGATACATCTTGATACACCCGCTTACGTTCCTCTTCCGGCAGGTGACACCATATATCTGGACCATATCTGCTGAGGTCCTGGGTATCTGGCACCTCTCTGGTCACGATGAAGGTTGAGGCCAGGGAGCCCAATATCCGACGCTCTCCAAACGCAATCACATCTAAGGTTGGGATATCAAGTTGTTTGAGAGTGGAGTAGGCCCAGGCTTCTACAGCTGCCTTGCTAGGACGCAACACAAACTCAAACCAACGCTTAGCAGGGTATACATAACGCTTAAAATAGACCACCTCGCCATCATCTAGCTCAACTCGAAAACAGCTAGAGTGGGGAGAACCAGACACACGCTTACCAACGGATAACCCATCCCAGGAAATATCCTTACTGAGACCAATACGATCTAACCTCTCCTGCCACACAGGATCTGAAATAAAAGTTACACCATGGAATTTTTGAACGGATCGGGCGAGAGTAATCATTATATTATTGTAATGATTATTGATGGGAAGTTATATGGGGTAGGGAACCAACTATTGATTCAATCTTAAGCGGTTGAAAGAGGAGACTCAGCTCTTTTCTTTAGGCTTTCAATTCTATTCTCAGGAACAAACTCCTCTATTGATTGTAATAGTAAATCTTCATTGTAATCACCACATGCGGATTCAACGGCATCCATCAACGCCTCAAGCCTACCCCACTCTACAACTCTATGCTGCGCCAGCAGTATCTTTTCATACCCTGTTGACTCCAACTGCTCGCTGTCATGAAACAGCTCTTCATACAATTTTTCTCCTGGTCGCAAACCGGTGTAGCTTATCTCAATATCCTCGCCAGGCTCTTTTCCCGATAGACGAATCATCTGTTCAGCCAGAAAACAAATTTTTACCGGCTCACCCATGTCCAGAACAAATATCTCACCACCTTTCCCAATCACGGATGCCTGCATAATAAGCTGACTGGCCTCTGGAATAGTCATAAAATAGCGTTCCATATCCTTATGGGTAACGGTAACGGGACCGCCTTCCGCAATTTGCCTGCGAAATAGCGGAATAACACTACCAGCAGACCCCAGCACATTCCCAAATCTTACTGTAATGAAGCTTGTTTCAGAACGGGTGTTAAGATTCTGGCAAAAAATCTCTGCCATCCTCTTACTTGCTCCCATTACGTTTGACGGATTAACCGCCTTATCGGTCGATATAAGTACAAATTCGGCACAACCTGATTTATCAGCATTTACAGCAACATTGCGTGTACCTAGTACATTATTATTGAACGCCTCTCGCACCTGATGCTCCAGCATTGGCACATGCTTATAGGCAGCAGCATGGAATACAATATCCGGTTTATATTGCTGAAAAACGCGCTTAACTGTCGCATTATCACTTACATCGCCCAGCTGAAAAACAAATGACAAATCTGCAAACTCATGTTTTAGTTCAATCTCGATGGAATAGAGATTGAACTCAGAGTTCTCCAACAGTATCAATTTTGCCGGACCCAACCGTGCAATCTGTCTACACAATTCCGAACCGATAGACCCTCCGCCGCCAGTAACCAGTATTGTCTTGCCTTCCAACCCCACATTAATGGCATCCCAATCCAGCGTCACCTGATCACGTCCCAGAATATCCTCAATAGATACTTCACGTATTTCGTTAATAGAAACTCGCCCTGAAACCAGCGCTCCTAAGTCAGGCACAGTTCTAAATGGCACGCCACTGTCTTCGCAATAGCCTACGATACGCTTCATCTGACTGGTTGTTGCTGACGGAACAGCTAATAAAATAAGATCAATCTCAAGATTTTTTGTTATATCTGTGATCTCATCGCAGCCGCCTACAACAGGAACTCCATGCACATGGCGGCCGTGCCTTCTTTTCTTATCATCAACAATCGCCACAGGTTGATAATTTCCATCTATCTTACGAAGAAGATCACGAACCAGCATCTCCCCAGCCTGCCCAGCACCAACCACCAAAACTCTATTTCCTGCTCCCATAGCAAACTGCCTCTCTGTGGCCAGTCGATAGATCAACCTCGGACCAGACAGAAAAGCAATAAGCAAAATGGCATAAAGAAATGGAACTGAGCGTGGCACATCACCCAAGCGCACTGTTAAAAACATTAGCGCCATCAAAATTGCGCTTCCTACTACCACAGATTTCAAAATTCGCGCAAGATCATCAATAGAGGTAAAGCGCCA
The DNA here is from genome assembly GCA_050291725.1 of Sedimenticolaceae bacterium. Lineage (GTDB taxonomy): Bacteria > Pseudomonadota > Gammaproteobacteria > Chromatiales > Chromatiaceae > JAAGZL01. The sequence continues at coordinate 297,743 of JBNKKH010000032.1, forward strand.
GATGCCACGGAAAGCGCCAAACAGGTATAGCACTACTCCCTGAACTACTAAGATGATAGGAGCCGTCTGTAGCGCAAACTGAATAAAATGTGCGGGAATCACATCCAGATTAAATCTGAGCCAATATGATCCAAGCCAAGCAGCTAAGATCATCAACAGATCAAGAATTACTGCTGGAAGTGATCTCACAATTTTATCCCTAAAATATAAACTCACAATTTTCTTGCCTCATACAACACATTATCTACTACATCAGCAACGCGATGCATATCTGCTTCAGATAGTGTTGGGTGGACAGGAAACATCAAGCTTGTTTCCCCAAGCTCTTTCGCGACGGGAAGAGGTTCAACCGGGCCTAGGTTAGTTTTCATAAACGCCTTCTCCCTATACACCTCACTGCAACTACCATAAAAACATGGAACACCCTCACTATTTATCGCATGGATTATCTTATCACGACTCCATTCCCTCTTGAGGAGTTCAGGACGAATGAAAGTGTAAAATTTATAGTATGAGTGATAACACTCTTGTCCTGGCAAAGGTGTACGCAAAACTTGATGACTGGAAAATCGCTCTGCCAAAACTTTTGCATTCGCACGCCTTCTTTCCACCCAGCTATCCAGCTTTTTCAATTGTATACGCCCAATCGCTGACTGCATCTCTGTCATGCGCCAGTTCGTCCCAAACGATTCATGGACCCAACGAAAAACCTCCCCACTACTCTGTTCGCGAGTGTAAATGGCATCATAGCTCTTACCATGATCCTTATAGGCCCAAGCCTTCTCCCACATAGAATCATCATTGGTAAGAAGCATTCCTCCTTCACCTCCTGTAGACATAATCTTATCCTGACAAAAAGAGAATGCAGCAATATCCCCCATACTACCTACAGGCCTACCTTTGTATCTTGCACCATGAGCTTGGGCGCAATCCTCAATAACTTTAATGTCATTATTCTTGGCAAGATCTAATATTGGATCCATGTTGCAAGGCCAACCTGCAAGGTGAACCACAATTATGGCTTTAGTTTTCTCACTTATTCGAGCACAAATGGACTCCGCGTTGACGTTCTGTGAATCCCTATCAACATCTGCGAATACTGGAGTTGCCCCAGAAAGCACAATAGCGCTAACGCTAGCAATAAATGTACGCGATGTGACAATCACCTCATCACCAGGACCAATACCTGCTGCATTCAGCGCCAACTCCAGAGCCAGCGTCCCATTCGCTACCGCCACCGCGTGTTTCACACCAGAGTAGCTTGCAAACTCTTTCTCGAAGAACCGACCCTCTTCACCAGTCCAGTAATTTACTTTTCCGGACTCAAGTACACGCTTAGTGAGCTCAATCTCATCTTCCTCATAATATGGCCATGGGGCGAATTCTAATTTCATAATAATCTTATTGAGCCACTTACTCGCTACGTTTATTTCTTTAAAATACTTCTTATGATCAAGCTCACTACAGTCATTTTTATAGAGATTAGCATGCGACAACAATCAACAACAAAATGACTTTTTACTCCTTAGACCGCTGACTTCCAGTAAATTTAGCCGCAGTTACGTAGCCTGACTGTGAAACACCTGAACCTCGAAACACTTTCAGAATAGTCATCAATATTATTCTCAGATCTAATGCAAAAGTCCTGTTATCGACATACCAAACATCCAAGTCAAACTTTTCTTCCCAAGTAATAGCGTTACGGCCATTTACCTGAGCCCATCCAGTAATTCCAGGCCTAATATCATGACGGCGTGCTTGTTTTTTAGTATAGAGAGGCAAATACTCCACCAGCAGCGGCCTTGGTCCAACCAAGCTCATATCTCCCTTTAAAACGTTAAAAAGCTCTGGTAATTCATCAAGACTGGATTTTCTGAGAAACCTACCAAAACTACCCAACCTTTGCTCATCAGGAAGCAGCTCCCCATCTACACCCACCTTATTGGACATGCTTCGGAATTTATACATTTGAAAAATCCTGCCCTGATACCCGGGACGCTCTTGACGAAATATAACCGGTCTACCAAGTAAGACCATCACCAGGAATGCCACTATCAACATGACAGGAGCCAATAAAGCCAACCCAAAGAATGAGCCTACCAGATCAAACAGACGCTTCATTTAATTGCTTTATCCGAATTTGATACAACACTATTCAACCTACCTGCAAGTTGCCTAGCAAGATTCATATAGTGGTGATTATCGAGAGCATACTGCCAAGCATTTTTACCCATTGCCTCACTTTCTTCCCTGGGTTTATTTGCTAGGGTTAAGATAGCTTCAGCAAGCTCATCTGGCGATTCTGGATTCACTACAACCCCGCCATTTGCCATAGCCACAGGATTGTCTGGTACATCAGCGGCCATCACAATCGGTCTTCCAGCAGACATATAGTCAAAGATCTTATTCATGCTAATACCAAAGCGGTAAAGATTGGGCAAATCCCTGAGAGTGATAACAAAAGCATCAGCTTCAGCCAACAGATCAGCAACTTGGTTTTTTGGCACTGGCATCTCAAATGAGAGTGACTTCAACCCTAGTTCATGCGCACGTCTCTCTAGCGCATCCTTCTCAGGTCCGGCACCTACCAAACGGCATTTAAACTGCTTATTTACATTCCATCTTTTTTCAACCTGGCATAAAGAATCTATAAGTGTTTGAAGCGCATTTGCCTCCCCCATAGCCCCGCAATACATTAAGACAAACTGATCTCTTTCAGGTGGCAAAACCGGTGCTTTCTCATCAACATAAGCGCCATTTTGCAGCACCATTACTTTTTCCCTGTCAACACCTAATGCCTGGTAATACTCTGCTGCTCGAGGCAACAAAACTATAATCATGGCAGCCTTAGTGGATAATCTACGCTCCAATCTATATAGCAACCTAGTCATGAGGCTATTAGGAGACAATCGCTCCATATCGACAAGTGTTGCTGGCCACAGGTCCCGCACTTCAAAAACAAAAGGAACCCTGTAGCGTTTTGCAAGTACTGACCCCGCCCACGCTGCGAGTGGGTGTACGGATGAACCTATAATAACATCAGGCCGGGCTAGCCCCCGCAACATCCCTGGAATCAACGTCATTATGGTATAAACCAGCATGTTAATGATTCGGCTAATACCATTACCCTTGTATGCCGGTGTACGTATGAGCAACCATGGCACACCGGATACATCGCGCAATCTACGTAAAGACAAGCCTCTCAGATGCTGCCTACCAGTTGCATGCGCTACGCTAGCCGCAATTACAGTTGCAGACCAGTCTTCAGCGGCGAGACTCTCTGCAAGACTGAAATGACGAACACCTCCTACACCGCCAGGCGCCTGAGCATAATGGTTTAGTATCCAGACATTTTTCATGATTAAGGTGCTGCCACAATAACAGTTAACTAACTGTCAACATGGGTACAATCCTGTGCCAAATAAAAAATATACCAACTTTTCTAAAGATGTAAGTATCCCATTTGGGCTTATATAGTTATGAAAGAAATTATTAGGAATCAATAAGTGTAGAGTTTTGGAATTGAATTAACCACCTTGATCACGTCCTTAAAATCAAGCCCTATCGCGTCAAGATACCATTTTATATTTGGATATCTTGGCCTATTTTCATCTTTAACCATTTCAAGCGCTTCTTCCCTAGTTAGATCACCTTCACGAATTTGATTACTGCGAAATGTATCGTGCTCAGTAAAACCAGCGACAGTATAGTAAACATAGTTATAGAACGCAGCTGTGCCATCTCCGATTCTCCATGTTGTATTAGTATCCGGAGCTTTTTCCCAATCATACAGATCTAGAGTTTCATCGATTATTTTTTCATCCCATCTCCAATAGTCGAAAACGTGATAATAATCTGTCTTTTCAGTAAAGCTTCTATAGTACTCCCCAGACAAAGTATCCCACAGCGAACTATTAAAATAACCGGGGCTCTGCGCCATAGCTCGCAAGCGCAATCCTTGGTAACGTAACTGCTTCATAATACCGTGAGCGTAAACACGTTCCTCAGCAAAATCCGGCGGCACCCCAAGAAATCCAGACTTAAAATGCGTCACCTCTAATGGGTTTATACCCCATAAATTCAACGATATGCCTGTCTGTTCTTTTATGGTTTCAACATGTCGGAAAAAATGTTTATCTCCAGCAGTCAGAATGCTAATCATGCCTAAATGAGGCGACTTCAACCATGCCTTTAGGTTCATGGCAATATTATTACGCTTTTTCGTAATATCATCGGCAACGATAATATTTTCAACGCCGAGTTTGGCGCACATACGACTTATGTTTCTACGTCCAAGATCGGTTACCATACCCCAGTCATAGGTGTATGTTACTGGCTGCATCTTTAGCTCATTAACAACGAGATGCAATCCATAGCAACTATCCCGCCCTCCAGAAAATGGGATAATACAGTCATTCTCATTGTTACGCCTATACTGTTCTACAAGCTCAAAAATCTCTTCTGTGGGCTTTGGTTTATTTCTGGGTTTATAGTTATGACAATAGTTGCAAACCCCTTCGTTATCGAACCTGATATAGGGCATTGTTTCCGGCAGCAAGCATTTAGTACACCGGCGCAACTCGTGTTCATGATACTCTAATAACGTTTCTTCATCGCTGTAAAGTGATAAGCCAGGTATAAGGTCAATAGTGCGATGCTGCTTATCTGAAATTTGCAGCGGCTTTTCTGAAGAAGGGATATCTACAATGACCGCATCAGTAACTTGCACAACCTCCCGACATCCAATTTCGGTCAACGGATAACGCTCTGATGCAAATAAAATATCGTTATCTTTGTTGCCCAGGTACAAACTGCCATTATTTGAAAATAGACATAGCTTACCAAGCCTTGGAATAATTAATGCGCAGGCAACTACTCCATCACATAAGCGTATAATCTCTTCTGGCAATTCATCAAGAGAACCACCATTATCCAGAAAATTAGATGCTATTGCCGCAATTACTTCTGTATCAATTGTGAGAGTTCTATCCTTTCCGATTTCCGACCAAATCTCTTCATGATTAACTATGATTCCATTGTGGAGCACACAAATATCATCTCGAATTACAGGCTGATTATCAGATAACCCATTTGTAACAAGTCTGCTGTGACCCATTACAACACTACTCTCAACCAGCTTGACGTCTTTTAACAAGCTTGTGATTTTGTAGTCTGCACGATAAGCCCTGTAAACGCCGCTGTCATAAATAAGCAACCCACTGGAATCTCTGCCGCGCTGTTCCGCATGCGATGCCAGTTTGTTTACATAGAACTTATCAACCGAGCGTTTAGAGATAACTCCAAAAATACCACACATATTTATATATCTTCACTAATTGTGTACATAAGTACGGCTTTTAAAGAAAATTTAATTTTACTAGCTATAAGCAACTCAAACATTGAAGCATTTGATGTCCCGCAACGAAAACAACAAGGCCTGTAGCAATCCATTGAGCCCAGACGACTAAAAAACCATGATCGCTTCGTGATTTATTCGGAATACCAACACACAATATTCTGTAATCACAGATAAATGTTAAACAGTATTATTGAACAAGAACGACACAGGATTAGCATCATTATCTTTTGAGAATACCGGCATACAAATGTAGCAACCGCTCAGCTTGAGCCTGCCAGCTTAATTCTGTCAAATCAGCCATCTCTTTTGTAGAGATGCCTTCAGCTTCAATTTCCCGAACAACATTTTCTATAGATTGAACATCATTATCACAGCAATAACCCAACTGATATTTTTGAATGGTTGATTCAATATCTGGAAATCTGGAGCCAAGGACAAAAATACCAGCAAACCCATATTCAAATAGCTTGTTCGGCAAGCAATAGTAATCACTCAATGATACGTTTTCAATCAAACACAAACCGATATCTGCATTTCGAACCAGGGAAACCACATTTTCGTGCGGAACAGGCTCATGTAGATGAATATTTGTATAATTCGAAGAGATTTCACCAATCTCTTCAGTCATATCACCATACCCCACGAATATAACATGTGATTTTAAATCACTTTTTTTAAAGACGGAAACTATATCTTCTATGCCTCTACCTTGAACCAACAACCCAAGATAAATGTAGATCAGCCTATCTGATGGAATATCGTATCTATCGTTGAAATAACCCTTGCTATACATTGCAACATTACAATCATCTTCTACGCTATCCGTCTGAATCACGGGAGAATTAAGGATTAGTGAACTAGGTTTCTCTCCAAGATTTTCATTATACCAATCAATTATTGAAGGGCTAACAGTTATAAAATGGTCAACATAGCGCCAACATATCTTTTCCAGGAAAAGGGTAGACTTGGACAGAATTGGAGTTTGGGCATTCTTGTTGGATTCAAGCTCATGAGCATCGTAGACCAGTTTTCCTCCAGTAAGGAGTTTAATCAAAACACCAGCAGCAAGTACCAAAGAATCATGACAATGCACTACCTTTGGGCTTATCCTTATCCCTTTGTAAACTGATCGCAGTGTGAGCTCGGTCATTATCAATGCATATCTTAATGGCCTGGGAAGCCAACCAAGATGCCCTGTCCACAGATCGAAAGCAATCATATCAAACAACTGATCTTGTTTACTTGCGGCTGCTCCTTCGTCCATTGAAACACCAGCACCATATACCTTATAGGAATCAACGCCAGACAGCGCAGTTAACTCTTTCAGAATTCTATTATCTGACCGAATATCGGTGTGGGTTATATGAAATATTTTCATAATATCAAGATGATAAACATAACTAACCAGTCAAATCCCTTTATGGGAACTATAATTTTCCTGCCACACCATAAAGTTAAACTGCTTTCATTGGATGGAAGGTTTATTTTTTCTCTCTGCCTCCACAGCCATTTTCGCAATTATTAACGAAACAAGTAAAACAGGCATAGAAAACATGGTATCTCCAGAAATCGCAGTATACAGGACCACGGATACCAGAGTCAGGGCTATTTCCAGGTTGGCAGATAGTGATTTAACCAATTTAAATAGCAAATATAATATATATATATATAAAATTATTACCGAGAGAAAGCCCGCAATTCCTCCATAATGAATTGCTGAAAGGGCCATGCTATGCGGATAGTCATCATGCAGACAGCTGACAAATTTACACCCATATTCTTCTCGATAATGAAAATCATTGATATGCCAAATATTAGATTTAGAAATCAGCTCACATGCATATTGCCATCTCTCCAATCGTGGGCTCGCACCGTGGTCATCTGTGGCAAAAGTCGCAACCCGAACGGACAGACCTCTATCATAGAGGCCTCCTGAAACATCAAGAACAATAACCATGATCACTAGGGCTGCAACTACTCCTGCAATAATAGCTAACGGCCGTACTGCGCCCTCCATACTACGACTACTATACAATCGAAAACCTGCCGCCAATGGAAGAAGAAGTGGGGCAAGAATAATAAATCGTCTCGACCATGAATATATCCCAGCAACAATCACTACTGTACAACAAAACGCCAATAAAAATGCGTATTTTGACGATTTTGTTTCAGTGCAATATCTAATTAAAAATAGCGCTCCCAACAAAAGCGTGAGGCTAAAAAAATTGTAGTCGTTCAGCAAAGATGTTCCACTAGGATAACGCTCAGGGCTAACTTTAGAAACAAAATCTAGTACTACTCCATTTCTAAAAACAAGGAACTTGTACAACCCAGCAAAAGCGGCCACTACGGCGCCGACAGAAACGGAAGCACTGAAAAACTTGCTAATTGGCACATATGCTCTTTGACTATCAAAAAACACGGTAAGCAAAATTATTAATATCAGGTAAAAACAACCATAAAAAAACGCAATCCATATGCTACTGAATAATGAAACATTACTATTAACTGCCGCTATGAAATAAACTCCCAAGGGAAATACAAGAACCAGTGTAAATAGACCTGGCCGCAGCACTCTCAAATAATCATCCACGCTTGAAAATAAAAGCAGGTATAGCGCAATAGGAACAAGCGTAAAAACTAATATTGGAATATTGATTGGTATAGCCTGCTCAATAAATGGAACGGCAAGCCCTAAACCAATAAGACCAAACAGAATAATCTCCACCTGGTTACCATATTTTCCAAATAGTCTGGAATCGAGGAATTGGTCTCTTGAATTTAAAATGCTTGAAATCAAGCCACTCATGATGATGATCTGGACTCTAATCTAATGGAATCATATGTATGCCATAAATCTAGATACCACATACCAAGCAAGACCACAGTACCCATAAATGCAGTTAGCAAAATTGTTATAGATGAACTCATATAGTCTGCAAACACAAGGGGAGAAATAATAAGAAGAGAATAAACAAAGTGCTTTATAAAAATCTTAGCAACATGATTCATACTTGCATGCACAAGCCTACATATTATTACGAAGATTACGACGTAGCAAACAGCACTACCAATTGAGAAAATAGCTATCGTCATATAAAAACTACCGCTAATCACACCAATTAATATTGCCCCCATTCGAACAGAAAACATAACTGCCTGGAGTACAAAATCAAGCCTATTTTGTCCCAAGGCAGCAAATACCAATGTAAGAGGACCAGTACAGAACTGAAATATTATCCATATAGCCATCAATTGAGCTAGTTGCCCTGCAAAATTCCATGCTTCACTAAACACAAAGGAAAAAGCTTCTGGCGCATATACAATCACCAACAACATAGGAGGTAGAACTAGACGGGCAAGGAAACTAAAAAAATTGACTACTATGCTGGCAGCGCGCTTCCTTCTAATCTCATCAGCGATATTTGTAAAAAATATACTTTGTATGGCACTCCCAATAATCGCCATTGGCAGATTAAGAATACGCTGCGCCAACGCATAAAACCCTGCCGACTGAATACCAAAATAGAGCGCAAACAACATAATTGGCAATTGCACGCCAGCACTATTAATCAGCGCAGACCATGTAGTATATAAGGGAAATTTTTTATACCGCCTTGCGGCTGCCATAATCCTCCTTGCGTTCGAAAACCTAATCACTAAACGATCACGTACACAGGCTACATACACCAAGTAAATTGTCGAACTAATTTGGCCAAAGATTTGCCCAATAATTAGTGTTATTGACCCATATTGATAACCCGTCAATTGCATAGAGGTCATAAAGAATGACTGACTGAATTTGGATCCAGCAATCGCAGAATAGCTCTTATTCCTAATCGCCCAGAAGTTGATCGCCTGATGCAACCCAATGAGAATAATACCAACAACTAATAACCACTGTATGACTTGCCCATACTCTTGACCGAATACCCTTGCGACCTCATCCTGAAGAAAAACAATGAGAACAAAAGCGAAGAATCCAGAAAGCAGAGCCAATAATAAACTCAAATTCACAAGGTCATTGGCGCGTTTCTGACTACCGGGCAAAACAATTGCCATGTCATACCTGAGACTTAATACTGGACTAACTACACCAAGTATTGAGGAATATATGGCCAGCACACCAAACTCTACAGGCGTATAAAGCCTGGTCAAAACAGGCGAGAAAAGAACAATAATCAGCTGAGATATAACCGTTCCCGTCACCAGGGTAGCCGCGTCTTTGGCAAATGAGTTCTCTACCGAATTATGTGATTTCATATTATCAAGTTGACTTATGCTTTCTAGATACAAAACCAGTGAACCCATCTGACTGACTTTTTACACGAATAACTGGTTTCATCTTTACTGCAAAAAAGGGTCTTATATGAATGGCACTTACTTAAGCCTCCTAGGATGCCCCTGTCTTTCAACAATTTCCCTTGCCTGAATACACGGTATCATAAGGTTTTAGCCTTCGCTTGACGGCTCTTGGATCGATACAACCAGAACGATTCCCGACGCGCTGTGCGCCTTCAATTTACAAACCAGCAACAGCATATCATCATCTGAAGTGTCTGCTTGAAGACCCCATATAAGCCATAGCTGCAAACTGTGTTTGAAGCTAATTTCTCTGGGTAATATGCCCGCAATGTTCGCTGCCTGCATCATGAGCAGCCGTGTCAAATTATAGGCCAGAAGATAAACCAAACTTTCCTTGATTACCATCCCAGATGTTTTGCAACTGAGTATGTTCATACCCATTGTCTATTTGATATTGCGGATATCAAGCTCAACATTCCAGCGCTGTTTGTATAACCCTTTCAGGGATGCTTTAGCGAATGTTTTTGGACACATCAACGTGGTGACCATGATCTTGCCATTGGCTTTGCATTCGCGTATCGCAAGGCTTTCCGGCGCATCCTGCCAGATCTTCTTATCCATCCACGCTGGCTTAACTTTAGGCTTGTTAAGGTTGATCACATGGTCGCGCAATCCGAGATGTTTGCCTCGCCGGAAATCAGTTACACGCTTCCTCGCCCCTTGCTGTTCCAGCAGGATATCGATGCCTTGGGAAAACAACCTGGCAATGAAGAAGTACGTAGGGAAAAAGGCATCGCCTAACAGGATATCTCCGCTATCAAGTGTTCCTTCAATTGAGCGCAGAAGCGTCTGTTCATCTCCTCCATTGCCATTGAAACGTCCTATGGCGGAATTCAATACCGCTCCGCTGGACAAACATGTGATGCCTACGATACTACAGTATCGGAAACCCTAATCCATCTCGCTGTCCACCTTGTTGCGGAAATACCGCTTGATTGGCTTGCGTATTCGGCATAGTCACGGTGATTCCATCAACAAGGCGTACCCTGTGCCCTTGCGACCGCCATTGCTCAGGAAGTTTTTGGTCAATCTGCTCTCCAAGATAGCAGGTTAATCCTGAGATCATATCTACCGGGAGGCGTTGTCGTGCGCGACAGTAGCATCAGATATGCGTACTGCAATGCGGGAACCCATGGATTAGCCGATGCATAGCCGCCTGATTAACCGTCTACTGGGAGGACTGATCAGAATTCATGATCTGAGAAATGAACATGGCTAGCGTTTCCGTCGGAGGAAAAAGTCGTTCGCGATGTTCGGGTAATAGTATTTCAAGCTCATCGAGCAAAATATCGCCAGTTATGAGGTTAAAGGTGCTTAAACAATGAGTTTCTGTCTTCTTGGCGCGGATAAATCGCTGTTGGGTACGAATGGCATTGGCGCTATGATTAGACATGTGACTGGTCCCTGATGTTGGTGGATGGTTTGGCAATTTGAAGCCTAACTTTACATCAGTCACTTTTGCAATTATTTCAATGTGTTGGGGCTTAAGTAAGTGCCATTCGGGTCTTATATTATTTACTACCCAGAACAGACCGATAGCAACTTATGATTTTTTTCACAACAACTTCACTTCCGAACTTGTACTTACAATTATTTTGTATTTTATCTGAGCTATATTTCTGATAATTCGAGATTATTTCCTTCATTGCAATTGACAAGCGCTCAATATCACCAACAGGAACAAGAATTCCATTTTCATCGTTTACGATGTCCTGCGGACCACCACATGAGGTAGAAATAACAGGCTTGCCAAACGCCAATGCCTCAATCAACACTACACCAAATGTCTCGAATTTACTTGGATGCACCAAGGCACTACAGTTTCTTATCTCCTTCTCAACATCTTTGCGCCCCAACTCACCAAGAAACGAAACTTGATCAGAAACACCTGATTTTGCAGCTTTCCTGACTAAGTAATCTCTTTGCGGACCATCTCCAATCACCCTCAAACAAACATTACTTTCGCCTTTGAACGCATCTGCAAATGCTTCAAGTAATCCAGAATGATTTTTATTTTCATCCAGACACCCAATGCTTAAATATACAAATTTCTCTTTTTCTATGTTACATACGCTTTCACTAACTTGTTTTTGCTCAAAAAAAGGTTGAACCAGATTTGGAATCACAATCATAAGATTTTCATCTATACCAAGTGCGCTATGCAGCCAGCCTCTCTGGGCTTTACTCACAACTATTCTACAATTTGCCTCTTTCTGTACTCGAAGTGATTCCTTGAGTTGAATACCATTCAGGAGCTTTCTACCATATTCCGAGCCATGCTCTGTTACAACTACTGGCACATTGAACTTAGATTTTAAGTGACAAGCGACGACACCAGCATAAAGAGAGTTATGAGCGTGAATAATGTCAGGCACGCCATTTTCTTCGATATACTTCATATATAGAGCTTCATGTTCCGCAAGCAACCTACCCAAGCCTAATCGTACCAGGACTCTTCCTGGCAGCATCTTTTTGACGAAATATCGATAGACAGGGATACCTTGATCTATCTCATATTCGTTGTATGGGAAGCTTGTAAAAACTTTATTCCAAGGAATCAGGCCAGCAGAAATAATGCCTACTTTCAATCCCGCATCACGAAGAGCATATGCCTGATGCTGTACAAAGATACCAGACATTGAATCCTTTGATGGCTTATAGAGCCCCGACGGCAGTAGTAATATGTGCACTTGTTTAGTGTCTCGCGATCTACCTAGACAAATATCATGTCTTTATATCTCGTAGATTAAAATAACCCTAATATAATTCTCATGTATTTTATTTATAACAATTTCCAGGCTCATGAGCATTTTTCATATATATAAAAATCACTGTGTGAGCCTTGCGTATCGTCAATGTATGGGTATTTATTTGGTATACAGCAGCGTAATTTCCAGTTAGTTGCATTTTTATTCACCCAATCGGTAAAGCGTCTCCGCTTTTCGTGATTAGTCTGTTCACCTTCAAAATCAGATGAATATATGATCACAAATTTTTCCGATGAGCCAAACAGCCTATCCATGTAGGCTATATATACATCATCCTCGGTTAAGTGATATATGACATCAAGAGACATTGTCAGCTCTCCAACATCATCTTTATATTCTGAAATAAGCTTAAATTGCTTGGTTTTATCATCCCTAAAAAGTCTCTTGCAACGTTCGATTGCATTAGAGCTTACATCGAATCCAATATATGCTGGATAGTTTGAAAACAACAGTTGATTTCCATCTCCGCAACCATATTCAACAACTGTTTTAATATTATTTTCTGATACAAAAGTGTTAATTATCTCTGCCTTAAATTCCGCAAGCTGATCATATGAACCAGAACCAGAATCACCTCCTGTTTCATACCTTCTTTTCCAGTACTCCTCGGAACCAGGAAATTCGTCTTGCTTTACTATTGATCTGTATATTTTTCTTGATATGGAACCAATTATTGGAATCTGACTAATAATTCTTTTCATCTAATCTACTCCTAAAATAGAGCTTAATGCACATAAAACCAACTATGCTGGTTTAACATTACATCTAAACAATTCTAAAATTGGATATCTGGCAATTAGTACGATGTACACACATGCAACTACAATTGAGGAATAGCCACTAGAAACCAAATGACTTACCAACTATTGCTGGACTACTATAGCTAACACTATATTATTGACACTAACCAAACGTTTCATCCATGTATCCTGACATTCTCTCAACTATCCGCTCACAAGAAGCGTTTAGATATGCTTCATTATTAATACTGGTTTCTATGTTTCCATCAGATAACTTTTCTTCTATCAATTTTTCTAACAGCCTAGCAGATTCAACAACTGTTGTTCCGCGAACACACAGTCCAATTGAATGTAAAGTTTGCTCGGCGACATCACCATCTGTTGGCATCATTATTACTGGCTTTTTTAATTTTATATATTCGTATAGTTTACTGGATGGGATTCCTTTGATTGGACAACCTGTTTTATCCAAATAAGCAACATATAAGGCTACATCTGACAACTCAAGCAACTTATCTGCAGATTTTTTATTTGTCCGGCCACATGAAAATATCGTCTTGCCGTAATGCTCAATAAGACGTGGATAAGAAAGCAGCTGCCTCTCATCAACTCCTACAAAAAAGATTGAAAGATGCTGTCTGAGCTCATAATTTAGTTCTTCGAGTACAGAAATGAGATAGTTTAGGCTTTGCGTGTTATATAGTGTGCCCGTATAAATCACGTTAAGCTTATTGTCTTCTATATTAAATGGCAATAATCCCTGTGCATTTATACTTACTTCATGATTCAGGTCATAACCATTTTCCAGCAAATACCCTGGCTTTCTAATCAAACCTCCAATCTTTTTTAGCTGGACATCGGACACAGCAAAGTAGGCAGAAGCACTTTTGAGCGCCATTTTCTCCAAGATCCGTTCAAATATCACGTACTTAAACCGCGTAAAAATAGAACTCTCCTCATTGGTAGTCCAGTCATCTCTATAATCAGCAATCCACCGCAGTCCTGTTTGTTTTGATATATGCGCAGCAAGAAGAAACAAGCTAAATGAGGGGGCAGTTACAACCATTCCCACAGGTTTATTTATAGAGATATTTCTTATTGCGCACGGCTCAAGACTTTTAAGTCGGCTATAAAACAGCCAACTTTCAAACGCCATGTCAATCATCCCGAACACTTTACCTAACACACTACCAGCAAACCTGTGCCTTACTTTATTTATTATTGTATCTTCACAATTAACCCTGAACACCTCATATTTATCATTTTTTTCGTGCGCTTCAGCCCCTATCACATTCTCCCCTGCTGTTACAAAGACAGGATAGTAATCATTATCATAAAGATATCTAGCCCAAGCACCAGGCCTTAGTGATGCCGTCCTATTTATCGGAGGAAAGCACTCTGTAATCACAAGAATTGTTTTCATAAGATATCACCAACCACGTTTACAACTTGCAGCTTATTGGCCGGATCAGTAAGGCTTGAATACAGAGCCAAATATTCCAATGAGAAAATTGCAAACAATCAGTTATTACCTGATGCCGGCGCAGCCGGTCAGCTTTTAATTAATTCCAGATACATTGATCTTGCATCGTCTCTTGGAAAAGATGAGTTATGCCATAGCAGTGTAAACTCTCCCCCTATGTCTAATGCTCGCTTCTTGAGTGTTAACATGTAGTTCATCGCTGCATCTGTATACCCAAGGCCCTGGTAATGATTTTCCAGGACTGTCGTCTCCATTAATATAAGCGGCCGTTGTTTTATATTCATTTTACGGCGAGATACAAAATCAAACATTGTGAATTCCCTGCTTGTGCCACAACGAAAGCCAGAGCAATCAGCATAGGCGAGAGTAGAATCATAAACTATACCGGCAGCTTCAAGATTCGCAGACGTCTTTGAACTATCCCAGCGCAGATAATGCTGCCGACTCCCAAAAGCTTCAAAGTGAATGCCATTACTCTGTAACGCACGTTGCAGTGCATTGACTTCATTCTTTATTTGATCTGGGTCTAGATAACTATTGTAGCTTGGATGCAATCCAATCTCGTGACCCCTCATACCTATATTTTTAATAAGCTCACATATAACCGGCTCATCAAGATCATACCATCCGTCCAGAGGATGTTTTTTTTCTGAAATAAAGTAGAAACATATGCGATTTCCTATACGCTCATTTACGTCCATCATCCAGTAAATGGCGTCCAGATACGGATCACCACTAAAGTTGCCTCTTAGTGCGCGAATGCGTGTATAAAGATTGCGTAGAGCTAGTTTCAGATTCTTTTGATGAAAAGCATCATCAAGCAGGCCTTTAACCATGCTTTTTGCTGAATAGTTAACTGAATATGGAAGATCCAGATCACAGGTTACCCTAATCGTTCTGGCGCGCGGCTTTCGCTTGAGTGTTGGCCATATTTTCAGCATTGACGACCATAAAACTTCAATATACTCATCAACAATAGGGCGATCTAATAATTCTTCGCTGAATATACATGACGCAATAGCCGGAAACCTATGATGATTATCGCGCTCTCCTGAAACCACTTCCTCATAACGTGAAAGCATAAAAAACGCTGAGCCTAATATATCAATTGGAATTCGTAATTCTCGTACGCTTTCATCCCAAAGATAATAGCCATCTCCATAAATAACTGGAACCAGCGCGTCGACAAGACAAACCTCAGAACCAAGTTCGTTTACATCCCAATACCTAAAAGGCGTTAATGGTAAAGTCTCCTTAGATAGCCATTTTGCGTAGGCACCTTTAAAAAACATATCCGGCATATACAGTTCACCGGACTCATTATCAAGCCTAATACTGATGCCATCTAATTCTGAAACTTCATGTTTCCACTCAAAGCCTAGAAACTCGCTAAAAACAATATCGCACACATACTTTTGCTCAGATTTAAGCGGTAATGCTGATTTGATTATTAAGGTCAAACTTTTCTATCTCAACATGATATAAACAAGCATCGTGATATCATTACTGACTCACAAAACTTCATAACTCAAACATAAGGAATAGAATATAAACCAACACACTACACTTGCAATGACAGGATCATTTTATGCTCAACATAAATACGATTCCGTA
Organism: Sedimenticolaceae bacterium; assembly: GCA_050291725.1. Lineage (GTDB taxonomy): Bacteria > Pseudomonadota > Gammaproteobacteria > Chromatiales > Chromatiaceae > JAAGZL01. The sequence goes on from JBNKKH010000032.1 coordinate 314,072, forward strand.
CTTCCAATGAAAATTATGCCGACCATTAATTAACTGGCAGTTTTTAAATATTCTGCAACTAACGACATATCAAGATAATCTTTCCATGTATTCTTTATTGTATGATTACTGTCGCCGCGAGGCAGATCACCACTAAAGCCCGCGGGGACACCTACAACATCATACGAGCCTGAGAATGACGCCGGAGTTTTTTTGTATTCGTACAAAAACTCAAAATCAATGATTTTTAGATGATTGTCTGTCGTAACTATAAGATTTCCCGGGTAGAACCCTAATATCGCATACCCGTTATCATAGAATAGCTTCATTGTATCCAGGATTTCTGCGGTAAATCCTCTTACTATTCGTCTCGCCTCGTCCTCAGTTTTATTATCAAGTACGTTTTTGTAATACGAGGTAATAATGTAGTTAGTTCCCCTCTTGATCAACGGGGGTACAGTTTGAATTTTTGAACTGAACTCTTGATACGCATAAGCCTCTCTCTCCAGAAATCTTTCCCGTCCAGGCTTATATGTCTTTAAAACACACAACTCACCATCGTATTCGATCAACTCTGTTTTAGCCCTCGTACCATTTTCTACAAAAACGTGTTTTATCTGTTTACCATGAAAATACCCGCTATTTCGAATAGAACCAACCTTCACAGATATATCATCAACACATTCCGGCACTGCCTCTTGCAGATACTTCCATGATTCCGCCTCATCATCTGCGGAATGAATACAATTAACATGTTTATAAAATATTAGATCGCGATTAATTGCATCCCTGATTTTATGCTTCACCAGTATATTACTATTACTCAAATGCGGGTATAAATCCTTCTGGCTTTCTGATGGTGCAACAGGGACATAATCAAAACAAACAATAATAGCAGCAGGATCGCCGCCACTCACCGGGTATGGCCCCTTACCCCACTGACCTCCACGCACATTTTCTTTAGTACGAATTGATGCCTCATGGTCTAAATTACAAATAAGTAAAATATCAAAACCACTTGCCTGCAGACTTTCTTCTATGAAGTTAATTTTGTCATTTTTAATAGCCCACTCCCTTATAATAAATACCACAACCTCTCCATTGACCTGGGCATTTACTGAGCCATCATCATATGTAAACTCCCTTAACCACTGATTGGGGCGAGAAAGAAGCCTTATTGTGTCCAGCTCTGGCACATAGCCTTTTCTCTCTAGGTAATGGTAATACCCACTAAATGAAAAATCATCAATTTCAAGATCAAGGCTTAGCGCCATCTTTTTCAGAATCTCTGGATATTTGTGATCAGATATATATTCAGATGAATCTTGTTTAGAAAAAGGCAAACCAGATTCCTTACCTTTATGAAACACGGCATGATAAGCCAAAGCAACAAAGTACATATCATCACTCGGAACTGAAAATATTTGCTTATAAACACGTCTTGTTTCTAGAAGCTCTTGTGAAAGCCTGGAAGGATAATATGCCGCACCTTCATAGTCAGAACCAGATCTTCCAGATACTGAGTATATATCTAACTTTTGACCTCCATTCTCGTACGGCTCACATAAGCCACGCACCATTTCAAGGTCACGATCAGACACCAGGATATCGATATCCTCTCCTTCAGCTATGTGCGGTAAATCTTCAAACCATCTTAGAACCACATAATTCGCTTTAGCCTCGTGTAGTTTTGAGAAAAATGACTCTATATCCAGTCCCTTTTTTACATACCAACGAGCTCCAGCATAAGAACCAAGATACTTTTGTCGCGATCTTGATAGTAATAAAATAGCGCCTCCAGCACTTGTCTCTGGCAGAACTGTCTTAACTGCCTTCCTAATAGCACGCTTAACTAGATATGCCGCCTTAACTCTTCTGTAAAAGAGCCAATTAATAGCTCTAATAGGTAGTATCTTGAGCCTTTCTTTGTTTTGCAGATAAAAAACAATTCGGCGCAAAAGTTTTATAATCTTATCTTGCATTTTGGTATTCTGCAGTGTTCTTATGGCACAAGTCGCCAGCATGAACTACTTCCATGCCAAGACTCTACCAAGATTGCCTTTAATAACATTATTGAATCCCATCTGAATCAGCTTACGCTCCAGTATCTCATCCAGTCTTTCACCATCTCGAAAATACCACCCCGGCATGGTGATACGAAAATTATCAGACGCATCGATTGTTTTCTTCATACCATCTAAAGCTTCGGGTTCACCACCATTGACAGTGATACTCACATGATTGACTTTATCAATACCCATATGCTCCAACACATTATCTGGTGTATCAACATCCACCTCGATTTCAACAATCCCATCAATACCAAGATTTTCTAACACATCACCTCTTAGAGAGTTACCTGTTGGTACGCCATCATAATAGAAGTTACTGCCTTCCTTCGTATAGTTTGAGGCAGCCTTCGGCACAACAACAACATTTAGAAGGTGATTCTCAGACACATTTCTTTTTAGTAGTTCGAGAGAAACTGGATTTGCTTCAAATGCAATAATTTTCCCCTCCGCACCAATATAATCCGCCATCCTCATGGTCCCAAAGCCATGGAACGCACCAATATCAACAACAACATCTCCCTGGCTCAAATTAAACTTAGATGCAATTTTCTCCCTTTCATCACTCGACAAGTCATAGTCATTTAAAGGGTCGCGTATGGGCGCATATTTACTTGGAGATCGCGTTAATTCACCAGGAAGGCTTCGAGGCGCAAGATACCTATCTATAATCTCTATAATCACACCAAAGCACTGCTCATCAATAGTCACTATTTTCCGCTTTATGTAACTGTATATCTTTTTTTCATCGTCGCTAGTTGGCAATCCAAAAAAGATACGGCCTTTTTTTAATTTAACCCAGGGCACAGAGTTATCGTCCACCCCCATCTGTTCTATAGGCAATAAATTAATCTCGTTAACTAAATGCCTTAATCTATATTGCCTTGCTTTCGTCATTGCCCAGGCTGGTGCAATCTTTTTTATAATATCTTTCATGTTTGTATACACTACTCTGTTAATGTCATTCTCATATGTAAGCGGAAGATGTAAAATGCAAAAAGCTCAAGCCTTCCCCATTTAGCTTATTTTCTTTGCCGAAAAGGCTCTATAACTAAATAAAGCAATATTAACCAAAACAAAAACGGTTGCGGCACCCACACTTACATATGTGCTGGTCTCATATATAGTCAATAAAAACACCAGACCAACAGGAATCAAGGATGCCAGGAGATGTTTCGTAAATGTGCTGATTGAGCCAGCTAGAGGCGTATTTGCAACCTTAAAACTCAATACTATTTTATATCCATACACAAGCACTCCAATTGCGCCTAGCATGATAACTGTAAGCATGGAGCTATCAAAATAAACACCTAAGAAGATAGCCATAACTCTTGTTAGAAAATTTGCAATATTCCATCTTAACTGTAACTTCTGTTTCTCCATCACAGAGAAAAGACATGTTAAGGGACTGGATAAAAACCAAAGCAATGCCCAAGGAGCAAGTATCTGCGTATACAATCCGGCCTCTCTCCACTCGGCGCCAAAAATCAGCGCATACATGTTCTGCCCAATGACCATTAGCATTAAGAACGGCAACAGACTTAAGGCCACAAGTTTTTCAAACAGCTTTTCAAGCGATTCAGGCAGAGTCCCATTGTTTTTTGCCTCGGCACTTTCCTGAAGGAAAACCTGACCAATTGAACTCCCAATAAGACTTGTTGGAACCTGCAGTATACGAAAACCAAGAGCGTAAAATCCAACAAAGACGGGGGAGAAAAATACCCCCATCAAAATAAGCGGTAGCAACCAGGCTCCATTCCCAAGAAGAATGGACCAACTACCATATAGTGGGAATTCCTTATACCTTCTCATGCAGGACAGCACTCTTTTAATTGAAAAGCTCTCAAGAAAAAACTTACCGTCAGCCCGCAGAATTTGTATTACCAACATAATACTTGAAACCATCTGCCCGCCCAAGGCAGCAATGATCAAACTACCTCCGGTCACGTGCCCCAATAATCCAAGCGAAAGACTAGCTCCTGTCGTGGACACGCTCCCAGAAACTGTAGAGATAGATATTCTTGAATAGTGCTTTGTTCGAGTATTCCAGAACTGGAAGGCAAAATATATCCCGCTGATAAAAACTGATATTGGAACTAGCCAAACATACTCTCCAAGCTGTATCGCTTTTTGCGCATCAACAACCATGACAAGTAGAAAAGTTATACCACTCACTGCCACAGCTGCCATTAAACATAGAGAGAGTATATTTACCGCTTCAGCATCATCCTCTGGCAGCACAATTGCTTGCTCGTAACGAAGACACACAAACGAACCGATTATTCCTGTTACAGCAGTATAAATCGCTGCGATACCAAACGCTTCTGGGGCGAACAATCTGGTTAAAATAGGGGCAGCCGCTAGACTGATGATCTGACCAATACCTGTACCAGAAAATAACCTGAGAACATTTCCTTCAAATGTTGTGCTTTTCTTTTTCTTCATAAAAAACTGCGCAGATTCACCAAAAATCTATCTAATCAAGCTGCTGGAATATCACCTTTATCTCTGAGACGACAGAAAGATGTCTACGATAAGAATTGGAATTTCTTATCAGTTAACTGAGGGCAAATACTTATAAAACAGGGGAATCAGGGAGTTAGCGCCTTCCTTGGTGAAATGCGGAGAACTATCTGCATACATCAATTCCCCATCCATTACAGATGGGCATTGATCCTCATTACATACGACTTCAAATGGATCAATATAATTTACGCCCTTCCCATCTACATATGATTGCAAAATATCCGTGAGGAAAATACGCCTTGAAATAGCCTCTTCTTTACGCATTATGTAACCATCTCTATAAAACGAAAATGATGGAAAAAACTCAGACTCTTTGAAATCGGGGAGATCGTCCACAAGAACCAATGTTGAACCACTAGCTATAGATAGCCTTCGCAATACATCGATTTCTTTCTTTATCTGCATGGAAGGGCTGTCACCTGCAAGATTAGGTGAACTATGGGAATAAATAATCAAATCATTCTTTTTAAGTGAATTTGTAAAATCTACGAGGAGCTTGCTTCCAGACCAAAAATCCGGATCATACATCTGCACATTCGTAAGATAGTAAACATTCGAGTACCCCAGTTTTTTCGAGACTTTCTGCAAACTTGGTACAAGATTGCTCGCATGGCTATTACCTAGTACGAATATGCTTGGTTTAATATCTTTTCTGGCGAGACATTCTCCTGGTGTTTTTGAAGCCAGATTACCTCCTAGCTCACATTCCATATTATTTTGCACATGCACAAAATCTGTATTTTTGTATGCCCCTGTGTAAAGATAACCATTTAGAGGTAGCGCCAGAATAAAGATCATGCAAACAGATGCAAAAACCGCAACCCCTCCCCCTATGAACGTTTTCCACCTGACGTTAAACCATGTTTTACTTCTAAGAGGAGTTTCAACAAAGCGGTAGGATGCAGCCGCCAGCAGAAACATCAAAGCCGCTTGAAAAGGTACAGTCCACCAATATATACCAATAGTCCAATGGCTAATTGAGATAATACCCCAATGCCATAAATACAAGGAGTACGAAATCGCACCCACATAAACAATCTTCTTTGCAGTTAGAAACCTGAATACTACAGAATCTTCCCGTAGATTGCTGATCAAGATACTAGTTAATAGCACAATAAGGATTGTTGCAGTAACAGTTTTTGAAATAGGCATGAATAAAACAGATATCATCCCTAGAAACACCAGAAATCCAGGTATAAATTTGATTTTATTAAGAATAAGGAAATTCTTACGCAAGGCCACAAAGACAAAGCAGCCAGCAGCCAGCTCCCAGAAACGAACTGGCATCAAAAAATAGGCTGCGGATTGATCAACTTTATGTAGGTAGGCAAAACCAAGCAAAGAGGCAATTGACAACCCTCCAACAGATAGCAGCAGATTTCTAGTGCCATTTTCCTTTTCTTGGCTATAGCCAGAAAGCCAGAGCAAGAACGGGAAAACAAAATAAAACTGCTCTTCTACACCGAGCGACCAAGTATGAACAAAGGGATTGAGTTCAGTTGATTGAGCAAAATAGTCTGTTGAATGTCTCAATAAATAAAGATTGGACAACCCAAATAAAGATGTTAATCCAGTCCAGAGAGCCAGCATTGGTGAAGGATTAACCAGACAAATCATAATACTGGTCACCAGCACAAATAACACTAACGCAGGAATTAAGCGTTTTATTCTACGCTCATAGAACCCTGAAATAAAATCACCAAAACCAAGGCGCGCTCTGCCTACCAGAGAGGAAGTAATTACATACCCTGAAATTACAAAAAAAACATCAACCCCTAAATATCCACTTGGAAGGATACGTTCATCGAAGTGATTGATGATTACAGCCACCACTGCAAAAGCTCTCAACCCATCAATTTCTGGCCTGTATTTTTGTAAGCTGCTCACGGGGTTACCAATCAAGCGCCTGCGTCTTAATGAGATAGTATTTTGAAAATAGTTTCAGAGCTTTCCCAATGCGCCAATAATCGATATTTGATCATCTTTTTTCATATAAGGATGCATAGGCAAGCTCATTACCCTATTTGCAGCTACTTCTGCATTTGTAAGTGATAATCTATCATGGGAAAGATATTTAAATGCAGGCTGCATGTGGAGAGGTACTGGATAGTGGATAGCAGTGGGTATTCCGGCCTCTTTTAACTTGTCAACAATAGTATCCCTGCTATCAACTTCGATAGTATATTGAGCAAAAACCGATGTGTTATATGATTCAATAAAAGGCGTCTTAATATAAGGCACTCCCCGACTCAGGAGCTCAGAATATCGGTTACCCACAATCTGCCGCTGTTCAACTTCCCAATCAAATAATTCAAGTTTTGCAAGCAACACGGCAGCCTGAATGGTATCCATACGACCATTTATACCAATGCGCGGATGATGATATCGCCGGTCCTGGCCATGAACGCGGATTTCCCGCATCGCTTTGGCAAGGTCATCATTATCGGTAAAAAGCGCACCTCCATCTCCGTATCCCCCCAGAGGTTTACTCGGAAAAAAGCTGGTCGAACCAATGGTACTTAAGGCACCTGATTTCCGCCCCTTGTAGGTGGCACCAAATGACTGCGCTCCATCTTCGATAACTGGCAAAGCATGTCGGCCTGCGATTTCATTAATTGCATCCATATCAGCACATTGCCCATACAGACTAACTGGAATGATTGCTCGCGTTTTAGGCGTAATGGCAGCTTCTATCTTAAGTGGGTCAATATTGTATGTTCTTGCATCAATATCCACAAATACCGGGGTCGCGCCTAGCAACGCTATCATTTCTCCTGTGGCGATAAAAGTGAATGGAGTTGTGATTACTTCATCACCAGGCCCAACACCCAGCGCCATCATGGCGACAAGCAGAGAGTCAGTACCACTGCTAACGGCAATGCAGTGCTTAACACCAGCATAATCAGCCAGCCTCTCCTCAAGCTCACCAACCTCAGGACCCATAATGTACTGACCATGCTCTAGAACACGATTTATGCGCTCCTGGATTTGAGGTTTCAGCGCTTGATACTGACTCTTAAGATCAATAAAGGGAATTGTCATTTAAACTTGTTCCAACTTCGTTCCTTTCAGCACATACACATGCCCGCTATGTGGGCACGTATAATCACCATTACCTTCAAGCGGAAGGCTTATTTGCTCACCATATTCACTCATCCAACCTACCTGCTTTGCTGGCACACCGACCATCAGTGCATAATCTGGCACATCACGATTAACAACAGCACCAGCCCCTACAAATGCAAAGCGACCTACTGTTACTCCACAAACAATGGTGCAGTTGGCTCCTAGTGTTGCGCCTTTTCTGACTAACGTATCGCGGTATTCATTTTTCCTTTCAATCAGTGACCGAGGATTGTAAACATTTGTAAAAACCATACTCGGACCACAAAAGACACCCTCTTCTAGTTTCACATTATCATAGACAGAAACATTGTTCTGTATTTTGCAGTTATTGCCAATTTCTACCTTATTCCCTACAAAAACATTCTGTCCTAATGAGCAATTTTCACCAATCAACGCACCTGCACATACATGAACAAAGTGCCATACACGCGAACCATCACCTATTCTCGCCCCTTCATCTACAATTGCACTTGGATGAACTGAGTATTTCATTTCAGTATTCCAGCGGTAGTGATACAGTTTTTCCATCCCGTGCAGATAGATATGCAGCTATCAAAACTTCCAATGACTTGAGGCCTTCCCTGCCATCTGTTTCTGGGTCAGTGTTACCCCTTAGTACATCTATAACATTTTCGAAGTAAAGTGGATGACCAAATCCGTACACAGATGTAGTCTCATAATTGGCATCCTCAATATCCTTATCATATTCTTGCTCATCCTCGAACTCCCAGTGTTGGATATCGTTAACTGCAACACCACCAACACGCACCGTACCCTTATCACCCAGTATGCATATTGAGCCTTCAAGGTTCTTTGGATATGTAAGCATGGTTACAGCCATAGAACCCAAAGCACCATTACGCCATCGCACATTAATTACACCAGTATCCTCCACCTCGATATCACGAGTTGTACTAGTCATGGCTTGAATACTATCCACTGGACCAATTAACCAATCAATCAGATCCACATAGTGGCTTGCCTGGTTCATGAATGCACCACCATCAAGCTCCCAGGTACCACGCCATTTTGCCTGGTCGTAGTATTCCTGCGGTCTGGTCCAGAATACATTTATATGCACCATCCGAATTTGGCCAAAACGTTTTTCATCCACGGCGCGTTTCAATAACTGTAGAGTTGTATTTCTTCGGTTCTGCTTCACCACAAACAACCTGACGCCCGCTTCATCACAGGCCCGCACCATACGTACACCATCAGCCCAACGAGTAGCCATTGGTTTTTCAGTCATCACATTCACACCATATCTTGCAGCCATAACCACCTGCTCAGGATGAATGCCACTTGGAGTGCAAATAGAAACCAGATCAAGATCCTCGCTCTTAAGCATCTCCTCTAGTTTCTGATAACCTTTAACATGGTATTTCTCAGTATATTGATTTAAGAGTTCTTGCTTGACATCACAAATAGCAACCAACTCCAGATTGTCTTTATGTTTCTCTATAGCGCCAAAGTGATTCACTGATATCCGACCACAACCAACTACGGCGACGCGAATCTTCCGGTCTTTAATTATTGGGTACAATGGTTCATCCTTCTATGTTCATTGAATAATTGGTTTCTGCTCATTTGCAACTTCCTTTCTTAACTCTTCGATTTCCATTTCTAACTCTTCATACTGTCTGAGTCTAGATTTGAGAAACTGCATGGTTACTCTAGATTTTTCATCTACACCTTTTGGGGTAAGGATATAGGCATAGGCAATTTTATTCCTGCTATTTTTAAAATTCTGCGCCTTTATCCAACCTTTTTGCATCAGGCCTTTGAGGCAATAATTCATTTTCCCCACGCTAATACCAAGAGATTTGGCCAAGCCACGCTGGCTTACGTTAGGATTCTCTTGAAGTTGCTTCAAGATTTGATATCGGAGTGCTTCATCGATCATTAGAAACTGCTTTGTTTTTACAGAGAAATCTGGAAAGGCTTCAGGCACGCTACCGCCATACCACAACCTGGGTGCAGTACAAAATTCGATGCAATGATACTCCTCACACACCATTTGTTCAATCATTGAGCGCATTGCCGCCATATGCTATATTTCATATCTATTTCCACAATAGAATCGCCAGAATGGCGCAATTGTATTTCAACATAGGAAAATAACACCTGACGCGATCAGAACCAAACTTGGCTAACGATCCAGAGCCCGTGAATGACAGCTCAATGATACTTAAGGATGCAAAATGGTACGCTCATCATACTGGCACCTGATATATACAAAGCCAAGACAGGAATTAGAGGCACAGCAACAGCTAGAGCGCCAAGGCTACAAAACCTATCTACCAATACTTTCAATAAATCACGGGAAAAGTAGTAATCTTCAAAATAGAACCGCACCTCTGTTTCCACGCTACCTGTTTATCAGCCTTACAGAAGGGGTAGATGACTGGAGCCCAATTCGCTCAACTTACGGAGTAAGCAAGCTTGTGCGCTTCGGTATAGAAACCGCACGTATCCCTGACAGCCTGGTGACGGCAATCCAATCCAGGGAGAGAGATGATGGACTGCATCACGAAGAGAAAACTGAATTCAGACAAGGTGATAAAATCAGTATTATTGATGGTCCGCTTTCTGGGTATGATGCAATTTTTCAAACACACTGCGGTGAAGAAAGAGTTTTGATTCTCCTTGATTTGATAGGAAAACAATCTAAAACAGCTATATCAATGCAATCAATTGCAAAAGACACCTGATAATAACGAATAAAAGCATTTTTGACATTCAATAAATAGCTACCAAAAAATCATTATGAACAGAAAACTATTAATTGTCGGAGCAGGTGGACACGGACGTGTTGTAGCAGATGCCGCCAGTGCCAGCGAGGAATGGGACAGAATTGCGTTTATAGACAGCAACTATCCAAAATTACAGAGCTCTGGTGGTATTCCTGTAATCAACGACCTCTCAATGAAATCGATCACACCAGAGGATTGGCCATACCTTATAGTTGCAGTCGGCAACAACAAGATACGCGCCGATCTGATTAGAGAATTTGAGTCAAAAAACTACACTATCACCACCGTCGCTCACCCTTCTGCCCAAATCTCACCCAACGCCAATATTGAGGCAGGCACCGTATGTTTAGCTAACAGCGTGGTAAATGCAGGCGCAACCATCGGAAAGGGAGTTATAATAAATACTTCAGCGTCCGTCGATCATGACTGTGTAATCGGTGAAGCAGCACATGTTTCACCTGGTGTTAACATCGCTGGCAACGTCACTATTGGGGCGCGTAGCTGGATTGGAATAGGTTCTGCGATCATAAACAATTGCACGATTGGAAAGGATGCAGTCGTTGGCGCCGGATCCGTTGTTGTTAGCAACATACCTGACAGCGTTACAGCATTTGGCGTACCGGCTAAAGTCGTTGAATCAAAATAATCACTAACTAGCGCTTGGCCACCTGAAATATGACCAACTTACTCCCCTTTTTGTTTGTAAATTCTTTCAAATAAGTTATTTTCTTCTCTTCTGCCAATATATTTATTGCACCCTGATATTGATCAGTCTCTTTCTGTTTAACATGAAAAATCACACATGTATCTTGGCTAAATTTATCAGCTCTCACCGCCCTAATTAGGTCATCCATCTCCATACTATTCTTAAATGAGTACCCGCGATCTGTATAGTAAATCGCTTTATAGTAATTTGAATAAACAGGTAATGACTTATCCAAATTATCCTTTACCCAATACCCCGCCTCTAAAATATAGTCTTTGCTACTTCCTTGCGTTGTTATCACAGAATCTACCGTACTTACAAATAGATACAATGAACTTAAAAATATTATTTTTTTACCATGCCTGTATGCTTTAACCCTGGGTATTAAAAACTCCAGGACCTGTGACAATAACAGCAGAAGCAAGAACGCTAGCGAGGCAGTATAACGAGGTGTAAGAACAGGGCCGCGTACCATATATACTAGAAAAAAAACAAACAGAAACGATGAAAAAAATACAATCACACGATTATATTCGTTCCATGGTATCCGCTTCGTAAAAACCCCGTAAATCAACACCATAAAAAAAGGAATACTGATACTGGTAATTATCTTTGTCAGCACATAACCAAAAAGAGTAAACAGAAAAACCACCCCAAGGCCGACGCGGTATTTTTCTAGCTTCGCGCCTTCATACCAGAATATCTCGGCCAGCTTACCAATTCCTTTGTTATACGAATCCAACAACACATCCAAATTGATGTAATTTAACAGAACAGGAAGTCTACTGAATTTTGCAGATTGGACTGAAGGATCCATAGTGAAAAACAACAGGATTAATAAGACAGCTCCAATGATGTAAACAGAATACATACGAGCCACATCTACTACCCGCACTCTAAAAGGAGCATCCCTAAACAGCAAAGCCAATGGTCCAAACAAGGCAATCACCACCGCCTCTACTCGAGCAAGAAATGCTATGCCTAATAACAGCTGCCACAAAACTGCATACCCCCAGTTATGGCGCTTATAGTACAGAAGAAAACTAAAAAAGGCCGCGAGGTAACTTAACCAATACAGGAAGTCCCTCATAATATCCGCGCGATATTTATTTATACCTGTGAACGCCAATATAACTATTACAGCAATCCATAATGACCCTCTATTTAGGGTTACTTCGGCATAAATTCTGACAAAAAGAACACAAATCGCCGCATACATAAATGAATTAATAAAGTGAGCTGATTGCTCTACATGCTGAAACCACAACAGCTGATGAACCACCCCCACCAACCATGAATAGAACGGCCAATCGTAAACAATAAATGATGCGCTCGCGCCATGCCTAATATATGCTTTAGCAGCATCCATGAATGCCACACCATCATGGTTTATCAGGTTGTCCGTGCTAATGGCCAACCAGGATAACAACAGGCTAGTGCAGCAGGTTATTACATATGGATTTAACTTTATATTTTCTGGAAATAATTTCAATTTACCAACCTTGATATACTAAGAACGCATTAAGCTTAAATACCCACTCAATTATATTCGGCCAGCCACACCGCTCATTCGATCAGCAATGGAGTATCTTATAGAGCTGGTTCTGATAAAAACATCCCATACACTCTCATCTCTGGATACATCTAAATATTCCAACAAACCACCAAACCACGTATGTGCTTCCTCCACAGAAAGCCAGTTATTCCTTACGGATACATCCCATGCAAAATGACCGGCCTGAGCTGCTAAAACCAATAATGAAGGTTTGCTCATATAACAGACATATTGAAAATCTATAATCCTCAGATCTGCTTCGTCCATACATATGGATCCCGGCTTAAAATCAATATGATTACATCCAGTTTTGTACATAATATCGAACAGAGGATATGCTTTTTGCAAAATATTCATTCGAACCAACGCATCATCATTATGATCAAGCAACTGCTCCATACTTGAATACGGTAAATACTCCATTAGCACAGCATTCCAATTAACCAAAAATAATCTTTTCTGGTATCCATAGCCAAGCAGCTGAGGAGAAGGAATACCTAGGCGCTCGGCTTGCGCCATATTAAATGCTTCAGAGTATGCATATTTTCTATGCTTTAACTTTTTCCCTATGGAGTCTAAAGGAAAAGCCTTTACAACGAACTTTTGACCCTCAACAGGGTATATAAACACCAATCTGCGTTTTGCCTTTTTCAGCAAATCGGCAGAACCAATCATTTCTGGATTACATATTTGAACAGAAATTTCTTCCAGGCTTTTGGCAGGAATTTTGTCTACTACACGCCACTCTGACAAGGGCTTGACCACAGCCACACGCTCAGGAAGCTCATTCTTAAACTCAAAAATAGCGTTTGTCATATTGCATCCGCATATGTGCTACTGGCTTATCTTTTCAAGAACAACAACTATTTTGGCTGAAGCATTGCGATACGCCCTGGGCTTATTTAGGTTTATATCCGCTAACCGTAACCCACATTCTTGGGCTTGCTTCCCAAATTTACTCATTGACATTAGCTGCCCACTTACCTTCTTTTTACATGGATTAAACTAGATTTAGATACAGATTTAAAAACAGAATGGCTAACCAAACTAATCAGCAAAGCACTGCATTGCATGACAGGAATTTATTTCAGAAATCTCGACCCTTAAACGCAAGAAGATACTAATAAGGGACAGATAACTCTAAACTTTAACTCTTCCTCATTTCTTTTAACTAGAAATTCACGCCAAGCCAATATCACAGGAGTTATGTACCATAACATGAGAACCTAGTAGAATAGAAGAACGATCAATTAGGAGATTTCTTCTGCATGTCCCACAAAAGCAGCTTCCAAAAAACCCGTAGCGCCCAAAAAGCAGAAAACTACATTGACGAGCGCTTCAAAAAATCTCGCCGGATGCAAAAACTGGATCAAATGGAACGCTTATTCGCAGAAAGCCTGGTTGACCGCCTGGAGAAGCCCGGCATAATCCTGGATATCCCAAGCGGAAATGGGCGCTTCACATCCATACTCTCATCGGCTGGAGACATTATAAACGTAGACTATGATGTCAATATGTTGAGCGCACAAAAGACAAGCAGCACCGATTCTAGCAATAGTCTCCATGTTCAAGGCGACATCACCGCCATACCCATGCCAGCAAACAGCGTTGACTTGGCATTTTGCATAAGATTATTCCATCACATCGGAGATCAGGAGATGCGTTCAAAAGCGCTGGCTGAACTGGCACGCGTTAGCAGACGCTTTGTCGCCACCAGTTTCTACAAAAAAGAGAGCTGGCGCTACATCAAAAAACGCCTGCGTGGAAAGAAAATCGCAGGATTCCCGATACGCTACCAAGACTTCATTGCTACTGCAGCAGCACACGGCTTGCGCCCAGTCGAAACAGTCCCTAAAGGTTTCACAAACAGCCCACAAACCCTGGTTCTGTTTGAGAAGACATAAAACACCCCTGGCGTTTTGAGGGCTACATCTTTTTCCTGCCGCTAAGCAGGTCGTCTACTCCACGTCGAACATCTTGGGACCATTTGGCGCGCGCATCAGCATCTGACCATGCGGCGCTGACGACGGCATCCAAGAATCTCTCGGACTGTTCCCTGTTGCAAGCGCCTTCCATTACCATACGCGCCCCAATACGGGAGACATCTTTGGCAAAACCAGCGGCATTAAATTCTGCATGCAAATAGCTATCAGCAAAATCTATTACCTGAAACCGCATAACAGGATCATCTTCACCAGAAACAACCATCACATTCTCCGGACTATGCCCACCATGCACTAAGCCAGTTCCAGCCGATACGACTAAGCTTGCAGCCAAATCCTTCCAAAATGCCTCCGTCTCGTCACCACCCCTATCCCTAAGATATTCAGTTAATGTGACAGCGTTATTCAGCCATTCGAGAAATATAAACCCGCGCTTTAACAACAGCGCATTTTGCTCGAGAGCCATCCCAAGAAAACACGGTGTCTTCCCACCTTTTGCCAAATATTCACACCCTGAACGGAACTCATGTAACACCTTTGGCTCACGAAAGTGCCGCATCTTGAACTGCCGCCCAAGCCCCTTATAGCAGACCTCCTTTATCGCAATCTGCCGGCCATCATTTAAGGTACTTTTGTATACACTCCTGCGTCCTATGGTATAGACCTGCTCGAGCATCCCGGAACACAGAACACGCTCAAGCTCCTGCCGCCCCCCATGCTCAACCATATTCCCGCATTCCGGAAGATCAACCCAGGTTAATGATCCTGTCGGCTCTAGAAATGCGCTCTCTGGTTTAATCAAGCCACATCCCCCTTCATTACCAGAACATCCTCCATGATTAGATACTCCAGATCTGACCCATAAAACATATTCAGGGCATCAGTCGGCGAACACACCATGGGCTCACCCCTACGATTTAGCGAGGTGTTAAGAACCACGCCATTGCCGGTATGCTTTTCCAACTCTTCAATCAATTCATAATAACGCGGATTGACATCTCTGGTGACCACCTGCGCTCGAGCAGTCCCATCTTCATGCACCACTTCAGGAACCCGATCTTTCCACCCCTCAGCCACATCAAAGGTAAAGGTCATGTAGGGAGCCGGATGATCAGTCTTTAACATCTCAGGAGCGACTCGATCCAACATACTGGGACAGAATGGACGCCAGCGCTCCCGGTACTTGATCTGTTCGTTGATGCGCTCGGCAATCCCTTCAACATTCGGCGCACCCAGGATAGAACGATTCCCCAGGGCTCTAGGGCCAAACTCCATCCTCCCCTGAAACCATGACAAAGGATTGCCGTCAGCCAGGATCTGTGCGGCACGTTGCGGGACATTGTCAATAAGCTCCCATTTAGGTTTGCGTTCATGCTGTTCGCAGGCCTGAATACACTGCTCATTGGTATAGCTTGGGCCAAGATAGGCGTGCTGCATGGGCTGGACCTTATCTCCCAGCTCATTGGCAACATAGGATGCAGCACCTATGGCGGTACCAGCATCAGATGCCGCTGGCTGCACAAACAGCTCTTTTACATCTGGTAGTGCAATTATGCGTTGATTGAGTTTTACATTTAGCGCCACACCGCCGGCAAAACAGATCTTGCCACTCTCTTTTATGATATCTCCTAGATAGTGGTCGATCAGCCCCAGTGATACATCCTCCAGCAACTGTTGGATGGATGCGGCATAGTCGATATAGGGATCATCGATCTCATCCCCTTCGCGCTTCGGACCCAACCACTCAATCAGTTTTGGGCTAAAGTAGTAGCCTTTCCCATTTTTATCCTTATAACGCCTAGGACCAATCACATTCACCAGCTTGGTATTGACGCGAAAGGACTTCTTGTCGTAGTCGATCAATGGAGAGAAATCAAACCGTTTGGGGTCACCATAGGGGGCCATCCCCATCACCTTGAACTCTCCGTCCAGCATCTCAAAACCCAGATACTCGGTCATGGCGCCGTACATCCCTCCAAGAGAGTCTGGATCATAGAACTCTTTTATCTTGTGAATCTTGCCATTTTCGCCATATCCAAAAAAGGTGGTGGCATATTCTCCCTTGCCATCAATACCCAGGATGGCTACCTTGCCGTCAAATCCGCTCAAATGATAGGCGCTACTGGCGTGGGCAAGATGGTGCTCTATCGGCATGACCTTGGCATTACCTCCGCCGATATTCAGATCTGATATCAACTTATCCAACTGACGCATATTACGGCGAAAGCGGCGATTGCCATTAAATAACCCAAGAAGGGTTCTATCCGGCGAATACCAGTGGCGCTTTGCATAGTGCCAGCGCGCAGGGGTGCTGAGAGGGATCTCAGCATAGGGAAAGGTGACCACATCCACCTGTTCCGGTTTTATTCCAGCAAATTCGAGACAGAACTTAGTCGCCTCATAGGGAAAGCGTCCCTTGGCATGTTTGTCTCGTATAAAGCGCTCTTCTTCAGCGGCGGCTACCAACTCGCCGTCGACAAACAGTGCAGCTGATGGGTCATGACTA
Source organism: Sedimenticolaceae bacterium (assembly GCA_050291725.1). Lineage (GTDB taxonomy): Bacteria > Pseudomonadota > Gammaproteobacteria > Chromatiales > Chromatiaceae > JAAGZL01. Next base: position 331,235 of record JBNKKH010000032.1, read on the forward strand.
ACCGCGCCGGATATTCCCAGAACTATCATTTTCAGATTCTTTAATTTGCATAATATTGAAATAAGCCGCTAATTTTGCCAGCGTTTTGATCTGTTAGCGAATAATTGTTCTTGTTTTCCAAGCTTTTTTTACTAAATCGCGCCTGCCACATCTATTCCACAGGATTTTAGTGATTTTATGAATATCCCAAGCAGGTCCTTATCATCTTCCCAATTTTTCAGAAAACGGCGTATATCCATGGACCAGGCCCGTTTGAACCTGAGTCCTGATGTATGCCGACACATAGCATCCAGATCAATAATCATAGGTATACCGTCAGCAATAAGGATGTTACTTGCCTTGAGATCCCCATGACTTATCTTCTGCTGCTGCATATTGAGAAGCACTTTGGCAATCTGCTCTGCCACGGCATTTTTTTCTTCGGTTGGAACATCTTGATCACAAAACCACTCCCTAGCGGAAGCAGCCTTTACCCGTTCAGTAAGCAAATATGTTACGGGAAACAGTCCATTTCTTCGCTTTAGTAGAGCAATAGGAGCCGGAGTAGGCACCCCACAAAATGACAGTAGATGCCCATTCACCCAGGAACGCTCCCCCCTTCCTGAAAACATCCTGAGCTTAATCCCTTGCAGGAGGTCTTTGATGTTATATCTTTTGATTACCAGATCTAAGTCGTTCGCAGTAGCAGCCCAAACAGTACAAGTATTGCCGTTTTTTAGCGCCCTCTCTTTACCGGGAAAACTGGCATCGGGGTTGCGTAACAACTCAAACAGCTCACTACTGGCGTACCTATTAGATACCACCTGAAAACCATCATTGTATTTTGTATAGGTAAACGCAGTGCAACTACGGAATAGCTTGTTTCGAAACTCTTTCCAGCGACCTTCGCGCGCCTTTTGAACCTTCTCAAGCAATGATTCATGGCCAGGTCCGTGTCGCCATCCTCTCTCCGTAGTATACAGATCGTAAACTTCTTGAACTCTGGATTCCCATTCTGGAGACAGCTGAGCAAGAAACAGTGCAAGATTTTCCAGCGCTGTTTCTTGATTAACCCCTTTCGTATAAAACCTCACTCCAGCACCATCCAAACTGAATATCTCATCATCAGAAAGCATGAAGTTATCCAGATGCAGATCCGTCTGGCACATGCCTGCCTGATGGTGACGAACCAGAAGTAAGGTCATACGGTTTAGAATTTGTTCTTTGAGCTGACCATCAGCTTCGTCCCATGCCTGCTTTACACTTTTTACTCCTGCAAGCTGAGCCAATACAATAATCGGATGCCCGTTACATTCTGTTTTGCCTGCATAGAGAAGAGCGGCTGTAGGAATACCACACTCTGCAAAAACATTCAGACCATTCAGTTCTCTGCGCCAATATCTCTCTGCTTTTGTTGCATCCAAGTATAACTTCGCAAATATCTTGCTTCCTTCATATTCCCCTAAAAATACCAGCCGCTTACCAGGCAGGGAACGCGCCACTTCCAGACATACCAACTCTTTCCCGTTATCCAACTTATATGTTCTTTCAGCTGGCATTCGTAAATCTCTTTTGCTGGAACTTATAACTCTTTTTTGCGAAACGTTTCCAGATACTACTTCCCTCACTATTCAGGTTGCGATGACCAAGATACCCGTTTAGAAAACGCAGCCTATCTGTATGGCTCAAAATCTGGGTGCGCCGATTCAAACTATCCAAGTCACGCAACATGGCTCTTTTGACTGAGATTGCGCGCCGCATCTTTTCTAGATCAATGAGTGCCACTTCCGGCGACCTGCCTTCTACCAAACGCACAAACACATGTTTCGGATGCAGCGCATTATGTACCAGCCTCTGCTCATGCATGCGTCGGATTGCGCCGGCAAGGGTAGCTATCAACTCTCTTCTTATTGCCGCACTTTTGCCCCAACCAGCTTCAACCCATTCACCTACAACCTCGTTCATGGGACGAAAACCAGCAAGTTCTCTGGTAACCAATATCGCACGCCACTTCCCATCGACCTTGCGCTGTCCGTAATAAAGAGGGTCCATAGTTGGAACCCCAGCTTGTCGCAGCAGCAGGATGTTTTTTATCTCACCAGCAAATGTAGGTTCGCCAAATATGGGGTTGTGTAAGGTACGCCGGGTATGGTTCTCCTGCCGCTTTAAAAAGACCGCCTCTTTGCCCCCGCCAGGCAGTTCTAACTCTACACGGGCTACGCCACTCCAACCTCCACGACGCTGGTTAGGCGGTTCAAACCAGTCGGCCTGCAACTCCCACAGGCCATCAAATCCATCCAAGTTATTAAATTTGAGGATATGCTCCCACTCTGGTGTGATGTACTCCTTCACTCCGCAACCTCTTTTGGCTTGGGCACAGGCCGGGTCGCATCCAGGGCATTGGCTCTGGTCTCTACCTCGGCCCAAAAATCTGCATCCTGTTCCAAGGTTTTTCGCAAGGATACACCTTTGTAGATACGCATAAAACGAAATAGATCCCTCTTGGTCAGACCAATCAACATAGCTGAGAACCAGAGCGAACCTATATCCTTCACCACCCAACGTCGAGGGGTGCTGTTCCGTATCTGCACCCGATGCAGGTCTATTACATGCACATGCAGATTCTCCTCTGCTCCATCCCACGGCTGATGCAGCATAAAATGGCACAGGTAGAAGTCACGATGATTAACCCCATTTTCATGCATGGCGCGGGCGATACTGGCTAACCTCTTTATCAGGTTCCATTTTGTTGCTGGTGCAGGAGGATTGGTCTGCCAATCCTCACAATATCGTTCCAGACTTACACACCCCTGTAGCTCTTCGGTAATCAGTAAAGAGTCGATCGCTGCCGGATTCCACCCTTCCCGCCCATAGGCCACCGGGGTCATGGTCTCTACCCCCAGCTCCTGCAGCCGATGTATGGCCCGCCACTCATTGCCGGCCCCGAGTATTGGGGGACGCAGTTGCAGCAGGTTCTTCATGATCTCCCGCCAGCCTACGCCGTGATGGCACTTGATAAAAAACCCTCGGCCATCCCTCTCTACTTTGAAGGTACGACGATTCTGGATACGCTTAAACACCTCACCATCGAGCACGCAGAACTCTTCCAGAGAGGTCTCTGGAAAGTAGGATCGATATTGGTCGTATATCTTCAGCATTCAGCCCCATTCCGCTCAGCACGCTCAATTATCACATCTGCCGCCCGCTCAATCAGGCTGTATAGATCGGTATTCTCGCAATAGCTGGGGCCG
>JBNKKH010000033.1:0-61133 GCA_050291725.1 Sedimenticolaceae bacterium
TCTTCCGCTTCTAGCTCTTCCGCTTCTAGCTCTTCCGCTTCTAGCTCTTCCGCTTCTAGCTCTTCCGCTTCTAGCTCTTCCGCTTCTAGCTCTTCTGCTTCTAGCTCTTCTGCTTCTAGCTCTTCTGCTTCTAGCTCTTCTGCTTCTAGCTCTTCTGCTTCTGGCTCTTCTGCTTCTGGCTCTTCTGCTTCTAGCTCCAGTTGAATGTCTTGTTCTTCATCAACCTGAGCTTCACTCTTGAATGTTTCGCCAGATAGAACTGCAGCTATTTCTGCAATAACATCATCAGCTGCCTGAACTTGACCTTTTTGACTTATCTCCTCAATCTGAGATACCAGCCTGTCTGACACATTCTGGGCAAATTCTCTAATTTCAGGGCTATTATCAACCTTATCCCGCTCTACATCAGCAATGAGAGACTCAAAGGCATGGCTCAAGTCTCCTATCTCTTGCACACCAGCCAGCCTAGCGCCACCTTTAAGCGTATGCAGAGTTCGCTGTAGTTCTTGAATAGGATGCTTATTAGTTGGTTCGTTGTTCCATTCAACAAGCGCATGGTCCACATCGTCCATCAACTCAACAGCCTCTTCCAGGAAGATTAAGGTCAGTTCATCGTCGACAGACTCAATATCAAAATCATCATCGATTTTCTTATCTTGCGTAGCAGCAATAGCCACTGGCTCTGGCTCTGGTTCTGGTTCTGGCTGGAGATTAGCTTCAGCAAGATCGGATGCTGATTCAGCTTGAATTGCATCGTCCTGCAACTCAATTTCCGGACCTAAATCCTGCGCCTCATCCTGTTCTGAAATATCTTCTTCTGGCTCAAGCACTGGTTCTGCTTGAATCACATCATCCTTCAACTCAACTTCTAATTCAGGCGCTGAATCTGGTTCTGAGTCAGGTGATGCCAGCTCAATCTCTTCTAACTCATCGCTAAAATCCAGATCTATAGAGTCATCTGTAAGATCGTCATTTACTATCTGGACTGTATCCTGCTCAATATCTTGTGCATCAACTGAGTCTTCCGCTTCATCCTCATCCTCATCTTCATCTGGCATAGCCAGAAGATGAGCGGCTTCAATCTCTTGGAGTAAGCCTCGCCAATCTGGAATCTTAGCCCCTGGTGCATTTATAGCTCGGAGTATGACTTCGAACTGCTCGTTAGCACTTTCAATTAATTCCAGGGTAGTGCTATCGACAGCCCTATCCTGTTCCAACAGCTCATTCACGTAACTCTCAAGGGCAGAACTTAGTTCCGCCATTGGATCAACGCCAGCCATGTGGGCGCTACCATGTAAAGTATGGAAAGCTCGTGACACCTCACTATCGAGGGTGCAACTGCCTCCCATCTCTTTACAACTGTGCAAAAACGAACTGATAGTGTCTATATGTGTTTGGGACTCGGTAGAGAAAATCTCATGGAGCGTGGGATCAAGTGTTATTGCCGCATCTTCTTCAGCAGCAACATCCTCTTCCAAAAATTCAGGCTCAGGCTCTTGATCATTGAGCTCTACAATCTGAGTTGTGACCCCTTGATCATTTTCCCCTTCGTCCACAGCAGCAGGCTCTGCTTCCACTATCTCCAAATCAACAACATTACCGGATGTAGGTGACGCAGAAAAATCGGGGGTCGCCAGATTGTATGCGCGCTCTATAATGGGTAAAACATCTATATCAGGAATAACGCCTCTCGACTGACAATCTATAAGGACCGGCAGAACCTCCACAGTCTCATTTAGCAGATCTACCATTTCATCAGAAACATTGAGTGTCTGGTCAATAATTTTGTTAAGCATGCTCTCTATGGACCAAGCAAGCTCTCCAATAATCTTTGCTCCAACCAGACGCCCACTCCCCTTCAGGGTATGGAAAGACCTACGAAAGGTAATTAAAGACTCAGTGTCCTTTAAATCATCCAACCATTTGGACATATATTCACGAATTACATCCAGTTCTTCCCTGGCCTCCTCAATAAATATCTCCAGAATTTCAGGGTCTATATCCTCCAGGCTGGGTTTTTCTGCAGATGGAACATGTTCTTGCAACACCTCAACATCTGTCTCTTCACTGAATGATATTTCGTAACTATCCTGTTCTAACAGCTGATCAGCTTCCAGCAGTGATGAATCCATATCAGTGTCATGAATCAATCCTGGTATACTCTCCTCCCCTTCAGCACTGGCGTAAAACTCTTCGTCCACAGAGTCATGCTCAGTACCAAGGCGCACCAAGGCCTCGCGCGCTACATCCAGAATATCATTCTGAATACCACGCCCATCTGCAATGGTCTCCATGAAATACTCAATACTGGTAATAGCGTCAGCGAAGGCGTTAAGTCGCGTAGTATCCGGGATAGCCTTATTAGCTATCAACTCATTTGACACATAACCTGCGGTAGCTCGCAACAACCCGGAGATATCAAACATCTTGAGCATCTCAAAGGCGCCAGCAATTGCGTAAAAGTGTTGGGGAACTTTCTCCAGTACCTGTGTCTTATCTGGGTCTTTTATATAAGTAAGAATGGCATCCTTGATCTTAGCCATATCAACACTAGCTTCACGCACCACAGAATCTGTCAGACGGTCGAACTCACCTTTTGGTAGTATTTCATCTTTTCGTGATGACTTCTCTTCTGCAGAGGATTCATCAGCAGCACTAATTATTTGGGTATTTTCAATTATCTGGGTCTTTACAAAGTTGGCCAGATTCTCGAGAGATGATTCGATGAATACAATATCCCCAGCCATCTCAAGCAGATCTGATTCCTTAACCACATCACCAGCGCTTGCAATTTTATTTATCTTTTCAGCTTGCATCTTCATGCGCTGACATAGATCTCCATGACCTATCATGTCGAGTGTATCTGCAACCTTACGCATGGGTTGTTCTAAGGTTTGCAGTTGGCCAGAGTCATTGTTCTTTGTACGTATAAACAGGTCTAGTACATCCTTGATCTCGACCAACTCAGAACTGATTGCATCCTTGAGGTTTTCCAGTAATTCGCTACTGGGAAGCCCCATACTATCCCGGCCTTGCTCGACAAGCTGTTGGCTTATAGCCAGACTATCTAACTCAAACTTCTTCTTAACCGATTTGACAAGTTCATCGTCCTCTTTTACATGAGCGACGTGATATAGCAGGTCACGCATAGTCCCTACAGTAGGAGTCTCTGCTACAGAACGCTCACCCTCTTTTATTATGCGTCTGAGTTCACGATCGACCTTGCCAAATAGAAGTTTGACTTGTGTATTGGGTGATTCAAGATTTTCCAGTGGTGCCGAAAGCGCTGCCCTTGCTACCTGAAACAGACTTCGCACCTGACCTGTTCCTGACACATCCTGCAGCCTTTCCAGGATGACGCGCAGGCCCTCAATACCGGTAATAGGGTCATTGTTATAGAACCACTTCAGGAGGCAAAGATGATATTTGTATCTAAGCCTTTTAGCCACACGCGGCAGTCTGCTACTACCCTCTTCAGAGACCTCATTATTTGTAGACAGCCTCTTTTCTAATTCTGGCGCAGCCAGCTCTACCTCAGAAAGAAGATCAGCACCACGCACAATGCGCAGATCATTTATTAGTGGCAGGATAATAGCCGGATGATCGAGAGCTCCGTCCTGGAGCTTCTCCAGATAATCAGGCATTGTGACCAAACCTTGCATAAGAGCTTCGGCAGCATGCTCGACGAAATTCTCATGTATGTTGTCATTAGCAATGGAGATTGCTACCTGCTCCATCTCATCCGCCAACATTATCGCACCCTGTATTTCCAATATCTGCAAGGTACCTTTTACCTGATGCAGATATTGGCTACATGCGATCATCAGCTCGGACTCGCCGGTACCAAACGTGTACTCTTCAAGGGCATCACGAGCCTGTAAAACGACTCGATCCAGCTCTTCTTTGATCCACTTTATTTTACTGTGGTCGTGAGTTTCACTCATACCTTACTCGCAATCATTGCCTTGGGCAGACAGTTATTAACGACGCTGCGCATTCGATTAACCTGATTATTCAGGCAGACGGAATCCAGCAACAGACTCTCTAAGCTCATCCGCCAAACCTGCAAGCATTCCAATGGAGGTTGCGGTCTGGTTAGTTCCATCCAGAGTTTGAGTAGTAATTTCCTGAATAACACTCATGGTATCGTTAATCGTGGTCGCGCCAGCTAACTGCTGTTGAGCAGAGCCCGCGATCTTCTGGGTTACTTCAGCAATGTGAGTCGAAACGTTCTCAATCTCCATCAACGCATCACCCGCATCCTCCGCAAGCTTTGCACCAGATACCACCTCTTTGGTAGTGGTTTCCATGGAACTAACAGCCTCACTGGTATCGGCCTGAATGGTTTTAACCAAGGCCTCAATCTGTTTAGTCGCATTACTGGAGCGCTCAGCTAGTCGCTGAACCTCATCCGCAACCACCGCAAAACCGCGACCAGCCTCACCGGCCATGGCTGCCTGCATAGCTGCATTCAGAGCAAGAATGTTGGTTTGGTCCGCAATATCGTCAATAATTTCAACGATGTCACCAATTTCCTGAGAGCTTTCACCCAAACGCTTAATACGCTTAGATGTCTCCTGAATCTGCTCCCTAATGTTATCCATACCGAGGATAGTACGACGTACTGTATCAGCACCCTTACTCGCTATTTCCACAGAGTGCTGAGCAACTTCTGCTGATTCGTTAGCGTCGCTAGACATCTGATCAATGGTCTCAGCCATGTCGTTAATAGCACTACTGGCAAATGTGATCTGCTCTGCTTGGTGCCCAGACGCCTCTGAAAGATGCATAGCAGTTGCTCGAGTCTCCTGAGCAGACGATGCCACCCTCTCTGAAGTTTGGTTAATGGAGTTAACCACGTTACGTAGAGCTTCAATGGTGTAGTTGATGGAGTCAGCTATAGCCCCTGTTACGTCTTCCGTAACAGTAGCCTGTACTGTAAGGTCACCGTCGGCCAGATCTCCCATCTCATCAAGCAGTGTTAAAATAGCCTCCTGACTCTTCTCATTCTGCTCTTTGAGTAGATCGCCCGCATCACTATCAGTTGAAGTCAATTTCGACTTACGCACAAAGAACAGCAGAATCGCCAAAATAAGGAAAAAAGCGGCCATGCCGGTACCAGCCTGCAATCCAATTATTGAAAAACGACCTGGAGACTGAGCGTAGACAGCGAGCAGTTTTTTGGCTGCAGCATTCACCTTGTCAGAGTTAACGACAACTTCATTCTTTACACTAAGGGAAGATGACAAAGTAGGTGCAGCAATTATTGCAGATTTATGTGATAGGACATCGTCAGCATTCTGGCCTAACTTTTTCCATTCCGCCTCAACCTTTTTCAATGCGGCATCAGCTCCTTCCGGGACAGGAGGAACACCCCTGTCAGGTATGCCACTCCTTAGCTCCTTAATATATTTATCAAAGGTGTTTCTAGCCCCTTGCAACTTTACGAAGGCATCTTCATCACCAGCTATCGAAGATAGTGTATTTTTCGCTATTCGCTCAGAAAGCACACGAAGTTCGGCAGCACGCGATTGGTACGCCTCGTCGACCGCATCCGAGTTTAATGCATGAATAAATACCACAACAGCCAAGACCAGCGAGACCAACATGCCAATCGTAACTAACTTGGCAGACTGATTTGAAGCTGATCCTTTTTTCCCAGATTTTGTTTTCATTTTTTCAATTTCTCCCGAAAGAGCGAAAATTACCAATGCCCCATAGCATCATTAATCGTTACTTACTAAAGAATAAATACACCCCATGATCTAGACTCAAGCAGCTACCACCTGAAAGCCCTGATCTTCGGCGAGTACACGCATACTCAATATAGAGCACAAAATACCATCAACATCATATGCACCAGAAACATAATTGTTTACCGGTTTGTCTACAGTGTGCTCCTGTACATGTAAATCCGTATTAAAATGACGCATACCATATACATCATCTACCATCAGGCCTGCAAACAGCCCTTCATGCTCAATAACTAATATTCTAGTTTTACGCCCTACAGAGAGCGGCTTGCCGCCAAGAAACTGCTGCAAATCAAATATCGGCAACAGACTACCTCTAACATTCGCCACTCCCCGCACCCATTTTTTCGCACCAGGAACAGACGAAACATTCTGCGGATAGTTAAGAATCTCTTTTACGTCACCAAGGGCGGTAAGAAACTTTTTGCCCAGGATAGTAAACAGCACACCTTCCCAGAATAGTTTTGACTCTTCTTTATGAGGAATGTCGAAAGCAAACTCGCGACTTTTATTCTCAATATCCTGCAATAACAGGATAATTTCATTTGATTCAGACTTGGCAGTAGGCATTATTATGTTCCGTTCATGTCCCGCCTATAGTACTTGACTGATCTTGGCCAGCAGCTCATCTTTCTCTACCGGCTTCACCAAATACTCTCTCGCTCCCTGGCGTATTGCCCAAGTTTTATCTGTATCCTGATCCTTGGTTGTCACCATTATTATCGGGATATTGGAAGTTTCTGGATCACGACTCAACAGTCTAGTGGCCTGAAAACCGTTCAACCCAGGCATTACCACATCCATAAGCACTAAATCAGGCTTGTTAGCACGGGCCTGACTAATGCCCATCTCTCCATTATCCGCAACCAAAACTTTACAGCCGGCCTCTTCCAGATAACCTTTTAAAATGTGTAGTTGAGTAGGAGAATCGTCAACAATGAGGATAGAGCACCCCTGCAGATCTACAGTTCCTGCAGATTTTTCTGTTTTATTAGAGTCAGTTGTTTTTTTACTTTTTTTAGAAAAGAATCTCATTATTTTTACCAGTCACCACAATATGAAAGATATTTTAAGTCACCCAGATTACGCGGCCCTAGTAGCATACTCCTTAATTGCATCTAACAACTCATTCTTGGTAAAGGGCTTGGTTAAATACTGCTCTGAACCAACAATCCTTCCCCTGGCGCGATCAAACAACCCATCCTTACTTGATAACATTATCACTGGCGTATGTCTAAATTCGGCGTTATTTTTTATTAGGGCACAGGTCTGATAACCATCCAGTCGTGGCATCATAATGTCAACAAAAATCACATCTGGCCGGTTATCTGCAATCATTGCCAAAGCTTCGAATCCATCTGTAGCAGTCAACACCTCACATCCAGCATTTTTCAGCAGACTTTCTGCTGTCCTGCGTATGGTCTTACTATCATCAATGACCATCACTTTGAGGCCTGAGACATTATCAGGTTCTTTTTGCATTAAAGGCTCTCTTATTTGTGCATTGCTTGTTTTCTAAAACTGAAAGCTACGGCTTCCCCTGTTTAGCTTTTTATCTACTCTTAATGTGTTTTGCTGTCAGCGCAACAATACAATCTTCGGGCAGTTTGCGGACCAAAACAACATCAAGATCCCTTACGCGCACACGTATGGCTGTTACATCATACCGAACCATAACAATTGATTTAAGATTCTGCAACAACTCATTGATCGTATTGAAACATTCCCTGTAGTGTTAAAATTTTGACAGATATTTTCATTCTGCAATTACCCGCAAAGAATATCTGTGAATAAATGCTCATAATGCTAAATTAACATCTTTCAATCACCCTCTTTAATTTGTCCTAATGAACCTATAATCGGGTAACATACAGCCATGAGTATTTCCCTTGGCATTGTGATGGACCCAATTGATACCATCACCACATATAAAGACAGCAGCTTTGCCATGATGCTGGAGGCCCAGAGCAGAAAGTGGGACATCTGGTACATGGAGTTGAACGACCTCTATCTTGCAGAGCATCAAGCTTATGGCCGAATGCGACAAGTTGAGGTTAGAGACGACAGCAAATCCTGGTACAGCTTCGGTTCTGAGCGTAACTGTCCATTGAGCGAACTGGATGCAATCCTGATGCGTAAGGATCCACCATTCGATATGGAGTACATCTACTCCACATATATCTTGGAAGCCGCGGAGAGAGATGGCACCCTCATAGTAAATCGCCCCAGTAGCCTTAGGGATGCAAACGAGAAACTTTTCACCTCTTGGTTTCCCCAGTGCTGCACTTCCAGCATTGTCACCAGAAACCAGCAACAGCTAATAGAATTCCTTGAAAAACAAGAAGATATAATCCTAAAGCCATTAGACGGAATGGGCGGAGCATCAATTTTTCGACTAAGACTTGGCGACCCCAATACAAATGTAGTTATAGAAACGCTTACAGAACACGAAACTAAATATACTATGGCACAGCGCTATCTACCTGAGATCAGCGCTGGAGATAAACGTATCTTGATGGTAGATGGCGACGCCATTCCTTACGCCCTCGCTCGCATACCGCAGGATGGCGAAACCAGGGGAAATCTGGCAGCTGGGGGACGTGGCGAAGGCATCCCCCTATCAGATCGGGACCTATGGATTTCCCAGCAAGTTGGCCCTACTCTAAGGGAGAGAGGCATCCTATTTGCCGGACTGGACGTGATAGGCGATTATCTGACCGAGATAAATGTAACCAGCCCCACCTGCATCAGAGAACTGGACAATCAGTTTGGACTAAACATCAGCGCCCAACTACTGAACAAGATTGAAGACAAAATAAAGAAATGAGAAGAGTTAACCCCCCTCGCCTACCAATAATTCTCCTAACACTTATTGGCCTAATAATCGGCGGTTGCCATCAACAGGAGCAGGTCACAACCACCAAATTCCTGGCTTTCGGCACCATTATTGACCTAAGCATCGCAGGTGTCTCGAAAAAGAAGGCAGAACAGGCCACCGCCGCCGTTGAGCAGGATTTTGCCCAGATGCACAAATCCTGGCACGCCTGGGACCCAGGCCCCCTGGGACGGGTCAACCGCTTGATATCCCAGGGAGAGACTTTTGCTACCCCACCATCGGTATTGGAACTGATTAGACAGGGTGCCAAGATATCCATACAAAGCAACCATCTGTTCAACCCAGCCATTGGTAATCTGATAGATGCCTGGGGCTTTCAAAGCGACGATCCAGAAGGGCATAGGCCACCCAAACCAGAAAAAATTGCCCAGCTCCTACAACAAAACCCTCGCATGAGTGATCTAGTTCTAGATGGAATTAACCTGCATAGCACCAACCCCAATGTGAAACTGGATTTCGGAGCCTTCGGTAAAGGCTTCGGCATAGATCTAGCAATTAATCATCTGCGCCAACTAGGCATAGAGAACGCCATCCTCAATGCCGGAGGTGACCTCAGGGCTATAGGCTCTCCCCAAGGGCGCCCCTGGAAGATCGCCATTCGCCACCCTTCAGGCAAAGGGGTTTTGGCTGGATTAGATGTCTCTGGTGATGAGAGCGTATTCACATCTGGAGATTATGAACGCAACTTCAACTGGAAAGGGAAGCGTTACCACCACATAATAGACCCGCGTACAGGATACCCTGCTGTCGGCACCAAATCGGTTACCGTTATCCACTCTGATGCTGCAACCGCAGATGCTGCCGCTACCGCTCTGTTTGTTGCAGGCCCAGATGGCTGGTACAACATTGCGCAGAAAATGGGGATAAAATATGTGCTCTTGATTGACTCAAATGATAAAGCCCATATGAATCCAGCAATGAGGAAGAGACTAAAACTAGATTCCGAGCAATATGAAATCCAGCTTAGTCCTCCGCTGATAACTAACAGTAATACAGATTAACCTAATAATGAGCAATGCCACCAATATCAACGCTGTAGACCGCCTGGGACTGACCCTATTCATTGCGCTCAGCCTGCACGCTATCGGCATTCTTGGTATCAGCTTTGCGTTTGAAAAACCCAAAAAACTACCTCCAGCAGATCGCACCCTGGAGATTGTGGTAGTACATAACAAATCCACTACCAAAAAGCCTGAGAAAGCAGATTTCCTAGCTCAACACAGCCAAGAAGGTGGCGGCACCAAAAATAAACCAGAGCGCCCCACGACCGACAGTCTGCAACCAATGACCAAGCAGGCCAACAAACCAAATCGGGTAAACACTCCAGCAATACCGCAAACAGACCCGACGGCCTCACGCAATAAAAAACTGGTCAGCACCAAGGCAAAAGCTAAGAAAAAGACACGCGACACCCCAAAGAGGCCCAAAAAGAAGCTTAAAACCTTCAACACCACTCAACTTCTGGCCAGCACCAATCAAGAGATATCTAGACTCACGGCAGAGCTCAGTGAAAAAACTGACGCCTATGCCAAGCGTCCTCGTCGTAAGTTTGTCAGTGCCAGCACCAGGGAATACAAATACGCCAATTATCTGGATGCGTGGCGCCGCAAGGTTGAACGCATCGGCAACATCAACTACCCAGACGAAGCCAGAAGAAAAAAGCTCTATGGAAATTTGGTATTATTGGTGGCGCTACGCGCTGATGGGACCATTGTCGAAATTAAAGTAAGACGTTCATCTGGGCATAAGACACTAGATGATGCAGCAATCAGAATTGTACGTCTGGCTGCTCCCTACGCCCCGTTTCCCACCGAGATACGTAAAGAGACCGATATTCTGGATATCACCAGGACTTGGCAGTTCCTAAGCGGGAACAGACTATTATCTAAATAGGGGTTGCGGTATAGAAATATGCGCCCGATACTATGGAAATGAACAGCAGCACAGACCTAACCAATCAATTCCTCATAGCTATGCCCAGCTTGCAGGACATGAACTTCTCCCAGACAGTTACCTACATCTGCGAGCATAATGAAGATGGTGCTATGGGTATAGTAGTAAACCGTCCTACTAGCCTGTATCTGCATGATATTCTTGAGCAACTAGAGATCAGCGACATCAACCTGGGAGCAAGGGAGGAGTCCATCTATATCGGTGGACCAGTGCAGACAGAGCGTGGGTTCGTGCTGCATCACGATGACAGCAGTTGGGACTCTACCCTAAAAGTCACACCTGAGATCTCTGTCACCACATCCAGAGATATCCTTGAGTCCATTGCTGCGGGCAGGGGACCAGACAACCACTTAGTAGCATTGGGATATGCAGGCTGGGACAGCGGGCAACTAGAAGAGGAGATATCTGCCAACTCCTGGCTAAACGGCCCAGCTGACACCCAGATAATTTTTAGCACTCCCCCTGAGTTGCGCTGGAAGGCAGCAGCACAACTGTTGGGAGTAGATATGGACCTAATTTCCGGTGATGCTGGACATGCGTAAGGATATAACTAAAATAGGCGCAAACCTAGAGGCCATAACCAGCATAACATGACGACCTTACTTGGATTTGACTACGGACCGGCAAAAATAGGCGTCGCCGTTGGTCAAACCATGACAGGAACCGCCTCCCCTCTGGAAACCCTCCGTGCCATCCAGCAACGCCCAGATTGGGACGGAATAACCCGCCTCATCACTTCCTGGGAACCGCAAGAACTAGTGGTAGGACTCCCCTTCAACATGGACGATACCGAGGCAGAGCTGGCAGAAAAAGTTCGCCGCTTCGCAAGACAGCTTGAAGGGAGGTATCATCTTAAGGTACATCTGATAGATGAACGCCTAACCTCAATAGAGGCTAAAAATACATTAGCGCGCAAACCGAAAAAAATTGAAGAACTGGACACCATAGCGGCACAACTAATCTTGGAAACATGGCTAAGTGAGCAACACTAACTACTACATGCAGGCGCAAGAGATAGAGGGACTGATCAACGAAATGCATCAGGCCATCAAAACCCGTCTGGACATGCAAAACATAACCAACCCAGCAATCATAGGTATACACACAGGAGGAGTCTGGCTGGCAGAGCGGTTACATCAGATGCTCTCAATTGAAGAACCTATGGGCATATTGGATATATCCTTCTATCGGGATGATTTCTCACGCGTAGGGGTTAATCCTGAGGTACGCCCTTCCAATATCTCATTTGAGGTGGAAGACCAACATATTATCCTGGTGGATGACGTACTACAGACAGGACGTACTATCCGCGCAGCCATGAATGAGATATTCGACTTCGGTCGCCCAGCCTCCATCACCCTGGTCACCCTAGTAGAGAGGGGAGGACGGGAACTACCGATCCAACCCAACGTTGTGGGTATCCGCCCACCTCTAAACCAGTACCAACATATAACACTCATAGGGCCAGACCCACTGAGTCTGGTTATTAACGATGCTAGAGAAGAAACGGAAGAACAAGGAGGTTCTGATGACTGATAGCAATAACAGCACCAATCTCCAGCTCGACTCAGAAGGAAAACTACATCACTTCATATCCATCGATGGACTAAGCAAAAAGCTGCTGATCGAGATTCTAGATACAGCTGAGTCTTTCACCGGGGTATCAGAGAGAACAGTAAAAAAGGTTCCTCTACTGCGCGGCAAAGTTATAACTAATCTCTTCTTCGAGACCAGCACCCGCACTCGCACCACCTTTGAGCTTGCTGCAAAACGGCTTTCTGCTGACATACTGAATCTCAACATAAACACTTCATCTACCTCAAAGGGAGAAACCCTGCTGGATACCCTCCGCAACTTAGAGGCGATGCACAGTAACATGTTTATAGTAAGGCACCGCGACAGTGGCGCAGCCAACTTCATTGCCAGCCATGTAGATCCTAATATAAGCGTCATCAATGCTGGTGATGGCCGCCACTCCCACCCCACTCAGGCTATGCTGGACATGTTCACTATCCGACGGCATAAGAAACAGATTGAAGGGCTGAAGGTTGCCATAGTTGGAGATATCCTGCACTCACGGGTCGCCCGCTCCCAAATCCTAGCTCTCAATACCCTAGGAGCAGAAGAGGTGCGGGTAATTGCACCTAAAACCCTGCTGCCGGCTAATGCAGAATTACTCGGAGTAAAAGTATTCCACGATCTGGAACAGGGCATAAGTGATGTAGATGTTGTCATCATGCTGCGCCTGCAAAAAGAGCGCATGGGCGGCGCCATGCTTCCCAGTGAGCATGAGTATTTCCAACTATACGGCCTTACAGACAAGCGCCTGGAAGCAGCAAAAACTGACGCCATAGTTATGCACCCTGGACCTATCAACCGAGGTGTTGAAATGACATCACAAGTAGCAGACGGGCCAAGATCGGTAATCCTGCAGCAGGTAAGTTTTGGAATAGCGGTGCGCATGGCAGTCATGTCCCTGGCCATGGGAACCAAGAAACCTGGAGCCAAAAAGAGATGAGCCAGGCAAACACAATTGAAATAATAAATGGGCACCTCATTGACCCAGCCAATAATATTGACGGCAACAAGGATATTTTCATTGAAGACGGCAGAGTCTGCGCTATTGGCAGTGCTCCCGCTGGCTTCAAGGCCGATTTAACTATTGATGCCAAAGGGCAGATAGTTTGTCCAGGACTGGTTGATCTCAGCGCCCGCATGCGTGAGCCAGGCCAGGAACACAAGGCAACCATAGAGAGTGAAACTAGGGCTGCCGCAAAAGGGGGCATCACCACCATATGTTGCCCACCGGATACTGACCCAGTTATCGACACCCCGGCTGTAGCCAGCATGATCTACAACAAGAGCCTAAAAATTGGTCATGCCAGAATTCTACCTATCGGCGCCCTCACCCAGGGACTAGAAGGCAACCAACTCAGTGAAATGGTAGCCCTAACCAGCTCAGGGTGCCCAGTTCTCAGCAACGCCTATGCGCCTCTAGCCAACACTCTGGTGGAGAGACGCGCCCTAGAATATGCCGCCACTTTCGGAATAACTATCTTCATACGCCCTGAAGATAGACACCTACGCGACAATGGCTGCGTACACGAAGGTCCAGTCAGCGCTAGACTTGGACTGCCTGGAATACCTGAGGCTGCTGAAAGTGTTGCAGTCGCCAGAGACTTAGCCCTGGCAGCCCATACCGACTGCACAATACATTTCCACGCTATCTCCACTGCTACAGCTCTGAAGATGATCACTGAAGCACAAAAGAGAGGAACGCCGATAACAGCCGGCGTTGCCGCCCACCAACTGCACCTTACAGAAGAGTGCATCGAAGGTTTTAATAGTAACTGCCACGTAATTCCTCCGTTGCGTACCAAAGAAGACCGAGAGCAGTTACGGCAAGGCGTGGCCAGCGGAGTAGTGAAGGCTATTTGCTCTGATCACCAACCCCATGAACCGGATGCTAAAGAGCTTCCTTTCCCCTCGACTACTCCAGGCATATCTTCCATTGAGACTCTGTTGGGTCTCACTCTAAAACTGGTGGATGAGGGGGCGATTAAAATGGCCGACGCCATCGCCAGAATAACCAGCGGACCGGCTGATATCCTCGGCCTGCCATTGGGACAGCTGGGAGTGGGAGCGGATGCTGATGTATGTATCTTCGATCCAAACAGAAGCTGGACGCTGCAGGCAGAGACCATGCTTAGCGCCGGAAAAAACACCCCATTTCTTGGACAGGAGTTTAAAGGAGAGGTAACTCATACCCTGTTCCAGGGCAACCTAGTTTACCAAGCTTAAGTTTATGCCAATTGCCGAAAAGAGACATCGTGACACTATCTTCGTAGAGGATGCCGAGATCCTTAGCCATGAGGAGTTTGCGGGAGAACAGTTTCTGCTTCGCCTTAAGGCCCCAGAGTGTGCAGCCAACGCCAAACCTGGCAGCTTTGCTCATCTCCAGTGCAGCCCACAGAGACCTCTGCGCAGACCTATATCCATAATGCGCGTATCTCCCACAGAGGGCTGGGTAGATTTTTTGTACAAAAAAGTCGGTCAAGGTACTACTCTACTGGCAACGCGCAAGGTGGGAGAGTGCATAAATATCATGGGGCCTATCGGCAACCCGTTTCAGATCCATTCTGAGCGGCCGCGTCCGCTCATGATTGGCGGCGGGGTGGGTCTTCCTCCCATGGTTTTTCTGGCAGAAACTATTTACCAGAACAGAGAAATAAATCCGTTTGTCATACTTGGCTCTGAAGTACCCTTCCCTTTTAAACCACGCCCATCGGAGACAGTGGTTACCGGCATTCATCAAGATACAATTGCCAGCATGCCCCTGCTGGAGGATTGGGGCGTAACCAACCGATTGGCCTCTCTGCAAGGATATCCTGGATGCTTTAACGGCTATGTTACTGACCTGGCCAGGCTCTGGCTAGACTCACTGGATAGCTCTATCCACTCTCAGATCGAGGTGTTTGCCTGTGGACCCCACCCCATGCTTGAGGCTGTTGCCAAGCTGTGCCAAGAGTATAACCTACCCTGCCAAATCTCACTTGAAGAGTATATGGCCTGTGGCGTTGGGGGCTGCGCCGGATGTGTTGTTCAGGTGGAAGAGGGAAATAACTTGGCTATGCGGAGAGTATGTGTAGACGGCCCGGTGTTTGATGCCAAGAAGGTATTCAGGAATCTTTGATTGAGTCCATAATCACCGAGACGCTACCCCTGCATCTTACGATGCAAGGTAGATAATCACCGGACTTGATCAGCCCCCCCCTTACAAATTATCTTCGTGTACCAGAGAGATGTCATCCATATCCACTGAAGTTTGATCAACATCTCCACTTCCTAGCTTAATCATGAGACGCACTTCATTAGCTGAATCGGCATGCAGAATTGCGTCATCGTGGGTAATCTCACCCTCTGAATAGAGGGCATACAGGGCTTGATCAAACGTCGTCATTCCGTGTTCAGTGGAACGCTTCATCAAATCCTTAAGCTTATGGATTTCTCCTTTACGGATAAGATCAGCAGCTAGAGGCGTGTTAATTAGAACCTCAACAACAGGTCTTCTACTTTTGCCATCAGGACGACGTATAAGTTGTTGTGCTACTACCGCGCGTAGGTTCAGAGAGAGATCCATGAAAACCTGGTTGTGTCGATCCTCTGGGAAGAAGTTGATAATCCGGTCCATGGCCTGATTGGCATTATTCGCGTGCAGAGTAGAGAGACAGAGGTGGCCAGTCTCAGCGAAGGCTATAGCAAGCTCCATGGTTTCACGAGTGCGAATCTCTCCGATGAGAATTACATCAGGAGCCTGGCGCAGAGTGTTTTTTAGAGCAATCTCATAGGACTCGGTATCTATTCCTACTTCGCGCTGAGTGACAATACAACCAGAATGATTATGAGTGTACTCTATAGGATCTTCAACCGAAACAATATGTCCACTGCTGTTTTTATTCCGATACTCCAACATAGATGCAAGAGATGTAGATTTACCTGTACCGGTTGCGCCCACGAACATAACCAGCCCACGTTTAGTCATGGCCAGATCTTTAAGGATCGGCGGCAACAGTAGGTCTTCCATTGCTGGGATATGGTTTTCGATCCGTCGTAACACCATACCAACTGAGTCACGCTGAATAAAAGAGCTTACCCGGAAGCGACCAACACCTTTAGCACTAATAGCAAAGTTGCATTCATTAGTATTAGTGAACTCCTCTCTCTGCGCCGGAGTCATTAAACCAAATACCAGTTCTCTAGTCTGATCTTCCGTTAACTTGGCCTTCGATATAGGAGTTATACGTCCGTGCACTTTTATACTGGGAGGCATACCAACCGTTATAAATAGGTCAGAAGCCTTCTTTTCACTCATAAGTTTGAGAATACCGTTAAAATCCATCACTTTCTCCAGAACTTAATCTTTATCACCGAATCATTATGTAAACAGATCTTTATTCACTGCCTTTACGCGAGCATCCAGACGACTGATCATGCCTTTCTTCACAATCTCCTGCAGGTGCTGATCCAGAGTCTGCATTCCGGCCGCTTGACCAGTCTGAATAGCTGAATACATCTGGGCCACCTTGTCTTCACGGATCAAGTTTCTAATAGCAGGAGTTCCTATCATTATCTCCCAGGCGGCAGTACGTCCACCACCTATCTTTTTCAGCAGCGTCTGAGCAATTACTGCACGCAGAGATTCCGACAACATAGATCGCACCATACTTTTCTCACCGGCCGGGAACACATCAATGATACGATCGATGGTCTTGGCAGCAGAACTGGTGTGCAGCGTTCCAAATACCAGATGGCCGGTCTCAGCAGCAGTCAATGCCAGGCGTATGGTTTCCAGATCACGCAACTCACCCACCAGTATAATATCCGGGTCTTCACGTAGCGCTGAACGTAGGGCCTCGGCGAAACCCAAAGTATCCCGATGCACCTCACGTTGATTTATCAAACACTTCTTACTGGTGTGGACAAACTCAATAGGATCTTCAATGGTTAGAATGTGAGCATAGTCGTTGTCGTTCTTGTAATCCATCATCGCAGCAAGCGTAGTAGATTTACCAGATCCGGTCGGCCCGGTTACCAATACCAAACCACGCGGCACATCAACTATGTCCCTGAAGGTACCAGGGCAACCCAAGTCATCCAAGGTTAATACTTTCGAGGGGATAGTTCTGAATACAGCACTAGCTCCCCGATCCTGGTTAAATGCATTGACACGGAAACGCGCCAACCCTGGTATCTCAAATGAAAAATCAGTCTCAAAAAACTCTTCGAAATCTTTTCGCTGCTTGTCATTCATGATGTCGTAAACCAGGGCATGAACAACCTTATGTTCCAACTCCGGAACGTTTATGCGGCGAATATCACCATCCACCCGAATCATCGGAGGCAGACCAGCAGACAGATGCAAATCTGATGCGTTATGTTTTACACTAAAAGCCAGAAGTTCAGCAATATCCATAGATTACTCTCCAACCGAGTTATTCTTTTTTACAGACCCTATAATAGACCCAATCCCATGATCCTTTATGACAAAGATAAAATAATCCTAACATAGGTATAACAATATTACCGGAAACTCACATTAATTTGGTTTAATATCCACCCAATAAATGTGAATAAAACCACCTTTTAAGACAACCGTTGATCTACAAAATGAATCAAACCTTAAAATCCAGACTTGAATTAGTGCGCCGCAGCATTGCACAAGCCATGTCCGATTACGCTAGACCAGAAAATTCTGTAAAACTTCTAGCTGTAAGCAAGACCCGAACTCCAGACGAAATCATTACAGCATTCAACTGCGGACAAACATGTTTTGGTGAGAGCTATCTGCAAGAGGCATTAACCAAAATCGACCACCTCAGAGACAAAGCTATAGAGTGGCATTTTATCGGGAAGATTCAGAGCAACAAAACCAGGTCGATCGCAGAGAAATTCGACTGGGTTCACAGTATAGACAAACTGAAACATGCCAAACGCCTAAATGATCAGCGACCAGATTCCATGGCGCCATTGAATATTTGCCTGCAAATCAATATAGACGATGAAGAATCCAAGGGCGGAATAAATCCAGAGGATGCAGCAGATTTAATCCAACAGATCAGGCAACTACCGAAACTGCAACTACAGGGCCTTATGGCTCTACCCACCCCGACCCAAAATCCAGATGAACAGCGCATAGCGTTTAGAAAATTGCGTAAGCTGAGAGACCAGCTAGCTACCACTGACTTGCCATTAGAGACACTATCTATGGGAATGTCGGGTGATATGGAGGCAGCTATTGCGGAGGGGGCTACTATTGTGAGGGTAGGAACTGCTATATTTGGACCTAGAAACTATAAACAGTAACAGGCATTCTCCTTGGACCCAGCGGCGGTTTAGGCGAATATTTTTCAAAATCTAATGACACCTGACTAGAGTAAAAATGAACAGTAAAACCATTGCCTTTATAGGTTGCGGAAACATGGCCGCCAGTTTAATAAATGGATTGGTAGCGGATGGCTACAACCCCAAAAAAATCATAGCGAGCGATCCAGATAGCGCAAAAATCGCTCAGCTTTCCGGCCTTCTTGGCATCGAAACAGCATCTGACAATAGCAGCGCGATAGAGTCTGCCGAGATAGTTGTATTGGCGGTAAAGCCGCAAATGCTGGAACAGGTTGCAGCAGCCATGGCCCCCGCCATACAAAAAGCGCAGCCGCTGGTTGTATCCATCGCTGCCGGGATACTGGAACAGGATATTGAAAACTGGTTGGGAGGAGGTGTAGCCCTGGTCAGAACCATGCCCAATACTCCAGCCATGATTAAGGTTGGAGCTACCGTCCTACATGCCAACTCCATGGTCACCAGTGAACAGAAAAACCAGGCTGAGACCATTCTACGAGCCGTAGGCCTGACCCAGTGGGTGGATAGAGAAGAGCTGCTTGATGCAGTGACCGCCCTATCTGGAAGCGGTCCAGCCTATTTCTTCCTGGTTATGGAGGCTATGGAAGCTGCAGCCGTAGAGCTGGGATTACCTGAAGAGACAGCCCATCTTCTGACGCTACAAACGGCGCTGGGTGCTGCACGCATGGCCATGGAGAGCAGCGATACTCCTGCCGTTCTGAGAGAAAAGGTAACCTCCCCTGGCGGTACTACCGAAGCGGCCATAAAGAGGTTTGAAGAGGGAGGACTACGCGATCTGATTAGCCAGGCCCTGACCGAGGCCCGTGATCGATCCATTGAGCTCTCAAAACTACTGGGGAGTAAATAATGGGAAGCAGCTACTTCACAAATCCTGTTGTCTTCCTGATACAGGTACTGTTTGGGGCCTATATCTTGGTGGTAATGTTGCGTTTCCTGCTCCAACTAGTGAAAGCGGATTTCTATAACCCAGTTTCCCAATTTATCGTAAAGGTCACTTCTCCAGTATTGATCTACCTAAGGAGAATAATCCCCGGGCTAGGTGGTATTGATCTGGCCTCTATCTTTTTGATGTGGATACTAAAAACCATAGAACTGGCGCTTATTATTGCCCTTGCTGGCCTGCCGATCAGCCCAATGGTATTCGCCTGGGCCATACCAGAACTAATAAAGCTAGCCTTCAATGTGTTCATCTTTTCCATCCTGATTCAGGTGATTTTGAGCTGGGTCAATCCGGGAGCATATAACCCAGTTACTGCCCTGATCGACTCTTTGACTGAGCCGGTTTTGCGCCCGGCACGCAACATCCTCCCCCCCATGGGAGGCTTGGATCTATCGCCTATGGCCGCAATGATAGGCCTCTATCTCCTTCAGATGCTGCTACTCCCCCCTATTCTGCATCTCACTGGCAGCCCCTTTAGATAATGGAAAATGGATGGTACAGATGGGATGGCAATGATCTGCTACTCTCCCTGAGGGTACAGCCGCGCGCCAAGAGAGACCAGTTTATCGAACCCCATGGCGACCACTACAAGGCCCGGATAACCGCCCCACCGGTTGAAGGCAAAGCCAATGAGCATTTAGTTAAATTCCTGGCAAAAAGCTTTGGAGTAAAAAAATCCCAGGTCAGCATGCAGACAGGACAAACATCTAGAAATAAACTATTCCGTATCGCATCTCCGACAAAATTCCCAATTCCTGTTAAAAAGCAAAGGGTTGAAGCAATCTAAAAAAAGTTGGGAATAACCTGAAATATTGTCATATAATCATAGGATAATACGCCAACCGCGAGAAAACACTTTAAGAAACACATGGTTGACTCAATTTTAGAAAATCAGGTACAGGCCTACGGAAGATGGAAAGACGAACTCATCCGTACCCTGCATGAGTACCAAGATTGGCTGATAGGTAATGACCTGTCGGACAATGACAGCGACCAAGTAATTCAAGAATCTGTTGCTGCCCTCAACAGCAACAAGCTCACCATCGCCTTCGTAGCTGAGTTTTCCCGCGGCAAGACTGAACTGATAAACGCTATCTTCTTCGCCCATTTTGGCCGGCGTCTGCTTCCGTCTACTGCTGGACGTACCACCATGTGCCCCACAGAGATGTTCTATGACAATGAAGCAAAGAAGGCATATGTCCGCTTGCTTCCTATTGAGAGCAGACTACAAGATACCAGCCTAAAAGACCTGAAAAGAGAGGTTGGACAGTGGGTTAACTACCCCCTGGATCTGGATTCTCCAGATCAAATAGAAGATACGCTACGGGAAGTAGTAAAAACCCGCAGGGTTAGCCTAAGGGAGGCAGTACGCCTCGGTCTCTATGATCCTGATCTCCACCCTCACTTAGACAATCCACCAGCATTTGTAGAGATACCACGCTGGCGCCATGCGCTGATCAGCTTCCCCCATCCACTCCTAAAGCAGGGCCTGAACATACTGGATACCCCAGGTCTTAACGCCCTTGGTAGCGAACCAGAACTAACCCTCAACATGCTACCAGCCTGCCAAGCGGTACTGTTTATTCTGGCAGCAGATACAGGCGTTACCAAAACAGATTTAGAAATGTGGCAAAACTACATAAAGGGGTTCCAAAACAGTCGCAAACGCGGCCTTATGGTAGTGCTTAATAAGATTGACTCCCTGTGGGACGACCTGTCAGATGCCGATAAAGTAGAGCGAACTATCACCGGGCAGTGCCGCTCTACTGCCAGAATTCTAGGGATCAGCGAAGATGCCATATTCCCTACATCAGCCCGCAAAGGCCTGCTAGCAAAAATTCGTAACGACGATGAACTTCTCACCAAGAGCAACCTAAAAAATCTGGAAGATCATCTGAGCAATAAGATCCTAAACTCGCGCCATGAGATTGTGCAAGAAACCATAATCTCAGATGTCAGCGACATGATAGATACCAGCTACGGCATGATCTCTTCAAAACTTGCTGGGGTTAACAATCAAATTGAAGAGCTGAATCAAATAAGCGGCAAAAGCCAAGATGTAATCGAAGCCATGATGGATAAAACCAGGCAAGAACAAGCCCTGTATATGAAAAACATCCAAAGCTTCCAGGCCAGCCGTAAGGTGTTAAAAGAGCACGCTATGATTCTGCGCAGAGCTCTGGATATGGACCGACTGGAAAAGAGAATCAAAAAAACCCGCAATAACATGGCCGAAAACTGGACCACCCTTGGCCTTAAAACCAACATGTATCAGCTGTTCGAGGAGCTACGAGCAGATATGATGGTGGTAAGAAAAGAGAGTGATCAGATTAAAAAACTGATCCGAACCATCTACCAACGCTTCCATAACGAACACGGTTTTACTGCAGCACAACCTAAGATGTTCTCAATAATGCGCTATCTGACTGACCTAGAACTCCTCACCAAAGAGGCGGAGATATTCCGCAACAGTCCGGTAACGGCCATGACGGAAAAACATTTTGTGGTAAAAAGATTCTTCGTGGCCATGGTCAGCAAGGCCAGGGACATATTTTTCCAGGCGCGCCAGGAGATCAATTCCTGGATAAAAATATGCCTAGAACCTTTGGTATATGAGATCCATAATCATCACGCCAATATTGAGCAGCACCTGCAGGATCTGAAAAAGATTAGTCTTTCTCGTGAAACCCTAAACGATAGGATCAAGGAACTTGAGCAACAACACGAGGATATTTCGGAAGATTTGACAGCCCTGCGCAATATGCACAACAAGCTGGTAAACCTACATACCTGGGATGGTGTTGAGCGCCCTAAACCACGTTTAGTGAAACATAACAGCGCCTAGGTCATATTAATACTAATTGGGTCGTCGGCGTTGTCAGTCGATCATTTATAATCCTAAACTTCTCTCCTTCCGCCCTGCTGGACAAAAAATGGTCTCAGCGACGATAATCCAATTACTATTAACAGTCCCGAACGCATATGCACCAATGTTGCGTCATGTTAGACTGCTGCGGTCATAAACAAACAAGCTAAATCCAAATGTCCGAGCCATATCCTTCCGACTCTGTCGGACTGGTAAAACCGAAAAAAAAGGTCTTTGCTGAGCCGATCTCTCTGATCAGTGGTCGTACCCTACCCGGGTATGAACTGGTCTATGAGACCTATGGCGAGCTCAATTCAGACAAGAGCAATGCTCTGCTGATCTGTCATGCGCTATCCGGCGATCATCATGCAGCCGGATATTATGCAAACGAAGAGAAACCGGGCTGGTGGGATAGCTGCATAGGCCCAGGTAAGCCATTTGATACCAATAAATTCCATATCGTATCGGTCAATAACATTGGTAGCTGCAAAGGCTCCACAGGCCCCAATACCATCAACCCAGAGACTGGCAATTTTTACGGACCTGATTTCCCCATAGTTACAGTCAAAGACTGGGTGCAGACGCAATACGCCCTGATGCGGAGCTTAGACATAGAAAAATGGGCTGCCGTGATCGGTGGCAGCTTGGGCGGCATGCAGGCCATGCAGTGGGCCATAGATTACCCAGATAAAATAGCTCATGCTCTGGTTATAGCATCCGCTTCCAAACTATCTGCTCAGAACATAGGCTTCAACGAAGTTGCCAGACAGGCCATACTATCCGATCCGGATTTTCATGGTGGTCACTTCTACTCCCACGACACCATACCCCGGCGTGGACTGATGCTGGCCCGCATGCTAGGACATATCACCTATCTATCGGATGACGCCATGCGGGCAAAGTTTGGGCGGGAATTGCGCGAGGGACAGCTCAACTATGACTTCAATGTAGAGTTTCAGGTAGAGAGCTATCTGCGTTATCAGGGCCAATCCTTTGTGAACCGCTTTGATGCCAACAGCTATCTGCTAATGACCAAAGCGCTGGACTACTTCGACCCCGCCAGTGAGTACAATAACGATCTGGTTGCGGCCTTAAAACATGCCACAGCCAAATTTATGGTGATCTCA
This sequence comes from Sedimenticolaceae bacterium, assembly GCA_050291725.1. Classification (GTDB taxonomy): domain Bacteria; phylum Pseudomonadota; class Gammaproteobacteria; order Chromatiales; family Chromatiaceae; genus JAAGZL01. The sequence continues at coordinate 23,456 of JBNKKH010000033.1, forward strand.
TTTACCAGCGACTGGCGTTTCTCCCCTGAACGCTCCAAGGAGATCGTCAAGGCATTAATAGATGCAAAACGCCAGGTGAGCTACGGAGAAGTTGAAGCATCGGGCGGACATGACGCCTTTCTGATGCCAATCGAATACTATATGCAACTACTGAACTCCTATATGGACCAGATAGCTGAAGAGGTACGGGCATGATGCAGCGACCCGACCTATCCAACATTAAACAGTGGATCAAACCAGAAACGCGGGTGCTGGACCTGGGTTGTGGCGATGGCACCCTACTCTGCATGCTGCGGGATGAACTGGGGGTCACCGGTTACGGCCTGGAGATTGAGTCAGAGAATATCATCCAGTGCCTACGCAAAGGGATTAATGTAATTCAACGAGATCTGGATGCAGGTCTAAGTGACTTTGATGAACAGTCATTCGATTACGTCATCATGACTCAGACACTGCAGGCGGTACATTTTCCTGACCGGCTATTTCAAGAAATGCTGCGTGTGGGACGGGAAGGCATAGTTACCTTCCCCAATTTTGGTTACTGGGTTAACCGCCTTCAACTAGGATTCGGTGGTAAGATGCCGGTATCAAAATCCCTGCCAGCCCAATGGTATGACACCCAAAACATCCATCTATGTACGGTAAAGGATTTTGAAAATCTATGCCGGGCTCATGACATAGCCATCCTGGAACGGGTAGTTGTGGACAGAAATCACAGAGCCAATATAGACTTTCTACCAAACCTATTGGGTGAGATTGCACTCTTTCGTTGCCAGGGCAGTAACGGAAAATAGAGCTGCAAACAGCTTGCAAAACGACAACCCATGGGTTGAACCACACTTAAAGACAACTCTTAAGACACATACATATGAAACGTTACAGCAAAATACCGGCATATCTCCTCTGTGCAATATTGATGATTGCAACATCTGCTGCTGCAGAAAACAGCACTAGCAGTGGTAGCTACACGGTTCATCATAATGCGTTGAAATCCGATTTCCTGACACCAGCCATAGCCAAGGCTTATAACATCCAACGTAGTAAATTTCGCGGCCTGGTGAATATTAGCGTCATCAAGGAAACGCCAGGAACCGAAGGAACTCCAGTCAAAGCAGCAGTCAAAATAGAGGCTATGAGCCTAAGCGGTGTGCCCAAAGAGATAACACTGGTAGAAATTGTCGAAGACAGCGCCATCTATTACATAGGCGACTTTCCGGTAATCAACCGAGAAATAGTCAACTTCACTCTGGAGGTTACCCCCCATGGCGAAGAGAAACCCATACGCGCAAGATTCAGCCAGCAGTTCTACATAGATTAACTCCAGGCCCTTATGTTACTAAATATAGCAGCAGTCATTTTCGGCTTTGCCATCCTGGTATGGGGCTCGGATAGATTTATCGCCGGTGCTGCCGCCATAGCCCGTAACATGGGGGTTTCTCCCCTTCTGATCGGACTAACCATTGTCGGCTTTGGCACCTCAGCACCAGAGGTGCTAGTCTCTGCCATGGCTTCACTACAGGGCAATCCTGGGCTAGCCATAGGTAACGCCCTGGGATCCAACATTGCAAACATAGCTCTCATACTTGGAATTACCGCCCTGGTTTCCCCTCTCACGGTTAAATCTAACACCCTGAAACGTGAGTACCCAATGCTGCTAGCAGTATCGCTGTTGGCACTGCTTCTGATGCTGGATGGGTCACTGGACCGAATGGACGGCATTATACTAGTCGCGGCGTTGTTATTAGTGTTATTTGGAATGATCAGCATAGGCATTGGCAGTCGCAGCAGCGACCCCATGAATGTTGATTATGATGCGGAAATACCGGAAGACATGCCTAATGGCCGAGCAGTCACATGGTTCATCATAGGACTGGCCCTACTTCTGCTGAGTTCACGCATGCTGATATGGGGAGCTGTAAATATTGCTCAGACATTCGGAGTCAGCGATCTGATTATCGGTCTGACCATAATAGCCATAGGAACCAGCCTACCAGAACTGGCCGCAGGCGTCACCAGCGCTTTAAAAAATGAGCACGATATCGCCATCGGCAATATTATCGGATCCAACATGTATAACCTGCTGGCGGTACTGCCAATGCCTGGCCTAATCGTACCCGGCAGCTTTAGTCCAGAGATTATGAATAGAGACATGCCGGTCATGATTGGGCTAACTCTGCTGATGTTTATGATGAGTTACGGCTTTCGCAGAAATGGCAGAATCAACCGCTTTGAAGGGCTTTTGCTGTTCTTTGCTTTCATCGGTTACCAGGGAATGCTATTTTTAGGCATTCAAAAAATCATATAATTGAGACTATGCACCAGGAACTACCACTTTCAGACGAGGAGTCAGAACGGCTACAGGCCCTGGGACAGGCTGTTATCCGGCATGAGACCGATGCTGTCCAGTCACTAACTGGGCGGGTAAACCAGGACTTTGCTCGTGCCTGCTGCTACATGCTGGGCTGTACTGGTCGAATTGTAGTTCTAGGCATGGGCAAATCTGGCCACATTGGTAATAAGATAGCTGCAACTCTAGCCAGTACCGGCACCCCAGCCTTTTTCGTACACCCAGGCGAAGCCAGCCACGGCGACCTGGGAATGATAACCGCCAGCGATGTAGTATTGGCCCTATCCAACTCGGGTGAAACCAGGGAACTGCTAACGATTCTCCCTCTAATAAAGCGTCTGGACGTACCTCTGATAGCCATGACTGGCAACCACAACTCAAATCTAGCCAAAGAGGCAGATATTCACATAGACGTAAGTGTGGAACAGGAGGCCTGTCCTCTTAACCTGGCCCCAACCTCCAGCACCACGGCCACTCTGGTTATGGGGGATGCCCTGGCCATAGCCCTGCTGGAGTCGCGGGGATTTACCGAAGATGACTTTGCCAAATCCCACCCCGGAGGCACCCTAGGGCGCCGGCTACTCCTGCACATCAGCGACATTATGCATGTAGATTCTGCAATACCTAGGGTGGACACTCAGGCATCCCTACGCGACGGTCTTATGGAGATGACAGATAAGGGGCTGGGCATGACTGTAGTAGTAGATGAAGAGAACAGAGTCATCGGGGTATATACTGATGGTGACCTAAGACGTACCCTAGACCAAGGCATTGATATCCACAGCTGCGGTATATCTGAAGTTATGACCAACTCCTGCGAGGTAGCTACTGCTGATATGTTGGCTGCTGAGGCCCTAAAGATAATGCAGGAAAAGAAAATAAACGCCATACCGATTGTGGATGAGAACAGATCTCTAATCGGCGTCATTAATATGCATGATCTGCTTCGAGCAGGCGTGGTCTGAACCAGATCTGGATAAACTGAATGACTCAAATCGCAGACAAACTCAAACAGATTCGCCTAGTTATATTCGACGTAGACGGAGTGCTAACTGACGGCAGCCTAATAATGGGTGACGATGGACAAGAGTATAAAGCCTTCAACGCCAAAGATGGCCATGGAATGAAGATGCTGCTGGCATCAGGGGTTGAGATTGGAATTATTTCTGCCCGCAACTCACTGGTTGTCAGCAATCGCATGCAGAGCCTGGGAATTGAACACATCTATCAGGGACAGAGGAACAAACTTAAAGCGTTTACCGATCTAAAAAAGAGACTAAAACTAAAATCTGATCAGATAGCCTATGTTGGAGATGATCTGCTTGATCTATGCATCATGCGTAAAGTCGGACTTCCCATAGCAGTGCGGGATGCAACCAAAGAGGTAGTTGAGTTATCAGCTTGGCAGACAGACGCTGTAGGAGGTAAAGGAGCCGCCCGTGAGATATGTGAGGCAATAATGCAGGCTCAGGGCAGTTATAGCGACATCATAGCAAGGTACTAAGCAAAACAGCCATGGGAGATAAGAATCTAATAATTGGAATTATCCTGGCCATACTGGCCTTGGGCTCCAGCTGGATCGTCTCTGTAACTACGGAAGAAGAACCCAAACGCGGTGCTGCAGAACATAAGATGGATTACTACCTGAAGAACTTTACCACCACGCTCATGGGAGAAGACGGCAAACCAGATAAAGTACTCCGCGCCAAGCGCATGATTCACTATCCAGATGACGACACAACAGAGCTGGATGAGCCACACATAACCATGTTTGAAGCAACCGTTCCAAAATGGAAAATAAAATCAGAAAACGGATGGCTCTCAGGTGATGGAGAACTACTACTGCTTCAGGGCAAGGTGACCATGGATCGACCAAAAAGCGCTGATTCAGGTCCCATTCATATGGTAACTCGTAACCTGAGAGTACAGCCAGAACAGGACTATGCGGAAACGGAAGAGTCGATTACTATTACCACTCCAAATAACCGAATCAAATCGAAAGGCATGCAAGCTTGGTTAGCTACACCAACAAGAATTAAGTTCCTGGCTAAAGTTAGAGGAAAATATGAGGTCGACTAGAAAAATAATACAACTGCTATTAGCCATAACGCTTCTGGCCTATTTCCCTTGTGTTGCCAACGCCCTGGAAAGCGATGTAGATGAACCGATTGAGGTTGAGGCAAATAGCGTTGAGATCATTGAAGATAGCGGCAAAAGCATATACAAGGGCAATGTCGTCCTCATCCAGGGCAGTATTCGCATAGACGCAGACAAAGTTACAGTCATCCAGCATGAGACGAAATCTGATCAGATAAAAGCCGTGGGCAGACCGGTTCGAATCACCCAAAAATCTAATGATGGCAAAAAGCCGATAAAGGGCCGCAGCTCGCGTATGGAGTACGATGTCGATAGCGACATGCTCTATCTCATTGGAAATGCTGTACTAACCCAGGGTAAAGACACCTTCAAGAGCGACCGTATTGCCTATGACCGCAACAAATCCCTTATAAAGGGAGGCACCAGCGCCAAGGGCAAACAGCGGGTGCGGGTAACCATCAAATCTAAAAAGAATGAAAACAAATAAAATGACGCGCTTGGCAGCTCTAGATTTGGAAAAACACTACCGTAGCCGTTCGGTTGTAAAAGGAGTGTCCCTGGAGGTATCAAATGGAGAGGTGGTAGGACTGCTCGGCCCCAACGGAGCCGGCAAAACCACTAGTTTCTACATGATTGCTGGCTTGATACCGGTGGAACATGGCTCCATTCACCTAGGGGAAGATAATATTACTGAACTCTCCATGCACCACCGCGCTGAACGTGGACTTAGCTATCTGGCTCAGGAACCCTCAGTTTTTCGCAAGCTAAATGTGCATGACAACATCATGGCAATACTTGAGATCAATCCACAACTGTCAAATGATGATCGAGAAGAGATCTGCAATAGGCTTCTGCAAGATTTTACCCTAAGCCATCTGCGAGAGAATATGGCAATGGGTCTATCCGGGGGAGAACGCAGGCGTCTGGAGATAGCGCGAGCCCTGGCGGTAAACCCCAAGTTCATCCTACTGGATGAACCCTTTGCCGGAGTTGACCCCATATCAGTAGTAGATATCCAGAAAATAATTAAATCCTTGGCAGATCGAGGCATTGGCATATTGATCACTGACCACAATGTGCGGGAGACCCTTGGTATCTGTGATCGCGCTTACATAATTAATGAAGGAAAGATTATTGCCGAAGGCAAACCAGAAGCGGTACTAGAGAATGAAGAAGTGCGCACAGTATACCTAGGCAAAAGCTTCAGCCTCTAGTTTTTTTGGGAAAACACTCATCTTTTGTGCGCTTATATCCTGTATTTTAGTTAAATTTTTCCACTAACGGCCTATTTTGGCCAATTATTGATAAAGAAAAAACAAATGACTGCAGAACGAGAAAATTAAAAAACCACTAAATTATTGACCAGCATCAGACAAAATTGAAATAAAATCCATCAACCACTGCACCTTAGCTAGAGTTTTGACTAGAATAAGAGTGTGAGAACATACAAATTGCGTACCAATTTTTTCCGTAGTAATACCGTATGAAGCAGACACTGCAGCTTCGCCTTGGGCAACATCTTACAATGACTCCTCAGCTGCAGCAGGCTATTCGCCTGCTGCAGCTCTCCACGCTCGACCTACAGCATGAGATTCAGGAGGCCCTGGAATCTAACCTTATGCTGGAAACGGAGGATGATGCGGCAGGCAAGGAGCAGGCAAAAGAGAGCGCCGATAGCAGAAGCGAGGATACAGCAGCAGACCTAAACAACAATGAGAAAGAGCTTGACCCTGAATCCTCTGACCTTCCAGACGAACTGGCCGTAGACAGTGCGTGGGATGATATATATGACAGCGCCATGCCACCATCATCCGGCACAAGCCAAGCCAAAGATAGCAGCAGCGCTGACTATCTGACCCAATGCAGTAGCACAGAAACCCTGCACGATCATCTTACCTGGCAGATGCAGCTCACCCCTTTTAGCGAAACAGACCAGGCAATTGCCACCACTATAATTGACAGCATAAGTGAAGATGGCTATCTGACTTGTGATCTAGAAGATATCCTCATGGCTGTGGCGCATGAAGAGATCCAGATTGACGAAGTTGAGGCTGTTCTACATAGAATTCAACAATATGACCCGCCAGGAGTTGGCGCTAGAGACCCACAAGAGTGTCTTCTATTGCAGCTAAAGCAACTGATCAGGACAACGCCATGGCTCAATGAAGCCACGGAGCTGGTGGAAAAACATTTTGACCTCCTGGCGCGCCAAGATCTTAATCAGATAAAACGTCGCCTCAAAATAGATGATGCCGAGCTGAAAAAGGTAACCGAACTAATCCGCTCTCTTAACCCCCACCCTGGCACATCTATAGCCGAGTCTGAGGCAAGATATGTAATACCAGACGTATTCGTAACCAGAAAAAAGGGCACATGGTTAGTAGAACTCAACCCAAGCACCACGCCCAAGCTAAGGGTGAATACAGAATATGCCAACCTGATCAAACGTGCTGACCAGAGTGATGACAACAACTACCTGAAGAACCACCTGCAAGAGGCCCGCTGGTTTATTAAAAGCCTGTTGAGCAGAAATGAAACACTGCTAAAAGTTGCCAGCAAAATTGTAGAGTTTCAACGTGGTTTTTTCGACTATGGAGAGGAAGCAATGCGTCCTCTGGTGCTCAGAGATATTGCAGAGGCGGTAGATATGCACGAATCTACCATCTCCCGAGTCACCACAAACAAATATATGCACACCCCGCGCGGAACCTTGGAGTTTAAATATTTTTTCTCCAGCCATGTTGGCACCAGCAGCGGTGGGGAGTGTTCGGCAACCGCCATCAGAGCGCTGATCAAAAAGCTTATTAGCGCCGAAAAACCCAATAAACCTTTAAGCGACAACAAGATAGCTGGCATTCTGGGAGAACAGGGAATTAATATCGCCCGTAGAACAGTAGCCAAATATCGAGAAGCGATGGCCATACCGCCATCAAATGAAAGAAAGCGTCTAGTGTAGACGCACCTGAACCAAGGAGTAAACTATGCAGATTAGTCTGACTGGTCACCACATTGATATCACTAAGGCACTCAAAGAGTATGTAGATACAAAATTTGGACGCCTAGAGCGCCATTTTGACCAAGTAACTAACGTTCACGTGATTCTCAGTGTGGAAAAACTTCGCCAGAAGGCCGAAGCTACGCTACATTTAAATGGCACGGATGTGTTTGCAGACTCGACCCAGGAAGATATGTATGCTGCAATTGATTGCCTGGTGGACAAATTGGATCGACAGGTCAAAAAATACAAAGAGAAAAATACTAGCCACAGAAATGTGACTGGAATTAAAGATCTAGAACAGGCAGACGTCTAAATAGGCATTTGATTTATTGGTACCAATAAAGTGTTTTCTGAAAACTTCATCATCACTGAACGTATTAGCTGTAGCAACCCTGCTACTAGCAAGAAACGGGCGCTCCAAAGCTTGGGTGAACTACTGGCCCAATCCGCTCCAGAGCTTAGTTCCGATGACGTATTCGATAAGCTACTGGAGCGGGAACGCCTGGGCAGCACTGGACTTGGGCATGGTATTGCCCTACCCCATGCCAGAGTTGACGGAATTGATACAGCGTACGGCGCTTTTATCCAACTTGGAACTAGCGTAGATTTTGATGCTATAGATAATCAACCAGTAGACCTGATCCTTGGTCTACTGGTACCAGAATCTGCTACTAAAGAACACCTACAGCTTCTGGCACACTTGGCATCCATGTTCAGCAATGCTGGATTCTGTGAAAAACTACGTCATGCGACGCAACCGACAGAGGTAATGCAACATATCGATCACTGGAAAACCATAGAGAATCCATGACAAACATAACCACAGGCTATCTGATCTCAACCCTACAAGACACGCTAGGGCTAAAGTGGCTAGCTGGCAAGGACGGACAGGGGAAAAGCCTAAAAGGTGATTTCCCGGAGGCGGAACAGCATGGATCTGCTGGTCTTATGAATCTGATTCATCCCTATAGAATCCAAATAATCGGCCCCGCTGAGCAAGCAACCTTTGATGGTATGTCTTCGCAAAAGCGACTAAAAACCATCCAGAAACTGATACAGGCGCAACCAGCAGCCATAATCATTGCTGCTGGAGCCAGAGCAGACCAGTATATGATTCAAGTCGCTGATGAAAACGCCATCCCCCTGTTAAAATCCCCCCATAACGACAACCTGCTGCAAAACTCCCTGCAGTACCACCTAACCCATATCCTGGCGGAGTGTACTGTGGTTCATGGTGTATTTATGGCGGTCTTCGGAATTGGAGTGCTAATTACTGGGGATTCCGCAGTTGGCAAAAGCGAACTAGCATTAGAGATGATAAACCGCGGTCACATGCTGGTAGCGGATGATACCCCAGAATTCGCCAGAATAGCCCCGGACATAATCAGTGGAAAATGCCCATCACTCCTCCAGGACTTTTTGGAAATCAGAGGGTTAGGACTGCTAAACATACGAACCATGTTTGGTGATAGCGCCATCAAACAGAGCAAATATCTCTCCATGGTAATAAATCTTAAGCGCATGAAAAACAATGAGATAAATACCATTGACCGCCTCTACGGCAGCTTCTCAGAATACTCACTACTTGGTCTAAAACTGCCTGAGGTAACGATCCCAGTTGCTCCCGGTAAGGAGATTGCCATACTGGTTGAGGCGGCGGTGAGGCAATACACCCAAAAACTACATGGCTATAATGCAGGAGATGATTTTGTAGAAAGGCAACGCAAGGCTATTGAACAGGTCAAAGGTAACAGCTAACATCCGAAACTTGTTTTATGTTCTGCGCAAAGCAACTTAACAAGATCTTGGATAATAGACCTAAGCATGTGTGCCGAGACTAAAATCAAGCTAGTTATAGTTTCAGGGCTTTCAGGGTCTGGGAAGAGCGTTGTCCTGCATACCCTGGAAGATCTTGGTTACTACTGCATTGATAATCTACCAATGTATCTGCTCCGCGCCATGGCAGACGAGCTAAAACAAAACCCAGACTCCCCAAACCGGAAGATGGCAGTCAGCATTGACGCCCGTAATCAAACCAAAAATTTACTTCAACTAACACAGCTAGTTAAGGACATTCGCCAGCACAACATTCAGTGTCAGATGATATTTCTGGAGGCCCAAGACGATGTCCTACTCAGACGGTTTAGTGAAACTAGGCGCAAGCACCCCCTAACCGATGAAAACCGCTCTCTATCTGACGCAATTCAGCTAGAGAGGGAGATTCTAGAGCCATATCTAAGCGATGCAGACCTGCGTATAGATACCAGCAGAACCAACCAACATGAGCTTAGGGATCTGATCCGCAGCCATGTAGCTGAGCGTAAGCAGCAGCAAATATCGGTACAGTTCCAATCATTTGGCTTTAAACACGGGGTGCCCAGTGATGTAGATTTTGTATTTGATGTGCGCTGCCTACCCAACCCACACTGGGAAAAGGAGCTACGCTCGCTCACCGGGCGCGACCAGCAGGTGGCAAACTTTCTAGAAGGAAACAAGCTGGTAGAACAGCTACAAAACGACATTATCTCCTTCCTAGAGCGCTGGGTACCTATTTTTGAGGCGGATGGACGTAACTATTTAACCATAGCTATTGGTTGCACTGGCGGGCAACATAGGTCAGTCTACCTAGCTGAACAGATTTCCTCTTACTTCCAGAACAGTGGCCGCGACACCATTACCCGTCACCGAGAACTACCATGAGCGTCGGATTGCTGATCATAACCCATAACGGCACGGGAAAAAGCCTGCTAGAGACCGCAACCAAGATATTGGGTAGCTGTCCATTAGCGGCGAAAACCATAGATGTCCCCTACGATAGCAACCCGGAGCAGCTAAAGAGCGAGGCATTCGCTCTGATTGGGAAACTGAACAGTGGAGATGGAGTGTTAGTACTGACAGATATGTACGGATCCACTCCAGGCAATATTGCCTCTGCCCTATGCCGAGAAGAGAATATAAACGTAGTAGCTGGCATCAATCTACCCATGCTGGTAAGAGTACTCAATTATGCCCACCTTGATCTTAACGGCATAGCAGATAGCGCCATAACCGGCGGTAAAAAAAGCATTATGCGGTGTAAGCAAAAATAACAGTTATAAACCTTCATGATAAAAAAACAGATAGAGATTATTAATAAGCTGGGGCTACATGCCAGGGCTGCAGCCAAATTCGTAACCTGCGCCAACAACTTCGCCAGCGACGTCCACATTAGTCATGGACAGCAAGAGGTTAATGGCAAAAGCATTATGGGCGTGATGATGCTAGCAGCAGCACAAGGAACAACCATAACCGTAAAGACCAACGGGAAGGATGAAAATGAAGCACTGGCAGCGCTGGAAGAGCTAATCAACAACCGATTCGACGAACAGGAATAAGGGCAAAAGGAACATGATTTATCCAAAAAAGTCATGTTATTCTAAGTCGTAATGGAAACCCTAATAACAGCAAACAATATCAATCACTACTATGGATCTTTCCATGCAGTTCAAAATCTATCACTAGAGCTGAAACGTGGCGAAATAGTGGGACTGCTAGGCCCCAATGGTGCTGGCAAAACCACCAGCATGGAGATTATCACAGGCAACATCACTCCCTCTAACGGGACAATCAAACTAAGCAACACCGATCTGCAAAAAAATCCGCAACAAGCGAAAATGGAACTTGGGTATCTACCAGAGCAGCCACCGCTGTATCGCAATATGACCATTGCTGAGTATCTTGTGTTCTGCGCTAGATTACATGGCATAGCAAAACCACAAATAAAAAGCTCTGTCTCTGAGGCTATGGAAAAGTGCGGACTGGTTGGAATGGAGAAACGCCTGATTACCAACCTATCCAAGGGCTACCAACAACGGGTAGGTATCGCTCAAGCCATCATCCACAAACCTTCAATAATAGTATTAGATGAGCCCACCAGCGGATTGGATCCTAACCAGATTATAGAGATCCGTAACCTAATACGGGAACTGGGCAACGACCATGGAGTTATTCTATCCACCCATATACTGCCTGAGGTGCAATCCATCTGTAGCCGGGTATTAATATTGAACAGGGGCCACATCGTCTTTAGCGATAATATTGCCAATATAGATAACGCTGCGCCTTCCACGCTATTAATTCAGCTTGAGAGAGCGCCCGAGCTAAACCACATTCAACATATAGATGGAGTATCAGTTGCCGATAAGGCTAATGATGACTACATCAGACTAGAGCTAGATGATAACGCCAAACTCTCTGCCATTGCAGAGCAGATTGCAGCTAAAGGCTGGGGCTTGACAGAATTCAGACCGGAGCACAACTCTCTGGAACAGGTATTTACTAGGCTAACCATGGATGAGGAGGCCTGAGTATGGGTGCGATAGTTTTGCGTGAGTTACGTGCCAACTTCCTCTCCCCCCTAGCCTGGACCCTGCTCGCAGTAGTGCAATTCATCCTAGCCTGGGTATTCCTGATCCAGATGGATGAGTTCATGCAAATTCAGCCTCGTCTAACCAAGCTTGCCTCAGCCCCTGGAGTTACCGACCTTGTTGCGACACCACTGCTTAATAGCGCAGCAATGATCCTTATGTTTCTGATTCCATTGATGAGCATGCGGCTTTTCAGTGATGAATATCGAAACGGCACCTATACTTTGCTCTCATCAGCCCCCATTAGCAAAACAGCTATTGTCTTAGGCAAATATTTAGCACTACTCATCTTTTTACTTACTGTTCTTGCCCTAACTGCTGCTATGCCCCTCTCTCTTCTGCTTGGTGGCGTATTAGATCTGGGAAAACTATTCTCCGGGCTTCTGGGGCTTGGTTTAGCCCTGGCTACCTTTGGCGCTATTGGCCTTTTCTTCTCCAGCATCACCTCACGGCCCACCGTGGCAGCCACCGGCACCTACGGCTTGCTACTTTTTCTCTGGTTAATAAACCTGGCTGCTGGCGCCGAAGGAAAAGGCAGCGCGCTATTTGCCTGGATATCCCCTATCAACCATCTGCATAAGATGCTATCTGGGCTAATAAGCAGCGCAGATCTTATTTACTTTCTGTTACTTACCGCGACCTTTCTGGCATTAACGGTCAAGCAACTTGATAGCCGCAGCCATGGAAGCTAGCAGATGAAACCAGCAGCCAAACTACTCACTAACTTAAACAACCTGCTGTTCTACTTGCTGCTGGCAGTGATCTTTGGCCTCGTAGGCTGGCTTAGCAGTCACTACTCCCAAGCATGGGATCTATCTGCCGGAGGGCGCAACAGCCTGACCAAGGTCAGTCAAACACTACTATCACGCCTAGAGGAGCCTCTACACATAACCTCCTTTGCCCCGGAATCGGCAGAGCTGCGCAACCGCATAAGCGAAATTATCGACCGCTATAAACGCTATCGTCCTGATATAAACTTCACCTTTATAAATCCTGACAAACAACCAGAGCTGGTTCGACAACTAGGTATCCAGGCTATGGGGGAGCTGCGCTTGGAGTATCAAGGCCGGGCAGAAAACCTAAAAACTATAAGTGAAGATGCCATCAGCAACACCATCCAACATTTGATGCTGGGGGGAGATCGCTGGATCGGCGTGGTGGAGGGGCATGGCGAGAGAAGCACAGATGGTCGCGCCAATCACGATCTTGGAGGATTTGGTAATGAACTTAAGCGCAAAGGTTATAAGCTACAAAACATAAATCTGTCGAAAACTGTGGATATCCCGCACAATATATCCCTGCTTATTATCGCCAGCCCCCAGGTAAACTATCTGGAACAGGAAGTAGACAAAATAATCAGCTATGTTGACGCAGGCGGAAATCTGCTGTGGCTGCTAGAACCAGAAACGGATAAAGGCCTTGGCAAGCTAAAGAGTAAATTAGGGCTAAAAGTTCTACCCGGCACTATTGTGGATGCAAATGCTGCCTCTTATCGCTTACAAGACCCAACTATGGCGATAGTTACCAACTATCCCAAACATCCTGCTACTGCCAACTTTAGTCTGGTCAGCCTATTCCCTCACAGCGCGGCCATATTGGCCGTAGGTGAAACCGGATGGGAACCCACACCCCTACTCAGAACCCTCACCAACTCCTGGAATGAGACCGGAAAGTTAACGGGAGAAATTGAACGTAATCAAGAACAGGGAGAGATAGCTGGCCCCATAAATATAGGCATTGCCTTCAGCCGCGAGCATGAACAGTCTAGTCAGAGTGTAATGGTTATCGGGGATGGTGACTTCCTATCCAACAGCTTCCTGGGCAATGGCGGCAACCTAGACCTGGGGGTAAATCTTATACGCTGGCTTACCAGCGATATACAGCTGCTGGACATACCCGCGAGGACTGCACCTGATTTGCAGCTTGATCTAACCACAACCGAAAGCAGCGTCATCGGTCTGGGATTTCTGGTGGTATTACCCCTGTTATTTATATCTGTTGGAGTCGCTATCTGGTGGCGGCGCAAGTCACTCTAAGATGCGGCGCCCGCTACTGATAAATGGAACCCTTCTGCTCGTAGCTACAGTGTTAGCAGTGGCAGTATGGCTAAGCACAGAACAACATAATCAAGAACAGCAGATTACCCTAACTGACCTTACCCCAAACCAGGTACGTAAGATTGTGATAGAGAACGGCACTGCTTCTGCTTTTCATTTTGAACGTAAGGCAGAGGGCTGGGTTATGACTCAGCCATCCAGAGCCATGGCTGACCAGAGCAAAATTGAAAAGCTTCTACAGATTTGCCAAAGCATTAGTATCCGTAGATTTACCGCACCGCAAGAACTAGCGGAGTTTGGTCTCAACCCACCCCAAGCGGTTCTTACCCTGAATCAAACCCGCATAGAGATGGGAACACTCCATCCCATTAATCAACGCCGCTACATACGTGTAGGTAACCTGATTCATTTAACCAACGACCTTTTTTTTCACCTGCTGCAAGCACCAGAACAGACCCTGGTACAGCAACAACAACCCAATTAACTCTAATAGCTTTTCCTAACTATTTTGTTAGTATTGATATGACTCTTTTTCCATTAACAACAGTCCTAACCAAATGGACCGGACACTACATAAAGCAAGATCATCATGCCTGAGCTACCAGAAGTAGAAACCACCAAACGCGGTATCGCCCCCCATATAGAGGGGAAAAAAGTCTGCGGCGTAGCTGTACGGCAACCGCAACTACGCTGGTTAATACCCGCTGATCTGCAAACTACTCTCACTGGACGCAAAATCAAAAGTGTAGAGCGGCGGGCAAAATATCTTCTGATTCACTTTAGCCACGGCACCCTGATCATCCACCTAGGCATGTCCGGAAGCCTGCGCATTGTGCCACGTGGAGAAGAGCCGGAGAAACATGACCACTTCGATCTAATATTTAGCAAATTCTGCTTGCGCCTGCGAGATCCGCGCAGATTCGGTGCGGTACTCTGGACCAGTGATAATCCACTTGAACATAAGCTGCTGAACCATCTTGGGCCAGAACCACTCAGCCCGGCATTCAATGGTAAACAGCTACATGGGCTGGCCCAAAAGCGAAAAACTCCGGTAAAAAATTTCATCATGGATGGAAGGGTGGTAGTTGGTGCGGGGAATATCTACGCCAACGAAGCGCTGTTTATGAGCAGTATTCACCCCCAGCGCCCCTGCAACGAAGTATCAATAGATGAATACAAGACCCTTGCGAGCCATATAAAGAGAGTCTTAAGAGCCGCAATCAAGCAGGGAGGCACCACCCTGCAGGACTTCCAGCAAAGTGACGGAAACCCCGGATACTTTGCACAGAAACTACAGGTTTATGGCAAGGATGGGGAGCCCTGCCCGAGCTGTGGCAAAATCATTCAAAAAGAGAGAATTGGCCAGCGTTCAGCTTTTTTCTGTAGCCGTTGTCAAAATTGACTGGATTAAAGCAGGCAGGACGACACAATATTTTATCTATCTACCCATACAATCATCCACTGCTAGCCATCTTGTCGTCGCTTACATGTGGCATTAGAATATAACCAGTTACTAATTTAGTTTACCTATAGATATAGTAATAAAGCCGACCATAGATCTGCGATGCAACGGCTTAGGCGCCTTGCTCAATCCATATAACCGCATAATGACAACCATCTCGTACAGAATGGTTATATGGCCTGGTATTAGCTATGGAAAAAGATCTTGATTCGCTGTCGGCTCTATTATTTAAGGAGATGTAATGGAACAGTTGTTTGTTTGGTTAAGTGGCCCCTGGCCATGGTATGTTTCCGGCCCCATTATCGGGTCGATGGTACCCCTGATGCTGCTTATCGGCAGCAAATCTTTTGGCATATCCCAGAACCTGGAACACATCTGCGCCATGACCCAACCTAAGCAGATTAATGTCAGCTTTTTCCAATACGATTGGAAAAAGTTTGGCTGGTGTATTTTTTTTGTTATTGGCGTTGCCATTGGCGGCTTCCTAGCGGCGGGTGTGTTCAAGCAGCCAGGAGCCGTTGAGCTTTCAAGTGCTGCCCAGGAGATGATCGCAAGCTGGGGCATAACTCAGGGTAACGAGCTATACCCGTCTGAGTTATATGATCTAACTCCACTCAATCTTCTGATACTGGCCGTCAGTGGAATATTAATCGGTTTTGGAACCCGCTACGCCTCTGGCTGCACCTCAGGACACGCTATCACTGGCCTAGCTACGCTGCAGTTGAAATCATTGAAGGCGGTAATAGGCATCTTTGCTGGTGGCATCATCGCATCCCACTTTATCACCCCACTTCTCATCCAAGGATAAGACCATGAAACAGCTACCATATGTACTGGCAGGGATTATATTCGGTTTTGCCCTGATGAAATCTGAGGCGGCATCCTGGTATCGCATAATGGAGATGTTTCATTTCCAATCGTTCCAGATGTACGGGGTGATCAGCACCGCCATACTGACAGCCTTTGCTGGTACTGTCCTACTAAAGCGCTTTACCTCGATCAAGTCGCTGGAAGGCAGCGTTATCACCATCCATCAAAAGGCTGATGGAAACCTGCGCTTCCCTATCGGCGGATTTATCTTCGGCCTGGGCTGGGGAGTTGTTGGCCTGTGTCCAGGACCAATCTTTGCCCTGGTGGGAGCCGGCTCCATGGGGGCGTTGGTGATCTTACTAGGAGCCCTGCACGGCACCTGGCTGTACGGTGCCATGCGTAAATGCCTGCCGCATTAATTTAGTATGGCCTGGGGACAAGGGCCGATGGAAGCGAAAGTAGAGACCTAAGACTTAAAACTCACGAAGTATAGCTACCATCCTTCCAGCTAGGGGCAGAGATCGGCTCTCCCAGGTTTGCGGCTATCAGACGCTCCCGTGCTGCAAGCAGCCTCTCGATTAGTGCCGGCTCAATCTTAGCGTAGGCGGCATCGTCCTGAACCCGCTTCACCACAATGCCTAGGAGTTCGGTAATGGCATTACCTACAGAGTTCTGGGATATGGTTACCACCAGACGTCCCTTATCGTCCCGGAACAGTATCTGTTTATAGGCGGGACGCCAGCGTATCTCATTGGCAAATTTAGGATCCTGTATCACCTGCTCCCGCAGATCTCGTGCCACCCGCTGAAACTGATTATTGGCCAGTAGCACATCAGCAATCTGAGCTGGGAAGTTGGCACCATCCGGCACTTTTGGTTCGCCGCTGGCTACCATAGAGAAGAAGGTACGATAGAAATCCAAGAAGCCCAGCAGCACCTGCTCGTACTCATACCAGAAGTACTGATCCTGCAGCTTCGCTGCACCACCCACAACCTCCCAACTGGGAAGACCCTGAGGATATCCGGTAAGCTTCAAGCTGGACTCATCAATGGGCATGGGCGAGAGGATTTGCAGATCCAACACCTCGAGGAATTCTCGATAGACATCGCTTAGATGACGCAGGAACAGACTGTGGTGTCCGCTGTCAGTCAGGTTGGGATCGTTAGGATTGGCGTGTTCCGCATCCACCAGATCCTCTACCGGAAATACCATGAAGTGGTTGTGGATCATTCGAATGCTAGGAACACCCGGTTTGTTCAACGGCCAAGTCGAGTCCAGGCTGGCCTCACCGCACAAAATTAGATGCTTGCCCGGATCAGGATATTCCTCAAACATATAGTCACACAGAATCTGGGTCATGCGGTTCCAGACCTTCTTCTGATCACGAGTCATGTCACAGCGCCTTACCGGGCGACCCAGAGGGTCAAGAATGCGCCTGGAGGTATCCAGAATGATGGAGGTATCAAACTCGGCACTATGGCCGATTATCTTGCGATACATCAGCAAGTTTTCTGGAGTACGAAATAGTCCATTCTCCTCCGCTAAGTTCTTCAGGTTGCATGGACTGTTGAAGAACTCAACCGGGGCCATACCCTCAGGGATATCCAGAGACATCTTTGGGTGAGGAGTTACTATCTGGCGTGGTGCTGTTTCCATATCTATGTACCTCAAGGCGTTATAGCAATAAACTTCATCGAGTGGTTACGAGTTCTCTAATCTGTATTTAGTAACCTTGGCTGCTTTATCTCCGATAAACGCGGCAAACTCAGCGTAGTTTTCATAGCCCATCTCAATGGCATAATCGGCAATGGAGCCAATCAGGGCACGGGTGCTGGCAATCTCTTCATGAGTACGGCCGCAACCCTCACACTTGCTTCCCTCTTCGGTACAGTAATCCTTACCTTTACAAGGACTGAATTGCATATTCTCTCTCCTACGACTAATTAACTATATCCATCTTCGCAAAAAACCGCGCCGGGGATAAACAAGAAATGATTATGGGAACATACCGCAAGGTTATCACTAGGTAACCTTATGATGATAAAGGGGTTTTACCCAGGGAATAATTACCGCACTACAGCAGAACCGATGCCACGGGGGTCGCTAGCCGCTGTTAGTTCACCGGTTTTGCGATTCCAATAGATCCCCTGCATATTTCCATAACTCTGTTTTAGCGGTTGTAGTTTATGCCCCATCTGGCGTAACTGCTCAGCCTCATCCTGGCTCAACGCATCAGACTCATACTGGATACGGTCCGGCAGATATTGATGATGCAGTCTCGGCCGGGAGACCCAATCAGTTGGCGATTTCCCCTCCGCCAACTCCAGAATTCCCAGCAGCAACATGGTGATGATACGACTGCCGCCTGGGGTTCCCAGGATGGCTACACCATCCTTAGTCTGCACAAAGGTAGGGGTCATGCTGGAGAGCATACGCTTACCAGGTGCGATGGCATTGGCGCTTCCCCCCACCAGTCCATAGACATTAGGCAAGCCGGGGCGGGCAGAGAAATCATCCATCTCATCATTCAGCAGAACGCCAGTGGTGGGAGAGACAAAACCCGAGCCAAAAGGGTAGTTGATGCTGAGGGTTGCAGCAACCATGTTTCCATCTTGATCAATGATGGA
Organism: Sedimenticolaceae bacterium; assembly: GCA_050291725.1. Lineage (GTDB taxonomy): Bacteria > Pseudomonadota > Gammaproteobacteria > Chromatiales > Chromatiaceae > JAAGZL01. The sequence goes on from JBNKKH010000033.1 coordinate 42,260, forward strand.
GAAATGGGTGGTATCCCTTCCCTCTTCCTGTTCTGTCTGGGACGACTGTGGCAGAGATGGGGTGGCTCTGGTGGGTGAGATATCCTGGGCCAGACCATCGGCGTAGTAGGGGTGAATAAGACGCTCAATAGGCATCTGGACAAAATCTGGATCTCCCAGATATTTGGCTCGGTCCCGATAGGCTCGGCGCATCGCCTCCACCAGCAGGTGGATCTGCTCTATCTTATTAGCTGTGGATAGATCATAGCGGGAGAGGATATTGAGCATGGTCATTAGCACAACACCGCCGGATGATGGAGGTGCAGCACTGGTTATTTGCATGCCGTGGTAGTTGCCACGAATAGGCTCACGCTCCACAACACGATACTGCTTAAGATCCTCCAGGCTCCAGATGCCACCTGCCGCCGCTACATCTTTTATTAGATTCTCCGCTACCGTTCCCGCGTAGAAGCCATCCCTGCCGGACAGCGCTATGGCTTCCAGGGTGTTAGCCAGTTCCGGCTGTATTACCCGGTACTTTAGTTTTGGCATTTCACCCCTATCGAGAAAAATTCGTGCAGCGGCGGGAGATTTCTGCAGCACCTTCAGGCGCCATTTGATCATGCGTAGATAATACTCATCAATAACGAAACCATCTCTGGCCAGGCGAATTGCCGGGGCCAAACTCTTAGCCAAGGGCAGACGGCCGTAGTTGTTAGCAATATGCACCAGAGCAGCGGGTTCACCAGGAATACCGGCAGCTAACGCACCGTTAATGGAGACTCCCTTTACCAACGCCCCCTTGCTATCCAGATACATATCAGCAGTGGCGGCCAAGGGGGCGCGCTCCCGGCCATCTACCATGGTCTCAAAACCATCCCTGGCACGATGTAGCAGCCAGAAGCCACCTCCACCTATACCGGAGCTATATGGCTCCACCACCGCCAGAACAGCACTCACTGCAATTGCGGCATCAAAGGCGTTGCCTCCTTGTGACAAAACCTCATGCCCCGCCTCTGTAGCCAAAGGATGGGCGCTAGCAATGGCCGATGCAGTTGGAGTTGCCTTAGGCTGGGCAAATAGCGGCAGGCTGATCGCTGTAACTATCAGGCAAATAAAAAGGCCCCATGTAGGGACCTTTTTATTGAACTCATTGAAGAGTCTGTTCACAGTTAGGCGCTAAGCTTCTCGAACTTGGCCTGCAGCTCTTCCTGTGTCTCTGCGTGATCTGGATCTTTTGGGATACAGTCAACTGGGCATACTTCCACACACTGTGGCTCATCGTGATGTCCAACACACTCGGTGCAGAGATCAGAGTCGATCACATAGTACTCATCACCCTCGCTGATTGCCTCGTTAGGGCACTCAGGTACACACACATCACAACTTATGCATTCATCAGTAATCATTAAAGCCATTTTTTCAACTCCTGAAATTTAGGGTTGCTACCCCATAGTCACGTTAATATATAAAACCTAGCAATCAGCGTACCCGCTCCGCCAGGGCACTCATTACCACCGGATGTACAAAATCCGATACATCACCACCTAGCGACGCTATTTCGCGTACAAGACTAGATGAAATATATGCGAATTGTTCACCAGGCGTCAGAAATACTGTCTCTATATCCGGCGCCAAACGCCTGTTCATTCCAGCAAGCTGGAACTCATACTCAAAGTCAGACACCGCTCGTAACCCCCTAAGGATTACTTTTGCTCCACAACTGCGAGCAAAATCCACCAGCAGACTATCAAACTCTATAACCTCAACCCGGCCATGGCTGGACAACACCTCCTGAGCCAGTCTAACCCTCTCCTCCAGCGAAAAGGCAGGACTCTTACCCGGGTTTGCGGCTATTGCGACAATAACCTTGTCGAATAATAGTTCAGCCCGACCAATTATATCACTATGGCCGTTTGTTATAGGATCAAATGTCCCTGGATAAAGAGCGGTAGTCATGGTCATATAATTTAGTTGGAAAGATAATATTGTCTGAGTCTAAGAAGTCAACCAAATTGTCCAGAAATCAGTCAACAATAGGGGAATAAACCCCAATTAATCGACAATTATCAACCAACATGACCAAAAACTGTACAGCTAACAAGCTAGAGCTGATTATAGTACAGTTGGGAAATAGTGAGCTAGTCTTAGGCCAATTAAATTTTTCTCTAGTCTCGAGAACAGAGCAGATACTCAACCTGCCCCCCCCTCTTCTCCTTGATAATTTGCCAGGCTGCAGGCAACAGCGGCCTCCCTGCAGCAGCATCCATCTCCAGATAGATCAGGGCATCCGGCTTGAGCCAAGGGCCATCTTCTAGCTTCTGGCACAGCTCCTGTAGCAGGTTGTCGGCAAAGGGAGGATCAAGAAACAGAATATCAAACGGCTGAGGTTTACCCCCCAGCCAAACCAAAGCATCGGCCTGCTGCACCTGGGTCTGTTCCAGTCTGAGCAGTGATATGTTCTGCTGCAGCTGTGCTACCACCAACGGAGATCTATCCAGCATCAACACTCTGCCTGCTCCCCGGGATGCTGCCTCCAGCCCCAGGGCACCGCTACCGGCAAACAGATCCAGACAGGATGCCCCAGGTAGTCTTGGTTGCAGCCAATTGAACAGGGTTTCACGGATACGATCTCCCGTGGGGCGTAGACCAGGGATATCGGGAAAACTCAGCTTGCGTCCGCGGTGTTCGCCGCCGATGATCCGCACCTGGTTGCTTTGACCGCCCCTTTTCCCCATTAACTTCGATCAACCCTTGCTGTTACCAACAACCACAGTAACAAACTTGTCTGGATGCAGCCGACGCTTGAAGGCATCTTTGATCTGCTCTTTGGTTACGGCGTTCACCTTACTAACAAAGGTATCCAGATGATCCAGAGGCAACTTATAGAAGCCGATCATGGATATATACTCCACAATCTTGCCGTTACTGGAAATATTAAGAGGGAATCCCCCGGTAATGTTCTGCTTGGCTGCCTTTAGCTCAGCGTCTGTGGGGCCGCGCTGGATATAGTCGTTAAGCGTCTTACGTATGACATCCAGGGCCAATTTAGCTTGATCGTTCTTAGTCTGGGCACCCATAACAAAGGGTCCATCAGCCCGCATGGGAGAGAAATAGCTGTAGACACTATAAGAGAGACCACGCTTCTCCCGTACTTCATCACTCAACAACGAGACCAACCCGCTCCCACCCAGGATGTGGTTACCCACATAGAGGGCAAAATAGTCTGGATCTCCTCTATGCATACCTGGCTGTCCTAAGAGGATATGGGACTGACTGGAGGGGAATTGAACACTCTTATCAGATGCCTGCTTGAGAGCAGCTACCTGCGGTAGAGCTGGAGCCTCCTCTCCTGCCTGCATACCAGAACTGATGCGCTCAGCCAGAGATTCAGCCTGTTTTCTATCCAGATCTCCAACAATGGATATGGTAGCGTTTTTAGCTACATAGTAGCGCTGCTGATAAGAGATCAGGTCATCCCGGGTAATTGCCTTAAGAGACTCCTCGGTGCCGCCACTATGAATAGCATAGGGATGGGAACCAAACAGCAGCTGCATGAACTGCTTTTTGGCTATGGCACCAGGAGACTGCTGTTCCTGCTGCAGGCTGGCCAGCATCATCTTGCGGTTACGTTCCAGGGCATCCTGCGGGAAGGTTGGAGCTTTGAGGATCTCAGTCAGAGTGCTGACACTGGTTTCAAAAGCATTCTTTTCGGTAAGAGTACGCAGGGAGACCCAGGCCATATCACGCAAAGAGCCGCTACCAAGATTTGCTCCCACAGAGTCCATACGCAGGGCAATTTGATCAGCATTCCACTGGCCAGCCCCATCGGTTAGTACAGCATTGGTAAGCAGAGAAAGACCAGGCTTATCACCATCACGGGCGCTGCCGGCATCAAATACCACCCGCAGATCAACCATAGGGAGATCAGAAGCCTCAACAAACAGAACTGTAGCCCCACTCTTGGTCTGCCATTTATGAATAACCGGACCAGACCAGGCAGTGGCGCATACCAGCGCGGAGATCAGCAGTGCAACTGTGCGCATCAGAGTTTTAGTTAACATGACGACCTCCAGTAACTGCTCCTGGCTGTTTGCCCTGTTCCAGCGGCAATGGCTCTAACTCCGCCACGGTTAGTCGATCACTAGTTAGATACTTTTTAGCTACCGCCTGCACCTGCTCGGGGGTAACTTTGCGCATGTTTTCGGCATAGCTGTCGACTAATCTCCAATCCAATCCAATAGTCTCCAAAGTACCAATCTGCATAGCCTGGTAGAACACCGAGTCCAACTCATATACCTGACTAGCCACCACCTGGGCCTGCACTCGCTGCAGCTCCTCTTGGCTGACCGGTTCGCTTTTCAGCAGTTCAATCTCGGCCCGCAGTGCCTTCTCCAGATCATCCAGGGTATATCCCTTTGCCGGTATGGCGCTCATGGTCAACATGCCAGAATATTTAGAAAAGGCGCTGTAGCCTGCTCCAGCTGATACCGCAATCTCCTGACCTCGAATTAGCTTCTTACTGATGCGGGAGCTGCTACCGCCATCCAGGATGGCAACCAACATCTCCAGAGCATAGGGTTCCCATTCGGCATCTGCGGTAGATATAACGGGTGTTTTATAGCCCAATAGCAGATAGGGCTGACGGGCCGGTGCGCGCACATTGGTTCTAATCACGCCCCGCTGAGGAGGCTCACGCAGAGGTTTGAGTTTAGGTATCGTTTCCGCCTTGAGAGGACCAAAATATTTCTTGGCCATTTGTAGCACCCACTCTGGTTTCACATCACCTACCACCACCAGGGTGGCATTATTGGGGGCATACCACTTGCGATACCAGGCGCGCAGGTCCTCTACCTGCATATTGTCCAGATCGTTCATCCAGCCGATTACCGGAGTAGCATATGGCAGACTGCGATAGGATACAGCATAGAACTGCTCTCGCGTCAGGGAGTTAGGCTTATCTTCGGTGCGCATACGACGCTCCTCCTTCACCACCTCCAGCTCCTTCTTAAACTCTTCCGCTGGCAGCAGCAGATTGCGCATACGATCCGCCTCCAGCTTAAATGAAATCTCTATGCGGTCCGCAGACATAGTTTGAAAATAGGCGGTGTAATCCCTGCTGGTGAAGGCATTTTCACGCCCCCCATTGGCAGCTATGATGCGAGAGAACTCACCAGTAGGATGCTGCTTGGTCCCCTTAAACATCATGTGCTCAAGGAGATGGGATACGCCGGTAATGCCATGCGGCTCATAGCTGGATCCAACCTTGTACCATACCTGCGATACAGCAATGGGTGCTCGGTTATCCTCTTTTACGATCACCTGCATGCCGTTATCCAGCTTATACTCCGTTACCTTGCCCCCATTTACCGCAGAGGCCTCAGCCGCAAAGAGAGGCAAGGTGAAAACCATAACAAACAGATAAGCAAATCTCATAATACTCCCTAAAGCAACAGCCAATTATAAAACCTAGTAGAACTTGAGACGCATACAAGCGACAATGGAACCTTGGCATTCTTTCAGATATAACCACTATATCCAAGTGACGCGCAACAAATAGCCACTTGCAAATGAGAGACATACAGAGAGATTAATGGTTCCAGGGTAACCAGCAATATGTTTGGATTCGGTAAAAAAACTAAAGACAAAACAGAGACATCTACTGCGGAGAAAGAAGCAGATAAACCGGGGTTTGTTTCCCAACTGAAGCAGCGCCTAACCCGCACTAGACAGAACCTCACTGACGGCATTGCCAATCTGATTCTGGGTAAGAAAGAGATTGATGATGATCTGCTGGAAGAGTTGGAAACTCTCATGCTTATGGCAGATGTAGGCGTGGATGCCACTAGCAGAATCATCAACGACATTTCAGAAAAAGTTCGGCGCAAAGAGCTTTCTGATCCAGCTGTTTTGAATTCCGTACTAAAGCAGGAACTGCAGCAGATTCTGGATCAGTGCGATCAGCCGGTGGCCAGCCCCAAAGATGGATCTCCCCAGGTAATTCTCATGGTGGGCATAAACGGCGCTGGCAAGACCACCACCATCGGCAAGCTAGCGAAACGCCTACAGCAGGAAGGGCAGAGTGTCATGTTGGCAGCGGGAGACACCTTCCGTGCCGCCGCTGTAGAACAGTTGCAAACCTGGGGTGAGCGCAACGATATACCAGTAATCGCCCAACACACTGGAGCTGACTCCGCTTCGGTGATATTCGATGCCTTAGAGGCAGCATCCGCCCGTAATATAGACGTGCTTATTGCTGATACAGCGGGTCGCCTCCACACCAAAAGCAATCTGATGGATGAACTCAGCAAAATAGCCCGGGTAATGAAGAAAATTGACCCGGATGCACCCCACGAGGTAATGCTGGTAGTGGATGCCACCACCGGCCAGAATGCCCTGAATCAGGCAGAGCAGTTTAATCAGGCTGTAGCGGTTACCGGCATAACCCTAACCAAGATGGATGGAACCGCCAAGGGCGGCATCCTGTTCGCCATTGCTGACCGACTTAAGATACCTATCCGCTTCATCGGCGTGGGTGAAGCTATTGAAGACCTGAGACAGTTTGATGCAGAAGAGTTTGTAGATGCGCTGTTTGAGACATAGTTGAGAGATAGTCTGTTGCTAGTAGTCTCTATTTGATAGACACTATCCCTACATATGAACTGCTCACACTTTACCCTTGCTAGCCAAACCAAATAATAAAAGATGATCCATTTCGACAACGTCATCAAACGCTATCCCGGTGGCTCCGAAGGGCTGAGCAATATTAACCTCCATATCGACCATGGAGAGATGGTCTTCCTTACCGGTCACTCTGGGGCTGGCAAAAGTACCCTACTCAAACTTATTGGCCTGCTGGAGCGCAGTACCAGCGGCCAACTAATTGTATCTGGAAGAAATCTATCCCGCATGCGTAAACGCCAGATACCATATCATCGCCGGGAAGTGGGGATGATCTTCCAAAACTATCGCCTGCTACAAAACCGCACCGTATTCGACAACGTAGCCATGCCCCTGGTAGCCAGCGGCGTGAGTTATAGCGACATCGGACGCAGAGTGCGGGCAGCCCTGGACAAGATTGGGCTACTGAACAAAGAGAAGGCCTATCCCATATCCCTCTCCGGCGGCGAACAGCAACGGGTGGGCATCGCCCGAGCCGTGGTTAACCGTCCCCCGCTAGTGCTGGCAGATGAACCTACCGGCAACCTAGATCCGGAACTCTCCAGAGAGATCATGTATCTATTCGAACAGTTCAATCAGGTGGGTGTAACTCTGCTGATAGCCAGCCATGACATCGATCTTATCTCCAGTATGAATAAGCGTATGCTCACCCTGAGCAAAGGGCGTCTGGTGCATGATAGCCAGAGTGAGGAGCAGTAATATGCGCAGGAGTCGCAACCCAAACAAAATTAGAGAGATATCGGCAAAAAAACACGGCAACATCAGCACCTGGGTCACACGCCACCTGCATGCCATGCTATCCAGTCTGGGCCGTCTTACCCGCGCCCCCCTCTCTACCTTTATGACGGTTGCGGTCTTGAGTATCGCCCTGGCCTTTCCCGCCGGCCTCAAGCTCTTGTTGGACAATATCCAGAGATTGAGCGGTAGCCTGGACAGCTCCAGCAACATCTCCATTTTTCTGAAACAGGATATTGGCGACTCCCAGTATGAGAGCCTGACGGAAAAGCTCATGCTCAAAGAGAGCATTGCTGCAGTGCAGCTAATAACACCGGAAGAGGCTATGGAGGAGTTTCGCGAAAACTCCGGCTTTGCCGAGGCCCTGGATGCCATGGATAGCAACCCGCTACCTGCAGTGATGGTCATAACCCCATCAGACGCCTTCTCCACCCCCAAGAGCGCTGAGGAGTTGGTACAAGAGCTACGCACCATGCCGGAGGTGGATATCGCCCAGCTTGATCTGGAGTGGCTACAGCGCTTTCACGCCATTACCGAAATCGCAGCCAGAGGGGTCATGTTACTAGCCTCCCTGCTAGCCCTAGCGGTGTTACTGATTATCGGCAACACCATTCGTCTGGAGATTCAGAACATGAAGGATGAGATAGAGATCACCAAGCTAATTGGTGGAACCAACGCCTTTATCCGCCGCACCTTCCTCTACACCGGTTTCTGGTACGGACTCTTGGGCGGAATACTGGCCTGGATTCTGATAACTTTGAATATGTGGCTGCTTACTGAGCCAGTAAAGAAACTCGCCGGGCTATATCACAGCAGCTTCACCCTCAGCTCTATCGATATGTTCAGCCTGATGATATTGATCCTATCCAGCTCCCTGCTGGGACTTTTCGGCTCCTGGATCGCAGTGGCGCGCCATCTCCATACTATAGAGCCAGAATAAAACGCCCACAACTAATGCAGAGGATTATTAGCCGCAAAGCTACCGCGTGATCCAGCGCTTAAGCCATAATACTTAAGTCGTAAGTCAAAACCCACCGGCACCGACTAACGACTTAAGACTTATGCTTATAATTGATGTTTTATGCTTGAAAATAGCCAGTTTTCGCCCTATATAAGCATTAATTAATGCTGAACTTTTAGCTATACTGGCACTCTTAGTCAGTGAGTGCTAATATAATTGCGTACGAATTTACTAGGTTATTACATGAGCAAAGAACTAGCGATTCCTGTAAATCTGTCTACCGGTAGTATGGATGCCTATATCAGCGCAGCCTACCAACTACCGATGTTGAGCGCCGATGAGGAGCGTGAACTCGCTCTGCGTCTGCGTGATGATAACGACCTGGAGGCCGCCCGCGCTCTGGTGCTTTCCCACTTGAGATTTGTAATCCGCATCGCCCGTGGCTACTCCGGTTATGGCCTGGCCCTACCTGATTTGATTCAGGAAGGCTCTGTTGGCTTGATGAAGGCGGTACGCCGCTTCAACCCGGAAATGGGCGTACGCCTAGTATCCTTTGCCGTGCACTGGATCAAGGCGGAAATTCACGAATTTGTCCTGCGCAACTGGCGCATTGTCAAGGTGGCCACCACCAAGGCCCAGCGCAAGCTGTTCTTTAACCTGCGTAGCTCCAAGAAACGTCTGGGATGGTTCTCCCAGGAGGAGATCGAAGGGGTAGCAGCCGATCTCGGAGTAAAGCCTGAGACCGTAGTTGAGATGGAGCAGCGTTTGAGCAAGATGGATATGTCGTTCGACGGCATGACCGATAGCTCGGATGATGAGAAAACCCCGGTAGCTCCAGCAGCATTCCTGCCTGACATGAGCATGGAACCAGCTTCACGTCTGGAACAGCATGATTCGGAAGAGAGTGAGAAGAGTCAGCTCTATGCCGCACTGCAAGATCTGGATGAGCGTAGCCAGGAGATTCTGAAGGCGCGCTGGCTATCTGAGAAGAAATCTACTCTGCATGAGCTGGCCGACGAGTATGGCGTATCTGCAGAGCGTATCCGGCAGATTGAGAAACGGGCCATGGAGAAGATGAAGATGAGCCTGGTCAGCTAAGACTGCATAGCAATGTAATAGAAAGGGGCTAACTCAGCCCCTTTTTTAATTCCCATAAAAATCGATCAATTCCAAATAATTTGCGAATTCTCAATGCAGGGTCATGGACCAGTATGATCAAATACTCGGGACGGTTGGCAATAGGCTAACAAATTCCAGATTCATTGTTGATCTATCGTCGCCGACATCTCCTCCTTTGGTAAAGGCCGCTATGTTTATAGCGGCCTTTTTTTTGCCTATTAGTCGCGAATAACCAAAAAATAATATTATCCGCAAATGAACGCTAATTAACGAAAATATTCCTCGACCCAGCGATCGAGCTGCGGGACAGCGGTTTTTCAACCAAACGAATAGCCCAGAGGGCTGGGTTCCTACGCTTGAGTCTAAAGTCTTAAGAGTTACGACTAAAGACTTATAACTTATGGAAGGCTGGGCTCCTACAAGCGGCGTCCAGGTAAGACATCCACAAGTTTCTCATGCATCTCGCGCAGCAGCTTTTCGGTATCTTCCCAATTTATACAGGCATCTGTAACTGACACGCCATACTCCAGTTTGGAGATATCTGCAGGGATCTTCTGATTTCCCTGTTTCAGGTTACTCTCCAGCATAATCCCCATAATGGATTTGTTGCCGCCGATGATCTGTCCAATGATGTTCTCTACCACCAGCGGCTGCAGCTGGAAGTTCTTATTGGAGTTGCCGTGGCTGCAATCCACCATGATATTTTCCGGCAGACCGGCACTACGCAAGGCATCTTCGCATAGGGCTATATTCACCGAATCGTAATTGGGCTGGCCACCGCCACCACGCAAAATAATATGGGCAGCACCATTACCCTTGGTCTGAATCACAGTCACCTGCCCTGATTGGTCTATCCCCAAAAAGTTATGGGGCTGAGAAACAGATTGCAGTGCATTAATGGCCACAGCAAGATTGCCATCAGTGCCATTCTTGAAACCAACCGGGGTGGAGAGACCGCTAGCCATCTCACGATGAGTCTGGGACTCAGTGGTGCGCGCCCCGATGGCGGACCAGGCGAAAAGATCAGATAGATATTGCGGGCTAATCGGGTCCAGCGCCTCAGTGGCAGTAGGCATGCCCATCTCTACCAGACGCAGGAGTAATCTTCTGGCCTGGTGTAGCCCCTCTTCTATCTGAAAAGAGTCATCCATCTTTGGGTCATTGATCAAACCCTTCCAACCCACCGTGGTACGGGGCTTCTCAAAATAGATGCGCATGACGATGTAGAGGCTGTCAGAAAACTCCTGACGCAGCTTATTCAATCTCTCTGCATACTCAATAGCTGCATCCACATCATGGATGGAACAGGGTCCGGTCACAACCAATATACGGTGATCTTTGCCTTTGAGAATATTGTCTATGGTATGGCGCGCCTGCCAAACTGACTCATCCCCCTCCGGGCTGTTGGGCATATGCCGTTTAAGCTGTGCCGGCTGAATAAGAATGCGCTCGGATCGCACATTGGTGTTGTAGACTACATGCTGACTCATAACTGCTTCCAAATTTTATTCAATTGCCATGCATAATACGTAGTTTTGTCCCGTAAACAAAATGGCAATTATGATGAAGTTTTAAGTTGTAAGTTTTAAGTTTTAAGTCAAAACACACTAACGCCGACCTACGACCTACGACCTACGACTAACGACTAACGACTAACGACTAACGACTTACAACTTACAACTTACAACTTACAACTTACAACTTACAACTCAAGACAATCAGCAACCACACTGGTATCAACCGGTAGCATATTCGGCACTACACCCAGGCATGGGGCATCTATTCCTTGCTTTAGGGTCTCCAGATTGGCCTCTAGCTCCAGCATTTGCGGGTCCATTATGTTAGCCACCCAACCCGCCAGAGAGAGCCCCTTAAGCTTAATAGAGTCTGCACTCAACAGGGCATGATTTATACAACCCAGCTTCATACCCACCACAAGAATTACCGGCAGCTTCAGGGCCAGAGCCAAATCAGAGAGGTCGCCATCAGTACTCAGGGGAACACGCCAGCCCCCTACCCCCTCAACCAGTACCATATCGGTCATAGCGATGAGTCGCTCGTGGTACTCCTTGATCAGCTCAAAGCTTATCTTCTGCTCTGCCATATTTGCAGCCAGATGGGGTGCAATGGGTGGTTCAAAGGCGTAGGGATTAACTAGTTCATAAGGAACCTGACAAGAGCATTGCTGCTGAATTCGTAGAGCATCGCCATTACGTAGACCGCCCTCCGTTATCTCTGCGCCAGAAGCAATAGGCTTCATTCCCAGTACAGATCTGTTTTTCTCCTGGAGCATATGCATCAGGCCCAGTGTAATCTCGGTCTTGCCGCATTCGGTGTCTGTTCCAGTGATGAAATAGCCTGAACTCATGCTTCAGCCCATCCCCTTGATACTCTTTATAGACACCATGGTAGCGCCATCCTCTGATCGCTGCTGCTGGGGCAGTTTATTATCTGGCACCCAGGCATGACCATAGATCACCTCATAGCTGGCAGGCAGTTTGCCATCCTTGCGGAACTGCTCATAGGCTTGCCGCATAGCCGCCATTCTCTTTCTGCCAGTAAGTCCGCGATTGCGATCCTGGTTTACATTGTTGGCACCCAGGGTTTTAAGATCACGCATTAGACCATCAACCTTATCATAGGTAAGCTGCATGCGATCCACATCCAAAACCGGCTCGGTAAAACTGCTATTTAACAAGGCATCACCCATATCGTGCATATCCAAAAAGCTACTAACATGGCTGCCACCATCCACCTCAGCCCAGGCCATGCGCAACTCCTTAAGGGTATCAGGACCGAAGTTGGTAAAGGCCAACACTCCTCCAGGACGTAGCACTCGCATGAATTCACTGAAGGTATGCTCAAGATCGTTGCTCCACTGAATAGCAGCGTTGGAGTAGATAAGATCGACAGTATCATCTGCCAATGGAATTTGTTCCAGATCGGCACAGATACAACGTGGACGCCGCAGCCAAGAACCACGCTTGCGGGTCTCCTGCAGCATAGGAATGGCGAAATCCAAGGCAATGACTTGGGCCTTGCGATATCGCTTGGCCAGCTCCATGGTGGCCACCCCGGTACCGCATCCTATATCCAAAACCACCTTGGGCTCGACCAGCATCAGCTCCAGACGATCCAACAGACGTTGCCCCATTTCACGTTGCAGCACTGCCACTTCATCGTAGCGCTCTGCCGCTCTGGAGAATGAGTTGCGAGCTTGGCGTTTGTCTACATTAACCATCTATAAAACCTTGCAATAACCCCAGGCACCGGGCCTGGTCTGACAACATGGGCAGATGGGCCGCATGTTGGAAAATCTCTATCTGTGCCTGGGGTAACAGACCCTGAATATCATCCGCCACCGCAACCGGCACCAGGCGATCTCTGCGACCAAATAGCCACATAGTTGGACATTGCAGCCCAGGCAACTCACCGCGTAGATCGGTGTTTAACAATAGATCAAGCCCTGCTTCCAGTGCTGTATCATCTGGCTCAGGCCGACTAGCTAATCCCTGCCGTAGGGGCCGCAGCAGTTTGCGCACCTCCGTATCTCCATGTGCCTGCAGCAGCAGGAAACGCTCCAGGGTTTTGCTATGGTCCTGTTTCAGGTCATTTCCAAACCCGAGCAGGATATCCTTGGCCATGGCGTTTGACCAATCGCCGTTTTGAGAAAAGCGCGGAGTACCTGCGACAGACACCAAACCCTCTACCCTCTCGGGATATCTCACCGCCGCCCGCTGCGCCAGAGTGGAACCCAGCGACCAACCTACCCAGACAGAACTAGTTGGCGCTACCTGCATCACCGCATCCACCCACTGATCCAGATCTGCCTGGTCATGATCATAGGCGCTGTAGCCATGGCCCGGCATATCTATCAGGTGCAATCTATATCTCTCAGCTAGAGGAGCAACCAGGGCCGACCAGACCGCGCTGTTCATACCCCAGCCGTGAACCAGCAGCAGATCCCTGCCGGCACCCAATGTCTCTTTGTGTATCTGCATCAGGCCAGAGCCTCCAGCAGACGATCAATATGTTCATCGCTATGGCTGGCACTGAAAGTTACCCGCAACCGGGCGCTACCCTCTGGAACCGTGGGAGGACGAATAGCGCTAACCAGTATCCCCTGCTCTTCCAGCTTGCTGCTCCAGGCCAAGGCTTGTTCGGCCGAGCCAGCCAATATGGGTTGGATGGGAGTTGCGGAGGTCATAAGGGGCAGCCCCAGCTGTTCCGCCCCGGCACGAAAGCGTCTAATCAAATTCTGTAGATGCTCCCTACGCCAAGACTCCTGTTGCACCAGCTTCAGACTGGCTCTGGTAGCCTCGGCCACGGCTGGCGGAGATGCGGTGGTGTAGATATAGCTTCGGGCCTGCTGGATCAAGGTCTCGATCAACTCCTCGGAACCGGCGACAAAGGCACCAAATGTTCCCAGGGCCTTGCCCAGTGTTCCCATCAGAATAGGCACATCATCCAGACCTAGAGAGAAGTGCTCTAAACTGCCTGCTCCGCTCTCACCCAGCACGCCTATACCGTGGGCATCATCCACCATTAGCCATGCCGATTGCTTGCGACATATATCCACAAGTTCCGGCAGAGGCGCAATATCCCCATCCATGCTGAACACCCCATCCACCGCGACCAGAGATTCACCACTCTCCTGGGAGTCCATCTGTTGTGACAAGGCATCCATATCAGAGTGGGCAAAGCGCTTGAAGCTGGCTCGCGCGAGTAGGCCACCATCGATAAGAGATGCATGGTTAAGTCTATCTTCGTAGATAGTATCGCTCCGCCCCAGCAGAGCGGTGATCACACCCTGATTTGCCATATAGCCAGTGGAGAACAGCAACGCCCGCGGACGACCGGTGAACTCTGCCAACTCCTCTTCCAGGGCGTGATGGGCAGAGCTATGGCCGGTTACCAGATGAGCGGCACCACCGCCCACTCCATACTGTTCGGCGCCACGCTGCATAGCGGTGATGATCTCTGGATGATTGGCCAGGCCTAGGTAGTCGTTACTACAAAACCCCAGCATAGGTTTGCCATCCAGCATAAGCTCTGGCCCCTGAGGAGAAGAGACCACCCGCCGCCGGCGATACAGATGTTCGCCCTTGCGTCTATCCAGTTCTGGTTGCAGCGGTTTCACTGTTTCTGAGTGCCTGGTCGTAAATTAGGCCTGAGCGCTATTTGCGCTCGACTCAGTCAGGGTAATGCCGGAGTGCTTCTCCTTGGTCTCGAAGCTCATTCCCAGGCGCTCCAACAGGTTGCGATCATTATCAGCATCTGGATTATCGGTGGTTAGCAAGCGCTCACCATAGAAGATGGAGTTGGCCCCAGCCAGAAAACAGAGAGACTGCATCTGATCGTTCATCTCACCGCGTCCGGCAGAGAGCCGCACATAGGATTTAGGCATCATGATACGAGCGACAGCGATAACACGTACAAACTCAAATGGGTCCAGATCTTCTACTCCGTAAAGTGGTGTACCCTCCACCTGCACCAGCATATTAATAGGCACAGAGTTGGGGTGTTTGGGCATGTTAGCCAGCTCTCGCAACATGGAGGCGCGATCCCGACGCGTCTCCCCCATTCCCAATATACCGCCACTACAGGTATTGATGCCCTTGGCACGCACATTTTCCAGGGTATCCAGGCGATCCTGGTAGGTGCGGGTAGTTATTACATTGCCGTAGAACTCGGGAGAGGTATCCAGATTGTGGTTATAGTAGTTGAGACCGGCATCGGCCAGACGGGCGGTCTGCTCTTCAGTGAGCATGCCCAAGGTTACACAGCTCTCCATACCTAGGGAGTGCACCGCCTGAATCATCTCAATCACCCGATCCAGATTGCTATCGGTGGGATTACGCCAGGCCGCACCCATACAAAAACGGGTAGCACCCTTATCCTTCGCGACTTGGGCAGCCTGTTTTACCTCTTCCACCGGCAGTAGTTTCTCCGGCTCCAGATCGGCTGAGTGCTTAGCGCTCTGAGAGCAGTAACCACAATCCTCAGCGCAAGATCCGGTCTTGATGCTGAGCAGGCTGCTCACCTGGATGCTGTTGGGGTCGAAATTCTCTCGATGGATAGATTGGGCCTTAAATATCAAGTCATTGAACGGAAGGCTCAACAACTGCTCGATCTCTTCCAGGCTCCAGTCGTGCCTGATGCTGCTACTGCTCATGATGTACAGATTCCTCTAGGATTTCCGCCGGTTAGATGTGATACTAGCCGTATTAATAAGGAGATTAATATCAGGCGCCCATAGTAAAGATTGCTGGGCCGCTGTCAACCTAAATGGATTCGCATGGTTTACATCTGTACAGATTATATACAGCGCGCCCTATTTCCCACCACATGCCTGCTTTGCGGTTCACTCAACACAAAGGGCATAGACATATGCACCCCCTGTCTAAATGATCTACCCCATAACTACAACTGCTGCCGCATCTGCTCCCTGCCTCTACCATCCAACCATACAGATCCAATCTGTGGAAAATGTTTAAAACAAACTCCTGAATTCGATCGCTGCCATACACCCTTTGCCTACGGCTATCCCATCTCTGGCCTGATTAGCGATTTAAAGTTTAACGACAAGCTGTATGCGGGAAGGCTATTGGCCGAGTTATTAATCAACTTCATTGAGACAAACAAAATAGAACTTCCTGAACTTATTGTGCCCGTGCCGCTGCATCCGGCACGTCTAAGGGAGAGAGGTTTTAATCAAGCCCTGGAACTAGCCAAACCTATTAGTCGTCATTTCAACATTCCAATTGATACCACAAGCTGTAAACGTATCAAAGCTACAGCAACCCAATCGACTCTGGACAAAAAAGTCCGCAAAAAAAATATGCGTGGTGCATTTGAGATAGTGCAACCACTAGAGTGCAAACATCTGATACTGATTGATGATGTAGTTACAACCGGCACAACCGTTAATGAGCTGGCAAAGATGCTCAAGCGCGCCGGAGTACCGCGGGTGGATGTGTGGGCGTTGGCTAGGACGCCGTAGTATCAACTACCCAACTTATTTCTGGCGAAAAGAAGGAAAGCTTCGATTAATCACGTCTAGAGGACTTCTAACACCCTGACCGCCCCGGCCAATCACATGGGTGTAGATCATGGTTGTAGACACATCAGAGTGCCCCAAAAGATCCTGGACTGTACGTATATCAGCCCCAGTTTCCAACAGATGAGTTGCAAAGGAGTGACGCATAGTATGGCTGGTAACCCGCTTAGTTATCCCAGCTTGTTCAGCCGCCTGCCTTACAGCTCTTTGTATCGCTGTTTGATGAATATGATGGCGTCGGACTACATCTGAGCGGGGGTCTTGTGCTAGCTTGCTGGCTGGAAAAAGATACTGCCACCGCAACTCATTCTTGGCATTTGGATACTTTCTGGATAAGGCATCTGGTAAAAAAACCGTCCCAAACCCTGCTTCTGTATCTCTAATATGCCGCTCTTTAACAAACCGAATCTGCCTTTGTAGCTGCTCTACAAGGATATCCGGCATAGGTACGGATCGGTCCTTTTTGCCCTTGCTCTGTCGAACTATAATATTGCGATACTCAAAATCAAGATCCAAAATCCGCAACCTGACACACTCCATCACCCTCATCCCTGTGCCATACATCAGGCGTATCATCAGCCCATTCATCCCATCGAGATTGGCAAAAATGGCTTCAATCTCTCTAGGGCTCAAGACTGTTGGTATACGTTTAGGTTGTTTAGGTCTTTTAAACGGCCCAATCTCTCCCAGAGGCCGTTCTAGAACCTTAGCAAAAAAGAACACCAAGGCGTTCAAGGCCTGGGCCTGAGTTGCCCCTGTAACCTTGCGTTTTAGTGCCAAATATTCTAAAAATGATGCAACTTCTGGTTCAGAACAATTATTAGGAAATCTTTCAGGATGAAAGCGAAGGAATCGAACAATCCAGCTGAGATAACTCCTTTCCGTATTGATGGAGTAGTCTGGCATGCGGATAGACGCAAGGAATTTGCGATAGATATCTGGAAATCGCTTTGCAAGATAGTTGTTAGAATTCCCAACACTCTTATCAATCAACTCATAGCTGCGAGCCACCGTTGGGTGATCTCTGCCCAGAGCCTGTGCCCCAGCACTCCACAGATTCCAATCGAAGGATTTGGCCCAGGAAAGCCTCAACAGATGGCAAAACAAAAGGCGCAGAGCATCCACTTTTTGTCGAAACAACCAATCACTAATCTGATTATTTCGCCCCAGCTTTTCAAGAAAATGCTGCAGAGACTCAGATGTGTGCTCCCGCAAACGAATGTCGGGATGGTCGTCAATAAAGGCCTGGATATGCTTTTGGTACCAAGGGAGAGCCCTTTCTGGTATGCGAAACAGCTTAAGAACCTCTGTATATCGAGCCCAAAACCGGTCAACGGAGGTCTTTTTAGATTGAATTCCAGAATCCATGGAAAATACTGCTCCTTGCGTTCTATAAAACCAATGGAGAACGAGTATAGAACTTTATGTCGTATATTACAATATCAGCGCATGTCGTATATTACGGTATTAGGCGCAAGTCGTATAATTAACTGTTATGTGTAAAAGATGAAAAAAACAATTCGAGAAATCCTAGATAATTTGTTAAAGGAGAATGCAAACCTAGGGTACAGGCATTTTAAGGACATACTTGGCAGCTTTGATGAATGGGAACACTATAGAGAAACCAGTAAAGTTATAGTTAAAGGTAATCATAAGTTTAAAGTTACTACCGGGCTTATGTGGGATGATGTCCCTGATCAAGAAATTAGGGTAGTAATTGAAGTAAAAAAACCAATATTTATATTATTTTCAAAAACAGAAAGAGGTGGTTTTGTGGTTAACAGGGAAAACAAAATTGAGTTCACATAACCAGCGGGTCAAGTGCGACGCGCGAAATCCGCGCGCGTCTTACCCTAAACGTTATGTGTAAAAAGCATGAGCACATTTAAATTTCAGCCAAGATGGAAAGAAGAGCTGGTTGTTACTGGACCTGGTGGTTCATTTATTCTTGAACTTCCTATGGGAGTACTCAGTGCATATTTACCTACTGAGTCTGCATGGAAGAAAAAAGCACCTAATTGGGCAAAAGAGTTGTATCCAGAGTTAAAACAAGAGCTTGAAAGTTGGTGTAAAGAAAGTAAGGCAGAATTCGTAGTTGATGAAACAGCAGGTATATATTAACAGCCATGTGTAATCACACTTTCACACATAACAAGTCGTTCGTGTGTGACCGTCGCTACGCGCCGGCCCCACAACTCAAACGTTAGGCGAAAATAAGAATGAGCATCGGATTAATTATTGCGGTATTGGTTGTTTTGGCGGCTGCATGGTGGTGGTTTATCGGTAGAAACACTCCCAAATACCCACCGTTAGAAATAAGTGATGATGACCCTCTAATG
>JBNKKH010000034.1:0-11650 GCA_050291725.1 Sedimenticolaceae bacterium
TTAACTGCATTTAGGTTGACAACACAGGTTAAAATCAGCAGAATTCGCCCTCCAATGAAATAAGCGCCCGTAGCTCAGCTGGATAGAGTACCTGGCTACGAACCAGGTGGTCGGAGGTTCGAATCCTTCCGGGCGCGCCAATTATTGCGTTATAAAACAAACGGTTACTGGGTTATCCAGTAGCCGTTTTTCGTTCCAGTATTACCAGTGCCGGGATTTTGCCGGACTTTTGCTCGCAAACCCTATTAGCTGCCTCAATTAGTTCTTCCAACTCAGGTGCTGAATAGTGGCTTGTGATGTCTCCGTTCCGGTGTCCTAGTAGTACTTTTCGCGTTTCAAGAGGCACTCCAGCCGCTCTAAGCCTACGTCCAAAGGTATGCTTTAGGTCATGAACCCTAACCTGAGTTAATCCCACAGCCCTTCTGACACGCTTCCAGGAACTGTTGTTGATGCTCTGAACAGGATGGCCTTTGTATGTGAAGACATACTCAGGATGATTCCCTCGTACCTCTTCCAATACCGATCTGGCAACCCGGTTGAGCACCACCAATCGATCCTCTCGGTTCTTAACCAACTCTCCTGGTATCAGGAATACTGAGGTATCCAATTCTGGTACCTGTACTTCCCAATCCCATTTGAGACGGCATACCTCTTGTTCACGACACCCCGTATTAACCTTGAAAAGGCACATGCGGGATAAGTGACCCGGTAACCTCTGAAACAGTTTTCTCTGCTCCTCCCATGACAAAGGGTAGGGCTTTCGAGCGTCATTAACCGGAAGCATCTGTATCAATGGCGGAGTATCCAGCCATGTAATACCGTTTTCGTCACGCCATAATCTTGCCGACAGGTTTAAAATGCGGCGAACAACACTGAGAGCAAGATTAATAGTCTTTGTCTTAACGCCCTGTTTCCTTCTAGCCTTGATAAAAGGCTGAAGGGTTCCCAAGTGCACCTTTTCCAAAGACAGATCACCGATAAACGGATCAAGCTGTTTGAGATACATCGCATAATCGCCAATACTCGCCAGATGCAGGTTTTCCTCAAGAAATTTAGAGGCGGCATCTCTGAAAGTGCGATTAGGCCGTACACCAAATAGCGTTATCTGTCTTATTTCCTCAATTTTGCGGGCTAAAATCAGCTCCGCTTCTTTGAGGTCGCTTGTTCCAGTGCTTTGGCAAACCTTGTGGCCGAGGATCTGTTTTTCGATGTGCCAGATCCCCCCACGGTTTCTAAGCCCTGGGATTCTTTTACGTCCCATAGTTGATCTCCTTCTGATCGACCGGGACATCCGTTGCACTTCTTATAATGATCCACCCACTCATCTAATTCAAGCCTGTCGAAAGCTATGCCTTGCACCCCAATGCGGATTTGAGTGATGGAAGGGCGTACTTCCGCATTGAAGCGATTTCTATCCATTCCAACGTAGTAGGGTGCATCTCTCAGCCTGATTAAGCGGGGTGGGAAGCATGGATCGGCAGTGCTCACGTCATATCTCCGAAGTGTGTAGTAGCCAGAGTTGTCATCGGTCATAAATGTCTCTGCAACCAAATTTCGCTTAGATTTTTATTAGTGAACAGAGGCGGAAATATGCCGGTTCCATGGTTCTACGCAGCGGCTATTATCCTGTTGAGTTCATCAATTGGAGATAGTCCAGTGGAAGAGGCAATGGGAAAAATCCAGGCATTGCTAGATGCCGATAGAAAATGGCAGGAATTCTTAGCTGAAAAGGAATCTTTGGATAATAGGTATAGCGAACTTGAGTTCCAGAAGATGCATTTTAAGGCGGCGGAGATAATGAGAGAAAAGAGTGGATACTCGAAAGGCTACTTCAAGGAAGAACAGCGCAAGCTTAGTGAGAAATACGGACATCTTTGCCGGAAATATGATGAGGTCTTTCTGGAGCACAATGTGCTGATTGCCAGTAGGATGCTTTCCGAAGTAGAAATTGATGAAGCCGTAATGCTAGGCGGACTGGAAGAGGGTGTTGCAGCAAAGGTGCGGAGGATTAAACGAGAAGCGGAGTTTTTATACGCTAGATCAATCTCAGATTGCAGAGATGAATACACACTTTCGCGCTGATCTTCCACCCCTACCACCACTCTTCCAACATCAGAAAATCGTCATAGGGTACTTGCATGAGGCGGGGGTGGTAGTTTCCGGTGGACAACTCTTCACAAAGTTGATCATTTTTGTGTACCCAATCCCGGATTCTCGGGAAATTCTGGTAGAGGAAATCCTGATACTCTTGGTCGACATCATAGCCAAAGGTAAATTCCATGTAGTTGGAGTCGGGTAATCCTTCCCTTTCTTTGTCGTTCTTGTGAATCCATTCCCGGATGGCGTCGTAGTTGACGAGGAGAAAATCTAATTGTTTATCAGTGATTTTTTCTTCCATTTGGCTGATTTAGTTAAGAGTGGCCTTTACTTTACCCTTGCTTTTTTTAAAAGCAAAGCCTTTATCTCTTTGATTCTTAATGTAAACTTCATGTTGGATTAGCAAAAAACAGATCCACATGGGTTTTCGTCCTTTTTCCCGTCAGCCTTAATTACATAAATTACACTCGCTTTTAAAAGAAGCGAAGCCCCTCTTTTTTTCTTATTTTTCCCTTTAATGCCAGATTCCGTAGCCGTGCCCTGGAATAAGGATCGCACCGTTGGTTGCCGACAGGAGTTCACACATGAACAGGCCTGCACTATCGTCAGCTACCTGAGTATCTGCCACTCATATCACGATATTTGTCTGTTCATGGTAGGTATAGACACCATGTTGCGTTGTGGGGATTTGCTCCACCTGAAGGTCAAGGATATCGCCCTATCGGACGGGACTATTCGTGAAGAGTTTGTTTACCGGCAGGAGAAAACTGAGAACGGCGTTTATCCGACCCTTACCCCAAAGACACGTCGGGCTTGCGGGAAGTGGATAGCACAAGCCGGAAAGCGTTCTGACGACTACCTGTTTACCCGTGGCAAGCAAGACACCTCCAAGCCCATATCAGATAGCGTCTATCGTGATCTGGTAAAGACATGGGCTTCGGCAATCGGTCTTGATCCCACGTCATACAGCACTCATAGCCTCAGGCGAACCAAGGCGGTTTATCTATTCAGAAAAATGGATGTGGAGTTGCATCACATCAGCCTACTGCTTGGGCACAAGAATCAGGAAAGCACCATTCGCTATCTTGGGCTGGATATCAAACAGGCGCAAGCAAAAGCCCTCAAGTACGACATCTTCGGCAGTAATTCCCGTAATCCCACCAAAACTTTCGACCTGTTCGAAGGAGGATCAGATGATGAACAATATATCGAGAAAATCGCAGATCGAGTCGCCCAAAAACTTTTTCCAAGGCTCAAAAAATTGTTTGGAGAAAAATAATCGAGATTCAATTTTCTCCCGAGTAAATTTGACAAGATTCCGAAAAAAGGTATATCTGTTAGATATACATAAACCATTCAAAATGGCTCAAAGGAATGAAGCCGGTTCCGATCAAGGTCTTCTCGAAAACCTCCACGCACAGCTTCAATTACTTCATCGTGAAGGGAACGAAAGCAAAGCCAATACCTTTGCCCGTGGAAAGGACGTTGTCCGCAAACTGATTAACTGTGCTACAGCCGGAGCAGTATTGCTGACAAGTGTCGCCTGCACCGCTGACGATCAAATTCCTACCAATGTTCCAGAACCAACCCCAGCTACCGCAACCGCAGAAGCCGACCCTTTAGCGGATCTTGATCTTGATGCGATGCTGGCAGATTCCAAACAAAGAGCCGATGCGGCAGAAACCAAGGCGGCAGAGTCTGCCAAGGTGGCAGATGCGCTTGAGGATATTGCGAAAGCAGCAAAAGAAGCTGCTGAGAATTAAAGTTAATGAGCCGGGTAATTTCTGCCTTGGTGGAGGCGAGGGGAATCGAACCCCTACATAAGGGTGATAATCCTATGGTTGTCCATGTGGCACCGCGAATCCCGCCTAATCAGGTGGGGTTTTTTATATGTATTTTCTTGTAAAACCCACCTGGCATTGTAAAGTGAGTATTGAACTAATTTTGCTGAATGACAGAAACCGCAAACGGAATTGAACACAACATCCCTAAGGGAACTGCCGCCGGGGATGATGCCGCAAAAAATCAGATAGACTCCCCGGAAAAGAACGAGTCTGTTTTAGGATTACTACAAGACCCGGCATTGGGGCTGTTCGTTTGTCTTGGGTATGTTGGGGATGATAGTCCAGTAAACCATCAGCAATGCCTGCCGAAAACAGATGATCCTAGAGAGCGGTTCTTTGTGGAGGCTATACGGCGTAGTCATGGAGGCAAGATAAAAGCCTCGGATCTTTACCGCCAGTTCTTGCAATGGCGTGAGCTAAATAATATCGATCCGGGAATGACATTAACAGCGTTTGGGAAATGGGTGGTAAAACAGAGCGATATGAAAAAGGCGAAGATCGGAGGGTATATATATTATCTTGGAGTGGGTTTAAAAATTTATTGAGTTTTTACGGGGAATAAGTTTATTTTTGTATTGTCTGCATTGTAGGAAAGACCGTACAGAATTCAAGCAAAACTAATTAAAATCGCCTGCCTAATATAATATTCCGTGATTTATTGCATCGCTTGAGCAAGTGCTCCGGATTTGTAAAGAAACGTAAATTTGATTGGTAAGTAATAAATAAATATGTAAAAGATTAGTGCTACAGAACATCCAGGAGATTTGGTTTCACTGTTGCTGTATGTATTGTTGTGTATTTAAAGTATGGTGTCGAAGTGCGTTTTCATACGTTGTTCCCACTCTAGTTTGTACATTTACAATTAAGGCCTTGACTCACGCATCATATTTGATTAGTTTTCGTAGGGAATAAATATAAGCCATCAACGGTGGTGTTTGGATATTAACAAAAATATAAGGCAGGGAAGCGAATGCGTAGTGCTACATCTCGTTTAAACACCACAATATCACCAGTTAAAAAGTTACTTCAGTTGCTATGCGGATGCTTTCTGTTAAGCACTGTTTCCGTGGCGAGTGAGTCTGTCCCTTTTGACTGCACCAATAACGATTGCGATCTGCTGGGCGATGGCCCTTTTGAGCAATTAGTTGTTGGCAGCGTTGTGAAGGTAGCAACAAATGCTGAAGCGGAAGCGGTATTTCACTGGGCGCGTGAGCATGGCTATTGGGCAGCATTACCTGATGATGCGGCTCGTTTCGCCAAAACCATTCAGATGATGTCGATCAAGGTAGGAACCAAAGAAAAACAAAAAATAGTTACATTGCTTATGGGGCGTGAGCACTACGATGCTGTAAAGATAGCAGCAGGGGATTTCATTCGTTATACCCCGCACGATACCAGTGGGTCTGCGCCGAAGTTTGAAGATCCGGCTGATACCGCCTATTGGAATCTCTTTGGATGCATCGCGGTATTGTGCCGCGCAGATGACACTTCCTGCCCATCCCGCTATGTCTCAGGGGCATTCTCTCGTGCGAATGGTAAGCAGTTGGATCTGGATAAGATGACTCCCATAGCTGACGGCATTCTGATCGATACAGGTACCTACATGCCGTTACCGGCAAAGACCAAGTAATCCAGTAAATTAGAGATATAACAGTACAAAAAACGCGAAAAAAATCAGGAGAACAACGATGGAGTGGCGGATAAGAGATACATTGGTAGTTTTGGCTCTGATAATTGGTTCCTGTGCCGTTCAGGCCCAAGAGTTTAGGATATCCGCTCAAGCAAATAATGATCAGCGTTATGGAGTATTCGAAGAGCCTCTGGTCGCATTTGAGACACCTACCCAACAGCAATACCAAGCACTAACAACGGCCATCTCTTCTTATTCTGCCAGCGGTGATCCTGCTGATATAACCTCTCTTAACAACTATCTGAAAAACTCCCCTGCTTCTCCTTGGAAGGCCTCACTACTGGTTAATATGGGCTTGGCGCGTGAACGTGCCGGTTATTTCTCAGAGGCCATTTCTCTCCTGGAACAGGCCCGTACCGCTTCTGCAACAGCTGACACCAAATCTGAACAAGCGGTAGCCGTTACCGCATTGGGCGAACTGCTGCGTCTACGTACCGGGTTCGGACAACAGCAGGAACTGAAAGGCCTTCTTTCTGAAGTAACAGACTCCCCAGCTACTGCCCCGATCAGTGAAAATATCTCGTCGGCTCGATCCGGATTGTGGCAAATGCAGAACACACCTAAAGAGGCGTTGCGTTGCGGCATCGTGGCTCTGAGTGAGATTATCGCAGACCATTCGCATGATGCTAATGCTTTGCATGCGCTCGATTCGATTAAAGCAGAAGATAACGGTTCCACATTGCTGCAACTCAACAAAATTGCTGACCAAGTAAAACTTCCAGCCAAAGCAGTGCTGCGCACCTCGGAACAACCCATACCAGTACCATCGGTAGTACATTGGCGGGTGGGTCACTATGCCGCCATCCTAGGCGAAGAACATGGTAAATATCGAGTAAAAGACCCGGTTCTGGGCCAAGAATTATGGATGACGCGGGCGGCGCTTGAGAGCGAATCAAGCGGTTACTATTTGGCACTGCAGGATGAGCACAAAATACTGCCGTGGCGTACATTAACTGCAATAGAAGCGGCACAGGTTGTTGGTGGTGGCTACACTGGCAATCAAGACCCGAGGGCAACTTCTGATTGTGACAAAAAAGATGGTAAGAATGGTGGGTCATGCTGTTCACAAGGCGGGATGCCCCAATACAGTGTCCACTCAATGCTGGTTAGCCTAAACATCAAGGATAGGCCGATAGTATATACCCCTGCAATCGGTCCATCAGTGCCTCTGACAGTCACCTATAGTCAGCGCGAAGCCTACCAGCCAGCCAATTTCACCTATTTCAACTTAGGCCAGAAATGGACTTTTGACGGGCTTTCCTACATCCAGGATGATCCACAATCACCTGGTAACAAGGTACATGTATATCTGCCCGGTGGTGGCATTCGTGACTATTCCGGTTTTAATTCCGGCACTGGGGCATTTAGCCCGGAACAGCGCACCGGCGCTCATTTAGTACGTGTCTCGGCGTCTCCGATACGCTATGAGAGGCGCATGCCTAATGGTCGTACATATGTATACGAGCAATCGGACGCCAGCACCTATTATCCGCGTCGGATTTTCCTGACCCAGATCATAGACAAGGCCGGTAATGCCGTCACCATGAGTTATGATGCTCAGTTGCGCCTAACCAAGGTCACTGATGCACAAGCATTGGAGACCACGTTTTCTTATGAAGATACCTCCGATCCTCTGCTCATAACCGGTATTGCAGACCCGTTTGGACGCACCGCAACGTTCGGATACGATAGCAGCGGTCGCCTCAACTCCATCACCGATGCCATCGGAATGACCTCCACATTCACCTACGATAGTGGAACATTTATAGATTCAATGACCACCCCTTATGGGACAACCGCCTTTGCCTACGGCGAGAGCGGAACTACTCGCTGGCTGGAGATAACAGATCCCAATGGAGAAAAGGAGCGGGTGGAGTTCCGTCAGGGCGCATCCGGTATTCCATTCAGCGATTCGCCGGTGCCCAGTGGTATGAGCCTGTTTAACAGATATATAAATGGACGCAACACCTTCTATTGGGACCAGGAAGCCATGAAGCGTGCTCCAGGCGATTACACCCAGGCACATATTAATCACTGGTACCATTTGCGTAACCAGTCGAGTACAACCGCCAGCGTGCTGGAGAGCGTCAAAAACCCACTGGAAAATCGTATCTGGTACAACTATCCAGGCCAGCCCAATGCGGCCTATGATGGAACACTAGATAAACCATCCATCATAGGACGGGTATTGCCAGACGGAACTACCCAGCTTACGCATAAGAGTTACAACAGCTACGGTATGCTCACCAAGGTTATAGACCCGGAAGGGCGCGAACTGGACTACGAATACGCCAGTAACCAGATTGATCTTCTGAATATCAAGCGCAAGACTGCCACCGGATACGATGTTCTTGAAGAATATACCTACAACGAGCAGCACCTGCCGCTCACCTATACAGATGCGGCCGGGCAGACTACTACTTATACCTATAACGCTGCCGGGCAGAAGACAAGTGAGACCAACCCTCTGGGTCATGTCACAAACTACACCTACGACAATCTGGGACATCTGTTATCCGTAACCGATTCCAACGGCAATGCAATCAGCTATACCTATGATGCTATTGGGCGAGTGGCAAGCAAGACCGATGCTGCTGGCTATACATTGACCTATAGCTATGATGATCTTGATCGCTTGGTTCGTACCACCTATCCGGACGGCACTCACGATGACGTTACCTGGGACAAACTTGATGTTGCAGCAGTTAAAGACCGCTACGGCAATGTTACCCAACATAGCTATGACGCTGTGCGGAATCGTCTGAGCACGACTGACTCTTCCGGGCATCTGACACAGTATGGATACTTCGCCAACGGGCAACTTGCCAGCGTAACCGATGGAAACGGCAATACCACTCAGATCGCGCGCGATATCCAACGCCGTAAGACCAGTGAGACCCGCGCCAACGGAACCCAGACCAGCTATACCTACGACAACGCAGGCCGTAAAGTACAGGTTACGGATGCGCTGAGCGGCACGACCATCTATGGCTATGCCCATGACGATAAGCTTGGCAGTGTTACCGATCCCAATGGCAATGCCACCATCTACTCTTACGACACCTATACCGGGGAACGCATCAGCCAGCAGAGCCCAGATAGCGGCACAACACAATTCACTTACAACACAGCAGGTAAGCTGATAAACAAGACCGATGCTAACGGTTATACGACCAGTTATAGCTATGATGCTCTTGGTCGCCTGTTGGAAGTAGTTTATGGCGACGGTCAGACCATAACCTATACCTACGATAGTGCGCCCAACGGGATCGGCCGTGTGTCCAGTATCACCAATTCCAGCGGCAACACCGCATTTGAATATGACGCACGTGGCAACGTAGTGACCAAGACCCAAACCGGAAACGACTCTGTAAGTTTGATAACGCGCTACACCTATACCGAATCCGGCATGCTATCGCAGATAACCTACCCCTCAGGTATGGTTGCAGAGTACGCCTACCAAAATGATCGCCTGACTGGGATCAGCGTCGATAATAAGCAGGTAATTAGTGAAATTAGCTATGCACCATTCGGTCCGATCAACGGCTGGACCTGGGGTGACGGGCAGGCACATCAGCGCGGATTTGACGCTGCCGGACAGCTAAATAGTTATACACTGGCCACTGACACCCGCAGCCTGACCCACGATACAGTCAACAACATCAGTGCCATAACAGGTAGCAGCTTGAACCAAAGTTTTGGCTATGACGATCTGGATCGCCTGACCACGGCAACTTCAGATAGCTTTGATCTGGGCTATAGCTATGACGCCAACGGGAACCGCACAGAGGCAAATATTAACGGTACAGCCCAGGCTTATACCATTGAATCGTCCAGTAACCGTATCAGCGTTATAGATACAACTGTATATCAATATGATTCCAACGGGAACATCCTATCCGATGGCAGTCACACTTACGGCTTTGATGCCAGAAATCGTCTGACCGATGTGGATGATGGGTCAGTG
Source organism: Sedimenticolaceae bacterium (assembly GCA_050291725.1). Lineage (GTDB taxonomy): Bacteria > Pseudomonadota > Gammaproteobacteria > Chromatiales > Chromatiaceae > JAAGZL01. The sequence continues at coordinate 9,599 of JBNKKH010000034.1, forward strand.
GTTTACGGCTACAACTCCTTCGGAGAGCGGGCCTATAAACAGATCAAGAGCCAACACCAGCTTACCGCCGATCTGGACGGAGACGGTTGGGTGACTCCACTTGATCTGCTTAAGCTGCATAACTACATTAAAAAGCATCAATCACCAGCAGAGGCCGACCTTAATCAGGACGGCAAGGTGGATCACCATGACATGCCTTGTGTTGCTACCAGCATAGGACATCGTGCACATCATACCTTCAGGCAACCGGCTTTCTGGCACAAAAACAAAGGAAAACCTGGGCACAATCCCGGACCGAAAGATCAGAAACATGGGCTCAAGCACCAGCATCCGAAGTTCTGTCACATCGGAGAGTGGATAGAAATAACCAAGGAGACCAGGTTTGTGTATGAAGGGCCGCGTCTGTTGGGAGAATACAATGACGGCAAAGCCAAACAGGAGACGATCTGGCTGGAAGATATGCCGGTAGCCACAGTACAGGATGGAAAGCTGTACTATGTTCATACCGACCAGTTGGGAACACCAAGAGCCATAACCGAACGCAGTGGTTACAAACATAGACACGGACATAGGCAAGACCAGAGCCGAGTAGTCTGGAGTTGGGATAGTGCCCCGTTTGGAGACACCCAGCCGAATGGAGACCCGGATCATGATGGGGTTACATTGACCTACAACCTTCGGTTCCCTGGCCAGTATTATGATCAGGAGACGGGACTCTATTACAACTACTATCGGTATTACGATCCGAATACTGGTAGATACATCACCTCTGATCCAATAGGGTTGAGAGGTGGGTTGAATACTTATGCGTATGTTGGAGGAAATCCGTTAATATTCATTGATCCATTAGGCCTTTATCAAATGTGTCATCGTCCAGTACAGATACTACCAGGAAGACATTGTTATGGTTCGTTTGGCGATGGTTCAACTTCAAGCTTTGGACCAGACGGAGTAGGTCCTGAAGGTGATCCGGACAATAGTGATAAAAAATGTACGGAGTCTAAGGAACCTGAGAAAGATGATTGCATAAAGAGAGAAATGAAAAAGTGTAAAGCCTCGAATTACAGCTACACTAAATTCAATTGTTGTCATTGTTTGGAGCAAGCCATGAAGGCATGTGGTACATCCATACCTCCTTCAGATTGGCCAAACTGGCCAATAAACCCTGGGCCACAATCTGGAGAACCCGGTTATAAAACATATCCACAATACGGACCATATTTAGGAAAATAATATGCAACTTCAAGTTAGTAAAGCATGGCAATTGGGATTGCTGCTGCTCCTGCTAAATGTAATCATCAGTGAAGTTTCGCTTATATTTGATGGCTATGTGTATGCTCGAATTGGTATAGATCGTAGTTATCTATCTTTGGTTTTGTGGCTATTTCCACTAGCGGCTGCATATATAGCATCGCGCTATTCCTCTCAATATAAAGTGGTATTTGGTTTATCATATATGCTGTTATTTCCTCTAATAGCAACAGTTGGGCATTATATAAATGGTGAGTTTGGTGGTGCAGTTGATTTTGTTGGGAAAGCGGGAATAGTTGTGTTTTTTAAGATTCATTTTGTGATAAGTGCAATAATCATAGTTATTGGCACAATTTTAGGAGTAGCGTTTTCGGAGAAGAAAGGTACTACAGAGAGTAAAAAGTCGACGTAATCATGGATCGATGGGGTCAGAGACATTGATTTTTACATGCCCGATCGATGGGGTCAGTGTCATTGATTTCTAAGTGCCGCCCAGGCATTTACACATAATGTAGATTATGCGCAGGGATTGCTTGCGTATAATCCTGACATTATGTTACTTGCCTAAGATTTTTTGGGACCGGATGCTACCCGAGATACTGATTACCGCACTGGTCTCAAGAATCAAGTGCTCAGAGTACTTGAAATCACTTGATTCCACCCCGAACGAAATAGTATTAAGTCTGTGATCTGCTCCTGCTGAAGCTATATGCCGCCAGCAGGAGCGAGACGCATGGATGTATATATATAGTTAATCCATACCTGCACGTCCTGCGTTCAAAGTCTATAATAAATCTATAA
>JBNKKH010000035.1:0-88155 GCA_050291725.1 Sedimenticolaceae bacterium
CTGATATGTTTTTTGACGCAATTCAAATCCTGTTGAAGTGCGCACATGATATGTAGCAACAATATTAAGATACAAAACCAGTAATAACAAAATTAGTTCAATAGACATAATTTCCTTTTACGGCCTTTATACACATAACGACTAGCATAAAGGGCCGCCGCTTTTTGGCGGTCCCAGTGAGCGATAGCGAACGATTTGATGCGCTTGTTATACGTTTTCATACTCTATAACCATTATTTCCTCTTCTGGAGAGTTTTCATGAGTAAAATGAATATTGGCTTTTATCCCTTTAGAAAGCCACCTTAAAAAGGATACTAAACTATCAAATTTTGTTTTTTCACCGATTTCTTTTGGGGCAACATCCATTTCTATTTCTTCTTCAGTGAAAAAATGGCAATTTATTTGAACGCCACCTTCAATAAATATTTTTAGTGTAGTTGGATCCGTATTTTGTAGTGCATTTATTTCTTCGAAGTTAGTTGGTAATGGAATTTTATTTTCTCCGTGCCAAAATTCACGATTTAGCTCCGAACCCAACACTAAGCTGATGAAATTATTCCACACGTCACTATTTACTTGATATATGTAGATATCACGCAATGAGCCATCTGGCTTTAATTCTTCTTGGACTGACTCGTAACTTTTCATTTTTTACGTATAACAGTTAATTATATGACTTGTGCCTAATACCGTAATATACGACATGTGCTGATATTGTATTATACTGCAAAAGGCTTTATAACGGGCGTCCCCGGAATTCCCCAAAATATCTGTATTCTATATTAGTCATGCTCTGGTCATCTTTCTGATGTGTCTATGATCGGTTCCCGGTGCTATAGTTTAGATTCAAGTTTAGTTAGCAGAAAATATATCTAAGGGGAACATTGTGAATATTGTAGAGATGATGCTTGATAGTCAGAACAGCGGTCAGATACAGCAGCTTGCGAACAGCTTTGGTATTGGTGAGGATCAGATACAGGCTGCCATGGCTCAGATGGTCCCTGCCCTTTCCCAAGGAGTTAAAAAAAACATATCTAATGAATCTGGGCTTGATAGCTTGCTGCAGGCTTTAGCGAGCGGCAATCATAAGCAATATGTGGACAGGCCAGAGAGCCTTACGGATGATACTGCCGTATCAGACGGTAACAACATACTTGGCCATATTCTGGGTAGTAAGGATGTTAGCCGTGCAGTAGCAGACCGTGCTAGCGCCAACACCGGCATTGATTCTGGAATGCTGAAACAGATGCTACCCATATTTGCCAGCATGATGATGGGATCCCTTAGCAAACAAGCAGACCATAATGGTGTTTTAGCTGGAGAAAATACAGCCAGCGGCGCTCCTAACAACGCTTTAGACATGCTAGGTGGGCTACTTGATGCGGATAATGATGGTTCGGTAGTGGATGATCTTATTGGTATCGCGGGAAAGTTCCTAAGGTAAGGTTTTTGTTTAATGGTGTAACTTTCACAAATCTCAACTATGCTTAATCTGCTTTAATAGAAACGTAATAAATACAATTTCTGTCAGTTATTCAGAGCAGTCATCTCAGTCAGCACCGTTAAAGGAGAAGCATATATGTCAGTCGCAAAGGTCACCGAAATTATTGCCTCATCAAATAAAAGCTTTGATCACGCCATAACTACTGGAATCAAGAGAGCAAACAAAACCCTAAAAAATATAAAAGGCGCATGGGTAAAAGATCAACAGTTAGAGATTAAAAACGGCTCAATCACTAACTACAAGGTTATCTTAAAAATAACTTTCGTACTAAAAGATTGATTAGCAGAAAGATAGTTATCTGATCTAATTAAAAAAGCCGAAGCATCAAGCTTCGGCTTTTTTATGCGTATGCCTGTAAGATTATCAATCGAGAGGGATACGAATTTTCTGCCCAGGGTAGATTAGATCTGGATCTTTAATTACCTCTCGATTCGCCTCAAAGATCTCAGTATAGCGACTACCGTTACCGAGATACTTGGTTGCTATTGCCCACAACGTATCCCCTTTTTCGATCACGTAGAACTCAACCTTGGCTTCTGCAGGTTGTTCTACCTCAAGTTCATCCGCCTTTACCTCTTTGATACCGAATACATTACCAGCCATCAATATCGCTTTTTCAAAAATGGATTGGTCTTTGGCTTTGCCAGATACTTTGGCCACGCCATCCTCCACTTCAATTTTTAGATCCTCTACCCCAGGATTATCCTCTTCAATATGCTCTTGAATCTTTTCAGCAGGATCGTCATCATCACCAAACAGTTTTTTGCCTAAATCAGTCGCGAAATCAAAAAGCCCCATAATGTTCTCCTTGTGCAGATGCCAGGATTTGTATTGATGTAACCGGCATAGAATAGTTATTGGTTAATTTTCGTTCTAGAGCCGGCCCATTATAGGTAGCAATTTATGAAATTGTTAGTGATAGCGAACAGCTTTTTGGTGTGTGGCTAATCAGATGTGAAACACAATGAATGGTGCCCAGGGCCGGACTTGAACCGGCACGGCCGTTAAGCCGGCGGATTTTAAGTCCGCTGCGTCTACCAATTCCGCCACCCGGGCATATTAGCGAACCATTTATTGTGATTGTGGAGGCTGAGTCCGGAATCGAACCGGAGTCCACGGCTTTGCAGGCCGCTGCATAACCACTCTGCCACTCAGCCATATCCTGTACAGAGGAGGGAAAGTATCATGGATTATCACCAAACTTTCCAGCCCTATACGCAAAAAACCCCTGCGTAGCGCTCGGGGTTTTTCCGAAAATTGGAGCGGGAAACGAGATTCGAACTCGCGACCCCAACCTTGGCAAGGTTGTGCTCTACCAGCTGAGCTATTCCCGCGTCACTTGAAGGCGGCTATTGTAATGTTCCTGTGACTACTGTCAAGGACGATATGCCAATTTATCCTCCATCTGAATCGGCAGCATCTGTTTCCGGAGTATTGCCACTCTCATTCATATGAGGCCAAGCCGCTTTTATATATACAAACATAGACCAGACAGCAAGTATGGCAGACACATAGAGCAGAACATATCCTATTGTATATACAGGTAAATCTCCGATTGGCTCTCTGTATATAAGCAACAATATTGCAACCATCTGTGCCGCTGTCTTGATTTTTGCAATAACCGTAACGGCAACTTTTGCCCGCTCGCCCATCTCTGCCATCCACTCCCTCAGGGCAGAAATTGAAACCTCTCTTCCCACAATAATTATGGCTGGAATGGCTAAAGCTGGTGTTGGATCAGCCTGCACCACGAGAATAAGGGCAGCTGCCACCATGAGTTTATCTGCTACCGGATCCAAAAATGCGCCAAATGCTGATACCTGTCCCAATCTGCGTGCCAAATAGCCATCTAGCCAATCTGTTGCCGCAGCTATAGCAAATATGGCGGCACATATCTGATTCCCGTAGTCTGTAGGCAGGTAAAAGAAGATAATAAAAAACGGAATCAATGCGATTCGCAGTAGGGTCAGTTGATTTGAGATACTAGGCATTGTTTATTCGTTAATAGCTATTTCCATGAATTGAGCATAGTGTAATTAATTGCTTGCACATATGGAAATTTTCAGCCTTCGCTATGAAAACAGTTGTAGATTTTCTCTGCTAGCTTACGGCTGATACCCTCTACCCGCTCTAAATCCTCCACCCCAGCACTTTTCAACTCATGGAGGCCACCAAACTGTTTTAACAGGCGTTGGCGCCGCTTAGGGCCAACCCCTTCTATCTCTTCAAGTATAGAGCTTGTACCGCTTTTATCTCTTTTCTGGCGATGTCCGGTTATGGCAAAGCGGTGAGCCTCATCCCTTATTTGCTGTATGAGGTGTATGGCAGGCGACTCTTGCGGTAGGATTATTGCCTCACCCTGCCCCGCGATAAACATTTTTTCCATACCGGCCTTGCGTTCTTTACCCTTGGCTACACCTATAAGTAACACACCGCTGACCGCCAGTTCATTCAACACCCGTTCTGCAGCGGCCAATTGGCCTTTACCACCATCAATAAACAGGATATCAGGCAGCTTACCTTCTCCTGACTGTATGCGCTGATAGCGTCGCATCAATGCCTGCTCCATAGCCGCATAATCATCCCCCGGCTGGATATCCTTGATATTGAATCTACGATAGTCATGTTTGGCTGCGCCTTGCCGATCAAATACTACACAGGAGGCAACCGTTTTCTCCCCTGAGGTGTGACTGATATCGAAACACTCCATCCTCTGAGGTGTCTCTTCCAGCTTGAATGCTAACTGGAGAGCCTCTAGCCTTGATTCGTACCCTGCCCTACTGGCCAGTTTTGCATCAAGAGAGAGCTTGGCATTATGTTGGGCCATCTTAAGCCAGCGGGCTTTATCTGAACGCACATTGGAGTTGATCTTGACCTTATGTCCACTATCGGCGGAAAGTACCTCCTGGATCAACTCCAACTCCTCTAGCATAGAGCTGACGATGATCTCACCGGGTATCTGTTTACCTATGTAGTGTTGGCAGAGAAATGCAGCGATTATCTCTTGTTCACTCTGCCCATCTCTACAGTTGAGATAAAAAACCTTGTTCCCAAGGTTTCTTCCTCCTCGTATTATAAACAGCTGAACAACTGCCACTCCTGCGCCTAATGCACAGGCGGCAATATCCAGATCTCCCCGCTCCCCACTGACATACTGTTTCTTTTGAATTTTGCGTAAACGGGAGATTTGGTCACGATAGCGTGCAGCCTGCTCATACTCCAGCTTGCTTGCCGCCTGCTCCATTCTTAGCACTATATCGTCAATCACTTTACTGGCCTTACCTTGCAGAAACAGTACAGCATCTCTGACATCCAGGGCATACTCTTCCTCCGATATCAAATCTACACAGGGCGCAGTACATCTTTTGATTTGATACTGGAGACACGGGCGCGATCTATTGCGGTAGAAACTCTCCTCACATTGACGAACCGGAAATAGCTTCTGTAGCAGTTGCATAGTTTCCCGTAGAGAACCTGCATTGGGATAAGGTCCAAAGTACTGGCCTTTGGCCTTTTTAGCGCCGCGATGAAACGCTAGACGAGGAAATGGATCAGCAGATAGATATATGTATGGGTAACTCTTATCGTCTTTAAGCAGGATGTTATATTTGGGCCTTAAAGACTTGATCAGATTATTTTCCAGAATCAGAGCCTCAGCCTCGGTATGGGTTACCGTTATCTCAATCTCGCGTATTTTAGAGACCAGTAGCTGAATACGACGATTCTGCGAGCGAGTGAAATAGCTGCTGACTCTGCGATTTAGATCCTTGGCCTTCCCTACATACAACACCTTGCCGCAACCATCCAGCATGCGGTAGATACCGGGGCTGTGGGTTAGGGTCTTAAGAAATGCCTTATGATCGAATGAGTTGTCTTCTGATTCAGGCTGCATGCCTGGGATTATATATTGTTTGGTGCTTATCCAAGCAACTCTTTAGCGTGAGCAAACACCTGTTCGAACATCTGCGGAGTTAGCCTGCGAGTCTGGGTGTTGTAACGACTACAGTGGTAGGAATCTAAAAGTTGTAGCCCAGGTTTAAGCTGATGCAGCTGATTGTGCCCAAATTTAAAATCCTTCTGTCGCAAAGAGAACGCTTTAATTACCGAATTATGGGCGATAGAGCCTAGAGCCAGAATAACTGAATCCATAGGCATCTGCTCCAACTCCTGGCGTAGATATGTGTTGCAGCTATTTATTTCACTTCCTATAGGCTTATTCTGTGGAGGCAGACATTTAACTGCATTTGTTATGCGACAAGCGTTTAGGGTCAGCCCGTCATCTTTTGATATTGAGACAGGCGAGTTGCTGAATCCATATTTATGGATGGTCTCATACAGTAGAATTCCAGCATGGTCTCCGGTAAACGGCCTACCAGTGGCATTCGCTCCATGCATTCCAGGAGCCAAGCCGACAATCAATAGCCTGGCATCTGCAGCACCAAATGGCGGAACAGGACGGGCGTGATAATCGGGATATTGGTCTTTTACATCATCTAGAAAACTAGCTAGACGTGGACAGGTACGGCAATCAATATCAAACACTTTTGAACAACCTAATTGGATTATTTTATCTGGTAAATTAGCCTTCGTATTCAGCTACGCCGTGACGAATAGCCATCAACGTCAACTCTGCATCAGTCTGAACTCCAAGCTTCTCAAACAGTCTGTGGCGATAGGTACTCACCGTCTTGGGGCTTACACAAAGGGTATCAGAAATTTCCTGATTTTTTGTCCCTTGTACTATTAGCATCAAAACCTGCATCTCCCGCTTGGAAAGGGATTCAAATGGAAGTTCAGAGTCAACTCCAGACAGTTTGGCCAACGACAGCTTTCTTGCAACCTCAGCGGAGAGAAAAGGTTTACCTTGTCCCACCGTTCGAATCGCATCCAGCAGCTCACTAGCAGGGCAGCCTTTAGTTACATATCCAATAGCACCTGCCTCATGCAGTTTTGATGGAAATGGCGCTTCAGTGTGTACAGTTACCACAATCACATGGGTATCAGGAAACTTGCGTCTTATTGTCCTTGTTGCCTCTATACCTCCAATCCCTGGCATATTGATATCCATTAAAACTAAATCCGGTTTCAGCTGTGGAATTAACAGCAGAGCAGACTCTCCAGAGTCAGCCTCAGCAACTACCTCAATATCATCAGCATCATCTAGAATTAGTCTAAAACCGGTTCTAACCAGCTCATGATCATCTACAAGAATTGTTTTTATCATTTATACTCGCTTTGGTCTAAATTTACATACAACATCCATTTCATCGACATTTCCTGTGTTTTTATTAAGTTCGTTATTGCTACGACACAAATGATACAGAAGGCGGAGCATAGCAAAGGCGACCAGATACCACAATTAAAGTAGTTTAATTCCCATCACTAAAATAGATGATCAACCACAAGAGTGCCATTTTCTTGAGCAAGATATAGGTATATATGGTTTTTCAGAGAGTTTTACTCAAATATTCAAACACAATATATAGAGTTCACAAAAACACAAAATATTCTACAGTTAAATATTAGAAGATACTGTTATTCTTTGTTTTTATTGAATATTTTATTTTATTCACTTTGTTTTCTTGTCTTGACATAGCAGGAATAAATACTGTACCTTTTCATGCGCAAAACACAACATATAGTGTTTTAAGAAAAAAGAGATCACCAAACACTAGATTTATTCTGAATCGACAGCAAGAAAGTTGCGATTCTATCAATGATCAGGGAGTGTGGTATTCAAAGGAGATGGTTCCACCAGGGTTTTCTTACATCTTTTGAGTTAAGAAGACGTGGAAGCCATAGATAAAACGAGAACTAACAGGACATAAAAATCAATGAAAAGCGCCCAACTAAAAGCTGTACCGTCAAAAGCACTGAATATACCACTCCAGGATGCATCACTTGATATATGGAATACAAAATACAGGCTTAAGACCAAAGACGGTACACCAGTGGATGCCGATATTGATGCAACCTATGTGCGTGTTGCTAAAGCTCTAGCTGAGATTGAGGCAACACCAGAGCTAGAAGAGAAGTGGGGAGAGAGATTTATCTGGGCTCTGCGCAATGGAGCCATACCTGCAGGTCGCATAACCTCTAATGCCGGCGCAAAAGAACATAAGCCTGCTACATCAACTATTAACTGTACCGTATCTGGATCAATTAAGGACTCTATGAACGAGATCCTTGGGAAGGTACACGAAGCTGGCCTTACTCTGAAGGCTGGTTGTGGTATCGGTTATGAATTTTCTACTCTGCGTCCGAAAGGTGCATATGTAAGTGGTGCCGGAGCCTACACCTCAGGCCCCCTCTCCTTCATGGATATATATGACAAAATGTGTTTCACCGTTTCATCCGCCGGCGGACGTCGTGGGGCACAGATGGCAACCTTCGATATTGGCCATCCAGATGTTATGGACTTTATTCGTGCCAAACGTGAGGATGGACGCCTGCGACAGTTCAACCTATCACTGCTGATTACCGAAGAGTTTGTTGAAGCAGTAAAAAAAGATGAGAAATGGGATCTGGCTTTCCCTCTCACTGAAAAAGAGCTTGAGACCGATGATATTAATCTTGAAGACAAGGAGCAGGTGGTATGGCGTAACTGGCCACTAACCGATGGCTATGTCTCCAATAACAGCGGCGAAGTTGCTTGCAAAATCTACAAAACAATCCGCGCCCGTCGTCTGTGGGATGTAATCATGTCCTCAACCTATGATTACGCTGAGCCAGGATTTATTCTCATCGACAAGGTAAATGAGATGAACAATAACTGGTTCTGCGAAGATGTCAGAGCCACCAATCCTTGTGGTGAGCAGCCTCTTCCACCTTATGGGGCTTGCCTGCTCGGCTCAATCAATCTTACAAAGTTTGTGCGTAACCCGTTCACCTCTGAAGCTAGTTTTGACTGGGAGAACTTCCGCGAAGTTGTGAGAGTCTTTACCCGCATGCTGGATAATGTAGTAGAGATTAATGGGCTTCCGCTTGGTCCACAGCAAGACGAAATTATGCACAAGCGTCGCCACGGCATGGGTTATTTAGGGCTCGGCTCGACCATAACTATGCTACGCATGAAATATGGCGAGCAGGACTCATTGGAATTTACCGAGCGCGTTACCAAAGAGCTAGCCCTTGAGGGTTGGCGTACTGGACTGGAACTGGCTGAAGAGAAAGGCCCTGCTCCAATCATGGAAGATGAGTTCATTGTTACACCAGAGATGCTAAGCAAGCGCTCCGAGATGTGCAAAGATGGTTGGAAAGTTGGTGACAAAATAAAAGGCAAAATACTACATGCCAAATACAGCCGCTATATGCAGCAGTTGGCACAAGAAGATCCAGAACTGGCAGAGAAGATCGCTGAAAAGGGTTGCCGTTTCACCCACCACAGCTCTATCGCACCCACTGGCACTATCTCTCTATCTTTAGCCAACAACGCAAGTAACGGCATAGAACCAAGCTTTGCGCATCACTACTCACGCAATGTGATACGTGAAGGCAAAAAGACCAAAGAGAAGATTGATGTATTCAGTCTTGAACTTCTGGCCTATCGCAATCGGATCAATCCAAAGGCCATGCCTTTTACTGACGATGAAAGCGAAAAGTTGCCTGAGTATTTTATATCTGCAGATGAAGTGACTCCAAAGCAGCATGTAGACATCCAGGCTGCAGCTCAGAAATGGATAGACTCCTCCATCTCGAAGACAGCAAATGTACCCACAGACTTTCCATATGAAGAGTTTAAAGACATTTACATATATGCTTATGAAAAGGGTTTAAAAGGATGTACCACATTCCGTTTCAACCCAGAGGCATTCCAAGGAGTTTTGGTTAAGGAAAAAGACCTGGAGAACACCACCTATCAGTTTACCCTGGATGATGGCAGCACCATTGAGGTTAAGGGCAACGAAGAGATTGAATACGACGGTGAAGTGCACACTGCAGCCAACCTTTTTGATGCACTGAAAGAAGGTTACTACGGCAAATTCTAACCACGCACATTTATTTACCTAGGCATTCATAGATGAATGTCTAAACAAGAGGCAGAACCAATGGCTATTAAAATCGACAAACAGATTGTTGACTATTCAGTGGCAAAAAACGAAGAAGAGGTAGAATCCCCTTCAGTTGCGACTATAGAGCAAGAAGAGAGCAACATAATTCAGATGCATGAAAAGGTCGAAAGACCTGAGATGCTGTTTGGCTCAACTTACAAGATAAAAACTCCCTTATCGGAACATGCTCTCTACGTAACCATAAACGACATAATATTGAATCAGGGAACCGAGCATGAGGTCCGACGTCCATTTGAGATCTTCATCAACTCGAAGAATATGGACCACTTTCAATGGATTGTGGCTCTAACCAAAATTATATCTGCAGTATTCCGTAAAGGTGGTGACGTAACCTTCCTAGTGGAAGAGCTACGCTCAGTATTTAATCCTAGTGGAGGTTACTTCAAAAAAGGCGGTAAATATATGCCTTCACTGGTTGCAGAAATTGGTGATGTTATCCACTGTCACCTAGTGATGATCGGTCTGTTAAAAGAGGATGGACCAGATGAACACCAGCAGAAGTTGATCAATCAGAAACGCGCTGAATATAATGAATCAATTAATATGAAGGATGCAGAACACTGCAATGAATTTCCAGAAGGAGCTCAACTCTGCATGAAATGTAACACTAAGGCAATGATACAGATGGATGGTTGCCTTACCTGTCTTAACTGTGGCGAATCTAAGTGCGGTTAAAAGTTTACTAAAGACCTTAAGTTAACATTTAAAGGGTCGTCCTTGGGCGATCCTTTTCTGTTTTATCCTAATGGCATCGGTTCAAATATAGATATATATTGAAATTGGAACCCTTTTGTCATCAACAGGACCAATGTACTATCAGAAATATGAGTGTTTTCGCTTAATCGAAATGGGAATCCAAAATGAATGTCATTCAGTTTATCAGGGAAAAAACCGAGAATATTCAACAAAATAACGCAGATTTTATCGCTAAACTTGAGCCTAAGTTCCGCAACCTGTCGCACCTGCTAAATGATAAAATAAGCAATACTCTCAACAATCCTTGGATATCAAGATTTAATCCGTTTGAGGATGATACTGAGAATAACGAACAGGATTCAGTTGTTTCACTAGCCGCAGAAAACACCTATAGGGAGCTCCAGAATAAACTTGGACAGGAGATATTTCAGGGTGAATGGCTCACTGTAAACCAGGAGTGTATAAATAAATTTGCTGATATCACAGGTGATAATCAGTGGATTCATACCGACCCGGAACGCGCAGAAACGGAATCACCCTTTAAATCTACCATTGCTCACGGATTTCTAACTCTGGCGCTGATACCCTCACTTACAGAGACGGTTGATCCTGAAAACAACCCATATCCGGAAGCTAAAATGGTGGTAAATTATGGACTCAACCGGGTCCGCTTTCCCTTCCCAGTAAAAGCTGGATCCAGAGTACGCGCTAGAAAAAAACTTGTAAGCGTTACTCCTATGAAGCGCAGTATTGAGGTAGTAAATGAGGTTAGCATAGAGGTGGAGAACCGCGTCCGTCCTGCTTGTGTTGCCGAGACAGTGTTAAGGCTATATTTTTAGGACAAATTGAACTTAATCACTCCTGTTTAATAAAAGCAGAGTAATTGCCGGTAAAGACCACTGCAACTCCATCCTCTGTATCTATCTCTGCTTTCAGTTCAATTCTGGCCTTTTCTCCATTGTTTAAACTATGAATTAATTTTGTGACTGAGCCATCCTTAGGTAACCTACAGCGCGCTTTTATATCGCCTTTGACTGGCATTAAATATACAATATCTGCCTTCCCTAACACACAGTGTGCATCAATAGCCTCTTGTTCAAACCGAAGATGCAGCATCCCCCAGCAGGTAATAGCACAGATACTATAGAGGCTTCCACCAAATGCGGTTCCATGGATATTTATATTTGGTTCTAAATCGGCGTGTAGCAGAAGCTCATTCTCATCATGCCCCTCTACCCGCAAACCCATCTGCTCGGTAAGTGGAACTTCGGTATGCAAAGTGCGTTCAAGCGTCTTTATTGTATTCATATTATACTCATGTCGGCCATTTTTATGTGGTTTTACAGGGCAGTTTACAGTTAAAATCACACGCTTGTCATAATAACAATCTTACATTTTTCATAAATATATACGACTTATTAAGGAATTATTAGATATACCTCATGCTGCTCAACAAATATTACTCTGAATCAGACACAGGCATCCAATTTACCCGAGAACAGGCAAGTAACTTTGCCAAATTCGTAGCCGGTGACTTTAATCCACTGCATGATCCCGATAACAAGATGTTTTGTGTTCCGGGAGATTTGCTGTTTTCTGTAGCCCTTAGTAAATTGGGTCTAAGCAAACAGATGAAATTCACCTTTTCCGGCATGGTAAACGATGAGATTAGCATCGAATTTAATAATTCCAGTGGTGACTCTGTTGATGTAGTAGATAAAGAAGGAAAATCCTATCTATCTATCACCAGGTCTGGCGACAGTTCTCAAAATGAAACCGCTATAACCAGCCTGGCCAAAGGGTATGTTGAATTTTCTGGTAAAACATTTCCTCATATATTAGTACCACTTATGCAGGAAAAAGGCCTAATGATAAATCCAGCTCGTCCGCTAGTTATCTATGAAAGCATGGAAATTGACCTGGATAGTCTTGAAATAACCTGTCCTAAACTTGATATTACCGAGACCTCTTTTGAGGTTAATGGCAAAAAGGGACGCGTCAAACTCGGATTCAGTCTGACGCAAGAAGGAACTATTATAGGTAGTGGCATAAAATATATGTCCTTACGCGGCTTGAAACCATTTGTACAAGAACAGGTCGACACAATTGTAGATGATTATCTTTCACGTAAAGAATTACTTACATCTTAAGCGTTAGTTTCTGAAATTTGTGTATATTGATTAGCAACCTGTCTACTACTACAGTTAGGAAGCTATCTTGTTATTGATCCATTAGGTGAGGAGTAACCACCAAAACAACAATGGAAAATCTGTTTGAAATTGGTTTGGAGAAACTCCTAGTTGCCCGCAAAAACGGGGATGAACTGGTACTTGGCTACCTTGATGCCAACGACAAAAATCTTGGATTCTGCCCCCAGTTTCAAAATGTACGTCTGGATGGACCTATATCACCTATAGGAGTGCTTTCAAGCCCACTACCCACCGACTGTTGGGATACTCTTACCTTCTATGGCGGGGCATATATACCCCAAACGATACCATCTAAAATTAGCGCACAGCTAAAAAACATAATAAATGATGACAATGTGTCTCTATGGAAAATGAAAAGCTCATACTATAGAGCATATGAATTCCTACTTAGTATAGGGATTACTCCAATTATTATAGATAAATGGTCTGATATTCAGGTTCCTGAAAGAAATGGAAGCTTACACAACTTACGCGGCCCAATTGTTTCTAACTTACCGTTATTAAATAAAAAAAATGATGTCCATCTGTATCTGCAAAACAAGATCAGAGAGGAAATAGAGACAATTAGGGTAAAAGAGAAACAGTTTTCTGAGGAAGAGATCCTAGAACTATTCAAAGATTATCTCTAAGATAATACCTATACTTTGTGCTTAGTATGAGAGAGCAATATGGATCTTGATCTGAATAAATTCCGCACACTAATCCCCATTCATGCGCTGTATGAGAATAATCTCATGCTTCTGGCCAAACAATCTGAGACAAGAAAACTTGAAAAAGGTGACATTGTTTTCAGACAAGGTGATGAAGACCAGGATTCTGTTTTCTTGTTAGCAGGAACGATCGAACTCATTTCTGCAGCAAATGAAGAGAAGAAAATCGTTGCTGGATCAAATGAGGCCAGTTACGCCTTAGCTGCAGACATACCCCGAAAATATGATGCTATCGTAACCTCTGATACTGCAAGTGTGGTCTGGGTAAATAGAGTGTTACTTGATCGCCTATTGGCATGGGGAGAGTCAACAATACAAGATGAGGAAGAGGCAGATAGCGACAGAGCTCATTCTGAGCTTGATAGCGAATGGATGATGGCTATGTTGCAAACGGATACTTTCCAAAAACTCCCATCGCAAAATATACAGAACCTTTTCTCTAGAATGGAGGAGATTAAAGTAAAAAAAGGCGATGTTATCGTAAGTTATGGAGAGGAAGGTGGTTATTATTACATGGTAAAGATGGGACGCTGTCAGGTAAGCCGTCCAACATCTGATGGTCGTGAAGATATCTTGGCCGAGATTGGACGAGGCAGCAGTTTTGGCGAAGAGTCTTTAATCTCGGATGCTCCGCGCAATGCAACTATTACCATGCTGTCTGATGGAATACTTATGCGTCTCGCCAAGCAGGACTTTATCGAACTTTACAACCAACCAATTCAAAACTTGATAAGTTTTGATGAAGCCAACAATATGGTTTCTGCTGGTGCATGTATGCTAGATGTCCGCCTGGAGAGCGAGTACCAAAACTCATATATTGATGGTGCTATTAGCCTTCCTCTCAGTGACATTAGAGATCAAGGTCCTAAGCTTGACCGAGAAAGAAAATACATAGTTTATTGTGACACCGGACAACGTAGCTCAACTGCTGCATTTATTCTTAGTGAAATGGGTCTGGATGTATATGTGATAGAAGGTGGTGTTTCCAGCAACTAGGCTAGATATTTCTATCCCAGCGCACTGTGAGCGCATCATTTGATACAGAGCTAGTAGCTAATCCAGTGCAGATCCATATATCACCTACAGCTGCCAATTTTCCATCGATATTTACCAATGGAATCCTATCCCTCTCCCACGGAGGTATACCATGCTCTTGAAACAGATTCTTTAGGCTTTTACTGCCATCCCTACCGATTGGCTTGCAGCGTTCGCCACCGCTACGAAAAGTTACTGTTATCCCTCCCCGCTTCCAGCTGTCGATTGGAATGCCATGTTCAGACTTTTCAATAGATAAGGTTCCGAGCCCTGATGGTAGGGTTAATTCTGATATGCCATCCCACTCCAGCTCAATATTACTATGCATCGGTTCTAGGGCTGACATAACAAACAGTCGGTCACGATATCTGCGCATCTCAACCCCAGGCCACTCAACTACAGGGTTTCTATCCTCTCTTGCGGTCAACATCTCTAACAGCACTCTGTCGAGACGTGTGGTGTCTGGCAGTTGCAAGCCAGCATCTTTTACCCAGGTGCGGATTACCGCTCTGGCACGCGGAGGAGGTAAAACAGATAGCGCATCAATACTTATACTGTAATCTGTATCGATATCTGCTTTTTCTAAATCGACTCTAGCTGCATTGTTTATCAACTGCTGAGCTTCGGCACAGTGGCTGGCACTACGGGATATGGTTTTATCCAGTGATGGCCAGCGTTCCTTTAACAGCGGGATAATCTTCTGTCTTAGAAAATTTCTATCGAAAGATATGTCGCTGTTGCTGAAGTCCTCAACCCACTTAAGCTGGTATTGATGTGCGTATTCAGTTAGATCGGCGCGGGAGTATGCAATTAACGGCCTGGCGTGAAAGCCTGGTCCAAAGCCGTTTATCATCGGCATGGCCGCGAGCCCACTTGGCCCACTTCCCCGCAGTAGTTGCAGCAGAACCGTCTCGGCCTGATCATCACTATGATGGGCAGTGAGCAGGATATCTCCATCTTGCATAAGCTCTGATATAGCCTGATAGCGCATTGTGCGGGCAGCAGCTTCCGGACTTTCGCCCTTCTCACTGCTGGCATCTATCTCTAGCACATTAATTGGGATACTGTTTTCCCTACAGAATTTGCTGCACTGCTCTGCCCACTGTTGGGCAAGGGACTGGAGGCCATGATTGACGTGAACAGCGTGGATTTCAGCGGATAGTTCGTCACGAATAGCAATCAGCCCATGCAGAAGCACATGAGAATCCATGCCTCCGCTATAGGCTACCAGCAGACGTCTACAGGATGGTAGGTCAGAGATTGTTTGCAGTAGCTGACCTGGGTGAAAAGCCATATGGGGCTCTACCCGCTAAATCTACCGTACTGCATTAACCGTTGATAACGCTGCTCTAACAGAGTATCGATCGGAATTCTGGAGATGCTATCCAGGGTCTCTATCAGGCTCTGTTTAACGTTATTAATGGTTGTGGGTATATCCCTATGCGAACCACCCAGTGGCTCGTCAATGATACCGTCAATTAGCTCCAGCTTTTTCAGATTTTGCGACGTAATGGCCATGGCTTCAGCGGCCAAAGATGCTTTCTCTGCGCTTTTCCATAGAATTGAAGCACACCCTTCTGGCGAAATAACTGAATAGGTACTGTATTGCATCATCAGAATACGATCACCTACACCTATTGCCAAAGCACCACCAGAGCCACCCTCACCCATTACAGTACAGATAATTGGGATCTTGAGACCAGACATCACCTTAAGATTGCGCGCAATGGCCTCGCTCTGACCACGCTCTTCCGCCCCAACTCCTGGATATGCCCCTGGGGTATCGATAAAGGTTAAAAGCGGCATCTTGAAGCGCTCAGCCATCTCCATAAGACGCAAAGCCTTGCGGTAGCCTTCTGGACGCGGCATACCAAAGTTACGATGCAGCTTATCTTTGGTATTCCGCCCCTTCTGATGACCAATCAGCATAACTGGCTTACCTTCCAAACGAGCCACACCTCCAATAATTGCATGGTCATCTGCATAGGCTCGATCACCATGCAGCTCCTGAAACTCATCGAAAGCACCGTCTATGTAATCCTGCATGTAAGGACGCTGAGGATGACGCGCTAATTGGGAAATCTGCCAAGGCGTAAGGTTGGAAAAGATAGATTCGGTTAGAGATTTACTCTTCTTCTCTAGCCGTTGAATCTCATCTTGGATGTTTATTTCATTATCATCGCCGACCAGACGTAGCTCTTCGATCTTGGCTTGCAGTTCAGCAATAGGTTGTTCAAATTCAAGGAAATTCATGTCCATGGGCGAAAATATACCGGATTCAGTCTAGGAATGACACAGTTGCTTGCCTGTGAGTAAAAAATATTAATAATACTTGTATTATCAATTAGTTAACAACTTTATAGTTTATTAGTATATAGGAGGATAAGCCACTTTTTGCTTCACTGCATCTATTTATGGCCTGTTGCCGTAGATCATCTTGACCGCATCTTGATCAAACAGCCGCTCTAGCCGCCGTAGCAGCTCATCTGTTGGTGTTACCTTCCACTCTGCGCCAAACTCCAATATGCCATAGGAGTCGGGCCGGACCATACGTAGGCGTATATCACAGTTTCCACCCCGATATGGTTTAAGTATGCCATCTATTTTGTTTAGAAGCTCTGGGTTAACCGATCCATTAAGTCTAGCGGTATCAAGCTGTATAGCCATGGCATACAGTGACCTAGCCTGCTCAAACTCTAATACCTGATCAGCTCGTATAGTTAGCCCGCCGCGATACTCATCGTAGTTGAGGCTACCGGTTACTACCAGAATTTTATCCGCCACCAGTAGTTCTCGATACTCCTCATAAGCCTCTGAGAATAGGGTAACTTCGATTCTGGCAGTGCTGTCATCCAGTACAACTGTACCCATGCGTCCACGCTGGGTCATACGGTGACTGCAGGAGATCACAAGACCAGCAATCATCACTTTCACACCGCCTTTTTTTCCATAACCTTTGTTGCCACTACCACTAGCATTATCCATAGCCAGATCTGAGATACGTGAAATCCCCACCCCAGAAAACTCATTCAGATAGCGGTTTATGGGATGACCGGTGAGATATAGCCCGAGAGTATCCTTCTCGCCCTGTAAGCGCAGCTGTTCATCCCACTCTTCGCTGGCATCAGGTATTATCTGATCAGGTACCGACTGGACAGTATCATCAGACATGCCGAACATATCATTCTGCCCCGCCTCCTGCATAGCGAGATGCTGTTCTGCCATTTTGAGGGCCAGTGGCAATTGCGACATAAGGGTGGCTCGGTTTTCACCCAACTCATCCATAGCACCTGAACGTATTAACGACTCAAGTACTCTGCGATTAGCCTTGCGCAGATCTACTCTGCGACAGAACTCATACAGATCTTGGTACAGGCCATTTTGCTTGCGCTCCTCAATGATGCTCTCTATAGCGCCTTCACCCACGCCTTTGATGGCACCCAGACCATAGATCACAGTATCGCTGCCATCTACGGTAAATCTGTACTCAGAGTGGTTCACATGGGGTGGATTGACCTTGAGGTTCATGTGGCGACACTCATCAATCATAACCACAACTTTATCGGTATGATCCATGTCCGCAGAGAGCACTGCCGCCATAAAGGCCGCTGGATAGTGGGCTTTGAGCCAGAGGGTGTGATATGAGACTAGAGCATAGGCTGCAGAGTGCGATTTATTAAAACCGTAGCCTGCGAATTTCTCCATCAAATCGAAGATATAGCTAGCTGTATCCTCCTCTACTCCTAACTCCACCGCTCCCTTACGGAAAATCTCGCCCTGCTTTGCCATCTCCTCCGGTTTTTTCTTACCCATGGCCCTACGCAGCACATCGGCTCCACCCAGGGTATAACCGGCTAGCACCTGTGCAATCTGCATAACCTGCTCTTGGTACAGAATAACCCCGTAGGTGGATTTGAGGATAGGCTCTAGGGCTGGATGGGGGTACTCCACCTTCTGGCGTCCATGTTTACGGGCAATGAAATCGTCCACCATGCCTGACTGCAGTGGTCCAGGGCGGAACAGCGCAACCAGTGCTGTGATATCGTCGAAACAGTCAGGCTGCAGCTTCTTAATTAGCTCTTTCATGCCCCGCGACTCCAACTGGAATACAGCGGTAGTCCTGCATGACTTTAGCAGATCGAAGGCCGGCTTATCTTCCATGTTGAGTTGGGTGATATCTATCTCCGGGTCACCAGACTCCTTGCGTTGGGCATTGATGGTTTTCAAGGCCCAATCCACAATGGTTAGGGTGCGCAGGCCAAGAAAATCGAACTTAACTAAACCGACAGCCTCAACGTCGTCTTTATCAAACTGGGTAACTAGATTATCACCACTGGCTTCGCAGTAGAGAGGAGTGAAATCGGTTAGGACCGTGGGAGCAATGACCACGCCACCAGCATGTTTACCGGCGTTTCTAGAGAGCCCTTCCAGGCTCAAGGCCATATCAATCAGCTCAGCGACCTCTTCCTCTTGCTTATAGGCCTGGCTTAGCTCTTCATTCTCATCCAGGGCCTTGCTCAGGGTCATACCAATCTCAAACGGGATTAGCTTAGCTATACGGTCTACAAAACCATAGGGATGCCCCAATACCCGACCCACATCACGCACCACCGCCTTTGCCGCCATACTGCCGTAAGTGATGATCTGAGATACGGAGTCCCTGCCATAGGTATCCGCCACATACTCTATAACCCGATCGCGACCCTCCATGCAGAAATCCACATCAAAATCAGGCATGGAGACACGTTCTGGATTCAGGAAACGCTCAAACAGAAGGTCGTGCTCAATGGGGTCAAGATCGGTAATGCCCAATACATAGGCCACTAGAGAGCCAGCACCTGATCCACGTCCAGGACCCACCGGCACATCGTTCTCCTTAGCCCAGCGAATGAAATCCGCCACAATCATAAAGTAGCCAGGAAAACCCATCTGGGTGATCACATCCAGTTCCAACTTTAATCGATCTTCATACTCTTTACGTTTGGCAGCATAGTCCGGATCTAACTTATCCAGAATCCCCTGCAATCGGTTCTCAAGTCCCTGTTCCGACTGTTGTACCGTAAATTGCTCTATAGTCATGCCCTCAGGCACTGGGAAGTCGGGCAGATAGTTTTTCCCGAGGGTCAGCTCCAGGTTACAGCGCTTTGCTATCTCAACACTATTGGCCAGGGCCTCTGGTAGATCAGAAAATAGCTCAGCCATCTCTTCAGGGCTGCGCAGGTACTGTTGCGGACTGTAGTTTTTGGGGCGGCGAGGATCATCCAGAGTGCGGCCATCGTGGATACACACCCGCACTTCGTGGGAATCAAAATCATCTTGGGCAAGAAAACGTACGTCATTAGTTGCAACCAGTGGAACTCCAGTCTCTATGGAGAGTTCAACGCTGGCATGGAGACAATCCTCTTCTTGTGGTCTCCCGGTGCGATTAACCTCAAGATAGTAGCGATCTCCAAATAGAGAGAGCCACTGCTCGGTCAACTCTTTAGCCTGCTGCTTGTTGCCACTCAAGAGCATACGGCCTACATCTCCATCACGCCCTCCAGAAAGTGCTATGAGGCCGTCACAACTGCCATTGAGCCACTCTCTATCCAGCATCGGCTTACCAAGGTGTTGCCCCTCTTGGTAGCTTCTGGAGATTAGGTTAGTAAGGTTGCGATAACCTTCAACACTCTGCACCAGCAGGATAATTCTACTGGGCTGGTTAGCATCCTGCTCATTATGCAACCAGCAATCTGCCCCGATGATGGGTTTTACCCCACCAGCGATAGCTGCGCGATAGAATTTCACCATGGCAAACAGATTTGACTGGTCGGTAACTGCCACGGCGGGCATCCCAGCCTCACTAACTGCTTTTATTAGGGGTTTTATTCTGACCACTCCATCTACCAGGGAGAATTCTGAGTGCAAACGTAGATGGATAAATTTGGGTTCCATAGTGTGAGTTATGATACCGAAATTGGCTATTCTCTGTCTCGACTGATATTACAAAAATGGAAGAATTTTACAGCGGAATATTTTCTATATATCTATCAGCTTCTTTACCGGCCCAAATGACCTGCGGTGTATAGCGGTCACTCCAAGCTGCTGCAGCGCCTCTATATGGGCCTTGGTTGGATATCCCTTATGTTTAGCCAGTCCGTAGCCAGGATATTTTATATCCAACTCCTTCATCTCTCTGTCTCTAGCCACCTTGGCTATGATAGATGCGGCACTTATAGCCGGTTCGCTGCTGTCTCCACCAACTATTGCCTGCACGCTGCAAGCAAGATCCGGACATCTATTGCCATCTACTAGGGCATGGGACGGGGGGATGGCTAAGGACTCAACTGCCCGCTTCATGGCTAAAAGAGATGCCTGGAGTATATTTAAATGATCGATCTCATCCACCTCTGCCCTACCTAGAGACCAAGCTAGAGCACGCTGCTTAATTATCAGCTCCAGGGCTTCGCGTTTTTTTTCTGACAGTTTCTTGGAGTCCGCCAATCCCTCAATCGGACGACTTGGGTCAAGAATCACCGCAGCAGCGACAACAGGTCCAGCAAGGGGCCCTCTCCCAACCTCATCTACCCCTGCAATATTATCTGTTGCCGACATATTAACTACTGACCCTGGTTATTTCTTGGATTCAATCAGTTCAAGTACCGCTTCTGCTGCCCTCGCACTGGCATTAAGACGTAGCTCTCTATGTATCTTGTCGCCTATCTTCTGCATGGTATGGGCAATCTCATCTGACTCTAGGATATCAATAAGCGCGCTAGCCAGTGTCTCAGGCCGGACATCATCCTGCAGTATTTCTGGGGCTATCTTCTCTCCCGCCAGCATATTTGCCAGGGATATATAAGGCGATTTAATTAGTTGAAAACGGGTAAAGATCCAGTGAGTTAACCAGTGCAGACGATAGGCAATGACCATTGGCCTCTTAAGTAGCAGTGCCTCCAGGGTTGCCGTACCTGATGCCAGCAATACAGCATCTGCTGACTGTATAGCATCATGAGCATTGCCATCTACTAGCGCTATCGGCAGATCAGGTGCCACCTGCTGTAGAGTAGATTTAAAGTGATCTTTGGCACGACTATTAACTAGTGGCACAACAAACTGAAGATCTTGAAATCGTTCATTACAGAGTTTAGCGGCACGTATGAAGTCTTCACTCAGATATCTGATTTCACTCATTCTGCTGCCGGGCAGTATGGCTATGGTCGTACGCTCTTGCTCCAAACCGAGGCGCTCTCTGGCGCCAGATTGGTCTAATTCAAGAGGAATGATGTCAGCCAGAGGATGCCCAACATGGATAGATGGAACAGAGTGACTTTCCAGAAACTGTTTTTCAAAAGGAAAAAGGCTAAGAATTAGGTCTACCGACTCTCGTATCTTCTTAACTCTGCCAGAACGCCAAGCCCACACAGATGGACAGACGTAATGTACGGTAGTGATGCCTGAACTTCTAAGATCGCGCTCCAGACTGAGATTAAAATCAGGACCATCTACACCAATAAAAATATCCGGGGGATTATCCAGAAAATGCTTACGTATTTTGCGCCTGATAGATAGGACCTCAGGCAGATGAGAAAGAACCTCAACTAGCCCCATCACCGACAGCTTTTCAATTGGGCAGAGTGAGTTACACCCCTCATGCAACATTTGAGGACCAGCAATACCCTCAAATACAACATTAGGCACCCTTGCCTTAAGTTCACGCATCAAACCAGCTGCGAGTATATCTCCAGAAACCTCATTGGCGACTATGCCAACTCTCAACTCACATACCTCAGCGGACAATACTTCTGTCGCGACCACTGAAAAAGTCAGCCATTATGGTGAGTTCTGGACACTCTTTCGACATCTCCTGGATGGCGTCAAAGGCGTCAGCAAGCTTCATCTGTTTCTTATAGATTATTTTGTAGGCCTGTTTGATTTTCCTTAGCGCTTCATCACTGAAACCACGTCTGCGCAGCCCTTCGGAATTGATTCCATAAGGCTTTGCTGGGTTACCGTCAGTCAACACATAGGGAGGAATATCTCTTTTTACGGTACTGCCTAGGCCACTAAAACTATGGGCGCCAATATGCACAAACTGATGCACACAACAAAAACCGCCAAGGATAGCCCAGTCGCCGACATGCACATGCCCTGCTAAAGATGCGGCATTAGCCAATATGGTGTGATTTCCAACCTGACAGTCATGGGCAAGATGGCTATAGGCCATCATTAGGTTGTCGCTGCCAAGACGAGTTACTTTTGAGTCCTGAGTAGTTCCACGATTAATAGTTACAAACTCACGGATGGTATTCCGATCACCGATTTCCAGGAAGGTCTCTTCTCCCGCGTACTTCATATCTTGCGGATCTTCGCCTATGGAAGAAAACTGAAAGATCTTATTATCTACACCAATTGTAGTGGAACCCTTTATAACGACATGGGGACCGACGGTGGTACCTTTTCCGATCTTAACCCCAGCACCAATAATGCTGAATGGTCCTACAGTCACTCCTTCGTCTATCTCAGCCTTTGGATCAATAATTGCCTTTGGATCTATCACTCGTTTGCATCCCGTGAAGTACACATAATCTCTGCTGTAGCTACCACCTTTCCATCAACTGTAGCTACACATTCATAAACACCTATACCGCGTTTTAGTTTTGTCAGAACAGCTTCGATCTGTAATTGATCACCAGGTCCAACCGGTTTTTTAAAGCGGGCCTTGTCGATTCCTACAAATAGATATATTGAGGTGTCGGTAACTGATTCAGGGTTGGAAGCACCAGCTAATAGCCCAGTTGCTTGCGCCATAGCCTCAACAATCATAACACCTGGCATAACTGGTTTTACCGGAAAATGCCCGGTGAAGAATTGTTCATTGTAGGTTACATTTTTAACCGCCAGTAGGCGCTTATCCTTCTCAAATTCAATGACTTTATCTAATAACAGGAATGGATAGCGGTGCGGCAATATGCGCAGTATCTCTTGAATATCCATAGTAATCAAAGCGTTACCCTCCACACTCCAGCATATATTCCTGGAATTTGATTCATTAGTTTATGCGTCACTCTGGTCATTACTTAACTCAGAGAGACGTTTTTCCAACTGTTTAATTCTCTTAACCATATCATCTAGATTTCGCAGATGGGCAACGGTTTTTCTCCAATCTTTATTTGGCATTGCAGGCAGATTGCCACTGTAATATCCAGGCTCAGAAAAAGATCTGGTTACTAAGCTTTCTGCTGAGAAATGGACATTGTCTGCAAATTCAAGATGACCTACTACTACTACCCCGCCACCAATTGTTGACTGTTTACCAATCTTGGTTGAGCCAGCAATTCCTGTACATGCAGCAATAGCAGTGTTATCTCCAATCTCTACGTTATGGGCGACTTGAATTTGGTTATCCAGCTTAACGCCATTCCCTATAACTGTATCGCACAAGGCACCACGGTCGATGGTAGTGTTAGCACCTATTTCCACATCATCACCAACTTGGACGCTACCAAGTTGTGGCACCTTCACCCAAACCCCATCATCATTGGCTATCCCGAAGCCATCACTACCAATCACTACTCCAGGATGAATCAATACGCGACTTCCTATTGTCACTCCATGACAAAGCGTTACATTAGCTACCAACTCCGTCTCTGCACCTACAGTTACATCATTTGCTATAACACAACCTGGGCCAACTTGAACATTAGGGCCTAGGTTTGCATTCTCTCCTATTACAACACCAGGACCTAACCAGGCAGTTGGATCCACAGATGCGCTATCCGCTATCGAAGCAGATTCATGTCGCCCGGCTTTCTTTTCTGCTGGAGGATGCATATAAGCACTGATGCGCGCAAATGCTAAATATGGATTATCACACACAAGCGCTGCCACCGGACACTCACCAAGAAACTCTTTGGCAAGAATCACAGCGGTAGCGCTGGTGTTCGATAAATGCTTTCTATATTTGTTATTGCTGAGAAAGGTAATAGATCCAGTTTTTGCATCATGCAGTGTTGCAACAGTTTCTACTGTAGCGTCTGCGTCTCCATGCAGTTTGGCACCTACTAGATCAGCAAGTTCTCTTAATCTATAACTCAAGCTGGTATCTCCAGCCCTATTATTTACCCTTCCCTTGAGACAACTGCTTTAATACCTTATCAGATATATCAGATCCTGGACTGGCATAGGCAACACCTGCACTTAGGACAATATCTATATTTTCCTGTTTGCTCAGGCTCTTAACCACTTCTGATATTTTACGCAGCAGCTTATTAATCTCTTCTGAACGACGCAGATTAAGGTCTTCTCTGAATTCAGCACTGGAGGTATTTAGGTCGCGTCTCTGGCGACGAATATCCTGCTCAATATTCTTAACCTCAGACGAACTCATTACCGCCCTATCTTTAGTCAATTTTTCTTCAAGCGTCTTCAGCTTTTTGCGCTTACTTAGAAGAGAGTTATTACGCTTCTTAAATTCAGCCTCAAGCTTTTTCATAATTGCTGTTGACTGAGGTGACTTCTTCACAACCTTCTCTGTATTCACATAAGCAATTTTCTGAGCCTGGGCTACGCCGACCCCAAATACACAAAATAGGCATGCAGCCACACATATGATTGCTGTCTTTTTCAAAACTATTCTCCAGTATTATTAGAATGCTGTACCAAAGGTGAATTGGAAGTTCTCAGTGTCATCATCACTCTCATCATTCAGAGGCAACGCAACGACAAATCCAAGCGGACCCATGGGCGATAGCCATTTCAGTGAGAGGCCAGTCGAGTAACGTAGATCTCCGATATCCACACTATCATCATCTGTATCGTATACATTACCCACATCAACAAAGGCGCCCAAGCGCACAGTATCTGGGGCAAGTCCTAACGGATCAGGAAAAGTAACTTCCATACTACCAAAGAGCTTCATATTGCCGCCCAATGGATCATCCAGTGAATCACGTGGACCAAGACTGTAGTCTTTATAGCCACGTACCGTCTTTACGCCTCCTCCAAAATAGTTCTTGAAGAATGGCAGTTTTTCCGTATCACCATAGCCGTCGCCATAGCCAATATCACCGTTCAGAGAGAGGGTTAGAGATTCTGACAAGGGGAAATAACGCTTATGCGAATAGGCAA
Organism: Sedimenticolaceae bacterium; assembly: GCA_050291725.1. Classification (GTDB taxonomy): domain Bacteria; phylum Pseudomonadota; class Gammaproteobacteria; order Chromatiales; family Chromatiaceae; genus JAAGZL01. The sequence goes on from JBNKKH010000035.1 coordinate 25,337, forward strand.
CCTTGTAGTACTCCAGATCGCTACCGGGCAAGGTCATCTCTGCTGACAACTTCTGAACACCACCTCTACTTGGGAACAGAGAGGAGTCACGGGAGTCACTGCTCCAGCTTACGCCTAGCTGATAGTCCACAAAGCTGTTGCCATTATCTGTCTCAAATTGTTTGACTTGAGTAGAGACGTTACTACCCGTTCCGGTTTCAAACTCAGTATTAACTACCCTGAAGTCAAACCTGACCCGGTCGTACTCATTTAGGGGTATACCAAAATTAACCCCGGCACTAGCAACATCGGTTTTGTACTTGGCTGTATCAATATCAGCGAAGTCGGTCTGTTTGTACATCAAATCGAATCCACGACTGATGCCGTCCACTGTGTAGTATGGGTTGGTATACCCAACCTGATAGTGGCGTTGGGAATCACTGTTATTGAAGGCAAATACTACCCGCTTACCAGTACCCAGAAAATTATTCTGAGAGATACTGGAGTTAAACATGATTCCGTCTGATTTAGACCAGCCGATACCGGCCATAATGTTACCGGTCTGCTTCTCTTTAACAGTAACATTCACATCAACCTGATCGGTTGAGCCTGGAACAGCGGGTGTTTCTATAGTTACTGAATCAAAGTAGCCCAAACGCCGCAGGCGCTCTTTAGAGAGTTTAACCTGCTCAGATGAAAACCATGCAGACTCCATCTGTCTCATTTCACGGCGTAGAACTTCGTCTCTAGTGTTGCTGTTACCACGGAAATTAACATTTCTTACGTATACCCGTTTACCCGGATCAACAAAGTAAGTGACAGCTACCGTTTTCTTCTCTTCATTAATTTCAGGGATACTGTTTACGTTAGCAAAGGCGTAGCCATTTTTTCCAAGCAGACTATTGATACGCTCTGCACTATCGACCACATCTTTACGGGAGAAGATGGTACCGCGACTCAAATGAATGAGTGGAAAAATCTGCTCCTTAGGCACCGCCATTCTACCAGCCAATTTGATATCGTTAATGGTGTATACATCACCCTCAGTTATATTGATGGTAATGTATATGTCACTCTTATCTGGGCTAATTGATACCTGAGTGGAGTTGACTTTAAAGTTGATATATCCCCTATCCAGATAGTAGGAGCGGAGGGTTTCTAGATCAGCCGACAGTTTCTGCTTGGAGTACTGATTATTCTTGGTGATCCTGGAGAGCATATTGCTCGTACCCAGCTTAAATGAATCCAGAAGATCTTCCTCTTCAAACGAGGTATTCCCCACAATATTTATACGCTTAATTCTCGCGGCCGAACCCTCTTTTATTGCTATATCAACAGCAACTCGGTTGCGTTCTAGTGGTGTTACTGTTGATTCCAGCTTTACGCCATATTTGCCGTTGCTGAAATACTGTCTTCTTAGCTCACGCTCTATTCGGTCTAGAACAGAGTTATTGAATACTCTGCCCTCGGCCAGGCCAATATCCTTTAGGCTCATGAGCAACTGCTCTGTTTCCATAGAGTCATTACCGGTGATACCAATCTGAGCAATTGCTGGCCTCTCCTGGACGAAGACGATTAATACGTCATCTTCTCTCTCCAGTCTTACATTCTTGAAGAAACCGGTTTTATACAGCTCTCTGATGATGGAAGAACTCTGTTCAGACTGTATACGTTCGCCTATTTTGACGGGGATGTGATTAAAAACTGTACCAGCTGATATACGCTGTAAACCCTCTACACGAATATCCTTAATCACAAACATATCGGCCAGCACAACGGCAGGAAGCCAGGAAATGGCCAATATCATTAGCGTCAGCAATCTTTTATTTCGCAGCAGCATATATCTTAACTTCTTGTTTATTAGTAATTATTTTGCAAAAAAGACCCATGCAGGCCGATTCTGCTCGTTCGCTTTATCCGCACATTATAGTGGAACTTTAATAACTATCCCAGCACCCTTGAAATATCAACATAAAATGCCACTCCCATCAATAGCAACAGGGCAATAATTCCAATTTTTTGTCCCACCATTTGAACCTGTTCAGATGGCGGCGACCCCTTGATTGCTTCAATGAAGAAAAACAGAAGATGCCCGCCATCTAGCACTGGAACCGGTAGAAGATTAAGCACAGCTAAGCTGATACTTACAATTGCCAAGAACTTGATAAAATAGATTGCGCCGAAACTAGCACTTTTCCCCGCCGTCTGAGCTATAGATATAGGACCACCCAGGTTATCCAGAGATGCTCTTCCTGTTACCATTTTACCCAGCATTCTAAGCATGAATACCGACATATCCCAGGTTTTGGATAGAGAAGCACCAACTGCGGCTATGGGATTGAGTTTCACCTCAACCCTATAATCATCAAACAACCCATCAGGGACAAGAACACCTGCTCCGATACGGCCAACAACTTGATCTCCAGCCTTGAGCTTGCCAATTTTCAGGTCAAGGGTCTGTATCTGGCCATTGCGCTCTATGGTTATTATCTGGGTAGATTCAGGATGCTTTTGGATAAAGGCGACCAGTCCCGGCCAATCCTCTACCTCTCCCCCTGCTATGGTCAGAATTTTATCCCCGGTTGTTAGACCAGAATCCTGTGCAGACTCCCCTGGCACTAGCTCTCCTACCACTGCAGGCAGCTTGGGACGACGCACCTTAAGCCCTATCTTGGAGATAAAATCCTTCTCCTCCATTACTGCTGCCATTTTATTAATGGGAAAGACTCTCTCACGCAGGTTATCTCTAATGTCATGTACCTGCACTACAACATCTTCACTACCAGCAGACTCAGATATAAGGGCGTAAATGAATGATTCCCAGGAGCTGGTCTTATCACCAGAGGTGGCTATAATCTCGTCCCCTACCTGGAATCCAGCCTGTGCCGCGATGGTCGCTGGCTGCACTTCGCCAACTACAGGCTTAGTTCCCATATCACCGCTGACAAAAACCATCCAATAGGCGAATACAGCGAACAGAAGGTTGAACAGAGGACCAGCAGCAACTACAGCAGAACGCACTGATAGCGATTGACGGTTAAAGGCCCGGTGTTTCTCCTCTTCGGCAACCTCTCCTTCCCGCTCATCCAGCATTTTTACATAACCACCCAGAGGGATAGCCGCTAGCACATACTCTGTTGCATCAACTTCGCCGGTTTTTTTCCACAATGCAGGACCAAACCCTATGGAGAAGCGCAGAACTTTAACTCCAAGCTTGCGGGCAACCCAAAAATGCCCAAACTCATGCACGGAAATTAGGATAGCAAGGGCAACTACGAATGAAATTATGGTAAATAACATCGAATTCATGCCTCAGAGACAGCTATATTCTGAATTAATTCCCTGGCGATAGATCTCGCTTGTTGATCTATTTCCAGTACCTGTTTCAAGCTAAAGTTGTCAATTTTCTCCATATTATCCATAACAGACTCAATTAACTGTGCAATTGCAACAAATGGGATTTTGGAGTCTAAAAAGGCCTCTACCGCCACCTCATTCGCTGCATTCAATGCTGCTGGAGAGCTACCACCTTCCTTAGCCGCCCTGTAGGCCAAGGCCAAACATGGAAATCGATTCAGATCTGGCGGCTCAAAATCTAGTCGTGCCACCTTAAAAAGATCTAGCCCCTCTACTCCAGATTCGATTCGATTCGGCCAGGCCAGGGCGTGAGCAATCGGGGTGCGCATATCTGGATTACCTAACTGGGCCAAGGTAGATCCATCCTTATACTCAACCATAGAGTGAATAACGCTCTGTGGATGTAACACCACCTCTACCTCTTCAGGTGTGGCGTTGAATAACAGACACGCTTCAATCAACTCAAGCCCTTTGTTCATCATGGTAGCTGAGTCAACAGATATCTTACGCCCCATCTCCCAGTTTGGATGAGCGCATGCCTGTTCCGCAGTAACAGATGCCAGCTCATCCATTGGAGTTTTCAGGAATGGACCGCCAGATGCGGTGAGGAGAATTCTCTTTACCCCAACCTCATGTAAACCACGTCCATAGTCCGCAGGCAGGCACTGGAATACTGCATTGTGTTCACTATCTATGGGTAGAATGGTTGCGCCATTCTGTTTAGCCTGATCCAGCAACAACCTACCAGACATCACCAGCGCCTCTTTATTAGCGAGCAGGATGCATTTACCAGATTTGGCAGCAGCAATGGTGGGTAGCAGTCCGGCCGCCCCTACGATTGCGGCCATTACGTAGTGGGCACTCGGAAGTTGCGCCACCATCTCCAAAGCATCTGGACCTGAGAGTAGCTCGGTATCGGGACACTCTTGTTTAAATTGTTGCTGAACAGCGTCTGTTGTACTTTGTTCAGATAAAACGGCAAATTTAGGTTGAAACTCAAGGCACTGTTGTAACAGTTCTTGGGCATTTGTGTTGGCGGTAAGAGCCACAACCTGGAATCTGTCAGAGTGCATACGCAACACATCCAATGTGCTGTTACCGATAGAACCGGTCGAACCGAGTATGGTTACACCTATCACGTTCACAACCCCGTAGTTAGCTGTAGACCAAGTGCAAATACCGGAGCAGCTGCGATTAGGCTATCAATGCGATCTAACACCCCACCGTGTCCAGGCAACAGATTGCCGCTATCTTTCATATCCATGCGACGTTTGAGAACGCTTTCAAATAGATCGCCGACTATAGACATGGCCACAGTTATGATACAGACAGGAAGCAGCCATAAGAAGGCATCCGTTTCACTCTGCTGATACCACGCCAAGAGAGCACCACAAACCAGCGCTCCAAATAGTGCACCGTAAACCCCTTCCCAGGTCTTTTTGGGACTTATTACAGGCGCCAGCTTCCTCTTGCCCCAGCGCATACCGGAAAAGTAGGCGGCGCTATCGGCTATCCAGATCAACACCAATAGAAACAGGACGATGAATGGGCCATCATCTCCACCCCCGTGCACTAGCAGAAGCGCAACCCACAGAGGTATAAGAACCAGATAACAGATCAGTGCAGTCAGCACCCCAACTCCAGAAGCTGCTTTATTTATCTGTTTATAGCTAAACAGGACAAGGGTAATAATCAACCACCAGATTGCAGCAAATACCAGCACCCAATCGGTAAACCACGCATAGGAAATCAACCCATAGCTCCAGTACAGAGCTGCTGCCAGCGCAGTTAAGAATACAATTTTTCCAGTATAATTTTTGATCCCAGCAAGTGCTGCCCACTCCAAACCAGCCAATAATGCAATTGCTGCTATACCTATAGCCAACTGTTCAGTTTTAAGAAACAGGATAGCTAGAACCACAATGGGGATAAGGATGCCAGCAGTAATTACACGCTTGGCTAATGTGCTCAATTCCATGGATCAGCTACCCGCAGAGTTTTGGTTTGAGTTTAGCTGTTCAGCAACCATGCCATAACGCCTTTGCCTGCTGGCATAAGACGCCAATGCAGCATCGAACTCCTCTTTACGAAAATCGGGCCACAGGACATCTGTAAAATACACCTCGGTGTAAGCCGACTGCCACAGCATAAAGTTGCTTAAGCGCTGTTCGCCACCGGTGCGAATAAACAGATCTGGATCAACCAGAGTAGAGAATGAGAGTTCATTGGAGATATGCTTCTCTTCTATAGCGTCTGGCTTAATATCACCGCTCTCAACTTGCTTGGCTAACTTGCGCACTGCCTGAGTTATATCCCAGCGCCCTCCATAATTCGCTGCGATTTGGAGGATTAGTCCGCTGTTATCTGCGGTGTCTTGCTCCGCCTGGGTCATGGCGTCCTGAAGTTCTTGGGAGAATCTTGATCTATCCCCGATTAAACGGAGTCGAACATTATTTTTGCGCAAGCGTTTTATCTCTTTCTTGAGGACTAGCATGAACAGATCCATTAGCATGCCAACCTCTTCTCTGGGGCGCTTCCAGTTTTCACTGCTAAATGCAAAAAGGGTTAATATTTCAACACCGGAACGGGCTGCACAATCAACAATCTTGCGGACCGATTTAACCCCTTCCCGGTGACCAGCATGGCGTTTTTTTTCATGCTGCTGAGCCCAGCGCCCATTGCCATCCATTACAATCGCTACATGTCGCGGTATGTTATCCACCGCTTGCGTACCCTCTTTGTTTGATCCTACCTGTGTCACAGTGGTTCTGCGGTCAAACTTCCATCAGGTCAGCTTCTTTCTTCTCCAGCAACTCATCAATCTCTTTAATATGCTGGTCTGTAAGCTTTTGCACCTGCTCTTCAGCTCGTCTCTCATCATCCTCGGAAGCGAGTTTTTCTTTTACTAGGTCTTTTAGATGGTGGTTGGCATCGCGTCGTATGTTGCGTATGGCAACACGAGCATTCTCAGCCTCTTGACGCACGATCCGGATCATATCCTTGCGTCGCTCTTCAGTAAGAGGAGGCATAGGTACGCGTATAACATTACCGGCAGTGTTAGGATTGAGTCCCAGATCAGAGTTCATGATCGCCTTCTCCACCGGAGCTACCATATTCTGCTCCCAAGGCGTTATGGTAAGGGTGCGAGCATCCTCTACATTAATATTGGCTACCTGACTTAAAGGCACGTCTGATCCGTAGTAGGAAACCGTAAGATGATCCAGCAAACTGGGGTGTGCCCTACCGGTACGCAATTTAGCCAAATCAAGAACTAGAGATTCAACACTCTTGCCCATACGTGTGTTTGTATCTTTCTGGATATCGTCGATCATTTCACTCTCCATTATCGACCAGGGAACCAACCTCTTCCCCTTGCATTAGACGCATAACCGCGCCCTTGTTATTAATATTCATCACCCGCAGCGGCATATCATGATCTGCGCACAGCATAATCGCAGTGGAGTCCATAACTTTCAGACCCTCTTTGATTGCCCGATCATAACTAAGGCGGGGGTAAAATTCAGCAGCAGGATTTGATACAGGGTCAGATGAGTAGACCCCATCAACTTTAGTGGCTTTAATCAGGAGTTGGGCGCCAATTTCTATGGCACGCAGGCTGGCTGCGGTATCTGTGGTAAAGAAGGGACTTCCAGTGCCAGCGCTAAGAATAACCACCTGGCCTTGTTCTAGATAATCTACAGCTTGATCTCTTAGAAATGGATCGCATACCTGCTCTATGGCTAGAGCTGACATAACCCTAACTTTCTGACCAATCTTTTGTAGAGCATCTTTCATTGCCAGCCCATTCATAACAGTGGCCAGCATACCCATATGGTCTCCGGTTACCCGGTCCAAACCGCCCTGGGCCAGACCTGCACCGCGGAAGATATTACCTCCACCGATTACCAGTCCAACCTGAACTCCCGCCTGGACAAGCTCTTTAATTTCACCAGCAACACGGGAAATAACATTTGGGTCTATCCCAAAGCTGCCCTCTCCCATAAGTGCTTCACCACTTAGCTTTAGCAGGATACGTTGACAGATCAATTCAGACATAACACCACCAGGTCAATTAGCTTTATTAGAATTACAACCCAAAAACCAATCGGGAGGTTATCACAATACCGGCCTTCCTGCTGGAAGACCGGTAAAACAGTTCTTGGCTCACATAACCCACCAGGAAAATACGAACCTGGTGAAAAATACGAACTTAGCCCTTAACCTGAGCCATAACCTCTTCAGCGAAGTTTTCCTGCTTCTTCTCGATACCCTCACCTACCTCAAAACGTTTAAAGTCAGTAACGGTAGCACCGGCATCAGCAAGTAGCTTCTCTATAGTGATATCAGGGTCTTTGACAAAATTCTGGCCCATGAGGGTGATCTCAGATAGGTACTTACGTACCCGGCCATCAACGATCTTGTCCACGATATTCTCAGGCTTGCCGCTATCTAGGGCCTGAGCCTTAAATATCTCGCGCTCTTTATCCAGCATATCTGCAGGAACATCGGCTGCACTTACACAGACGGGGTTAGAAGCAGCAATGTGCATAGCCAGATCTTTGCCCAGAGTCTCGTCACCGCCTTCCAGCGCTACCACAACACCGATCCTGACGCCATGCTGATAGCTAACCAATATACCGGTATCGGTCTGAAAACGCTGGAAACGACGTACATTCATGTTCTCGCCTATTTTGGCGACCAGGGCTTCACGTGCAGTGTTTACTGTCGTCTCTTCCCCAGCGTGTAGCGGCGCATCCATCAGAGCCTCAACGTCAGCCACATCAGAGTTAAGTACACTGTTGGCGACCGCATCCACAAATGATGTAAAGTTCTCATCCTTGGCTACAAAGTCGGTTTCACAGTTAACTTCAACCATAACGGCATTTTTTGCATCGTCTGAATATTTGATGGCTACAATACCATCAGCTGCTGTACGTCCAGCCTTCTTAGCCGCAGTGGCCTGACCGGATTTACGCATCATCTCAATGGCGGCTTCGATATTACCGTCAGTTTCAACAAGTGCTTTTTTACACTCCATCATCCCGGAACCTGTACGCTCACGCAGTTCCTTTACCAAAGAGGCTGTAATGGCCATGGTATAAAATCCTCTTAATTTATGAATATGCTATATATGGACAAGCCCCTGCAGCATTCGCCATGCGGAACAGGGGCAGGTCCAGGTTAATCCAATATTTTGTGGATGTTAGACATACGGCTAACATCCAAACTGCTCTTATTCTGCCTCATCCTTTTTAGCAGCGGGCTCTGCTTTTGCCTCAGGCTCAACTTTCTCTTCTGCTTCAACCTTAGCTTCTGGTTTAGCTTTGGCTTTGGCCTTAGGCTTGGCTTTAGCCTTTTTTGGCTTTTCTGCACCTTCATCACTCAGTCCAACGCTGGCAGCAGCACTGGCACGTCCTTCTAGAACAGCAGCAGCAACGCCTTGCACATAGAGCTGAATGGCTCTCATGGCATCGTCATTTCCTGGAATTATGTAGTCGACAGCTTCTGGATCATTGTTGGTGTCCACCACGCCTACAACAGGAATACCGAGTTTCTTAGCTTCATTTACCGCGATCTTTTCATGACCGGTATCGATTACGAATACCGCATCAGGAAGACCTCTCATATCTTTAATTCCACCCAGGCTGCGTTCCAGCTTGGCCAGCTCGCGCTCAAGGCCAAGAGCCTCTTTCTTGTTAAAACGCTTTTCAACGCTACCATCAGCAAACATATCTTCCAGCTCTTTCAGGCGCTTGATAGATTGCTTAATGGTTTTAAAGTTGGTCAACATGCCACCGAGCCAGCGGTGGTTTACAAAAGGCATACCACAACGCTCAGCCTCTTCGCGTACTGTTTCTTGAGCGGCACGTTTGGTTCCTACAAACAAAATCTTGCCGCCATTAGCACTCAGGGTGCCAAGGAAATTCATTGCGTCGTTGAACATTGGTAGCGTCTGTTCAAGATTGATAATGTGAATCTTGTTACGCTGACCGAAGATGTAAGAACCCATTTTGGGGTTCCAATAGCGGGTCTGATGCCCAAAATGTACGCCAGCCTCAAGCATCTGGCGCATAGATACTGCACTCATAGTGTTACTCCGAATTGTATAGGGTTAGTCCTCCATGTACCCCGGTCGTCGACTGAACAGCCCCTAATTAGGTCCGATTGAAACCCCTATCAGACCAGCTTTTTGGCTAAAACAGCACCCCGGCAACCGTGTCGGTACATGTGTGTAATAATATCTGGGACAGCAATTGCCATTCCAGGGCGCGTTTTATACCATACGCTGCTTGTTATAACAATCACCTAACGCCGTCCAAGATGTTGGTTTTTCCGATTATTTCCGGCCAAGAGAACTAAATATGAGCATCACAATAAAAACAGCTGAAGAGATAGATAGTATGCGAATTGCCTGCCGCCTAGCCGCTGAAGTTCTGGAAATGATAGAACCACATGTGAAACAAGGCGTTACTACTGGAGAGCTGGACCGCATCTGTCACGACTATATCGTTAACCAGCAAGATGCCATTCCAGCTCCCCTGCACTACCGCGGGTTTCCGAAATCTATCTGTACCTCAGTGAATCACCAGGTCTGTCACGGCATACCTGGCGATAAAACCCTGAAAAATGGAGATATAGTCAACATAGACGTAACTGTAATCAAGAATGGCTTCCATGGCGACACCAGCAAAATGTTCATGATTGGGGAGCCATCCATCCTTGCCCAAAGGTTGTGCAAAGTAACGAGAGATGCAATGTTCATTGGCATAGATCAAGTAAAACCTGGAGCACGTCTGAATGATATTGGTTCTGCTATCCAGAAATTTGTGGAACCACACAACTATTCAATAGTAAGAGAGTATTGTGGTCATGGCATCGGCAGAGAGTTTCACGAAGATCCTCAGGTTCTACACTATAAAACACAGGAAAAAGGACCAGAGCTACAACCTGGAATGTGTTTTACCATCGAACCCATGATCAATACAGGTAAACGCATGATTAAACTGTTACCGGATGGATGGACCGTTGTCACCAAAGATCGCAGCCTCTCTGCCCAGTGGGAACACACCGTACTGGTGACCGAAAAAGGTTATGAAATCCTTACCCTACGCCAGGAAGAGCGAGAATAGAATGAAACGCGTCTTTAACGGAATAGAGTTCGACCAAGCCCTCTCTCAGACCGATAACCAACTAGCTCTGTACCGCAAGACTCTGGCAGATAGCACAGCAACCCTGACAGAAGGTTTTAAAGAAGGGGTAGCTGTATCCACCCTGGTCTCACTGCGAGCTAAATTGATCGATTCACTGCTAAAACGGGCCTGGCAGAAAAATATGCCTGAGGATACCAAAGCAGCCCTGGTGGCTGTTGGTGGATACGGACGGGGCGAACTGCATCCAAACTCTGATATTGATCTAATGATCCTAGTGGAACCCAGAGAGCTGAAACGCCTCAAGGGCAACTTGGAACAACTCCTAACCTTCTTGTGGGATATAGGGCTAGAGGTTGGACACAGCGTACGCTCAGTGAAGGAGTGTGCAAAAGAGGCGAAACAGGATTTAACCGTCATAACAAACGTCATGGAATCACGCCTGCTTGCTGGCGATCATGAGATGTTGCTCAAAATGCGCGCTGCCATCGCTCCCAACAAAATCTGGCCCAGCGACAAGTTCTTCACGGCCAAATGGCAGGAACAGAAACAGCGTTATGCAAAATATGACGATTCAGCCACTAATCTGGAACCAAACTTAAAAGAGGGTCCTGGTGGTCTAAGAGATATCCAGACCGTTGGTTGGGTAGCAAAACGCTATTTTGGCTGTGAAACCATGCACGGCCTAGTTGGTCACAACTTCCTGAAGGAGGCAGAGTATGAATCCTTGATGGAGGGGCGTGCCCTGCTCTGGAAAATCCGTTTTGCCCTGCACATTCTAACCGGTCGCCGAGAAGATCGTTTGCTGTTCGACTATCAGCGCGCCCTTGCTGAAGAGTTTGGTTTTGTGGATCAGGAACACAGTTTGGCGGTTGAGCAGTTCATGCAGCGTTATTACCGAACTGTAATCCGCATAGAACGTCTCAATGAACGCCTGCTACAGCTATTCGAAGAGGCCATACTGCTCGAGAACCAACCAGCAGAAATCCTCAATATCAACAAGCGATTCCAGGCCAGAAACGGCTTTATCGAAGTAACTGACGACGGCATATTCAAGCGCTACCCCTTTGCCTTGTTAGAGATTTTTCTACTACTGCAACTCTATCCAGAGCTAAAGGGCGTCCGCGCCAGCACCGTAAGGCTTATTCGCTCCCACCGTCATCTTATCGATGATGATTTCCGTGACGATCTGCGGGCCAAAAGCCTGTTTATGGAGATTATACGCCAATCCAACGGGGTAACCTCAGAGCTGAGGCGTATGAACCGCTACGGCATTCTCTCAGCCTACCTGCCTAAATTTGGCAACATCATAGGCCGCATGCAGTATGATCTATTCCATGTCTATACTGTGGATGAACACACCCTATTTGTAGTACGCAATCTGCGCCGTTTTGCCGTTCCTTGGAGAGCAGAAGAGTTTCCCCGCTGTAGTGAAATCATCAATCGTCTGCCAAAACAGGAACTAATCTTTCTAGCCGGCCTGTTTCATGACATAGCCAAGGGGCGTGATGGCGACCACTCTGAACTGGGGGCGCATGATGCTTGGGAGTTCTGCAAGAAACATGGGCTGAGTGACTACGACAGTAAACTGGTGGCATGGCTGGTGAAAAACCATCTGCTGATGTCTATCACTGTTCAGAGAGAGGACATCCATGATCCAGAGGTGATCCTCAACTTTGCAAAAAAAGTAGGCACCCTGGCCCGACTTGACCACCTCTACCTACTCACGGTGGCAGATATTCGGGCAACCGACCCGAAAAAGTGGAACTCCTGGAAAGACTCCCTCCTTAAAGATCTCCACACTCTAACCACAAGAGCTATGCTGCGCGGCCTGGAACAACCACTCGACTCTGATGAAGTAATCCGGGAAAAACAAAGAGATGCCAGTGAAGAACTGGAAAGAAAGAGTGTCCCACTAGGCGAGATTGACGACCTGTGGAGTACCCTAAGCGCAGACTATTTTCTCTACTCCTCAGTTGAGGAGATAATCTCCCATACAGAATTTATCCTTTCTCTACCTGAAGATACTGGACCTGAAATCAAGCTGAGAAGCAAAACTGGGCGTGGTGGCTCAGAGGTGTTCATCTACTCCCATGATCGTTTAGGACTATTTGCGGTTACCACAGCCCTGCTGGATCAACTACGCCTTGACGTGGTAGACGCCAGAATTGAAACCACTTCGGATGGACGCTCCCTCGACAGCTACCGCGTGTTGGAGTACGACGGCAACGCCATTGACGACGAAGAGAGGGCGCAGAAAATAATCAAGGCGCTGAAAAACGGACTTAATAACCCGGATAGAATCAATTTCAATGTTTCCAGACGTATTCCCCGCCAGGTAAAACATTTTAAAATACCAACCAATATAGAAGTCAGTCAGGACGACGCCCATCAACGCACAATCCTTAAACTTGTTTCATCAGACCGGCCAGGACTTTTGGCTCATGTTGGTCATGCCTTCTCTCTGTGCCACGTAAACCTAAAGGCGGCTAAAATTGCCACCATTGGTGCTGAAGCTGAAGATACCTTCTTTATTACCGGGGAAGATAAGAAACAGATAACAGACCCACAAAAGCTGCAATGCCTACAAGAGAGCATACTGCAGCAGCTTGATGCTGATGAACAGGGGCCAAAAGAACTAACATTCTAATCTAAGCATGTTAGACACTGTCCAGACCGCTATCTATGGAATATACTACGCGGCTTTATTGAGTACGCGCCAAGTTAAAAACATTACAGTTTAAGAAGATCGACCGAGGTATCGCATGATCAAAATTAACGAAAACTTCAATAAGCTCCAGGCATCCTACCTGTTCTCGGACATAGCCAAAAGGGTAGCGTCCCATCAGAATGCCCATCCAGAACAGGATGTAATCAAGCTCGGCATCGGTGATGTCACTCGCGCCCTGCCTGACGCCTGCATCAAGGCCATGCATGCCGCTGTGGACGAGATGGCGAACGATGCAAGTTTTCGTGGATATGGTCCAGAACAGGGCTACGACTTTCTGCGTGAAGCCATCGCCAAAGGTGACTTCCAGTCACGTGGCTGCAGTGTGGATGCAGACGAGGTTTTTGTCAGCGATGGAGCCAAGTGCGACAGCGGCAACTTCCAGGAGATCTTCTCCAACGACATCACCGTAGCTATACCCGATCCGGTCTATCCAGTTTATGTCGACACCAATGTAATGGCGGGACGCACTGGTGAAGCTGAGGGCGGACGCTATAACGGCTTGGTCTATCTGGAGGCAACCAAAGAGAATGGCTTTATTCCAGAGATACCAAACGCACAGGTTGATCTGATCTATCTCTGCTTCCCCAACAACCCGACCGGAGCCACCATCACCCACGACGAGCTTAAAAAGTGGGTAGATTTCGCCCGCGAGTCCAAGGCGTTGATTCTGTACGATGCAGCCTACGAGGCATTTGTTCAGGACGAAGGCATCCCCCGCTCTATCTATGAGATAGAAGGCGCGCGTGAAGTAGCTGTTGAATTCAGAAGCTTCTCTAAGACCGCAGGCTTCACCGGTACTCGTTGTGCTTATACTGTAGTACCGAAAGAGTGCATGGCCTATACCGCATCGGGTGAAGCAGTATCCGTTCACTCCCTATGGAATCGCCGCCACACCACCAAATTTAACAGCGTATCATATCCAATACAGCGTGCTGCTGAAGCGGTATACAGTGATGAAGGTCAGGCCCAGGTTAAAGAGCTGATCTCTTACTATCTGAATAATGCCGCCTATATTCGCGAGAAAATGACCGCTCTGGGCTATGACTGCATCGGCGGTGATAACTCTCCTTACATCTGGATTGATGGAAAAATGGACTCCTGGGAGTTCTTTGACCTGCTACTGAACAAAGCTGGAGTGGTCTGTACCCCCGGAGCAGGTTTTGGTAAATGCGGCGAAGGTTATATCCGGATAAGCGCCTTTAACAGCTTTGAGAATGTTAAAAAGGCGATGGACCGGATCAGCAACAGTATATAATTCAAGGTAACTAGTTATGCCAATGTCCCAAGGTTTTACTGACAGGCTAATCCCACGTCTAGATGAGATTGCTGAACATTTCGGAACCCCGTTTCATATCTATGATGAAGCAGGTATCAGAGAAACCGGCAACCACCTAAACGAGATTTTTGCAGGTATCGAAGGCTTCCGCGAGTACTTTGCGGTTAAGGCTCTGCCCAACCCTGGAATCCTCAATATCACCAGCTCCCTTGGCTTTGGTTTCGACTGCAGTTCTGTAGCAGAGCTGCAGCTCAGTCGTGCTGCCGGTGGCCGGGGTGAAGACATCATGTTCACTTCCAACAACACCAGTCAGGAAGAGTTCAACGCGGCAGAGGCTGATGGTGGCTGCATTCTGAATCTGGATGATATCTCCCTGCTGCAGAAGCTTCCGCATAAACCTGATCTGATCTGTTTCCGCTACAACCCAGGGGAGCGCAGAACCGGCAACCACATAATAGGTCATCCAGAAGAGTCTAAGTATGGTGTCACCTATGAGCAGATTCTAGATGCCTACCGTCAGGCCCAGGAGATGGGTATAGAGCGCTTTGGTCTGCACACCATGCTGGCTTCAAATGAGCTGAACTACACCTACATGGTGGAGACCTCAGACATGTTATTGGAGATGGTGGAGTTCATCTCTAGCGAACTGGATATCACCTTCGAATTTATCAATATCGGCGGCGGTCTGGGTATCCCCTATCGTCCCGACGACGCTCCTCTGAATATAGAGGCCATGGCCCGCGAAATTACTGAACATTTTGTCCAATTCAGACAGCGCAACGGCTATGCACCTAGGCTGTTTGTAGAGAGTGGCCGTTACATCACCGGACCCCATGGTGCTCTGGTGACTCGCGCTATTAACCGCAAAGAGATATACCGCACCTACGTGGGAGTTGACGCCTGCATGTCATCTCTTATGCGTCCTGGAATGTATGACGCCTACCACCACATCACAGTGCCAGGAAAGAGCGGAGATGAGGAGGTGGTGGATGTAGCTGGATCCCTGTGCGAAAACAACGACAAGTTTGCTGTTCAGCGCGCTCTACCGAAGGTGGAAGATGGTGATCTGCTGATAATCCACGACACTGGTGCCCACGGCCATGCCATGGGCTTTAACTACAATGGCCGTCTAAGACCACAAGAGCTGCTGCTGCGCGAAGATGGATCTGTGGAATTGATTCGTCGCGCAGAGACCCTAGATGATCATTTCGCAACCTTAGATTTCGAAGATAAGGTGTTGGGTATTTAAACCCACTATGTAGGAGCCCGCCCCTGGGGCGATTTGTCTGGAATTATTCTCGATCTTGAATCGCCCAGAAGGCTGGGCTCTGACCCACATGGCCATGAATGCTCCAAACATTCATTTGGGATTACCACCCTCCATGGTGGTCAGATGTGGGGGATGCAAAAAGATTGCTTGGAGCAATCGATGCCTACAGCCAAGATCAGGCAAACATATCCACACCCAGCATATGGCTGATCTGCTCCCGTTCCGCATCCATAGTTTGGGATTGGTAGGCCTGAACCGCCTGCCGCGCTCTAGTGGTTAAACCAGATAAATCATCGTCTAGGGTCAAAGCGTTAGCCCGACTGCCTAAGCTATTACGTTCTTGATCACTCAGAGAGGTGGGTTGTCTACCTCGCTCCACACGGGTCTCATCCCGCAGACGGTCAATCTCCTGCGGAAAAGCCTGCGCACGCTGTTGCTGCGCATTTACCAATGGAATCAAGGCACTACCGACGATAGCTGTCACGGGATTACCAACATTTCAGTAAAGCTTCATACTTAATCATAGACTAAAAACAGGGCCCGGGTATTAGGGCCAGGGCAACTGATGATGGCCGAGCAATATTCTATATCAAAAAGTTTTTTTCATCCCTGATACCTCTGCCCTATTCATTAGGCCCTGCTCTATCCAGGCGGCCAACCCATCTGCCTGCCACCCAGTAAATGTAGATGAATATGGTACACAGCCTGCCCACCATCGGAGTTGCAGTTCATTACAGTACGGTAGCCTGGTTCAGCCAGCCCCTCCTGGGCCGCCACCTGTTTTGCCACCTGATATAGCTTACCCAAAAGCTCTGTATCTTCATCTGTAATGTCATTAATAGTGCTGATGTGTTTTTTAGGAATAATTAGAATATGGGTAGGGGCTTGGGGAGCAATGTCACGAAATGCCAGGACATCATCGGTCTCCATTACTGTATCAGGCTTGATCTCGCCAGATACCATTTTACAAAACAGACAGTCACTCATTCTGGGGTCCTTATCCTCTAAAGAAAGTACTAGATCTCCTGCCGACCGGCAAAAGCGTGAGAAATGGTGCTACCATCAACATACTCCAGCTCACCGCCCATAGGCACTCCGTGGGCTATACGGGTGGTGCGAACGCTCCTGGAGTGGGCCATATCGCTAATATAGTGAGCAGTGGCCTCCCCTTCTACTGTGGTATTAGTAGCTAGAATCAACTCGGTAACTACGCCTTCGTCCAACCTCTGTTGTAGCTGGTCCAGACCTATCTCTTTGGGCCCAATACCATCCAGGGGAGAGAGATGCCCTCCCAATACGAAATAGCGCCCGCGGTAGTCGATGGACTGCTCTATTACCATCAGTTCAGCCGGTGTTTCCACTACACACAAAAGTGAATCATCCCGGTTGTTATTGGCACAGAGAGAACAAACCTCCATCTCGCTCAGGGTACGGCAACGGTTACAATTCCCTATCTTCTCCATCGCCTCTGCCAATACATTTGCAAGATTACGTCCGCCCTCACGGTCTCTCTCCAGCAGGTAAAAGGCCATGCGTTGGGCCGATTTTGGACCGACACCGGGCAGACAGCGTAAGGCATCCATCAAATTGGTTAGTAGAGTTGGACCAGACATAGCTTAGAACGGCATTTTAAACCCTGGTGGTAGACCCATGCCGCTGGTAAGGCCAGACATACTCTCCTTGGTTTTCGCAGCTACCTTTTGAACCGCAGCATTTATGGCAGCAGCCACCAGGTCTTCCAGCATCTCTTTATCATCACCAATTAGGCTGTCATCGATTGAGACTCGCTTTACCTCATGTTGCCCATTCATCACGATCTTTACCAGGCCGCCACCAGATTCCGCTTCAACCTCTTCCTGAGCTAGCTTCTCCTGGGCCTTCTCCATATCGGCCTGCATCTTCTGGACCTGTTTCATCATGTTGCCTAAACCACCACGCATATGTATATCCTCACTATTTCTATATCGTTAATCTATCGGTTTGACCGACTCTCTAATCAGCCTGGCACCAAACTGCTCTTCAGCCGCCTTAACTATGGGATCATCTGACATAGCCAGCTCCGCCTCTCTCTGGCGCTCCGCCTTGGCCCGAGCATGCTTCTGAGCAGGAGTCTCAGTTTCAGGTTGTTCAACCTTAATCTGCAGTTTTATCTGTTTTCCTAAAAACTCATTTAGGGCTCTATGGAGATTCTTCTCTGAACTCTCTACCAGCATATGCTCGTGGGCCGGGTCCAAAGTCAGAGTAATAGTCGAATCGACCATTTCACGATACTGACAGTTTTCTGCAAGTTGGCGTGAAATACCCCCAAGTTTAAGCCTGTTTACCACTTCATCCCAGTTTGCCAATTCTTGCGCGGTTCCGGTTTGAATTGACTCTGGCGCTATCTCTGGTTTTGACGCAGGTGCTGGCTCGTTGATTTTATTGTTAGCTGGTGCGGCCTGCTGCTGTGGCTTAACCGCTGAAGCTAGCGGCTTTTTTCCGCTACTTCCCCCTCCCTGACTAGCAGCTGGTTCGGGACGAAATGCCAACATGCGCAGCAGAGTCATTTCAAAACCGCTTCTGGGATCTGGGGCTAAAGGAAGATCTCTTTGTCCCAGCAGGCCAATTTGATAAAACAGCTGTATATCCTCTTTGGAGATTTTATCCGCTAAGGCCTGTATCTGTTCGAAGTCGTTATCACTTGGCTCTACTGCATCTGGAACTGCTTGAAACAGGGCAACTCTGTGCAGCAGTGATAACATATCCTGCATAACGCTGGAGAAATCTGGAACTCGTTCTGCCAACTCCTCCACACAATTTACCACCTGCTGTGCATCCAGATTTGCCAGAGCATCCAGCAGTTGAAATATCTGTTCACTGGCAATGGTTCCAAGCATGGTGCGCACTTCAGCATCTTTAACTTCCCCGCCGCCGAATGCTATGGCCTGATCCATGAGACTCAGACCATCTCGCATACTGCCATCGGCTGCACGCGCTAACTGCATCAAGGCAGAACTATCATGCTCAATCGACTCATCCTTTAGTATCAGCTCTAGCCGATCCTGAATCTGATTCAGAGGCAGACGCTTGAGATTAAACTGGAGACAGCGAGATAAAACTGTAACCGGTACTTTCTGAGGATCGGTAGTGGCTAGCAGGAACTTCACATGGGGAGGAGGCTCTTCCAAAGTTTTCAGTAGCGCGTTAAAGCTGCTGTCTGAGAACATGTGTACCTCGTCGATAATGTACACCTTGTAGCGGCCTCGAACCGGGGCATAGGGTACGTTATCTAGTAACTCTCTGGTTTGATCAACCTTGGTACGGGAGGCTGCATCTACCTCCAGCAGATCAACAAAACGTCCTTCATCAATTTCCGTGCAGGCCGCACACTGGCCACAAGGTACGGAGGTTATCCCTTTCTCACAGTTGAGGGATTTGGCAAATATCCGGGCCAAGGTAGTCTTACCTACCCCACGAGTCCCGGTAAAGAGATAGGCGTGGTGCAATCGCTCATTATCCAGGGCATTAGTAAGGGCTCGTACTACATGCTCCTGACCAACCAGTTCGGCAAAAAGACGAGGACGCCACTTTCGGGCTAGGACCTGATAACTCATATGGATTGCTATTCTAAATCGCCAAAAAGGGTATTCTAACCCTACTGGAAGCAGTAGCCTAGTGCCGTCTTAGAACAGATCCCCTATTTACATCCATTAGGAATATAGTGCGAGACCAAATAACTATAAAAAGCACAGGTCACATGACGTAGATGGGCTATTTGGGTTAATTTTAAGGAGTAGAATTTAACAATGGCGGCGGCCCGCACCAGCCACACCCCGGCACACGTATCCACTATTGCGGCTGCTCCCTTCCGGGCCTGACCGGGTTCACAGTTTCACGTTGCGAGGGGACCGACACAGGCCACCATAACAAAAAAGACCAGGCAGTTCCTGGTCTGTATGTACTCGATTTTATACGTCAAGACGAGAGGATTACTCACGCTACGCGCTCGTTCTGCTGACCTCCGGTCCTGGTCGAACCATCTTTTGAGTCGTAGGTTCGAATCAAATGTATTACATCTGATGTATAAAACTCTCCACTCCATGGAGAACTCTATTTATTGGTCGGAGCGAGAGGATTACTCACGCTACGCGTTCGTTCTGCGGACCTCCGGTCCTGGTCGAACCATCTTTTGAGTCGTAGGTTCGAATCAAATATATTACATCTGATGTATAAAACTCTCCACTCCATGGAGAACTCTATTTAATGGTCGGAGCGAGAGGATTCGAACCTCCGACCCCCACAACCCCATTGTGGTGCGCTACCAAGCTGCGCTACGCTCCGAGAGCGCGCATACTAGGCTTAGAAGCCATATATGTCAACGCTATATTCTACTCTACCGCTTGAGAATATGCAGAACCTCTTCCAGCTCTGTTCTTAGCTGCTTAATGATATCCTGGCTCTGATGATAATCCTCTTTCACTTCGTTGCCAGTCAGTTGCTGCCTGGCACCACCGATGGTGAAGCCCTGTTCATACAGCAAATTTCTTATCTGACGGATCATCAGAACATCATGCCGTTGGTAGTAACGCCTGTTTCCCCTTCTTTTAACCGGCTTTAGCTGAGGAAACTCCTGTTCCCAATACCTGAGCACATGTGGTTTAACGCCACACAGATCGCTAACTTCACCAATGGTGAAATAGCGTTTGCCAGGTATTACTGGTAGATCTGCTGTAGTGCTACTCGCGTCCAGCATATGCCTCTACCCTCGCTTTTAGTTTCTGTCCAGGACGGAAAGTTACTACTCTACGTGCTGTGATCGGAATCTCAGCGCCAGTTTTGGGATTACGCCCAGGTCTCTCCCCTTTCTCACGCAAGTCAAAATTGCCAAATCCTGACAATTTAACTTGAGAACCTTGCTCCAATGCCTCACGTGTTCTTTCGAAAAACAGTTCTACCATCTCTTTGGCTTCACGCTTGTTCAGACCAAGCTCGTCGAATAGTCTTTCGGCCATATCGGCCTTGGTTAGTGCCATTTGTTATTCTCTCAGTTGTGCATTGAGTTTATCTGAGAGGGCATTAATAATCCGAGTCATTACACCCTCTGCATCTTCATCTGTAAGATTGTGCGAAGTTTCCTGTAAAATCAAGCCCAAAGCGAGACTTTTTCGCCCAAAATCTATATTTTTTCCAGTATAGACGTCAAATAGACGTATTTCTTGTAAAATTTCCGGTGCAACCTGACGAATGCAGTCAGTGATCTGACCAAATGTCACTGCCTCATCTACCAGGATTGAGATATCCCTCCGGATGGATGGAAACTTAGAAAGTGGTGCAAAAGTAGGAAGTTGCTCACCAAACATAAGATCAAGCTTTATCTCGAACAAGAAGGTGTCACCAGCTAAATCCAGCTTGTCTGCGAGGGCCGGATGCAGCATACCAATCCAACCTACTGACTCACCTTTACGTACAATCTTTGCTGTTTGCCCAGGATGGAGAGATGAGTGCTCCGCAACTTTAAATTCATACTCCTCGGGAGAGCCTGTCAAGCTCAAAATAGCCTCTAGGTCTGCCTTCAGGTCGAAGAAATCTACGTTTCTACTACCCTCTCCCCACTGCTCAGACAGATTCTCGCCATATATTAGACCAGCCAGCATTGAATCCTGTTTAATTTCAGAGTCTTGCATAACAAACCTAAGACCTGACTCGAAGATCCGCACCCTACTCTGCTGGCGAGCCTGGTTATAGATAGCTGTCTGCAGCAGTCCCGGCCAGAGACTGGTGCGCATAATGGACATATCTGCAGAGATGGGATTGGCCAGCTCTACAGATTTGTGAGCTGGATCCATCAGCTCTTGCATCTCCTGGCTAATAAAGCTGTAGGTGATAACCTCTTGAAACCCACGATCAACCAGCAACCCTTTGGCTCGCTGTAGATTGAAATCCAGTTCCCGCTCGCCCCGCAAAATTGTTGCAGCCGCGCTACGATGCATAGGAATTTCGGTATAGCCGTAGATACGCCCTACCTCTTCAATCAGATCCTCTTCAATACTGATGTCAAAACGGCAACTGGGGGCAACTACTTTCCAGCCTGCATCTACCTGCTCAACCTGCATCTCCAGACGGGTGAGAATATCTGTGACCATCGCATCATCAATCTCTACACCCAGAATCTTGGCCAGTCGAGTGCGACGCAGAATTACCTCTGGTCTCTGCTCTATATGCTCTTCAGAGGAGATACTCTCCACTGGACCTGGCTCACCGCCTACGATCTCCAAGAGTAGCCCTGTGGCGCGCTCAATCGCTCTTACCTGTAGCTCAGGGTCAACACCACGCTCGAAGCGGTGTGATGAGTCTGTATGCAGTCCATAGCTCCTGGCCTTACCTATAATCTCGGTAGGGGCAAAGAAGGCACTTTCTAGCAGGATATCCTTGGTTTCAGCACTAACACCTGACTCTTCCCCGCCCATAATGCCGGCCATAGCCAGTGGTTTGCTGGCATCGGTTATCACCAGGGTATCTTCCCGTAACTCTTGCTCCTCACCATCCAGCATGGTGAGCTTCTCACCCGCTGTAGCCATACGAACTCGAATCTCTCCGTCCAATTTAGCCAGATCGAAGCCGTGCATGGGCTGCCCCAGCTCCATCATCACATAGTTAGTTACATCTACCACAGGGCTGATGCTGCGAATCTCGCTACGACGCAGCTTCTCCTGCATCCACAGGGGTGTTTCCGCCTCTGGATTTATGTTGCGAATAATTCTGCAAGTATATTTAGGGCAGGCCTTAGGAGCTTCAAGCTTAACGGTAAACCTGTCGTCTACTTGAGCTGGAACTGGCTCGATAGTAGGAGCTGTAACTCCACAGCGGTTAATCACCCCTACATCCCTGGCGATACCGGCAATGCTCAGGCAGTCTCCCCGATCTGGAGTAAGATCAACCTCTATGTAACTGTCATTCAGATTCAGATAGTTGCGAATATCTTCACCTATGGTTGCATCCGATGGTAGCGGCATAATCCCTTCGGATGATTCAGCCAAACCAAGCTCGGAAGCAGAGCAGATCATACCCAGAGACTGCAAGCCGCGCAGTTTGGCCTTTTTGATCTTAAAATTACCTGGAAGCACAGCCCCAACCAGGGCTACTGCTACCTTCATACCTGCGGTTACATTCTTGGCCCCGCATACGATCTGTAGCTGCGTATCTTGTGCAGCATCAACTGTGCAGACGCTCAGCTTATCGGCATCTGGATGTGGTTCCCGAGTCAACACCTCTCCAACTACTACGCCCTGAAAATCTCCGGCTACCGGTCCTACGCCATCAACCTCTAGGCCAGCCATGCTCAGCTGATCTGCTAGCTGTGTGGTGGTTATATCTGGATTAGCCCACTCCCGTAACCATGCTTCACTGAATTTCATTTTGTTGTTCCTAAATTAAATCAGTCCGCAAATAAACGCGAATTAACGCAAATATACTTCTGATTTACTCTTATAAAATTAAAGTTCAAACTAGTTAAACAAAATCTGCTTCATTAACGTCAGCCATAGCCAACAAAAAATCATTAGCGTTTATTGGCGTTCATTCGCGGATAAATTTTTTCTAAGCAAACTGCCGCAAAAATCGCAGGTCGTTCTCGAAGAACAGCCGCAGATCGTTTATGCCATAGCGCATCATGGTCAGTCGCTCCACACCAACTCCAAAGGCATAGCCGGTGTATTTCTCGCTGTCGATACCTACATGACGGAACACTTCAGGGTGGATCATGCCGCAGCCTAGCAGCTCCAACCAACCGGTCTGTTTGCATACTCGGCACCCCTTACCGTTACACATAACACACTCTATATCCGCCTCTGCAGAGGGTTCAGTAAATGGAAAATATGATGGACGGAAGCGCAACTTAAGATCGCGCTCAAAAAAGCTGGTTAGAAAATCGTACAACACCCCTTTTAGATCAGCGAAGGAGACATCCTCATCTACCAGAAACCCCTCAACCTGATGAAACATTGGGGTGTGGGTCAGATCCGAGTCACAACGATACACCCGCCCCGGCGCAATAATCTTCAGTGGTGGCGCTGAGTTCTGCATCTCCCGAATCTGTACTGGAGAGGTGTGAGTGCGCAGCAACATATGGGCATCAAAATAGAAGGTGTCGTGCATGGCGCGGGCTGGATGATGGGCCGGGATGTTCAGGGCCTCAAAATTATGGAAATCATCTTCGATCTCAGGACCTTCCGCCACCTTAAAACCTGCATTAGCAAATAGTTGGTTAATGCGATCCAGGGTCCGGGTAACCGGATGGAGGCCGCCAGAGGCCTGACCGCGACCCGGGAGGGTCACATCTACACTTTCAGAGATCAGACGCTGTTGCAGCCCCTCGTTCTCCAACTCCTGCTTACGACCAGAGATAGCTGCTTCTAACTGCTGCTTAGCCTTATTGATGGCCTGACCAGCAGCTGGGCGATCCTCTTTGGGAAGAGTGCCAAGCTTCTTCAACTGAGCTGTCAGCAAGCCGTTTTTGCCCAGGTATTTAACCCTGACCTCATCCAGCTCTGTAAGCTTAGCTGCCTGCTTAATCTGTTCACTTGCCTCAGCGACAAGCTTTTCAATATCTAACGGTGAATCAACACCCATTATTACTGTTCCTTATCGGAAATATATTAAAGGAAATCAAAAACACACTTTTTGCTTTCCATGGTCTCAGAGTTACATAAGTAACGGTTCAGACCTTCCTAAAAAACAAAAAAGGGGGAAAGGCCAGGCCCTTCCCCCTTGCGTATCATTTTATTACTGACCGAGGTCAGTTACATGACAAGCGATGTAGGACGTTAATCCTTCTTCTCTTCTTTCGGGGGTAGCTGGGCCTTTGCCTGCTCTGCTAGCGCGGCAAATGCCGGCTTGTCGAATATGGCAAGATCAGCCAGTACCTTACGATCAATCTCCACACCTGCAAGATTAAGGCCGTGTATCATACGGCTATAAGAGAGGCCATTCTCTCGGGCACCAGCGTTGATACGGGCAATCCACAGAGAACGAAACTGACGTTTTTTCTGACGACGGTCACGGTAGGCATACTGTCCGGCCTTGATTACCGCCTGCTTAGCAACTCGATAGACCTTACTCCGGGCACCGTAATAGCCCTTAGCCTCTTTCAGCACTTTTTTATGTTTGGCGCGTGCTTCTACACCACGTTTAACTCTAGGCATGATTCAATCTCCAATCCTGTCAGGCGTATGGCAACATGCGACGAGCTGAGGCCACGTCGGACTTGTGCACTTGAGCTGGGCAACGCAGCTGACGCTTACGTTTGGTGCTCTTCTTAGTCAGGATATGGCTACGATGGGACTGGCCACGCTTGAACGACCCGGAAGCTTTTCTTTTGAAACGCTTAGCCGCGCCGCGATTAGTCTTAATCTTCGGCATTTCTCATAACTCCGCAATTTGTGGGCCTCTAACAACTGCTGTTGAGGCTCCTCTTTAAGTTAATTACATCTACTTTTTCTTGGGTCCTAAAACCATAACCATCTGCCGGCCTTCCATCTGGGCGTGCTGTTCTACCTGGCCATATTCTGCCAGATCGGATTCGATCCTCTTCAGCACTTCCAGACCCAGCTCTCGATGGGCATGCTCACGACCGCGGAACCGCATGGTTACCTTGGTCTTGTCCCCGTCTGTCAGGAAACGTATCAGGTTGCGTAGTTTTACCTGATAATCCCCTTCACCCGTCCCTGGACGAAATTTTACTTCTTTCACATGAACCTGTTTCTGCTTCTTCTTCGCAGCCTGCTGCTGTTTCTTCTGTTCAAAAATATATTTACCGAAGTCCATAACCCTACACACTGGTGGCTCGGCATTTGGTTGTATCTCTACCAGATCCAACCCGGCTTCAGTAGCGGATGCAATCGCCTCTTGGATTGATACGACGCCAGCTTGCTCCCCTTCTTGATCAATAAGTCTAACCTCTGGGGCAGTAATCTCGTCATTCAAGCGATTCTTTCTTTTTACAGCGATAACAGTTTCCTCCGAAACAAGCAGAGCCTGCGCCACATATCTGGCCAATCTTTCACGGCCTTTGGCAGCACAAGCTCTATCATTCTTTAATGACCGATGCTTCCTTTTCCACCATCTCTATAAAGGCCTCGACACTCATACTTCCAAGGTCTTCACCTGAGCGGCTACGGACAGCTACGGTCCCATTTTCCATCTCGCGGTCGCCAACTACCAATAGGTAGGGCACCCGACTCAATGTGTGCTCGCGAATTTTAAAGCCGATTTTCTCGTTTCTCAAGTCCATTTCGGCCCTAAAACCATGTTTTTTCACACTTTGAGTCACTTTTTCCACATATTCGGCCTGTCGGTCGGTAATATTCATCACTACCAGCTGCAATGGTGACAACCAGAACGGCATTGCACCGGCATAGTGTTCGATCAAAATTCCGATAAAACGCTCAATGGAACCGAGGATAGCTCGATGCAACATCACCGGAGTCTGCTTGCTGTTATCCTCCGCCACATACTGGGCACCTAGACGACCAGGCATTGAGAAATCGAGTTGGATGGTACCGCACTGCCAAGCGCGGCCGATACTATCGTGCAGGGTAAATTCAATCTTAGGACCATAGAACGCCCCCTCACCCGGTTTCACCTTGTACTCCAGACCCTTGCTTTTGAGACAAGACTCCAACGCCGCTTCCGAACGATCCCACAATTCATCTTCTCCAACTCGTTTTTCTGGACGGGTGGAAAAAGCCAGCGCGACACTGTCAAAACCAAAATCGCGATAGACCTCGAAAATTATATCAATCAGGATGCCAACTTCTGCTTCGATTTGATCTTCTGTACAGAAAACGTGGGCATCATCCTGTACAAATCGTCGAGCACGCATCAATCCATGCAAGGTGCCAGAAGGTTCGTTTCGATGCACTACCCCAAACTCGGCTATACGCAACGGCAGATCACGGTAACTGCGTAGTCCTTGATTGAATAGCTGTATGTGCCCTGGGCAGTTCATCGGTTTGATAGCGTAATCGCGATCATCCAGGTGGGTGGTAAACATGTCCTCGGCAAATTTTTCCCAGTGCCCGGATTTCTCCCACAAAGAACGATCCAGCAACTGCGGGGTATGCACCTCTTCATAGTCATACTCTACTAGCTTGCTGCGCATGTATTCTTCAACCTGGCGATAGAGCTGGTAGCCTTTTTGATGCCAGAACGCCATGCCTGGAGCCTCATCCTGGAAGTGGAACAAATCCAGCTGCTTACCCAATTTGCGATGATCACGCTTCTCTGCCTCTTCCAATCTATGCAGATAGGTCTTTAGCTCTTTCTTATCCTTCCAGGCGGTACCGTAGATACGTTGTAGCATCGCGTTATCGGAGTTGCCACGCCAGTAGGCACCAGCCACCTTCATCAGCTTGAACGCCTTCAACCTGCCGGTATTGGGAACATGTGGTCCACGACAGAGGTCTGTGAATTCGCCCTGCTTATATAGGGATAAAGTCTGGTCTGCTGGGATATCCTCAATGATCTCAGCCTTATACTCCTCTCCCAGAGCGCGGAAAAACTCCACCGCCTCATCTCTACTCTTCTCCATACGCTCCACTGGGGAGTTGGCCTTTACCAGCTTCTTCATCTGGGCCTCTATTGCCGCGAGATCTTCCATGGTAAAGGGGCGTTCGTAGGCGAAGTCATAGTAGAAACCATCTTCAATGGTGGGGCCGATGGTTACTTGGGCAGTTGGAAACAGCTCTTTAACCGCCTGGGCCATCAAGTGAGCCGTGGAGTGGCGAATAATATCCAGCCCCTCTTCATCTCGGTCGGTAATAATGGCAAGTTCGACATCAGCATCCATAACATGAGATGTATCCACCAAATCGCCATCAACACGTCCTGCCAAAGCGGCACGGGCCAGGCCTTCTCCAATAGATGCAGCCACATCATGCACGGAAACTGGGGCATCAAAACTGCGTTGGGAACCATCAGGGAGGGTAATTACAGGCATATTCTATATCCTCTATCAGTGGTGACCCCTACGAAAGGCCACTTGAAAAAAAGCCAGATCAGTAAGAGACCCGGCATAAAATTTGGTAGGCACGATTGGAATCGAACCAACGACCTCTACCATGTCAAGGTAGCGCTCTAACCAACTGAGCTACGCGCCTAAATTCTAGTGCAGATAACATATCTGCCGTTTACATCCATGTAGTATCTCTCCGGCCCAGCGTCCATGCTGGGCGTTCGGCGGAAAAATGATTCACAGGATCATTTTTCCTGGCCTCACCCAACTGAGCTACGCGCCTAAATCGTCTACATCACGAAGACGGCGAATGATACCGGGTTATCCTCATCTAAATCAAGGTCAATGCGGACCAAAGATTGAGCTCCCAAGCAACCTATTCAAAAAATACATATTATTTGCCTTCGGTCATTACAGTTTTGTTGCAGAGTTGTTAAAGTTCGTGCCACAAAAATAGCGCCACCAACATTAACACACTATTTAAGCAGTTATTCGCAATGGAACTCAAAAATATTGTCAATCTAGAAAAGGCCGCAAATAAAGGCCGCAAAGAGATATTCCGCATTGGGATGGCTCTCCTCTTCATGGTCGGAATTATTTTATTCATCAGCGTACGCGGCATAAACACCGCCGATCATATTCTGCTTATGATTGCCGCCATCATAGGCGGATATATGGCTATAAACATTGGCGCCAATGACGTGGCCAATAATGTTGGACCAGCTGTTGGCTCACAAGCGCTTACCCTTACGGGCGCAATTCTAATTGCAGCAATTTTCGAGGCTTCCGGAGCATTAATTGCAGGAGGAGACGTTGTCTCTACCATAAAAAAAGGGATCATTGATCCAGCCTTGATCACAGATTCAGACACGTTTATCTGGCTAATGTTGGCTGCTCTTTTGGCTGGCGCCATCTGGCTCAATGTTGCCACCGCCCTAGGTGCACCTGTTTCCACCACTCACTCCATAGTGGGAGGTGTTCTGGGCGCAGGGGTTGCAGCAGGCGGACTGGAGATAGCCAACTGGAGCACGATGGGGGCTATTGGAGCGAGCTGGGTTATTTCACCAATCATGGGGGGAGCCATAGCAGCTGGTTTTCTCTATCTGATAAAGCGGACAATCACATACCAGTCTGACATGATAAGCGCCGCTAAACGTATGGTACCCATATTTGTGGCCATTATGGCTTGGGCATTCATAACCTACTCATCATTGAAAGGTCTTAAACATGTATGGAAGATGGATTTTACCTCAGCCTCTTTATTGGGACTGGCCCTATCTGTCATAGTTTACGCTGTGGTAAAACCTATTCTTATCAAGACTGCAAGCAAATTACCGAACGAAAAACAGAGTGTAAACCAACTTTTCACTGTACCTCTGATTTTCGCCGCTGCCCTGCTCAGTTTTGCCCATGGAGCAAATGATGTAGCTAATGCCGTTGGGCCTCTGGCGGCAATCAACGAAACCATTATGAGCGGCGGCATAAAAAGTAAGGCAGGTATCCCCATATGGGTGATGATGGTTGGGGCTATCGGTATAGCACTCGGACTAGCTTTGTACGGACCAAAGCTGATACGTACAGTAGGTTCAGAGATAACAGAACTGGATAAGATGCGTGCTTACTGCATTGCCATGGCTGCATCCATCACGGTTATCGTCGCAACCCAACTTGGGCTCCCAGTCAGTTCCACACACATTGCTGTTGGTGGTGTATTTGGCGTAGGTTTTCTCCGTGAATTTATCAAAGCCAGCTACGCCAAAATGATTGACGAGATCAAACATCACCATAAAGATGATCATCCTGAGATAGTCGAAGCTTTTCTGATTGACTTTAAGAAAGCTTCACTGAATGAAAAAAGCCTCATGCTTGAGCAACTCAAACAGAAAAAAGCAGATGCTCAGCTAACCAAGAAAGAACGCAAGGGCCTGGTCAGTGTCTACAAAAATGAGTTGGTTAAGCGTTCAGCAGTAATGAAAATAGTCGCCGCTTGGTTAATCACCGTGCCTGCATCCGGCATTCTAGCAGCACTGATCTTTTATACTATCAGAGGTATTATGCTGCCGTAGACAATTGGATTATTTCCGATTGTGTAACCTATTGACCTTCGTCCTTCAATAGATCCTTGAGCGCAGAAAACGGCCTGGAGGTTGCCGTATTCCCGCGACTGTCAACATTACTGCTACCTCCATACCTCTCCTCCTCCACATACCTTGAATGTTCGTTATCATGGCAATAGATACACAACAACTCCCAATTGGATCCATCCTCCGGGTTGTTATCATGATCGTGGTCACGGTGATGCACCGTTAGCTCATGCACATTTACCTGGGTGAATTCGCGACGACAACGCCCGCAAATCCATGGATACATCTTCAAAGCCCGCCCCCGGTAGCTACGCTCCCGTTCTTCCCGTTTGCTTCTGGCCGCTGCAACAACCTGATCTAACTTGGTATTGTTAATTAAACTCTTATCCTGTGACATAGGAAACAACCTCCATAACAAGATTATAGAACCTCTAGACAACAATTAATGGTTGTAAGCCAGATACCGCACCACTGCTTAGCTAAGCCATATTTCTGGTAGCAAGCATTCGGAAATAGAATAGACTAGAGGTTATACTCATTGAGTAACATCAGAATAGCGGAGGATTTGATGCCCCAACGTCATTTAGGACTGCTCATAACACTGACTGTCATACTTGTCATTACTCTTGCCATATGGTTCTCCACCAGACCAAAACCAGTTGCAGTCAAAGTCGAGCCGGTCGAAATCGGCAATGTGGAACAGACTGTGGCCAACACCAGAGCCGGTACTGTAAAGGCCTGTCGTCGGGCAAAACTCTCGCCGGGGGTTGGTGGACAGATAGCAACTCTTGATATTAAAGAGGGTGATATGGTTAAGGCAGGCACCCTCCTGCTGGAGTTGTGGAACAAGGACCTTCGGGCCGATATCGCTCTGAACGAGAGTGAAGCAATAGCCTCTTTGGCAAATGCTCGAGCTGCCTGTTTTCAAGCCGATGTCTCTGACAGAGAAGCCAAACGCAAGCAGCAATTAAAAGGCACCGGAGCTGTTTCAGAAGAGTCTGTAGATAGGGCAGTTAGCGAGGCCCAATCCCGCAGAGCAGATTGTGAGTCAGCCAACGCTATGGCGAAAGTATCATCCGCACGGGCAGACGTAGCCAGATCTCAATTGGAGCGCACTCAGCTTATCGCGCCGTTTAATGGTGTGGTAGCAGAGATTAATGGCGAGCTAAACGAGTATGTCACTCCCTCCCCTCCTGGTATCGCAACTCCACCTGCAGTAGATCTAATCGACAACTCCTGCTTCTATGTAGCAGCACCAATTGATGAAGTGGATGCGCCTAAAATTACCATCGGTAAAGTAGCAAGAGTGAGCCTCGACGCTTTCGGAGACAAACGTTTCCCTGGAACCGTACGCCGCATTGCGGCATACGTTCTGGATTTGGAGAAACAGGCTAGAACGGTAGAAGTAGAAGTCGAATTCACTAATAAGAAAGATATTGAGCAACTGCTGGCCGGTTACTCTGCGGATGTGGAAATAATCCTGGATGAACATAAAAACACCCTGCGCATTCCCACAGAAGCGATTTTAGAAGGAGACAAAGTTTTTGTATTCAACCAGGATGATGAACTGCTTGAAGAGAGAAAGATTGAGAAAGGCATGTCTAACTGGGACTGGACTGAGATTACATCCGGCCTAAAGCAAGGTGAACTGGTGGTGACATCTGTGGACAAGGAAGGCGTCAAAGATGCAGCCATAGCCAAACTGGAAACAGAGAAAAACCAGTGATTAAACTGGAAGCAATTTCCCGTGAGTTCTTGGTTGGGGATGAGACAGTGCATGCCCTGAATCATATAGACCTGGAACTAAAGCGTGGCGACTACTGCTCTATCATGGGGCCTTCCGGTTCCGGCAAATCCACCTTGCTGAATATTCTTGGACTACTGGATCGCCCCAACGGAGGTCACTACTGGCTGGATGAGATAGATACTACATCCCTAACGGAAGAGCTGCGTGCGTCGGTAAGACGCAACAAAATAGGCTTTGTATTCCAATCGTTTCATCTGGTTCCACGTCTAACCGCAGAGGAAAACGTGGAACTGCCTTTAACCCTAGCCGGCGTTGAACCACATGAACGCAAACAGAGAGTGCACGCTGCACTGGAGCCTCTGGGACTACTGAATCGGGCTGACCACCGACCAGACCAACTCTCTGGCGGACAGAGACAACGGGTAGCCATAGCTCGAGCCACTATTATGCAGCCCACGATTATCTTGGCTGACGAACCAACGGGTAATCTGGACAAGGTCTCCAGCAAAGAGGTCATCGAAACCCTGGAACTACTAAACAGCAAGGGCATTATCCTGTTAATAGTAACTCATGATCCTGATGTAGGTGAAAGAGCCACACAGCGTATACATATGGAGGATGGCGCCATAATCAGTAGTTGATACTGCCGAGTGAGCACATGCGCACAAATGACTTAATACAGTTTGGAGTTCGTTCCATCTATGGCACACCACAGCGCACCCTGCTTATGCTGTTGGCCATGGCTATAGGTGTGGGATCGGTCATGGTCCTGACCGCCTTGGGTGAAGGGGCCCGCAGCTATGTAACTGGCGAATTTTCTCAACTCGGAACCAATTTACTTATAGTTCTACCAGGACGTTCTGAAACCACTGGCGGTGCACCTCCAATGATGGGAGAAACCCCACGCGACCTTACTCTGGATGACGCCATAGCTCTAACCCGTAACCGCTCAATTCAACAGGTAGCACCCATTACGGTTGGCTCTGCCCCTGTCTCGTATAAACAGCTTGAGAGGGAGGTAACCATACTCGGGTCCACCTCTGATCTGCTACCGGTGAGAGAGTTAAAACTTAGCAGGGGAAAATTTCTACCGGGTGGAGACCCCAACCGAGGTGCGGCAGTTGCTGTATTGGGCGGCAAGTTAAAAAAAGAGCTATTTGGTAATAACAGAGCACTGGGCCAATGGATACGCATATCTGATCGCAGATACCGTGTAATCGGTATTTTACAAGCCAGTGGCCAGTCCCTAGGGACAGATATGGGTGATATAGCCATCATACCTGTTGCATCTGCTCAGTCCCTATTCAATACCAACTCCCTATTTCGCATCCTGGTCAAAGGCAGAGTGCGTAGCGTTCTGTCCCAGGCAGAACAGGATGTGCTTAGAACCATTAAAGAGCGACACGATGGAGAGGATGATGTAACAGTAATCACCCAAGATGCCATGCTTTCCACATTTGATGATATTTTTCTGGCCCTAACCATGACCGTAACCGGAATAGCGGCTATTAGTCTGGCGGTTGCTGGCATTTTGATTATGAATGTAATGCTAGTAGCGGTATCACAACGAACATCAGAGATAGGTCTACTAAAGGCATTAGGCAGCCCAGCAAAACAGATACTCCGGCTATTCCTGGTGGAGGCTTCGCTACTCTCTGTTACCGGGGCAATTATAGGTGTGGCTATCGCCTTCTCTGGGGTCTGGGTATTGGAACAGCTATTCCCTGAGTTCCCCCTATCTATTCCAATCTGGTCTTTCTTTGCTGCTATCGGCGTTGCCCTGTTCACCGGATTGCTGTTTGGGGTGCTACCGGCACGTAGAGCTGCAGCCCTGGACCCGGTATTGGCATTGTCGGGACGTTAAACCACAAACCATGTTGACTCGAGATTTTATAAAACTTGCCATCGGCTCTGTGTTTGCCCATCGCATGCGCAGTTTTCTCACTGCGCTGGGTATTGCCGTTGGGATCGCCTCAGTCATTCTCCTAACCTCTATAGGTGAAGGCATACACCGTTTCGTCTTGGGAGAGTTTACTCAGTTTGGAACCAACCTGATTGCAGTAACACCAGGCAAATCTAATACCATGGGCATGTCAGGAGCGGTTGTTAGCAATGTACGCCCCCTGAGCATGGACGATGCAGAAGCTCTAGGTCGAATTCCTAAGGTGCTAGATGTGGTACCAGTTATACAGGGAAATGCCCAGGTAGAGGCAGAGCGCCATAGCCGTCGAACCATGGTACTGGGGGTTGGCTCAGCAGTACCTAAGGTGTGGTCAATGCGTCCCAGCGTCGGGCGCTTTCTTCCCAGTGACGATCCACGCCATGCCCGTCCATTTGTGGTGCTTGGAAGCAAGGTCCGATCTGAGCTGTTTGCAACAGAGAATCCACTGGGAAAACGTATACGCATTGGTAGCGAAAGCTATAGAGTCATAGGTGTTATGGAGTCGAAAGGCCAGATGTTAGGGTTTGATTTAGATGATGCAGTATATATTCCGGCACAAAAGGCCATGTCTATGTTCAACCGCGAAAGCGTAATGGAGGTTGATCTACTGTATGCCTCTGATGCCAACAGCAATGAGCTTGCAGAGAGTATTCGTAAACTACTTATTGCTCGACACGGCAGTGAGGACTTCACCATCATCACCCAAGATCAGATGCTAGAGACCTTGGGATCTATTCTAAATATCCTAACCCTTGCCGTTGGTGCTCTGGGTGCAATATCGCTTCTGGTTGGCGGAATTGGCATACTCACGATCATGACTATCGCTATCACAGAACGTACCCCGGAGATTGGCCTATTACGGGCTGTGGGGGCAACCAGAAAAGAGATACTCTCACTATTCATCAGTGAAGCCATTCTACTGGCGAGTATCGGTGGCGCTGCAGGTCTGGTATTGGGCGCAGGTGGGGCCTGGCTACTAGGAGTGGCCGTACCTGCCCTACCCACCCATACTCCATGGAGCTATGCTATTGGAGCTGAACTGGTTGCTGCTTCTATAGGACTATTTGCGGGAGTAACACCTGCATTTAAGGCGGCTAATTTAGATCCAGTCGAGGCACTACGAGCGGAGTAGCTAGTAATCACTTTTTAAACATATTCATATCTGGAACAGATAACCACCAGGTTGGCCCCATACCATAGGTATAGTCATTGCAATTATATTCTTCCGGCTGCGAATAGAGCAGCTCTACATCTGGATGTTTCTGGCAAAAGGTTACCGCGCCAACAACCTGCATCTTGGTACCATGTAACAGGGCAGTTAAATTATATTGATTTCTATATAAGGCATATATCCTAGTAAAAACATCATAGACTGCCTCCCAACCATGCGGCTTAACAGACAGTATGTTAGTTATTTTATCTGCATACCTCTCAAGGATCATTGCGTGGTTTTTAAGATACACCTCGCGCAGACCTTTTCGACACTTTAAAGTGCTCTGCATAATAACAACTATCTTATCTGGATCGACCTCTTCTATTGTTGAGATTTCACGTTCAGCATCACAACCAAGAAGCAGTATTAGTAGTGATGGTTTTTGTTCCTGTTTATCGCCCAAAAAACCTGGCACAGTTAATACATTCTTAACCCCCTTTGTTAACCAGGTAGTACTTACTCCACATTTCTCAGTTGCATATTTTTCCGGGTCGGAATAAAACAGATATAGGGGCTTATCGCCTTTCTCTCTAAGAATAACATCAAGCAGATAGATCAGTACTCCTCTATTGAAAGTAGAAATATCAATTGCAATATAATCTGCATGATTTATGGCTTCTAACATTGTGGGTTTGTAAGATTCAAGCAGTCCATTTTGTACACTTGATTCCACAGGTATTTGAATAGGATCATTACTAGATACAGAAGCAAAATATTGAACTAATTTTTTATGGTTCTGCAGGTAAGCCTTAGAGCCTAAGAAGTCATGAAAATGAAAAATAAATACTGACTCAATACCATGACACCTCTCAGTAGTATTTATAGATGCAAGAGACCTTGGTTCATAACTGGAGTGGCAAAAGAAAGCTATCTTCCCGCTTTTTCTAAACGGCGGAAAGCTATTTTGTATATTTAAAAAATGGTGTGCCATATTCCACCTATACGATAGGTGGGCAACGCGTAAGGCATTCCTACTATATGCTATAACTATTTATCTAATGTTTATTTTTCCACTCATGGAAACAAACTGCGTTTTCCATGTTGCCCCTAGTGTTCACCCGATCAGAATTATCGTTATAATATTGTATTGTTGTGTTATCTGGCCGGATTATACATTAAAACCACTACGTTTTCTGTAGTTATTTTATCGTTGTACTATCTTGAGTGGAAAATATTTGCCAACTATAACTTAATAATAAGTTGTTTTTTCTACGAGAAAAGATTCCTTAACCAACCCTTCTTCTGATGTTCAACTGACCCTTTCTCATTATGACTATGGCGGACTGGTCGCACTAGAAAATTCTTCATACACTGGTTACAAATCTGTCTATACAGATCATTCGATTCTTTGAGTAAGGCTTCCTTATCGTGAATAAAATAGTCTGTCGCGCTATCGGTAAAGGCATCAGCAATCTTCTGAAACCCTTCAAATGTTTCTGCAATTACAAACTGGAGAGATTGGTTACCCAGAAACCCCAGATCGTCAATCATCTCTCTGAGACTCTTCTCCTCTTCACTCTTAACCATAAGATTTTGCAGACGCAACTTTAGAGCCTCATTAAACATAGTAAATTGGGTGACTTTTTCATCATCTGAACTGGTTAAACTTTGATCTATCACCTCTTTCAGTTGGGCTATATTCAGAATCAGATGGTAAGTACTTAGATCAGATATATACTTACGCATAGTAGTAAAATCTACCTTCTGCTCAGTATATTCAAGGAATTCGCTATTTGAATAGAGGATAGAGTAAATCCTTATCCAATCAGTTAGGCGCTCTACCCCAACCGATGTAGACAAACCTAGAGAGGTGCGCTCCAGTTCAAGAAACTGTTTCCCCGCTGCAGCCTTCTGCAATGCTGGGGATATTTCGAACACTCCATCCAAACCGATAATCTTCTCTTGGGCAATCCTGATATTCTCTTTATCCTCACTATTAATCATGCTGGTATCTTCTGCCAGTTGGCTAAGATACTCTTTAGTTATAGCGAGTTCAGATTGAATTCCATTGTGGTATAGCTTCATGCGATCTTCAGCATGGCGATACTCGTCAATGAAGGTTAGTGCAAGCTTCTTCAATATCGCCTGTTGATCATGGTTCACTAACAGCATCAGATCTTCCAATATATCTCGAGCATTCTGCGTTAGTTTTGATGGACACCTATAGCCCCAAATTCTACTAATGATCTTCACATATGCTCGAAAGTTATCATCTAGCAGAACATCATGCTCCTTTATATGACGAAACAGACTATTAACCGCCAACCTAAATTTAAGTTGCTGCAGTATAGTGGGCTCAATTCCAGTATTCAGATAGTGTTTAAACAGGACCTGCTCATCATCCTCACTATCTTTCATTCTGATAGTACTGTCCTGTTCCTCTGGCTCACCACAGGCAAACACTGCCATTAAATATGGCTTGATGGTTAAATATTTATAGTTTGATTTTATCTCGCGCGTCAGTCGCTCAATCAATCTTGAACAGGTCGTAGCA
The DNA here is from genome assembly GCA_050291725.1 of Sedimenticolaceae bacterium. Lineage (GTDB taxonomy): Bacteria > Pseudomonadota > Gammaproteobacteria > Chromatiales > Chromatiaceae > JAAGZL01. The sequence goes on from JBNKKH010000035.1 coordinate 62,567, forward strand.
TGTTTCAGAGGAAAATTACTATATTTTTGGAGTACGGCTGATACGACTTGGCGCCCTTTTTCAATCCTAATCAGATCATCTCGGTATTGCTTTACCAGATCGTCAGACAGTTTTTCCACATCTCTTTGCTTATATCCAGCACGCACCTTAAGCAAGAACTCTGAAGGCATTTTGGTACTGATGTATATATTTGAGAGTTCTGCGCCAAATTGTTTTTCTAGCTCCGCAGATATATCCAAATAGGTAACATTAGCAAATTTATCACTGTTATCTTTTAGACTGTTTTCCACATCATCTATTAGAACAGTTGCTATCTCCTCTAGCTTTGCACTTGCAGAGGCAATTTTGTGTTCATTACACAACTGATTGAAGAAGGCTGAAAACTCTGGAGCATGCATATAATCCTTAATAGTGCGAATTACGGCATCTACATCTCTGTTGATATAGAGCTTACGTAACTCCTCTTTGAATTGACTTATCTCCATTTATATTTCCATTAATATCCACAAAGTCTATGTCATAAACTATTGTCGGCTATTTAGTGGCTAACTTGAGATCAAAACCATATCACCCTATCCAGTTAATCAGATGGTGATTAAACCAATATCCCCTTAGATTGCAACACTCTAATCTGATCTCGCACTGCTGCTGCCTCTTCAAACTCAAGATCTCTGGCATGCTGGTACATTTTCTGTTCTAACTGCTTGATCTTTCGGCTCATTTCAGTTGCGGACAGAGACGCATATTCCAGCTGTTCCTCAGCGACCATGGCATACTCTTTGGCGGGTACCGGCGCTCCAGGCCTTGCTCCCTCCATCACATCTTTTATTGCCTTCTGTACACTCTGAGGTGTGATGTCATGCTCCAGATTAAAGGCGATCTGTTTATTTCTGCGGCGTTCAGTTTCATCCATTGCCCTCTGCATGGAGCCAGTTATCCTATCAGCATATAGTATAGCCTTGCCGTTGATGTTTCTGGCAGCACGGCCAATTGTTTGAATCAGAGAGCCTTCTGAACGTAGAAACCCCTCCTTATCTGCATCCAGTATAGCCACCAGGGAGACCTCAGGCATATCCAGGCCTTCCCGCAGAAGATTGATCCCCACCAGAACATCAAACTCGCCCAGACGTAGATCACGGATAATCTCTACCCGTTCTACAGTATCAATATCTGAGTGCAGATAACGCACCCGCACCCCATGTTCATTCAGATAATCTGTTAGGTCTTCAGCCATGCGTTTGGTCAGAGTGGTAACCAGTACACGCTCTTGCACCGCTACTCGTTTATGTATCTCCGAGAGCAGATCATCCACTTGGGTAGTAACCGGGCGAATCTCCAGATCAGGATCTACCAGTCCGGTGGGGCGAACCACCTGCTCTACCACCTTACCAGAGCGGTTTAGTTCATACTCCCTGGGTGTGGCGGAGACGTAAATGGTCTGGGGGGCGCGCGCCTCAAACTCCTCGAACATTAGGGGGCGATTGTCTAAAGCCGATGGCAGCCTGAAGCCATATCCCACCAGATTCTCCTTGCGGGAACGATCACCCTTGTACATGCCCCCTACCTGTGGAATAGATACATGGCTCTCATCTACAACTAGAAGAGCATCATCCGGCAGATAGTCCAAAAGAGTTGGAGGTGCCTCACCAGGACCACGACCAGACAGATAGCGCGAGTAGTTCTCGATTCCAGAGCAGTAGCCCAACTCCAGAATCATCTCCATATCGTACATAGTGCGCTGTTCCAGGCGCTGCGCCTCCACCAGTTTGTCATTTTCCCTAAAGTGCTTCAGCCGCTCTTTTAGCTCCTCTTTGATCTTATCCACAGCTCCCAGCAGAGTCTCCCTGGGAGTTACATAGTGGGATTTGGGATAGATGGTGTAACGCGGCATTTTACGCAGCACCTCTCCTGTGAGGGGATCGAACAGCGAAATAGACTCCACCTCATCATCGAATAGCTCTATGCGTACAGCCTCTCCACTAGACTCCGCCGGATAGACATCTATAACCTCACCTCGTACGCGGTAGGTTGCGCGGTGCAACTCTACATCATTGCGACTATATTGCAGCTCCGCCAGACGCCGCAGAATAGTTCTCTGGTCTATGCTCTCCCCTCGCACCAGATGCAGCACCATGCTCAGGTAAGCTCGCGGATCGCCCAAACCATAGATGCAGGATACGGTAGCCACAATAATTGTATCTGGGCGTTCCAATAGGGCCTTAGTGGCTGAGAGACGCATCTGCTCAATATGCTCATTGATAGAGGCGTCTTTTTCAATAAAGGTGTCTGAAGAGGGTACATAGGCCTCTGGCTGGTAGTAGTCGTAGTATGATACGAAGTACTCCACTGCATTTTCCGGAAAGAACTCCTTCATCTCTCCGTATAGCTGGGCTGCCAAGGTCTTATTGTGGGCTAGAATAATGGTTGGGCGCTTGAGCTCCTGAATAACATTAGCAATGGTAAAGGTCTTGCCAGAACCGGTAACCCCCAGTAAAGTTATCCCCGCCTCTCCATCTGTCAGGCCATCTATCAGCTCCAGGATAGCCTGAGGCTGATCTCCTGCTGGTGCAAAATCGGCAACTAATTCAAAATCTTTTGGCATAAGGGATTCTTCTTACAGCAAGGATTAGCTATCATTAGCTCTTACGAACATGTTGTTAGTCTACTATCAAGGAAGTGTTTTCTACACCGTTAACTACTGGAATCTTTAAATAATGAGCATAAAACTTTCATCTCGCGTTCAAGCCGTGAAACCATCTCCAACCCTAGCTGTTACCTCCCGTGCGGCAGAGATGCGCGCTGCTGGCAAAGATATTATAGGACTGGGGGCAGGCGAACCTGACTTTGACACACCTGATCATATTAAACAGGCAGCCATTAAGGCCATAAATGATGGGTTTACCAAGTACACCCCAGTAGACGGCACTCCCGGTCTGAAACAAGCCATTATCGAAAAATTTAAACGGGATAACGGTCTGGAGTACACAGCAGAAGAGATTCTAGTCTCATCTGGTGGTAAACAGAGCTTCTACAATCTGGCCCAAGCTGTTTTAGATAGCGATGATGAGGTGGTAATACCTACCCCTTATTGGGTTTCATATCCCGACATGTCAATTCTGGCTGGTGGTGTGCCGGTTTTTGTCCACGCAGATGAAAAACAGAGTTTTAAAATCACCCCAAACCAGCTCAAGGCGGCAATAACAGACATGACTCGCCTGGTGGTACTCAATAGCCCATCTAACCCTACCGGTATGGCCTATACGCTTGAAGAGCTAGAGGCCCTAGGCAAGGTGCTGCGCGAATTTCCAAAGATTGTGATTGCCACTGATGATATGTACGAACATATCCTTTGGGATGATAAGCCTTTTGTGAATATCCTCAACGCCTGCCCAGACCTGAAAAATAGATGTCTGGTGTTAAACGGCGTGTCCAAAGCCTATTCCATGACTGGATGGCGCATCGGATATGCGGGCGGACCTGCCGCGATCATCAAGGCCATGAAGAAAATTCAGTCTCAGAGCACCTCAAACCCGGTCTCAATCTCCCAGGTTGCGGCCCAGGCTGCACTAGAGGGTCCGCAGGATTGTATCCAAGATATGCTGGTACACTTCAAACAGAGACACGATTACGTGGTGGACCGCCTTAACAAGATAAATGGCGTAACCTGTTTACCCACAGATGGGACTTTTTACTGTTTTCCCAACGTTCAGGCAGCAATAGAGCGCATAGATGGTGTAAAAAATGATGTGGAGTTGGCGGAACACCTGATTGAACATGCTGGGGTAGCCCTAGTACCTGGCTCTGCTTTCGGTTTATCCGGCCATGTGCGCATATCAATAGCAACCAGCCAGGAGAACCTGACCAACGCCCTAGACCGCCTGGAGCAAGCTCTGGGAAGTTAACAGCTGAATCATCCATCATTTAAGGAACCTCCAGATCTGGGGGTTCCTTTTTTTTACTCTCATAGATAGACTAGCAACAACGCCTAGAGATTAGGCGGAAGCGACAATTAACTGCGCAAGGATATGCGCACAAACAAAACGAGGGAACGTACATGAGCAAGCCTGCCTTCTTGCCACTGGCTGTCAGTGGCTTCACCTTACTTGAGACAATAACCACCCTATCCGTTGCATGTATTCTATTAGCAGTTGGAATACCGTCGTTTCAGACCACTATCCAGAACAATCGCATGTCTGCGGCGGTATACAGCTTCATGACTCATCTTTACCTGGCACGCAGTGAGGCAATAAATAGAGGTATTAGCATTGTACTTTGCCCATCATTAGATGGAGAAAGTTGTGCCGACACAACAGATTGGGATGATGGTTTTATTATGTATGTCGACAATAATAAAGATAGAAACCTTGATCCCGGAGAGCAAATTCTTAAACACATCAACATGGATTATGACTCGATACGCATAAGTTCCACCACTGGCCGCAAAAAAACCCTCTACCATCCCAGCGGATACGCATTTGGCTACAACCTTACATTCACTTTTTGCGGAATTAATAACCAAGTAGCTCCAAGGGCGATTATTGTCAGCAATATCGGCAGAGCGCATGTTTCCCATACAAAATGGGATGGCACCCCACTTGATTGTAACTAGAATTAACAGAATGCTATTGACCAGGAGGTGCCAGATGATTAATATACGCGCCTTCATTCCCTGGTAGCTCAGTCGGTAGAGCGGGTGACTGTTAATCACTAGGTCGGCGGTTCGAGCCCGTCCCAGGGAGCCAAATGAAATCAAGGGCTTAGCTGAAATCAGCTAGGCCCTTTGTTTTTGCAGGTAAATTCTGGTTCATCCTGGCCGCCTCAAATGTGCGGCCTGCATCAAACATTAGGAGGCAAAGCGTCTGAATGCTCTAATGGTGTGGAGTCGGTGGCAGTGTCATCCCTATCATTTTGATACAGATGTGAGTCAGGAAAGGCACTGATAATCGACAAACAAAATGCTGAAAAATAGGGTAACGACTGCACCAAGAGTACTGTAACCCATAAAATAATATCCCAGGTATCCACAGGCAACTGTATATAAATTGCCGCAGCAGCCAACCACAGGGCCAGCATAATCAGTGTCTCTTCGGACGCTGCAGCAATTGCCTTAATTAAAGCTGCAGATTTCTCTTTTTTGGGTGTACGCACAAACGGTCTACCGTCGGTAAACAGGCCAGACCACATAGCTTTAGCAATTGTGTGGGAAAGTGACAAACCAGCTAATGCCGCCGCAACCGTCTCCCTTAAAGAACCTACAATCTGTGCCCCATGATAGAGGTAAATTACTTTTGCGATCTTAAAGCTGAATAGTGTGAGGGGCAAAATCGAGAATACAACCAGGGGTGGATCGATATCGTTTGGCATAGTTATAAGCGCTATCGACCAAGCTATAGCTGCAAAGTTGAAAATTATATTAATGCCATCTGTAATCCACGGCAGCCATCCGGCCACGAAGTGATAACGTTGGCCTGTGGTCAGTTTACTTTTGGTCAGCCCTAATATCTCCCGCGCATGATAACGCAGTATCTGCATAGCCCCATAAGCCCACCTAAAGCGTTGATTTTTATAGTCTTGGAAACTATCTGGCATAAGGCCTTTGCCATAACTTTTTGATGTGTATACTGCTTGATAACCAGCAGAAAATATCATAAAACCCAATTGAGCATCTTCAGTAATAGTCTTCTCGCCCCAACCACCTACCTCCTCCAAGCATGAACGTCTAACCATAGTCATGGTGCCATGTTGAATAATCGCATTGCGCTCATTACGGGTAACCATACCGATATGGAAAAAGCCGCGATACTCGGCAAAACACATAGCCTTAAAGCTGTTTTCATTCAAATCACGATAATCCTGCGGAGCTTGCACAATAGCCACATTCTCTTGACTGAACTGGGGAACAAGATCACGTAACCAAGATGGTTTAACACAGTAGTCACTATCAATAACAGCAATAACTGTCGCCTCTGACGCAGTAACAGTCAGGGCAAAATTCAAAGCGCCCGCTTTAAAACCAGCTAACGGAGATTTATGGAAAAAACGAAACCTATCACCCAGAGTTTTACAGTGCTGTTCAACCGGCTTCCAAACAGATTCATCTTTAGTATTGTTGTCTATAACAATGACTTCAAAGCGCGGATAATCAAGCTTTGCCAACGCATTAAGCGTTTCAATCAGCATATCGGGCGGTTCGTTGTAGGCCGGCACATGAATTGAAACCATTGGCAATTTGTCATCATCAAGAGATAAAGGTACTAATTCACGCCTTCTACCCCTTACCCACAATGTTTCTGCCCATTCGTGCGCTTCGATAAGAAGCACCATAATTACGCCCAGCATACCCAACATGAGGAATATGCCGACAATTACTGCTCCGACAGTCATATACTGCCGCGAATAATCGTAAGCAATCCAAACTACTACGGTGGTCAATAGATAAGCAATCATGGCCAAAAAAGTTCGACCACGACGGTTCAAAGTGATTGAATCGGTCAATAGTATGGTAAATACAATGCCAGCTAACAGAATTGAGAGGAGAGCAAGTGTTTGCCACTGTGGCAAGCCAACAATTGGCTTAACAAATTCAAACTTGGCATTTCGTTCAACATCATAAACGCCCCAGTACGCCCCGACAGATCCCTCCAGAGTACGTTTCCATGGCTGATCAAACGCCTCCATGACATAATATATATAGTTCTCTTGTTCCGCCCTATGTAAAAAACGGCGTAGAAACTTTGCCTCTGTGGCCACATCAGCAACAGAAAACTTAATTGTTCTGCCATTACTAGGCCATCCCACCTCCCCAATAATTATGGGCTTATCTGGGAACGTCTGTTTTAACAAGTTAATCTTCTCAACTACAAAATCAACTGCGGTATCAACATCAAGTCCCTCCCAATATGGCAGCATATGCACCGCTATGTAATCTACATGTTGAGCCAATTCAGGATGTTTCATCCATACGCTCCATGGCTCTGCAGTACCAACAGGCATCCCCAATTCTGCCCGAACATGGTCAAGGTATTTACCTAATTGTTCAACTGACAGCTCATTTCTAAGTATCACTTCGTTGCCAACAAGAACTCTTACCACATTAGTTCGATTTTTATCCGCAATCCTGATTACATTTTCGATTTCTTTCTCATTCCGCTCTAGGCGTTTATCTATCCAAGCCCCTAGAGCCACATTGAGATCATATTTCTTGGCCAATTCAGGCACATGAGCCATTGGCCCGTCGACTGTATAGGTGCGAATTGCGTGTGTTTTACCAGAAAGGAGCGCCACATCTTGTTCAATTTGTTCAACTGTAGCCACCTTACCAACAATTGGATCATGCTCAGCACGCATAGGTGAAAAAGAGAAACCTTGAACCCTCTCTGGCCAAGCGGGCTCAATTTCTGGGCGATTCATGTAAGCCAGAAGTCCGTAGGTAACGGCTGCGACAATAACTGCAATAACTATATTAATTCGGATCATTACAAATAAGGTTATCCATTACTTCTTGATATTTAACTGTTTTATTCATTGTTCTGGTTGGTAGCATGAATAACATTGATGCCTACAGATAGAGATGTGCACATAAACTTAGATAGGCAAAATCCATCAACAATCATCTCAATTTTTGCTTGGTAAATTTGAGCCATTTAGCTGTATTCATGAAGACGGCCTTCCATATTCAACAGGCCATTTTATCAGACTAATCAAATAGCTTATAGGCTTCCTTCAATCAAAAACTGGTGTAATTCATAGCCACATTTAGTAGTACTATTTTGCGTTTCAATCACTTTAAGTAGCAAAAACAGTTAAGTTACTTAGAAAACTGACAACTTGATAGCATAAACACCACCCCTGTTTTTTTTGCTATTATAATCAATAAGATATGATTAATATGTGTTGTAACTAACATATTGCGCTAAATTTCACGCTTAGCGATATGTTTTTTGGATAGTTTTAAGGTATGCAGTATGGTTCTATTTCGATTAAACAAAACTCTAAAATCAACCAATATACGGCTTGTCTAGTGTGAGTAGGAGCAGAAACTAGTGCGAACTATTATTGCAGCCATATTGTTTCTGACCCTATTTGCTGTTTGGGCAGTAGTAGAATCTACTTCAGTTGAGAAGTCTAAAGCTACCGCAACCAACATACCTAGTACGGACAACCGGCCGATAACTCCCATTCCAGTAGATATAGAACTTGATCCACTTAAAGTAAAACTTGGCAAAATTCTGTTTCATGACAAACGTCTTTCAAAAGATAATTCTGTCGCCTGTAGCAGTTGCCACAATCTTCAACAAGCTGGTCAGGATGGAATGGCAGTTGCCATAGGAGTGAAAGGCCTAAAAGGCAGTATCAACAGCCCGACAGTCTTCAACAGCGGATTTGCTTTTCGTCAGTTCTGGGATGGCCGCTCTCCTACTCTGGAAGACCAAGTAGGTGGCCCGATCCACAACCCGGTTGAAATGGCCTCAAATTGGCAAGAGGTGATTGGTAAATTAAGCACAGACCCTCAGATAACGACCAAATTCGTTGAAATATGGAAAGAAGGTATATCTCAAGAGAACATTCAAGAAGCCATTGCAGAATTTGAACGTAGCCTAACAACTCCAAACTCCCCTTTTGACCGATATCTTAATGGTGATTACTCAGCCCTTAGCGCAGATGAAATTAAGGGATGGCATCTATTCCGTGACTTGGGTTGTATCTCATGCCACCAGGGAGTAGGCATTGGAAATAATATGTATGCAAATCTAGGAGTGATGGGGGACTATTTTGCTGATCGGGGGCGCCCTATAGTTGATAGTGACCTTGGACGATTTAATGTTACAGGTAAGGACAAAGATAAACATGTATTCAAAGTACCTGGACTACGTAACGTAGCTCTAACTGCCCCGTATTTCCATGATGGCTCTATTGATAGTTTGGATGAAGTTGTAAAAACTATGGCTCTTTACCAACTTGGCATCAATCTAAACCAAGAGCAGCGAGACTATTTAGTTGCGTTTTTAAAGTCTCTAACTGGACGATTCAACGAGGATGGCACATGAAAAAAATAACAAAATCCAGTGCCTTAATTACGTTAACATCTCTATCTATTGTTATGTTATTGGCATTAGTAATGCCTAGCATAATCGGAAAAGAGAACCGCCTAGTATTAGCACGAGAACATATTACTGCCTTACGCTCTGTGTCGAGTGGTTTTCGTGAGTTAGTGATTAGCTTACGCCATGGAGTTACCTACAATTACGATACCGCCAATAGCTTGGAACAGAGCATTGCTGATCACCAAAAGCAGCTAACTAGGATTATTGAAGACCTCCCGGAATTAAACAAGCATCTGAAACCGTATCTTCAATCAGCTAGCCAGCGTAATGAACAGTGGGAACAGTTTAAGTTCCATAATGCGATTGTTCGCAACTCTATGCGCTACTTCCAAACCGGTTTACCACAATTTCTTAAGTATGCACACGCATCAAATCTACCTAACAGCGTTAATCAGCAGCTCTCAAGTCTAAATACATCTGTTCTGCTTTTTGCGTTAGGGGAACGCAAGGATAATAATCATGAGCTCCTTTCTACTTTAGCCAGAATTGGAACCCATCTAATAAAAGCGAATGATAGACTGCGCTCTGAATATACATTGCTGGAACGCCATGTACACACAATTGTAAAACATGTTCCAAAGGTAGAAGCTTCCACCAGAGCTCTGGTACACAGCGCTGAACGAGAAGGCCTCAACTTGCTGGAGCAAGCCAACAATGCACTTATTGCTAAAGAGCAGAGGCAAGCATCGATATATCGTGGTGGCTTGCTGTTGGGAATAATACTGCTATTACTCAGCCTAGTAGTAACAGCATTACGCTATATAGAGAGCCAGCGTAAAGCTGCCCAACGCATGGTTTTTCTGAAAAGCGTTACCGATACCCTAAGTGTTGGGGTTATAGCTCTAGATAAAGATGACAAGATAATTTTCTCTAATCCAAGAATGGAACAGATGCTTGGCAGCACTCCAGAAGGACTACTTGGAACTGAGTTCCACAAGGCTGGATTCCATATAGATGCAGATGGTAGAGAAATATCTGTTTCTGAAAGTGACATCTTCGACACCAAACAATATGGAGAAGAGATCTACAATATTTATCACCTGCAAGGACTTGATGGAAAAAGAATACCCACTGAAGTTAATGTTTCCCCTCTTGAGTTAGTCAGTGGTAGAGGGAGTGTGGCTGTATTTCAAGATATCACACAGCGTCTAGAAGAGGAGAAAGATCTACGCCTGGCTGGTGCTGTATTTGAAAGCAGCCAACAAGGAATCGTCGTCACTAATTCCGCAGGTAATATAATTCAAGTCAACCCTGCCTTCTGCAACATAACAGGTTATAAAGAACACGAACTTATCGGTAAAAACCCACGCATACTTAAGTCAGGCTTACAGGATAAAAAATTCTACGCAAAAATGTGGCGCGATCTCAATAGAGATGGAACTTGGAGCGGAGAACTATATAATCGTCGGAAGAATGGCGAGCACTATGTCCAATGGGCAAACATTGACTCCGTAAGAACTGAGCAGGGTGATCTGCTGTATATTGGGATCTCTTCTGACATTACTGAATTGGTAAATGCTCGCGAGCGGCTTGCAAAACTGGCCTACTACGATACTCTTACTCAACTGCCCAACCGCGTACTATTCCAAGACAGAATATCTCAGACCATAGCGCAGGCAAAACGAGATAACTCTGGATTTGCTCTCATCCTAGCCGACCTAGACGACTTTAAAGCTGTAAATGACACTATGGGTCATGCTATTGGTGATAAGCTCCTTGTTAAGGTAGCTGAGCGTCTACAGCAAGCCACCAGGGAATCGGACACAGTCGCCCGACTGGGTGGTGATGAATTTGCCATGATACTTATGCATGCTGATGAACCGCAGCAAGTGGCCACAATCGCTTCTCACATCCTAGACACTCTATCTCAACCATATAAGGTAAATGGACTTGAAATCACCAGCAGCGTAAGTCTTGGCGTAACCTTCTGGCCACTGGATGGAGATAGCATTGACGAGCTCCTCAAGAATGCTGATGTTGCTATGTATAGAGCCAAAGAGTATGGACGCAACAACTATCAGTTTTTCACTAGCGATATGGCAGAGAATGTAGTTAACGCTCTGCGTATAGAGAATGGACTACGTAATGCAATAGATGCAGGTGAGTTAACTCTTTATTATCAACCGCAAATTGACCCTAAAGGCAATGTTGTCAGTGCCGAGGCGCTGATGCGCTGGAACTCTAAGGAGCTAGGGTGGGTACCCCCAAGTCAGTTTATACCCGTTGCAGAGAGATCTGGTCTTATTGTTGCACTAGAGGCTTTTGCCCTTAGAGAGGCATGCCAGCAATGTGCAATATGGCGTAAAACCCTATCACCAGATTTCCGCATTGCGGTAAATATATCTGCTGCCCAATTTAGACATGAGGGACTAATCAATAGTGTAATAGGAGCATTACATGAATTTAACCTGCCAGGATCAGCCCTTGAACTGGAAATAACAGAAAGCGTAGTTATGGACGACGTTGTTCGTGGTCAAGCTGTTATAAGTGATCTAAAGAAAGAAATTGGCTGCTCACTGGCCATTGATGACTTTGGCACCGGATACTCATCGCTGGCCTATCTGAACCAGTTCAAAGTAGACATTCTAAAGATCGATAAGACATTTGTAGATGGCCTCGGAGTAGAAGCCGACGACACCGCGGTAGCCGAAGCAATTGTTAGCCTTGCTAAAAGCCTTAATATGACTGTAGTAGCAGAGGGTGTAGAAACCGCTATTCAATTGGAAGCTATCAGAAACATCACTAACCATACTGGGTATCTAACCCAAGGATTTTTCTTTTCGCCACCCTTGCCAGCTGAAACATTTGAAAAGAAATACCCTAAATTTAATCTTCTGAAACTAGTGGGGGATGATTAATCTGTAGTGGAGCTTGGAGTATTTTCTGAATCACTACGACGCTTTGCACCTGCACGCAGCCCAAGTAAAAAACCGACAAAACCACCGATCAATAGCCCTACCAAAAGAACTAAAGGAATACCTACAAGATGAATGGTAACGGCCATTAAGGAACAACCACTCTGATTTTACTAAGTGATATATTTCTACCAAAATCAATCAAGTTTTCACTGATCTCCAGCTTCCCCTTTGCGACGATCAGTTGTTTTACGACGTACTTTTTTACCAGGCTCAAATCTAATAAGAACCCGGCGATCTTTTTGCACTCTTCGCTGCATTACACGCCGCTCAACACCAGAATAATTAGAACTTTTATTACCCATATGAACTTCATCTCAATCTTGATCTTAGCCCCTACTGCATAGTGTAGCACCCATTCTGCAGCACCGTGTATCTTCTATATTCACCCACCCCTCAACTCAATAAGTTTGCTTAATGCAGCACCACTAGAGATCGTCTCTCTGGCTTTTGCTATGCCCGTTTCGATTGATTCAGCCACCCCCCCAAGGTAGATACGCACTCCAGCATTAAACAAAATAGCATCCAGATGTATATCCTCTTTACCAGCAAGAGTTGCCTCAATGCCTGAAAGCACTTCAGCTGTTTCAGCACATGGGTGATGAGCTTTCTCCGCAAGCCCAAAGTCTGTAGGAGCCAAGGTGAAACGTTCAATTTTTCCCGCGCGATATTCTGCTGCCTCAGTTGGCGCCAGAGGTAGTTCATCACCGCCATCAAGCCCTTGTACGGCTATGACCAGATCCTGACCACGCTCTCCTGCTACTGTAGCAAAGCGTTCCAAAAAATGGGCATGGGCTGCACCAACCAAAGAGCGCTTAGCCCTAGCAGGATTAAGCGCCACCTCACATGTATGCAGAAAGGAGCGATAGAACATAACCTGACGATGAGGTTTAAGACGTTCTACCCCATGTAGATACCTGGCGGCGTGTAGATGGCCCAACCCTTTCTGTTCAATATCTTGCTCCACAGCCTTAGGTTCTTTTGCTGCGGCTATGCCCATTGCCTCTAACATACGAGCATTGGTTACGCCATTTTTCGGCGTAAGCCCAGTATTTGAGTGTAGAACCACAGGAACACCAGCTGCAGCAGTTACTATTGCAGATGGCACACTCAAATTTAGAGCTCTTTTACGACCATCGTAGGGACCATTACAGTTGATAAGATTATCCACCTTGGGCTGTATGAGGGTAGCAGCCCCTTCCATGGCATCAAGGAATCCATGCATCTCTTCTATCTTGGTTCCCTTAAAACGCATAGCTGTGAGAAATGCGCCGATCTGGACCGGATTTGCCTCGGCGGAAAAAAGAAAATCGAGCGCTTCCCGCGCCTGCTCACGGCTCATATCTTTGGCGCCGTGACGTCCTTTTGCAGTAGCTATTAGGCGGGAACGAAACTTACGCCCAGCCTCACTGGAAAAATCCTGCATAGATACCCTCTCTTAATCTGAAAAAACGAAAGGCAGATTCGTGCTCTGTTGATACTCTTTTCCGTTAACCACCCGCTCTGGCGCAATTTTCTTACGAGCCTCTATTAAGGCGTCAGCGATGCGTTTGTCTTTGAGCTGGTAACGTTGTTCCAGCCCGATCTGATCAATGTTGGGACATTCTTCATTAAAGATGTGACGATATATATCACTCATCATGCCATAGCGACTGGACATCAGAGTATTGGTAGCCTGCTTGATCTGGGTTACGGCATCATTCTCGTGGTTGAAAAAGCTGGTGATCAGCATGACAGAGATAGCATGCAGTACATCATACTTAACATGGGCAATAAGCACGATAAGATGCTTCTGGGTTAACTCAATATCGTTCTGCCAAGCCCAGCGGATAATTCCACCCAATAGTAGACTGAAGAACTCTGGTACGCCCCACTCCATACCCAACCCAACAGAGGCAAGGGACTCAACCTCAGAGAAGGCAGGATGATCGGATAGCAGTCTTTGGGTTAGAACATTGTCTGCCACACCGTGCAACATTGGGACATCCTGTTCCTCAAAAGGAACACCCAACCCATCGAACATAAAACGATACATACCAATGTGGGTTGTTGAGTTAAGCACCCCATACATATCTGGGTAGTCTTCTATAGTATGGGTGGCTACTCCATACTCATCTGCCAGCAGTTGAGCCAGAACAATCTGAGCCAGCTCCGAAACCCTTTCATTCAAGCAGCCATAGGGCAATGAGATAAGTCCGGAGAATCGACCTAAAGAAAGCGCCACACATTGGCGGGTGTTCTTGACCTGATTGAAGTACTGTTTGGCAAATATCTCTAGCTGCTTTAGGTCAAAATCACCACGAAAAATACGCATAAAGAAAGGATGCACCCATACCGGGTGTTCCATTACATGGTTATGCAGGTCCAGGAACAACTCCCCTAGCGCACCAGGACGAAACAGGTCCAACTCGTTAAAGTGGTTCCCCTCCTCTTTCTCCGCAATGGAACGAAGCTCACCCAGCATCTGGTTTAGCGGATTATCCGAATCTTCCATATGCCCAATAATTTCAGAGAAATCCTTCTGCTGACTTACCTTGAACTTACTAAGTATCTCTGCGGCATCCATATTCAGCAGATCAGGAAAAGGGTGTACCTCGTCCAGCAAGCGCGCTGTTCCATCCTCTCGAACTGTTAGAAGATCAGAGAATTGCCTTGCGTTTCCAGAAGTTGATGCTGATTTGTTCATGTTATGGCCAATGTTGGATTATGATAGGAGCAGTGGTACTTATTCTGCATGTACATTAGAGCGGATTCAATGGCATTGAACAACAGAAAAGATACGGCACTGCAAACATGTGCCTGAAAAAAGTGTGGATTAGCCGAGCAAAATCGGCACGCTATGGATACAGCGCAATACTTTAGTGTGCAGTCATCAACATGATATCTGTATCAAACAACGACCAACCCACGATTTGTAGCTTGATAGTTAATCAGGCATAGATGCACAGATGTCATAGATTAGACATCTATAACATCTCTGAGAGATGCATATCACGCCCTGAACAAACTACGCGCTGCTGCTACGCTGCCGGGCTATCTGCCACACACTAAGGGCAAGTCCAACAATAAATAGGGGGACGCCGATAAACCCACTGAGACCAGCGCCAACCATACTGCTTGAGAACATGGCAAACAAACCCAAACCTATCAAGGCAATGGAAATAAGTTGAACTAGAATCTTCACAATTAGTTTCCCGATAGTAGATAAATACTCTTGGCAATCTACACCATCCTGCTAGAGCAGAAGATGATAATACTCAATACCAGACAAAAAACAAATCGCTATAATCAACAGCGCGCAATAGAGATCAGCGTCAACTATCAGCAGCATTATTAATGCTGTAGCATAAATAGAACAGTTCTGTTTTACAGATCCTCACTCCATCTGGCAGAGCACTATCATGGCATGAGACAACATAATGACACACAGTCGTCCTACTGAATTTAGTACCTTCTCAAAAACAGTGCATTGGCTTCTTGCAGCCATAATTTTTATTCTGATCATCATGGGCATTTATACGGGAGACCTTCCCAGAGTAACTGCAGAGGAGAAGCGTTTCTATCTACAGCTTTATACAATACACCAATCTATTGGCATAGTTGTTATTCTGTTAGTTGCTATAAAGATAACCAGGATGTTAATCACTGGTCCCCAGCCACAACTGCCCGCAGTTTTCGCTGGTAAGGAGCGAATGCTAATACGTAGCATAAAAAAGCTACTGCGCATACTTATGCTATTACTTCCCCTAAACGGCTACCTAATGTCAAACGCTCACGGCGACTCAATTGTGTTTTTTGGGTTATTTGAACTTCCAGCATTGGTTGGCAAAAGCGAATCGCTGTACACCGCTCTTTACGCCATACACATGATTGGAGGATGGCTAATGCTGCTAGTGATACTTGCACACGTAGCAATTATATTTAAGTACTGGCTTGAGAATGAAGGCACAGAAAAAGACATTATACGCCGCATGCTATAACTATTTGTTTTTTCGTTGAATTTATCTATTACGGCATCGTATGTCGTCACATATCCATAAGGGTTACTCTGACTTTGTAGACTGCTGCAACTTGCGATAAAGAGTACGTTCGCTAACTCCTAGTTTAGCTGCCAAAGATTGTCTGTCTCCAGGATAGTTACTAGCTGCCCACTCCAAATAGCGCTGCTCCATTTGCTCAAGTGGGACAATGCTATTGAACTCTACCTCCGTTGAATCCGCCGGTTTAACTCCAGCTATAAGGCCAGGAAAATGCTGTGGCAGTAAAGTATCACCATCTGCCAATACCAAGGCCCTTTCGATCATATTGCGCAGCTCACGTACATTGCCTGGGAAAGTGTGGCTAGTAAGTAGTGACAACGCCTCTTTACCCAAGGTGACAGATCTTCGCGGATCAATTCTAACCAATAGCTGTTCAATAAGTTTAGGCAGATCCTGAATACGCTGACGCAGTGGCGGTAGCACGATGGGAAATACATTTATCCGGAAATAGAGATCCTGGCGGAAACTACCTTCTTGAATCATCTCCTCCAGATTTCGATGGGTTGCAGCAATAACCCTGAAGTTCGCGCCTAATGGCTCTACGCCTCCTACACGGCGATAGGTTCCGGTCTCCAAAAGGCGCAAAAGCTTCACCTGCAGCGGCAGTGGGATATCCCCAACCTCATCGAGAAACAGCGTACCTCCTTCAGCCGCTTCCACTAAACCAATCTTACGCGAAAGCGCACCAGTAAAGGCACCACGTTCATGCCCAAACAGCTCGCTTTCGAACAGGGTTTCGGTCAGACTGGAACAGTCAACAGCAACAAATGGTGCATCAGCATGAGGACTCATATCATGAATGGCGTGGGCCACTAACTCTTTACCGGTACCGGATTCTCCCAATAGCAGAACAGAAACATCTTTAGCAGAGACTCGGCGGGCTAGCTCCAACATATCTAGAAAGGGACGAGAAAATCCCACCAGTTCACGATCTTTGGTACCAAACCTGGCATGGCGCAAGATACGCATAGTCTCAAGAAAATAGGTCTCTCCCAGATTCCCTGAAACAGGCGCAATCACCACCTCAACATGCTCAGGGCCTGCTGGGGTGTGGTGAACATGCAGTACCCGGCGCGGCTCACCAGACAGCAGACTATCACGCAGTGGACAGCTTTCCCCCTCCTGGTCACATGGGGTTTCATAGTGGTGCGATACCTCATAACAGAAGCGTCCACGAACTGAGTCATCCACCCCCAACTGACGACGATAGGCTTCGTTTACTGCCACTATTTTATAGTCGGGAGTCATTAAGGCCTTTGGCTCTGGTAGCGCCTCTAGCAGGTGAATTATATCTGGCAAATCTTTTGGAGATGAATCTGGCACCGTCGCACCCCTCTCACATGTCATTTTATGCAGTCTAAACCTTAATTATGCCATATTTGGCATGGCGCAGAAACAAATATCCTAGATACTCCAGCCTGATCAGGACTAACTGCTTGATTTAGTGATTATTATCAAATCTGGCACAGATGCTGCTATTTCGTTAAATAAGATAACTATGCGCTAAATAAAAATTGCGTCATATATGCGTTATTTCACTTAAAACAAGTTATTTAGCACAGGTTAGTGCGTGATATAACATGTTGTTTTATATGTGTTTTTAGGTATTCTGTAAAGCAAAACAGACTCGCCATAGAGCGAGCGAATAGTAATAAGGGATCTGTTTTTATGAAGATTGCAGTAACAAGTCAAAACTACAGAACTGTGACTGGTCATGCAGGGAAAACCCGCCGCTTTCTTGTTTATGAAGCTACTCCAAATGGCGATCCAATTGAAACCGAACGTCTTGATTTAGACAAGGTTATGACCATGCATGAGTTCCGTAACAACCAAGGCTCTCACCCTCTGGATCAGATGGATGTACTAGTTACCGGCAGTGCCGGATCAGGCTTCGTTCAGAAAATGTTTTCCAGAGGAGTTGCTGTTGTTGTAACTGGAGAAGAGGATCCAATCCAAGCGGTTAAAGATCTAATGCAAAACCAAATTAAGCCACCAGCTCCAGAATCATGTAATCACCATGGACATGGTCACGACTAATATCCGTTTACGACAGAGGCGTAATTGAATGTCAGTTCTAGCCAGTAAAGAGAAAACCCTATCCAAAGAGATAATTATTCTATTGGTGGTGAAGCTATGTGCTATCACTGCCATCTGGTATGCATTTTATCGGGAGCCGGTTATCCCATCGATGATCGACGGCATGAATCCAACCCATGTTTCGCAGGCCATACTTCGTCAGCCTGGGGAGACGAAAACAGAGAGTGTTGAATAGGCACTCAACGTAAAGCAGCAAACGATGTTTCTAATAACTCAATTAATATAACAGAAGAGAGAAATAAAGATGATTACAGAAGAAGTTGTAGATCTGTCGCGGTTACAGTTCGCTGTAACCGCGTTTTATCACTTTTTATTTGTCCCACTAACACTGGGACTTACCTTCATGCTGGCCATTATGGAAACCACCTACGTAATGACTGGCAAGGAGATCTATCGAGATATGGTGAAGTTCTGGGGCAAGTTGTTTGGTATCAACTTTGCTCTCGGCGTCACCACTGGTATCACCATGGAGTTTGAGTTTGGCACCAACTGGGCTTACTACTCTCACTACGTTGGTGATATCTTCGGAGCTCCCCTAGCAATTGAAGGTCTAATGGCCTTCTTCCTGGAATCAACCTTCATTGGTTTATTCTTTTTTGGCTGGGACAAGTTATCCAAACGTCAACATCTGATGGTTACCTATTTGACTGCCATAGGTTCAAACCTCTCTGCAGTTTGGATTCTAATTGCCAACGGCTGGATGCAGAATCCAGTAGGCGCAGAATTCTCCTATGTGACCATGCGTATGGAGATGACTAGCTTTGTAGATCTGATATTAAACCCTGCGGCCCAAGCCAAGTTTGTACATACTGTATCTGCCGGCTATGTAACCGCATCTGCCTTTGTACTGGGAATCAGCTCTTGGTATCTACTCAAAGGTAGAGATATGGAATTTGCTAAGCGCTCGTTCCGGATTGCAGCAGCTTTCGGCTTGGCATCTATACTTTCGGTAATCGTTCTAGGTGACGAATCAGGTTACGCAGTAACCGAACATCAAAAGACCAAACTTGCTGCCATGGAAGGGATGTGGGAGACCGAAGAGGCACCAGCCGCATTTACCCTTTTTGGAATTCCCGATGATGAGGCTCGCACTAACCATGCTGAGATACAAATCCCCTACGTACTAGGATTGATCGCAACTCGTTCAGTCAGCGAAGAGGTACCTGGAATCAATGACCTTGAAGCCATGGCAGAAAAGCGTATCCGCAATGGAGCTACTGCAGTAACAGCACTGGAAGCGCTACGCAAAAATGGCGACGACAAAGAGGCCTTCACGACATTTGAGTCAACCAAGCAAGATCTGGGATATGGCCTGTTGCTCAAGAAATACATTAAGGATGTAAGTCAGGCAACACCAGAAATGATCAAACAGGCAGCACATGATAGCTATCCACCTGTTGCACCAATGTTCTGGACCTTCCGCTCCATGGTGCTACTAGGCTTTCTACTCTTGAGCATGTTCGCTCTGGCCTTCTACCACTCAACAAAAGACAACTTCCAGGATAAGCGTTGGTTGCTGAGATGGGCGCTATTCTTCATTCCCATTCCCTGGATTTCCTGTGAGCTAGGTTGGTTTGTAGCAGAGTACGGCCGTCAACCCTGGAGCATATTTGGCATCCTACCAACAGGACTTTCCACCTCAACCCTGTCAGCCGGAAGCCTCTACTTCTCACTCGCAGGCTTTACCCTGTTCTACACCGGCCTACTCATAACCGAAATGTATCTAATGTTTAAGTATGCTCGCCTCGGCCCCAGCTCACTTGGCACCGGACGCTATCACAAAGAAGGCGGTGCAGTAGCAACTAGTGGTCTTGCATCACCAGTACAACCTGAGGAGGGTAGATAAATGATAATCGATTATGAAATTCTCAAGATCATATGGTGGCTGCTAGTTGGTGTGCTGTTACTAGGCTTCGCCATCATGGATGGTCACGATATGGGCATTGGTACCCTGCTCCCTTGGGTAGGAAAAAATGACACTGAACGCCGTGTTATCATCAACACCATTGGTCCCCACTGGGATGGTAATCAGGTGTGGTTTATCACAGGTGGCGGCGCAATTTTCGCCGCCTGGCCACTAGTTTACGCCACAGCCTTCTCCGGCTTCTATATTGCCATGTTGGCTGTGCTGTGGGCCCTGTTTTTTCGTCCAGTAGGATTCGACTATCGCAGTAAAATAGCAAATCCTACCTGGCGTAAAAGCTGGGACTGGGGGCTATTTATTGGTGGCGCAGTTCCATCCCTGATATTTGGTGTCGCATTCGGCAACCTGATTTTGGGTGTTCCTTTCTATTTTGAGGATAACCTGCGCCCGGTTTACACCGGCGGTTTCTTTGAGCTACTGAATCCGTTTTCCCTACTAGCAGGTGTGGTTAGCTTTTCTATGCTCACCTTCCATGGATCGCACTTTTTGATGATCCGTACCGAAGGGGTAATATACGAACGTGCACGTGCAGCATCCCAAATCTTCGGTGCTGTTATGCTGCTGGCATTCGCTGCCGCAGGTATCTGGCTGTTTGCAGGTATTCCAGGATACCGTATCACCTCTGAAGTAGTCGCTGGCGCCCTGCCTAACCCACTGGATAAAACTGTAGAAATAGCAGTGGGAGCATGGTTTGACAACTACGCAAAGCAACCACTTACCATGTTGATACCGGTACTGGGATTTGTCGGTGGAATACTAGGCATGCTTTTCTCTAGACTGCGCTATCCAGTAGCAGCTTTCTGGAGCAGTGCCGTATCCCAGCTTGGAATTATCGGAACAGCTGGCGTATCCATGTTCCCATTTATTATGCCTTCCAGTTCCGACCCACGCAGCAGCCTTACAGTGTGGGATAGCGTCTCCAGCCACCTAACTCTGGAAGTTATGTTCTGGTCTGCTGTTATCTTCACCCCCATCGTCATCAGCTATACCGCTTGGTGCTACAAGATGATGTCCGGCAAGATAACAACTGAATATGTGGAAGCTAATGATCATCAAGCTTACTAATAATTTTAGGAGACAACTATGTGGTATTTCACTTGGGTATTAGGTGTAACAATGGCGATATTTTTTGCGGTGCTCAATGCAATGTGGTTTGAAGCACAAGAGGAGCAACGCAAAGGAAACGATCTCCAGTAAGCTCAGGGTTCTGAGCGCTTGTCCGCTAAGCACAAGGATGTGCTATAGCGGCTTTTTTAATATAAACTTCCTCAATGCTTTTATCACCTCAAAAAGTTTCTAATGTACGCATTTAGCACAGAACTAAATCTACCCATAGAGGATGCAATATCAAGACTGCACGAAGCTTTGTCCGAAGAAGGGCTCGGACTGGTTTCAGATATCAACATTCAAGGGATTATTAAGAACAGTCTTGAAGATGAGTTCCAGCCATATCGAATATTGGGGGTCTGCCCACCTGGATTAGCAAAGTCGCTCATAAGCGTAGATCCAGCTATTGGCACCTTACTGCCCTGCAATATTGTTGTACAGGAGTTACACGGTCGCACCCAGATCAGTTTTATGGACCCGGTTATAGTGCTAGGACTAGCTAATAAAAACGTAATAAATGATATTGCTCGTCAGGTGAGGGATTCACTGGAAAGAGTATGGGCGAGACTGCGCATTTAGACTAATACGCCATCTTGTCTGGTAGCCTGTTAACTAATCGGCTTTAGATGTTAAATCTGGAAATAGCTCAACAGATACTTCAGGATAGCGTTTTTTTAACTGTATAAAATAGCCTGGTCCGTCAAGACATTCAGGGTTATCCACTTCAGTACAGGGAATCTCTGCTACCTTCCACTGATGATTATTCATCTGTATAAGAGCCGAAATATCATCGTACCTATTCTTACCATCAGCTGATTGCGGCAATGCATGAACCCAAGCCCAACCATCCTTAACCTTTAGATGCTTAACAACAAACACAACATCGATCCCATGCATCCGCTTTACCTCTTGGCGCAGTGCATCGAGTATCCCCTTTCTGACAGGGTCACCAGGCGGCGGAGTAACGGCTGAATCTGATGCTTGCACAGCAAATGCGATGGCTACTGTTAATAGTACAACCGATAATAGTGACTTTATGCTGTTCATAATTGCATTCTTGTAGCAATCAATTAAGAGGCAAATAGATTAGAACTCTGTGGCGCAGCTACGGTAGAGAGGCGTTCTGCATCAATTATAGATACCGCCCCTCGTCGTGTTGACACCAAACCTTGGGCACTAAAGCCCTGCATAAGCCGGGCAATAACCTCACGGGTGGTACCAAGGTGTCCTGCCAAAGTCTGCTGCGTCATTGCCACTACCCCTTGGTCCGAGGCGTTATTCAACAGAAAGCTGGCCAGGCGCTGATCCAGATTGCAGGAGTGTATTTGCTCCAACTCATCCATCAGTCGAAATACCAGAGTAGAGAGCGCGCTAACAGTCATATCCTGCACCGCGCTCTCCCGCTCAAACAGACGCCGATAGAGCGGCCCAGGAATTACCACCACATCGGTATCACCAGAGGCCTCTACCCAGGCTGGATAGCGTAGATCATTAAACAGGCAGTTAAGGGCAAGAACACAGGTTTCACCTGGACGAATAAAATAGAGAGTTGCCTCAGTACCTTGTGGTGTATAAGTGTAGACTCGCAACTGGCCGCGCAACACCAAGTAAGCCCCGGATACCGACTGCCCTTTATGTATCACAGCCGTAGGTTGTTTAAACCCAACCTGCTGTATATCACGCTCAAGTAGACTAGAACCCTCTGAAGAGAGTTGAAGAAAATCCTGCACTGCCTGATAACTACTCAATTCACAAACCACCACTTTGCCTATCGATCTGATTTTAGTATCACACATCATCACACTTAAGCAAAGTATCCAAAGAGGACTACTCATTGCTGTCCCACTTAACTTGATCGGTACAACTGCTATTCCTTCCGCCTCACCCCAACCCTCTCCCTGAGGGAGAGGGAGTTAAGTTGGACAGCAGTGAGGACTACTACTTTTTCCTGCGAGCAACCAGTCTGTCACTACTTAGGGCATTGAGAAAGGCAACAATATCCTCCACCTCCTGTTCAGCTAGTTTGGGTTGATTCTGCTCTCTCATAGTAGACTCTTTATCTGACCACAATAAATGGTGTCCGGAACGACCCAACTGCCCTGCTGCCATTATTCTAACTACCTCTTCCAACTCCTTAACCGCTCCGTTGTGCAACCAGGGACCAGTGAGAGCCACGTTACGTAATGAAGGAACGCGCCATACACCACGATTTGTATCACTGGCCTTGTTGTAGTTAAGCAGTAAGTTGTAGCGCTGCTCCTCTGGAATTGGGTTCGAAGGAAAAATGCGCTGCGGCATGCTGCCATCAAAAATGCTGGCGGCGCTAAAATTTGGCCCATGATGACAGGTAATACAACCAACCGTCTGAAACAGAGCCATTCCACGCAACTGAGCTGGGCTTAGGGCATTGATATCTCCACGCACAAACCGATCATAGGGAGTATCAGATGTAATCAAACTACGTTCGTATGCTGCTATGGCTTGCGCAATATATTCGATGTTTATCTCTACACCCTGCCCGAATACTTCGGCAAACGCCTTTCTGTAGTGCTCCTGCTCGGCTACCTTTTTCTCAACCTCAACCAGTGACGGCATACCCATCTCTACAGGATTCACCAACGGACCTTTAGCCTGCTCCTCAAGCGAAGGTGCACGTCCATCCCAGAAAAACATAGTCTGAAAGGCAGTATTCCATACTGTTGGCGCATTACGATCCCCAGTCTGACTATCTATTCCCAACGAGGTAGATCTCCCATCCGCACCGGCATGTTTATACAGATCATGGCATGAGGCACAAGATAGGGTTCCATCTCGCGACAGACTCTTATCAAAGAAAAGCTGTTCTCCCAGAGCAACCTTCTGAGGAGTAGTTGGATTGTGTGCTGGTGACGGAGCCTGCTCTGGTAGCGCCTCCCACTTATAGCGCTCAACCGGTGCTGACGCACTAGTCCGAACTACCCTATTCGGTTCTGCTAGTTCTATCCAAACATATCTTGCAGGACCAGGCTTAACCGGCTGTCCAGTTACTTGATGAACAGTCTCAGAAGTGGTTAAAAAAGGATTAATTGTGTACTGCGGAAACTCTGCAATGGTTATAATAATCAACAGTTTTACCACAAACGCCAATATACCGGACCCCAGAGCCACAGCCAGCAGCTTATGTCTTTTTCCAGATAAACGTGTAGCAGGCCCCAGCTCCAGATAGACCATAGATAATGTTACAACCGCACCGATCATTATCATGACCAAGCCAATCATAAAAATATCGAACAACATGAGATTCATAAGCCGCTCCTAAATATCATTACCCTGCGGTAACTTCTGCTACCGCAGAGACAGTTGAAATCAAGCGGCAGAACGCCGGAAAAAAGTATCACCCGGTGTGGCAGTGGTCACTTCGGTAATTTTGTCGAATGGCAGGCCGACCTTTTCATGAGCACGGCGTACCGCGTCAGCATCAGGAGCCATGGTGAAACAGAAGGCACGCCCCTCTTCAAATCCGACGTGAACCCGAAGTGGCACAACATTCTCGGCATAACAGGCTTGTTCATATTGAGCATAAAACCCCTCGAACTGCTCAGGAGTTAAGCCCTCGGGAAAAGAGTTATTGGAAACATCATGGGTATCAATAAAAAATTTCATAGACTGCATCGTAATCTCCTACCTTGTTGTTTAAGACAGGATGAAAGATTAAATAACCCCACAACTTATATATGTAACAAAGGTTACAATCACACTAATAAAACTATCCATAAACACAGTTTTGGGTGCATAAATTGCTCAAATTGACATTTGTCATTCATATTTCACTCTGCCTTGCCGAGAATCGCTTGTTTGGTCAAGAAATAGTATCTTGTCGCAATCAGCTACAGCCGGTCTTGTGGAGGGACGGCAGAATGCCTAACTTATTAAAATCAGGTTTTTCACTAAGAACCTACATAACTATCTCTTTAATTGCCTTTAGCCTGATGCTCATTGGCACACAGACACATGCTGAAGATGTAGCCCATACTAAAAAGCCCAGCATCGGCGTTTCTGAGTATACAGATGATAAACGTAGTGAAGCTGAAAAGCGGATGCTACAAGAGGTTGATAGCGACTCCACGACCGATCACGCTGAGCTAAAGGAACTGCAAGGGCCATTTGCTAATGGCAGTGAAGTAACCAAGGCCTGTCTCTCCTGCCACAACAAGGCGGGCAAGCAGTTCATGCACTCCATACACTGGAAGTGGGAATACAAACACCCCAAAACAGGCCAAACCCTGGGCAAGAAGACCCTGGTCAACAACTTCTGTACCAATGCCCGCGGTAACGAAGGCATGTGTGCCATGTGCCACGCCAGTTACAACCACGTGGACAGTAACTTCGACTACTCCAACCAGGAGAACATCGACTGTGTTGT
>JBNKKH010000036.1:0-40981 GCA_050291725.1 Sedimenticolaceae bacterium
TCTGATTGGCTTAGTATAAATCAATTAGTTCACAAACCATTGTTTAGTTGATATGTAAATATTAACGCACTCGTTCGGACGCAAACTATGCTGCCCTTCATTCGCGCCGCGCAGCTTCAACATAATGTCCGCTAAGGGCACTGAGCTGCAGGATACGGCACTAAAAGGATTATTGGGAAGGGCTTTATCGATGATTGTTGGGGCAGATATTCTGCATAGAAAGTAAGGAATAAGTATGAGACCGGATGTGGTTTATTAATTATCGAGTCTGACTCTTTATGATTGATCTAGAACAAAATACAAAATAGAACATCAACTAATAGAAGGACTGTCATATGCATTTATTTAATATCAAAGTCAGAATATTATTTATGACTATTACGATATTCGGAGCCACATTAGTAAGTCCTGTATTGGCTCAAGATAATAGATTTCTCGTAGCAAAAGATTTTTCTGCCATATTCACCCCTGTAAATAGTTTTCAGGGAGACATTTCAGTGTCTTTTTATGTGGAAAATGTTTCACCTGGGGGGATTAGTATTATTTTTATGCCTTCTCAACTACACAATACAATAGTATCACACCCACTCGCTGCAAGTTGTGATACAACTTCAGCTAGTGGTATACCAGTATATGGTGATCTATATACTTGGCGTGAAGACCTTGCAAGACGAACAGCTGTATATATACCAAAAGGGACTGGGGTTATTGCGACCGTGAGAAAGAATGTATGTAGAGCTGAAGGTAATTCTAGAGCAATAACCAATGGGGTCTTTTCAGGTAATGTAACCGTTATTAAGGGCAACCGGATTCTTACCAGGCCTATTAGTGGAAGATTTTAATTCCGTGTTCTTGGAGACTACATATGGAAAGAAGAGAGTTTCTGACTATTTCATCAGCTATTATGCTGGCATGTGTTTTACCTCTAAATCAAGCTAACGCATTTGTTTGGGCACTAATGCGGTTGTTGGGTCGGAGTGCTCTTGGAAGACACATGAGTAGATTTGGAACAGCTGGCTCGCGTTTGAGTTATTCTGGTCGCTTTAGTCGTGGTTATAGAACAGGCCAAAAAAATGATGGCTCTATCAATAAGAAACTAAAAGCAAAAGAAGTGGTGGTTAATTCAAAAAACTCAGGCTTAATCAGTAAAATAGGTGAAATTGTATTTGATAATGTTGGCAATGGATTTCCATCTCCTCTAGAAGGTAACGTAACCGCGGTTTGTGGCGGAAATGACAGTGATATATTTTGTAGTAGCTTTATTAGTTCTAATGATAACGGTAATAGCAGGCCTGTTGTTATGGAATTAGCCGAAATTATCATGCTTGATGAGGTAGGTAAGCAACTCCCAGAAATCTATAAAAAAGAATTCATATCTGGTAACGATGCAGAAACGGCTAAAAAAGTACTTTCATGCATACATCCAGTTACTAGAATTAAGGATGGTGAATTTGATGATGAGTGGAACCATATCACACCACTAATGTATGGAACCGTTTGCGGTAGAGTTATTATTGAAATGATGGAAAATCTCGGAACATTTACTATTGAACGAGATGATATTCAAGAAGAGCATATCATTCCCGTACGTTTTGCAAATGTTGATATCCAAACGGGTGCTCGAAGCTGACTTATGAGGATCAAACATGGCTACGGTCTGCCACATAGGCATGCCCTTGGTTGATAATCTAAGATAAAAGGGGACGCATTGAACCTCCCTCAGTTTAACGGAGACTTTTAATCAGCGACAATAGTCGCTCACAGGAGTTTCCGTAAAATGGGGCGCATTTATTTTTCAGATTAGCTTTGACCTAATGTCCGAAAAGGGCACCGAACGGTAGTAACCGGCCAGAAGCAGTCATTGAGTATGGGGGTTCTCGAACCTAAAATATTGGCTATGTCTACCTTACGCAAATCACTTTTGGCAGCACTGACAAGTCTCAGCAAGGACCAGATCCGACAAGCCGGGCAAAGATATACGCCAGGGATCGACCCTCAGGCGCCGAACATCAGGATCGAATCACTCTTCACTGCAATCGAGAACGTCGCCTGCGGAGCGAGCGCTCTTGCAAGATTTCAGTCGGTCCTGGATGAGTTTTCCGAGGCTTGGGGTCGTGCCAAGTACTGCAGCCAGCGGCCCGACACACTTCAGGTGCGAGCGGACGATGCTTGTGCCTTCTTGTCACCGATGATAGATCGCCTGCGCGCACGCGATGCGTATGCAGGACAAGACTGGTCGGACCGACTCTCTGATATTGAGTTTGAGCTATTGGAAGATATGGCGTACTGGCGTGCAGAGGAGGCCAAGATGCAACCGTCCGACGGTGACAGTGGCTATTCATCTGCACATAACACTGTCCGTGGGAATATGAACGCCATCGGTCGGTGTTTGGCTATTGTGCGTGATGAGAAGGAGTACATTCAGAGCCCAGCATTCAAAGTCCTGTTTGATCCGCAACTCCTGGTAAGCGGTGAGTGGGGTACGGGTAAGACACATCTACTGTGTGATGTCACGCAAGCCAGAATCGATTGTGGCCAAGCCACCCTTCTTGTTTTGGCTAAGAATTTCCAAGACAGCGTTGTTGCAGAGATATGTGCACGGGTTGAAGCAGGGCGAACAATAGTTGAAGTATTTGATCGACTTGAAAAAATAGCTAACGCTGCCGCAGAGCGCGCGATCGTCATCCTTGAGGGGGTAAACGAAGGTCGTCGTCGCGAATGGCGAAAAGCTGTTACCCGTATTCAAGCCCTCGTTGCTGATCGACCGAACATTGGCTTGATCGTCTCGTGTAGGACGCCGTTTGAGCCCATTGCCATTGAGCAGAATGACTTAGAGAAATTCCATAGAGTCACGCACCTCGGATTCGACGATCAAGAATTCGACGCTCAGGCAGCATTCTTCCAGTACTACAATCTACCATTGCCAGAAGTACCACTGCTTGACAGGGAATTCTCACGCCCGCTCACACTGAAGCTGATTTGCCAATCACTCCAAAACCTTACAGGTAAAAAGTTAGCGCGGGGGTTTGCAGGTATCGCCTCCGGTCAAAAGGGAATGACTTATGTCCTCGAATCGTTCGTTAATCGCGTTGGCGAACCAATTGAGCGCGAATATGGCCTGCATGCCAAGGGGTGCTGGGGCCTGCTGAAGGGTAACGATCAAATCGTTGACAGGAGGATTGCCGGCTTTGCGCCCTGCATGGCTGCGAATCTGCGCGGCTATGTTCGACCATCGGAGGTCGATCGCATCATCTCAGCCAACTACCCGGCATTGAGGCCGGCACAGCGGCGCCAGCTTCTCGACGTTCTACGGACAAACGGTATCCTCGAAGAGGACGCCGTCTGGTACTCGACGAAATCCGGGTTCAAGTCACGGGTTGTCTTTCGGCTTCCCTATCAACGATTCAGCGACCACTTGGTTGCGCGGCATTTGCTGAAGACGCATCTCAATGTTTCTTCGGCTGCAACGATCAAGCAAAGCTTCACAGGAAAATCGCCGCTCGCGCGAATCTTCCGAATGTCAAATCGATACCACCGAGAGTACGCGGAGCCAGGATGGGCGCAGGCGCTGATTACCGAATTCCCGGAGCGCGTGGGGAAGAGGCTTGCACCTAAGCAGCGGGAGCTATTCTTCGCGTTGCCCAAACGTGCCCAGAGCTTTGATGCCTACTTCGATCCATTTATCGAAGGGTTGTTTTGGCGTGACCCTGCATCGTTCACTGAGGGTACGCGGGCCGTCATCAACCAATATCTGAATGCTGGGTCGTGGGCGTGGGAGCGAATAGTTGACGCGTTGGCCGCTGTCTCGACCAAGCCAAAACACCCGTACAATGCCCAGCGTTTGTACGATTTTCTGGCGCGCTACCCGATGCCGGACCGTGATCTTCTGTGGTCCGAATACCTTCGGCGCCGGTACGCCTCGCCCACGATTCACAGGCTACTTACTTGGGCGGAAAAACTCAACTCTGCTCACATGACGCAGCACTCCGCAACGGAGCTCGTAGTATTGTTTTCCTTGGTCCTTACAACGGTCGCTCGCAGTGATCGCGACTTGGCGACAAAGGCGCTTGTGCTGATCGGTGAAAAGTTTCCGGAAGTGCTTTTTACCCACGTCGTGAAATGCCTTGGATTCAATGATCCTTATGTACCAGAACGCATGTTAGCGGCTGCGTATGGAATTACTTTGTCCCTGGTGGATTCAGAAACGACATCGACGTTTCTACCTCTGCTCGGGGATCTCGCGAAAACTCTGTACAGAAAGATGTTCGGACCTAGTGCGCGCTATGCAACCCACCATACACTGATGCGCGACTACGCGCTTGGCATCATTGAAACTGCCCAGCGTTCGAATTGTGTGGGGCTACCCAAAACAGCAAGTCGTAATCTTGCGCCGCCATTTCCGAATACGCCTTCACCATTTGCCAGTGACGGCACGCCTGATCCAGCAGTGAACGAGGCCATTGGTTATGCCATTCAAATGGATTTTGGCAACCACACGATAGGAAGATTGATCCCCAATCGGGCAAATTACGACCACAAGAAACCAGAATACGTCCAGGTCCGCGCGAAAATTGAACGACGCATTTTCGACCTGGGGTACCGAGAAGAGCTGTTCAAAAAAGCCGATATCGAGATTGGTAATAAGTCATGGAACGCACGTGACCAGGAGAAGGTTGATCGGTACGGGAAGAAATACTCGTGGATTGCCTATTTCGAGATGTGGGGTGAGCGTGAGGTCGCGAGAAAGATGCCGGATTGGCGCCTAGGAGAGAGAACGCCCGATTGCGGAGTCGATCCAACTTTTCCGAAGCGCCCACCAGACTGGACGCCACCAATTACTAACCTGTTTGGCGATTATGGCGTTTCTACCGAAGCCTGGGTCGAGGGCGGCTTCACACCGAACTGGCATACGTTGCTTGTGGTCCCCGAGATAAACGGGCACCAAGGTGAGTGGGTACTCGTAGAAGGATACGTCCGCGGAACCGACGAGAGTCGCGATCGAGAGCTCTTTGCCTTCTTGCGCGGAGCGTTCATGGCGCGTAAAGATGTGCGCAGTTTCAGGGCTAAGTTCCTTGCGGTGGAGTACCCAGGGAATAGTGAGATCCCAGAAGGGGCCACTGAGCACTATCTCTACGCAGGGGAGGCCGGGCGCCGCCAGAACTATGCGCGGCATCTGCGCCAGCGAAATGGCCGGTATCGCCGACAAATCGCGGAGGCATTCGATCGGTACATGAGTGTGTATCCCGAAGAGAGGGCTACTACTTCCACTGTCGAGATTAGATCTATACCTGGAGAAAGTAAGGAAACGGTTATTTCATTTGTCGAATCACTCGATCCGGTCCCGAAAATGCGACACGTTCCTGGTATCCGAGTCGAACTTCCGTTCATTCACTTTGGCTGGGAGTCTTACCATTCGGTGCACAACGATTTCTCGGGTTTCAATATCCCTGCGCCCAGTTTAATTCAGCGACTTGGTTTGGCGAGCAAGAATCGCGAGATCGATTTCTATGATTCAATGGGCAAGCCCGGTACTCTCTATAGAGAGGCCGGCGACGGGTGGAAGGGAGATCGGCACAGCCTCTTGTATATCAGAGCAGATCTTCTTAGGCGTTACCTGACAGACACACGTCAGGTTCTTGTCTGGTGCAACTGGGGGGAACGAGACTGGCTGAAAAAGATGGAAGGTCACGACGTGATCCGCGATCCTGCTAGGGAGCGAATCTACCAGGCACATGGCCATATACATCGGTCATTTTTCCAATGGTCTGCTAAGGATTTGAAGATCGTCTAGCACGACTTCTCGAAGTACCGGTAAAGGGGGCGCATTTATTTATTACCTATTAATCCCATTTATCTTATCTAAAATAAATGCGTCCCCTTTCGGCCAAGAAGAGACATTAGGGAAGTGCTTTATTGATAGGGGGTGGGGTGATATTCTCTGTAAATAGTAGGGTATAAATATAAGGCAGGATGCGTTCTCCACAACCAACTCATCCTTTGCTTAACCTAAATGAGAATAATTACTCATGCTGCATGACTCAATGTTCGCACATGACGAGTATTTCATTATATGCGCATTTTGAATATTTAGATGTTATGAATAAAAAAAGGAAGCACTGATGTTTTTCTCCGATAAATCTAACTCTCAAGCAATAGGAGCATTCCTAAGGAAAGCTGAAGCTGCTCATATTGATGATCCAGTTCGAAAGAAGCGTTTGGAAATAGCGAGGGAACTTGTCGGATACATTTATCGGTCTCCTGAAGGGTGGGACGAAAGGTGCTCATTCAATATTGAACATATTGGAGGTCAGTACGTGAATGCTCTTCGCGAATTTGATCCTCCAAAGAACACAGTTATCGATAATGTTTTCTGGATGTCATATAGGTTTTTATGTGAATTCGATTTCTTGGTGGGGGCTGGGAAAGAATTGAGCATGGAGCTTCACTCCATTAAAAAAAGTATACAGGATGATATCGATAAAATGGATGATCATCTGCGTTCCCAGATTGTGTATGCGTCATTTGTCATGCCGGCTAATATAGCTAAACAATTTATTAATGATGAGAGTATTGGGGCTTTTCGGGATTTTGAAAAAAAGAAATCTGAAGCTGAAGAGTTGAGAGAAAAGTGGGACGCTGAGATCAAAGAAAAGGAGAGAGAGGTAAATCAACTAAAAGATCAACTGGATAAGTACAAGACAGCTTTCAATTTCGTGGGGTTGTATCAAGGTTTCTCTGAACTTAGAGAGCAGAAGGAAAAAGAGTTATTTTGGTCATTCTTGTCTCTAATCACGATGGGTGTTGTGACTCTTTCACCACTTGTTCTGGAAATTGTTGCCGTATTATTTGGGGTATACCAGCCAACTAACCTTACTTCTGAGCGCCTTCTAATACTTATTCCGATTGCTTCTATAGAAGTTATTCTAATTTACTACTTCAGGGTAATACTAGTAAATAATAGATCGATTAAGGCGCAACTTATGCAGATAGAGCTTCGTCAAACGTTGTGTCAGTTTATTCAAAGCTATTCTGAATATTCGGCAAAAATCAAGAAGGAAGATAAATCAGCGCTGGAAAAATTTGAGAACTTAATATTTAGCGGAGTCATTTCAGATCCTGGGAAAATTCCGAGTACATACGATGGTCTTGACCAAATTGGGAACCTTATTAAGAACATCAAAAATTCATAACAATGCCATCAAATCCGACGCTCGTACCTCGTGCGGCTTATGGCGAACGTTAATGTCCGGTTTGGGCACAAAGCAGAATGTTACGTAAGTTATCATAAAAGAATGATGTAGTCGTAACTCAACAAGCCCTGGGCATTGTTGTTTCACCTTGATCACCAACTACTATTTCTTTAGAATGCCTACTGATCACAATAGGCAGTATTGCTCGCCATAACTTATTGATTTAAAAGTACTATTTGATGCGGTCCGCCTCATGAGTATTTGGGCGGCGGTGCCAATAGCTGTACTTTATAGAATTTATACATTTTCATTAAACGGTTTAACCCAATGAATAAAACACTAAAAATCGCTACCCGTAAGAGTCCTCTCGCCCTGTGGCAGGCTGAGTATGTGCGCAGCCGTCTTATGGCAGAGCATGCGGGGCTAAAGGTTGAGCTGGTTACTATGACTACCCAGGGGGATAAGATTCTGGATGTTCCTCTGGCGAAAATTGGGGGTAAGGGTCTTTTCGTAAAAGAGTTAGAGCAGGGGATGATGGCGGGTGATGCCGATATTGCTGTGCACTCTATGAAAGATGTGCCCATGGAGTTGCCAGAGGGGTTTGATCTGCCGGTTATCTGTGAGAGAGAGTCTCCCTTTGATGCCTTTGTTTCTAACACCTATTCGCATATTGATGATCTGCCTGAGGGCGCTCGTGTGGGCACCTCTAGTTTGCGCCGTTCTAGTCAGCTATTACATAAGAGGCCGGATTTAGAGATTCTTAGTTTGCGCGGCAATGTTCAGACCAGATTGTCTAAACTGGATGGCGGAGAGTTCGATGCCATTATTCTGGCCTCGGCTGGGTTAATTCGTTTGGAGATGGAAGAGCGTATCCGCTATCAGATACCGGCTGAGTTTATGCTGCCTGCTGTGGGGCAGGGTGCTGTTGGTATTGAGTGTCGCGAGGGTGATGCAGATACTATCTCTTTGATTGAATGTCTTAATGATGAGGATACCCACAGCCGTGTTGCGGCTGAGCGGTCCTTTAATCATCGTCTTGAGGGTGGCTGTCAGGTGCCTATTGGTGCTTTTGCCCTGCTGGAGCAGGATCAGATCTGGTTGCGCGGTATGGTGGCAAGTGTTGATGGTAAGGAGATGCTGTTTGCCGAGCGGCGAGCCCAGCGTGATGCTGCCGACTCTCTGGGCCGCGGTTTGGCTGATGAGCTGCTGGAGGCCGGTGCAGATAGAATTCTGCAACAGCTAGTCGATACCCAGTAGTTGTTACTGCGTGGTGTTGTGCTCACTTGGTAACCAATACACTGCCGTCCTGTTAACTGTGAATATACTAGTTGTAACGTTATGATTGTTATACGCAAAACAACACAAAGTAATTTGATAAACATAGAAACTTAAATTTGCGTCCCTTCTCCCCTTTGGGGACGACTCCAGGGAAGGAGGAGGTACGAGCCCACGGATGGGCGAAGGTAGAATAATGCAGGAGCAATTATCGAGAACGAAGTTCGGAACCAGAGTCGAGAAGGACAGGATGAGGGGAAGATACAAAACAATGAGTTATCTCACAATCCCCCCCCCCTCGCCCCAACCCTCTCCCCAGAGGGGAGAGGGAGTTAACGGGACAGCAGTGTAACCAATACTAAAATAGTAGTCTGAGGTTCTTCCAATATGGATTATTTGGGTGATTTGGATGCTTTTAATTCCTGTTAGTTACGACGTATTGTTGTTAAGTAGAAATAACAAAGTGCCATAATTATCCGTTTTTACAGCATATTGTTTTTTTGCTGCTTCTTGGGCTTGTTTTCTTAGTTATATGGCGCGTTGACTGCATGGCCGTATGGGGATATAACTGCCTGCCGGATTACTTAAAAATAGTAAGTGATATAGTAGTCTTCCGGTTATTGGAAGGGAAAGATCGATTGGTCGTGACATGGTTCCTGCCAGTTGGGTGTTGTTATTTTCGATTAAAATAATGATATATACAGGTATGTAATTTTCGCCGTGGTATTCCCCCTATCCAGAAATTAGAGCTGTTCTTTAGTAGCAAATAGAGCCTCAGAGGAAGCAAGGCTATTTTCTGTTTGTGAGCATGGCAGATTAGATAATAATAAGTTTGAATGGAAGAACGTGTGGGGAATACGCGTAAAAATCAAAATGAGTGTATAGGAATGCCTGGCGTTGATTTATCCCAAAGGGTTTTGCTTCTTGCTGTTCATCTGTCTCAGGTGGGAGAAGTGAATTATGCCGTAGATCTGTTTGTGGATGTAATCAACGACATGGAGCTTGGGGTTACCTTAGGTTATCAGAAAGATGGGGAGAGGCCAGAGGCAGAACACATTCAACTGCAGACAAAATATGGAGATTATGGATACCTTATGCTTGAACATGGATCTTTGAGTGAATTGTCTGACGAACATAGCAATATTGTGAATGGTGGTGCGAAACTTCTCTCTGTAATTCTTGAATATAATTCCCTTAGAATGGAACAAACCCTCACACAACAAATCCCCGCAAAACAAAACAGACAATCTCAATCAGGTGTGGCTTCCAAGGTTGTCGAGTTGGTTAAGGCTCAAGTTTTAGCCCAGGTTGGAAGTTGGAGTATTAAACTACCTGATAAAACTTTTGAGTGGTCAACCGAAACAAATAGAATATTTGGTGTGGACCAGGGGTTGGTCGATCCTGGATTAGAGTTCTTGCTTTCCCGTACTAGCCCTGAAGACAGAGATGCAGTAAAGCAGTATTTCACCTGCGTTATGCAGGCTAAGGCAGGAAGTAAACTTGACTCTATTTCTTTTGGTATCACTAGGCCGGATGGTGAAGTACGTTATGTTACTGTGGTTTCCGAGCCGGTATTCGATTATGCCAATAAGCTTATTAAAGTATTTGGAACCATTCAGGATATTACTAAGCAGAAGCGTGCTGAACTAGCCCTGTTAGATAATCGTAATTTGTTGTCATCAATTCTGGATGCATCTCCAACGTGGATTGTTGCATTTGATATTGATGGAAAATACCTTGCAGCCAATAAACACTTCGAGAAGATATGTGGCTTGCCTTTAAATGTTATTCAAAACAGCTCTATTGATAATGTGTTGCCAGACACATTTTTGCAGAGACATATGGATTTGATTCAGAAGTGTATCGCTGGAGAGGTGGTTAAATTCAACGATAAGCTGCAAGAGGGTGAGTTTGAAGATGTGCATTACATTTCTGGTAACTATGCGCCACTCATGGATGCGAATGGAAATACCGTAGGAGTTGTGGGCGCAATTAATGATGTGTCTGATCTGGTGGAAGCGCGCGTAGAGCTGCAAAAAACCGAGCATGAGTTAAACGAACGCTTGGAAGATCTCCATCTGTTTGGTGAGGTGTTTGAGCATACGACAGAGGGAATAATAATTACCGATGCTGATAAACATGTTCTAAAGATCAATAAAGCTGCTGAAGAGATGTTGGGTTATGCCCAGGATGACATTGTTGGGTGTACGCCGACTATTTGGGAGTGTAGCAAGCTAGGAGATGCGGTCGCTGAGGGTATGTGGGAGGCGATCAACGAGACTGGAGAGTGGCAGGGAGAGGTGTGGAGTAAGTGTAAGGATGGTTCTTTGTTGCCGGCCCTGGTTGCGGTCAATGCAGTTAAAGATGCCAATGGGGAGATAGCAAATTACATATCAATCTTTTCCGATATAACCAATATAAAGGAGTCTCAGGAACGCTTGGATTATCTTGCGCATCATGACCCTTTAACAGAACTTCCTAACCGGCTTCTGTTTAATGCCCGTTTGGAGCATGCAGTGAAACATGCCTACCG
This sequence comes from Sedimenticolaceae bacterium, assembly GCA_050291725.1. Classification (GTDB taxonomy): domain Bacteria; phylum Pseudomonadota; class Gammaproteobacteria; order Chromatiales; family Chromatiaceae; genus JAAGZL01. Next base: position 10,999 of record JBNKKH010000036.1, read on the forward strand.
GAAAAAAAGACAGCTCGCATTGCTGTTTCTTGATCTGGATAACTTTAAGATAATTAATGATAACTATGGCCACGCAGTTGGTGATGAGATACTCAGGGCAGTTGGGGTAAGACTTTCTAATACAGTGCGCTTAGATGATGCCGTAGCGCGGAATGGTGGCGATGAATTTACCATGCTGGTGGAGGGTATAGAGGAGCCAGCAGATGCGGCATTAGTAGCGGAAAAAGTTATTAACGTGTTTTCTGAACCGTTTGAGTGTCATGGTAAGGAGTACTTAGTCTCTGCCAGTATAGGAATCAGTATTTACCCTGATGATGCGGATACGCCAGATGAACTGATTCAGAAGGCGGATATAGCCATGTATAGAGCCAAGGATGCTGGAAAAAACAGCTATGAGTTTTACACTGAGGATATGCCCTCAGTTTCCTTCGAAAGGGTGTTGGTGGAATCAAGCATAAGGAATGCGCTAGAGCGGGATGAGTTTGTGTTGCATTTTCAGCCTCAAGTTGAAATTGGCAGCGGTAAGATTGTTGGGGTTGAGGTGCTGTTGCGTTGGGAGCATCCAGATATGGGGACGCTGAAGCCGCCGCGTTTTATATCCCAGGTAGAAGATACTGGGCTGAGTTCTCAGTTGGGTGAATGGGTTTTAGCGCAAGCTTTAACTCAAGGAAAGATTTGGCTAGACCAGGGGCGTTTTAATAAACGTATATGCGTAAATATATCTGAGTCAGAACTCAATAGCGATTGCTTTGAGAGCAAAATATTGGAGTTGCTTGATACAACAGGGTTTCCTGCTTCCAATTTGGAGCTTGAGGTAAAAGAATCAGTATTTGCTAGTGACTCTAAACAGGTGGTAGCGGCTTTAGAGCATTTGAAAATGCGTGGTGTAAGCATCGCCATAGATAACTACGGCTCGGGAAACTCTTCTCTATCCAAACTGAAACTTCTTCCGGTAGATAAGCTGAAGATAGATCGGTCATTCATAAAAGATATTCAAAGAGATAGTAGTAATTCTGCTCTGACCAAGGCAGTGATTAACCTTGCTTCAAGTCTTGGGCTGAAGGTTACTGCTGAAGGGATTGAGACAGAGTATCAAAGAGATTCTCTATTGGTCGATGGCTGTTGTGATGGACAGGGCTTCTTTTTTCACAGGCCAATGTCAAAAGATGAGTTAGAACGTAAATTTGATGCTTAGGTTAACTGCCTATTTGGTCATATGAACAACGCACGCCTTTCACTTCTTAAAAAATCAACATCTCAAAACGCATATCTTTTTTCTGTATTTGCTGTTCTTTGCGGAAGCATTGATATGATAGATATGGTGTAATCTTGTCTTGGGTAACTAATCTGGGAGCGCTGAATGGTTGCAGAGATACTTAATCCAGCTAAGCCGCATATATTAGTGATAGATGACTCCAAGGTGGTGCGTTGGAGTATCAGTAAGATGCTTGGCGACGGGTACACTGTGCATGTGGCAGAGGATGCTGAGGCCGCATTAGAAATATTGCATGCGGAACAGGATATCGCTCTGGTTTTTTGTGACCTGCAGATGCCGGGGATGAGTGGGCATCAGTTTCTGCAAAAGGTTAGAAAGGATGGCAACCCCAGGCTGATCAATATACCGATCATTATAGTATCGGGTGAAGAGGATACAGATGAGCTGAAAAAACAGCTATTGGAAGAGGGCGCTACGGATCTTGCGCCTAAGCCGTTTGATGAGGCAGTAGTACGTGGTCGGGTTGCCTCGTATGTGAATTATCAGCAACAGGTTATGCGTATGGAGCGAGATATTGAGCTCGATCCTATTAGCGGCCTTGCCGGCAGGAACTATTTTCAACTACATGTAGAGCGTAATCTGAACCTGGCTACCCGCCATAATAGCGAGTTTACCCTGGCGGTACTGGAGATAGATGACCATAAGAATTTGCTGGATAAATTCGGCAATAAGGTGTTTTTTCAGCTGCTGTTTCATCTAGGTAAAAAAATTAAAAGTGTAATTCGTACGGAAGATCTTGCTGCGCGCATTGATCAGGCCAGGATTGGCTTGGTGCTGCCTCTAACTAACCGTATCGGCGGACGTTTGGCCGTGGAAAGGGTGTGTAGAGAAATAAATGACATGGCTTTGAAGTATGCAGGGGAGCAGTTTAAGGTAAGTGTTAGCGCTGGCTTGACTGTTTTTGAGCTAGGCTCTGTGCTTAGTACCTATGGGCTGGTTGCCAGTGCAGAAGAGGCACTGCGCAGTGCGGTTGATTCTGGCGGTAACTGTATAGTTGGCCATGAACAGTTAGATCACCCAGAAATTGAGATGGAAGAGCATACTCCGGTTTGGGTTGCGGATGATCCAGCAATTGACCTGCTGCGCGAGATACAAGCGGGCAATGTTGACGAGATTAGTGATCAGGAGTTGAAACAAATCCTGCTGGATCTCCGTCCGGTCTTGGAGCTGGCTGATAGCAGACTAAATACTGGTTTCGGCCAACAGCTTAGCCAAGTTCCCTAGTTGTCCGAAACTGTAGACTCATCGGGTGGCTTATCTTCCCTGCTTCTGGGTTCAACTGGCCCCCAACAATCTATTTTCTGATGATATAGACCACGGTATAGGTCGTTGCCCCATGGGTCGAGGGCATCTAGCCAGTCATTAATTTCAAATAGAAATGGATTGAAGGCGAAGGTGGTAAGCCAGGTATCCATGGTCCAGATGGTATAGTCCTTATCTCCTATCTGGGTTTTGTCCCGATATTTGTTGATGAAATCTTTGTCTTCGGTTCTCAGGGTTGCGGTCCAGTGTGGCCGGAAAAAACCTCTCCCGCGTGGCTCATCAACTTTCCAATATTTGAATGGCTTCCTTTTCTCCAGTACTTGCAGTAGGGAATTGGTGTTGCTTGAGTTATCAACGCAGTCGAGTGCGCCCTCTTTCAGCTTGTCCAGTTTGTTGCCGGCAATATCGTGCACTAAAATTTCATGGTCACGCAGAATCTGGTTTTCAGCATCGCGTACTGCGTTTCTTATGGCCATAATCTCCATTTCAGCGGAGGTTGCACATTTTGCTATTTTGGCCTCTATTTTATCCAGAAATTCGGCGCTCAGCTTAACATCCATCATGTCGTTACAGCTCCAGTTGTAGCAGAACTCGAATGTTGCTCCCTCGTCATTCAGTTCAAACTTTGCTGGCTTGGTGCGGGAGTATCGGGCTGCGAAGGAGTTGTCTACATGGATAAACAACAGCGTTATGATGAGGACTATTCTGGTTATCACTAACAAATACCTGTCAATCTAAACTGCTCCAATCTGGGAGATTGGAGTGAAAATGAAGCGGCATTATACCATCAGATTTAATTATTTCTTGTTATTATCACTGTTTCCGACCTGGAATATATGCCTTGGGAGAGTAGATGCAAAAATTGATAGAAATTATGGAGCAGTTGCGAGATCCAGTTGCAGGCTGCCCTTGGGATAGGGAGCAAACCTTTGCCACTATCTCGCGTCATACCATTGAGGAGGCATATGAGGTGGCAGACGCTATCCAGAGGGATGCCATGGATGAGTTGAAAGATGAGCTGGGCGATCTGCTGTTCCAGGTGGCATTTTATACCCAGATGGCCAGGGAACAGTCCCTGTTCGACTTCGCAGATGTGCTTGAGTCTATCTGTGCCAAGATGATTCGTCGTCACCCCCATGTGTTTGCCAATGAGAAGATAGATACGGCTGATCAGCAGACTGTGGCCTGGGAGAGACTCAAGGCAGAAGAACGTAATAGGGGGAGCAATAACGAAAAATTAACCGGACAACTGGACGGAGTTGCCCAGGCTCTGCCAGCACTTATGCGCTCAACCAAACTACAAAAACGCGCAGCGGATGTTGGCTTTGATTGGCATGATATTCAAGGCCCGCTGGATAAAATAAGAGAGGAGCTGGAAGAGGTTGAGGCTGAGATCAGCTCTGCAGATAGCCAGGAACGCCTAGAGGCAGAGATTGGTGATCTGCTCTTTTCCTGCGTCAATTTGGCTAGACACGCTAAAGTTGATGCAGAAACAGCCCTACGCAGAGCTAATCAATCATTTGAAACCAGATATCAGGCTATGGAGTCTATGCTTCGGGATAAAGGTCAAAAGATGCAGGAGTTGAGCTTGAGCGAGATGGAAGAGCTGTGGCAGCAGGCAAAACTGGCTGAAGCGCAAGTATGAGCTATTTGCGACATATCGCCGCATGTAATCAGCATGATCTAAGCAATTACCTGCATTTTCGCGTAGATTCTTCGTGCGTAGGTCGGTTGCAACACGAGTTTGCGTCCCACCTGACTCAATGGCCGGATGTTTTTCGGGTAACGGATGAGGCGGTAGATCTGCGGTTGCCAGATGCCAGCATGCAAGAGCGCAGCGCCCGGGTTGCAGAAATTGTGCGAGAGTTGGTGGAGCAGGGAGTGATTACTCATCTACATGGCGAGCAGTATGTGGCTACACCAAGCACCAGGGAGTGTGGTGTGCTGTTGCTCGATCGTGCGGCAGCCCCCTATTTTGGAATTAGAGCCTTTGGCCAACATATGAATGGATATGTGGTGGAGAATGGTGAACTGAAGCTGTGGTTGGGGCGGCGCTCCGATGACCGAGTCCATTTCCCTGGGAAACTGGATAATATGGTGGCGGGCGGACTTCCGGCAAACATCGGTTTGCAAGAAAACCTATGGAAAGAGTGCTGGGAAGAGGCTGGAATAGACCGCAAATTAGCCTCTGAGGCTAGGCCAGTAGGGGCCATTACATATAATATGGAGACAGCAAAGGGTCTGAAACCGGATACCCTATATTGCTATGACCTGCAGCTTCCAGCATCTTTTCGGCCCAAATGTAATGATGGTGAAGTTGCCGGGTTTGAGCTGGTGCCGGTCACGGATGTAATGCATACGGTGCTAAATAGTGATGAGTTTAAGCAAAACTGCAATTTGGTGCTGATAGATTTTTTTATTAGACATGGGCAGTTAGGTCCGGATAATGACGACTATGGTGAGATAATCTCAGGCCTGCATCCAGCTTTAGTCGTATAATGGGGTGGATGAAAGCAAAATTGCTATGAAACCTCGGGTTAAACCTGAGGTCATATGACTACTAACAGTATTAGCGGCCAAGGCTGCTCCGATAAGGTATTATTAAGATCTATGAAGATAGGAATAAAACTCCTGCCGCTCATTTTTTTTGCGGCCCCCCTGTTTGCTGCGCAAAATGAGATTCCACTCAAACAGTTGCAGCCCACTAAGGAGCAGCGCCAGTCCGCACTAATTATTAATAATGTTGTTAGCCGGTATCACTATAAAAGAAGCGTCCTCGACGATAAGATGTCAGCGGATATTCTTAAGCGCTATATTGAGTCTTTGGATGTAAACAAAAGATACTTCACTCAGCAGGATATCGACCGCTTTACTAGTAAATATAACTACAAAATTGATGACTCTCTGCGCGGAGCTGATCTGAAGCCAGCTTTTGAGATTTTTAAGGTCTATCGTAAGCGTGTGGAAGAGCGCCAAGAGCATGCATTGAAACAGCTGGAGAGTGATTTTAACTTCGGCCTGGATGAGAGTTACCGTTTTGATCGAGAAGATGCGCCCTGGGCGGCAAATGAGCAGGAGCTAGATGAGATTTGGCGCAAGCGCATCAAGAATGACATTCTGGGCCTGATGCTTACTGGCAAGAAGATGCCGGAGATTAAAAAGACTCTACGCAAACGTTATGAGACCACCCTGCACCGGACCAAGCAGCTAGCGTCGAAAGATATCTTTCAGATATTCATAAACTCCTACACTCAAACCATTGAGCCCCACACCTCATACATGCTGCCACGTTTGGCCGAAAACTTTGATATCAGCATGCGATTGTCACTGGAGGGTATAGGAGCTGTTCTCACCACAGAAGATGAGAATACCGTAGTAGTAAAGACTATACCTGGTGGGCCAGCTGGGCAGAGCGGTATGGTAAACCCAGGTGATCAAATCATTGGGGTAGGCCAGGGCAAATGGGGCGAGATTGTAGATGTGGTTGGATTGCGTCTGCAGGATGTCGTAGATAAGATCCGCGGCCCCAAGGGCTCTGTTGTGCGCCTCCAGGTGTTGCCTGAAGAGAGTGGTTCGAGTGGTGCGGCCAAGATTGTAGAGCTGGTGCGCAACAAGATTAAATTGGAGGACCAGGCGGCTAAAAAATCCATAATCGAAAAGCCGGATGGCAAAACACCGGTTCGTATCGGCGTGATAGAGATTCCAGCATTCTATCGTGATTTCGAAGCGGCTTCCAAAGGACAAGATGATTTTCGCAGTACCACCAGAGATGTGAGAAAAATTCTCAAAGAGCTGCAAGCGGAGAAGGTTGATGGCGTGGTTATCGACCTGCGCCAGAATGGCGGTGGCTCTCTGACTGAGGCGACTGAACTGACAGGGCTATTCATCAAATCTGGTCCGGTGGTGCAGGTGAAAGATTCCACTGGTTCATTGGAAATTGAGAAGGATACGGATCCGGAACAGGTCTACGCTGGTCCCTTGGCGGTTTTAGTTGATCGTCACAGCGCATCTGCCTCCGAGATTTTTGCCGGGGCAATTCAGGACTATGGTCGCGGCATTATTATAGGTGAGCCAACCTTTGGTAAAGGTACAGTACAGACCCTTATAGATCTGGATCGTTTTGTACGCGATGACGGAGCAAAGCTAGGGCGGTTGCGTCTCACTATGGCTCAGTTTTTTCGGGTGAATGGTGGTAGTACCCAGTTTAAGGGCGTAGTGCCTGACATCATCTACCCCACGGTCTCTGATTCAGATGAGGATGGTGAAAGGTCACTGGATAATGCACTGCCCTGGGCTAGGATTGATTCCCTGAGCCATTCGCAACAACAGCTTGGATCAATGGATCAATTCCGCGTTAGGCATGAGCAGCGGATAAAGTCAGATGTTGGGTTTAAATATCTTATCCAGGAGAGGGATGTTCTGAGCAAAATACGGAAAGAGGAGACTGTCTCGTTGAATCTGCAAAAACGCAAAGCAGAGTGGGAGAAGCGCAAGCAAGCAAGCAAAGAGAGAAAAAGCCGTTTTTTCGCCTCTGTTGGGGTTAAACCTGCTGATGATGGTGAGGGTGATGTCATCGATGTTAAAAGAAGAAACGCAGTGGAATCTGATCAGAAGGTTATAAAGAAGATAGGCGTCAGGGAGGCTGCCAGCATACTATCAGATTACATAACCATCCGGCTTCCGCGTGCTGCTATGCATAATTCGGCAAGGTGATTTTTCCCAGATAAATCCCATTTTAGCCATTTTCAAATATGCATATTAATTAGCAGGGTGTTCCTTGTATTCCGGTCTACATAAGCGTCTAACGAGATTTATAAATTCCAGTAGTAGTGGGCTGCTCAGAAATGGAAATATCGGTCTGGAGAAAGAGAGTCTTAGAGTCTCTCTCTCCGGAGGAATTTCTAAAACCCAACATCCATTAGCTCTGGGGTCCGCCCTAACCAATAGCTATATAACTACGGACTATTCAGAAGCGCTTACTGAGATTATTACCCCGCCATTTTCTAGCAGTCGAGATGCGCTGCAGTTTCTGGGCGATGCCCATGCGTTTGTATATTCCAAGTTAGAGGGTGAGAAGCTTTGGTCTACCAGCATGCCTTGTGCGCTGGAAGGTGGAGCAGATATACCCATTGCTCAGTACGGTAGTTCTAATGCTGGTCTTATGAAGACCATCTACCGGAGAGGGTTAGGGCACCGCTATGGTCGGGTTATGCAGGTAATATCTGGTGTTCACTATAACTACTCGCCAACTGATAATTTCTGGGTAGGGTTGCAAGATTTGGAGGGGAGTGATTCCAACTCCAGGGATTTTATTGATCAGCACTATTTTGGCATGGTGCGCAATCTTAAACGCTTTGGTTGGTTGATCCCCTATCTGTTTGGGGCTTCACCTGCGGTGTGTAAATCCTTTATTGGTGATAGAGAGACCACCCTTTCTGAGTTTGATGAAAGTACATATTTTGAACCATGCGCCACCTCTCTGCGGATGGGCGATATTGGCTATACCAACAGTAAAGAGAAGTGTGCTGGTATCAATGTTAGCTACAACTCGCTGGATGAGTACATCTCCAGTCTGGAGTATGCCATCAACACCAGTTGCCCGAAGTGGAAACGTGTTGGAGTTAAGGTTAACGGTAAATATGAGCAGCTCAATAGTAATATCCTACAGATTGAAAACGAACACTACTCAACTGTTCGTCCTAAACAGATCGCAGGAGCTCTGGAAAAGCCTATCCTTGCTTTGAAGAAACGTGGAGTAAGGTATGTGGAGCTGCGCTCAATTGATGTGAATGCGTTTCATCCATTGGGTGTCAGTCAGGACCAGTTGCTGTTTCTAGAGATCTTCATGTTGTTCTGTCTGTTGTTGGATAGTCCTGCTATCGATGAGAAAGAGCAGCAGGAGATTGATCGTAATCTGGAGCTAGTTGCCCATAAAGGGAGAGAAGAGCAGCTGACTCTCTCGCGTTATGGTGTAGAGATTAAGCTCAAGCATTGGGCAGAAGAAATTTGTTCCAATATGCAGGGCATATGTGAACAGTTGGATGGAAGTGATCTGGCAAAGCCGTACTACTCTGTGCTGATGCAACAGCAAGAGATCATTGCTGACCCAGAGCTGACACCTTCCGCCAGAATGCTAGCCGAGATGAGGGCAAAAGGAGAAGGTTTTTTCCATTTTGCCAAGCGTATGTCCCAGCAGCACAAAAAATATTTTGCAGAGTGGGATCTGAGCCAGGAACGACAACAGCTGTTTGAAAAAGAGGCACTCAACTCTATTGAACAGCAGGCAGCAATGGAGTCTGGAAATCAGATAGCATTTGATATTTTTCTCAAAGACTATTTCAGTCAGAGCTAATCTCCTACCTTGCGCAGTGCGGCGTCTAGCAAGCGTACTGGAAGAACTCTCTTCAATACCGCGAATAGATAGGTTGGAAAGGTAACAAAATAGCGCTGTTTCGGGCGCGGACTTTCTAAGGCATGGATAACTCGCTTCAACACTGCCTCAGGGGGTAGGGTGAAGGGGGTTGGGGTATCTTCTGCTGACAACCGTTTCTCCTGTGAGCGGTATCTGTCCTGATGTACGCTAGATTTTCCTGCTATGGTCTGCTGCCACTTTTTATAAGAGTTTTCCCGGAATTTGCTTGCGATGGGGCCAGGCTCAATCAGGCTGACATAAATGCCACTGCCATGTAGTTCTAGGCGCATGGTATCGCTTAGCCCCTCCAGGGCATATTTACTAGCGGTGTAAGCCCCGCGGAACGGGAAGGGCACGAAACCAAGTATGGAGCTGTTTTGGATAATGCGCCCATACCCCTGGCGCCGCATTATCGGGATTACCCGTCTGGTCAACTCATGCCAGCCGAACAGATTAGTTTCAAACTGCTCGCGCAGAAATTTGGTGGATAGATCCTCCACGGCACCTGGTTGGCCATAAGCGCCGTTATTGAACAGGGCGTAGAGTTCACCTCCAGTAAGCTTGAGCACTCTGGTAAGGGCTGTTCTGATGCTCTCTTTCTGATTCAGATCCAGTTGCAGGGCTTCAAGGCCTTGCTGCTGTAGCATCTCTACATCTTCAAGTTTTCGGGCGCTGGCAAACACCCGGTAGCCCCTATCTCGTAACCCGCGGGCAACACATAGCCCAATGCCGCTGGAGCAGCCGGTTATTAGAATTGTTTTATGTTTAATATCATGCATTTATATTTGTTTCGCTGGGCAAATAAAATCGGGTTGTATTGCCGGTTTATTCTATCTAAATTCGGCAAATAAGAACTAAAGTTTTTAACACAGATACCGCTATCAAATACAGTAATACTGTTTTTTGCTAGCTGTTTTCAGATTACAGGGGAAGTTCTTAGTGGATATTGCAACACTTATAGGTCTGGTGGGTGGTTTCGGTATCATCATCGGTGCAATTGCTACCGGTGGCGATGTCATGTTGTTTGTCAATGTTCCGTCCATTCTAATTGTTGTGGGTGGAACCTTTATGGTGACCCTTATGGAGGTGTCACTAAAGGATTTTCTAGGCTCGTTTAGTATTGCCTTGAAGGCGTTCTTTTACCAGACTTACGATTCCAATCAACTGATTGAAGAGGCGGTGCAGCTGGCCGATGTGGCACGCAAAAACGGACTGCTTGCTTTAGAAGGGCAAGAGATCAGTAACGATTTTCTTAAGCAGGGTATAGGTCTGTGTGTGGATGGACACGATCCGGCTCTGGTACAGAAGATGTTGATGCGGGACATCGATCTGACTATTGAACGCCATGAGGTGGGGCAGACCATGTTTAAGAACATGGCCACAATGGCTCCGGCCATGGGGATGATCGGTACCTTGGTTGGTCTGGTACAGATGTTGGCCAATATGTCTGATCCGGCCAGTATCGGACCGGCCATGGCTGTTGCACTGTTGACTACACTCTACGGCGCCGTGATCGCAAACGCCTTTGCTACTCCTATGGCGATAAAGTTGGAACGAGCCAGCCAGCTAGAGAGAACCAATAAAAACCTAATCATAGAGACTATCTCTGGAATCCAAGAAGGCATGAACCCTAGAGTTCTAGAGCAGCTACTATCCACCTTCTTGCCTACGTCCAAACGGGCTAAGGAAGAGGAATAGGCTAGGAGTCATGGCAAAAGATTGTCCAAAATGTGAAGAGGGTCTCCCGCCCTGGTTGGCTACCTTTGCCGATCTTATGTCCCTTTTAATGTGCTTTTTTGTACTGCTGCTCTCTTTTGCCGAGGTGGATGCGCAACGCTTCAAAAAGATGGCGGAGTCCATGAAAGATGCCTTTGGTGTGCAGCGTGAAGTTCCTGTAATGGATGTGGTAATGGGTACCAGCGTTATCAAACAGGAGTTTAGTCCTTCCTCCGTTACAGAGCCTTCCATTATAGATGAAGTAAGACAGCAGACTACCGATGTGGAGAAAGAGCGTCTGGATGTTCCAGATAAGAAGAAGAGCGAAGGGCAAGATACCAATGAGCTGAGTGCAAAGATGGAGCAGTTGCAAGAGAAGCTTGAGGAGATGGATAAGGTTATAGAGGAGCAGACAGCCGATCCGGAGAAACTTGCTGAGCTGGAAAAGGCCATTAAAGAGTTGCAGGCAGAGCTGGAAAAAACCAAGCAGGATCTACAAGCAAAAATAGACACACTGCTTGAGAAGATTGAGGCCATGGAAAAAGTGATGGAGGAGCAGCGTGAGGCGTTGGAGCAGGTGGCTGATCCAGAAAAAGTTGCCGAGATGGAAAAGGCAATGCAGGAGCTTAAAGAAGAGCTGGAGAAAATAGCGCAGGAGCAACAGCCAGGACTGGATGCTACTGAGCAGGAGAGGTTGGAACTTGAGGCTCAAAAGAAATTACAGGCGGAGATTAAGCAGCAGACTGATGAGTTGAAAGGCATTCTTAAGGATGAGATTGCAGATGGACTGGTGACTGTTGAGGCCGTGGAAGACAAGATAATTATCCGCATTCAGGAGAAAGGATCATTCTCATCAGGTAGCGCAGACTTTAATCCAGGGTTTCTGGATGTGATAGACCGTATCAGTGATGCTGTCGTGCGTTCACCTGGGCGTATTGTGGTCGCTGGGCATACTGATGATGTTCCTATTTTTACCAGTAAATACCGTTCCAACTGGGAGCTATCTTCAGCCCGTGCTGTATCAGTTGTTCATGCCTTGCTGATGAATCCTGGGATATCACCAGATAGAGTTTTAATCGAGGGACATGCCGATTCCCAACCGCTGGTGCCGAATGATAGCCCAGAGAACAGGGCGAAGAATCGCCGGGTTGAGTTGATCATAGTGCGGGGTGAAGAGGGTGGAAAGAGGGATGCGATAGGTGTTGGTAAATAAAAAATGAGGAATTGTTTGGGGTGAAATTATGAGCGGTGACCTAACAGCAGCCAGCGAAAACAGAGAGAGAAGGACATTCTTCCGAATAGATGACTCGATTAGCCTTAGTTATCAGGCAATCACTAAGCAGGAGATGGAAGAAAAAATAGATCGGGAAGATATGGAGCCAGAGGGCAGCTTCACGGTTATGAGCAATATTGCCTCTATTAATCAGAATATGGCTGGGATTATGCACCGGATAGAGGGAGGAGAGCCGGATATCGCAGCATATTTAAAGGCCATAAACAGCAAAATAGATATGATTGGTAAGGCGCTGTTGTCAAAAGATAATGATCTTGCAGAGCAGCCAGCGCAGCCGGTTAATATTAGCGCTTGTGGTATGGCCTTCTATGCGCCTGAGCCAGTGACTAAAGGGTCCATATTGGAGCTGCGTCTTCTGCTTATGCCCTCATTCACCGGCATAGTAACCTTTGGTGAAGTGGTTGGGTGTGATTCTGTGAAAGATCCGGATGGTTATAACAACATTGTACGTATAAACTTTATTAACATGATAGAAAGAGATCGTGATCTGCTTATCCGTCATGTGATAAAACGCCAGGGTGAGTCTCTAAAAAAACGCCGTGAACAGAGAGAGGCCGAATAATATACAGTTGGAGCAGGGATACCATGAAACCGGACAAATATGAACTCAAAAAAGCGCTGGATGAGGCAGAGAGAATCAGGGATACGGATGAAGATAGTCACTGCCTAGGTAAAAGCCTAATCTACCTGAATCGGCGTAACGTAGAGTTAGAACAGGTGTTTGAGCATGTGGAGAAATATCTGAAATTTGGCCTTCCCGTAGAGGAGCACTCAGCTCTGGTTAAGCTGGTGGATGAGATAAGAGAGCATACGGAGACAACTGACGACTCCAAAGGGTTCGGGCTCTGAGACTCTGATGTGGTAGAATTCCCCCAGATTTTTGGTTCTAAATAAGGGCTATTTGCTGTAGCTGGATAATCTTCCAGTTAAATCAATCGCTTAGAGAGAATGTATTCCGGGTTGTATAGTCTGGTTTATTTTTTATATCTGCGCCCCTATTTAATCAAATACAGTTAATTGACCTAAATTATTTGAGAGTTTATTCAATGCCAATATATGAATACAGATGTGAAGCGTGCGGTGAGCAGCTGGAAAAGTTGCAAAAGCTGAGTGATGCACCTCTTGAGATATGCCCAAGCTGCGGTAAACCTGAGCTGAAAAAGTTGATATCAGCTGCTGGATTTAGGCTGAAGGGCTCTGGTTGGTATGAGACCGATTTCAAAAAGGGCAAGGGTAAGAATCTGCATGACAGTGGTAAGAAAGATTGCAGTCCAGCGCCTAGCTGTCCTGCAGGTAAGTGTTGTGCAAATGGAGACTAGAAGCTCAGGCAAACTGTAATGCCTACATTCAGACGCTACCTTATTGCTGGGCTACTAATATGGGTGCCACTGGGCATCACTATTATAGTAGTGCGGCTGCTTATTAACTGGCTCGATGCTGGCATTCTGCTGATTCCAGTGGCGTATCGCCCGGAAAATCTTCTAGGTTATGATATACCCGGCCTGGGAGTATTGATTTCCGTCGTGGTGGTTATGCTTACCGGGGTATTAGCTGCGAACCTGTTTGGGCGTAAACTGGTTAAGCTGTGGGAACGTTTTCTATCTCATGTGCCGTTGGTGCGGTCAGTATATTCCGGTGCCAAACAGTTGGCGGAGACGGTGTTCTCCGATTCAGGGCAATCTTTTCGCAAGGTATTGCTGATAGAGTTTCCGCGTAAAGGCCTCTGGACCTTAGCTTTTCAAACCGGCACCGATCATGGGGAAGTGCAGCGCAAGACCGGTAAAGATGTGATTAACGTCTATGTGCCAACTACCCCCAACCCCACTGGCGGCTATTTTGTTATGGTTCCAAAAGAGGATGTGCAGGAGCTGGATATGAGCGTAGATGAAGGATTGAAGATGCTTATGTCTATGGGGGCAGTGGTCCCAGATGCCGTAAAGACATCATCAGAGCTTGCACCGGAAGAGCCCAAACCTTAACATTCCCGCCTTTGGCCCCTTACATCATTTAATGGTACTAGTTTCATGCGCACCCAATATTGTGGAAATCTAAACGCATCTTTCATCGATCAAGAAGTTGAACTCTGTGGCTGGGTACATCGCCGCCGTGACCATGGCGGGGTTATCTTTATTGACCTGCGTGATCGGGAAGGATTGGTACAAGTGGTATTTGACCCGGACTTGCCAGAGATGTTCTCCCTGGCGGAGCATGTGCGCAACGAGTTTGTGTTGCGGGTAAAAGGCCGGGTAAGGGCCCGTCCTGAGGGGACGGTTAATCTTGATCTGCCAACTGGTGAGGTTGAGGTTCTTGGTCTGGAACTTGAGATTCTGAACCGGGCTGATACGCCTCCGTTCCAGCTGGACGAACATGAGAAGGTATCTGAAGAGATTCGCCTGCGCTACCGCTATGTAGATCTGCGTCGTCCTGAGATGTTACAACGCATTCAGATGCGCTCCCAGGTAACCCGTTTATTGCGCAACTATCTAGATGATAATGGTTTTCTCGATATAGAAACCCCCATGCTGACTAAGGCCACCCCAGAGGGTGCCCGCGACTATCTGGTGCCTTCACGCACTAACCCCGGCCAGTTTTTCGCTCTACCGCAGTCGCCCCAGCTATTTAAACAGCTACTGATGATGTCCGGTATGGACCGCTATTACCAAGTAGTACGCTGTTTCCGTGATGAAGATCTACGTGCCGATCGCCAGCCTGAGTTTACCCAGTTGGATATTGAGGCCTCCTTCATGGATGAAGATGAACTAATGATCATGATGGAAGAGATGATCCGTCAGGTGGTGAAAGAGGTACTGGATAAGGATCTGCCCAATCCATTTCCGCGTATGGGCTATGCTGAGGCCATACAACGCTTTGGTACAGACCGCCCAGACCTACGTTGTGCGCTGGAGTTGGTAGATGTGGGTGACCTTATGCAGGAGGTGGAGTTCAAGGTGTTCTCCGGTCCGGCCAAGGATAAGAATGGCCGTGTTGCCGCGCTTTGTCTGCCAAATGGCTGTGAGCTAAGCCGTAAAGAGATTGATGAATATACCAAATACGTAGGAATCTACGGGGCCAAAGGCCTAGCCTACATTAAGGTGAATGAGGTTGCTCAAGGCCGTGACGGACTGCAGTCTCCTATCTTGAAATTCCTTCCAGACCAGGCAGTTGAAGAGATATTGTCCCGCACTGGCGCCAAAGATGGAGATCTGATCTTCTTCGGAGCGGACAAGGCCAAGATTGTAAACGAGGCTCTGGGTGCGCTGCGAGTTAAGCTAGCCGAAGAGCGTGGTCTGATGGAAGATGAGTGGCGACCGCTGTGGGTAGTGGATTTCCCCATGTTCGAGAAGGATGACAAGTCAGATCGCTGGAACTCACTACATCACCCATTCACCGCATGTAAGCAAGAGCATATCGACCTGCTGGAGAGTGATCCTGGTGCCTGTCTCTCGCGTGCCTACGATATGGTCCTGAATGGAACCGAACTTGGTGGTGGCTCCATCCGTATCCATAACCAGGAGGTGCAGGAGAAGGTGTTCACCCTGCTTGGAATTGGTGAAGAAGAGGCCCAAGAGAAGTTTGGATTTCTGCTGGACGCTCTGCGTTTTGGTTGCCCTCCCCACGGCGGCCTAGCCTTTGGCCTGGATCGCCTGGTGATGTTGATGGCCGGAGCGGACTCTATTCGCGATGTTATGGCCTTCCCTAAGACTCAGACTGCAGGCTGTCTGCTCACATCTGCCCCCTCTAATGTAAGTCAGGAGCAGCTGCGGGAGCTATCACTGCGTATTCGTAAGCCGCAGACTGAAGAGAAAGAGTAGGGCGTTTCGTTAAACAGCGATCCGCAAATGAACGCTAATAAACGCAAATAGCATAATTCACTGTTGTTTTATTATGCAGGTAAAAATGTTTGATTAAGCACAGTCTCTGTGCATTAACAATAATACTGTTCGAGTATATTTGCGTTTATTAGCGGACTGCTTTTGCTCCGCTAATTACAAAATATCTGAAGCGTAATCCGCCAGCCTGGAACGCTCACCCCGCAGCAGAGTGATGTGTCCGCTGTGGTTCCAATCCTTGAAGCGATCTACTACATAGGTGAGACCGGAAGTGGTCTCGGTCAGATACGGAGTGTCAATCTGAGATACATTGCCCAGGCAGACTATTTTGGTACCGGGGCCTGCGCGGGTAATCAGGGTTTTCATCTGTTTCGGGGTCAGGTTTTGCGCCTCATCTAGAATGATATATTTATTCAGAAATGTGCGTCCGCGCATAAAGTTTAGGGAGTGAATGCGGATGCGGCTGCGCAGCAGTTCTTCAGTTGCAGCTCGCCCCCACTCTCCGCCTTCTATCTGGGTTAGTACCTCCAGGTTATCCATTAATGCTCCCATCCATGGGGTCATCTTCTCCTCCTCAGTTCCTGGTAGGAAGCCGATATCTTCACCCACTGGAACAGTAACGCGAGTCATGATGATTTCGCGGTAGATGTTCTGGTCCAGGGTTAGGGAGAGACTGGCTGCCAGAGCCAGCAGGGTCTTGCCGGTACCAGCGTTGCCGAGCAGTGATACAAAATCCAACTCTGGGTCCATCAGCATATTTAGGGCGTAGTTCTGCTCGCGGTTTCTTGCAGTTATACCCCATACCGAGTGGTTAGGATTAGTGTAGTCGTTCACTATCTCAATAACTGCTGCATCTTCCTCTTTCTTGCGTACGATGGCGTCAAAGCCGGCGTCACTATCCATAAAGATGCATTGATTTGGGTACCACTCATCTATGTCTGGGCCGGTGACGCGGTAGAAGGTGCGTCCTTCCTCTTGCCATGATTCCATGTCCTTGCTGTGGCTATCCCAGAAATCAGCGGGCAGAGACTCCTCGCCGCAGTAGAGCAGGCTTACATCATCCAGTACTTTGTCATTGGAGTAGTCCTCAGTATGCACGCCCAGCACTGCTGCTTTGATGCGCAGGTTTATATCTTTGGATATGAGTACAATTTGCGTATCTGTTAACTTCTTTTGTAGCGCTAGGGCCGTGCCCAGTATGGTGTTGTCTGGAGTGTTGCCTGGCAGGTCTGTAGGTATCTGGTTTGGCAGGTCTCTGATCTGAAAGAACAGCCTGCCAGATTCAGCCAGGTCGTCGCTCTTGCCGTTGGCCGGTGTAGGCAGAGGTAGACCTGCATCTATCTCGGCCTTGGTGGCGCCATGCATCAGTTCGTCTAGAAAGCGGTTTACCTGGCGCACGTTAGAAGCAACTTCGGACATGCCTTTTTTCGCTTTGTCCAGCTCTTCCAGAACCACCATGGGGAGAAAAATATCGTGCTCGTGGAACCTGAAGATAGCCGTAGGATCATGCATCAAGACATTGGTGTCGAGAATAAATAGGCGTTTTTCCAGGTTTGCTTTTTCAGACATACTGCTCTCTCTGCTGCTAGTTATATTTTAGTTGATGATAGAAAAACTGCTTATTTATGTGGAGGTTCAGTTTTTGAGGGGCTCAAGTACTGCGTCCAGGTTCATATCATCGCAAAACTCCATAAACTCATCTCGCAGGGTTGAGATATGTTCGTTGGATGGTATGCCGACTGTCATCTGGACAGAGAACATCTGGGTGCCAGTGTGGGCTGCTGCATAACTATTGGTAACCAAGTCTTCAATATTGATTTTGCGTTGGGAGAAGAAGCTGGCTAGGTGATGGACTATTCCTGGGTGATCCAGAGCCACAACCTCCACCCCATATGGCAGCAGGGCATCAGCAGACGGTTTGTCCTCTGTGCGTTTGGCAATGATGGTAAGGCCGAGGGATTTTTCCAGTTGCGGTATGGAATCTTCCAGTTTTGCCAGCGTGTTCCAGTTGCCTTCCACCATTAGCATAATGGCGAATTCGCCTCCCAGAACAGTCATACGGCTGTCGGTAATGTTGCAACTATCCTCCAGGATAGCTCCCGATAATTTGTCTACAATGCCTGGCTTGTCCTGGCCGAGGGCGGAGATTACAAGGTAGTTATGTTGTGATGACATGCTGTTTGTGCTGCTCCTTTAATTGTTGTATCTGAGAGTTTACCTAGCAAGGCCCCTGGTGGTCTATCATAGATTGTCTTGTTTTCACTATGGGATGTATTACTTGTCAGCCCTGTTAGGCGGGGTTTAGAATGATCGATTCCTTAAACAAACTTAGGTTGGTATTGGAGTTTTTTGATGTTTCAAGGCAGCATGGTCGCTCTGGTGACCCCAATGACAGAAGATGGTAGCGTGGATGAGCAGGCTCTGCGCGCACTGGTGGAGTGGCACATAGAGCAGGGCACTGAAGCCATTGTTGCAGTTGGCACCACTGGTGAATCAGCCACTTTAGATGAGGAAGAGCACTGTAGTGTGATCCGTCAGGTGGTTGATTTTTGCAGCGGGCGTATTCCGGTTATTGCCGGAACCGGGGCAAATTCCACTACTGAAGCGATAAATTTGACCAGATGTGCGCAACAGGCAGGGGCAGATGCCTGTCTGCTGGTAACTCCCTATTACAACAAGCCAACCCAAGAAGGACTGTATCAACATCACAAAGTTGTGGCAGAACAGGTTGATATTCCACAGATTCTGTATAATGTGCCGGGCCGTACCGCCTGCGATATGGTTCCAGAGACAGTTGCCAGGCTGGCTCAGATCGAGAATATAATCGGTATTAAAGAGGCTACTGGAGATCTGTCCAGGGTCGCTCAACTTCGATCCGGCTGCGGAGATGATTTTGAGCTCTATAGTGGCGATGATGCCACTGGCTGTGAATTTGTCCTGGCAGGTGGGCAGGGTGTGATTTCGGTAACTACCAATATTGCCCCAAAGCAGATGAGTAATATGTGTAAAGCGGCCCTAGCTGGTGATCGGGAGACGGCAACTGCAATTGATCAGAGCCTATCCGGTTTGCATCGGGATCTGTTTTTAGAGTCTAATCCAATACCAGTAAAGTGGGCTTTGGCCGAAATGGGTCGAATTCAGAACGGAATCAGACTGCCTCTTACCTGGCTATCTGAGGAACATCACGGAAAGTTGCGGAACTCAATGCAGCAATCAGGACTCATATAGGGAGCTCTTGCTTGAGTTAAACCGCGGGATTGGATGTGGTTTGGATGTTGGATCCATGCATGCGCCATACTGCGCTGCAGTGTTAATTATAAATAATCGAACAGGCTATAAGCGAAATGTCACTGAAATTTTCTAAATTTGTACTGCTCTTCCTGCTACTTCCAATACTGGTTGCCTGTAATGCTCTTCCTGAGGTAGAGGGAATGCTACCGGATCGTAAAGTTGAGTATAAGAAATCCAAGCAGGCTGGAGCAGATTTAGAAGTTCCCCCAGATCTTTCCAGCAGTTCCATAAGTGACACTCTGGTTATCCCCGGAGAGAGCGGCGTGGGCTCAGCCACCTATTCCGATTTTGCCGGCCGTGATATGACCACTTCCGGTTATGCTAGAAGCAGTGGGGTTATACCAAAGCTGGAGAATATCCAGGTTAAACGTGACGGTGATAAGAGATGGTTGGTAATACAGTCAACTCCTGATGATGTTTGGGCTAGGACAGTAGACTTCTGGCAGGAGAACGGAATTCTAATGACAGAACAGGATCCATCCATTGGAGTTATGGTTACCGACTGGATTGAGAATAGGGCCGATATCAAATCTGACTTCATAACCGATGCAGTACGTAAGGTGTTTGATTCCGCCTACTCTGCAGCCACTAGAGATCAGTTTAGAGTGCGTATTGAGCGTGGAGAACAAGAGGGCACCATGGAGCTGTTCCTGACTCACCGCGGTATGCAAGAGGAGTTGGTGCCAAATGCAGGTAGTAACTCAGAGCGCCCGGTTTGGGTGCCACGTCCTACCGATCATGGTCTGGAAGCAGAGATGTTGCGTCGCCTCATGGTACACATGGGTGTGGCAGACAAGAAAGCTAGTAAATCTCTGGCCACTAAAGGGGTGTCGGCAAAATCACGCTCTCAGCTGAATCGCTCAGCTAATCAGGTATCACTTACTGTAAAAGACGAAATTGCCAGGGCCTGGAGATTGACTGGGGTAGCCTTGGACCGAGTCGGTTTCGCAGTAGAGGATCGCAATCGGTCTGACGGGGTCTATTTTGTACGCTATAACGATCCCATGAAAGATACTGAGGATCCAGGATTGCTCTCCAAGCTCGCCTTCTGGAAGGATGATGATAAAGATATCGATAAGGAGAATCGCTATAAGGTTAAGCTGACTCCAAATGGTGATACAACTGAGATTACGATTCTGAGCGAATCTGGCGCTAGGGATAACTCAGCAACGGCAGTTCGTATACTCACCCTGCTGCATGAGCAGATGCGCTGATAATTTCTCAGGTATAAGAGATGCGATTTGCCTCGCTCGGTAGTGGTAGCCGAGGAAATTGTGCCTTGGTTGAGGCGGGTGATACCAGAATCCTGCTGGATAATGGCTTTGCTGCTAAAGAGGTGGAGTCACGCCTCCGACAGATTGGGGTTGAGCCAGACACTATTCAGGCTATTGTGGTATCCCATGAGCACCAAGATCATATCAAGGGCGTAGGTGCCTACGCCCGTCGCTACAACCTTCCGGTGTGGATGACGTCTGGAACTCACCGGCAGAATCGCTGTGGCGAACTGCCGCAGGTGAGCCTGTTTAACTCGCACGAGGGCGGTTTCGCTATTGGGGATATCATGGTGGAGCCTTTCCCAGTACCCCATGACGCCCGAGAGCCAGCTCAGTTCGTGTTCTCTTCCCAGGGACGCAGACTGGGGGCGCTGACCGATATCGGTTTTTACACTCCCCATATTGCTGAGACCCTGAAAGATTGTGATGCTATGTTTCTGGAGTGTAATCACGATGCAGGAATGTTGGCTAACGGCCCCTATCCGCCGGCCCTGCAGGCTCGTGTGGCGGGAAGATTGGGGCACCTGAGTAATGCTCAGGCTGCGGAGTTTCTCAGGCAGTTCGACTCGGAACGCCTGCAATTTATAGTTGCCGCCCATCTAAGCGAAAAAAATAACCGACCAGAGCTGGTGCGTGAGGCTATAGCATCAGTATCTAGTGCTGTTGAGCAGCGGCTAACAGTTGCCACGCAGGATGAGGTTACTGAGCTGTTCGAGATTTAGTAGCTATATTATCCGCAAATGAACGCAAATTAACGCTAATTGGTATTTAGCTACTAGTGTTTTGCTGTCCTGCCATATATCTGTATTTGCGTAACAATGATCTGAGCTACAACGAGAAATAGTATTCGCGTTTATTTTGCGTTAATTCGCGGATTATCATGCTCTTTTCTGCGGCAATATCTCCCGGCATGGAGTATTATTACGTCTTTAGAATTATCACTGTCTCAATCGAATAAGGTTACAAATGCTCATTCTGCGTGGTGCTCCGGCCCTTTCTAAATTTCGTCTACAAAAACTTGAACAACGCCTCAGCTCAGACCTGGGACATAAGGTCACTGTCTATGCGGAGTTCATCCACTTTGCTGAGTTGGATCAATCCCTAAGCGATGATGAGCATGGGGTACTGAATAAGGTACTACGCTACGGCCCTCATCTGACAGAGCATGAACCCCAAGGCACCCTGTTTCTGGTAGTGCCCCGTCCCGGCACCATATCTCCATGGTCCACCAAGGCCACAGATATTGCCCATAACTGCGGCCTACACAAGATTGAGCGACTAGAGCGCGGCATCGCCTACTATCTCACAGTGGATGCCGATTCAGGCACAGGTCTGGGTGAGGATGAGATGAGTAGCGCCATGCAGGCACTGCATGATCGTATGACCGAAGCGGTATTTTTTGATCTGGATGATGCCGCCTGCCTGTTTACCCATGCAGAGCCTAATCCGGCAACCAGTGTGGATGTTGTCGGCGGCGGGAAACCGGCCTTGGAGAAGGCTAATCTGGATCTAGGCTTGGCCCTCTCTCCGGGCGAGATTGAGTATCTGGTGGAGAGCTTTCAGGCCTTAGGGCGGAATCCCATGGATATTGAGCTTATGATGTTCGCTCAGGCCAACTCAGAGCACTGTCGTCACAAGATATTCAATGCGGATTGGGTGATTGATGGCGTGGCTCAGGAAAAATCCCTGTTTAAGATGATCCGCAACACCACCGAGTGCTCTCCTGACAATGTGCTTTCAGCCTACAAGGACAATGCTGCGGTTATGTCGGGCTTTAGTGGTGAGCGCTTCTTTCCAGACCCTGAGACAGGAAAATACAGCTTCAGCAGTGAGCCGATAAATATTTTGATGAAGGTGGAGACTCACAACCACCCGACTGCTATTTCGCCTGATCCAGGCGCTGCCACCGGTTCCGGAGGCGAAATTCGGGACGAGGGGGCAACTGGGCGTGGCGCCAAACCCAAGGCTGGTCTTGCCGGGTTCTCAGTTTCCAATCTGCGCATACCGGGAATGGAGCAGCCATGGGAGACAGATCACGGCAAACCTGGGCGTATTGTTTCCGCCCTGGATATCATGCTGGATGGCCCCATAGGTGGTGCCTCCTTCAATAATGAATTTGGGCGCCCCAATCTCTGTGGCTACTTCCGTACCTATGAAGAGGATGTGCCTGCCGCTAATGGCAAAGAGCTACGTGGATACCACAAGCCGATAATGTTGGCCGGTGGCCTGGGCAACATCCGGGAAGAGCATGTGCAGAAGAGTGATTTTCCTGCAGGTACCCCCTTAGTGGTTCTGGGTGGCCCTGCTATGTTGATCGGTCTGGGTGGTGGTGCTGCTTCCTCCATGGCGAGCGGTACCTCGGCGGAGGATCTGGATTTTGCCTCGGTGCAGCGTTCCAATCCGGAGATGGAGCGGCGTTGTCAGGAGGTGATAGATCGCTGCTGGGAGCGGGGCGATGCTAACCCCATTCTGTTTATCCATGATGTGGGCGCTGGTGGACTCTCCAATGCCCTGCCTGAGCTGGTGCACGATGCTGCCAAAGGCGGTAAGTTCGAACTAAGGCAGGTGCCCAATGACGAGCCGGGCATGACCCCCATGGAGATATGGTGCAATGAGTCTCAAGAGCGCTATGTGATGGCGGTGGCTGCAGAACGTCTGGATGAGTTCAAACAGCTATGCGAGCGCGAACGCTGTCCCTATGCAGTAGTGGGAGAGGCTACGGACGAAGAACATCTGTTGTTGGGTGATGCCCACTTCAACAACAACCCTATCGACATTCCTATGCCGTTGTTGTTTGGCAGACCGCCACGCATGCTGCGGGATGTAAAACATCTGCCATTTCATAAGCCAGAGCTGGATTTTAGTCAGGTCGATTTGAAAGATGCGGCTATGCGGGTGCTGCGCCTGCCAACCGTGGCCAATAAGACCTTCCTGATTACCATTGGTGATCGTTCTATTACCGGGCAGGTTAACCGGGATCAGATGGTCGGACCCTGGCAGGTGCCGGTAGCCGATCTTGCTGTCACTATCTCTGACTATGTGGGATACCGTGGTGAGGCTATGGCCATCGGCGAACGTACTCCACTTTCCCTGATCAATGCCCCGGCCTCCGGGCGCATGGCTATAGGCGAGGCCGTTACCAATCTGGCAGCCGGTGCTATAGACAGCATTAACGATATCAAACTATCAGCCAACTGGATGGCTGCAGCAGGACATCCGGGTGAAGATGCCAAGCTGTATGAGACGGTGAAGGCGGTGGGGATGGAGCTATGCCCGGCCCTGGGGATTTCTGTGCCAGTGGGTAAGGACTCCATGTCTATGAAAACCGTGTGGCAGGATGGAGCTGACAAGCGCGAGATGACCGCACCCCTGTCTCTGATCATCTCCGGTTTCGCCCCGGTGAGTGATGTGCGCCGCACCCTTACCCCACAACTACGCAGCGATCTGGGTGAGAGCGAACTTATTCTGATTGACCTGGGTAAGGGGGAGAATCGCCTGGGGGCATCAGCCCTAGCTCAGGTGTATAAACAGGTTGGACACCATGGCCCTGATCTGAAGGATGCTGATTCGCTTAAACAGTTCTTTGGAGTTATCCAGGAGCTAAACCGTGATGGTCTGCTGCTGGCCTATCATGACCGTTCCGATGGCGGACTGTTTACCACTCTCTGTGAAATGGCCTTTGCCGGCAGATGCGGCCTTGATATAGATATATCGGATCTGGGTGAAGATAACCTGGCTGCTCTATTCAATGAGGAGTTGGGAGCGGTTATCCAGATTAAAACCGCCGATGCTACTGAAGTTGCACAGCGTTTACATGATGCCGGGCTTGCCAAATACAGTCATCGTCTTGGTACCATAACTGCTGATGACCGTATCACCGTCAGGCGCGGTGAACGTGGCTTGCTAAGTGCGAGTCGAGTTGAGTTACAGCAGGCCTGGTCAGAGACTACACGCGAAATGCAGGCTATGCGGGATAATCCAGAGTGTGCCCAAGAGGAGTTTGAACGTATCGCTGAGGATGATCCTGGCGTACAGGTGCAGCTCAGTTTTGATCAGAGTGAGGATATAGCTGCGCCCATGATCGCTACCGGCGCAAGGCCAGCGATGGCAATACTGCGTGAGCAGGGGGTGAATGGCCAAATTGAGATGGCCAACTCCTTCCATAGAGCCGGATTTGAGAGTGTGGATGTGCATATGTCAGATATTCTGGCAGGCAGAGTGACTCTGGATAGTTTTCGCGGGCTGGTTGCTTGTGGCGGCTTCTCTTACGGTGATGTGCTGGGGGCAGGAGAGGGCTGGGCTAAGTCGATTCTGTTTAACTCAAGGGCAAGCGATCAGTTTCAGTCATTTTTTGAGCGGGAGGATACCTTTGCCCTGGGTGTATGTAATGGCTGTCAGATGTTGTCCAATCTGCATAGCTTGATACCAGGAACTGGCCACTGGCCCCACTTTGTGCGTAATCGCTCAGAGCAGTTTGAGGCCAGGTTTGTAACAGTTGAGGTGCAGGAGACCCCTTCTATATTGCTCAAAGGCATGGCGGGTTCACGTATCCCTATCGTCGTGGCCCATGGCGAGGGCAGGGCGGAGTTCCAGGATAGTGCTCAGCTGGAAAGCGCGCAATCGCTAGTTGCTATGAACTATGTTGAGAACAGCGGCGAAGTTGCCGAGCGTTATCCGGCAAATCCAAACGGCTCTCCTCAGGGGATAGCTGGGCTGAGTAGTTCTGACGGGCGAGTGACCATTATGATGCCCCATCCAGAGCGAGTGATCCGGAGTGTGCAGAACTCATGGCATCCAGATGGTTGGGGGGAAGATGCACCCTGGCTGAGGCTGTTCCGCAACGCCAGGTATTGGGTGGGGTAGCGCGATCTTTTGAATAGCATCGAAATGAGCCGCAAGCACCAAGGCGCTGCGAGCAGAGATGTTACTAATAAAACCACCATGCAGACCGGCAGCATGGTTGGCGCCGAAGCGCTGCCGCGTTAACAGCACACTCAGCAGGCTACCGGGTTTCCCGCTGCATACGATGCGTGAGATACGTAGTGCTTAGACTCTAGCTGATCCATACAGCTAGCACGTCACACTTTGCTAGATGTAGTACTCCATTAGCAGTGGAGCCAAGTAGTAGCTCTAGACCGTGACGGCCATGGCTGCCCACCACAATTAGGTCGGCCTCTATCTCTTGAGCCAATTCTATTATCTCGTGCTTGGGAGGGCCGGAGCGAATAAAGCTTGTTGCATCGCTTATATTGAACTCCTGTTTTATCTTAGCTATCTGCTCCTCAGCTTGTTTGTGCAGCTGTTTTTCAATATCCGGAATCTCTGGAAAGGTTGATTCGGCAGAGTAGATGGATGGAATATTCTCCACCACATTGACTAGCGTTAGAGTGCCATCATATAGCTGGCACAGCTCAATAGCCTGTTCTACTACTCTGTTTCCTTCCGGCGTTAGATCAATAGCTGCAAGAATGCGTTGGTATTTTGCCATCTCTCTGCTCCATTAGCTGCCCCAATCTAAGTTTAGGGTATCCCGTGGGATTTTCCATGCCGACAGAGGAGTAATGTGAGGAGTGGGGCCGGTTGCTGGCCTTTGATTAGGAGCTGGCTCCGCGTTCGGTCAAGACTCTCTCAACGGTATCAACAATGGCCTGGGTTTGTGGATCTATCTCTATGTTGATCTTATCCCCCGGCTTGCGGCTGTCCATATTGGTGCGTTCTAAGGTTTCAGGAATCAGGTTTACATTAAACTGATCACCTTCTACTTCACCAATAGTTAGGCTGATACCGTCGATTCCTATGTAGCCTTTGGTGAAAACATAGCGCATTAGGTCATGGGATACCCGGAACCAGATCTGGCGGTTGTTTTCGCTTTCCAGAACTTGGGTTACTTCTGCCATGGCAATGATGTGACCGGACATCTGGTGTCCTCCAATCTCATCTCCAAAGCGGGCAGCGCGCTCATAATTCACCCGGTCACTAATCTTAAGCTCTCCTAAGTTGGTGACGCGTAGGGTTTCCTGCATCAGGTCAAACTTGACCAGATCATCTTCAATGCTGACAACTGTTAGGCAGCAGCCGTTATGGGCCACTGAGGCTCCGGGCCTTAGCCCCTCTAGCTCGCCCTGTGGCAGGCGGATGGTATGGGTGCGAAAGTTCTCTTTCTCGAGAATATCAACGACTTCTGCTGTGCCCTGGACAATCCCGGTGAACATGAAGCTGAACTCTTACGTTAAGTTGGTAGCGCCGTGTAGCTCACGGGCCTGCAGGGTGTTTTCCAGCAGGGTGGCGATGGTCATGGGTCCAACACCTCCAGGTACCGGAGTGATCCAGCCTGCTTTCTCTTTGGCGGATTCGAAATCCACGTCACCGCATAGGCTGCCGTCATCTTTACGGTTGATGCCTACATCAATAATGATTGCTCCCGGTTTAATCCAGTCTCCCTGGACGAACTCAGGACGGCCAACGGCGGCAACCACAATATCTGCTTCGCTGATTTTCTTTTCCAGCTCTTTGGTACGGCTATGACACACAGTAATGGTACAGCGGGCTGCCAGCAGTTCCATGGCCATAGGGCGCCCCACGATGTTGGATTGACCGATTATTACAGCATCCAAGCCCTCAAGCTTCTGGCCGGTGCGTTCTAGCATGGTCATTACCCCTTTGGGGGTGCAGGGACGCATTATAGGCATCTTTAAGGTAAGGCGGCCCACATTGTAGGGGTGGAAGCCATCCACATCTTTAGTAGGCAGTATCCGTTCGATAACCGCCTCCTCATCTATCTGCTCAGGCAGTGGGAGCTGAACCAAAATGCCATCTATCTCATCCCGCTTGTTCAGGTCGTCGATAAGCTTCAACAGCGCTTTTTCGCTTGTATCCTTAGGTAAACGGTGTAGCTCTGAGAGAAAGCCTACCTCTTCGCAGGAGCGCTCTTTGTTGCGCACATATACTTGGGAAGCAGGATCCTCACCCACCAATACAACAGCCAACCCAGGCGGGCGACGCCCTACAGATAGCATCTCTGCTACTGTAGCTTTAATTTCTTGCCTGATTTCGGCCGCTATTGCCTTGCCGTCAATGATTTTCGCGCTCATGCGTTGTGCTGCTCCATAATGAACAATCTAGAAAGGTGGGAATGATACTTAACTGGCTGTTTATGTCCACAAAAAACTACATTAATATTGCAATATTGGCGTTGACGTGAGGGCGTACACTGCGTATTATTCCGCTCTTCGTCACGGTGCGAAGTAGTAGAAAACGGGGTATAGCGCAGTCTGGTAGCGCGCCTGCTTTGGGAGCAGGATGTCGGGAGTTCGAATCTCTCTACCCCGACCAGTTTTTTGATCGACCATGCGCCCGTAGCTCATCAGGATAGAGCATCGGCCTTCTAAGCCGAGGGTAGCAGGTTCGAATCCTGCCGGGCGTGCCAATTTAGGCTCGTTTGAGCGACTTAGTAATTTAAGTTGTAAAAGCAGAAGCAAGGAAGATGCAGTAACACCAGTTAATGGTGGGTGTAGCTCAGTTGGTAGAGCCCTGGATTGTGATTCCAGTCGTCGTGGGTTCGAGTCCCATCATCCACCCCAACCACGGGCCATTAGCTCAGCTGGTAGAGCAGTGGACTCTTAATCCATTGGTCGAAGGTTCGAATCCTTCATGGCCCACCAAAAAGAATATAAAGCCCGGACCTTAGTGTTCGGGTTTTTTATTTCTACGGAGATAATTCGAACCTTCGGCTTCAAATAAGCTAGGTTCGACAGCCGAGCATGGCGAGGCTGAACGTATGAGCAGAGCGAACACGACCCGCAGGGCGAGGCGCAGCCGAGTAATCCTTCATGGCCCACCAACAGAATCAAGGAGTTACGTAATTTGCGTAGCTCCTTTTTTATTGGTGAGGTGCAATTTCGGTACAGTATGCAAGGAGCAGAGTACCGATGGCCACAATCGTAAAGACCCCTTCCGGCACCTGGAAAGCCGTCATTCGGCGCAAAGGTTGGCCTACTACCGCGAAGACATTCCGCACTAAACGAGACGCAGAAGATTGGTCCAGACGCACCGAGGATGAGATGATCCGTGGCGTCTATGTCAGACGCTCTCCCTCAGAAAAAATGCTCCTGGAGGAGGCGTTGGATCGTTACCTGAAGGAGATAACTCCTACCAAGCGCCCATCCACCCAGCGGGCGGAAAAGATGCGGGCAAAGAAACTGAAATCCAGGTTAGGAAAACACGCTCTGATATCTCTCACTCCTGATGTTATTGCGACCTATCGTGATGATCGTTTGGAGGAGGGGAAAAGCAATTCCACTGTCAGGCTTGAGTTGGCGCTTATAGGTCATCTCTATACTACTGCGATCAAAGAGTGGGGATTAGGGTTGGTCTACAATCCGGTGTCCAACATACGTCGACCTAAAGCGGGAGAGGGGAGAAACAGAAGGCTATCCTGGAGTGAGGCCAAGAGGATGCTGAAGTCCTGCGATGCGCACTCCAATCCAATGCTGGGTTGGTCTGTGCGGATTGCCCTCTATACAGCCATGCGCCAGGGCGAGATCCTCTCTCTGACAAAAGACCAGGTAGATCTCCAGAGACGCATCGTGCGCCTCAACGAGACCAAAAACGGCAGCGCCAGGACCGTGCCGCTATCAAAACGAGCTGTACGGGTATTCCGTGAGGCCATAGCTCATTCAATTAGACCCAAGGGTGTAGAACTGATTTTCTACGGGGAGCCTGGCCGTGACGAGAAAAGGCGTCCTTACAGGATTAATAAAGTCTGGTCAGATGCAATCAAACGTGCCGGTATCACCAACCTGAGATTTCACGACCTGCGTCATGAGGCGGTATCCAGGCTGGTTGAGAAGGGGCTAAGTGACCAGGAGGTGGCTGCAATAAGTGGGCACAAGTCTATGCAGATGCTTAGGAGATACACACACCTGCGAGCGGAGGATTTGGTGGAGAAGCTGGATAAGAGCTCAGGGTAGGTAAACAGACATCAGATGCTATGTGGGATATTACTTACAAGCTTTTCAGAACTTCTTGATATTGAATTTACACCATACTAGATAACCTATTGTCGGGATTTGCGCCAAGAAGGTCTGAAGACTAGAAAGGAAGCCATAGCCCTGCGCCAGGAAGCGCTGCAAGGATGCGCAGAATGGAAGCCAAACGCTATCTCAATATGAGGTGGCGTTTTTCTTTGTAGTGAGTGAATGAAATTGTTTCTAGAAATAGTCCGTGATCGGCCAAAAGCGGACTCTTTCGTAAGTGCTTTTTCAAATGCAGTTTGGGTGATATTCTGTATAAATAGTATGGTAAAGCGATAAGGCAGGATGCTGTTCTTATAAAAGAACTCACTCTTAATTAGTTTTAAGTAGAAATTATTATGTACCCAGCGTAACACGATATATACAAATTATTGACTGCTCCCTGTTGTTCATAGCCAAAAGGAGATTTGATTATGAAAAAGATACTGTTAATTTTCTTGTTATTGTGTGTAATAAACACAAATGCAGCTACCCTGGATAGCGAATTACTTATAAATGGCGGTGCTGAAACTGGAGATACGACTGGGTGGGTTAGTACAGGGATAAGTGCTGTTGTCCCTGACATTTATTCCCAAGGATTTGGGTCATATGTTTT